>NZ_FOQY01000009.1 GCF_900113865.1 Streptosporangium canum | reverse complement strand
CTTAGTGGTCCCGCCCGTAAGTTCTTCGGGGGTTCACGCGGCTGTTGGCAGTGCGGCAGGCTGGTGGCTGTGGCCGGGAGGCTGCTGGGAGCACTCTTTCTGTTCGTGCCGCTCGATCCGGGCCACCAGGTCCTCGAGATCGGCCGGGGTGAACTCCCATTCGAAGGGCCGGGCGGTCTCGTTGTAACGACGCTCGAAGGCGGTGAGCCGGTCTTTGACCTGGTCAAGGCTGGTGAAGTCGTTGGGTGTGACGACCTTGCGCTGCACGATGGAGAAGAAGATCTCTATCTGGTTCAGCCACGAGGCGTGCACCGGGGTGTGCACCATCACGGCGTTGGGGAAGCGCGCGGCCAGCCGGTCGCAGGCGGCCTTGCCGCGGTGGCTGGAGCCGTTGTCGACCACCCAGAACACCCTGCTGGCCGAGGCGTAGGGCTCTTGGGTCATGACCTGTTCGACCAGGGTCATGAACGGCAGGATGCCGGTCGTGGGCGCGCAGTGCCCGAACACGCGGGAGCGGTGGACGTCGTAGGCGGCCAGGTAGGCCAACGATCCGCCGCGGTCGTACTCGTGGTTGACCCGCATCATGCGGGCCGATCCCGGTGGCAGGGTCGGGTGGCAGCGGCAG
Organism: Streptosporangium canum; assembly: GCF_900113865.1. GTDB lineage: Bacteria > Actinomycetota > Actinomycetes > Streptosporangiales > Streptosporangiaceae > Streptosporangium > Streptosporangium canum. Next base: position 288,367 of record NZ_FOQY01000009.1, on the reverse strand, counting down.
CGCGCCTGGATCGAGGTCTTCTCGTCGCAGGAGATCACGTACTCGTCGCCGCCGAGCGGCCGGCCGTCCCAGACCCGTTGGTAGAGGTCCAGCACCCGGCCGGCCTTGATCGCGAAATCTGGGTCGCGGATGAACACCCACGACTGGTACTGCCAGGGTTTGAGCGCGGCGGCGGCCAGGATCCGGCGAACGGTCGACGCCGAGATCGCCGTGATGATGCCCCGGCCGGTCACCTCGGCCGCCAGGTCGCCGCTGCTCCACCGCGACAGCGGCACCCCGGTCTCGGCCGGTAGCTGGCAGGCCAGCGCTTTGACCTCGGCCCGCTGAGCAGGGCTGAAGCGGGGTGGCCGACCCGATCGGGGCCGGTCCTTCAGTCCGTCCATCCCCTGGTCGGCATAGCGGCCCCGCCAGGTCCGGACGGTGTCGATATGGACCTGCCGCCGGAGGGCGATACGCGCGTTGGCGTAGCCGTGCGCGGCGTCCAGCACGATCCGGATACGGACGACCTGCTGGTAGGGGGCGGTGCGGGAGTAGGCCAGCTTCTTGAGCCGACGCCGCTCGGACGCGGCCAGAACGATCTGGCGGGCACGGGGAAGAGGCACTGGGGGACTCTCGGGGAGATCTTGGGGACCCCTGCGACCCTGCCCGATCCGCCCGCCCCGCCGTGATCGACACGCCGGGGACGGCAAGATATCTCTCATGCCCGCGATCCCGGACTCGACCAAGACCTCGCTTGCTCAGCGGCTGCGCCAGCACGCCCGCGACCACTGGCCTGAGCTGTCCAGCCTGCATATCCGCTACCACGGTCAGTTTGCCTATGTCGAAGGCGAACTGACCGACGGCGACCGGCTGCCTCTCCTTCGGTTGCGCTACAGCGGCTCGGCTTCCATTTGGGGATTCGGGCTCTACCTCGCCAGCAGCGGCAAATACGACAACCAGATCCTGCCCACCGGCCTCATCGCCGGCAGCCCTCAAGAAGCCCTCGACTGTGCCTGCGGCCTCTACCTTGGACGCTGACCCCCGAAGAACTTACGGGCGGGACCACTTAGTGTAGGACATAAAGTCGCCTGATGCAGAGGCATTGAGGCGGAACAACCCGTTCCAGATGACCGCCGATCTCCACCGTTCACGCCAGCGGCAGTTCACGGGTTGCTGGCCGCGATGCGGTACCAGCCGGGCGCGGCGGTTTGCGTGCTTCCGCCGGAGGTCCAGGACCGTACCTGGGAGCGGGTCAGTCTCCCCGGATGGCTGCCTCTACCGCCGAGGTCTCTATATACGTCCTTGCCGGTGTTCTCGACCCAAATGAGCGACTTCTGCTCTGCGGTGAGCCACCGTTCAAGCCATTCTGCGTCGACGAGGAGTTCGTTCTGGCCAACGTTGCCTGTATGACGAAGAGTCGCGACGAGCTGACCTGCGCCGTCGGCCCAGCCGTTGCGCCCGTTCCAGTGAAGTTCACCGGGTGCGAGTCCGAAGAACTCTGGGGCGGGCATGTAGAGGGAGAAGCTGTTCTGGTCCCCCGGGGCATACTCGTACTCGCCGAGGAGGCGCCAAGCGGCCGGGTGGGTGGGGACGGTGAGCGGCTCGGTCCATTCATGGCGCATCAGGTTGAGGCCCACTCCGTGGTGGTGGCCGTAGGGAAATTCGCCGACGTACCCGTAGTGCACCTCGGGGTTGCGGGCGATGCTCTTGCCGAGAAGATCGCGTCCTTCGAGTTCGCTGATGGCGGCAGCAAGGTCCTGGGTCGCGACCATGTGGGTGTAAACATGGGTCCACACGCCCCGGGTGTACTCCGTGCCGGAGGCGTTCTTCCAGTCGTAGGTGCCGGCCAGGACGATGTGGGGGCGACCTTCGAAAGCGGCCTCATTGACTGCGACGTCTGGTAGGTCGGTGTCGTCGGCGATCCACTCGGCATCGGTCTTTGCGACGGTGGGCGCCCAGTCGTAGGCCGGCACCCATGGGCGTTGGGTCCGGTCGGTGGGAGCGTACTCAACGATGGTCGGGTCGATCTGCCGGGAGATATCGGCCTGTGGGCCGGGGACGGCGGGCGGCGGCGGGTCCCAACTGTCGGGGGTTTTGGGGACGTGATCGGAGACGATGCCGATGAGGCGGTTGAGCGCGATCCACTGGTACTTCTTGCCGATGCGTTCAATCCATGCCGGCTTGGGGCGGCCACTGCCAAACCTGCCGAGGACGTACTCGTCGAAGGACGCGTGGAGTCGGGGCTGGTACCCGAGGCGGATGACTTCGGCGACGACCCACCGCGCGGTGGAGGGAAGGTCGATGCCGGGGCGATCTTCGAGTTCGGGGCTGAGCCGGTAGGTGAAGAAGTCGTCGCCTGTGGCTGACATGACCAGCTTCGGGTAGCTGCTGTTGTCGTACGCGGCAATGTCTGTGTCGGTGGGCCAGGTGAGGGGCCAATCGCTCGTGTAGGGCGGCCGGAACTGATCGACGGTGACGCCAACGGGGAGGGCTTCGCGGTTATTGGCGGCTTCGAGGATGCTGCGGGCGGCATCACGCACGGCGGCGTTCGGGGTAACGGCCGATGACACAGAAAAGATGTTCTTCCAAACCACCTCGGCCGCGGCAGCCCAGTCACTTTGGGCGCCGTTCGCAAGGAGGGCCGCATACGCGGCCTCGAAGGCTCGTTCGACGACCCACTCGTCGTCGACCACGGCGAACCGGCCCAGCAGCCCGGCCGCCTGGCCCGGGTGGCGGGTCAGGAGACGGACGGCGGCGATGGTTGCCGAGTCCCGGACGCGGCGGTCGCTGGCGCTGGTGGCCCACAGCAGCGCGGTCACCCATAGGCGGGTGGTTGATTCACCGACTTGGTCTAGCAGCTTCTCCCTAGCCCACCGGATAAGCCGGTCGACAGCCCCGCTGGTGCCGTGCGTGATGTGGAACCAACCGGGCAGGAACGAGTCCCGGGCTCCCATGTTCAGGCGGGTGAGGAACCCGTGGAGCCAATCGGCGTTCAGGGGGTGGTCGGGGCGGGCGGCCAGACGGAACAGCATCGTCAACGCATCGGAACACACGCCGACCCGGCGGAGCGCGTCAACGACGATCTCACGGGTGACATTGTTGATTGACCTGTCGTTACGCCATCCGATTCCGGCGATGACGGCTGCGGCGAGGGCATCGTCGTCACTGATTTCAGCGTGAAACTCGGTGAGCTCGAGCCCGAACCGTTCCGCGACCACGACGGAAGTTGCTTCGAGGAGGCCGAGGTCGATCGTGCCGCCGAGGCCGATGACCGTGCCGAGACGGCCGCCGAACTCGGCCTTGATGCCTGCGGCGTCTCTGACGCCAGAGAGGGCGTCAGAGACGATGAGGTGGTGTCCGATGCGTTCAAACGTGATGGTGATGATGTCCGTGCCGTAGGGGCTGCCGTCGAGGACGACGTCCTCTTCGATGAGCCCCTGGGCGATGAGCGCGTCGAGGAGTGACTTCTCGGCGCTCCTGTCGGACCAGATCGGTGTCAGCAGGGCTTGAGCCTGGGTGCGAGTCAGCGACGGGTTGCCGCTGTCGGCGAGGGCTGCGGCGAGGGCGTACATGGCCTGGTGGACAAGGCGGTCGGACGGTGAGGCGTCGATCCGGTCACTGACGATGTTGTTCGCATTGTCGAGGACCATCCGGGTCAGCTCGTCGAGGCCCATGGTGGCCTGGTCGAGGGACAGCCTGGTGTTGTTCTTGAGCGCTTCGCAGACCAGGCGCAGGTACAGCGGGTTGTCGAACTCGCCGTGGATGGGCGGCGATGTCGGCGGCTCAAGGCCGTAGAACGCGGCGTACTCGCTGACCGCTTCGAACTCGATCCCTTCGAACCCGGTGTGCTCGAACCGCGGCAGGATGAGTCCGGACGGGAGGACCTGGCCGATGTAGTGCGTACGGGCGGTGAGAAGGAGCCGGACGTTCGGGTATCGGCGGACGGTGGTAATAAGCCGTTCGAGGTTGTCACGCCATGTGGACCGTGGCCGGGTGTCGTTGAGCGCATCGATGACGAGAAGGGTCGAAACGCCTGCGGCACGTCCGCTCTCGTCGAGGAGCGCGATGGCTTCCTCGCCGGTGAGGTCGGAGGGCATCTTGAGCACGTCACGCAGGTGGGTCAGCGGGTCGCGGTCGGTGAACCAGCGGCCGTGCATCATGACGCTGGGGCGGCCTTGGCTAAGGCGCCGGGCGACGGCGTCGATGGCGAGGTAGGTCTTGCCGATGCCGGCGGCACCAGTCATGAGTGCGGCCTGGGCGGCGGCGAGCCGACCAACCGGGCCGATGAGGAGTCCGGTGGCGTCAATGAGCTTTTCGCCGAGTTCACGCAGGGCGTCGACTGCTGCCGCGGGGAATGATATCTGGTACCCGGCTTGGAACTGCCGCCAGCTCGGGGTGTCCCAGTCGTCGCCGGGATACTTGGCGTCCATCGCTGCGACTTCGACAGCTTCTTGGTCGCTGACGATTTTCGAGGCCTCGTCGAGCGCTTGAGCGAGGTCGTCGAGTCCGGTGGTCGTGCGCGAGGTGTGCCAGGCGGCTAGCGCGCCAGTAACCTTCGTGGCGGCATCAAGGGCTGTGTTCAGGTCTGCGGTGGGTACTTCGTGCTTGACGTTGCGTACGCGGCGGGCGGAGTCGTTGACCTTATCGATCTGGTCACTGACGACCGCCCACCACTCGTCGTCGGAGCAGAGCGCTGCGATGGACCTAGCGGCGGGCACCTCAACGTTCAACTCGGGCATGTACCGGGGCCGGGCGGCGTCAATCGCCTCCTGCAGCCGATCTTCCCACCACTGGGCGGCGAGGACATCGGCGTCGAACCAGTACCGGCGCTGGATGCCGGTGGTGTCAAGGCCTTCGAGACGGGTGATGATGTTCGTCGCCCACTCGAACTCGAACTCCACCGTCATGCCACGCACGGTGGACATGGATTTCCAGTCCTCGAGCCAGCCTCCCGAATTGTTGATCTTCTCCAGCAGGGACTTGCCGCGGCCTCCGGTGCGGCCGGTCGGGTCAGCAGGGATGGCAATCGTGTACTTGGTCAGGTTCGGATGCTGGTCTAGGGCGGCCTTGACGGACTTGTCGAGCTGGGCCTTGTCGACGTCGGCGTGGGTGGTCCAGTACTTGGCCTGCCAGCCGTGCTCGGTGCCGTCGGGCAGCGTCCAGTAGCACTCGACGCCGCCGTCGCCTCCGGCTCCGTGCAGTGAGACGAACTTGGCGTCGGCCGTGGGCGGCTCCTGTGCAACCTGTTGGCAGATGAACTGCTCGTACCCGTCGCGTTGCCCGCCAGGGCCGAGTGACCGAATCCACGTGAATTCGATATCGGGGATGTTCACGGGGGTGTCCTTCGGGATGTTGCGGTCGGGGTTTGGGAGAAACGCTACCGGTCCACCTCGAAACTTACGGCCGGACGCTGGCGCGACCCAGCCCCCTCTACGTCGGCCGTGGTATGACGTCGAATGCACTCCTGTGACAGCGACCGCGAACCTGGACGCAAGATCTGCGTACAGACCCCTCGGACGTTGCATTTCGGGTCGAACCGATCACGCTCGTGGTCGGCGCGGCCCTGGTTGGGGTTCACAAGTCCTTTGCCGGGCGGTAATCCGCCTTGCCCCGGAGCCGGTGGCCGGGTGTGATGATCGGCGTGAACATCTTCTCGGCGGTCGAGCGAACCGACCCGTCCCCGGCCGGGCACGGGGACAGCCATTCCCAGTTCATCGACCGTGTGGCAGGTCCCTTTTGGGACCAGGTCCGGGACCTGATCGAGGACTGGTTCTCTCAGCTCTGCTCGGACGCCCAAGCGGACGTCAGGGGACGGCTGCGCTCCAGGAACGACCGGCAGTCCAAGGGGGCCTTCTTCGAGTTGTACCTGCACGAGTGCCTTCTCCGGATGGGCTACACCGTGACTTGCCACCCGGAAATCGACGGGACCAGTCGCTGCAGCGACGGCAACCCTGTCGCTCTGGCTGGGTGGATCGACGACTGGGCGGGCGTGATGCTCTTCCACGCCAAGCATCGCGCTATGCCTTTTGCCACGTACGACCACTTCCAGCAGGACCGCGGGGGAACTCGACCTCGCCTCGATCCTCGCAGCTGCCGAGCTTTCAAGGTCGATCGGGGGTGTGGCAAATGAGGCGGAACGGCAACTAAAGTGACCATCTTGGACCGTGCCTAGCGTTGTTTCTGCCGCCGAAATGCGAGACTCCGTGACTCAACTCCCTGAGATCAACTGGCATCAGATCCGCGGCAAAGCGCCGTCGGGATCGCGTCGTGACGGGTTCGAGGAGCTCGGTAACCAGCTAATGATTTACGGCGGTCTGGTCACGTGGCCGTCGAGCACGACGTTTACCACGTTTGGCAACCCCGATGGGGGACGGGAAGGACGAGGCGAACTGCCTGGCGGCGCGGTCTGGGGCTGGCAGGCGAAGTACCTGTTCACGCTTGACGACGACGCTCTCGCGCAGGTCGACAAGTCGATTCGCCGTGTCCTGACGACCGAACCCACTCTTGAGCGATACTACGTGCTCCTGCCGTACAACCGGCCCGGTGGTGATACTGCCAAGACGAAGAGCGCATGGACGAAATGGAAAGAGCACGTCAGGAGATGGGAAGCGGCCGGCGCATCGGCAGGCAGGGCGGTGACGTTCGAATACATCGGCGAGACCCAACTTAACGAGTGCTTGCTCCAGCCGTCGCAAGCGGGGCGATTGCGCTACTGGTTCGATCTGGACGTCTTCGCGGAAGATCGATTCCGCGAGATTGCGGCTCGGGTCGAAGCCGACGCAGGCGGCCGATACAGCCCTGCGCTGAACGTGGAACTACCCATCAGTGCCGTCTTCGACGGCCTGGCTCGCACCCCTGCGTTCGAACACGATATTCGGAACGCACTGGCTGCCCTCCGCAAGGCCCGGGGCATCTATGGCCTGTCGGTGCCCGGAGAACGCCCAGACTTGTTCGAGCCCGCGATCGCGGTGCTAAATGAGCGCCTCGATGGCCTCGAAGAGCTAGTGACCGAAGCCGCGAGGCAGGCCCGGCAACCACATGGGGTGCTGCCCGACTTCACCCCAGCGATCGAGGCCATTGAGGCTCCCTCAGCGAGCGTCTCGGACCTGCTCCGGCAGCATTGCCTCAAGGATCGCTATTACACCGACAACGCGGGCAGCCTCTACGGCCAGATCGCGGCGATTCGATCAGCGGTTGCCGAGCTAAACGAGCTGCGCGCCGGTCGTGCATGGCGCGGCTTCGAGGCAGCAGCGATCCTCGTCACCGGCACGGGCGGCGCGGGGAAGACTCACCTGCTGTGCGACCTCGCCAAAACGCGTGCCGCGAACGCCTTGCCAACGATCATTGCGCTCGGTGAGCAGTTCGAACACGGTCCCATCGAAGCCGACCTGGGTAGGATCATCGGATTTCAAAACCCGGCAAGCCAGCTACTGACCACCTTCGACGCTGCCTGCCAGGCCATCGGCGAAATCGGCCTGATCGTCATCGACGGGTTGAACGAACCAGCCGACCGGCAGCTGTGGAACAGGTACTTGTCCAGCTTCCTCAACGACGTCGCCAAGTACCGTCACATCAGACTCGTCCTCTCCTGTCGCACCGAATTTCTCGCCGACACGTTGTCGGATATATTGCAGGCTCGGCTCCCTGTGTTTCAACACACTGGATTCGAGGAGGTTCCTCGCGACGCAATTCGGCAGTTCCTCGACTGGTATGGCATCGAGCGGCCCTCGTTCCCGATGATGGACCCCGAATTCACCAACCCGCTGTTCCTTAAACTCCTCTGCACGGCGCTGATAACCAGCGGAAAGCGCCGCTTCCCTCGTACAGGAATCGGAACATCGTGGATCTACGACAGCTTTCTCGACGCGATGGACATTCGGCTCTCTGCCGGAGAACGCTGCGACTATGACCGCACCAGCGCACTCGTCCGCCGCGCCGTCGAGCAAATCACCGCTGCCATGCACGCTCAGGGACGCAGGCTGCTCAGGGCGGACGTCGACCGCATCACGTCAGCGCTACTTCCGGACCGTAAATGGAGCCAGAGTCTACTCAACGGCCTGCTGAAGGAGGCCGTTCTAGCGAACCTTTCAATCGACGGCACCGAGTACATCAGATTCGGATACGAGCGGCTCGGTGACATTGCTTTGGCGAAGCTGATCACGGCGGAAGGTCTTGATGGGGCGAAGGCTGAAGTGAGCCGGCTGGCCGAGCGATGGTTCACCAATGCGGGAGTGATGCAGGCCCTAGCCGCGATCCTCCCCGAGGTATTCGGCGTCGAGTTAGTCGACATACTGCAGATCTCAACCGCTGAGTACCATCCGTATGCTCATACCGACTTTCTGTTCAGCCTTGGTTGGCGGAAGCTCGAAGCGGTCAATGATCGCACTGCGGAGATCGTCGTGGAGCTACAACGCAACCCGGGCTTCACCGATGACGCCAACACCGCCATGCTGCAGGTCGCCACCGTGCCGGGCCATCCGCTTAATGCCGAGTGGCTGCATCGTCAACTTGCCGAGCTTAGCCTGCCTGAACGGGACACAACCTGGTCATACTTTTGTGACTGCCAGGACGAGTTCGCTGGTCATCTCCCCAGTTTGATTGATTGGGCTTGGTCGGAGGCCAGCTCCGATGCCAACGACGAGACCCGCTATCTCGCAGCACTCGCTCTCTGCTGGACGTTGTCATCCTCTCACCGCCCTACGCGAGACGACGCCACAAAAGCAATCATCGCGCTGCTGGAGCCTGCGCCGCATGTCTACAACTCGATTCTGCAAGGCTTTAGCAACGGCAGCGACGACTACATCGAGGAGCGATTGCTGGCGGCCGGCTGCGGCATCGCCCAACGTACCTTGAGCCCAGGCATCGCCATCGGCATCGCCGAAGCGGTACTCAATTTCACCCTTGACCGCCGATACTGGCCACAGAACTACCTCAGCCGAGACTATGCACGTCGCGCGATCGACGCTGCATTGGAACACGGCTGGCAGCCTGGTATTGAGGACCTCGCCACGCGCTTCCACCCGCCGTACGCCTCGGACTGGATCGCGCCGCAACGGTCGCAGGCCGAGATCGAAGAACTGGCCGGGCCACCGAACTACAGGTATAGCCCTATCCGCCATCCCGTGATGTCCGACCTCAGCGATTTCCGCAAATACGTTGTCGATTCCATGGTCCATAGCTTCAAGCTCGATCACGAGATCGATGCCGATTACCTCGGCACCATCCTGTTCGAGCAGGCTCTTCAACTCGGATGGACACCGGAGCGCTTCGGCATCATCGACCGGAACCTTCCGCGAGCCTCCTCGCCGGATGGCAAGAAGCATGATGGATACGCACAGAAGTACCTCTGGATAGCCTTCAACCAACTCGTCGGACGAATGACCGACCGCTATGAACTCAATCCGAGCCGTCGCGACGACCAGCGAAGCCGCTACGAGACGCCCCTCGACATCTACGGTCACGACATCGATCCGACGATGCTGCAACGCCGAACCGAAAATCGGGTCTATGCGGACACACCCGCCACCTGGTACGCACCCGTCAACGCAACCTTCCCTGACCACCTCGATCCCGAGTGGGCGAGCAACGACGAGCACAGCCCGCCGGTCGACCGTCTCCTTATCTCCACGAACGCGGCAGGCATAACCTGGCAGGTGCTGGAGGGCCATTATCAGTGGTCGCAGCCACAGAACCCAGACGATGCAGCTGCGGGCACACCTCACCACACCATTTGGGCCCAAATCCGCTCGTACCTCATCGACGCGGCGGACACCGACGCATGGGCACAATGGGCCGAAGGCAAAGACTTCTATGGCCGATGGATGCCCGAGTCAGGGAGCCCGTCCGGTCTGCTACTCGCCGATCACCCGTACAAGCCGGGCTGGCCTGACCTGGATAATCGAAATGGTACCCGCTACGGGGAAACATCCTTGCCGGGGGCCCTCATTGTCGCGACTACCCGATACGGCGGCGTCAACGACTGGGACCAGTCGGCAAGCAAACACCTCTACACATTTCTGCCCTCGACGGCGTTCTGCTCAGTATTGGGCCTAGAGCGTATCGGCGACTTCCAGTGGGGAAGAGCAGGCACGTTGGTGGTGGAGAGCTTCGCGGCCCGCGAAGTGGGCCCCGACACCGTCCATGTCACCACCGAAGCACTTAGCGCGGCGCTCACCGCAAGCGGGCAGTGCCTGCTGTGGACAGTTCTGGCGGAGAAGGAAACTACCGCGTCCGAATATCAACGGCCCCCCGATGGGGAGCCATTCTCTCGCAGCTACTCGGCGTCATATCTCTTTGACGGAACCAGTATTCGACTGCTTGACGCCAACGTGCGCACCCTGCACGTTGGCGGAGACAGATCAAACGAAACTACCTGGAACCTGCCTAGCGACATACCGCTTGAACCGGCGTAGGTGAGCAAACACTCGTAGCCGGGGCTCACGCCACTTAAATCTGACGCCGAACTACAGTCGAGAAGCGCCACAAATGTGCCGATGAAAACGTTCCACGACTGCGCGGGTCGCTAAGCTGCTCCACGGCTGCTCGCACACGTTGATCGTCACCAAACAGCCACTCTTTACGGCCGCGCTAAGAAGGGATGAATGGCACATAATATCGATGGTCAAGAACGCCTGGTTGCTCGGTGGTTGCTCGCGTGTACGCGATATGGGGCAGCATCCATCGTCACTTCCTGGCACAATGACAGGGATGATCTCGGACACAGCGATAGAAAACGTCATCCCGCGACACTGAGCGATATCAATCGAACTAACTTTTAATCCGTAGGTTCAGGATTCGATCCCTGGCGCCCCACCACCTCACATACCAGATCGCTTTTGTCTAAAGCGGAACTGCTACCTGGCGTCACCTCCTCCATTGAGGAGGAGGATCTCTAGCTTGTCGGTGACGTATCCACACGAATGATTGCCGTTGCTTCGGACGTACGAATCCTCTAGTCGCAAGCGGAGTTCAGCGGCACGCGCCCATGCTCCGCGGAATCCAAACTGATCTTGGCGTCAATCCTGGGTCGCGATAAATGCCTTATCGCGACCCAGAACCTTGATCGTTTCAAGATGAGAGGCCGCCCGATGACCGAGCTGGACGACTGGAGGACGGCCTGACCACCCCGTTACCGATGTCCTTCATTACGCCGCCTCAGGCCTCGCTCGTGCCGGTTGAACGAGGGCCGCCCAGCGGCGACACGACACTCTCTGAATCGGCCACCTCGACGATGGCGTGGGCCCGCTCCTTCTCCACCTCGGCGATGATCTCCTCGGCCTCACGCTGTTCCAGTCCCCACCGGCTCATCAGCGGGCGTCGGCCGACCCGCTGATTGCCCTCACTGAGGCTCTCGATATAGGTGAGCCGCGCCGCCTCGTACCGGTCGGTGGGCAGCACCGGCATGACGCGTTCCACCTCGACGAGAGTCTCAACGGGCTGGCACACGTGGTCCTTGGCCAGCGTCTCGGTGAACGGTTGCCGGGTGTTCCGGACAATCCACATGAGCAGTTCGTACGCGCCCGCGAAGGCCAGCGGTGCCAGAGCGCTGACCAGGCGCGACCCGAGTCCGCCGGACCAGCCGTGCGCCACGTTCGCCGCCAGCGTCACCGCCCCGCCCAAGGCGAGCGCCACCCACGCCAGCACCGGCACACGTAGCCGACGACGCGAGCAGTAGACCATCACCAGCGACGCCATGACGATCACACCGTCGGACATCGCCGGATACAGAATGGCCATGTCGTGCCGCTCACCCAGAGCGATCGCCAGACCGTAGAAGTGGTGGTACGAGACGTAGGCGGCCGCGCCGGCAACCGCCAGCAGGACAGCCACCGCAAAACCCAGGATGACCCGGTCCCCAGCCCGATCTCGCTGAGTACGCTCGACCCAAGCCCCTTCGACCGGAACCACCTCCCCGGCAATTTCTGGTGTCGAGGGGCTGCGCACGGCCTGGCTTCCGGGTTGATCAGGTTGCTGGGATGCGGGAAGGGGTTCGGTGTTGCGATCATCGAGTTCCTGCCCCCTTACCACCGCAGTCCTGGGCGCAGTTGAGAGCGTCTGCTGAAGCTCCTGAACTGGCGGTTGCTGGGCTTCCCCGGCATGGGCGTGTGCCGCGAAGTAGGCCCCAATCTCGTTGAGGTGGCTGCGGGCACCGCCTCCCTGCACGCCTATTCCGGACATGAGAGGTCCAGCCACGGAGCGTCGAAGCTACTCAGGAGATGGGCGAACGGTTCGAGTCCCCCCTCGGACACACTTGGTTCACCTATGAGGTGCCGGTCGGCTCTTGAGCTGGCTGGCACCTTTCTGGTTTCAGGGTGACAGCTGAGCGGGAGACCCGATCCCGCGTAGATCTTCGTCTTGTGGACCGGCTCCGCTTCGCCCAGGATCTCCACCATGCCGTTCAGCGCATGCTGGATCTCGGCCGGCCCCGTCCCGGTCGAACCGGCGTGAGCGCAGCCGAGAACGCCGGAGCCGCCGCTCCACCCCCGCTTCCCGGCCTGCTCCTCCCGGGCCCAGCCCGCGACCACCGCCGATCGGCCCCGGCCTCCAGAGCCACCCGATGCCGGGCCGACCTCCGGCCGGACGCGGCGACCTGCCGCCAGGCGACGGCAGGCGCCTCGGCCTCCGGAGGATCGACCTGCTCGGCGACGACGGGGGTGTCCAGGAACCATCCCGCGGGCGCGGGCCCGACGAGGACGAGGAGGCCATGGCCCGCCTCGGGGCCGGACCATCCCACGGGCGCGGGGCCGACAGCGGACAAGCGGCCAAACCATGATCAACTGACTGCGGAAAGACCGTGGCCGACTCCATGCCGACCGGACACCTCACCCGCCGACGCGCCGATCTCCCGGCGCATCACACCGGCGAACGCGGGCGTCGTGCGACTGCCCGCTCACTCAGCCGCAGTGCACCCCGTTCAGATGCCGCACCCCGGTCGCGACCTGCCCCCGGAGGTCGATGCACTTGCCCCGGGCCGAGACGTACACCGGACCCGCGTAGTGCGCGAACATTCCGTTGTCGGCACCCGCCCACTTCGACCTTCCGCTGAGGCTGATCCCGACCGCCTTGCGGTTCACCCGGCCGGCGTAGGAACCGTAGCCGTAGGTGAGGGCGCAGTTCTTGCCCGAACGGGAGTTGTAGTAGACCTCCAGGGTGCCCGTCCTGGCACCGCTGGCGGGGATGGCGTAGACGCCGACGCGGCTGTAGCCGCCGCCGCAGGGACCGGCCGCACTGGCCGGAGCAGCACCGGCCACCAGCCAGGTGGAGACCAGCGCCGCACTCGCCAGAGTTGCGATCTTGCTCCGAGTTCTCATGGGGTTCGTTCCTTCTGTCGATCACTGTCGCCTCACGAGACCCGTGGGCCTCGTGGGGACGAAGGGCTCCATGATCATATATGGGAGGATTTATGGCGCATTGGGATTTATGGCGTATTAGGTAAGCGCCGAAACGGCCTCGCCGGGTGCGGCGGTCGGGGACACCCCGGAGATCGGCGTCTCCTGCTACGCGATCTCCACCGGCCGGTCGTCCGGCAGCGTCCAGGTCACCTCGACGGCCGCCGACGGGAGCTGCCGCCATCTGGGCGTGATCAACATGGGGGCGGCCTCGGTACGGGCGGAGGGGACGCCCCGCCACGACATGACGATCTCGGGCCGCTACCCTCTGGCTATGTTGACCCACGAAGGGGAGATCACCGTCCCTGTTGACCTTTGCCTTCCGGACGGGCGGCTCAATCCTGGGGCGGTGGGCTGGACGCGGCGTCCGCTGCACCGGGCGAACCTGCGCGGCTGGGGGCGGGACAAGCGCTGGGAATACTGGGGGATCGTCACCCCGGGCCACGTGGTCGGGCTCGTGGCGTCGTCGCTGGACTACGCGGGGCTGCACGGCGTCTACGTGCTGGACCGCGCCACCGGCGTGGAGACCGTCAAGGACGTCGTGGTGCCGCTGGCACGCGGTGCCGTGCTGCCGGAGCGCAGCGGCGCCGGAAGGGCGTCCGTCCGCGGCGGCGGCGTGACGATCGACATCGACCAGCGTCCCGACGGCACCTCGCTGCGTGCCGTCGCGCCCGGCGTCGAGGTGGATCTCGACGTGCCGCTGCCGGAGGGGCACGAGTCGCTCGGCGTGGTGGTCCCCTGGGGGCCCCGCCGGTTCCAGTACACGGTCAAGGACGTCGGACGCCCGGTGCGCGGGCGGATCCGGCTGGAGTCCGGCGAGTACGCGGTGAGCGAGACGGACTCGTTCGCGGTGCTCGACCACGGCCGCGGCAAGTGGCCGTACTCGATCACCTGGAACTGGGCCGCGGGCAGCGGCCACGGCAGGGCGATCCAGCTCGGCGGGAAGTGGACCGACGGCACCGGCATGACGGAGAACGCGCTGTTCGTGGACGGGCGGCTGCACAAGATCGGCGATGAGCTGGCCTGGAGCTACGACCGGACGGACTGGCTGCGTCCGTGGCGGATCACCGGCTCACGGGTCGAGGTGGAGTTCCACCCCTTCCACGAGAAGGTGGCGCGCACCAACCTCGGTGTGGTGGGCAGTGAGACGCACCAGTGCTTCGGATATTTCTCCGGGCGGGCCCGGACCGACGACGGCACGTGGGTCGACCTCGACGGCCTGGTCGGCTGGGCGGAGGAGGCCCGCAACCGCTGGTAGCCGGACCACACGAGAATGGCAGCCGGACCACGCGGGAACCGCCGCCGGCAGCCGGCCGGGCCGTGGCTGGCGGGCGGGCGGGTCGTGGCCGGCCGGCGGGCGGGTCGTGGCCGGCGGGCGGGCGTGCCAGCCGCCTCCTCGCAGGGGTGTTGACTTGAACACACAGTGAACTGCCAGGAAAGATGAGTAACCTCCCTCGGCATGAACTGGCAGCGTACGGTCAACAACGCCCTGGTCAGGTTCACCGGGTTCCAGCTCAACCGGGTAGGGAGAGCAGGGTCCACGCCCGCCGCGGCCCCTGCCGGTGCGGAGCGGGATCCGGTACGGCCGCCGGCCGACCCGGCGACGGATCGGCTGCTGACCGCGCCGATCTTCATCCTCTCTCCGGTCAGGTCCGGCTCCACACTGCTGCGGGCGGTGCTCAACGCCCACTCGATGCTGCACGCCCCGCACGAGCTGCACGTGCGCCGGTTGACCGTGGGCTTCGGCACCTCGCTGTCCGAGAAGGCGATGGACGCCCTCGGCCACAACCGGGCCGACCTGGAGCACCTGCTGTGGGACCGGGTGCTCCACCGGGAGCTGGTGCGCAGCGGTAAGTCGTTCGTCGTGGACAAGACCCCGGCCAACGCCTTCGCCTTCGAGCGCATCGCCACCTGCTGGCCCGACGCCCGCTTCGTCTTCCTGCTGCGCCACCCCGCCTCCGTCGCGAGGTCCTGGCACGAGGCCGCCCCGGACCGGCGGAACGCGGAGGAGGCCGCCGCCGACGCCCTGCGCTACATGAAGGCCGTGCAGCGGGCCCGCCGCGCCCTCACCGGCCTGACGGTCCGCTACGAGGACCTGACCGGTGACCCGGAGACCGAGACCCGGCGCGTCTGCGACTTCCTCGGCGTCCCCTGGGAGCCCGGGATGCTCTCCTACGGCGAGCAGGCGGTGATCCAGAAAGGCCTCGGCGACTGGAAGGACAAGATCCAGTCGGGGGTCGTGCAGCGAGGACGCGACCTCCCGGCGGCCGAGCAGATCCCCGAGATCCTGCGGCCGATCTCCGCCACCTGGGGTTACCTGGCGCAATCATGAGGATCCGCTACATGCTCCTGCACGCCTACGGGATGGGCGGCACGATCCGCACCGTGGTCAACCAGGCCAACGCGATGGCCGCCGCCGGGCACGACGTCGAGATCGTCAGCGCGGTACGGCGCCGCGACACCCCCCGGTTCCGCATCGACCCGCGCGTCCAGGTCACCGCGCTGACGGACCAGCGCGGCGGCGTGCGCGCCGACTCGCTGGGCCGCAGGGTCTGGCGGCGGGTCCGCGGGAAGATCGTTCCTTACGGCGAGTTCGCGGCGTCCTACTTCACCGAGCGGGTGGAGAGGGCCGTCATCGACTACGTCTCCGCGCTGGAGGACGGCATCCTCGTCACCACCCGCCCGGCGCTGAACCTCATCTCCGCCCGCCGTACTCCCGGGAGCGTGGTGCGGATCGCGCAGGAGCACATGAACCTGACCACCCACCCCGAAAGCGTCCGCAGGGAGATCGCCCGCCACTACGGCCGCCTGGACGCGGTCGCGGTGCTCACCGCGACCGACCGCAAGGACTACCAGGCGCTGCTGCCCGGCACCCCGGTCGTGCGGATCCCCAACGCGGTCCACACCCTCGACCGCGCGCCGTCGCGGCAGGAGAACCGGCTCGTGATCGCCGCCGGGCGCCTGGTCGCCCAGAAGGGGTTCGACCTGCTCATCCCGGCGTTCGGACAGGTCGTGCGCCACCATCCGGACTGGCGGCTGCGCGTCTACGGCACCGGCCCGAAGAAGGCCGAGCTGCGCGCGCTCATCAAGGAGCACCGTCTCGCCGACAACGTCACCCTGATGGGGCGTAGTGACCGGCTGGACGAGGAGCTGGCCCAGGCCTCGCTGTACGTGCTCAGCTCCCGGTTCGAGGGGTTGCCGATGGTGATGATCGAGGCGATGTCCCACGCGCTGCCGGTCGTCGCCTTCGACTGCCCGACCGGTCC
This sequence comes from Streptosporangium canum, assembly GCF_900113865.1. Classification (GTDB taxonomy): domain Bacteria; phylum Actinomycetota; class Actinomycetes; order Streptosporangiales; family Streptosporangiaceae; genus Streptosporangium; species Streptosporangium canum. Next base: position 271,734 of record NZ_FOQY01000009.1, on the reverse strand, counting down.
GCGCGACGTCATCACCGAGGAGGTCGACGGGCTGCTCGTGCCGCCCCGGGACGTCGACGCGCTGGCGGCGGCCGTCAGCCGCCTCATCGCCGACCGGGAGCTGCGGCGGCGGATGGGCGCCGCGGCCGTACGGACCGCGGGGGACTACGCCCCCGAGGCCGTTACCCCGCTGTGGGAGAGGCTGTTCACCGAGCTCCTGCGGGCCGAGCCCCCCGCCGCGGAACGCTGAACGCCCTGCCCTGCGGGAGCGGCGTGGTCATGGCGGCCGCCGCGCTCGCGCTGACCGTCGCGTCCGGCGCGCTGGACAAGCGCGGCGGGCCCCGTGCCGCGGATCCGTACGCCCGCATCGTCTCGCAGATCATCGCCCCTCCCGGCCAGGGCCCTGTTCCAACGCTGTCCGGTCACATGCGTTCGCCGGCGCCGGCGAGCCCGACTCCGACAATGTTCGCCCGGGACGGTCGGCGGATACGTCGCGGGGCCCGACGCGGCCCCGGACTACGTGCGCTCCCACGCGCCCGGCTTCATCTTCACGACCTCCCTTCCGCAGGCGTGCATGGACGCCACACCGCTCGGGTGAGCCCCAATTTTGTGGAATGAAGCGTTCCGTTCTGCTAGACTGAAGTCAGCACAGACCGCTTCGAAGGGAACATTCATGAGCACCGAGATCCGCCCCTTCCGCATCGAGATCTCCCAGGCCGACGTCGACGACCTTCGTGAGCGCCTCGCCCGCACCCGCTGGAGCGGCGAGATCCCCGGTGCCGGCTGGAGCCGGGGTGTGCCGGTGGACTACCTGAAGGGACTCGCCGACTACTGGGCCGACGGCTACGACTGGCGTGGGGCCGAGGCCCGCCTGAACGAGTTCCCGCAGTTCATCACCGAGATCGACGGGCAGGACATCCACTTCGCGCACGTGCGCTCGGCCAACCCCGACGCCACGCCGCTGCTGCTCATGCACGACTGGCCGGGCTCGTTCACGCAGTTCGCCGACGTCATCGAACCGCTGTCGCAGGACTTCCACGTGATCGTCACCTCGACTCCGGGTGTCGGCTTCTCCGGCCCGCTCAGCGGCCCCGGCTGGAACACCGGCAAGATCGCCGGTGCGTTCGTCGAGCTGATGGCCCGCCTCGGCTACGACCGCTACGGCGTGCAGGGCGGCGGCGGAGGCGCCTGGATCGGGATCGAGATGGGCCGCCAGGCACCCGGCCACGTCATCGGCGTCCACCTCAACGGCCTGGTCACCTTCCCCTCCGAGGACCCGGCCGACTTCGCCGGCCTGACCGAGGGCGAGCAGGAGCGCCTGGCCCGGCTGCAGAACTTCCGTGACGACATGATGGGCTTCAACGTCCTCCAGTCCACCCGCCCGCAGACCCTCGCCTACGGCCTGCACGACTCACCGGTCGGGCAGCTCGCCTGGATCACGGAGAAGTTCAAGGAGTGGACCGACGCGGCCGCCGAGCTGCCCGAGGACGCCGTGGGCCGCGACCACCTGCTGACCAACGTCAGCGTCTACTGGTTCACCGGCACCGCGGGCTCCTCGGCCAACCTCTACTACGAGATGGCCCACGACCCGAGCGCGTGGGCTCCCAAGGAGCGCGGAACCGTCCCCACCGGGGTGGCCGTCGCGCTCTCCACCGACGTCGCCATCCGCCGCTTCGCCGAGCGCGACAGCGACATCGTCCACTGGACCGAGTTCGAGCGCGGCGGCAACTTCCTCTCCCTGGAGCAGCCTGAGCTGCTGGTGGGCGACATCCGCGAGTTCTTCGGCAAGCTCGGCTGACGCCGGAGCGGAGCCGCAACCGATCTGTTACGTGTCAGCTCCCTTTCCCGGGGCACTCGTCCGTCAGCCGACCTACAGGGAGTGTGAACATGACGGTTACCGGCATCATCACCGCCATCGTCATCGGAGTCATCATCGGGGCCCTGGGCCGTCTGGTGGTCCCGGGCAAGCAGAACATTCCGATCTGGCTGACCATCGTGATCGGCATCGTCGCCGCACTCATCGGCACCGCCATCGCGGGTGCCCTGGGCGTGGCCGCGACCAGCGGCATCGACTGGATCGAGCTGCTCATCCAGGTCGGTCTCGCGGCGGTCGGCGTGATCCTGACCGTGAGCCTGTACGGCAGGCGCCACGTCCGCTAGAGGATCCGCCGCACCACGGGTGACCGTGGGACGGGAGATCGATCGGCGGCATCTGGCGGCCCCGGACCGGACGCGACTCGCGACCGGGCCGGGGCCTCCGCCGTACCGGGCGGCTCCGGGAGCGCGGCGGACGCGGCGCCGGGGACAGGACGGCGGGATGGCAGGTCAGCGGCGGTGCCGACGCACTTGCCCCCGCCTCGGGCGGAGGCGTTAACTGGATGGAGCGCCGCGCGACCCCGGTGTGAGAGGTGGTCGTGCGCGCCGGTGGACGATCCCGTCACGGTGGTCCTCGCGGTGGCCCGCCGCCCACGCCGGTACGGGCGCAGGACCCCATGATCCCCGGATTCAGTGACACCGGCCGCCACCGTCGGCCGGCCCTCTCCGACAGCCGCCCCGCAGCCGAGGCAGGACACCATGGACTACCAGGAGTTCATCACGATCGTCGAGCAGGTCGCCGACATCTCGGGCGAGGAGGCGGAGAGCGTCGCCTGCCTGACCCTCCGCCTGCTCGCACGGCGCGTGACTCCCGGCGAGGCCGAGGTTCTCGGTGAACGCCTTCCGGAGCGACTGCGTCCGTGCCTCGAACCTGACGGCCCTCCCGAGAGGTTCCACGTCGACGAGTTCGTCCGGCGGGTCGCGGAGCACACCGGGATCGACGCCGGGACCGCCGCGGAACAGGCGCGCGGCGTGCTCGCCGCGCTGTGGAGGGCGGTGGGTCCCGACGAGTTCGAGGACCTCCGCGCCGAGCTGCCCAAGGACTTCTGTCCGCTCATGGACACCGCGATGGCGGCGGCGCCTCCGCCGGCCGAGGACGAGCCGCCGTTCGCGGGCGGCCTCCTCTACGACGAGTTCCTCGACCGCGTCGCGGTACTCGCCGCGACCGATCGCGACCACGCGCACCGCGCCACAGAGGCGGTGCTGGACATGCTTGGCCTGCGCCTGTCCGCGGGCCAGGCCGACGACCTGCTGCCGCTGCTGCCCCTGCAGTTCCGGCCCGCCCTTCGACGGGGCGGGGCCCGCAGCCGCGGCGGGGCGGTGCCGCTGTCGCCCGACGTCTTCCTGCACGATGTCGCCAAGCGCGCCGGGGTCACCCGAGGGGACGCGACCAAGGACGTGCGAGCCGTGTTCGCGGTACTGCGCGAAGCCGTCGGGGAGAAGGAGTATCACGACGCGATCGCCCGGCTCCCCGGCGAGTACCGGCCGCTGCTGCAACCGGGTTAGGACCGGCCGCACCGTCAGCGTTCGGTCAGCGCCCCGTCAACGCGGTGGTCGAAGCTCCGTGCATGACTGTTCCCTCACCACGCAAGTGGGGCACGCTGGTGATCGCCTGCCTCGCCATGCTGCTGCTCGCCATCGACCTCACGGTGCTGCACCAGGCCGCGCCCAAACTGGTCGAGGAGATGCGTCCCTCGGCCCCCCAGTTCCTGTGGATCGTCGACGTGTACGGCTTCGCGCTGGCCGGGCTCCTGGTCACCATGGGCAATGTCGGTGACCGGATCGGGCGCAAGCGGCTGCTGCTCATCGGTATGACGGCCTTCGGGGCCGCCTCCGCCCTGACGGCCTACGCGCCGACTCCGGAGTGGCTCATCGCGGCACGGGCGCTGCTCGGCGTCGCCGGCGCCACCATCATGCCGTCGACCCTGTCGATGATCAGAAACGTCTTCACCGACCCGAGGGAGCGGACCACCGCGGTCGGCGTCTGGAGCAGCGTCTCCGCGCTGGGCTTCGCCCTCGGTCCCGTGGTCGGCGGGGCGCTCCTCAACTCCTTCTGGTGGGGCTCCGTCTTCCTCGTCAACGTGCCGGTCGCCGTGCTGATCGTCGTCGTCGGATCCGTCGTGCTGCCCGAGTCGCGCAACCCGCGGCCGGGGCGGCTCGACCTGGTGAGCGTGCCGCTCTCCGTCGTCGGCGTCGTCGCCGTCGTCTACGCCCTCAAGACCGCGGCCCACGACGGCGTCGCCGGGGCCGGCGTCTGGGTGGCCGCCGCCGCCGGCCTCGTCTCGCTCGTCCTGTTCACCCGGAGGCAGGCCCGGCTGGCGGAGCCCCTCATCGACGTCCGGCTCTTCGGCCACCGCGCCTTCTCCGGTGCGATCGGGGCCAACGTCGTGTGCATCTTCTCGATGCTCGCCGCGTCACTCGCCTTCGCCCAGTACTTCCAGCTCGTCCTGGGCTGGTCGCCTCTCATGTCGGGACTCGCCGGCCTGCCCGGCGGGCTGGGCGCGGCGGCGGGCGGGGCCCTGGCGGCCCCGCTGGTCACCGCCCTCGGCCGGGCGCGGGTCGTCGCCCTCGGGCTGGGGCTGAGCGCCGCCGGATTCGTCATGTACGGCCAGGTGGACATGGCCACGGGCTACGGGTACATGGTGGCCGCGATGATCGTCGCCTCCATCGGCACCGGCTTCACCTTCGCCGTCACCAACGACACCATCCTCGCCTCGGTCCCCAGAGAGCGCGCGGGCGCGGCGTCGGCGATCGCGGAGACCGCCCAGGAGATGGGCGGAGCGCTGGGCATCGCCGTACTCGGGAGCGTGCTGAACGGCGCCTACCGCAACAACCTGCGGCTCCCTGCCGAGGTGCCCGCCGATGCGGCGGACCAGATCCGGGAGTCGCTCGGCGGGGCACTGGAGACCGCCGCCGCCCTGCCCGCGCGGCTGGCGGAGACGGTCACCGAGACCGCCCGGCAGACGTTCGTGGACAGCATGCAGATGACCGTGATGACCGGCGCGGTCCTGCTGGCCCTCCTCGCGGTGGCCGCACTGGCCGCCCTGCGCGGCGTCCCCAAGGTGATCGCCGAGGTGGACCTGGACGACGAGGGCAGACCCCAGGAGGGGTCCGTCGCGGCCCGATAGCCGCCCCGGGCACCCACCGGCCGATTCCCCCAGGGGTTAGAAACTCACGCCCCTGCCGGATCTGAAGGGGACGAGCCAGGCGAAGACGACACCGCTGAAGTTCACCAGCATGCCGTGCGCCTTCTGGTGGCTGCCCGGCTCGGAGACCTCAAGCCGGACCACCGACCCCTTCTGCATCCATCCCGCCAGATCGTCTTCGGTGGGCGGGTCGCCGTGCAGGCGCAGCATCAGGTCATGGGCCTGTCCGGCCATTCGGAGGTGGAGCTCGCATGTGGGCTCACTGTTCACCATTGATCTGCCGTCCGGGCGGAGTGGGCGCCGCGCAGTGGCTCGGCACCGTCTTCCAGACTACGCCGCGCCCATCCGGCCCCGTGTGCGGGATCAGGCGGAAGGGGTGTCCGAAACCCGGGTTCGAGCACACACGCCCCCGGAAAGACGGTGTCCCTATTACCCGCCCCGGGCACGCTACCGAGGGGGAGGAATACATGAAGGCCATTCATATCGGACCTCGGCAAGCGCCCGCGGCAATCGCTCCGCGAAAACGATTCCGCCCGCCCGATCTGTCCTCTTGACACCCGGCCGGGGAACCGGAAACTCAACATGGGGCGAACATCAACCCCGCCCCAGGGAAATAACAGATCAACAGGAAAGACGGAAGACCGGTCGAGAGCAGAGGATGCATGGAAATTTCTACAGAAGTCCAGATATGGCCTGTTAGCGCCGCAACCACAGGTCGGCGTGGGTCTGATTTCGGACAGGCCCTATCATGGCTTATGTATTATTTATAAACCAATAGCCATAAGTGCCAATTACTCAGCCCCTTTACCTTCCCAATAGATCACGGTCAGTCTAATATTTGGACCTATGTCATGGCGTGCATCAGATTTCCCAGATAGGCAGGCTGGGCCCTCTGGCCGCGGTGGCGCTTCCCCCGAGCGCGAATCGGATCAGTCGCCGGACTGGCACCCCGAGCGGCTCGCCGCATTCGATTGGCGGAAGCTTATTCTGTCCGGGGCGATTTTATCGATCTTCGTCGGAGCCGGGCTCTGGCTCGCCACGAGAGACCACTCCGAACCTCAGGCCCTGGTCGCGAATCCCACCCCCCAGCCCTCCGACACCGGCTGGCAGGCGGTGGTCCCCCCGCCGCCGACGCCCTCCGCCCCGGCCCCCGAGAGCAGGAGCACACCGACCCCCTCCCTTCCGGACGGCAGGAGCACACCCGCCCCCTCCGTCCCGGCCCCCGTGGGCAGGAGCACACCCGCCCCCTCCGCGCCGGCCCCCGAAGTCGGAGCCACGCCGGCCCCCTCCGTGCCGGACGGCAGGAGCACGGCCGGACCGTCCTCCCAGGCGAAGGAGGCCTCCACGGACGGGGCGAGGGTCAAGGTCACGGTCCCTCCCTCCGTCGGCCCCTCGGCCAGAGCCCGCGCGTCCCAGCTCTCCGTCAAGCAGGTGTACCGCATCCACGGCGACTACCAGCGAGGCCTGTCAGCGGCTCAGGCCGCGCTGAACCACGGCGCGATGGGGAAACTGGAACACGGGCTGGCGCTGGAGATGACACGGGCGAGTTTCAAGACCGCCCGGCTGGAGGGCACGTCGGTGGCGTCGGGGATATGGCCCAACCCGCAGGTGTGGGTTCCCCGCCATGTCGAGGGCAGCCCCGACTGGTTCGTAGCGGTCTCCTACGATCCGGGGGTCGCCCGGATCACCGACGTGATGAGCTCCACCCCCGCCGGATGGCGGCTGGTGGCCTCCGCGGCCGACACGCGAGCCACTCCCGCCCGGTTCCCCAAGATCGCAACCGACTCCGACGGCTATGCCACGAGCCTGCCCGAGAACGCCCCCGGACTGCTCGCGACCCCGCGCCAGATCGCCCGTGCCCACCTGGCGAGCATGGAGAACGCCGAGCTGGACCCGGCGTTCGCCGACGGGCCGTGGACGAGCGAGACCGTGACGTTCTGGCAGCAGGAGCGCGCCCAGTTGGAGGAGGCCGGCTGGACCCTCAGGCTCTCCTATCTACCGGAGGGCCCGGTGCGCGCGCTGAGGACCAGTGACGGGGGCGCACTGGTCTGGTATGCCGCCCGCTCGACCGACGCGCGCAAGGCTCAGCGCGTGGGTGCGAAGGTCACCCTGAAGGGTTCGGCCGCCGTCCGCACCGAGAACAGGTCCTTCACCCATTCGGTGAGCGCGACCTACGGACGCATGTACGTAGCCCATGTCCCCCCCGCCGGTTCCGCTGAGCCCGTCCGCGTGCTGGGTGAGTGGAGCGATGTCCTGGAGAGCCACGGCGACTGACACCCCCCTGGAAGAAGAGGAACATCCATGATGACACCCTCACGTAAGGCCTCACGCGCGACGGTGATCACTGTAAGCATCGCAATAGGCGTGTTCGGGGCCGGCGCCGGGCTGGGAACCGTCATCGCCGCCCGTTCCCATCCCGGCGAGGGGCAGGTGCTGCGCCTGGCGGCGGGCACCTACCACCTGGCCGACGGCGAGCGGGCATGGAAGTCCCGAGGGGCCTCCGGCAGCGATCAGGGCGTCCCTCTCTCCGGCGCGGACGAGGGCAGCACGATCGCGAAGAAGAAGTCCAAGGATCCCCTGGTCTGCCTGACCGCCACCGCCGACGGGCGCGCGGTCGGCGGCGGCGCGGCGGGCTGCGTCGACCTCCCCGCGATCCTGGCCGGCGCCGCCGCCCCCCTGCAGCGGCCGGGAAACCCCAGGAGCACGGGGTCGGCACCGCCCAAGAAGGCGTCCTCGGCCCCGGAGCCCCGCCGCTCGACGGCGGCGCAACCCGCCCCGGACAACCGCCGTACGGCGGCGCAGCCCGATCCGGCCCCCCGCCGCACGGCGGCACAACCGCCTCCGGCGAGACCGGTCCAATCCGTGCCCTCCCCGACGCAGACGAAGAAGATCGCCGGCGACATCTCGGAGAGCGGCAGCCTGGTCGAGAAGCCCGCGGAGCAGACCGAGAAGAAGCATGATGTCAACACCGGCCCGAAGGAGCCGACTCCCAAGCCCGCACCGCCTTCGGCGACCCCCCGGCCGGAGGCGTCCCCCAGCGCCGCCCAGCCCACACCCCCGCCGAACACGGCGAAGCCCACCACGACCACCACGCCTCCGAACACCCCGGAGCCGAGCCGGCCGACGGCGACCTCGAGCCCCCGGCACACCCACGGTCCGGGGACTCCCACCCCTTCGGGCCCCCTCCAGCCGGCCCCGCCCTCCCCGGACACGCAGCTCCCCACCCCGGACCAGGACACGCAGCTTCCCCCGCCGGACCAGAGCCTGCCCCAGACTCCCGACGGGACCGTGCTGCGGACCGCCCAGCCGTCCTCCCCGAACGGGGAGATCACCGAGAACGGCGACTCCCTGCCGATCTTCCAGGACCCGGAGCTGCTGCGGCGGGCCCAGGAGGCCCTGGGGCTGGACAAGAACATGCGCTACACGGATGAGAACGGCGTATGGGACCTCAACATCGCCCCGCCTGGCACTCCCCCATGCCGGAACTACTCGGCCGACGAGCTTCAGAATCTGGATCCGCCCCAGAGCGGCAGCCCGTCCATCCCCCGCGACTCGTGCCAGTGGCCCGCCTTCATCCGCTGGCTCTACGCGGAGCCGACGCCCGGGGAGGTCAGCAACTGGACCAAGTTCACCGGACTGCCCGAGCGGAACCTGGAACTCGTGGTGACCGACCCCTCCGCCATGCCGCCCGCCCCGGCCGACACCAGCCAGGTCGAGCCTGACAGCAGCCAGGTCCAGCCCGACACCCGCCAGACCCGACCTGACACCGACCAGCTACAGCCCGACACCCGCCAGCTCCAGCCCGGCACCGGCCAGGTCCAGCCGGACACCCGCCAGATCCAACCTGACACCGGCCGGCTCCAGCCGGACACCGGCCAGGGCCAGCCCGACCCGTTCGGATACAACGACCAATGAGCAGCTCCTCCGGAGCTGGGCGTGTCGTGCTCGGTCCCGGCCAGGGGACGGCCTGGGTGGGCGAGCACGGCGCGCACCTGATGGACTACGCCGCCTACCACCTCGCCCCTGACCGGGTGCCGGCGGCGGTCGCCTCCGCGCTGGCGGCCTGCCAGGCCCAGCCGGCGGCCAAGGGCCTCACGCCCCGGGGGCGGTTGCTGGCCGTACTGCGGCGCGACTGTCGCGCCGCCCCCGGCTACCGGGAGCAGTACGTCCCGGAATCCGGGCCGGGCATGCCGGACGCCCGGCTGATCGAACGCGTCTGGACGATCGTCGACCCGCTGGGCACCGAGACGCTCAGGCTGATGTACCGCCACGAGCTGGCCACCCTGGATCTCTCCCACATACTGGCGATGCCGGTGGAGGAGGTCGGCAGGCTCGCGACGCGCACCCAGGACCTGATCGAGACGCTCGTGAGCGGGCTGGACGCCATCGAACACGGCCGGCACACCTGCCCGGAGCTCTCCCCACTGGTCGACGCCCTGTTCCCCGGCGGCCTCGGCGGGCCCGGCGAGGACGGCGAGGACGGCGAGACGAAGGAACAGCGGACGCTTCCCCCCGCCGAGTTCGACAGCGCCCGCACGGACCTGCTGTCCCACATGATCACGTGCTCGGCGTGCACGCGGCCGATCAACATCCGCTACACGGTCCCGCAGATGATCTCCAATCCGCGGATCGCGCCTCTCACCGCCGAGGTGAGAAAGCGGCTCCTGGACTCCCTCCCGCCCGCCGTGGAACCGCCCGTCCCCGAAGCCGGCACCGCGCCCGCCGGGCCGCCGGATCCCGGCCCGCGTCCGACCTCGCAGGAGGAGACCCAGCCCGGCCGGGCCATACGGGCCGGCCGGCCTCCCCGTTCGGACCGCTCCACCCTCCCGTATCTCCCCGTCCGCCCGGACCGTTCCACAACGCGCCGCCCCGCCCGTCCAGACCACGCGGAACGTCCGGACCGTCCAGACCGCACGGAACGTCCGGGCCGCTCCACGCTCCCGTACCGTCCCGTGCTGCCGGACCGCACCCCCTCCCCACCCGCCCGCCCGGCCGGCCCGCTGTCCGCTCCGCCGGTGTCCGGGCAGGACACCCCTCTTTATGACGCGCTGTCCCAGGCATGGGCACGTGAGGTCCTCGCCACCGACGACGGGACCGCCACCAACCCCGCCATCCCCGCGGTCACCGGTAAGACCGCCGCCCGCAGGGCCCATGACACTCAGGTGCCCGTGATCCGGGCCTACGCCGGGGTGGACGACGGGCCGGAAGGAGTGCGGTTCGGCCCTGGAGTCCGGTTCATGGAGGCACTCGCGTGGGCCGGGGAACGGGTCCGGAGCACGACCATAAAAATCGTCATCATCGTGGTCGCGGGCGCGGCGGGCACCCTGACGGGGATGAACCTCCTGGGGCCCGCCATCGGCACCGAGAGACCGGCCGGTTCCCTGCAGTCCTCCGCCAGCCAGGCCACCGCGACCGGTGACGCCCCCCAGGTCGCCCAGGGCGAGCTCGCCGGACGGCTGCGGATCCCCCCCGTGGTCACGCTGGACGAGTTCGGCCAGGGCAGCCTGATCCTCACCGTCTCCGGAGCCTCCCTGGACTGGCGGATAACCGCGCCCGGGCTGTCGGTGACCCCGTCCAGCGGCACCCTGAAGCAGGGACGCACGGATGTGATCGTTCTGCGCGCCCATCGGATCCGCCACTGGTGCGGCGTCCCGTCCTCTGTCACCGCCCCCCTGACCGTCCACGGACCCGACGACTCGATCACCACGACGGTGCGCTGGAGCACCTGCTGACAGCCCCGTCCTACCTGCTCTGTGAAAGTTCTCCGAAAGGACCTTGGCCATGACGGACACGTCCCCCCATATCCAGAGCTCACCGTCCGCCCCGGTGGAGCAGTTCCAGGAGACGGTCCCGCTCACCGCCGAACATCTGCTCATCAACCGGCGGCCCGAGCCCGCCGGCGGGTGGCGACGCCTCGTCTGGCAGCTCTCCGGCGGGAGGATCATCCCGTCGGAGTCGGCCGCGGAGGTGGAACGCCGCACACTGATGGCCCAGGCCCAGACCGCCGTGGCGAGCGGACATCACCGGATCGCGGTCATGAGCCTCAAGGGCGGGGTCGGGAAGACCACGACGACCGTCGCCCTGGGCAACACCCTGGCCTCCCTGCGCGGAGACCGGGTCATCGCGATCGACGCCAACCCCGACCGGGGGACCCTCGGCCTCAAGGTCAAGTCCGAGACGGCCGCGACCATCCGCACCCTGCTCTCCGAAGCCCCCCACATCGTCCGCTACGCCGACGCGCGCGCCTTCACCTCCCAGTCGCCCGCACGGCTGGAGGTCCTCGCCTCCGACACCGACCCGGCCGTGAGCGAGGCGTTCAACGCGGAGGACTACCGCACGGTCGCCGGGCTCATCGAGCGCTACTACTCGATCTGCATCACCGACTGCGGGACCGGGCTGCTCCACGGGGCCATGGGGGCGACGCTGGAACTGGCCGACCAGATCGTGCTGGTCAGTCTGGTGGCGGTGGACGGGGCGAGCTCGGCCGCCGCGACGTTGGACTGGCTCACCGCCCACGGGTACTCGGACCTGGTCAAGAACGCCATCGTCGTGCTGAACGCCGTGGAACCCAAGTCGGACGTGGACGTGGCGCTGCTGGAGCGCCATTTCAACTCCCGCTGCCGCGCCGTGATCCGCGTCCCCTACGACCCGCACCTCAAGGAGGGCGCGGAGGTGGATCTGGTCCGCCTCCGGCCCACCACCCGAGGCGCGTACCTGCGCCTGGCAGCCGCCGCCGGCCAGGCGTTCGGTCTGCGCCCCGACCGGAGCAACTGATGGGGCCTGCCGCCGAGGATCCCGTACTCGACTGGGACCTGGGGCCCCCGCCGCACAACTCCCGGCGGATGCTCGTCGTGGTCGTCTCCATCGTGGGGGCGATCCTCCTGGCGATCGGCGGATGGCATCTCCTGCGGCCCGAACCCGCCACTTCGACCGTCCAGACCACGGACCTCACCGCCGGCACGGTCACGCTCGCCCCGCCCTCCGACTACAAGGGTGAGGCCGGCTATCCCGTCGGGTTCCCCCACAGCGAGCTGGGGGCGGTCTCGGCGGCCGCCGCCACGCTGGAGGCGGCGTGGACGCTGGACGCCGAGCAGGCCGAGGAGGCGGCGGTTCTGTACGCCCCGCCGGAACAGCAGGAGGCGGCCCGGGCCGGCGCACGGACCGCGGTCGCCGGCTGGCGCGAGACCTTCGGCCTTCCCCGGGCCGGAAAACTTCCCGACGGAGCCGCCATGCGGACCAGAACGATCGGGGTCCAGTGGCGGACCCGTGCCAAAGACCAGGTCCAGGTGTCCGTACTGGTCCAGGTGACCGCGACCAAAGGCGTGCAGGACACCGATCCGACCTACTCCAGCCCGTACGCCATGAGCCTGCTCATGGCGTGGCACTCCGGCATGCGCGGCGGGGGCCGCGGTGACTGGGTCAACATCCCCGATCCCGTCCCGGCCGCGTTGCCCGAGGTGGCCCTTCCCGGCACCGCCGAGTTCACCGCCGCGGGCTGGAAGCCCCTCTCCGGCCCCGAACCCACTCCGTAGACCGAGGAGACCGTCCATGCCCCCACGTAGCCCGTCCCGGCGCGTCACCCTGGTATCCGGCCTCCTCCTGGCAGGGGTGTCGGCGACGACCGGCGCGATCGTCGCCCAGCCGTGGTCCGCCATGGCGGACCACGGGGTCGCCGATGCCCCGCCGACGACGGCACCGGTGGTCGACCCTCCCATCGCGGCCGGGGAGCCGCCGCCGTCGGGGTCCGAGCACCCGTCCGAACGCCCGGGGAACCGGTCCGGCACCGAGCCGGACGAGACCGGGGAGGTTCCGCCCGACGACGCGGAACAGCCGCCGCAGGAGGGCGGGGAGGACCCCGAGCCGGAAGCGGAGGGCGGGAAGGACCCCCAACCGGAACAGGAGGGCGGGAAGGACCCCCAGCCGGAAGCGGAGAAGGGGAAGGCCCCCCAGCCGGAAACAGAGGAGAGGCCCGCGTCCCGCTCGGAGAAGACCGCCCCGGAGAAGTCCCGAGCGAAATCTTCCGGCCCCGCCGAGACAGCGGCTCCCACTCCGGCTCCGGCTCCGTCCAAGAGCGACCCTCCGGCCCCGGACAGGAGCGACCCTCCGACTCCGGCCAAGAGCGACCCGCCCGCCACCGACCCCAGCCCCACCCCCGCGCAGAGCACCACCGCCGACGCCGGGCCCAAGCCCTCGCATACGGGCGGACCGGGCCCCGCCCCGCGGGAGGGGACTTCCCACCCCACCGCGACGCCGACCACCGGCAGGGAACACGCGACCTCCCAGCCGGCCACTCCGCGCCCCACGTCCAAGCCGGCACCGCGGAAGGAGAAGGAGAAGGAGGAGAAGGGGAAGGAGAACGCCAGGCCGGCACCGAGCCCGACCACCGGCACCACGGCCACCTCGTCGCCCCGCGCCACCCTCCCGGTCCAGGAGCCCGCTCCTCCGAAACCGGCCGCGCCGACGGAGACGGTACGGCCCGCGGCCAGCCCGAGCGCGACCCTCGTTCCGGACACCCCCGCCGAGCAGCCGACCGAGGTGCCCGAGGCGCTCCAGCCGTCTGAGGCGTCGCCGTCATCTTCCCCGCCGGCCCGGGCCGTCCTTCCGGTGCCGCCGCTGGCGCGCGTCTCCTCCATGGACTCCTGCGGGACCCAGGTCCCCTTGTGCTGGAGCCTCGCGCCGTGGCGCAGCCGTACCCTGGAGCCGTCCGCCGCCGTCCCGCCGGCGGCCAAGCAGGTCGCGCCCCTGTGGGCCTTCGCGCCTCCGCCCACCCGTCCCGATCTCGCGCCGAACGCGTCCGCCTGGTGGGCTCCGGCACCGGTCCGCGCCGGCTGCTGGAGTTTCAGTCCCTCGGCCCTCTGCGCGAAGTCCTGGGAGCAACAGTCATGATCTCCCGGTCACATGTACGGCTGGCGGTGTTGAGCATGGTCGCCATGCTGGCGGTGAGCACCCTCGGCGCCGCCCAGGGCGAGGTGGGCTCCGGCACCGCGTCCGCCCAGGGCGAGGCGGCGTCCGGCACCGCGGAGGCGGCCGCCTGCCCCTCCTCGTCCGCCCCGGCCGACCCTGCCGATGAAACCGATTCGACCGGTTCCACCGACGTGACCGCCCCCGCCGACTCCACCGACCTCACCGCCTCCACCGGTGGAGCCAGTGCCGCCGAAGTCCACAGTTGGGGAACGCCGGCCTGGTGTGCGGAGTTCGACGACCAGCTCGATCCGGCCGACTGGGTGATCTACGACTCGGCCGGGCACGACGGCCAGGGCCGCCGCTCTCCCGACCAGCTCTTCATCGGCAACGGCTCGCTCTACCTGTACGGCCGCGCCGACGGCACCACGGCCGGGCTGGGCAGCAGGCACAGCCAGGTGTACGGGCGCTGGGAGACCCGCGTCCGCATGTACGAGGGTGCGGACTCCTACCACCCCATCGCCCTGCTGTGGCCGGACGGCGGCGGCGGGGGCGTGCACAGCGCCACCGGCGAGGAGATCGACTTCCTGGGGGTCATGGACCGTCCCGGCAGGTGGCGGGCGAACTTCTACCTGGAGACCCCCCAAGGGGAGGAGCAGTCCTATTCCGAGGCCGACATGACCACCTGGCACACCTACGCCGTGGAGAACAGCCCCGGCGGGGTCGTCGGCTATCTCGACGGCCGGGAGTGGTTCCGTTCGTCCAGGTCCACCCGGAGTCCGATGTCGGCCTGCCTGCAGCTGGACTGGTTCCCCGGTCACGGCGGTCCGGGAGAGGCCTGGATGGAGGTCGACTGGCTCCGCGTCTATCCGCTGGACCCCGGTGGCACGGGAGGCGGCACGGGATGAGCGGTCCCGGCCGCCCCGGCGGGACCGGGATCCCGGTCCCACGCCCTGACGGGCCTTCCTAGGCGCTCTGCAGCCCGGCGTAGACGCCGCGCATCCGCATCAGTTCCTCGTGGGTGCCCACTTCCTCGATCCCGCCGTCGCGCATGACCACGATCCGGTCGGCGCCGCGGATGGTCGACAGCCGGTGGGCGACGACGAGGACCGTGCGCCCGGCGACCAGGCGGGCCAGCGCCTCCTGGATGAGCGCCTCCGACCGGTTGTCCAGGGCGGAGGTCGCCTCGTCCAGGATCAGCACGCGGGGGTCGCGGATCAGGGCGCGGGCGATGGCCAGGCGCTGCTTCTGCCCGCCGGAGAGGCGGGCTCCCCGCTCTCCCACGACCGTGTCGAGCCCGTCGGGCAGCCGGTCGATGAACTCCAGCGCGTTGGCGTCCCGGAGCGCCCGCCGTACCCGGTCCTCGGAGACGTCGGCCATGCCGTAGGTGACGTTCTCCCTGATGGTGCCCTCGAACAGGATGGACTCCTGCGGCACGACCGACAGGAACCTCCGGTAGGTGCGCATGTCCAGGGTCTCCATGTCACGGCCGTCGAGCAGGATCTGGCCGGAGGTGGGCCGCAGGAAGCCGATGACGAGGTTGAGCACGGTCGACTTGCCCGCGCCCGAGGGGCCGACCAGGGCGATCGTCTCGCCGGGAACCGCCGTGAGGCTGAAGCCGGTGACCGCGGGGGCGTCGTCCGCACCGTGCTCGCCGTAGGCGAACTCGACGTCGCGGAACTCCACCTCGCCGCGGACGGACACGACCTCGTCCTTGCCGCTGTTGTGCTCCAGGTCGGGGGCCTGGAGCACCTCGCCGATCGACCGTACCGACGCCAGTCCCCTGCTGATCACCGGGGTCAGGCTGAGCAGGGAGGTGACCGCGGAGGTGAGGGTGGCGAAGAAGGTGGTCAGCATGACCACGTCACCGGCGGTGATGGGGATGACCTGGTAGTAGGCGACGAGCGCGGAGCCGGCCAGGAAGGCGACGCCGAGCGCGTTGAGCAGGATCCAGGCCAGCGCGCCGAAACTGCCGTTGAGCAGGTCGAGCCGGAGCCCCTTGCGCAGCACCCTGGTCAGGGTGCCGTCGACGCGGTGCAGCGCGTCCTGTTCCAGGCCGTGCGCGCGGGTGATCGGGATGAGGGTGGTCATCTCGCTGACGCGGGTGGAGAGCTTCTCGACCTCTCGGCGGAAGCTCTCGTTGTCCTCCCGAAGCCGGGTCCGCATCCGCATCACCAGGAACGCCGCGGCGGGCACGACCACCAGGAAGACCGGGATCGCGGCGGGCACCCGCAGGGCGATCACCACCAGGCCGCCGGCCAGCATGGTGAGTGCCGACAGGCCCATGTCGCCGGCCTGCTGGGTGGTCTGCTCCACGCTCTCGACGTCCCGGATGACCTTGGTCTGGAGTACGGCGGCGCTGACCCGGGAGTGGTAGCCGATGGAGAGCTGCTGCATCCGGCGGCAGAGCGCGGAGCGCAGGCCCATGCCCATCCGCCGGACGGCGCCGTGCAGGCAGCGGACGTAGAGCAGGTGGAAGGGGTAGTTGAGGAGGAGCAGGGCGAGCAGTACGGCCGTGTTGATCCACAGCTCGGTGATCGGGCGGTGGCCGACCACGATGTCGACGACGTTGGCGGTGATCAGCGGCAGCAGCCAGGTGGGACTGTGCTTGACCAGGAAGGCGAAGACCCCGGCGAGCAGCTTGAGGTGGTCTTCCCGGAAGAGGTAGGCGAGTGTACGGATGGGGTGCTCGCCCCGGTAGCGATGATCGAGAGCGCCGACCACAGATCCCCCAAATCACGATAAATAACTATCTAATCTTCTCCTTTCGCGATTTCATCCGCGTGACGGCCCCCACGCAAGGCACGCAGCACAAGGCACTCAGCGGACGTACGGCCGGGCCGCCCGCCCCTCCCGCAGGGTGGTCGCCCACCAGGTGAGCTGGTCGAGCATGACCTTGGCCGCGCCGTTGACGCCGTCCGGCTCGACCGGCCGGCCCGCCGCGTCGAAGTGCCCGTCCGCCTGGTGGAAGCTCACGGTGTCGCGCAGGGAGACCACGTGCAGCTCGGCGAAGACCAGGCGGAGCTGCTCCACCGCCCGCAGGCCCCCGGAGCGCCCGCCGTAGGAGACGAAACCGACCGGCTTGGCCGCCCACTCGTGACGGACCGCGTCGATGGCCAGCTTCAGCGCGGCGGGGTAGGCGTGATTGTACTCCGGCGTGATCACGACGAAGCCGTCGGCGGCACCGATCCTCGCGGCGAGCTCGCGGGCCTCGTCCCCGGTGTCGCCGGAGCGCGCGGGCTGGAGCGGCGGCAACGCCGTCCGGCCCAGGGCGATCACGTCCACGGTCAGGTCGGCCCGTCGCGCGGTCTGTTCCAGGAACCATCGCCCCACCGTCGCCCCGAGCCCCTCCTCCCGGATGCTTGCGATGATCACTGCGATGTCGAGCACGACGGCCTCCCTGACGGATCGGTCCCAGGCGGGCCGATCCACGACGGACCGATCCACGACCGATCACCCTTCGGCGGACCGGTCGGATCGACGACCCACGATGACCACCGTGCAACCTCCAGCGCGCTTGAGGTCAACCGGTCCCGGCGCGGCGTGCCCGGGGTCAGGCGGCTCCGGCGGGCAGGCGCATCTCCAGGATCTGGCCGGGCCACTCCTCGACTTTGAAGGTCTCGGTCCTGGTGAAGCCCTGGCTCTCGTAGTACTTCACCAACCGGCCGTCGTCGCCGGCGTAGCAGTCGACCCTGAGCAGCGAGACCCCCTGCTCCACCGCCTCGGCGCGGGCGCGCTCCAGGAGCGCGGAGCCGACGCCGCGGCCGTGGAACCGCTGGTCGATGACCAGCACCCGGACGTACAGCTCCGGCTCGGGGGCCGGGGTGACGTACTCCATCGCGGGCCCGAGGACCAGGCATCCGGCGGGCTCACCGTCGATCTCGGCGATGCGCATCCCGCCGGCGGTCGCCCAGGAGGTCACCCGCTCGACGCGGGCGGGAATGGCGGAGAACGGCTCGCTGCCCCACTGACCGGTACGGCCCTGCGCGGACAGCCAGGCCACCGCGCTGTCGAACATCCCCAGAACCGCCGGAGCATCGTCGATGCCGCCATCTCTGATAATCATCGGCGGATCGTAACAGGGGCCCGGAAACGGACAGGCGCACGGCGGCGAGGACCGCGCCGGCCGTCCTCTCCGGGACGGTCCGATGAGCGGGAGCGTGCCGAGGGTTCCTATCCACCCTTTGCGGGTTCTTATCCGCCCTTTATGGAGGATTAGTACACTCGGCGACGGCCGGAATCCGGCTCCTCAACCATGGGCGCATGCCCTGGCCCATCCCCCGGGAGTCACGTGAGCAGCGGGTTGACCGACGCACCCTCCAGGCCCGTGGAGCAGCGTTCTCCCTGGCGGCGCCGCAGGTGGCTGTGGTGGCTGGTGGCCGTCGTCACCGTCGTCGTGGTCGCGGTGGCGGCGACGGTGGGCGGGGTCTACGTCAAGCTGACCGGCAACGTCAAGCACGTCGACGTCACGCCGGAGGATCTGGGCCCCCGTCCGGCCAAGGTCGCCACCAAGGCGCTGAACGTCCTGGTCGTCGGATCGGACCAGCGCAGCGGCAAGAACGCCAAGTACGGCAGGTTCCCCGGCGAGCGGACCGACACGATCATGCTGGCGCACATCTCGCCGAAGCGGGACAACGCGATGGTCGTCAGCTTCCCCCGGGACTCGATGGTCCAGCTCCCCGAGTGCCGGGCCAAGCAGGGGCTCCCCGGCCAGCGGCCGCACCTGGGCATGATCAACGAGTCGTTCAACTCCGGCGGGATCACCTGCACCTGGAAGACCGTCGAGTCGCTCACCGGCATCCACATCGACCACTTCGTGAAGGTCGACTTCACCGGTTTCAAGGGCATGGTCGACGCGGTCGGCGGCGTCGAGGTCTGCCTGCCCGAGCCGGTCGACGACAAGAAGGCCCTGCTGACCCTCCCCGCGGGCCGGCAGACGCTCAAGGGCGAGCAGGCCCTGGGCTACGTCCGGGCCCGCTACAGTCTGGGCGACGGCTCCGACATCGGGCGCATCCAGCGGCAGCAGATGTTCATCGCGTCCATGGTCAAGAAGGTGATGAGCGGCGAGACGCTCACCGACCCCGGGAAGCTGTTCGGCTTCCTCGACGCGGCCACCAAGTCGGTCACGACCGACCCCGGGCTCACCCCGCTCGTCATGAAGGACCTGGCGACCAGCGCCCAGGGCCTGGCCGCCGGACAGATCCACTTCATCACCACCCCCTGGCGCTACTCGGTCACCCACCCCGGCCGGGTGGAGTGGGTCGAGCCGCAGAGCAGGAAGCTGTTCCAGATCGTCGCCCGGGACAGGGCGGTCGCCGGCTCCGGGGTCAAGGGCGGTCAGTCCAAGGTGCCCCGGTCGAAGATCCAGGTCGAGGTGCGCAACGGGACCAGCCGTTCCGGCCTGGCCTCCCTGGTGGCCGTCCGGCTTGAGGAGCGGGGCTACCACATCGCCAAGATCGGCGACGCGCCGCGCAAGCCGTACCCGAAGACCACGATCGCCTACTCGCCCAACGGCGCGGCCGGGGCGCCGACCCTCACCCGCGACCTGCTCGCCTCCAGCGGCAGGCCCGTCCCCCGGGCGACCACGGCGCGGCTCGTCCTGACCATCGGCGACGACTGGAAGGGTCTCAAGCCGCCCCGCCAGGACGACGCCGACGACCTCAACGGTTTCGACGCCACCCACGACTCCTGCGCAGGCGTCTGATCCACCCTTTTAAGTAGGGTTCGAGGCATGTTGCATGGAAGGGCCGCCGAGCAGGCCGTCATCGACCGGCTGCTGGCGGACTCCCGTGCGGGCCGGAGCGGCGCCCTGCTCGTCCGGGGCGAGCCGGGGATCGGCAAGACCGCCCTGCTGGACTACGCGGCCGCCGCCGCCGAGGACCTGCGGGTGATCCGCGGCACCGGGGTGGAGTCGGAGGCCGAGCTGCCGTTCGCCGGGCTGCACCTGCTGCTGCGGCCGGTGTTCGACCGGGTCGGGGCGCTGCCCGAGCAGCAGGAGCGGGCGCTGCGGGCCGCCTTCGGGCTGGCCTCCGTGGCGTCCGGGGACCGGTTGCTGGTCGGCCTGGCCGTGCTCTCCCTGCTGTCGGAGCTGGCCGAGGACGGCCCGCTGCTGGTGCTGGTGGACGACGCGCAGTGGCTGGACCGGGCCTCGACCGACGCGCTGCTGTTCGCCGCGCGGCGGCTGGACGCCGAGGGGGTCGCGCTGATCCTCGCCGCACGGGAGCCCTTCACCGCGCCGGGGATGGCGGAGCTGCCGGTGCGGGGACTCGACGCCACGGCCGCCGCGGCGTTGCTGGGCGGCGGCATCAGCCCGGTCGTGCGCTACCGCGTGCTGGCCGAGGCGCAGGGCAACCCGCTCGCGCTGATCGAGCTGCCCGCCGCGGCGCCCGCCGACGGTACGGCGCTGCCGCTCACCAGCCGGGTGCAGGACGCCTTCCTGGGACAGGTCAGGCAGCTGCCCGAGGCGACACAGGGCCTGCTGGCGGTGGCCGCGGCCGAGGACACCGGCGACCTGGGCGTCGTGCTGCGGGCCGCGGCCGGGTTCGGCGACTTCCTTGAGGACCTCCATCCGGCGGAGAGCGCCGGCCTGGTCAGGGTCGGTGAGGGGACCATGACGTTCCGGCACCCACTGGTCCGGGCCGCCGTCTACCAGGGGATCCCGCCCAGCCTGCGCCTGGCCGTGCACAAGGCGCTGGCCGCCGCGCTCGACGGCCCCGACGACGCCGACCGGCGAGCCTGGCACCTGGCCATGGCCGCGACCGGCCCGGACGAGGAGGTGGCCGCCGAGCTGGAACGGACCGCCACGCGGGCGAGCGGTCGCAGCGGTTACGCCGCCGCGGCCAGCGCCTATGAGCGGGCGGCCCGGCTCAGCACGCGGCCCGGATCCCAGGCACGGCGGCTGACGATGGCCGCGGAGACGGCGGCCTGGGCCGGCGAGCTGGACCGGGCCGGGACGCTCGCCGACCAGGGCGGCCGCCGGCTCGCCGCGCTGACCGGGGAGGAGGGCGGCGAGGCCGGGGAAGCGGCGCTCCGGGCACGGCTCACGCACGTGCGGGCGACCGCCGACTTCCTGCGCGGGTCGCTGCACGCCGCGCACGAGGCGCTGCTCGACGGCGCCGCGATGGTCGACGGTGCCAGGGCGGCGCGGATGCTGATGCAGGCGCTGCACGCCGCCTGGTACATCGGCGCGCCCGAGCTCGACCGCACCGGGGCCAGGCTGGGCGCCCTGGATCTCCCCGGCGACGACCCGCTCGCGCCGGTCATCGGGTTCGTCACGGCGGTCCTGTCCCGGCGGGGGACTCCGCCGTCGTTGGCGGCGATGGTCGCCGAGGCCCGGCGTGCGGGAGCGGACGGCCCCCGTGACCTGGTCCAGGCCTGCGGGATCGGGCTGGCGGCCGGGCAGGACGGAGAGGTCCGCGAGACCGCCGCGTCGCTGGTCGCCGAGGCCCGGTCACTGGGCAACATCGGGGCGCTGCCGACGCTGCTGTTCTTCCTCGCCGAATCCGAACTCTTCCAGGGACGGCACCGGGACGCGCTGGCCGCCGCCACCGAAAGTCTGCGCATCGCGCGCGACACCGGGCAGCGGCAGTGGGCCGGCCAGATGAACAGCCTGCTGGCCTACCTCGCCGCGGTCGAGGGCGACGACGGGCGCTGTCACCTGCTGGTGGACGAGTCCCTCGCGGACGGCGCGGCGGGGACCCGGTGGGCGGTCTGGGCGCTGGGCCTGCTCGACCTCGGCCACGGCCGGGTCGAGGCCGCGCTCTCCCGGCTCGAACCCGTGGCCGGCGGGCACCACGTGTCCGAGACACGGTGCGTGCCCGATCTGGTGGAGGCGGCCGTACGGCTCGGCGTCCCGGAGCGCGCGGCCGGGGCCTTCGCGCGCTACCGGGAGTGGGCCGGGTACACGCGGCAGCCGTGGGCCGAGGCCCTGGTGCTGCGCTGCCGGGCCCTGCTCGAAGACTCGGAGGAGCACTTCGCCGCGGCTTTGAAGATCGACGGAAGGCCCTTCGAGCGGGCCAGGACCGAGCTGCTCTACGGCGAGTGGCTCCGCCGTACCCGGAGGAAGGCCGACGCGCGCGCCCATCTGCGCGCCGCGCTGGAGACCTTCGAGCGCCTGGAGGCCGCGCCGTGGGCGGACAGGGCACGCGTGGAGCTGAGCGCCACCGGGTCCGCCGCGCCCGCCGCCCCCGCGCCCGGACCGCTGGCCCGGCTCACGCCGCAGGAACTGCAGATCGTACGGCTGGCGGCGCAGGGCCTGTCGAACCGGGACATCGCGGCCCAGCTCTTCCTGAGCCCGCGCACGGTCGGCCACCACCTCTACAAGGCCTACCCCAAACTCGGCGTCGCCTCCCGCGGCGAACTCGGCACGCTCCCCCTTTCCGACTAAACGGACATAAGAGCATAGAAGCCCTTTGCTTCCCTATAGATACTCTCCGCTTATAAGTGGATGAAAGGGGATTTCTAGGGGGGAATGTGACTTCATCGCGACGCCCACGCTCGATCCGGGGACGGGCGACGTGCACCGCACTTCTGATCTTCGCGGTGGTTCTGGGGGCCGGGGCGCTCGCTACATCACTGGGTGTGCGTACCAAGGTGCTGAACGAGACCATGCTCACCGCGGCCGTGGCGGCCCGGCAGGCGTACGAGATCGTCAACGAGGGGCCGCCGACCAGCACGCTCCCGACGAAACGGGTCGGTTACCTCCAGGTCGTCACCCCCGAAGGCCGCGTCGTCGCCGCCAGCCCGGAGGCGAAGGGACAGCCCGCGATCAGCGATCTGTGGCCCGTCGACGGCGACAGCCGGGTGGACGGGACATCCTGCACGACATCCACCAAGGGCGGGCAGACGTGCTTCATCGTCGTGGGTTTCCAGGACAGCCGATCCCCCTACGGCAACGTCATGGTCTACGCGGCGGAGCCGCAGCCCCCGCTGCTCGGCAGCCACGTCCTGGAGATCGCGCTGGCCTTCTTCTGCCTCGCGCTGCTCACCCTGCTCGGCTGGGGCACCTGGCGGATCGTCGGCCGGACCCTGGCCCCGGTGCAGCGGATCCGCGCCGAGATGGCCGAGATCACCGGCACCTCCAATCTCAGCCGCCGGATGACCGTGCCCGACGGGGAGGATGAGATGACGGGGCTCACCCAGACCGTCAACGCGACCCTCGACCGGCTGGAGCAGGCCCTGGAGAACCAGCGCCGCTTCGCCTCGGACGCCTCCCACGAACTGCGCACCCCGCTGACCGGCCTGCGCACCAAGCTCGAACTCGCGCTCGCCGACCCCGAGGGCGACGATCCGTCGCGGACGATGCGGTCCGCGCTGGCCGACACCGAGAGGCTCCAGGCCATCGTGGACGACCTGCTCATGCTCGCCCGCCTCGACGCCGGGGTGCAGGACTCACCCGAACGGATCAACCTCGCCGACCTCGTCACCACCGAGGTGAAACAGCGACCGACCCGGCACGAGATCCTCATGCGTCTCAAGCCTGACGTGGTGGTCCAGGGCAACAGGCTCCAACTCGGCCGGCTGCTGACCAACCTGCTCGCGAACGCCGACCGGCACGCGGCCGACGAGGTCGAGGTCTACGTCGGCAGCGAGGGAGGCGAGGCCGTGCTGGAGGTCACCGACGACGGGCTCGGCATCCCCCCAGACCAGCGCGATCGGGTCTTCGAGAGGTTCACCCGCCTGGACTCCGCCCGCGGCCGTGACGCCGGGGGGACGGGGCTGGGGCTGCCCATCGCCAGGGACATCGCGGCGGCGCACCGGGGCAGACTGTACGCGGCCGACAACACCAGCGGCCGCGGCGCCCGGCTGGTCCTCAGGCTGCCGCTGTCCGCCACCGGCCCCACTTAGCTTTCACACCGGTCCGGCTTCTGGTTCACGCCGTCCTAGCCCTTACGCCGGACGTGGACCGTGTCGCCCACGCCGACCATGTGGAAGAGCCGCTCGGCGATGTGCTCCGGGATCCGGGCGCACCCGGAGACGGGGCGCGGCGGCGGCGTCGGGGACACGGACGGCGCCGGAGGGAGCGGCGTCGGGAGGACCGGCGAGGTCGGGGAGACCGGCCGGACCTGATCGAACGGGGCGCTCCGGTAGAGCGGGTGGAGAGGATGATCCGGCTGGAGCGGGCGGTCCGGGTGGTCCTGCCGGGCGAACCGGACCGGGCGGGCCGACTTCATCGAGAGCACCGGCCGGTCAGGACGCTCCGCCCCGGGCGCACGGACCGGGTTCACGGCCGGACGGTCCGGGAGCGCCCGATCCCCGCCCCGCCGGGCTCCCGCCCCCACCACCCCGCCGCCGGGGCCGTGCTTGAGCCCGCCCGTGAAGCCACTGGTGAGACCACTCCTGACGGCGCTGGTGAAGCCGGCGGGGTCCCTCACGAAGGAGAGCGTCTCGTACATCGTCGCCAGCGGATCCTCCGCCCGGTGCCGCTCACGCTGGACGATGTGGAAGTCACCCGCCGGGGTGAGCGTGCTGGAGCTGTTGCCGTACTGGCAGAAATACGTCCCGCTGCCGGTGGAGACGTGGGAGATGAGCATCGGGCGGTTGTGGCGGTAGACGGTGAGAAGCTGGCGGCGCAGGTCGATCTCGACCCGCCGCGGCCCTCCCGCCGGTACGAGCGGCGGCGCCCAGTGCGGATGGGCGAGCGCCCGCCAGGTCTCCGGTCCGACCTCGTCCTTGGCCATCAGCCCCTGCGACTTCTGAAAGGCCCAGACCGCGACCTGGGTCTCCGCGCCGTAGTAGCCGTTCACCAGTCCTGGGGAGAAGTTCAGTTCCTGCAGCCGTCGTTGCAACCGCTCCACGATCTTCGCGTAGTCACCGGGATGCAGGGTACGTCCCTTGGCCGACGCCGGGGCCGGGAGCCCCAGCAGGCCTACGGCCACAACCACCGTTCCCGCCAGATATTTGATCACATGGCGATGAATACCCCGGCACCCCAGGAAAGCCATGTCGGACATCGTAAAGAATCAATCCCGACATTAACCCCTGGTGAAAGTGGCCTGAATCCATTGTGTGGAAGGATCCAGCCATGCACAGGATCGTCGTACTCGCCCTGGACGGTGTCATCCCCTTCGAGCTGGGCATCCCGGCGCGGGTCTTCGGAGTGGCGAGGGGCCCGGACCGCGAACCGCTCTACGAGGTGATCACCTGCACCGTCGACGGCCGCCCCGTCCGCACCGACGCCGACTTCTCGATCGTGGTGGAGCACGGAGCCGAGGCGCTGGCCACCGCGGACACCGTGGTGATCCCGGCCACCCACGCGCTCGGCCAGATCTCCACGGAGGGACGGCTCCCCGAGCCGCTGGCCCGGGCGATCGCCCGCATCCGGCCGGGCACCCGCCTGGTCTCGATCTGCACCGCCGCCTACGTCCTCGCGGCGGCCGGGCTGCTCGACGGCCGCCCGGCGACCACCCACTGGAGCAGCGCCGAGCACTTCCAGAAGCGGTTCCCCCAGGTCAACGTCAACCCCAACGTGCTGTTCGTGGACGACGGGGATGTGCTGACCTCGGCCGGCGTGGCCGCCGGGGTCGACCTGTGCCTGCACATCGTCCGCCGGGACCACGGCAGCGAGGCCGCCAACCGCGTGGCCCGGCGGTGTGTCGTCCCGCCGTGGCGCGACGGCGGCCAGGCCCAGTTCATCGAGCGTCCGATCCCCGAGCGATCCACCGCCACCACCTCGGCGACCAGGGCCTGGGCGCTGGAGCGCCTGCACCTGCCGCTCCCCCTCACCGAGCTGGCCGACCACGCCCGAATGAGCCGGCGCACCTTCACCCGGCGCTTCCGCGACGAGATGGGGGTCAGTCCGGGCCAGTGGCTCACCCTGCAGCGGATGGAGCTGGCCCGCCGCCTGTTGGAGGCCAGCGACCTGCCGGTGGACGGCGTCGCCGAGCGGGCCGGTTTCGGCACCGCCGCCTCCCTCCGGCAGCACATGCAGGCGGCCATCGGCGTCTCACCGATGGCCTACCGTCGCACGTTCCGGTCGGCGGAGCCCGATCTGACCCTGGTCGAGGCCTGAGCCCCCGCCCAATGCCTGAGCTCCCGCCCCTGGTCGAGGCCCGCGCCGCTGCCTCCGATGCCTGAGCCTCCGCTCCTGGCCCGGAGCCCGGTCCGCGCGCCCCGGCGAGCTGGGCCGACCGCGACGGACCGTGACAGATCAGCCGTGACAGATCAGCAATGACGGGCCGGCCATGACAGGTCAGCCGTGACGGAGGTGCTCGCGGCTGAGGTCGAGAAGCATCCGCACGTGGACGTCGGCGAGACGGTAGTAGATCATCCGTCCGGCCCGGCGGCTGGCCACGATGCCCGCCGTCCGCAGCAGCCTGAGCGCGTGCGACACGGCGGTGTCGCTGACCTCCACCGTCTCGGTGAGGTCGCAGACACACAGCTCACCGGCTTCGAGCAGGGCATACAGAAGCTGCGCCCTGGTCGGGTCTCCCAGCAGGCGGAACAGCTCGGCGAGCTGGGTCGCCTCCTCCGGGGTGACGAGCCGGTCCCGCGCCGCCGCCACCCTTCCCTCATCCGGCTCCATGGTCGTGCATGCGTCCAGCCCGGTGAGGACATCCATGGGACAAACTCCTGAACAGGTGCTCAAATGATAATGACTATCGTATCAAGCTACCTGTTCTGGTGGCGGATCTCACGAAACGCGCCATCGCGACGGCGATCGACCGCGGGCGGGCTCCGGCGTACGGCATGAGCGCGGTGAGGCCGGCGCCCGGGGCGAGCACCCTCCCGGAGCCCTCAGACTGCGGGGGCTCCTCCAGCCGGACGCCCTTCTCCCGCTCGACCTCCTCCTCGATGCCGTCGACCAGTTCCTCGGCCTCCCGGTCCCGGCCGTGGATGAACAGCCGGCGCGGGCTCTCGGGCACGTGCCGCCGGACGATGAGGATGCCCAGGCCCAGGACCACGCCCAGGCCGAACGCGATGCGCCGGCCCACGTTCGCCGCGAAGTCGTTCAGCAGCGGGACTGTCAGCAGCGCGCCGCCGGCGGCGCCGCGCCAGTTCATGCCAGGGGATCGCGCCCCCGCAGGTCGGCCTGTGGCAGGAGTCCTGCCCGGCGCCACAGGCGCCTGCCCGGCCCCTTGATCATCCCCAGCCCGCCCAGTTCGGCCACCACCTTGCCCGCCGCCCACGCGAGGGTCTGCCGGTAGTGCGGGTTGCGGGCGGCCACCCTGCGGGCCCGCCGCGGGTCGAGCCCGACAGCGGCGTAGACGCCGGGGTGGACCAGGCGGGTCGTCGCGAGGTAGACGGCGCCGCCGAGGACCAGCCGGTGGTAGGCGCGGGCGAACGGCCCGGCCGCCGTCCACTGGCGGGCGAGCTCCTGCTTGGCGTAGCGGATGTGCCGGGCCTCCTCGACCACGTGGATCCGGGCGACCTGGCGGGACAGCGGCTGCAACGTCTCGTCCGCCATGGCCTCGCGCTGCAGCGCGTCGAGGATCTCCTCCACGAAGAGCGCCCCGGCGAACCCGGAGATCTGCCGGAGCACCAGCACCACCGACCGTCCGAGCAGGCGGGCGACGCGGTCGGGGCCGTAGGCGGGGCACCCGAACTTGTCGATCATCCGGGCGAACATCACGGAGTGCCGGGTCTCGTCGCCGATCTCGGTCAGCGCGTACTGGACGTGCTTGGTCGTGGGGTCCTGGTCGTAGATGTGCCGCATGAGCACCCGGATCAGCAGGCACTCGAACCAGACGCCGACGCTCGCGACGCTGGCCGTCTCGTGCCTGGTCAGCTCGATCCGCCGCTCCTCGCCGAGCTCCTCCCACAGCGCCGTGCCGTACAGGGAGGAGCGGTGCGGTGGGGAGAAGGGGCGTCCCTCGACGAGCGGGGCCTCCCAGTCGATCTCGGTCAGCGGGTCGTAGGAGTGCTTGGCCGAGGTGCGCAGCAGCCGCTCGGCGGTCCGCTCACGGTCCGGGGGCGCGATCGTCACGAGGATTCTCCCAACCGCCTATTTACATTTCCATCTGAAACGTAAATCTCCGGCGGTCGCCGGTCAACACCTTCCGTTTACATTTCACCGGCATCCGTAAGGAGTGTCCGATCGCGCAGGCAGACCCACGGGTACGATCACCCCCAACCCCTCATGACCGCGACAGGAGCCGGACCCGATGAGTGAAGAGGACATCCGGGGACGGATCCTCGACGCCGCCGAGGAGTGCTTCCTCGAGATCGGGTTGAGCGCCCGGATCCACCGGCTCATCGCCGAACGGGCCGCGGTCTCGCGCCCCACGGTCTACAAGCACGTCGGGGACCAGCAGGCCATCCTCGACGCGCTCCTGCACCGGGAGGTCGGCCGCTTCCTCGACATCGCGCGCCCCCTGCTCGAACGGCCCGGCCCGGTCAGGGAGCAGCTCGCCGAGATCGTGGCGTTCAGCGTCACCTACGCCCGGCGCCATCCCCTGCTGCGCAAGATGCTCCTGGAGCAGCCGGAGGTGGTGCTCCCCCGGTTCACGGTCGACGCCGGGCCGCTGATGCGCCTGGCCGTCGACGCGACGGCGCCCGCGCTGCGGCGGGCCTTCGCCCGCGCGGGGGCCGCCGAGATCAGGATCGACGTGGTGATCGAGTGGGGGGTACGGCTCATCCTCTCCCTCATCACCACTCCCAGCCTGACGGCCGATCTGGACGATCCCGTCGAACTACGCCGTTACATCGACACCCTGATGCGCATCGGCCTCATCCCGCTGTCATGACCGGGACAATTTCCGGTCTTTTCGATACATTGCGCGGACATGGGGAGAATTGACCATATATAGGGGGAGCGATGAGAGCCCGTATCACGGGCGTCGCGACGTATCTGCCGGAACGGACGCTGACCAGCGCGGAGGTGGAGCGGCGGATCGAGGGATACGTGCCCTACCGAGGTGTCGTCGAGCGGCTGACGGGAATCCGGTCACGGCACGTCGCCCGCGACGATCAGCAGGCATCCGACCTGGCGGCGGAGGCCGCACGCAAACTCGATCACGCCGACGCCGATCTGCTGATCTTCGCCTCCGCCTCGCAGGACCTGGTCGAGCCCGCGACCGCGCACATCGTGGCGGCCAAGCTCGGCCTGTCCTGCCCGGTGTTCGACGTCAAGAACGCCTGCAACAGCATGCTCAACGGGATCCAGATCGCCGAGGCGCTGATCCTGTCCGGCGCGCACCGCGAGGTGCTGGTCTGCTCGGGTGAGGTCCCCTCGCGGGCGATCCGGTGGCGGGTCAGGGACCGGGCGCAGTTCGTGGACTCCTTCGCCGGATACACGCTGTCGGACACCGGGGCCGCGGTGCTGGTCACCGCGGATTTGGAACGTGGCATTTTCTACCGCGACTTCTCGGCCGACTCCACCGCGTGGGCGATCGGCACCCTGCCGGGAGGCGGCTCGGCGCATCCGCGCGATCCCGAGTACTCCTACTTCCGGGGCGACGGGCGGCGGCTGAAGGAGGCGTTCGAGCGGATCGGCCCGGACATCTTCCTCAACGCGCTCAAGCGCACCGGCCTGAGCTGGGACGACTTCGCCGTCGTGGCGGTGCACCAGGTGGCGCTGCCGTACCTGCGCTTCCTCGCGCGGGTGCTGGACATCCCCGAGGAGAAACTCGTGGTCAGCCTGCCCGAGCACGGCAACTGCGCCTCGACCACGCTGCCGCTCCAGCTCGCGCTGGGCGGGTGGGAGCCGGGCGACCGGGTCGCGCTGCTCGGCCTGGGCGGCGGGATCAGCACGGGCGTGATGCTGGCGGAGATGTGATGGACCTCTGGGTGATCGTTCCGGCCTACAACGAGGCCGCGGGCATCGAGGCGACGCTCCGGGCGCTGGCCGGGCAGGACGACCGTGACTTCACGCTGGTCGTGGTGGACAACGCGAGCACCGACGACACCGCCGAGATCGTCCGGCGGCACGGCGTCACGGTGATCACCGAGACCCGGAAGGGCACCGGCGCCGCCTCCGACACCGGGATGCGCCACGCCATCGCGCACGGCGCGACCCATCTGGCCAGGACCGACGCCGACTGCCTGCCCCGCCCCGACTGGGTGCGCAACATCCGGCGCGCGTTCGGCGACGGGCTGGAGATGGTCGGCGGCCGGCTCGTGCCCCGGACCGACGAGTTCCCGCTGAAGTTCTGGGAGCGGCGGTTCATCCCGTTCGTGGTGGACGTGGCCGCGACGTTCGGCCGCTACCGGCCGGGCAACCGGTCGCCGGAGTATCTCGGGCCGTACGTGATGATGCCCGGCGCGACCCTGGCCATCACCGCCGCGCTCTACGAGCGGGCGGGGGGTTTCCCGAGGACCGCGATCGAGGAGGTCCACGAGGACCGTGCCCTGGTCAACCGGGTCCGCAAGCTCACCTCCGCCTACGGCTCGCGCCGCGACGTGGTCGTCTTCGGCTCGGTCCGGCGTCTGCGGGCGTACGGCCTGGCGGGCACCCTGGCCTGGTACGCCGACCATCGCTACCAGCCCGAAGTGATCGATATCCGGTGAACCACGAGGCACGGCTCTACCTGGCCGCGCACCCCTTCGTCTACCCGCTCATGCGGCTGCTGGCCCGCCTCGGCCCGGTGGTCCGCGTCCCCGGGCTGGGGGTCGTGGTCAACGACGCCGTCACCGCGCGCGCCGTACTGACCGACGAGCGCTTCCGCAAGGACGGTCCCGGATCGCCCGGTGACCTGTGGACCCCGGTGCTCGGCCCGTCGGTGCTGCTCAACATGGAGGGCCCCGGCCACCTCGCGCTGCGCCGGAAGCTGATGCCGCTGTTCACCTCCGCGTATGTCTCGGCGCTGGTCGCCGACGTGCTGCGGGAGCCGCTGGCCGACCTCTCCGCACGGCTGGGGCGCGGCGAGACGGTCGACCTGGTCGACGCCATGCGGGTGATGGCCGGCGCGGTGATCTGCCGGGTGATCGGGCTGGGCGAGGTCTCCGAGGCCCGTGCCCGCGAGCTGTTCGCGGACGGGGAGCGGGTCGTCTCGATGGTCTCGCTGAGGTCCCGGCGGCTGCGGGACCGGCAGGTGGTGATCGCCCGGCAGGTGCTGGACAAGATCGGGGACATCGCCCAGGCCGCCTACGAGGCCGGAGACGAGTCCACCGTGATGGGCCGGATGCGGGCGCAGGGGCTGTCGGCGGCCGAGGCCAGGGGCGCGGCCGGCGCGTTCTTCCTGACCGGCACCGAGACCGTCGCCACCTTCGTGCCCCGGCTGATCGCCCTCCTGCACGACCACCGGACGCGGGTCGGCGATCTGGACCAGGTGATCGAGGAGGCCATGCGGATCACCACGCCGACGCCGATGATGCTGCGCTCGGTGGGCTCCGCCGCGCGGATCGGCCGGGTGGCGGTGCGGCCCGGCGACAGGGTGCTGATCGTGACCCACAACTGCGCCCGGGCATACGGCCCGTTCGACCCTTCCCGCCGGCACCCGCCCGAGCTGCGCCGGCTCTGGTTCGGCGCCGGCCCGCACTTCTGCATCGGCTACCCGCTGGCCCTGGCCGAGATCCGGGCGGTCGCCTCGGTCCTGCTCTCCCATCACGTGCGCGTCGTACGGCGGCGCGCGGCAAGAGGAGTCCTCATCCCCACCTACGAACACCTGTGGATCACCGCGGCATGAGCGACGACATCATCGGCGGCATCATGGCCACCGCGGGCCGGGAGCCCGGGCGGACCGCCATCATCGACGGCCGTGGCCGCGAGATCTCCTACGGCGAGCTGGCCCGCCGGGTGGAGGCGGTCCGCACCGCCATGTCCGGACGGCCACGCTCCGGCCCCGCCCCCCGGTACGGCCCCGTTCCGGATGAGGATTCCCGATCCCGCGAGAAGGACCGGGGCCCCGTCGACGGCCAGACCGGCACGGCGGACCGGGACGGCACGGCGGACCGGGACGGCACGGCGGACCGGGACGGCACGGACGGCGGGCTGCGGCCCGGGGACGGGGTGCTGTTCGCGGTGCGGCCGGGGGTGGACGCGGTGGTGCTCGCGCTGGGGGCGGTGGCCGCCGGCGGGACGCTCGTGCTCGCCGACCCCGGGCTGGCCCCCGAGGTGCTCGGCGCCCGCATGACCGCCACCCGCCCCAGATGGGTGGTCGCCGAGTCCCTGCTCTACACCCTGAGCGGCCCGCTCAAGGGCCTGGCCCGCCGCCGCGGCCTGCTCCTGCCGAACCTCCGCGACCCCCTTCCCGGCCGGCCGGTCCGCCACCTCTACACGGGGCCCTGGCTGCCCGGCGTCCCCCGGGCGGCCCTGCGGCTGTCACGGATCCTCCGGTCGCCCGGTGACAGCACCCCGGAGGGCCCCGCCTCCTCCCCGGACACCCCGGACCCCATCGCCGCAGATCAGCCAGCGGCGGTGATCTTCACTTCGGGGACCACCGCGCGACCGCGAGGCGTGGTGCACACCCGGGGGTCCCTGGCTGCGGGGCTGGCGCTTTTCCGGAGCGCGTTCCCGCTGGGCCCCGGCGACGTCGTGCACACCGACCAGCTCATGCTGGGGCTGCCGGCGCTCCTGGCCGGGGCCACCTGGTCGCTGCCCGGAGACGGGGACCCCGCCGAGGAGATGGCCGCCAGGGGGGCCACCCACACCTTCGCCGTCCCGGTGCACCTGGACAGGTTGCTCCGCCGGACGCCCAGGCTCCCCGAGACCCTGCGCTACCTGCTGCTCGGGGCGGCCCCCGCGCCCCCGGCCGTGCTCCGCCGGGCGATCGAGGCCGGGCCCGAGGTGCTGTCGGTCTACGCGATGACCGAGGCGCTGCCGATCGCGATCGCCTCGGCGCGGGAGAAGCTGGCCCAGGCAGAGGGGGACCTGCTCGGCGCGCCCCTGCCGGGGGTCGGTGTCCGGATCGCCGACGACGGCGAGCTGTTCGTCTCCGGGCCCCATCTCGCCCGGCGATATCTGGGCGAGGACCCGCTGGAGGAGATCGCGACGGGGGACCTGGTCCGGATCGAGGAGGGCCGGCTCGTCCTGCTCGGCCGGAAGAAGGACATGATCCTCCGCGACGGGGTGAACATCTACCCCGGTCTCTACGAACCGGCGGTGGCCGCCCTGCCCGGAGTGGCCGAGGCGGCGATCGTCGGACTCACCGACCCCGAGACCGGGGACGAGGAGGTCGTGCTGGCCGTCGTCCCCGCCGGCGGCTACGACGAGGGCCTGCTGCGGAAGGCCCTTCCGGCGATCATCGACGCCGCGGCCCTCCCCGACCGCATCGAACCCCTCGACGCCTTCCCCCGTTCCGGCCGCGCCGACAAACTCGACCGTGCCGCCCTCCGTGACCTGGTCACCCGCCGTGCCTGAGCAGCCGCGAGATCCGGCCGGCGCGCCGGGGCCGGTGCCGGGCGGAGGCAGGGCGGGCGACCCGGCAGGCGCGCCGGGGCCGGTGCCGGGCGGAGGCGGGGCGGGCGACCCGGCAGGCGCGCCAGGGCCGGGCGGCGGCGCGCCGGGAGCGACGGGATCCGGCCGCCCTCCCGGACGGCCCGGACCCGGGAGCCTCCGTGGAAACGGGGACGGGCCGTGCTGAGAGTCGGGGTGACCGGGGCTTCGGGGTTCGTGGGCGGGGCGGTCTGCCGCGCGGCCGTGCGCGAGGGGTGGCGGGTCTCCGCCTTCGGCAGGCGGCCCTCGGTGGCGGACGGGCATGTGGGCGGCGCGCCGTACACGCCGTGGGATCTCCTGGGGGACAGGCCGGAGCTGCCCGAGGTGGACGTGGTGATCCACTGCGCCGGGAGCGTCACGGACTGGGGGCCGGCGGAGGACGTCTGGGCGGCCAACGTGGACGGCACCCGCAACGCGGCCGCGGCCTTCCCGGGGGCCAGGTTCGTGCATGTGAGTACGGCCAGCGTCTACGACCCGTTCCGGCCGACCGTGATGGCCACCGAGGACATGGCCCCGGTGAGCCGGTACGTCAACGCCTACGGCGCCGCGAAGGCCGCCGCGGAGCGGGTCCTGAGGGGGGCGGTCGTGCTGCGGCCGCACGCCGTCTACGGCAGGGGGGACACGACCCTGCTCCCCCGGGTCCTGGGGGCGGTCCGGGGAGGGAGGCTCCTCGCGGTGGGCGACGGCCGCCAGCGGGTCAGCCTGACCTCGGTGGACAACCTGGTCCAGGCCTGCCTGCTCGCCGCCGCCGGTCCCGTCGGGCACGGCGTCTTCAACGTGACCGACGCCGAGCCGGTCGTCCTCGACGACGCCCTCCGCTCGATCCTGGAGGAACGGGGCATCGACGCCGAGCCGTACTATCTGCCCCTCGGGCTGGCCGAACCCCTCGCCGTCGCCGCCGAGACCGCGTTCCGGCTGCTCCGGCGCGCGCGCCCGCCCCGGCTCACCCGCTACGCCGTGGGCCACCTGGCGGTGGAGCGGACCCTCGACATCACCGCCGCCCGCGACCGGCTGGGCTTTCAGCCCGCGGGGACGTCGTTCACGGGCGCGGCCGGCTGGTGATCGCGGGAGGCCCGCTTCCGGCGGCACGCGAGGAAGGCCGCCCCGGCCACGACCAGGCCGGCCGCGAAGATCACGCGCAGGCCGGCCCTCAGGAACCCGGTCAGCGCGTCGAAGACGGCGGTCGCGGCGGCCTCCGGCATCGCGTTCTCGACGTAGTCGGGCAGATAGACGTCGCGGATCACCGCCAGGGCGGCGGCCAGCAGGAACATGCTCGCGGCCAGCCCGAGTCCGGCGCCCAGCAACGCCCGCTGCCGGTCGCGGGCCAGCAGCACCCCCGCCGTGAGGAGGGCGAGGGACAGGATCGGCAGCACCCATTTCAGCCTGATCAGCCAGGTGTAGGCGGTCTGCGCCTTGACCAGGTCGGCTGAGGAGAACAGTTCGAAAGCGGGGTGCAGGTCGGGGAGGGGGCCGCCCAACTCCCGCTGGAGCAGGCTGTTCACCTGATCCTTGACCGGGTGGTACACCGGGCTGAGGTCGAGGCTGACAGTGTCGTCCCGCACCGGCGGCACGCGGCCGTCCTCGCCCGACAGGATCGCGATGAGCCGCCGGTGCGTCACCCTGTTGATGTCCTCCCAGACGGCGGGGAACTCCTTGCCTCTGACGACCGCCTGCACCAGCGTGTGGACCAGGTCTTCGGCCGGCGACAGCGCCCGTTTCCGCAGCGGCCTGGTGATCACGCCGGTGACGCGGTCCACGATGGCGTCCTGGACGTCCGGGTCGTACGCCAGCGGGGCGACGGCCTCGACGTAGCGGCCGGTGTCGGCGATGCCGGCCGCCGCCCAGAATCCGACGAGGGCGGGCGGGGCGAAGACGCAGCCGAGCACGACCAGGATCGCACTGAACGCAGCCCGCACAGGATCCCCCTCCCCGGCCTTCTGGGAATCCTCGGCCTTATCTGGGAATCCCCACCTCCACCTGGTAAAACCCGCCAGATATCCTTTTTGACCGCGATTTGGCGATCAGTGATCGCCCGAAACGACAGGCTTCACTCACCGAAGCTTGACCTGGACTTCTCAGCGCGTCGCGCGGCCACATAGCCCATTCATCCGAAAACCGTTACTAACCTGTGACACGTGAATTCGATGAACGGGAGATGTTAGAAAGATGGCAGGTAAACGGGGTGGCCTGAGCGTCAGATCGAGCCTGGCGCTGACACTGGGCTCGGCCGTTCTCTGGGGCCTGGCCCACCTGTGGGTGGGCCGGCGCGTGACGGGCGCCCTCCTGATGGGGATCTATGTGACCCTCATCGCGGCGATCGTGGCCACCCTGTTCAAGACCAAGCCGGAACTGCTCTCCCTCGCCGTGCAGCCGAGCTGGCTGTGGACCTTCGCGCTGGGCGCCCTGCTCTTCGCCGCCGTCACCGTGGCGGTGGTCATCCGGTCCTACCAACTGGTCCGCCCGGAGTCGCTGTCCGGCCCCGCACGCTACCTCTCGGCTCTCGCGGTCGGCCTGCTGTGCGCGCTGGTGATCGCCCCCATGGTCTACGCGGCCCGCCTGGCCTTCGTCTCCCAGCACGTGGTCACCTCGGTGTTCATCGCGAACACCGTCCCGATCCCGGTGGATCCGTGGCGGGGCCACGACCGGGTCAACATCCTGCTGATCGGCGCCGACGCGGCGCCCAGCAGGCCCGGCGTGCGCACCGACAGCATGACCGTCGCCAGCGTCGACACCAGGACCGGCGACACCGTGCTGTTCGGCCTGCCGAGGAACCTGGAGCACGTCCCGATGCCGGCCGGCCCGGCCCGCGACCGCTTCCCCTACGGCTTCGGAGGCGAACCGCCCTACACCCCGGGCCTGCTCAACGAGGTCTTCCAGTACGCCGAGGACTACCCCGACATGGTCCCAGGCGCCCCCAAGGGCCAGCGCGGCCCGACGCTGCTCAAGCGGACGATCAGCGACATCACCGGGCTCGACATCACCCACTACGCGATGGTCGACATGAGCGGCTTCGCCCAGATCATCGACGCGATGGGCGGGGTGCGGGTCACCGTCAAGGAGCCCATCGTGTACGGCAGGCAGAACGAGGGCCTGATCCGGGCGGGCACCCGCAAGCTGTCGGGTGAGGAGGCGCTCTGGTTCGGCCGGGCCCGCACCTACAGCGACGACTACGTCCGGATGGGCAGGCAGAAGTGCCTGATGAACGCCGTCGCCAAGCAGGCCGATCCGGTGACGGTGCTGCGGAGCTTCGAGAAGCTGGCCGACGTCGCGCTGCACGCCGTCTCCACCGACATCCCGCAGGGGCTGCTGCCGAACCTGATCGACCTGTCGGACAAGGTGAAGAAATCCAAGATCAAGAGCTTCCAGTTCGTCCCTCCGCTGATCAACACCGGTGACCCCGACTACCGCCTGATCAAGCACAAGGTCAGCACCATCCTGGCGAAGTCGGCCGACGAGTCCTCCGCCCCGTCCGGCCGCGCCAAGAACGCCCGCAAGAACCCGGCTCAGGAGGCCGTCACCCTCGACCTCGCCTGCAACTGACGGCGCTGGAAAGCCGGTCGGTCCCCTCGGGGGCCGGCCGGCTTTCCGCATGAGCCGTCGGCGGGGTCACGGACTCCACCCAAAAGAGCACGGAGCGGTAACAATGGACCGTTCCCCATGATTCCTACTTGACTGGTAGGCATGCTAGGTTCTTATATACACCTAACCGACTTATTAAGTAGGAATTAGGGAGTAGCCATGAACGCTCGCAGGGTTCGCGGGGTGGTGGCCGCCCTGGCCGCACTGGCGCTCACGACCTTGGCGACCGCCTGCGGGGGCACGGAGACGACGGGCACCGCGGCCTCCGCCGGCGGCGGGGACAAGCTCGCGGAGGTCCGGCTCGGATACTTCCCCAACATCACCCACTCCACGGCGCTGGTCGGCATCGACAAGGGCCTGTTCGCCAAGCACCTAGGCGCCACCAAGCTCAAGACCAGCACCTTCAACGCCGGTCCGGCCGCGATCGAGGCGGTCTTCTCGGGCGCGATCGACGCCACCTACATCGGCCCCAACCCGGCCATCAACGCCTGGGCCAAGTCCAAGGGCAAGGCGATCAAGATCATCGCCGGTTCGGCCTCCGGCGGTGTCTACCTCGTCGTCAAGCCCGAGATCAACGGGGTCGAGGACCTCAAGGGCAAGAAGATCGCCACGCCGCAGCTCGGCAACACCCAGGACGTGGCGCTGCGCTACTGGCTGCAGGAGAAGGGGCTGAAGACCGACACCAAGGGCGGCGGTGACGTCAGCATCCTCCCGCAGGAGAACTCCCAGACCCTGCAGACCTTCGCCACCGGCGACATCGACGGCGCCTGGGTGCCCGAGCCGTTCGCCAGCCGCCTGGTTCAGGAGAGCAAGGGCAAGATCCTCGTCGACGAGCGCGACCTCTGGCCGGACAAGCAGTTCGTCATCACCCACCTGATCGTCCGCCAGGAGTTCGCCGCCCAACACCCCGAGACGGTCAAGCAGCTCCTTGAGGGGCACGTCGAGGCCAACGCCGCGATCAACGCCGACCCGGCCGGCGCCGCCGCGACCGTCAACAGCGCGCTGGAGAAGCTGAGCGGCAAGCCGCTCAAGCAGGAGGTCCTGGACAGCGTGTTCAAGAACATCACCTTCACCAACGACCCGATCGCCTCCTCGCTGGTGGGCAGCGCGGATCACGCGGTCAAGATCGGGCTGCTCCAGCCGGTCGACCTGAACGGCATCTACGACCTGAACGCCCTCAACGAGATCCTCAAGGCCAAGGGCGAGACCGCGGTCGCCGACAGGTAACCGCCCGATCCGTATCCAGTAGGAGGGCAAGTGACAGCTCCGCTCCGGGAGCGGACGGACAGCCGGACCCAGGGTGGCAAGCCCGCGGTCCGGCTGGACGGCGTCTCCAAGATCTACGGCCAGGGCAGGAACGGCCTCCTGGCCCTCGACAACGTCTCCCTCTCCGTCGGGCAGGGCGAGTTCGTCTGCATGCTCGGCGCCTCCGGCTGCGGCAAGAGCACCCTGCTCTCCCTGGTCGCCGGACTCGACAGCCCCACGGCCGGCCGGATCGGCACCGAGGGCCGCAGGATCGCCATGATGTTCCAGGAGCCAGCGCTGTTCCCCTGGCTCACCGTCTCGGCGAACGTCGAGATGGCGATGCGGGTCCAGGGCGTGGCCAAGCGCGAGCGCCGGTCCAGGGCCGCGGAGTTCCTGGAGATCGTCCACCTGGGCGGCTTCGGCGACAAGCGCCCGCACGAGCTGTCGGGCGGCATGCGCCAGCGGGTGTCCCTGGCCCGCGCGCTCGCCCAGGACGCGGACGTGCTGCTGATGGACGAGCCGTTCGGCGCGCTGGACGCGATGACCCGCGACCTGCTCCACGACGAGCTGGAGCGGATCTGGCGGGAGCGCGGGCTCAGCGTGCTGTTCGTCACCCACAACGTCCGCGAGGCCGTACGGCTCGGCGACCGGGTGGTCCTGCTCAGCAGCCGCCCCGGCCGGGTCGTGGAGGACTTCCCGGTCACGCTCGACCGTCCCCGCCACACCGACTCGGCCGAGGTGGCCGAGATCGCCGGAGCCATAACCGGCCGCCTGCGCGAGGAGGTCATGCGCCATGGCAGTTGACCAGGCAACCCCCGACACCCATGCCCGGCAGCTCGCCGGGCTCGACGCGCTGGAACTGGGCGGCGGCACGCGCGGCGGGCTCGCCCCCCGGATCTGGGGCCGCGTCTGGCCGATGGTCCTGGCGGTCGGCATGGTGGTGGCGATCTGGCAGGCCGTGGTGTGGGCCGGCTTCTGGCCGGACTACGTCTTCGCCGGGCCCGCCGAGGTGGTCCCGGTCCTCGGAGACCGCCTGACCAGCGGCGAATACTGGGAGGCCATCGGTGTGACGATGCGCCGCGCGGTGACCGGCTTCGCCGTGTCGGTGCTGGTCGGGCTGGTCCTGGGCGCCCTGGTGTCCCGGATCCGGGTGCTCCGGGCCGCCTTCGGCTCACTGATCACCGGCCTGCAGACCATGCCGTCGATCGCCTGGTTCCCGCTGGCCATCCTGCTGTTCGGGCTGACCGAGAGCGCGATCACCTTCGTCGTCATCCTCGGCGCCGCGCCGTCCATCGCGAACGGTCTGATCGGCGGGGTGGACTACACGCCGCCGATCCTGCTGCGCGCCGGGCACGTGCTCGGCTTCCGCCGCCTCCAGCTCTACCGCCACGTGATCCTGCCGGCGTCGCTGCCGTCGTTCCTCGCCGGGCTCAAGCAGGGCTGGGCCTTCGCCTGGCGTTCGCTGATGGCCGGTGAGCTGGTGGTCATCATCGCCCACCAGTCCTCGCTGGGCGAGCGGCTCTACTACGACCGCGAGCTCGCCGACTCGGCCGGCCTGCTCGCCACCATGATCGTGATCCTGGTCATCGGCATCGGGGTGGACCTGCTGTTCGAGACGGCCGACAACTCGCTGCGCCGCCGCTGGGGTCTCCAGCAGGTGCGCAACTGACGATATGCGGATCTCCGCCAGAACCCAGTACGCGCTGCGAGCCGCCACCGAACTGGCCGCCGCGCCGCCAGGCCCCGTGCCCGCCGAGAAGATCGCGGTGTCGCAGAACATCCCCCGGAGGTTCCTGGACAACATCCTGTTGCAGTTACGGCGGGCCGGGCTCATCCACAGCCAGCGCGGCCCCGACGGGGGCTACTGGCTGGCCCGGCCCGCCGAGGAGATCACCCTGGCCGATGTGATCATGGTGGTCGAGGGCAGTCCCGAACATTCCCGGCACGGCGGTTACCCGGGGGTGGCGGGCCCCTTGGCCGACGTGTGGAGCCTGCTGCGCGAGCACGAGGAGACGCTGCTCACCGAGATCACCCTCGCCCACATCACCGAGGACGCGCTTCCCGACGCCCGCCCCGGCCGTGCTCAGTACGACCAGGTGATGAAAGGGGCGGATCGCGGTGAAGCGGGCCGGCCCGGTCCGGCGGTGATGCTTCACGACGGTGACGACATGGAAACCCCCGGGCTCGATCGATGATGATCTCTTTCTGCACGGAGGCCACAGCCGTCACTCCTGTAGTGGTTGGAAACCGATGTCGCGAGTTCCGGGCGTGTCTACGCGGCGACGACGCAGAACCGGTTGCCGTCGGGGTCGGCCAGCACGACCCAGCCGTCGGCGTCGAACCGTTGCACTTCGGTCGCGCCGAGCGCCCGAATCCGGTCGACCTCGCCCGCCAGGTCATCAGTGAACAGGTCCAGGTGCAGCCGGTTCTTGCCCTCCCGGCCTTCAGGCACGGCCTGTAGGGACAGGCCCACACCGCGCTTGCCCGAGTCCTCCAGATAGGTGGTCCCCTCGTCCGAGGAAGCCACCTGGTACCCGGTGACCGCCTGCCAGAAGGCGGTGCCGCCTGCCAGGTCATTCGTGTCGATGCAGATGTTGCCGATGCTGACGCTCAACGGTGAGCCCTTCTGATCTAACTGACGTACTGGCTATGACGGTTAGGTAACCTACCATGCCCAATGGATGGTTAGACTGTGAGACATGGTGAACGAGCGCGCCGCCGGGCCCGCGCCGGACGATCTCGCCGCCGGAACGGCGCCGATGCCGCTGCGCGTGATCGAGGAGTTCGTCAACACCCGCCGTCGGGACGGCGACGACATCGAGACTCCGCGACAGCTGGCGGAGTGGCTGCACGCCCGCGACCTGATGCCTGGCGACGCGGCGGTGAGCGCTGAGCAGCGCGACCGCGCCGAATGGATACGCGAGGGACTGCGCGCGCTGATCGCCGAGAACAACGCCGAGCCGGTCTCCAGCCCGCGCCCGGACGGCCTCGACCCCACCGCCCGCGCCGAACTCACCGAACTCGCTCGCGACTTCCCGCTGATGCTCGACGTGACCGCCGTTCCACCCCGGCTGGTGGCCCGCACCCGAGTGCCGGTCGACGCGGCACTGGCCGGGCTGCTCGCCGTCGTCGCCGATGCCGTGGCGGCCGGCACATGGACGCGGCTCAAGGCCTGCCGGGAGCCGAGCTGCCGGTGGGCCTACTATGACCACTCCCGCAACCGGCGCCGGACCTGGTGCTCAATGGACCTCTGCGGGAACCGCGCCAAAGCCCGCGCCTCTCACCACCGCAAAGCGGCCGCACACCCTTGATCGCGGGCCGGCCCGCCGGGCGCGGTCGTGGACGGCGTGGTCGACGAGACCCTGCCCGCTCATACCCTCTCGCCGCCGGCCGGCGTGCCGGCCGCGCCGATCCCGACCCACACCGCGTAGGCGGTGCCGACGAGGATGAACTTCAGGGCGTATCCGAGCCCGGCCATGCTCAGAATCAGCGTCGTCACGAAGATCGCGGTGGGCATCGGCCTGGAGAATCCTTCGGTTTTCCGCAGAGCGATCGCCCAAGCCGTCTCCATCGCCCCCGATATCACCGATATCAGCCATGCCATCGGCCGCCCCCGCCCTCTTGCCCGTCATACCCGCCACGCGCGCTCACCGACCGTGGCATGATAATCACCCTCAGAACTTGCAATGGTTTTCATAATCAGATTGGATCGTCGTCGTGAGGGTGGCATTCGTCGGCAAGGGCGGCAGCGGCAAGACGACTCTGTCGGCGCTGTTCGCGAGATATACCGCGGTGCGGGGCGGGCCGGTCGTCGCGATCGACGCCGACATCAACCAGCACCTGGGCATGGCGCTGGGGGTGGAGGAGGGCGCGCTGCCCCGCCCGATGGGCGCGCACCTGACCGAGATCAAGGAATACCTGCGGGGCGACAACCCGCGTGTCTCCTCGGCGGCGGCGATGGTCAAGACCACGCCGCCGGGGCGCGGCTCGCGGCTGCTGGACCTGAAGGAGCCCGCCGATCCCGTCCACGCCCGCTACGCGGTGGGCACGCCGGACGGGCCGCGGCTGATGGTCACCGGCCCGTTCGCCGAAGACGATCTGGGGGTGGCCTGCTACCACTCCAAGGTCGGCGCGGTGGAGCTGTATCTCAACCACCTCGTCGACGGGGCGGGGGAGTATGTGGTGGTGGACATGACCGCGGGGGCCGACTCCTTCGCCTCGGGGTTGTTCACCCGTTTCGACCTG
Organism: Streptosporangium canum; assembly: GCF_900113865.1. GTDB lineage: Bacteria > Actinomycetota > Actinomycetes > Streptosporangiales > Streptosporangiaceae > Streptosporangium > Streptosporangium canum. The sequence goes on along the minus strand of NZ_FOQY01000009.1, from coordinate 229,452 downwards.
ACGTTCCTGGTGGCCGAGCCGACCCGGCAGGGGGTGGGGGTCTACCGCCAGTACCGCGACTACGCGGCCGACTTCGGCGTGCCGGTGGCGGTGGTCGGCAACAAGGTGCACGGCCCGCGGGATGTGGAGTTCCTGCGCGAGCATGTGGGCCAGGACCTGCTGGTGTGCGTGGAGCACTCGGCGGCGGTGCGGGCGATGGAGCAGGGCCGCCCCTTCCGCCTGGAGGATCTGGAGCCGGCCAACGCCGAGGCCCTGGGCGGGCTCCTGACGCATCTGGACGCCCAGGAGAAGGACTGGGCCCGGTTCGGCCGCCAGGCCGTGCAGTTCCACCTCAAGAACGCCGAGGCCTGGGCGAACAGGGCCACCGGCGAGGATCTCGCCGCCCAGATCGACCCGGACTTCGTCTTCGGGCCCACGCGAGTGTCGCTCCCACGCTAGATGGAGCGGCCGCCGGGCCCGCCCTAATGTCTGAACGATCCCCTTCTGAGAGGAGAACGCAGCATGTCGCTGACCGTTTCGAAGGATCTTCTCGACCTGGCGAAAGCCGGTGAGGTGGACGACGCGGCGTTCGTCGCCTGCGTCCGCGACTCCCTGCCCTACGCCTGGTCGGTGATCAGCGAGCTGGTCCGGCAGCGCGATCACAGCGGCGCGGAGTTCACCGACAACACCGTTCCCCCGCCGGACGAGGCCGCCCGGGGCCAGCTCCTGCGCTGTCTCGCCAGCGACGCCATGCGCGGCGCCCTGGAGCGTCACTTCGGGGTGCGGCTGGCCTTCCAGAACTGCCACCGGGTCGCGGTCTTCGACCCGTCGGCCACCAGGGCCCACGCGGAGTTCGTCACCGCCAGGTCCCAGATCCTCAACCAGACGCCGGAGCTCGTCGACTGCTAGGGAGGCGACCGCGGACCCGGGGCAGCACCTCGGCCCCGAGCCGCCGGATGTTCTCGAGGGTGCGGGCCTGCTCGCCCGCACCCTCGACCATGAGCATCAGGTGCCCCAATCCGGTGACCTCCGCTGTCCGCGTGATCCTCTCGACGCAGTGGCCGGGTGAGCCGACCGGGTGCGTGTCGCAGAGGAAATCCACATATGCCGGGATATCGCGCCTCGGCCGTGCCCGGCCGTCCACCGGCACGTACCCCGCGAGTCCCGGCTCCAGCCAGCGCGGCATGGCCTCCCGCAGCTCCTCGACGACCTGCGCCGTCGAGTCGCCCACGTGTCCCACGACCGCCGCCACGTGCCCGGGAGGGGGCGGGCCCGCCGGTCCGGCCATGCTCCCGCCGGCCCCCCGGCTCTCCCGCCCGCCGAACTCCCGGCCGCCCGGCCCGCCGGCGGCCGGCGGCCGTACGGCCGTCCGCCGGTAGTTCCGGAGCATGGCGGCCTTCTCCTCGTCGCCGATGTGCATGCCGAGCAGCATCGGCAGGCCGCGCTCGGCGGCGAGCGTCACGGTCTCCGGCGAGGTGCAGGCGACGACCGGCCGGAGCCGGACGGCGGGCACCATGGGCACCTCCCTGAACCGGAAGAACTCCCCGTCCGCCGCGACCGTCTCCTGGCTCAGGGCCGCGCAGAGCAGATCCAGCGACTCGGCGAAACCACGTTCGAAGCGCGCCGGCCCCGTCCCGAACACCTCCAGGTCCACCCAGGGCCCGCCCCTGCCGACGCCGAGCGTGAACCGTCCTCCCGAGACCTGGTCGAGGACGGCCGCCTGCTCGGCCAGGTCGACCGGATGCCGCGTCGACAGCACGCTCACCGCCGTGCCGACCCGGATCCTGGAGGTGCGGCCCAGCGCCACACCGGCCAGCGTCACCGCCGACGGGCACACGCCGTACGACATGAAGTGGTGCTCGGCGATCCACGCGTCGTCGAATCCGGCGTCCTCGGCGGCGGCGACCGCCTCCACCGTGTCCCGCAACACCTCCCCCGGCCGCCGTCCCGGGAATCCCGCCGCGACCAGAAAGACACCGATGCGCATAGTAAGTACTTTCGAACGGCGCGGGGGGACAGGAAAGGTCAGATCACCGTTCCGGCCGGACGCCGGGGCCCTTACCCGAAGAGGCCGAGCTGTCCCTCTCCGGCGAGCGGGTTGCGGTGCTTCTTGAGATGGCGCCAGCCAGGCAGGTCGTCCAGATAGGACCAGGACAGGCGGTGGTGCGCGGTCGGCCCGAGCGAGGCCAGCGCGGCCTGGTGGACCGGCGACGGGTAGCCGGCGTTGTCGGCGAAGCCGTACTCCTCGAAGCCGAGGGAGGCCATGTAGGCGTCCCGGCGGACCTTGGCGATCACCGAGGCGGCGGCCACGGAGACGCAGGACAGGTCACCCTTGATCTCGCAGCGGACCGGCCACGGCGCGCCCAGGTAGTCGTGCTTGCCGTCGAGGATGACCGCGTCGGGCCGGACCGGGAGCTCGGCCAGCGCCCGCCTGGCCGCCCGGCGCAGGGCCTCGGTCATGCCGAGCGCGTCGATCTCCTCGTGTGACGCCTCGCCGTAGCCGATCCCGGCCGCCCAGCCGGTGATCTCGGCGACCATGGAGGTACGGCGGGCCGGGCTGAGCATCTTGGAGTCGGTCAGCCCCGCGGGCGGCTCCGACAGGTCCGTGACGACCGCGCAGACCGCCACCGGTCCGGCCCAGGCGCCTCGCCCGACCTCGTCGACCCCGGCCACCAGCTTCGTCCCGCCGGCCGACAGCAATCGCTCAAGCGCGTAGGAGGGAGGCACGCCCCGACGTTACCGGGCCGCGAGCTCCACCGCCGCGAGATCGGCGGCGAGGAGGCGGGCGGCGACGTGGACGGCGCGCAGGGTGACGGAGACGGCGGGGCGGTGGACGCCGGAGGCGCGGGCGACGGCGTGGACGTCGCGGCCGACCGGGGCGCCGGGGAACTCGCGCACGACGATGCCGCGGACTCCGGAGGCCAGCGCCAGGGCGGGGACGGCCGCGATGCCGATGCCCTTGGCGACCAGGCCGAGGATGGTGCCCAGGCCCTCGAACTCCCACGGCACCGGCTGGGCGCCGCCGACGTCGGCCAGCAGGCTGTCCACGGCCAGCCGGGAGGGCTCGCCGTCCGGGGTGGCCATCCACGGCTCGTCACGGAGCTCACGCAGGTCCACGGGCTCGTCCAGGGAGGCCAGGCGGTGCTTGCGCGGCACCACGAGCACCAGCGGATCGTGCAGCAGCGGGAAGACCCGCAACGTGTCGGACTCACGCACCCGGCCGTACCAGTCGTCCACCAGGGCGATGTCCACCTCGCCCGACTGGACCTCGCGCATCCCGCGCCCGGAGCGCCCCTGGCCCATCCGCAGGGTCAGCGCGGTGTGGCGGCGCAGCGACCGGGCCAGGGCGGGCGCGAAGGCGACCGCGGCGGTGGGGAAGGCGGTGACGGTGACCCGGCCCGAGGGGGTCGCCGCCTGGGCCGACAGGTCGGACTCGGCGGTCTCGACCATCGACAGGATGCGTTCGGCGTGCGCGACCAGGCGGCGCCCGGCGTCGGTCAGCTCGGCGCTGCGGGCGGTCCGGTCGAGCAGCACCGCCCCGGCCTCCCGCTCCAGCGCCGCCAGTTGCTGGGAGACCGCCGAGGGACTGTAGCCGAGGACGGCGGCGGTGGCCGCGATACTTCCCCGGCGGGCGAACTCGCAGATCAACGCCAAACGCCGCAAATCAAGCATCAGACTTCCTTATGCCTACCCACAACAACCAAAGCTTGTCCTGATGCCTGTAGCCCACCACGCTTGGGAACGTTCCGCAATGAGCGAGAGGACTCCCCATGAACGTGACGCTCTCCGCCACGCTGGCGGCCAACGAGGAGATCGAACGAAGACGGCGCGCCGGTGAGCGCGTGCTGCACCTGGCCTTCGGCGAGGCCGGTCTGCCCGTTCATCCGGCGCTGCGCGAACGGCTGATCGCCGCGTCCGAGCACAACGGATACGGGCCGGTCGCCGGAGCGGCCGCGCTGCGTGAGGCGGCAGCCGGATACTGGCACCGGCGGGGCCTGCCCACCGACCCCGAGCTGGTGGTCTGCGGCCCCGGAAGCAAGTCCCTGCTCTACGGCCTGCTGCTCGCGATCGGCGGCGACATCGTGCTGCCGATGCCGAGCTGGGTCAGCTACGCCGCCCAGGCGGATCTGGTCGGGGCGCGGCCCCTGCTCGTCCCAGCACCCCCCGGCGAGGGAGGGGTGCCGGACCCCGAGCGTGTCGTCTCCGCGGTCCTGCACGCGCGGTCCCAGGGGCGCGACGTGCGCTCGCTGCTGGTCACGCTGCCCGACAACCCCAGCGGCACGCTGGCCGCCGCCCGCACGATCAGGCGGATCACCGAGGTCGCCCGCGACCTCGACCTCACGATCATCTCCGACGAGATCTACCGCGATCTCGTCCACGACACCGCCGCGGGCTTCCTCAGCCCGGCCGAGCTGGCTCCCGAGCGGACCGTGATCACCAGCGGGCTCAGCAAGAGCCTCGCCCTCGGCGGCTGGCGGATCGGCGTCGCCCGGCTCCCGTCGGCGGAGCTGCGCGACCGGCTGCTCGCCGTGGCCAGCGAGATCTGGTCCAGCCCGGCGGCCCCGGTCCAGCAGGCGGCGGCCTACGCCTACACCGAGCCCGCCGAGCTCGTCGAGCGGATCGACGAGAGCCGGCGGCTGCACGGCACGGTGGCGCGGGCGGTGTACGACAGGTTCGTCCGGGCGGGCGTGCGGGTGGACGCGCCGCAGGGCGGCTTCTACCTCTACCCCGACTTCACCGGACTCGCCTACGCGACCTCCGCCGAGCTGACCGCGGACCTGCTCGACAGGCACGGCGTCGGGGTGCTCCCCGGACACGCCTTCGGCGACGATCCCCGGGCCCTGCGGGTGCGGGTGGCGACCAGCCTTCTGTACGGCGAGACGACCGAGCGGCGGCTGGCCGCGCTGGGCGCCGCCGACCCTCTCGGACTGCCCTGGATCTCGGCCTCGCTGGACCACCTGAGCGAGGCTCTGACCGGCCTGAACACGGCCCGGCGGGCATCCGGCCGGCTCGTGCGCGCAGCCCTGGTCCCGACCCCGGCGGCGGGGTGATCGCAAAGGGCCGCCCTTGGGGGAAACTTTACTCGGGCGCCGGGAGCGCCTGAGACAACGTCGGCGTGGCTGACCTGGGGTTTTGTGCTCCACGCACCAGGGAGACAGGCATTTTCCTGGATGCTCACCAAGATGTCCCGTGTCATTTGGCACTGGGCATCTCGGGGAGCCCTCATCATGTGCTCATGCCCGCTTTTGTCACCCTGTCCGGGCGCTCCGTGCGCCTGGAACCGCTCAGCCTCGCGGCCGTCGACGACCTCGTCGCCGCGGCGAGTGAAGACCGTTCTACTTACGCCTTCACTCGCGTTCCCCGTAGCCGGGGCGAGATGGTCTCCTACGTGGAGGCCACTCTGGCTGAGCAGGCGGAGGGCCGCACGATGCCCTTCGCCATCCGGTGGCTGCACACCGACCGCGTCGTCGGTGCCACCCGTCTCATGAACCTGGAGTACTGGCAGGGGCCCATGCCCTGGCCGCCGGGTGCACATGGTGCGGTGGGCGAGGTCCCGTCCGTGGCGGACATCGGTTACACCTGGCTGGGCGCTTCGGCCCAGGGCACGGGTGTCAACCGGGAGAGCAAGTATCTGATGCTCTCCCTCGCCTTCGAGACCTGGCAGGTCCACCGCATCACACTCAAGGCTGACGTACGGAACGTACGCTCCCGCGCCGCCATCGAGGCCCTCGGCGCACACCTCGACGGTGTGCGCCGGGCGGAGACCCGAGGCGCCGACGACACGGTCCGAGATACCGCCTATTACTCGATCCTCAGTTCGGAATGGCCGCTCGTGCGAGAACGGCTCCACGCGCGGCTCGGCCTGGTCGAAGCCGCGTAAAGGCGACCCCGTCACTTCGATGACCTCATGGAACTAAAGGCCCGCCCGGGACTCCGGGCGGGCCTGATGTTCGTCCGGCGGACGGTTACTCGTCGTCCTCGTCCCCGCCGTCGACCTCGTAGACGTAGTCCCACTTGCCGCAGAGCTTCCTCTTGGCCTGGTTGTTGTCCCAGTAGCAGACCCGGACCTGGACGTTGTCGACGTCGTCCTGCCGGAAGTGGAAGGGCTGGTAGCCGCTGGAGCCGCACTTCTTGGCCCAGTAGTAGGTCTCGTCGCCGTCGGCGTTCTCGAACTTGACCTGGACGTAGCCGCAGAGCCAGCTCGGCGAGTACTTGTCGTAGAGCCTGCCCTCGACGTGGACCCGGTCGAAGCGGTCGATCCACACGCGTCCCTTGGCCTTGGCGCGGGAGTCGTCGTAGTACTTGGAGTAGTCGTAGCCCCAGTAGTCGTAGTCGCTCGCGGCGGTCGTGCTCGCGGTGACCGTGGCGGCCGAGGCGGAGGTGGCCAGGACCGGGGCGCCGGCCGCGATGACGGCGGTGGCGGCGGCGAGGCCCAGGAGGGTGCGGGTCGTGCGGCGCATGGTGGTTCTCCTTGAGGGTGGGAGCGACTCCTTTTTCCTGGTCGAGGAGCCATGGCTCATTGATAGGGCGAACCGCCTGCACCGCGCTTACAGCGCCTTTATCAACGCCTGATCGGCACCTGCAATCTACTGACATGTCGGGCATGACAGCCCCCGTATGGCGCCATGCCCGACAGCCCTCAGCATCACGCTCATGGCTCAACACCCGATTAACGGCCAATCAACGCTTCGGTTAACGGGTGAGTAGCCATCTATGGACTAAGCAACCGAGGATCTATCATTGGCCACAAAACTTTCCATTAAGACGGAGATCAAAGAAATGGCTGTTCACGGCAGCGAAGACGGGTTGCGCTTCGCCGTGCTCGGCCCGGTGCAGGCGTGGCGTGACGGCACCGAACTCGATCTGGGAACACCCCTGCAACGTTCCATTCTGGCGATGCTGCTCCTGCGCGAGAGCCGGGCGGTCACCCCGGCCGAGATGATCGACGCGGTCTGGGGGGAGGACGCCCCGCCGCGCGCGCTCGGCGCGCTGCGCACCTACGTCTCCCGGCTGCGGGCCGTACTGGAGCCCGGCAGGTCCCCCCGCACCCGCCCCGAGCTGCTCATCTCGGTGGGCCGGGGCTACGCGCTGCGGCTGAACGGCGCAGTCCTCGACCTGACCCTCTTCGACCGGGGCCTCCAGGAGGGCGAGATCGCCCGCCGCGCCGGAGACCGCGCCGCAGCCGCCGAGAGCCTGCGCGCGAGCCTGGCGCTGTGCACCGGTGAGCCGCTGGCCGGAGCCGTCGGCCCCTATGCCGAGCATCAGCGCGACCGGCTCGTCGAGCGCCGGATGAGCGTGCTGGAGACCCTGATGGACCTGGACCTGGAGCTGGGCCGGCACGCCGACGTCGTCTCCGAGCTGATCGCGCTGACCGCCGACCACCCGCTCCGCGAGCGGCTCCGCGCCCAGTTGATGCTGGCCTACTACCGGTGCGGACGGCAGGCGGACGCGCTCGCGACCTTCGCCGACACCCGCGCCGCGCTGATCGAGGAGCTCGGCATCGAGCCGGGGCCCGACCTGGCAGCCCTGCACCAGCGCATCCTCACCGGCGATCCGGGCCTCGCCCCCGCCCCGCTCCCCGCCGCCGATCCGGTACGGCTCGCGCCCGCCGACCCTCCGGAGCCCGCCCGGCAGCCGGAGACCGCCGAGCCCGGCGCCGGCGCCCCCGAGCTGCCGCGCCCGGCGCAACTCCCCGCGGCCGTGAACGACTTCACGGGCCGCCGCCAGATCATCGCCCGGCTGTGCACCCTGCTGTCCACCCAGGGCGGCGCCGACGGCGTGCCGGTGGCCGCCATCTCCGGCATCGGAGGCGTCGGCAAGACGACCCTGGCGGTGCACGTCGCCCACACCCTGCACGACCTGTTCCCCGACGGCCAGCTCTACGCCGACCTGCGCGGATACGGCGAGGAGCCGGTCGCGCCCGAGTCCGTGCTGGCGGCGTTCCTGCGCGCCCTCGGCCTGCCCGCCGACATCATCCCGGACGGCCTGGCCGAGCGGTCGGCGCTGTTCCGCTCGCTGCTGACCGACCGGCGGATGCTGGTGCTGCTCGACAACGCCAGGGACGCCGCCCAGGTCAGCCACCTGCTGCCCGGATCGACCGGCTGCGCGGCGATCGTGACCAGCCGCGGCAAGCTCGCCGACCTGGCCGCGGCCCGGCTGGTCGACCTGGACGTCATGGAGCCGGACGAGGCGCTGACCCTGTTCGGCACGGTCGCCGGCGCCGAACGGGTGGCCGCGGAGCGCGCCGCCGCCATGGACGTCGTCGCCGCCTGCGGCTTCCTGCCGCTCGCGGTGCGGATCGTGGCCGCGCGCCTGGCCGCCCGAGCCTCCTGGACGGTCGCCTCGCTGGTGCCCCGGCTGGCCGACGAGCGCCGCCGCCTCGACGAGATGCGCGTGGGCAACCTCGCCGTGGAGGCGACCTTCGCCCTCGGTTACGGACAGCTCAGCCCGGCGCAGGCCCGGGCGTTCCGGCTGCTCTCCCTGCCCGGCGGCCCGGACATCTCGGCCGGGGCCGCCTCCGCGCTGCTCGCGCTGCACCCGACGGACACCGAGGACATCCTGGAGTCCCTGGTGGACGCCAGCCTGCTGGAGGCTCCCGCCCCCGGCCGCTACCGCTTCCACGACCTGCTCAAGCTCTTCGCCCGCCGTACCGGCGAACGGGCCGAGGCGGGCGCGGAGCGGGGGGCCGGATCCACGACCGGGAGCGCCGGCGGGGAGGGCCCGCCCGCGCTGCGCCGGCTGCTCGACTTCTACCTGGCCTCCGCGCGGTCGGCGCACCGGCTCGCCTACGAGGGCAGCACGGTCGCCGACCAGCTCGCGGTGACCGGGCCGGGTCACGCGTTCGGCTCCGCCGACGAGGCCGTGGCCTGGCTGTCGGTCGAGGCGGAGGCGCTGTTCGCGTCGATCGCCCAGGCGAGCGGCGCCGAGGAGGCCGGAGCCCTGCTGCCCGGCGCCGACCTGCTGCTCGCCATGGAGCCGCTGCTGGAGTCGGGCAGCCACGCCCGGGAGTTCGACCAGCGGGCCAAGGAGGTGCTGGCCGCCGCCCGGCGGCTCGGCGACACCTCCAGCGAGCTGCGCTGCCGCTACGTGCTGGGCAGGGTGCTGTTCGGCGCCAACCGGCTGACCGAGGCGGAGAGCGAGTTCCGGGCGTCGCTGGACCTGGCCGCCGGGGGCGACCGGATCGTCACCGGCGAGGCGATGAACGCGCTGGCCGTCGTGGCCGGGCGTCAGCGCCGCCACGTGGAGGCCCTGGCCTGGTTCGACTCGGCGCGCAGGGTGTTCAGGGAGGTCGGCGCGCGGGGCGGCGAGGCGCTGACGCTCAGCTACTCCGCCCGTGACCACCTGTTCCTGGGCCAGCAGGCGGAGGCGATCGCCGCCGCGGAACAGGGCCTGGCCGTCTTCATCGAGCTCGGCTTCAGCGCCGGCACCGCCAGGGCCCGCTACCACCTGGGGATGATCCTGTCGCGGGTCGGGCGGCTCAACGAGGCGGTCCACCATCACGCCGAGTGCCTGGCCTTCTTCCGGGCCAGCAGGCAGCGGGTGTGGGAGCAGCGGGTCTGCTCCCGGCTGGCCGAGACGTTCATCACCGCCGGCCGGTTCTCCGACGCGACCCGTCACGCGGAGCAGGCCCTGACGGTCAGCCGCGAGATCGGTCATCCGTACGGCGAGGCGCTGTCGCTGTGGGTGCTAGGCAGGGCGCTCGCCGGGCTCGGCAACACGAGCCGCAGTCACGACTGTCTCGAACGCGCCCATGACATCTTCGTCAGGCTCGGCGCGCCCGAGGCCGCGGACCTGCGCGCCCTGCTCGATCGTGATCACGTCGGCAACTGACCCGAGTCCGTCGTACAAGTCGTCGTCGAGACGCGTCATCCAAAAGTGGTTGATCACCGGAGTTCCCGTCGCTCTGAGCCTGGAAGTCGGATGTGGGTGCCCGGCCGGCCGTCAGACCACCGGGTGACGCGTAGGGGGCCCGGTTATCCGGTGCGTCACCCGGTGGCCGGCCGCCTCACGTTGACGACCGGCCGGACTCGACACGGTCCCATCCCCCCCGGGTCCGTGCCCACAGCCAGAGCCTGCTCCCCGGCGCTCAACATCCGATCAACAACCGATCGGCAAAGATATCCACAGCCTGTGGAGAATCACCCTGTGGATATGTGGAAAAACCCTTCGGCAATCAGCGGGCGGAGCGCTTCGGGAGCCTTCGCCCGCAGGTCATCAAGGTTTTCCCCGGTCAGCTCCGCGATCGCGGCGAGCAGCGGGTCCAGTGGATATTCGCCGTCGCAGACCCCGGCGAGAGCCGCCTCCACGGTCCCCACCTGTGCGCTGCGGCGCAGCCCCCGGGTCTGCCTGAGGATGATCCGCGCCGGATCCTCGGCACCGGGCGGGCCGATCCGCTCCTCCAGCACGCCGTCGGCCAGCGCGAGCCGGGCGCCCGGCAGCTCCGCGTCGGCCAGCCGGTGCGCCCGGGTGATCGAGTCGAGCACCCCGTCCACGTATCCGCCGACCGGCAGCTCCACCCGCTGGCCGAACTCCTCCACCCGCACGACCGGGTCGAGGCTGCCGGAGTCGTGCATGGTGATCCAGCCGAAGCCGACCCCGGTGACGTTCATGGACGCGAACCAGCCGAGCCAGTCGTCGTAGAGTTCGCGGTAGCGGGGGGTGCCCTGCTCCGCGGCGTCCCGCAGCCACAGCTCCACGTATTCGGCCGGGTCCTGCACGTCCCGCTGCACCACCCAGCCGTCGCAGCCGGTGCCGGTCAGCCATCCGCCCACCCGGTCCCGCCAGTCCTCCCCGTCGACGTGCAGCCAGTTGGCCAGGAGCTGGCAGGTGCCCTCGGGGGCGAGGAAGCGGGGGGCCAGCCGTACGAGGTCGCGGCAGAAGCCGTCGGCCTCGAAGCCGGACTCCCGGTAGGTGAACCGGCCGCCGGGAGAGATCACGAACGGCGGGTTGGCGACGATCAGGTCGAAGCGGTCGTCCGCGACGGGGTCGAACAGGGAGCCCTGCCGGGCGTCCACCCCCTTGATCCCGGACAGCGCCCAGCTCAGCCGGGCCAGTTCCAGCGCGCGGGGGTTGACGTCGGTGGCCACGATCTCCCGGGCCCGGTCCGCCAGGTGCAGCACCTGGACCCCGCACCCGGTGCCGAGGTCGAGGGCGCGCTCCACCGGGCGGCGGGAGACCAGCTGGGCCAGGTTCGCCGAGGCCCCGCCCGCGCCGACGACGTGGTCCCTGCGGAGGGCGGGGTCGCCGGGCCTGACCTTGCGGTCGGAGACGACGTAGCCGCCCGTCTCCCAGGGCTGCAGGTGGACCGTGGCGGCGATCCGGCCGGCCTCCGCGGTCACCAGGCCCGCGGCGGCCAGCTCGGCCACCGGGAGGGCCGCGGGGGCGTCCACCGGCACGCCGAGCCACCACAGCCGGATCAGCGTGCCGAGGAGGTCTCCGTCGCGGGTGGCGCGCAGCGCGGGCACCGTCTCCTCGCGGGAGAGCGCGGTGGCGGCGACCTCGCCGAGTCGCTCGCGGACGCCGTCGATGGTGTAGCCGGCGTCGAGCAGCAGCTCTCTGAGCCGGTCAGGCAGATCGTTCACCGGGCCATTTTCGCACCAGCGGCCCCAGCGCCCCCTCAAGGTCAAGGGCGACTCTCGATGCTCAGAGTGATGAGACTGTTACAGACCGACGTAAGCGTTCTGCAAGCGGACCTCAAGCACGGAGCGGTAATTCTTTATGGCCGCGATATATAGCTGCGTCACCCGCTCCAAAGGATCCGCCATGTTGATCCCATGCTTCGCCTGTGAGTCCCGTTTCCGCCCTGATGAGTATTTCCGCGCCTGCCACGACTACCACCGCGGGATGGACCTGGTCGCCTGGACCTGCCCGCGGTGCGGCAACCGGGACGAACTGCGGGTCCTCCCCGGAGAGCTGGGATTCGGCTATCCCCGGCACGGCAGGTTCGACGTCTGCGACCGGGTGCGCGTTCCCGGCCTGCGACGCCGTCGCCAGGACCTGCGGCTGGACATCTCGCTGGACAAGGAGGTCTGGCGGGTCCCCACCCGGCTGCGCGGGCTGGTGGGAGCGCGCTGAGACCGCTCCGGCCCGGAGGAGCCCCCGCGACCCGGGCCGGAGCTCTCAGGCGGCGGCCCCGGCGGCCCCGGCCCTCCACGCCCGGGCCGGAGAACTCAGGCGGCGGCTCCGACCGCTCCCAGACCTTCACGCCGGCGGTCTCCGCGTCGCTCCCCGCCGGCCGGTGACGTCCGCGCGGCGGCGGGATCAGGCGGGCTGCTGGCGCAGGCTCTGCCAGGCGGCCTCGCAGAGGCCCGTTATCTCCTCCTGGGTGGGGTGGTGGGCCCCGGCGAACCACAGGCGGCACATCTCGTTGGCGGGCCCCAGCCAGAGCACGTAGCACATGGTCGGGTGGACGGGCTGGAGCAGACCGTTCTTCATGTGGGGGCGCCACCATTCGGAGACCTGCTTGAAGAACGCCCGCCGCGAATCCGACACCTCGGTGCCGCCCGGCTCGTCACGCTTGGGCGGCCGTTCGCTGATCAGCAGGTGAGCCCGCTCGCGGTTCTCGCCGCACCAGGCCATGTGCAGCGCGACGATGGCCTCGATGCCCTCGCGGGCGCCCTCGTGGCGCCGCAGCTCGGCGAGGAACGCCTCCTGGTACATCCGGAGGGTGTCGGCGTAGAGCACGCCGAAGACGTGTTCCTTGCTGGCGAAGTGGTGGTAAAAACTCCCCACGCTGACGCCGCTCTCCTCGCGGAGGCTGGCCAGCGTGGTGGCCGAGACACCGTCCTGGCTGAATCGACGCAGGGCACCCTCGACGATCCGGGTACGGCCGTCGCGTCCGTTCTTGGCACTCTTCACAAGGTCAATGGTGCGGCAACAGAACCTTGTTCCGCAAATACCGCGGGGACGCCTCAGACCGGGTTGATCATAGCGCCCCCACCGCGAGGACACCTCCCGCCCTGCCCCCGGGCCCCGGATCCGCCGCGCCGCAGGCTCACAGGTCCACCGTCGCGGTCACCTCGACGGCCCCGCAGGAGGCCTTCATGGTCGCCTCCGGCCATGCCTTGCGGACCATCGACAGCACCTTGCGGTTGTCGCCGAGCACGTCCATCCCCAGCGTCCGGGCCCCGGCGACGGCGGCCCGGCGGAGCAGTCTCCGGGCGAGCCGGGCGCCGACCCCGCGCCCCTGCCACTCGTCGGCCACCACCAGGGCGATCTCGATGTCGGTCTGCCCCCCTTTGAAACTCATCGCGTGGCCGACGACCACCTCCCCGTGTACGGCGAGCAGCACGTCCCGCCGCTCGTCCATCACGAGCAGCGCCCTGACCAGGCTCGCGCTCGGACGGTTCACCCCGGTGAAGAACCGCAGCGTCTGCGTGCGCGGCGACAGCCCCGCCAGGAAGCGGCGGACCCGCTCCTCGTCGTCCGCCCGCACCGGCCGGATCTCGACGCCGTCGCCGGGCAGGGCCCGCACCGGGTCGCGGCGCGGCCGCGCAAGCTGAGTTCGCATCATGGACTTAGAGTCCCGCCGGACACCTGGGTATGTCAACTAGACTTAGGTGGCGTTGGAGGTGGAGCCATGGCGACTTACGATGCGGACATGAGTGAGGCGGCCCTCGGCAACGTGTCCTTCCGGGTGGAAAACTGTTCCATCGAGCGCGCCCTGGCCATCGTCGGCGAGAAGTGGACGCTCCTCGTGCTCAGGGAGGCGTTCAGCGGGGTGCGCCGGTTCGCCGACATGCAGGCCGCCACGGGGGCGCCCAGACAGGTGCTCAGCGCCCGGCTGACCCGCCTGGTGGAGGAAGGACTGCTCCGCAAGGTCCCCTACCGCGAGCCCGGCCAGCGCCGGCGGGACGAATACCGGCTGACGCAGATGGGGCTCGACCTCTACCCGGCCCTGATCGCGCTGATGCACTGGGGCGACCGGCATCTCTCCGGCCAGGAGGGCCCGCCGGTGATCCTCACCCACCGCGGCTGCGGAGCCGTCGTCGAGCAGCACTTCCGCTGCGCCGAGGGCCACCAGGTCGCCGGCCCCCGCGAGGTCACCCCGCTCCCCGGGCCCGGCGCCCGCCTCAGCGCTGCAGCGCGCGCAGGCAGTGCCGGAGGCTGAGCACCGAGATCAGCGCCGCACCGCCGAGCAGCACCGCGACCGCCGCGGTCCGCACCAGCAGGTAGGTCTCCAGGGGCTGGCTGAGCAGCAACCACAGGCTCAGCAGCGCGTTGAGGAGCTGCGCGCAGCCCCACAGCACCGACTGCCACACGAAGAAGCGGCGCATCCGGGGATGCTCCAGCAGGTGCTCGGGGAGGGGGACCAGGTCGGTCGCCACCCGCTGCGCCAGCGGCCGCCGCAGCTTCGCGGTGCACAGGAAGCCCATGCTCGCGCAGAAGACGCCGAGGCAGGGCTGCAGGAAGAACAGGACCGGGCTCCCCGTCGCGCCGGCCAGCACCGCCCTGACCGTGATCGTCCCCGCGGCCAGCATCACCGTGCCGGGCACCGGCCTGCGCTTGACCAGCCGCCAGGCGATCCCGCCGTAGACCCAGGCCACCGCCACGGCCAGCGCGCCGTACAGACCGAACAGGACCATCCCGGCGTAGAAGACGGCGACCGGGAGGATCATCCCCTCCAGCACCCGGGGGGCGGCGTGTCGCAGCATCGCCCCGAGACGGGGCAGGGCGATCGGAACCACGGGGGGTGACAGGAGCAGAGTCATCAGGCGCGGGCTCCGGAGATCATGGAACGTTCCCCGACCGTGTGGGATGTCCGGAGCGTCCGGCGGACTTTCCATGACGTCGACGATCGAGCGCTTCGGGGCACCCTACTACGGCGAAAGACCTACTCGGAGGACAGGGCGGTGCCCGTGGTGCCTACCCTTGGGAGCGTGTACCGGTTCCTTCTGACTCCTCGATGGATCGCCCTTCACGTGGTGGTCCTGCTGGTCATCCCCGCTTTCGTGTTCCTGGGCCAGTGGCAGTTCGGGCGTTATGAGGTGCGGTCCACCAGCAGCCACCAGATCACCGGCAACCTCGCCGCCCCGCCGGTGCCCGTGGAGCGGCTGACCACGCCGGGCGGGAGCGTGCGCACGCAGGACAAATACCGTTCCGTGACCGCCACGGGGACCTTCGACCCGGCCCACCAGTTCCTGGTCCGCCGCCGCACCCAGGACAGCGTGGTCGGCTTCTACGTGCTCACCCCGCTGGACACCGGAAACGGCCAGGGCGTGCTGGTGAACCGGGGCTGGATCAAGGCGGGCGCCACGGCCGACGCCCCTCCCGAGGTCCCCGTGCCGAGCACGGGTCAGGTGACTGTCACCGGCCGGCTACGTCCCAGCGAGACCGAGGAGTCCTCGGGCATCCGCGACAGGGAGGGCCTTCCCGCGGGACAGGTCCTGCTGATCAACACCGAGACGATCGGCCGGGGTCTGCCGTACCGGCTCCTGGGCGGCTACGTGGAGCTGACCGGGCAGTCGCCCGAGGCCGCCGTAGCGCCCGCGCCGGTGCCCGAGCCCGACGTCGGCGCGGGCGGCGGCCTCAACCTGGCGTACGGCGTGCAGTGGTGGCTGTTCATCGGGATCGCGATCGGCGGCTGGGCGCTGCTGATCCGCAGGGAGGCCGCGGACCTCAGGGCCGAGAAGGCCAAGCAGGGGCAGGAGCAGGAGCAGCCCGTCGAGGCCTGATCCGGGGACCGGGGGAACACCGGCGGTCACCACACCTAGCCCAGGACGAGGCCGGCGAGCCGGCCCACCCCCGCCGCGCAGGCCGCGCTGAGGAGACCCAGGCCGATCGAGGCCAGGCATCCCTGCCCGCCGTCCAGCCTGCCTCGCGGCGCGGGCCGCTCCCCGGCCCTGGACCACAGCGGCCGGGGTTCGAGCAGCAGGAAGACGATCGCGCCGATCTGCCCGACGGTGAACAGCCAGAACCACGCCCACCGGTTGCCCAGCCGGGGGACCGAGGCGAGCATGATCAGGGCGGTGACCCACCAGGCCGCGCCGGTCCAGATCACCCAGCCGCGCAGGGGCACCTGGAACGGCCAGCCGGGGATGATCCCCCCGTCACCGGAGCGGCTCTCCAGCCGGGTCACATTGGCCGAGCCGCCGGCGATGTCGCGCGTGAGCTCCACGACGGTGTAGCTCCGTGAACCGTCGCGGACCGGCACCATGCCGATCTCATGCCAGACCAGCGGCCCCTCCGACCATCGCAGCTCGTAGAGCTCCCGCTGCTCGCCTCCCGACCGATAGACGATGGCGGATACCCGGTCGGCGGCCACGGCGGCCCGGAACTCGCCCATCGTCCGCGTGGAGGGGGCGAAGCTCAGCGCGACGACAAGAGCACCCGCGAGCAGGATCAGCAGCAGCGCGATCCGGACGACGAGCCCGGCGATCCGCCAGCCGTCCTTCACCTCGCCGAGGTCGGAGGTCACACTCTCTTTACTACCTCATGAACAGGCATTGACCACGACCATTCCGAAAGCACTTCCCGTGACCTCTCCGCCGCCGGTCGGAGAGGTAACGGCCATTCTCCGGAATCATCTTTTGGAAAATCCCGATATTCGGACGATCTCCGGGTAGGGGCACATGCCAGGGCCCGCCGCGAGCAGCACCCTCCAGGCGGGTCCGCCCCCCGGGGCCGCTGCCTTTCCCCCGACGGTGGTCCCGGGGCCCATCCGAGACGGACAGAGATACCAAGCGGAGACCTCGCAGCTTGATGAGTGTTATGCCAGCCACGTACGGTTTACCGCGTGACTACGCCGCTGCTGCCCGACCCCGAGCCCAGGCGGCGGGACTATGTGATCATTTCAGCCGATGATCACTTGATCGAACCGCCCGACATGTTCGAGGACCGGCTCCCCGAGAAATACGCCGATCTCGCCCCCAAGGTGGTGGAGACCGACTCCGGCCACCAGGTCTGGCGCTACGGCGGGGCCACCTACCCGTGCGCCGGGCTCGACGTGGGCGCCGGCCTGCCGCGCGAGCAGTGGACGCTCGACCCGGTGCGGTTCGAGCACATGCGGCCGGGCTGCCATGACATCGAGGCCCGGATCGAGGACATGGACCGGGCCGGCCTCTGGGCCGCGCTCTGCTTCCCCGGCATGCTGGCCGGGCAGTCCGGGATGGTCTTCGCCAAGACCCGCGACCAGGAGCTGGGCCTGTCGGTCCTGCGGGCGTGGAACGACTGGCACGTCGACGTCTGGGCGGGCACCTACCCGGAGCGGATCATCGCACTGCAGCTCCCCTGGCTGACCGACCCCGAGACCGCGGCCAAGGAGATCCGGGACAACGCGGCCCGCGGTTTCAAGGCGGTCCTCTTTCCCGAGTTCCCCACGCGGCTGCGCCTGCCGTCCATCCACAGCGACCACTGGGACCCGTTCTTCCAGGCCTGCGAGGAGACGGGGACCGTGGTCTGCCTGCACGCCGGCGCGGGCTCCTGGGCCCCGGTGCCCTCCCCGGACACCCCGATCGAGGCGATCACCACGCTGATGCCGGCGAGCGCCATGTTCGCCTGTGCCGACTGGCTCTGGTCGGGCGTGCCGCTGCGCTTCCCCGCGCTCCGGATCCTGATCGTGGAGGGCGGCGTGGGCTGGCTGCCGATGCTGGCCGAACGGGCCGACTACGCCCTGGACCATCCGGTGGCGGGCGAGGCGTCCTGGGAGGGCGGGTTGAAGCCCAGCGAGGTCCTGCGCCGCAACTTCTTCTTCGGCACGCTCAACGACCACGCCCTGTCGGGGGTGCGCCTCGCCGTGGGCCTGGAGCACGTCCTGCTGGAGAGCGGCTACCCGCACTCCGACTCCACCTGGCCCGACACGCAGAAGGCCGTCGCGACCAACCTGGGCAGCCTGCCGCCCGCCGACATCGCCAGGGTGGCCTACGGCAACGCCGCCCGCCTGTTCGGCCACCCGCTGCCCTCCCGGGCCTGGCTCAGGATGGAAAAGCTCTGACCTGCTTGCGCTCCCAGTCGACGTAGCGGCCGCTCTCCCCGAGCAGCGAGCCCATCAGCCAGAGGAAGACGCCGAAGTCGTCCGCCACGCCGATGAGCACCAGGAAGTCCGGGACGATGTCGATCGGCGAGAGGATGTAGAGCACGCCGAGGCCCATCATGGCCAGCTTGCCCTTGCCCATGCCGGGATACTGCCCGCGCGTCACCGCGCCGATCAGCTTCGGGATGGCTCGCAGGCGGGCGCCGAGGCCGGGGGAGCCCGGCTCCGTCACGTTCTTGTACGTCCGCCAGGCCTGTGCCGCACGTGCCGCCTTCGCCATGGGGGAACCTCCTCGGGAGCACCGTGGTCTGACGGCCCCCTACCCTGCCGTCTCACGATATAACGCGTGCCCTCCGGACGGGGTTCCCCGGGCGCGCCGCGTCATTCCCCCGTGGGGGCCAGATCCCGTACGGCCTGCGCGATCGGGATCCCACCGCCGGGGATCGGGGCGAGCACCGGGGTGCTCAGCCCGTTGTCCACGTACTGGCGGATCCTGGCCCGGCACGTCGCCGCGTCGCCGTGCACGATGAGCGCGTCCACGACCTCGTCCGGGATGGCCCTGAGAGCCGCCGGACGGTCGCCGGCGGCCCAGGCCTCGTGCATCGGCCGCAGCACCTCACCGCGTCCCAGCCAGTCGTGGAAGGCCGCGTAGACCGGGACGGTCAGGTAGCCGGCGAGCATCCGCCGGCCGAGCTCCCGCACCTTCTCCGCGTCCTCGCTGACGCACACGAACAGCCGGGCGATCAGCTCGGTGTCCGGCCCGATCTCGGACCTGACCTTGCGGACGTCCTGCGGCGAGAGCCAGTTGGTGATCGCGCCGTCGGCCTCCTCGGCGGCCAGCCGGAGCATGCGGGGCCGCAGCGCGGCGAGCACGATCTTCGGCGGGACCTTGGGGGCGCGCTCCAACCTGAAGCCCTTGACCTCGAACGTCTCATACCTCTCGGTGACCTTCTCCCCCGCGAGGGCCTTCTTCAGGAAGCGCAGGGTGTCTCTGGTCCTGGCGAACGGCTTGACGAACTCACCGGCGTTCCACCGCTCGACGATGGCCGGGGAGGAGGCTCCGATGCCCAGGACGAACCGGTCCGGGGCGAGGTCGGCGAGGGTGGCGGCCGACATGGCCAGCAGGCCGGGCCCCCGGGTGGAGACCGGGACGATCGCGCTGCCGAGCCGTACGCCGGGGGCCCATTCGGCGGCCAGTGCCAGCGGCACGAAGCCGTCGACGCCGTTGACCTCGGCGGACCAGACGTCGGTGTAGCCGAGTGCGGGCAGCTCGGCCACCAGTTCCCGGGAGGCGGCCAGTGTGCGGTCGTAGAAGGGGACCGTCATCCCCCAGCGTGCGCCGGTAGTCATCCGCGCCTCCATGATCCATGGTCGCCGTCCAGAACGATATTCTGATGTAGCTTGCCGTACCCGATCGGGGGGCCGTCAATAGGTTGACCGTACCAACCGGACGGTATGCAAACAGGGAACGATCTTTACCGCATCCCCACTTACCCCATCATCACCATGCGTCAGGTGTTAGAACGTTTGAGTGACGATGAAGCGGCGCATGAGACGACGACAGGGAATACTCGGCGCGGCGGTCCTGGCGGCATGCACGGCCGCGTCCGTGGCGGCCGGCGCCCCGGCGGCGGCCGGCGACGGGAGCGATCCCTCCGGACACTGCCTGGCGGCCGAGATCGGCGGGCCGCCGCCCGTGATCGCCGTGCGGCTGTGCGCGGGCCTGGCCCCCCATCCCGCACCGGCGCCCGCCGCCACCCCCAGGACGGCCCTCAGGACCGCGCCTGAGGCCGACGAGCCCGAACCGGAGGATCCGGAGCCCGAGCCGGAATATCCGTCGGAGCCGGGATATCCCGGCCCGGGATACCCCACCGCGCCCGAGCCGCCGTATCCGACGACGCCCCCGCCCCCCACGCCCCCGAAACCGCCCACCCCCCGGCCACCCGTGGTCCGGCCCGTGGAGCCGCCCCCGCAGCCGAGACCCCGGCCCTACCAGCCCGCCGTCCCGCCGGAGGCCGTCCCCACGCCGAGCCCGACCCCGACCCCCACCCCCCGGCCGGTCGTGCCGTCCGCCGCCCCCGGCGTCGTGAAGCGGCAGCTGGTGCTCGACCGCTACGCCGAACGACGCCGCGGCACCGACCGCAGGCTGGTCATCCTGGTCGTCTTCACCGGGGTGATCTCGGTCACCGCGGTCTCCGCGCTGAACGCCAAGGCGCGCAGGTAGCGGACGCGGAAACCCGTCGGCGGACGTTCCGTATCCCGGTCACCGCGGTCACCGCGCTGACCGCCAGGACACGCGGGTAGCGGACGCGGAAGCCCGCCGGCGGACGTTCCGCCGGCGGGCTTCCAGGTGACCGGAGGGTCCGCTACTCCGCCGCCGACTGCACCGGGAACCGGTCGTCGATCTGGTCGTACTGCGTCTGCGCCGCCTTGAAGGCGTCGGGCCCGACCGCGCCCAGCCCCGCGAAGGGGTGGCTGATCAGCATGATGAACCCGATGCCGACGACGACCACGCCCACCCTCACGGCGTCGCCGACGACCGACGGGAGCGTGGGCTTCGTCCCGAGTGTCCAGGGCAGCGCGATCACCAGCAGCCCGGAGATGATCATTGAGATCACGAAGATGCTCTCCAGGCCCGCGTCGGCGTCGTCGGCGCGGACGGCGCGCGCGTGGGCGGCCTCGGAGACATGGCTGAGCGCGTCCTGCTGGAGGTTCTTGCTCTCCTCGCCGACGGGCCGCAGCCGGATCGTGGCCGCCCGCATGTCCTCGAGCATCCGCGTGGGGATCGGGGAGAGCTGCCCCTCGGCCATCAGCGGCCAGTCGAGGTCGACGCTCCTGGCGGCGTAGTCCCGGATCTGGGCCCGGATCGGCGCGGCCTCGGGGATCGGCGCCACCGACCAGTACATCTCGGTGAGGGTCTCCGCCTCGGCCTGGACGTCGGTCTGCGCCGTCGAGAGCGCGTCCCGGCAGAGCACCGCGGCGTAGGCCAGCACCAGCAGGTAGACGGCGAGGGCGAGGTTGGCGGAGAAGTCCACCGACCCGGAACCGCCGCCCTCGTCCGCCTTGCCCCTCCGCCTGAGCACGAGAAGCGCGATCAGCATGATCGCGACAGCCGCCACGACCAGCACCGTTACCCAGCCCATGAGACTCCCTCGAACTCGTCACCAAAGTAACTACCGAGGGTAATGTGTTCGTTACTCGAATTCTCGTGGTTCGCCAGGACGTCACGCGCGAAGTTCGTGAACCCCCGCGATGAAGTCCCGCGCGATCCCCCGCAGGCCCGGCAGATGGGAGAGCCCGACCAGCCGGTCCACCAGCGGCACGCTGAGCTCGATGAACCGGTAGGTCCGCCGGCACCCCTCCGAGGTGTCGTGCACCCAGAACAGCACGACCCCCATCGACATCAGCCAGAGCAGCTCGGGCAGCTCCGCCCTGAGCTCGGCGTCCATCCGGTCCGCCGACCCCTCCACCACCTTGCGGTAGATCGCGATCGCCGACTCCCGGGCGGGCGACGATTCGGCGCTGAACGGGCTGAGGGGGTTGCTCGGCTCCGCCGCGTGCTTGAAGAACTTCACCGCGAACTCGTGGTAGGGCTCGGAGACGCGCACCCACTCCCGCAGCACCCCGCCCAGCCGCGGCGCGAAGGCCCGCTCGGTGGCCAGCAGTTCCTCGCA
The DNA here is from genome assembly GCF_900113865.1 of Streptosporangium canum. Lineage (GTDB taxonomy): Bacteria > Actinomycetota > Actinomycetes > Streptosporangiales > Streptosporangiaceae > Streptosporangium > Streptosporangium canum. The sequence continues at coordinate 207,828 of NZ_FOQY01000009.1, read as the reverse complement.
GGCGGCCTCGTGCTCGGTCTGCGCCCGGTCGTAATACGCCTGGATCAGGGCTTCCTTGGAGGCGAAGTAGTAGTAGGCGTTGCCCACCGAGACCCCCGCCTCCGCGGCGATGGCCCGCATGGTGGTGGCCTCGTATCCGCGCTCGCGGAACAGCCGCAAGGCCGTCTCCACGATGATTTCGCGGGTCTTGTCTGATCCCCTGCTTCTCTGGGTCGGCTCGGCCACGTTCGTCACTGTACGACCCATGACGCCGTTAGGTCATCGCTGCTCACGATGATCACCATTCCAGGGCAAAATCCCGCCTCCCAGAGGGGTCATACCGGTTCCAAAGTGGGATTGATCCTTCTGGTGGGAGGGCTCCCGTCACAAGGGATAAAACGATGGGGACACGTCCCTGTAAACAGAGGCGTGCCCGGCTCACCGCCGGAGCACTGCTGGCTCTGCAGATATCGCTCATCGCGTCGGCCTCGCACGACGCCGCGGCGGCCGACGCGCCGCGCTCGTCGACCGCCGCGACGACCTCGGTGCGGGCCTCGGTGCCGGTCTCGGCGATCCGGCCCGCCGGGGCCCGGACCGCGGTCACCGGGACCTACGACGCCGACGTCCTGGCCACCGCCCGGAGCCCGTACCGGCAGGAGACCGCGCCCCAGACGGAGACGGCGACCCGGACGGAGACGGCGACCCGGACGGAGACGAAGACGCGGGCGGAGACGAAGACGAAGACGAAAGCGGGAGCGGAGGCGGGAACCACGTCGAGAACGGAGGCGGCGGCGTCCAGCCATCCGATACAGCCGATCCGGATCGGCCACGTGCAGGCCACCCAGCAGCTCCGGAAGGCCGGTCTGCGCTGGAAGTCGTCCGGGGGGTGCACCGACCGCAGCGTGAGGACCTGCACCTCGCTGGAGGCGGTGCGGGCCGCCACCGTGACCGACGTGATCGCGCTGAAGCAGCGCAGCGGCTGCCCGGTCGTCGTCACCGGCGGCACCGAGGTCGGCCACGCTCCCGGCCGCTACAGCCATCACCGGGGCTACAAGCTGGACATCAAGCCCAACGACTGCATCAACCGCTACATCACGCGCGAGCACGTCCTGGACGGCATCCGCGGAGACGGAGCCCCCCTTTACCGGGACTCGGGGACCGTGTACGCCCGCGAGTCCGATCACTGGGACATTCTCTTCCGCTGACACCGGCGGCGTCCACGGACCACGCGGAGACCCGAAGATCCGTCCCGCCTCCCCCGGCCGCCCCGCCGGACCCCGTGGCGCCCCGCCCCCGCGACACCCGAACCAGAGTCCGTACGGCGGGCATCGCCACGGGCAGGCCGTACGACGGTAGCCGGAGGAACCGCACCGCGACGTCCCGGCCGGAGGCCGTGGCACGGCCGTCCGGACGGGAGCCGTACGAGGGCGTTCCGGCACGGGGCCGCACGCGACGGCCGTACGGCGGCGACCTGCGCCGCCGTACGGCCGGAAGGCGGATTCCGCCCCGTGGGGCGGAGAGGCGGCTACGCGAACTCGGCCGCGACCAGCTCGGCGATCTCGGCCGCGTTCAGGGCCGCGCCCTTGCGGAGGTTGTCACCGCAGACGAACAGGTCCAGGGTGTTCGGGAAGTCGAGCGCCTGGCGGACACGGCCCACGTAGGTCGGGTCCGTGCCGACGACGTCGGCCGGGGTCGGGAAGACGCCGTTGGCCGGGTCGTCCATGACGACCACGCTCGGCGCGGCCTCCAGGATCCGGTGCGCGTCGGCGACGGTGATCTCACGCTCGAAGGTCGCGTGCACGGCCAGCGAGTGGGTGGTGATCACCGGCACGCGGACACAGGTCGCCGAGACCTTCAGGTCGTCGATCCCGAGGATCTTCCGGGACTCGTTGCGGAGCTTGATCTCCTCGGAGGCCCAGCCGCCGTCCTTGAGCGACCCCGCCCACGGCACGACGTTGAACGCCACCGGCGCCGGGAACGGCGACTCGGCCTCGCCCAGCTTGTTCTGCAGGACCTTGCGCACGTCACCGGCGGTCTGCCCGACCGTCCGGTCGCCCGCGAGGGCCTCGACCTCGTCGTAGAGACGGGCCGAACCGGCCACGCCCGCGCCGGAGACCGCCTGGTAGGAGGCGACCACCAGCTCACGCAGGTTGTACTGCTCGTGGAGCGCGCCCATCGCGGCCATCATCGACAGCGTGGTGCAGTTGGGGGTGGAGATGACGCCCAGCGGCCGGTTGCGCGCGGCCTCGGGGTTGACCTCCGGCACGACCAGCGGGACCTCGGGGTTCATCCGGAAGGTGCCCGACTTGTCGATGGCGACCGCGCCGCGCTCGGCGGCGACCGGCACCCAGACCGCGGAGACCTCGTCCGGCACGTCGAAGATCGCGATGTCGACGCCGTCGAAGACCTCGGGGGTCAGCTCCTGGACGACCAGGTCCTCCCCGCGGACCCGCAGGATCTTGCCTGCCGACCGGGCGGACGCGACGAGCTTGATCTCGCCGTAGACGTCCTCCCGGGTGGAGATGATGTCGCGCATGACGGTGCCGACGGCACCGGTCGCACCGATCAGGGCAAGGGTGGGCTTGCGGCTCATCGGCCGGTACCTCCGTAGATCACAGCTTCAACCTGGTCGGCGTCGAGATTGAACGCGTGGTGCGCGGCGGTGACCGCCGCGTCCACCTCGTCCTGCCCGACGATCACCGAGATGCGGATCTCCGAGGTGGAGATCATCTCGATGTTCACGCCCGCGTCGGCGATGGCGGCGAAGAACGTCGCGGTGACGCCGGGGTGCGAGCGCATGCCCGCGCCGATCAGCGAGACCTTTCCGATCTGGTCGTCGAAGAGCAGCGACTCGAACCCGATGCGCTCCTGGATCTTCTTCAGTGCGGTGAGTGCCGTGGAGCCGTCGCTCATGGGCAGCGTGAAGGAGATGTCCGTCCGACCGGTCGCCGCCGCCGACACGTTCTGCACGATCATGTCGATGTTGACTTCGGCGTCGGCCAGCGTTTTGAAGATCGTGGCAGCCTCGCCGACCTTGTCGGGCACCCCGACAACGGTGATCTTGGCCTCGCTCCGGTCGTGCGCGACGCCGGAGATGATGGGCTGCTCCATCTCTGTTCCTTCACTGTCGGGGTCGGAGACGACCCACGTGCCTTCCTTGGTGCTGAACGAGCTTCTGACGTGGATCGGCACGTTGAAACGGCGAGCGTACTCCACGCAGCGCAGGTGCAGGATCTTCGCACCGCAGGCCGCCATCTCCATCATCTCCTCGTAGGAGATCTGAGGGATCTTGCGGGCCACCGGGACGATGCGGGGATCGGCGGTGAAGATGCCGTCCACATCGGTGTAGATCTCGCACACGTCCGCGCTCAGAGCGGCGGCGAGTGCGACGGCGGTCGTGTCCGAACCGCCCCGGCCGAGCGTGGTGATGTCCTTGCTGTCCTGGGAGACGCCCTGGAACCCGGCCACGATCGCGATCTGGCCGCTGTCGAGGGCCCCGCGGATCCGGCCGGGCGTGACGTCGATGATGCGCGCGCGACCGTGGGACGAGTCGGTGATCACACCGGCCTGGGAACCGGTGAACGAGCGCGCCTCCTGCCCCAGGTTGGCGATCGCCATCGCCAGCAGCGCCATCGAGATGCGCTCACCGGAGGTCAGCAGCATGTCGAGCTCTCTGCCCGGCGGCAGCGGCGAGACCTGCTGGGCGAGATCCAGCAGCTCATCGGTGGTGTCGCCCATCGCCGAGACGATCACCACGACGTCGTTGCCGGCTTTTTTCGTCGCGACGATCCGCTGGGCGACCCGCTTGATGCAGGACGCGTCGGCGACGGACGAACCACCGTACTTCTGAACAACGAGCGCCACGAGATGTCTCCGAAGCAATCTAGGGCTGTGGAGCTCACAGTCTACTGGCGCTCCGGTAGATCACCCCTGATCCGGCCCAGCATGTGGACAATCACACCATTGTGCGCTCTTCTGCCACATCGAGACGGGTGTGCGCGACGAGCGCCTGGAGGGCCCGCATCGCCGCTCCGGCGTGGTTGCCCCAGGTGTTGAAGTAGGAGTACTGCCACCACCACAGAGCCTCCAGCGGGCGGCCCGCCTGATAGTGCCGGAGACCGTGAATGAGATCGGCGGCCACGGCGGTCAGGTCGTCCGACAGCCGGTACGGCGTGACCGCGGTGTCCTTGTAGGGGTCGAAGACCTCGGCGTAGTCGTCCACCGGGCCCAACCGCTCGGCGAGGGTCGTACGGACGACGTCGACGTCCGGGTCCTCGCTCAGGTGCGGTTCCCAGTTTCCGGACAGGATCACGTCCTGGCTGGCGCCGAGCTGGGCGCCCGCCGAGCTGACCTGTGCCACCTCCACCAGCAGCAACGGCAGGATGGCGTCTCCGCCCTCGCCACCGGCCAGCCGGGTCAGGCCGTCGATGTAGTTCTCCGCGTGCTCGGCGATCCGTTCCGCGAGAGCACCCCATGCGTCAGACATCCAGCAGCCTCCTTCCTTCGAACGCGCGGCCCAAGGTGACCTCGTCGGCATATTCGAGGTCACCGCCCACGGGCAGGCCGCTGGCCAGTCGTGTGACTTTCAGACCCATCGGCTTCACCAGACGGGCGAGATAGGTCGCCGTCGCCTCCCCCTCCAGGTTGGGGTCGGTGGCGAGGATCAGCTCGGTCACCTGGCCGTCGGCCAGGCGTGTCATCAGTTCGCGGATCCGGAGGTCGTCGGGGCCGACTCCGTCGATCGGGCTGATCGCCCCGCCGAGCACGTGGTAGCGGCCCCGGAACTCGCGGGTCTTCTCGATCGCGACCACGTCCTTGGACTCCTCGACGACGCAGATCACGTGAGGATCGCGCCGGACGTCACGGCAGATCCGGCACTCCTCCTCGGCCGCGACGTTCCCGCAGACCCGGCAGAAGCGGACCTTCTCCTTGACCTCCAGCAGGGCGTGGGCGAGCCGCTTCACATCGGCCGGCTCGGCGGCCAGCAGGTGGAAGGCGATCCGCTGCGCGCTCTTGGGACCGACGCCGGGGAGCATCCCCAGCTCGTCGATCAGGTTCTGGACGACCCCTTCGTACATGACTCAGAAACCGGGCAGCTGGCCGAGCCCGCTCCCGCCTCCCAGCCCCTGTGCGAGTGGGCCGAGCTTCTCCTGCTGGAGGTCGGCTGCGGCGCGCACCGCATCCCGGATCGCGGCGATGACCAGGTCGGCGATGGTGTCGGCCGTCTCCTGGGGGTCACCGGGGTCGACCGCATCAGAGCTGATCTTCAGCTCGAGCAGTTCGCCGCCGCCGTTGACCGTGGCCACGACAAGTCCGCCGCCCGCCGAGCCTTCGACCTCCGCGTCGTTCAGCTCCTGCTGGGCGCTCACAAGCTGCTGCTGCATGAGCTGTGCCTGCTCCAGCAGCTGCTGCAGGTTGACATCCCCTGGGTTCACCGTCGTGTGCTCCTCGTCCGTGACATCAGTCGTCACGAGCCTACGGGGTTCCGGCCAGGTCTTGTACTGGCGTGAGCACGTGTTCCCCAGGGACGGGCGCTAAACCCCCGCCGGTGCCCGCGAGGCGGGACGCCCGTCAGGTGTGGTCGATCTCTCCGATGATCTGGCCGCCGAGCTCGCGCTGGAGCAGAGCCATTCCGCTGAGCGCGTCGGCGTCGGCGTCGGCGTCGTTGAGCGGGTCGACCTCGTCGGTCTCGACGGCGGGCTTGCGGCCGGGCACCGCGTCCGGCCAGGCCGACTTGCCGCCCGCGGCGGCCCTGGGGCCCGACTGGGCGGCGGCCCTGGCCGCCGAGCGGGCGGCGGCGAGGCCGGGGCTCGGGGCGGGGGGCGAACCGGGATCGTCCGGGAGCGGCGCGTCCGGCCAGGACTCGTCGGTGGCGGGCGGAGCCTGACGGGCCGGGGCCTCCTGAACGGCGGGAGCCACCGGTGCCACCGGTGCCGCCGGAGCAGCCGGAGCAGCCGGGGCCGGCGCGGGCTCCGGTCTGGGAGCGGGCTCCTGGCGCGGCGGGGGTGGGCTCTGGGGCGGCCCTGCCGGAGGACGGACGCCGCCGGACGGGGCGGGCCCCCCGCCGCTGGAAACGACGGCCTCGACCTTCCAGTTGCCGCCCAGCACGTCCTGCAGCGCCGCCGCGACCACCGCGTCCTTGCCGCCGCCGGTGAAGTTGCGCATCGCGCCGACCTGGGTGAACCCGAGGGTGACGACCTTGCCCTCGACCCCGACGACCTGGGCGTTGGTGTTCACGTTCGCCCAGACGACGATGCTGCGCTGCTTGAGCACCCCGAGCACCTGCGGCCATGCCTGCTGGACGGCTCCGCCGCCGGCCCCGGAGACCGGTGCGGCGGCCGGAGCGCCGGGCGCCTGCTGGACCTGAGGTTCGGACGCCGGAGCGCCGGGGCGGGCCGCGGCGGGCCAGTCGCCGTCCCCCTGGGGGCGCGACTGCCCGGCGGGAGCGGCGGGAGCCGTACCCGCGGCAGGCGGCACGGGCGGCGGGACCTGGGCCGCCGGGGCCGCGTGGATCACCGGGGCGGGGGCCGTGTGGGCGGCCGGGGCGGGGGCCGCGTAGGCCGCCGGGGCCGGGGCGGCGCCGCCCCTCTCCAGCAGCTCCAGCCTGCTCAGCAGCGCGGCCTCGCCCTGCGCGGCTCCGGGGAGCAGCGTCCTGGCGCACATCAGCTCAAGCAGCAGCCGGGGCGAGGCCGCCCCGCGCATCTCGGTCAGGCCCGCGTTGAAGATCTCCGCGGCGCGGGTCAGCTCGGCCGGTCCCATCGAGGCGGCCTGCGCCTGGAGCCGCTCCAGCTCGTCGGCGGGCCTGTCGAGCAGCCCGCTGCCGGCGGCCTCCGGCACGTTGGCCAGGATCACCAGGTCGCGGAAGCGCTCCAGCAGGTCCATGGCGAACCGTCGGGGGTCGTGCCCCCCCTCGATCACCCGGTTCACGGCCTGGAACACCTGCGCGCCGTCGCGGGCGGCGAAGGCGGCGACCACGTCGTCGAGCAGGTCGCCGTCGGTGTAGCCCAGCAGGGAGACCGCGCGGGCGTAGGTGATGCCCGCCTCGTCCGACCCGGCGAACAGCTGGTCGAGGATCGACAGCGAGTCACGGGCCGACCCGGCGCCCGCACGGACCACCAGCGGCAGCGCGGCGGGCTCGAACGGGACCTTCTCGGAGGTGAGGATCTCCTCCATGAGGGTGCGCAGCGCCGTGGGCGGGATCAGCCGGAACGGGTAGTGGTGGGTCCGGGACTTGATCGTCCCGATGACCTTCTCGGGCTCGGTGGTCGCGAAGACGAACTTCAGGTGCGGAGGGGGCTCCTCGACGAGCTTGAGCAGCGCGTTGAAACCCTCGCGGGTCACCATGTGCGCCTCGTCGATGATGTAGATCTTGAAGCGCGCCGACACGGGCGCGAAGAAGGCCCGCTCGCGCAGGTCGCGGGCGTCGTCCACGCCACCGTGCGAGGCGGCGTCGATCTCGATGACGTCGAGGTGGCCGGGGCCGGTGGGAGCCAGCGCCACGCAGGACTCGCACTCCCCGCATGGGTCGGGGGTCGGGCCCTTCTCACAGTTGAGGGAGCGGGCCAGGATCCGGGCGCTGGAGGTCTTGCCGCACCCTCGGGGGCCGCTGAACAGGTAGGCGTGGTTGATCCGGCCACTCCGCAGCGCCTGCCGCAGCGGCTCGGTGACGTGCTCCTGTCCCTTGACCTCCGCGAAGGTCCCGGGCCGGTACTTGCGGTAGAGCGCAAGACTCATGCGACGCTCCCACCTGCGAGGGGCCTGAAACGAAGAGACCCCTCGCACACCCGCCAGAGCCTGCTTATCCTTGCTGCCTTCCGGCCCTGGGGAGGTTCACAGGATGACGCCGCGCGAGGGGTCCTGGCACAGTCTAGCCTCTGAACGGAGTGCTCGGGGTCCCGAAAACATGGTCTGCACAGTCCTGAAAGTTCGGTAAGCTTCTCCACGGAGGATTCGCCTAGTTGGCCTAGGGCGCACGCTTGGAAAGCGTGTTGGGGGCAACCCCTCAGGAGTTCGAATCTCCTATCCTCCGCCAGTCCGGAAGGGCCGTGCCGCGATCTGCGGCACGGCCCTTCGGCGTTCCAGCCCTAGCCGACGGTTGCCCGCACATCTGGCATGTCCATAGGGTGGCCACCCGAGTTTGATCTTCGGAGGCTGACATGCGTGATCCGAGCCCCACTTCCACCGAGCTGCTGTCCCAGTGGGACGCCGTCCCCAAGTCCCCCGGATACTGGCCGGGCCTCGGAAACGAGCACAGCGACGGCTACGAGATCGACCGTGCCGGAGTGCGGGCGGCCGCCCTCGGCCTCGTCAAAATCGGCACCTCTGCGGGCAACGACAAATATTTCGCCCAATACCCCGATCGCTTCTGCTTGTCGCTCAACTGGAACTTACCCGGGTCTATCGGCGAGCTGCTCTACTACGCCGGTGACGCGTTCTCCCGCTTCTGGGCGGATCTGTACGCGGAGACGGCGATGGCCGGGCTACTGATCGAGCAGTGCGCCCAGCGATATGATCTTTTAGAGGAGCCACTGCTCGGCGACATCGCCCGGTCCAGGTTCGAGGAGCGGATCGCCGCGATGCTGGGGGGCAACTCGCCCAGAAGCAGGCTCTTCACTACCCCGAGCAAGGATTATCCCAAGAGCAGCCTGTCACTGGAGCTTTCCGAGGAGGTCGACTACGGCGTCGGCCACATGACCGCGGAGAGGGCGAAGGAGGACTTCTCTCCCGACAAGCGCTTCCATGACAACTCCCCGCACTACAGCCAGGCCACCGACGCGTTGATCGAACTGGTCAGGGCACTGCAGAGCCGGGCTCAGGACCTGCGGGACTCGCCGTGGCGTGGCGCGGCCGCGGACAACGCCCAGACAGCGCTGCGGCAGATCTACGGGAACGCGACCGCCCTGGCTGTCGTCGCGGGCGGCCTGGCCACGGCGACCAGCAGGTACGCGGAGCTCCTTGACTGGTGCAGGCACAACTTCGACCGCGGGGCGGATCCGGACCGCAGCGGCCTGCGCGAGTTCTGGGATTTCGGTGGCACCCCCGACAGCCGGACCCGCGCCTTCCTCGAGGAACCGAACCGGGAGTTCATGACCCTCTACGAGGGCATGCCCAAGCGCATCGAGCAAAATCTGCCCGGTCTGCTCATCACCGACCAAACCCTCGCCGAGTCCCGCACGAGGATTGACGAGCTACGGCCGGACCTTAACGAGAGGCTGATGAACGACCATAGAACCGAGGAGGATCTATGGGAGCCGCGGAACCAGGAGCAGGAGCGTCTCCTGAAGTACGAGGAAGCGGAGAAGAGGTTCGGCTAGGCCGCGACCAGGGCCGTGTCCTCCGCCTTCGGGGCCGTCGCCGTGCCGTGGCGTAGACGGAGCCGTCCGGGGAATGTCTGAGACAGCCAACGGGGAGGGGTCCGCCGGGCCGTGAGGTCACGGCCGGGCGGGACGGTGCCGGCCACCGGATCGGCGAGCCACAGAGCCCTGCCGCGTCTCCTCCGGGGGTATCCGAACCCACCGGCATGTCCAGCCCTTCTGAGGGCAGTCGGAGGGTCCTAGCGGATCGAAGGGACGTCGGCGATGGATTTCAAGGACGATGCCCAGCTGGACAGCTCGCAGGTCGAGAGCCGCGGCCGGGGCAGGATCCCCGGCGGCGGGCTCGCGGTCGGCGGCGGCGCGGCGGGGATCCTCGCGCTCATCGTGGCGCTGATATTCGGGATCAACCCCGGAGACATCACCGGCGGCGACCCCGCGCCGGTGGGCCCCCGCTCCGATCTGAGCGCCCAGTGCAAGACCGGGCAGGACGCCGACCAGAACGAGGAGTGCCGGGTGGTCGGCGTGGTCAACAGCATCCAGGACTACTGGCCCAAGGCCGTGCAGAACTACGAGCCGGCCAAGACCGTCATGTTCTCCCAGCAGGTCGACACCGCCTGCGGCGCGGCCGACTCCTCGGTCGGCCCCTTCTACTGCCCGGCCGACCGCACGGTCTACCTCGACCTGTCGTTCTTCAAGCAGCTTGAGACCAGGTTCGGCGCCAAGGGCGGGCCGTTCGCCCAGGCCTACGTCATCGGGCACGAGTACGGCCACCACGTGCAGAACCTGCTCGGCACCAACGCCAGGGCGGAGGGGGACCGGCAGGGTCCCGAGAGCGGCTCGGTCCGGCTGGAGCTTCAGGCCGACTGCTACGCCGGCGCCTGGGCCAAGAACGCCTACGAGACCGGCCTGTTCGAGAAGCCCTTCACCAAGACGGACATCGACGAGGCGCTCAGCGCGGCCTCGGCCGTGGGCGACGACAGCATCCAGGAGCGGACCCAGGGCCGGGTCGACCCCGACGGCTTCACCCATGGAACGTCGGCGCAGCGTGTCAAGTGGTTCACCACCGGCTATGAGAGCGGCGACCCCAACCGGTGCGACACCTTCGCCGGCGGCATCTGAAAGAGGCCGCTGACCTGCGATGAGAGCCGCCCGGAAGGCAAAGGGTCCGAATCTCTCCTAAACTACATACTGTGATCTTCAAGCTGATCGGTGATGGACGGCCCTACCCCGAGCACGGCCTCTCGCATCGCGAGTGGGCGCAGATACCGCCGCGACAGGTCCGGCTCGACACGCTGATCACCACCAAAGCGGTGCTCGACCTGCACTCCCTGCTCGCGAAGGACTCCACGTTCTACGGCGACCTGTTCCCGCACGTGGTGCAGTGGCGTGGTGATCTCTATCTTGAGGACGGCCTGCACCGCGCGCTGCGCTCGGCCCTGCACCAGCGCTCGGTCCTGCACGCGCGCGTCCTGGAACTCCCCTCCGAGGACTGAGGACCGCGCAAGGGCCCCCGGTGTGATCCCGGGGGCCCTTCGCCGTCATGGCGGAACGAGCGCCCCCGCGACCGACTGCGCCCGTCCCGGCGGAAAGACCTCGGCGCGGAGGGCTTCGGAAGGCGTGGACATACAAAAGACCTCCGCCCCGTTCGACGGGGCCGGAGGCCTTTTCTGTGGCGGTGGTGGTGGGATTTGAACCCACGGATGAGTTGCCCCATCACACGCTTTCGAGGCGTGCGCCCTCGGCCACTAGGCGACACCACCGCCGAGCAGCTTACCGGATAACCGCTATTGCTCGCGCATCCGGCGGACGGTGAAGAACTCGGTGAGAACGCCGGCGCACTCCTCGGCCAGCACCCCCATGACGACCTCGGGCCGGTGGTTGAGACGGCGGTCCCGCACCACGTCCCAGAGCGAGCCGGCGGCTCCGCCCTTGGCGTCCACGGCGCCGTAGACGATGCGGTCGACCCTGGCCAGCACCGAGGCCCCCGCGCACATCGTGCAGGGCTCCAGCGTGACCACCAGCGTGCAGCCGGTCAGCCGCCACTCCCCGCGGGCCCGCGCGGCTTCCCGCAGGGCGAGGACCTCGGCGTGCGCGGTGGGGTCGTTCAGGGACTCCCGGTCGTTTCCGGCCCGCGCCAGCACCGATCCGTCCGGGCCGAGGACGACCGCGCCGACCGGGACCTCACCGCGGGCACCGGCCGCCGCGGCCTGCGCCAGGGCGAGCCGCATCTCCGGGACGTAGTCCGTCACCGCAGCCGGTCGAGCTCATCCGCGAAGGCCAGCCGCTCGGCGATCACCGAGAGCGTGTCCGCGGGGAGGACGCCCTCCTCCATGCTGAGCTCGATGAGCTCCTCGGGAGTCACCCCGAGGTCGCTCAGGAGCTCGAAGTCACCCGCAGGCCGTACGCCCAGATCGGGGGTCTCCTTGTCCGGCGCGACCCCGGCCAGCTCGGTGAAGAGCTCGCCGAGCTGGTCGGATAGCCCGGCCTGGGCGTCGGACAGGAACGCGCGGGGCTCCAGGTCGCCCTGGTAACGGACGATCGCGAACCACTCGTCCTCCACCTCCACGCAGAGCAGGGCCAGCTCGTCGCCGCTGAGCCCGAGATGCTCCTGGACGGCGTCGCCCAGGTCGTCGGCTATCTCGGCGGCGCTGAGATCGACCTCCGCGCCGTTCCATCCGTCCGCGGTGCGGACGAAGGCTGCCGAGAACACGCTGTTTCCGGATGGTCTGGAGGCCATGGCCGATCTCCCGAGGTCAGCCGAACACCGAGTCGATGGCGCGTTCGAACGGCTCGGAGAATCCCAGCCGCGCGGCGATGCTGGACAGCACGTCCTCGGGGAGCAGGTCGATGTCCCCGGAGAGGATGCCGAGCTCCATCTCGTCGAGGCCCAGGTCGGCGAAGATCGACAGATCCCCGGCGGGGAGCGCCGTCTCCTCGTCCTGGAGGATCGCCTCAAGCTCGTCCTCGTCGGGGACCGGCACGTCGAGGTATTCCAGCGCCTGCTGCGCGAGCGCGAAGTCCCAGGACGCGGCGATGTCGGAGAGGAAGACCTCCACCCGCTCACCGAACACCCGTAGCGCCACGAAGAACTCATCCCCCACGGCGACCAGGCCAATCGTTCCGTTCATGCTCGGCTGCTGGCGCAGAGCGTGAATCAGGCCGTCGAGATCCGAGGTGAGCGCCACCGGGAGCATCTCCGCTTCCCAGATCTCGTCCTCGCGATAGACCACGATGGCAAAGTCCAGCGAGTCTTCGTCTGCCATGGCCATCCCCACCGATGCGTTCTCTACGGATGTCAATGCTTTCAGAACCAGCCCATCACCGTACGCCCCTCCGACCAAATTGTGATCAAATCCGCGTGAGCGGGCGATGTGATGCGCCTGTGGTCCGTTATCTCCTGAGCTGCCATCCGAGATACCGTTGACGCCCATGGAGACCCTGGTCGTTGACCACCCGCTGGTGGCCCACAAGCTGACCGTGCTGCGGGATGTGAACACGGATTCACCCACCTTCCGGCGCCTCGCCGACGAGTTGGTGACGCTGCTCGCCTACGAGGCGACCCGTCAGGTCCGCACCACCGATGTGACGGTGAACACCCCCGTCGCCGCCGCCCCGGGCGTGCGGCTGGCCCAGCCGTACCCGCTGGTGGTCCCCATTCTCCGCGCCGGCCTGGGCATGCTGGACGGCATGACCCGGCTGCTGCCGACGGCCGAGGTCGGTTTCCTCGGGATGATCCGTAACGAGTCGACTCTGAAGGCGGAGACCTACGCCACCCGGCTGCCCGACGACCTGTCGGGCCGGCAGGTCTACGTGGTCGACCCGATGCTGGCCACCGGCGGCACCCTGGCCGCGGCGATCGAGTTCCTCTTCGAGCGCGGCGCCGACGACGTGACCGCGCTGTGCCTGCTGGCCGCCCCCGAGGGCATCGCCCACATGGACGAGGTCTTCGCGGGCACCGACAGGCCGATCCGCCTGGTGACCGCGGCTCTGGACGAGCGGCTGAACGAGCACGGCTACATCGTTCCGGGTCTCGGCGACGCCGGCGACCGGCTTTACGGCGTCGTCTAAGTAATCTTCCTCCCCAAGAGAGGGTCGTTTCGCCGTTTCTCCGTTACACGGTGTGCTTATGTGGGTACCGATAGTGACGAAGACATCTCTTCTGTGTCCCCGGCCCACGGCGGCGGTGGGCGCACACCAGGGAGAACCATGAGCGAGCGAATCATCCCGGACCCGGAACCGGATCCCTACGAGGACGTCAGCGCCGCGTTGCGGGATGAGTTTTCCGAAGTACACCCGGCGACCACCGTGACCCGCTGCATAGAGGCGGCGCACTACGGCGCGCTGGAGGTCACCGGCCACGCCCATCCCGGGCTGGTCGAGCGGATCGCCCGCAAACACCTCGAAGTCCTCGCGCTGGTCGCGAGCGAACGCGGGTGACGGATATCACATCACTCCCACCAGGTCTTCGGGACGGGCCGAGACCGTAATGGGTTGATGCGCTTTACCTCGCCTATGGCGTGGGTAATGTATACGGCGGGTGCAGTGGGTCAGTGGTAGTAGGAGGCCGCAGTGCAGGTCAAGAAAGTTCTAACGTATGGCGGGGCAGCCTTCGTAGCGTTTTTCCTGTTCACACGACCAGGTGACGCCGCGAACGCAGTGAGGGGTGCCATGGACACGGTATACACCGCGGCCAATTCCCTGGCCCAGTTCGTTTCCCATCTGTCATGAGACTTGTGACCCACGGGGACTCAGCTCCCTCGTCGGTCAACCGCTACCTACTCCCCCACGAACACCAGGTCATCATGGTGCGGCGCCACCCGGCCGTACTGCTCCGCCCTGTCGCCGAGGTCTTCGGCGGCCTGATTCTCGCCGGGCTGCTCAGCAAGTGGTTCGGCGACCAGGGCGGTGGCGGCGCGCTCGTCATCGTCTGGTGGGCATGGCTCCTGCTGCTGATCCGCTTCGTGTGGAAGGTGGCGGAGTGGTCGGTCGACTACTTCGTGGTCACGTCCAAGCGCATGCTGCTCACCACGGGGCTCATCACGCGCAAGGTCGCGATGATGCCGCTCGGCAAGGTGACGGACATGAGCTTCCAGCGCTCACTGCTCGGCCGGATGCTGGGATACGGCGAGTTCGTCCTGGAATCGGCCGGTCAAGATCAGGCATTGTCGACGGTGACCTATATCCCCTATCCGGAGACCCTCTACCTTGAGGTCTGCCAGATGCTGTTCCCCGGAGGCAACGACTCGGATGATTAGTCCCTCATAGTCCTTTATGGCATGAGGCTGGGGAAGAGTCCGTCTGAGGATTTTTCACGTGGGGTTACCCGATTCGACTGCTTCATGCAATCATGGCGGGAACATTGACCATCCCCCGCCCTGAGAGATCAGATGCCGAGTCAGGGAACCATCGGTGACCGCGTCCGCGGACTGCGGCTGAGTAGGCGCATGTCTCAGGCCCAGCTAGCAGGGCCTGACCTCTCCGACAGTTATGTCTCCCTCATCGAGTCGGGCAAGCGCACGCCGACTCCGGTGGTGGCGCGCCTTCTCGCCGAACGGCTGGGGTGCACCACCGAGTTCCTGCTGCACGGGATCGAGCCGCGCCAGCGCATCGACACCGAGCTGGGCCTGCGCCACGCGGAGCTGGAGCTGCAGCACGGCGACCCGTCCGCCGCCGCCGAGCGGTTCGGCGAGATCGTCAAGGTCGCCGGCGAGGAGAACGCCATGCTGGCCGCGCACGCGCGGTTCGGCCGGGCCCGCGCCCTGGAGTCCCAGGGCAGGATCGGCCCGGCGGTGGAGGCGTTCGAACGGCTCCGGCGCGAGGCGGCCGCCCATCCCGAACGGCTGGCCGACCTGCCCCTGACGGTGGCGCTGAGCCGCTGCTACCAGCACGCCGGCGACGCCCTGCGCGCCCATGACCTGGCCACGCACGCCCTCACCCAGGTGAACCGGCTGGCCCTGGCTCAGGGTGAGATCGCCGTGGACCTGGCCGCCTCCCTGATAGAGACCGAGATCTCCCGCGGACCGCGCTCGCCGGGCCTGTCCTACGTCCGGCACATCCTGTCGGTCAACGGCGTTCCGGCCGCGGTCAACCGCACCGCCGAGATCCACGCCCTCTGGCAGGCCAGCATCACCGCCGCCGAGGGGGAGGACTCGGCGCTGGCCGTCCGCCTCGCCGACGACGCGATCGCGACCGGACGTCCGACCCGGATGGCCTTCCGGCTGGCCCGCATCGCGATGGACTGGTCGCGCTTCACCGCCTCCCACGGCGAGGAACCGCTTGAGGAGGCCCACCGGTTCGCGACCGCCGCGAGCGAGGTCTTCGGCGCGTTCCCCGACAGGGTGGACGACCACGCCAAGAGCTTGGTGGTGCTCGCCTACGTCCAGCTCAGAAGCGGCGATCCGGACGGCGCGGCCGACCTGGCCGGGTCCGCCCTCGACGCGCTGAGCGGCCGGATCGGCGCCACGGCGGCCACCGCACACCTGGTCCTCGCCCAGGTCGCGCTCGCCTGCGGCGAAGGCGACGTCACGACCATCCTGCACAGTGCCCGCGGGCTGCTCAACGAGCTTCGGTCCGGGGCCTCCAGCCCTGACCGGGAGATCGCACGGGTCTGGCGCGAGCTCGGCGACCTCTACAGCCGGGTCGGTGCCGGCGAGGAGCAGGCGAGCGCATATCGTATGGCGCTCGAAGCCGCCGGAGTGCGTAGTGCGATGGTTGGTGTGACGGTCGATTCGGCGCTGGTTCGGTAAAACAACTCACTCTTCAGGCCTCTGGATTTGTTTTTCTGCCTCCGGAATAATTAGGGTCGACCAGTCATTGACTCATAGGATGATTGGTTTCCCCGGAGGAGGCGGACTGTGAGTCTGCGTACGGCGCAGCGAGCGTCCCTCGTCGACCAGGTGATCGATCAGCTCAAAGAGCAGATCACTTCGAACTCCTGGCAGATGCACGCGAAGATTCCCACCGAGACCGTGCTCGCCGAACAGCTCGGGGTCGGACGCAACACCGTGCGCGAGGCGGTGAGGGCGCTCACTCACGCGGGCCTGCTGGAGTGCCGTCAGGGCGACGGCACGTACGTCCGCGCCACCAGCGAGCTGTCGGGTGCCATGTTGCGGCGGCTGCGCACCGCCGAGCAACTGGAGATCCTGGAAGTACGGCGTGCGCTGGAGGTGGAGGCCGCCAGGCTGGCCGCGACGAGGCGCAGCGACGCCGACATCGTCCGCATCGAAGCCGCCCTGGCCGAACGGGAGCGGGCCTGGGAGATCGGCGAGCCCAACGCGTTCGTCGAGGCCGACCTGGCCTTCCACATCGCGGTCGTCCAGGCCACCCACAACCTGGTCCTGATCGACCTCTACGAGGACTTCTCGGCCGCCCTGCGGGCGAGCATCACCGCCGCGGGCACCTCGCTCAACAGCACCTACATCCCGCACGAAGCCATCGCCCGCGCCATCGCGGCCGGCGACGCGGCCGCCGCCGAACGCGCCGGCCACGCGTGCATGGAGCACATCCTGATCGCCCTGACCGAGGCTCAGGAGCTCTCCTCCTAGCCGCGTCGACCACGAGCGTCGCCGACAGCCGGACGTGATCGGCAGCGAAGACCCCCGATGTGCGAAAGGGCCCGCTCCTTGAGGGAGCGGGCCCTTTCGCACATCGGGCGGGACCCGGTCAGGTGAGGCGCAGGGACATCACGAGGTAGCGGAAGGCGGGGTCGGCGTCGCCGGGAACCTCGGTGATGAGGGCCGGCCTGCTCGGGGACTCCATGTTGAGCCGGACGAACTCGGTCTCGACCCCGGCCAGGCCGTCCAGCAGCCACTGGGACTGGAAGGCGATCTGGATGCCGTCGCCGGACAGCTCCGCCTCCATGACCTCGGTGCCGCGGCCGATGTCGCCACCGCCCGCCTGGATGAGCACCTGCCCCTGGCTGAACGACAGCCGGACCGCGGTGTTGCGCTCGGCGACCAGCGCGACGCGCTTGATCGCGCTGATGAACGGAGCCACCCGGAGGTCGGCCCGGATCGACCAGTCGTCGGTCAGCCGCGCGCGGTAGTCGATGAACTGCTCGTCGAGCAGGCGGACCGTGGTGCTGCGGCCGACGCTCTCGAAGCCCGCGACACCGTCGCCCAGCGCCATCGACACCTCGCCGCCGCGCAGCGACTTGGCCACCTCGACGAGCACCCGGGCGGGCACCATGGCCGCGGCCGCGGCGCCGGGCTCCTCGGGGCGCCAGCCGAACTCCCTCGCCGCGATGCGATAGCGGTCGGTGGCGGCCATGGCCACGGTCTCGCCGGAGATGTCGATCCGGACGCCGGTCAGCATGGGGAGGGTCTCGTCACGGCTGGTCGCGGGCGCCACCTGGCCGACCGCGCTCGCGAAGACGCCACCGCCGACCGCGCCGATCTTCGGTGGCATGGACGGCAGGGTCGGAAAGTCTTCCACCGGCATGGTGAGCAGGCCGAATTCGGCGCTGCCGCAGGTCAGCACCGCCTCGGAGCCGCTGGTGACGATCTCCACCGGCTCGGCGGGCAGGCTCCGGGTGATCTCGGCGAGGATCCGGCCGGGGATCAGCACCCGGCCCGGCTCCGCCACGTCGGCCTCGATCGAGGCGCGGGCGGAGACGTCGTAGTCGAAGACCGACAGCATGAGGTCGTCGTCGGCCTCCAGGAGCAGCCCGGAGAGCACGGGGAGTGCCGGACGGTTCGGCAGCGCCCGGGCGACCCAGGCCACCGCGTCGGCCAGGACATCACGGTTAACCTGGAACTTCACCTGATCATCCCTTCGTCCTGAACGGCACCGCCACACGCGGGAGCCGTACGTCAACAGAACGGTAGCCGGTGGGTCCGACAAGAACCGCCGAGCCACCCCATATGCCGCGTGATGCCTCATGCGGGCGAGGCCGCGGGGCCGGTGTGATCGGGAGGGGCAGGCCGTACGGCAGCGGAGGAGGGCCGTCGCCGGCCGTGCCCCGGCTGGACGGAGGACCGCGGCCCGCCGGGTCTTTCCGGAGGAGCTGACCGATGACCCGCCGGGACGTTCCGGAGGAGCTGACCAATATGGTCAGACATGCGAGGTTCCTCGTTTACCGGCCCGGCTCCGGGAAAACCGAAAGGCGGTTGGGTGATGGGCATCCGTGTGGTGGTGGCCGACGATCAGGAGCTGGTCAGGGGCGGGTTCTCCATGATCCTGGACGCCCAGCCGGACATCGCCGTCGTGGCCGAGGCCGGCGACGGGGCCGAGGCGGTCGCCGCGGTCCGCGAGCACCGGCCCGACCTGCTGCTCCTGGACATCAGGATGCCCAGGATGGACGGCATCGCGGCGGCCCGGGTGGTCTGCGAGGAGACGGACACCAAGGTGCTCATGCTGACCACGTTCGACCAGGACGACTACGTCTACGACGCGCTGCACGCCGGGGCCAGCGGGTTCCTGCTGAAGGACGTGCGCCGCGACGACCTGGTGCAGGCGGTCCGGGTGGTGGCCGGCGGCGAGTCGCTGCTCGCGCCGTCGGTGACCCGGCGGCTGATCGACGACATGGTGCGCAGGCGGGCCAGGCCCCCGGCGCCGGCGGCCGGGCTCGACATGCTGACCGCCCGGGAACGCGAGACCCTCGAACTCCTCGGCCGCGGCCTGTCCAACGCCGAGATCGCGGCCACGATGGTGGTCAGCGAGCACACGGTCAAGACCCACGTGAGCAACGTGCTGACCAAGCTCGGCCTGCGCGACCGGGTCCAGGCGGTCATCACGGCCTACGAGACCGGGCTGATCCAGCGCGCCTGACGTCCTCGCGCATGCGGCAGGGGCGGGATGGCGGCAGGCTGGAAGCCGCTGACGTCCTCGCGCGCATGCGGGGAGGGGCGGTCCGGAAGGCGGCTACGGCTGGGAGCGGGCCGCGTTGAGGTAGGTCAGGACGGCCAGGACGCGGCGGTTGTCGTCGTCGGACGGGGCGAGGCCGAGCTTGCCGAAGATGCTGGCCGTGTGCTTGCCGACCGCGCTCTCGCTGAGGAACAGGCGCTGGGAGACGGCGGCGTTGGACCGGCCTTCGGCCATCAGCTCCAGCACCTCGCGCTCACGCGGGGTCAGCGCGCCGAGCGGCTCGTGCCGGGCGGTGCTGGCCAGGAGCTTGGCGATCACCTCGGGGTCCATCGCGGTGCCTCCGGCGGCGACGCGGCGGACCGCGTCGACGAACTGCTCGGCGTTGAACACCCGGTCCTTGAGGAGGTAGCCGATCGCCCCGGAGCCGTCGGCCAGCAGCTCGCGCGCGTAGAGCTGCTCGACGTGCTGGGAGAGCACGAGCACCGGCAGGCCGGGGACGGCCCTGCGGGCGGCCAGCGCCGCCTGGAGGCCCTCGTCGGTGAACGTGGGCGGGAGCCGTACGTCCACCACGGCGACGTCGGGCCGCTCGTCGGTCAGCGCCTTCAGCAGCTCGGGCCCGGACTCGACCGCCGCGACGACCTCGAAGCCGTGCGCCTGAAGCAGGTGGACCAGGCCGTCCCTGAGCAGGTAGAGATCTTCGGCGATGACGACTCTCGGGCTCATCGGTCCAACACTAGACGGCGCGCGGTGTTCTCCGTCACGGAGTGCCGCCGCGAATGCGCGATGGGAAGGGCCAGGGCCACGCTGTACATGCCGAGGCCCAGCAGGATGTTGAAGACGATCATCGGCCACTGCCACGGCTCGGGCAGGTAGAGCGCGAGGCACCAGCTGGACTCCTCACCGCCGACGATCTTGACGACCATCGGGACCAGCCCCTGGGGGAACAGCGGGAGCCAGCCGAGGCTCCAGCCCAGCCCGACGACGACGGCTTTCCAGCGCGGCATCGGCACCTTGGTCTCCGGCTCGGACCAGAGCAGCGCGTCCGGCAGGTCGATGGTGGCCGTGGTCGGTCCCCCCGGCGGGCTGCTGATCGCGAGCACCCCGTCGAAGGCCGCCAGCCGCCGCTCGATGCCGCGCAGGCCGCTGCCCCGCGACGGGTCGGCGCCACCCGAGCCGTCGTCGGTGACGGTGACGCGCAGGGTCCGGTCCTGCCTGCTGATGTCGATCCACACGCGCTCGGCGCCGCCGTGCCGGGCCGCGTTGGTGAGCAGCTCGCTGATCGAGAAGTAGGCGGCCGACTCGACGGGCGAGTCCGGGCGCGTCTTCAGGTCGACGGTGACCTTGACCTTCATCGGGCTGTCCAGCGCCAAGGCCCGTACGGCGTCGCCGAGGCCGCGCTCGGCCAGGACCGGCGGGTGGATGCCCCGGACCAGGTCGCGCAGCTCGACGAGCGCCGTGGACGAGGCCTCGCGCACCTTGGCCAGCAGGGCCTTGGCCGCCGCCGGATCCCTGTCCATCAGCTCCTCGACCGCGCCGAGCGTCATCCCCATGGCGACGAGCCTGGCCTGGGCCCCGTCGTGCAGGTCTCGCTCGATCCGCCGCAGCTCGGCCGCCTGGGAGTCCGCCGCCTCCAGGCGGACCCGGTCGAGCCGCTGGACCCGGCCGGCCAGGACGGACCGCGCCGTGGGCGACAGCAGCAGGTGGTTCCACCACCCGTAGCCGCGCAGCAGCCAGGGCATCGCGATCACCGCGGCGAGGGCCGCCACCGCCGCCGCGGGCGTGGCGACCGGGTTCGGGTACCACGGCGCCGCCAGGAAGCAGCCGGCCACGGCGAAGGGCAGCAGCAGGAACGTCCCGGCGACCACCGGGTTCAGAAACAGCCAGAGCCCGTCCCGCCAGGTGGCCGGGTCGGTGAACAACCACTTCCAGCGGTTGTTCCACTCGGGCCACCACGGTGTCTTGTAGAGCTGGCGCTCGTACCGGTACCAGCCGTCGGGCTGGGGCCGGGGCGGGGGCGGGGGCGGCAGGTAGGACGGCGCCACCGGAGTGCCCAGCCACCGGCCGGTGAGCTCCCTGACGAGCATGGTGCGGCGCCTGATCAGGCCGACCAACGGAGGGAAGACGAAGATCATCCCCAGCGCCGTCAGCATGGCGCTGACCAGGGACAGCGCGATCAGGACGATGTCCGTCAGCGCCAGCAGCCCCAGTGCCAGGGCCTGGCCGATCGCCACCACATGTCGCCTCATGTCATGGAGTCTCGCCCATCCGCCCTCGCCGTACCAATGGCGCTGGACGCCGTACCGGGGTGGAGGTAGCCACACCCCCGCCGGGTGCTCAGCCGGATTCCGCGCGGCCCGCGGGTTTCCTAGGGTCGTCGGCATGAAGGTCATCGAGGTCAGCAACCTCCGCAAGCGGTACCGCGATCACCTCGCGGTGGACGACGTGTCGTTCACCGTCGAGGAGGGCGAGATATTCGGCGTTCTCGGCCCCAACGGCGCGGGCAAGACGACGACCGTCGAATGCGTCGCCGGCCTGCGCACACCCGACTCCGGCACCGTGAAGGTGCTCGGCGGCCTGAGCGGCACCGAGCTCAAGGAGCGGCTCGGCGTCCAGCTGCAGAGCTCCGCGATGCCCGCGAAGATCAAGGTCTGGGAGGCGCTGGACCTCTACGCCTCCTTCTACCGGACGCCCGCGGACCAGGGCGCGCTGATGGAGCGGGTCGGGCTCGCCGGCAAGCGGGACACCCCCTACGGCAAGCTCTCCGGCGGCCAGCAGCAACGGCTGTCCATCGCGCTCGCGCTGATCGGCGGCCCTCGCGTGGCGATCCTGGACGAGCTGACCACCGGCCTCGATCCGCAGGCCCGCCGGGACACCTGGGAGCTCATCGAGCAGGTCCGCGCGGACGGCGTGACGATCGTGCTGGTCACCCACTTCATGGAGGAGGCGGAACGGCTCTGCGACCGGCTGGCGGTGATCGACTCCGGCCGGGTGGTCGCCGTGGACAGCCCGTCCGGGCTGATCTCCCGGGCCGGCGGTCAGCAACGCGTCCGGTTCCGGCCCTCCGGCACCTTCGATGACGCGGTGCTCGGCGCCCTGCCCGAGGTGACCGGGGTGCGCCGCGACGGCGGCCAGGTCGAGGTCACCGGCACCGGCGACCTGCTCCTCGCGGTCACCGCCGCGGTGGCCGCGGCCGGGGCCGTCCCCGCCGACCTGCGGGTGGAGCAGGCCACCCTTGACGATGCCTTCCTCGCCCTCACCGGAAAGAAGATCTCCGCTTGACCTCCTCCTCTCCCTGAGGGGAGGGGATTCCCACGGTCGCCCGTGAGAGTTCCTGCTTCACCGCCGGTAGCCCGCCCGGAAGGATCTCCGTTGAGGTCTTACACCGGCTCCACAGGCGTTTCACCTCTCCACCGGCCCGGCGGCGAGGGTATAGCCGATCACGCAAGTAACGGCTTGGTTATCGCCGCCGCCGAACACATTACCGAATCGCGCGCCGCCGCGCCGCGCTTCCTCCCCACCCGAGGGCGGGGTATCCACGCTCAAGGAGATTTGATGAACAAGATGATCCTGACCGAGGCGAAGCTCTTCCTGCGGGAGCCGGGTGGTCCGATCTTCGCGATCCTGCTCCCCCTGGCGCTCCTGCTCGGGCTGGGCAGCATCCCCGGCTTCCAGACGGCGGACCCCGCCCTGGGCGGGCAACGGGTGATCGACACCCAGCTCCCCGGCATGATGGTGCTGCTGTCGGTGGTGACGATGGCGCTGACCGCCCTGCCGGGCACCCTGGTGGCCTACCGGGAGAGCGGCGTGCTGCGCCGGATGTCGACCACCCCGGTCCGGCCGGTCCGGCTGCTGGTCGCCCAGGTGGTGAACAACGTCGCGGTGGCGGTCGTCGCGACCGTCCTGCTGATCGGCCTGGGCAACCTCGTCCTCGGCGTGGCCGTGCCCAGGAGTCTCCTGGCGTTCGCGGGTGTTTTCCTGCTCGGCAGCGCCTCGATGTTCGGTCTCGGCCTGCTGATCGCCGCCGTGGCGCCCAGCGCCAAGGCCGCGCCGGGCATCGGCTCGCTCCTGATGTTCCCGCTGCTCTTCATGGCGGGCATGTGGGTCCCCCGGGAGTTCCTGCCGGACCTGGCGCAGCGGATCGGCGACTTCCTGCCGATGGCGCCGTTCGCCCAGGCGCTCCGCGACACGTGGGCGGGTCACGCGCCCCAGCCGCTGCACCTGGCGGTGATGGCCGCGACCGTGCTCGTCACCGGTGTGCTGTCCGCGCGGCTGTTCCGGTGGGAGTAGTCCCCGATCCGGTACGGCCCGCCCCGGAGAGGGGTGGGCCGTACATTATTTGACTGGTCATTCCAATTTGTTCTACGGTTTTCCCATGGCGAGGACGAAGGAGTTCGATCCGGAGGTCGCGCTCCAGGCGGCGATGGAGCTGTTCTGGGAGCGCGGCTACGAGACGACCTCCATGGCCGACCTGGTGGAACATCTGGGGATCGGCAGGGCGAGCCTGTACGCCACGTTCGGCGGCAAGCACGAGCTCTATCTGAAGGCCCTGCGGCGCTACCTGGAGACCAGGGAGCCGTCGCCGGTGGAGACGCTGTCGCAGCCGGGGCCCGCGCTGCCGGCCGTACGGGGGCTGGTCGAGTCCTACACCGAGGATTCCATCCGCGACCAGCGGCGACGCGGCTGCATGATCGTGAACGCGGCCGGGGAGATGCTTCCGGGCGACGACACGGTGGCCCGGTTCGTGGACGCCAACTGGACCGCGCTGGAGACCGCGCTGGCCTCGGCGCTCATCCGGGCCCAGGCGCAGGGGGAGCTGGCCGGGGACCGCGACCCGAGGGCGCTGGCCCGGTTCCTGCTGGTCTTCCTGCAGGGGCTGCGGCTGACGTCCAAGGGGCTGTCGGATCCGGCGCGCCTGCGTGACGCCGCCGCCCAGGCGCTCACGGTCCTGGACTGATCAACCCAGCCCGCGGGCGGCTCACCGCGGGCGCCTCGTCCTGCTCCCCTGACGTCCCGCCTCGCTTCTTGACCGCCCCGTACGGCCGGCACGCCGCGGGCCGTACCGGGTGGGTGGGCGGAGGGCGGCGCGTGGCACCCTGTGGGGCATGCTGACACTGGCGCATGTGAGTGACATTCACATCGATGGCTCCCCCCGCAGCGTCGAGCGGGCGCGGGCCGTAATGCGACACCTGGAGGACCTGCCCGGCCCGCTGGACGCCGTCATCGTAACCGGGGACATCGCCGACCACGGTACGGCCGAGGAGTACACGACCGCACGCGAGCTGCTGGCCTCGCGTTACCCGACGGTTGTCTGCCCGGGCAACCACGACGTCCGCCCGGCCTTCCGCGAGGTCCTTCTCGGCCAGGACGGCGACGGCCCGGTCAACCAGGTCCTGCGGCTCGACGGCCTGACCGTGGCCCTGTGCGACTCCAGCGTCCCCGGGCGGCCGGAGGGTGTCCTGGAGGACGAGACGATCGCCTGGCTGGAGACCGTGCTCGCCGAATCCCCCGCCACCCCGGTCATCGTGGGCATGCACCACCCGGCGGTGGCGCTGGGCATCCCCTACGTGGACACCATCGGGCTGCGGGAGCCGGAGCGGCTGGAGAAGGTCCTGCGGCGGCACCCCCAGGTGGTGGCCGTGCTGGCGGGCCACGCCCACACTCCGGCGAGCACCACCTTCGCCGGTCTGCCGCTGATCGTCGCCCCGGGGGTCGTCTCCACCGCGCTGCTCCCCCAGGAGTACGCCTCACCGGACCCCCGCGACTTCGACCTGCCGCCCCAGATCGCCGTGCACGTCTTCGACGACGGCCGTCTCACCACCCACATGCGCCCGGTCCTCTGACCGCCTACGGCGAGGCGGCCCGCGCCCTCACATGGCTCGGTGCTCCTGCGGGCTGACGCCGAGCACGCGTTTGAAGGCGGTGCTCAGTGCGAAGGAGCTGCCGTAGCCGACCTGCCGGGCCACCGCGCCGATGGTGGCGTCGGTCTCGCGGAGCAGGTCGGCGGCCATGGCCAGCCGCCAGCCGGTGAGGAACGCCATGGGCGACTCGCCGACCAGGTCGGTGAAGCGACGCGCCAGCGACGCGCGGGAGACGCCGGTCCCGGCCGCCAGCGCGGCCACGGTCCAGGGGTGGGCCGGGTTGTTGTGGAGCATCCGCAGTGCCCGGCCCACCACGGGGTCGCTGTGGGCGCGGTACCACGCCGGGGCCTCCGCCTCCGGGCGGGAGAACCAGGCCCGCAGGACGGCGATGAGCAGTAGGTCGAGCAGCCGGTCGAGCACGGCCTCCTGCCCCGGCTCGTCCTTGACGATCTCGTCGCCGAGCAGCGGGATCAGCGGGCAGTCCCAGGCGTCCTCGGGCAGGACCAGCAGCGCGGGCAGCGCCGCGAGCAGCCGCCGGCTGATCTCTCCGTGCATCTGGTAGGTGCCGGTGATCATCACCGTCGAGCCGTCCGGGCCGTTGCCCCAGGTGCGGACGCCCAGAGCCATCTCCTGGGCCAGGGACTCGCCGTCGGGGGTGGTGCAGTGCTGTCCGGGCTGGATCACCACCTGGGGCGGGGTGGCCGGGTCGTCGGCGACCGTGTACGGATCCGGGCCGCGCATGATCGCGACGTCTCCGGGGCGCAGCCGTACCGTTTCCCCGTGGTCGGGGATCACCCACGCCTGGCCCCGCATCATGGCCACCAGGGTGAGCGGCGCCCGGTCCTGGATCCGCAGGGACCAGGGTGGGTTCAAGATCGATCGTAGCAGGAACGCTCCCCGGGCCCTCGGCCCGTCCAGGAGACCCGCGAGTACGTCCATGCGCCTGATTTTAGACGCATGAACATGGTTTTGCGGCTCTCAGCCATGGCCAGTCTCACCTCGTCGGCGCTTCACTTGTGGCATGACAGAGAACACGCGACAGGGAACGACGCTGGTCCTCGGCGGAACGGGCAAGACCGGCCGCCGCGTGGTGGAACGGCTCGCGGCCCGCGGCCTGCCGGTGCGGGCCGGTTCCCGCTCGGGCACGCCCCCGTTCGACTGGGAGGACCAGGCCACGTGGGCAGCCGCGCTGCGGGACGTGGAGTCGGTCTACGTGACGTACTACCCCGACCTGGCCGCCCCCGGCGCCGCCGCCTCGATCGGCTCCTTCGCCGCACTGGCGGCCGACGGCGGCGTCCGGCGGCTCGTCCTGCTGTCCGGCCGGGGCGAGGAGGAGGCTCGGGCCTGCGAGCGGACGGTCCAGGAGTCCGGCGCCGAGTGGACGATCCTGCGGGCGAGCTGGTTCAACCAGAACTTCAGCGAGCACTACCTGCTGGAGCCGGTGCTCAGCGGCGTGGTGGCGCTGCCCGCCGGGAACGTGGCGGAGCCGTTCATCGACGTCGAGGACATCGCGGACGTCGCGGTCGCGGCGCTGACCGAGGACGGACACGCGGGCCGGACATACGAGCTGACCGGCCCCCGGCTGCTGACCTTCGCCGACGCCGCCGGCGAGATCGCCAAAGCGGCAGACCGGGAGGTACGGTACGTACCGGTCTCCGCCGAGGAGTACGCGGACGCGCTCGTGGAGCACGGCGTACCGGCCGATGAGGCGACGATGCTGACCGAGCTGTTCACCAAGGTCCTGGACGGCCGCAACGCCCACCTGACCGACGGCGTCCGGCTCGCCCTGGGCAGGGAGCCCCGGGATTTCGCCGACTACGCGCGGGACGCGGCGGCCACCGGCGTCTGGAACGGCTGAGAGACCCGCGATCCACGGACGCCGGGCGGGATCCCGCGGGGGCACGCCCGGCGTCCGTGACCGCACATTGGATTTCCGTAACGGAGGATGGGATGTTCGAGTTGTTTCGGAGCGCCGCGCTGGTCGCGTCCACACTGACCACCGGGCTCATCGCGGGCCTGTTCTACGCGTTCACCTGCGCGGTCATGCTCGGTCTCGGCCGGACGGACGACCGGACCTTCGTCAGCGCGATGCAGTGGATCAATGTGAAGATCCTCAACGGCTGGTTCCTCGTCCCCTTCGTGGGCACGCTGGCCCTGATCGCCCTGGCGGGAGCGCTTCACCTGCGTGGGGACGGGCGGCACGTGCTGCCCTGGATCGTTGCCGCCCTGGTGCTGTACGGGCTGACGTTCGCCATCACCGCCGCCGTCAACGTGCCGCTCAACGACCAGCTCGCCGCGGCCGGACAGCCCGACGGCATCGCCGACCTCGCGGCGGTACGCGAGGCCTTCGAGGCGACGTGGAACCGCTGGAACCTCATCCGCGCGGTGACGTCCACGGCCGCGTTCGGCTGCCTCGCCTGGGCCCTGGTGCTCCACGGCGGCATCGCCTCCACCGGAGCGTAGGCTCCCCCTCTCCGCGCCCGGAGCCCCCTCGCACCCCACGCCGAGGCCCGCGACATCGTGATCGAGCCGCCGCGGCCGACCGAGGAGTTCCCCGTACCGGCGAGTCGGGGTGCGGTCAAGAAACGCGTCACGGGCCGCCAAACCTCGGGCGGGCCGATCGAGATTTTGCATGATCATGCGATGCAATGCATACTCTTGTCTCATGTCCAAGGTTCTCACCTCCCTGCCGACCGGCGAGCGCGTCGGCATCGCCTTCTCGGGCGGCCTCGACACCTCGGTCGCCGTCGCCTGGATGCGCGACAAGGGTGCCGTCCCGTGCACCTACACCGCCGACATCGGTCAGTACGACGAGCCCGACATCGCCTCGGTGCCCGGCCGCGCGGTGGCGTACGGCGCCGAGATCGCACGCCTGGTCGACTGCCGCGCGGCGCTGGTCGAGGAGGGCCTGGCCGCGCTCACCTGCGGCGCGTTCCACATCCGCTCGGCCGGGCGCGCCTACTTCAACACCACGCCGCTCGGCCGTGCCGTCACCGGGACCCTGCTGGTCCGGGCGATGATCGAGGACGACGTGCAGATCTGGGGCGACGGCTCGACGTTCAAGGGCAACGACATCGAGCGGTTCTACCGGTACGGCCTGCTCGCGAACCCCCACCTGCGCATCTACAAGCCCTGGCTCGACGCGGACTTCGTGTCCGAGCTCGGCGGCCGCAAGGAGATGTCGGAGTGGCTGCTCGCCCACGGCCTCCCCTACCGCGACAGCACCGAGAAGGCCTACTCGACCGACGCCAACATCTGGGGCGCCACCCACGAGGCCAAGACCCTGGAGCACCTCGACACCGGCATCGAGACCGTGGACCCGATCATGGGCGTGCGCTTCTGGGATCCCGCGGTCGAGATCGCCACCGAGGACGTGACCATCGGCTTCGACCAGGGCCGCCCGGTGACGATCAACGGCAAGGAGTTCGCCACCCCGGTCGACCTGGTGATGGAGGCGAACACGATCGGCGGACGGCACGGCATGGGCATGTCGGACCAGATCGAGAACCGGGTGATCGAGGCCAAGAGCCGCGGCATCTACGAGGCGCCCGGGATGGCGTTGCTGCACGCGGCTTACGAACGGCTGGTCAACGCCATCCACAACGAGGACACCCTGGCGAGCTACCACAACGAGGGACGGCGGCTCGGCCGGCTGATGTACGAGGGCCGCTGGCTCGACCCGCAGGCGCTGATGTTGCGAGAGTCGCTGCAGCGCTGGGTCGGCACGGCGGTCATCGGCGAGGTGACGCTGCGGCTGCGGCGTGGTGAGGACTACTCGATCCTGGACACCTCCGGCCCGGCTTTCAGCTACCACCCGGACAAGCTGTCGATGGAGCGCACCGAGGACTCGGCGTTCGGTCCGGTGGACCGGATCGGCCAGCTCACCATGCGCAACCTCGACATCGCCGACTCGCGCGCCAAGCTCGAACAGTACGCCAGCCTCGGGATGGTCGGCACCGACCATCCCGCGCTCATCGGCGCCGCCCAGGCGGCCTCCACCGGACTGATCGGCGCGATGCCGCAGGGCGGCGCCGAGGCCATCGCCTCACGCGGCCCGATCTCCGACGACGACGAGATGCTCGACCGCGCCGCGATGGAGTCCGGAACCGACTGACGGGGACACATCGACTCACGCCCCCGGCAAGGGGCCGCCGAAGATCTGCTCGCCTTGAGGCTGGGGCCGGAACACGAGCGAAGGGACTGTCCGTGACAGTTTCCGCCGTACTCCGGCCGCACCCCAGGAGGCCGCACTCCGCCCGCCAAGCCGTACTCCGCCACGGAAACCGTGGCCCTACAGGACGGGCCTAGTGGGGGGCCATGTCGACGAAGCGGCTGTAGTGGCCCTGGAAGGCCACGGTGACCGTGGCGGTGGGGCCGTTACGGTGCTTGGCCACGATCAGGTCGGCTTCACCCGCCCGGGGCGATTCACGCTCGTATGCGTCTTCTCTGTGGAGAAGGATGACCATGTCGGCATCCTGCTCGATCGAGTTGTGAACGCTGATGCCGTTCGCTACGAAATTATGGGTGCCCAGAACGGTGGCGTCGTATACGACCTGCTCTCCCTGACTTTCTACGGAGACGATCTCGTCCCAGAAGACGTCGTTCGTGGCGAGCATCTCCAGTTGGGCGTCATCGAGAATCGTGGCGACCCGTCCCAGGCGTTCACGACCGGGGGCGCGCTTCCACAGGCTGCTTCCGCAGAACTGGGTGCCGAGCTCAGCCGAGAACTCCCGCTGAGTCATGCCCTTCTCGGCCAGTACGTTTCTCACCCTGTCCCATACCTCACGGGGGACGGTGTCGACGTTCGTGTTCGCTTTTATTCCACGCAACGCAGAGGTGCACCACTCCGCTTGCACCGATCGTTCACCGTGGACACCAATGTCGTCAAGGAAGCGCAGTTGGTTCTCAGCACCGTAGAGGAGCAACTGATAACCCGGCCGACAGTCACCCTTCCGCACCTCCTTCACCCTGGTCATCACGTTGAAGCGCAGAAGAAGCCGAGCGACGTCGTCGATCAGGCGCCGGCTCGTGGAGGCGTAGTGAATCCGGGCCTGTCCAAGCTTCTCGTCCCACCAGACACAGCCGTCGGTGGCCCAGAGGTGGCGCAGGAAGAGAGCGATCTGCCGTTTGGAAAGCGAGAAGATCCCTTCAGGGACGTACTTCTCGTGGCTCCTCAGCCCGAAGAGTCCAAGCGAGTCCAGCCAAGCGGCGATCGGATTCCTCTTGCCATGGGTTAGGCGATAAGGCGCGGGCAGACGCAGGGTGGTCACCCTGGCGGACGCGTATTCGTCCCGGACGGCGGTGATGCCGAAGTGCCTCGCCGCCTCGGTCATCGTTTCGAGGCAGGCCTCGTCCTTGCTCGCGTAGCGTATCGACTGGGTCTTCACGAACGACCCATCACCGATCATGTGAGCCAGTAGAACGACTTCCTCGTCCGGCCATTCCTGAAGCTGCGCGGGAGCCGGCACATGACGTGGCACCGCAAGCCGGGTGCCTGGGTGGAGTTCGCCCAGCGGACGCCACCCGTCGTAGGTCATGAAGGGATGGTTCGCGGTCGCCTCGACCTCCCGGCCGGACTTCAGCCGGAGCTTGAAGACCTCCTTGACTCCGCTCGAGAAAACGTGAGTCATCGTCCTCGGGATGAGCCGCAGCCGTTCGTCGAGCGACCACACGGGAATGTCACGCTCCCCGCTGTCCAGCAACTCCCTTAATGGCACCTCCGCACCGGTGTCGGCCCGGAGGATGCGGGTGTCCGCTGTGAGGCACCCCGATTCACGGAGGTCGCTGACCATGGGGCGCTTGTCGGTCCGCTGCTCGGGACCACGGTTCAGCTGGGAGATCGCGATGACCGGGACCTCCAGCTCCTTGGCGAGGAGCTTGATGGCACGGGAGATCTCGGAGACCTCGTTCTGGCGGCTCTCGGTCTTCTTCGGCGAGGACATCAGCTGCAGGTAGTCGATGATGACGAAGCGCAGGTCGTTGCGCTGCTTGAGACGGCGGCACTTGGCCCGGATCTCCATCATCGACATGTTGGGCGAGTCGTCGATGAACAGCGGCGCCTCGGCCACCTCTCCCATCCGCCGGGCCAGCTTGGCCCAGTCGTCGTCGGTCATCGTGCCCGAACGCATGTTGTGCAGCGCCACCCTCGCCTCGGCGGACAGCAGACGCATCGTGATCTCATTACGCGACATTTCCAGCGAGAACACGACAGTCGTCATACCGTGCTTGATAGCGGCAGATCTCGCGAAATCCAGCCCCAAAGTCGACTTGCCGATGGCCGGGCGGGCGGCCACGACGATCATCTGGCCGGGGTGGAGGCCGTTGGTGAGGGCGTCGAGGTCCTGGAAGCCCGTGGGGACGCCGACCATCTGGCCGCCCCGGCCGCCGATGGCCTCCAGCTCGTCGAGGGCCCCGGGCATGATGTCGGCCAGGGGGACGTAGTCCTCGGAGGTGCGGCGCTCGGTGACCTTGTAGATCTCGGCCTGGGCGCGGTCGACGAGGTCGTCGACCTCCTCGTCCTGCCCGCCGTACCCGAAGGAGACGATGCGGGTGCCGGCCTCGATCAGCCGCCGGAGGATGGCCTGCTCGCGGACGATCCGCGCGTAGTAGCCCGCGTTGGCCGCGGTGGGCACGACGGCGGTCAGGGTGTGGAGGTAGGCGCCGCCGCCGACCCGGGCGACCTCGCCGCGCTTCTGCAGCTCGTCGAAGATGGTGACGGCGTCGGCGGGGTCGCCCCGGCCGTAGAGGTCGGTGATGATGTCGTAGATGATCTGGTGGGCCGGACGGTAGAAGTCGTCGGACCGCAGGATCTCGACGACGTCGGCGATGGCGTCCTTGGACAGCAGCATGCCGCCGAGGACGGACTGCTCCGCCTCGATGTTGTTCGGTGGGGTGCGCTCGAATCCCGGCTCGAAGACCGGTGGCTCCGCGATGCTCACCGCACACCCCCTCTTTCGAACACAGTTACGCTATCCCCATTTTTAGCCGACCAGTCTGACAGTTTCCACGCTCCCCGGACCAAGTGGCAACGCGACCTGTAGACAGGGGTGTGGATAAGGTGGCCAGTTCTTCCCCAGGGGCAGGGACAGCCTGGGGACAGTTCTGTGGATAACTCTTGTCCACAGCCCCACATGGCCGCCTGACCAGCAAAAACGTCATCCACTGCCTGTGGAGGAAAGAAAGTTGGGGCGACACGCCGAGACTATCCTCACATGGCGTGTCCCGTCCCGTTGATCCTCATGGGAGCCGCCCCAGCGGTAAGAGGCACAATAGAGGGGTGCCTCTTACCCCCAGAGCCGGCCGCGAACACGACAGGCAGATCTTCCGGCTGGCCGTGCCGGCCTTCGGAGCACTGGTCGCCGAGCCGCTGTTCCTGCTGACGGACTCCGTCATCGTCAGCCACCTGCCCGCCCCCGCGCTCGGCGCGCTGGGGGTGGCGAGCACCGTGCTGAGCGTCCTGGTGGGACTGTGCGTGTTCCTGGCCTACGGCACGACGGCGGCGGTGGCCCGGCAGATCGGCGCGGGCAACACCCTGCGGGCGATGCGGCAGGGGGTGGACGGCCTCTGGCTGGCCGCCGGGGTCGGCCTGGCGATCATCGCGGTGGTGTGGCCCCTCGCGCCCTCGCTCGTCCACCTGATCGGCGCCGAGGGCGAGCTCGCCCGGCAGGCGGTGACCTACCTGCGGATCAGCCTGCTGGGCGTCCCGGCCATGCTGCTCGTGCTGGCCGGGACCGGCGTGCTGCGCGGCATGCAGGACACCACGACCCCGCTGCTGGTGTCCGTCGGCTCCTTCGCGCTCAACGCGGTGCTCAACGTGGTGTTCGTCCTGGGCATGGGCTGGGGTGTCGCGGGCTCGGCCTGGGGCACGGTGCTGGCCCAGTCGCTCGGCGCCGCGGTCTACCTCGCCCTGGTCTTCGGGCGGCACAGAGCGCCGCTCAGGCCGGACCTGGCGGGCATCAGGGCGGCGGGCTCCGCCGGGGTCGCCCTGGTCATCCGTACGGCCTGCATGCAGGTGGTGATGACCATCGCGGCGGCCGTGGCCACCCGCATGGGAGACGACCAGATCGAGTCCCACACGGTCGCCCTCAGGATCTGGACCCTGCTGGCCTTCGCCCTGGACGCGATCGCCATCGCCGGGCAGGCCATCACCGGCCGCACCCTGGGCGCCGGCGACGTCGCCGGGACCCGGACGGCGACCTGGAGGATGGTCATGTGGGGGATCGGCTCGGGCGTGGTGCTGGGGCTCGCCGTGGTCGTGGCCAGGCCGTTCGTGCCCGGCCTGTTCGACGCGGGCCCGGCGGTGGCCGGGGAGCTGCTCGACCTGATGTGGGTGATCGCGGCACTGCAGCCGGTCGCCGGGGTGGTCTTCGTTCTGGACGGGGTGCTGATCGGCGCCGGTGACCAGCGCTATCTCGCCTGGGCGAGCATGTGGACGACGCTCGCCTACCTGCCCGCCGCGCTGCTGGTGGTCGGTGCCGGCGGCGGCCTGACCGCGCTCTGGCTGGCGCTGGGGGTGTGGATGACGGCCCGGCTGGTCACTCTGGGAACACGCGCCTACGGCAGGGCGTGGTTGGTGATCGGTGCGTGATCTGGCGGTGTCCACCACGTGACCGGCTACCTCTTGTACGACGCAACCCCCTGCGGCACTGTGAACACGTCCGCTATGAAGGTGTTCCACCCATAATGATTGGGTCGCGCCGTGCCCGAAGGTACGTCTTTATCGATCTTACGCCGCCTTCCACCCACCGAGGTCACGAACCGCTGGACCGGCGCGCGCCACGGTCTCCCCAAGGCCTACGGCCGTACGGACCTCGTCGTCCTGGGCGTCGGCGTCATGATCGGTGCGGGCATCTTCAGCGTCGCCGGCCGGCAGGCGGCCACCATGGCCGGCCCCGGCGTGATCCTCTCCTTCATGATCGCCGGAATCACCAGCCTGCTCGTGGCCTTCTGCTTCGCCGAGCTGTCGTCGGCCATGCCGACCTCGGGCAGCGCCTACACCTTCACCTACGTCATCTTCGGCGAGGTGTGGGCCTGGCTCGTCGGCTGGGCGCTGGTGATGGAGCTGCTGCTCGCCACCGCGGTGGTGGCCCGCGCCTGGTCCCTCTACGCCGCCCAGATGCTCGCCGACCTCGGCGTGCGCCTCCCGGACCTCCTGGCGAAGATCACCGGCCAGGCCGAGGGGTTCGACCTGTTCGCGCTGTTCATCCTGGTGGTGCTGACGGCCGTGGTGGCGCTGGGCGCCCGGGTCGGCCTGCGCACCCTGTGGATCATCGTGGTCGCCAAGCTGCTGGCCGTCGGCGCGGTCATCGTGGTCGGCGCCACCCACTTCGACCAGCGGAACCTCTCCACCATCCCCGTCCCGGCGACCCCCGCCGGGACCGCCGACGACACCCTGCACTCCCCGCTGCTCGGCGTCCTGTTCGGCCAGACGGGCGCGTTCGGCTGGTTCGGCATCTTCGCCGCCTCGGCGGTCATCACCTTCGCCTACATCGGGTTCGACATCGTGGCCACCGCGGCCGAGGAGGCCGAGGACGCCCCCCGGTCGATCCCGAAGGGCATCATCCGCAGCCTGGTGATCACCACGATCATCTACATCGCGGTCGCGCTGGTGATGGTCGGCATGACCCCCTACGACAAGATGAGCTCCAAGGCTCCGCTCGCCAACGCCTTCCGCCAGGCGGAGGAGGGCTTCATGGCGCACATCATCAACATCGGCGCGGTCCTCGGTCTCACCACGGTCGTCCTGGTGCTGCTCGTCGGCCTGACCCGGGTGATGTTCGCCCTGGCCCGCGACGGGCTGTTCCCCCGCTCGCTGGCCAAGATCAACCGGACCTACCACAGCCCGACCCGGGTCACTCTGCTCATCGGCGGGGTGGCGATCCTGCTGGCCGAGTTCGTACCGGTGCTGACGCTCGAACCGCTGGTGGTGATCGGCACCCTGTTCGTCTTCATCGCCGTGGCCGGCGGGGTGATCAGGATGCGGCGGACGATGCCGGACCTGCCCCGGGGCTTCCGGGTCCCGCTCTCCCCCGGCGTGCCGATCGCCTCGATCCTCGCCTGCCTGTGGCTGCTGGTGAACCTGGAGGTCATCACCTGGCTGTACTTCGCCGCCTGGATGGCCTTCGGCGTGCTGGTCTACCTGCTGTACGGCAGGCGCAACAGCGTGCTCGCCGGAGCCCGGCCGGCGGCCGCCCCCCTCGGCGCCGAGAGCCGCGGCGTCGAGGGCCGCGGCCGGCACCGCCGCTGAGGCCCCTACAGCCGCCGGCTGTCGAGCACGCTCCGCAGGAACTCCCGGGTCCGGGGCTCCCGGGGATCGGTGAAGATCTGCTCGGGGGTGCCGCGCTCCAGGAGCACGCCGCCGTCCAG
The DNA here is from genome assembly GCF_900113865.1 of Streptosporangium canum. GTDB lineage: Bacteria > Actinomycetota > Actinomycetes > Streptosporangiales > Streptosporangiaceae > Streptosporangium > Streptosporangium canum. The sequence continues at coordinate 172,508 of NZ_FOQY01000009.1, read as the reverse complement.
GAAGCAGACGGTGTCCGCGATCTCCCGGCAGAAGCCCATCTCGTGGGTGGTCAGGATCATGGTCATCCCGCCCGCCTTGAGCTCCCGGATGATCTCAAGCACCTCCTTGACCAGCGCCGGGTCCAGCGCCGAGGTGACCTCGTCCAGCAGCATCAGGCTGGGCCGGGTGGCGAGGGCCCGGATGATGGCGACGCGCTGCTGCTGGCCGCCGGAGAGCCGGTCGGGGTAGGCGCCGGCCTTGTCCGCCAGGCCGAACCTGGCCAGCAGCTCGCGGGCCTCCTCCTCGGCCTGCCCCCGGCCGACCTTGTGCACCTTGCGCGGGGCCAGCGTGATGTTGTCCAGCACGGTCATGTGCGGGAAGAGGTTGAAGGCCTGGAACACGATGCCCATGCGCCTGCGCGCCTGGTCGACGTCGACCCGGACGTCGGTGATCTCGTCGCCGTCCAGGTAGATCACACCGTCGTCCACGGTCTCCAGCAGGTTCACGCAGCGCAGCAGTGTGGACTTGCCCGAGCCGGAGGCGCCGATCAGGCAGACCACCTCGTGCGCCTCGACCGACAGGTCGACTCCGCGCAGCACGCTGCTGCCGTGGTAGTTCTTCCAGACGCCCTCGATGCTCAGCAGGCTCATGGGTTCTCCTCGACTGGCGGCTCGCCGGGCCGTGAGCCGGGGCCGCCGTACCCGCCGGCCCGCCCGCCGTACCCGCCGCCGCGACCACCGGCCCGCCCGGTGCGCGCGCTCACTGGCCCCGCCGCCGCTGCGACCGGGCCGCCAGGTAGTCGGTGAAGCGGGCCATGGGGATGGTGAGCAGGATGAACAGCAGCGCCGCCGCCAGATAGGGCGTGTAGTTGAAGGTGCTGGCGGCGTGGATCTGCGCCTGCCGCAGAGCCTCCAGCGGGCCGATCGTGGCGACCAGCGCGGTGTCCTTCTGCAACGAGACGAAGTCGTTGAGCAGTGGCGGCACCACCCGGCGCGCGGCCTGCGGCACCACCACGTACCGCATGGTCCTGCCGTGGCTCAGCCCGAGGGAGCGGGCCGCCGCCCACTGGCTCGGATGCACCGAGTCGATGCCCGCCCGGAACACCTCCGCCACGTACGCCCCGTAGGACAGGGTGAGCGCGATGACACCCAGCGTCGCCAGATCCGTCGGCATGCCCTGCAGGCCGAGCGCGGGCAGGCCGAAGCCGACGAGGTAGATGACCAGGATCGTGGGCACGCCGCGGAAGACGTCGGTGTAGGCCACCGCGAGGGCACGCAGCGGGAAGAACGCCGGCGCCTTGAGGTTGCGCGCCAGCGCCACCAGCAGGCCCACGATCAGGATCAGCGGCTCGGCGATCAGGAAGATCTTGATGTTGAGCAGGAAGCCGCTCAGCACGTCCGGCAGCGCCTTCACGAACTGCTCGGGGTTGAAGAACGTCTCCTGGACCCGGGGCCAGCCGGGCGAGTTGGTGAAGACCCAGACGAGCAGGACGATCAGCAGGACCGTCGAGGTGGTCGCGATCGAACTCGACCGGATCGACCTCTTCCTGCGGAGTCGCTCCCGCTCCGCCTGCCGCTCGCTCTTCACCCAGGCCGTCTGGGCCGTCACACGATCACCGCTGTCCGCCGGGTGCGGGCGTCCCGTCCGCGGGACGCCGCCCGCGCCGCAGACATGCCGGTGCCCGGTGAGGCCGTCCCGGTCACTTCAGCTCCGGAGCACCCGCGGCCGAGCCGAGCCATTCGGTCTCGATCTTGGCGAGCTCGCCGGAGGAGGTCAGCTTGTCGATCGCCTCGTTCACGCAGCCGACCAGCGGGCTGCCCTTCTCGAAGACCGCGCCGAAGACCTCGGGCGTGCCGGAGGCGGCGCCGAACTGGCCGACGATCTTGGAGTTCTCGACCTGGGCGGCGGTCACGTAGAAGGCGGTGGGCAGGTCCACCACCACCGCGTCGACCTGCTTGTTCTTCAGCGCGTTCACCGCGTCGATCTGCTCGTTGTAGACGTTCGGCTCGGCCGCCGGCTTGATGACGTCCTTGACCGCCTGCAGCGAGGTGGTGCCGACCTGCACGCCGATCTTGGCGTCCTTGAGGGCGGCCAGGTCCGTCGCGGAGGCGACCTTGGAGCCGTCCAGCGCGACCACGGCCTGCTTGACCGTGTAGTAGCCCTTGCTGAAGTCGACGACCTTGGCCCGGTCAGGCGTCACGGAGACCTGGTTGAGGTCGAAGTCGAACTGCTTGGCGCCGGGGGCGAACGCGGTGTCGAACTTCACCGTGGCCCAGGCCACCTCACCGCTCTCGAAGCCGAGCTGCTTGGCGACGGCATGGGCCACCGCGCTCTCGAAGCCCTTGCCGTTGGCCGGGTCGTCGTCCTTGAACCACGGCTCGTAGGCGGGCTTGTCGGTGCCGATGGTCAGCTTGCCCGGGGTCTTCAGCGTGAGCTGGTCCTTGGCGCAGGTGGCCGGGGCGGAGGGGGCTGCCTGAACCGCCGTTTCCGAGGCCGGCGCACATGCTACGGCGGCCACCGCGAGGGCGCCGAGCGCGAGCAGCATCGAAGGACGGATCATGACAAACCTCCAGAATCAAGCAACGACTCACGAATTCTACGTATGTGCGGTGACCCCGGGTGACATCGTCTCGCCATACGGATGAGGGCTCTTCCCCGCGGACGGGGAAGAGCCCTCATGATGCGTGACCGGTCAGGCCGCGACGACCTCGATGTCGAGGGCCGCGGAGACCTCCGGGTGCAGCTTGACGCTGACCCGGTGGGAGCCGAGGCTCTTGATCGCGGGCGCGATCTCGATGCGACGGCGGTCGAGCAGGGGGCCGCCGGCGGCCTTGACGGCGTCGGCGACGTCGCCCGTGGTGATGGAGCCGAAGAGACGGCCGGAGTCGCCGGCCTTCGTCTTCAGGACCACCTTCAGGGACTTGAGCTGACCCGCGACCTCCTGGGCGGTGCCCAGGTCGCGGATCTCGCGGGCGTCGCGAGCCTTCTTGATCGAGGAGATCTGCTTCTCGCCGCCGCGCGTCCACAGGATCGCGAAGCCACGGGGGAGCAGGTAGTTGCGGCCGTAGCCGCTCTTGACCTCGACGATGTCGCCGGGGGCGCCGAGGCCGGTGACCTCACTGGTGAGAATGAGCTTCATCTGTCCGACCTCCTTAGCGCGCGGTGCTCATGTACGGCAGGAGCGCCATCTCACGAGCGTTCTTGATAGCGGTCGCCACGTCACGCTGGTGCTGGGTGCAGTTGCCCGTCACCCGGCGGGCACGGATCTTGCCGCGGTCGGAGATGAACTTCCGAAGCAGCGCCGTGTCCTTGTAGTCGACGTAGGAGATCTTGTCATGGCAGAACAGGCAAACCTTCTTCTTAGGCTTGCGCAGTGCCGGCTTGGCCATCGTGGTGCTCCTTTCAGAGCCCCGCCGCGAGGCGGGAATGGTCGCTGCGGATATGGACTGGATTTCAGGATGCGATCTCCGGCCGTCCCGGAGGACGGCCGTACCGACCTGGAAGGATCGACCTAGAAGGGCGGTTCGTCGCTGAAGTCGCCGCCACCGAAGTTGCCGCCACCCTGCTGCTGGCCGCCACCGAAGTTGCCGCCGCCACCGCCACCGCCGCCGTAGTTGTTACCGCCGCCGAAGCCGCCGCCCTGGGGGGCGGCGGGCGCCGCGGAGGCCCACGGGTCGTTGGCCGGGCCGCCGCCGAAGCCGCCGCCACCGCCGCCCTGACGGGCCGTCTTGTTGACCTTGGCGGTCGCGTTCTTCAGGGAGGGGCCGACCTCGTCGACCTCGACCTCGTAGACGGTGCGCTTCTCGCCTTCCTTGGTCTCGTAAGACCGCTGGCGGAGCCGTCCCTGAACGATGACCCGCATGCCGCGCTGGAGGCTCTCGGCGACGTTCTCCGCCGCCTGCCGCCAGACGTTGCAGGTCAGGAAGAGGCCTTCGCCGTCTTTCCACTCGTTGGTCGTCTTGTCCAGAAACCGCGGAGTGGATGCGATGCGGAACCGGGCCACAGCCTGCCCCGTAGGGGTGAACCGCAACTCCGGATCGTCGACGAGGTTGCCGACGATGGTGATGGTGGTGTCGCCTGCTGCCATGGCTAGCGCTGCCCTTCCTGCGGCCTTAGCTGGTTATCGGCTCAGAGTACGGCTGCCGCCCGACAAAATGCCGGGGGTTAGTGCACGTCCGGACGGAGGACCTTGGTCCGCAGGATGCCCTCGTTGAGGTTCATCTGCCGGTCGAGCTCCTTGACCGTGGCGGGCTCAGCGGTCAGGTCGATGACGGCGTAGATGCCCTCGGGCTTCTTGTCGATGTCGTAGGACAGCCGACGACGACCCCACACGTCGACCTTCTCCACGCTGCCGCCGTCATTGCGGACGACAGTGAGGAACTGGTCGAGGGAAGGGGCCACCGTACGCTCATCGAGCGAAGGGTCGAGAATGACCATCATCTCGTAACGACGCATGCTGGCTTCCAACCTCCTCTGGACTCTTGCGGTCACGACACCGTGCCGTGACAGGAGGACGCTGACGTCTGCACCGCGGTCGCCCATTTCGGCGGCCATGGCGGAGGGCGGGTCATAACACGCCCATGAAACGTAGCCGTGCCAGCCTACCAGCCGGTCAAGGGTTGGGCCGTCACCTCGCCGGGCACCTCCCTACCATGGGAGGACGGGGGGTGGTGAGCCATGCCGCACGTGTTTCGTTCCACCGGGGGCCGGCCGTCCCGGCTGCGACTGAACAGCGACGGGCGACGGCACCCCGTCGAAAACGTCCTGAGTGTCGTCACGCTCGCCTGCGGGCTGATCGCCTTCGTGTCCGCGTTCTTCCCCGGCGCGCACGCGATCGGGGCGTGGCTGGGGACGGTGGGGTTCGTCGGGGGTTTCTACTCGCAGTACGTCTCGGCGACGACGGCCGAGCGCTCGCTGAACATCGTGGGCATCGTGGCCTCGTTCGTGGGCGTGGCCTTCGGCATCTACCACGGCGGTTTCTACCCGTAGAGCCCCGACCGCCGAAGGCCGCGCCCGGCGGCTAACCGCCCAGCCGCAGGTCCACGCCGAGCAGGACGAGGAACCACAGGAAGACCGCCAGCAGTGCCTCGGCGACGTCCTTCAGGAGCTTGGGGGTGATGTAGTCGTAGACCCAGGCCACGTAGAGGCCGACCAGGATGTAGATCAGGCCGATCAGGCTGATCCCTCTGCGGTAGTAAGCCACTTCGACTCCTTGCGTTCGGCCCGCGGGGGGAGCGGGCATCGGGGCGCGCCGTGCGACTGCCCGTGAAAGGCGGCCCGAAACGGCTAGGCTCGAACACATGCCGCGTATCGGAGCCCATGTCGACCAGGACGACCCGCTGGCCCACGCCAGGGCGCGCGACGCCGAGGTCGCGCAGTTCTTCCTCGGCGATCCCCAGGGCTGGAAGGGCCCGGTCATCGGCGACAAGACCCGGGAGATCAGGGACTCCGACGTGGACGTCTACATCCACGCGCCCTACGTGATCAACGTGGCCACCGCCAACAACCGGATCCGCATCCCCAGCCGCAAGCTGCTGGGCTCGAACCTCGCCGCGGCGGCCGAGCTGGGCGCCAAGGGCCTGATCGTCCACGGCGGCCACGTCGGCGCCGGCGACGACCCGCAGAAGGGCTTCGACAACTGGCGCAAGGTGTTCGAGCGGCTGGAGGAGCACGAGGTCCCGGTGCTCATCGAGAACACCGCGGGCGGCGGCAACGCGATGGCCCGCAGGCTGGAGCGCATCGCCCGGCTGTGGGACGCCCTCGACGGCTTCGACGTGGGCTTCTGCCTGGACACCTGCCACGCGCACGCGGCCGGCGAGGAGCTGGCCGACGTGGTCGAGCGGATCATGGCCATCACCGGCCGGATCGACCTGATCCACTGCAACGACTCGCGCGACGCCGCGGGATCCGGCGCCGACCGGCACGCCAACCTCGGCGCGGGTCAGATCGACACCGAGCTGATCCTCTCGATCTGCCGCAGCGCTGGGGCCCCGATCGTGGTGGAGACACCGTTCGAGGGCCAGGCCGAGGACATCTCTCTCCTCAGAAAGAGCCTCTGATCAGCAAGAACGCTTGATCCCCAGCCTGTGGACAACTTTTCTGGATTACTCCGCGCCAAGAATGGGTAAGGAGAGTCACCCCACCCAGGCACCATCCATGAAAGTCAGCGTGTTGAGCACCATCAACGGGCCGACCACCAGCGCGTAGACGAGGATCACCCACTGTCTCCAGCGCGCGCCCGGGGTGCCCGCCCGCGCGATGAGCAGGAACAGCGGCCACCACAGCAGCGCCGAGCGTGGGATCGACAGGTAGTAGGCGGAGCAGACCAGGGCGCCCACCTGAAGGCCCACGTAGACGAACTCGCTCCACCGCCGCAGGTAGAGCAGGACCAGCACGAGCCCGACCCCGACGACCGCCCCGGCGATCTCCAGCCGGAACGCCCAGGCGAACCGTCCCTCCCCCATGGCCGAGTTCCACGTCGTGATCAGCGACTCCCACGGCCACACCATGTGCCGTCCCCACCCGGCCTCCTGGGCGTGCTTCCACGCCAGCCAGTCACCGCTGCGGCTGTAGTGGTAGGCGGAGTAGAGCACCAGCGGCACGAACGGCAGCACCAGCCACGCCGCCTGCCGTACGGCCTGCCGCCGGGTGAAGAACTCCACGATCAGGGCGAGGGCGAGGAACAGACCGGTGATCCGCATGCAGGAGGCCCCCGCCGCGAGACCGGCGGCCAGTGGCCAGTGGCCCCGGCGTGCCGCCAGCCAGGCCGGGATCGCGAAGGCCAGGAACAGCGCCTCGCTGTAGCCGGTGAACAGGAACACCGACATGGGCCAGAGCAGCAGCGCCAGCACCGCGCGCCACCCGGCTCCCGGCGGCCCCTCGAACTCGGCGAGCCTGGCCAGCGCCACCATCGCGACGGCGCCCGCCACGAAGGAGATGAGCAGCCCGGCGAGCGTCCAGTCGCCCACGAACGTGTGCACCGCGCGGAGCGTCAGCGGCATGCCGGGGAAGAACGCGGGCAGCCCCTTGTCCGGTTCGGCGGCGGCGGGGTCGCCGCCGTAGCCGTGCTCGGCGATGGTGATGAGGAGCTGGGTGTCCCAGTGCTTCCAGCGCTCCAGGAACGGCGCAACGGTATCTCCCCCCGACATGGCCCCGGCCCCCACGACCGCGAGGACGACGATTCCCAACCGGGAACTCAGCCAGAGCGTCAACGCCTCCATCGCGGTGTCGCGCGGAGGTTCCAGGGGGGTGGTCATACGGTGGAATTGTGGCGGATCATCATGTCTTGCGGCCAGCCGGGGAGGTCATGACGTTGACCACTTCCGGCAGACCACTTCCGGCAGACCGCCGCCGGACGACCGCCCCCTCCGGACAGCACGGATCCGGTACGGCGTGCCGTACCGGATCCGTGGGGCCGGGGAGACCGGCCGGGGGCCGTGGCCGGAGACCGGCCGGGGGTCAGGAGAGCGCGACGCGGAACCGGTCGGGGGCCTCGTCGAAGACGCCGCCGACCTGGTCGTCGGTCCCGGTCTGCCGGATCACGTCCTTGTCCGGCTTGAGGATGTCGCGCACGACGAGGGCCATCATGATCAGAATGGTGATCGCCCGGCCCCACACGGCGGTGAAGTAGGTGTCGCCGGAGATGCCCAGCGCCTCGTTGCCGGGCTGGAGGCCGACCAGGTAGAGCCAGATCGCGAAGAAGTACCAGCACTCGGCGACCTGCCAGAGCGCGATCGCCTTCCAGTTGGGCCGGGCCAGCACCGCGAAGGGGATCAGCCAGAGCACGTACTGCGGCGACCACACCTTGTTGGTCAGCATGAACGCGGCCAGGGTGAGGAAGGACAGCTGCATCAGCCGGGGCCGGGTCCGGGCGGTCACCGTGAGCACCGCGATCGCCAGGCAGAAGACGCCCAGCGAGAGGACGCCGAGCGTGTCGAGCCGGTCGGCGTCGCCGAGGATCGGCCACTGCTTCTGGTTGAAGAAGTACCAGATCGAGCCCCAGTCGGCCCGGCGCTCCTGGCTGAAGACGTAGAACCGCTTCCAGCCGTCGAAGGCGGTCAGCATGATCGGCACGTTGACGACGATCCAGATCCCGGCCGCGCCGCCGACCGTCTTGAGGAACGGCACCCATTTGCCGGTGCGCAGCGTCAGCAGGAACAGCGGGCCCAGGAACATCAGCGGGTAGAACTTCGTGGCGATCGCCAGGCCGAGCAGGACGCCCGCCAGCCACTGCCGCCGCTTGGCCCAGGCCAGCAGCGCGCCCAGCGACAGGGCGTTGGCGGCCAGATCCCAGTTGATGTAGGCGGTGAGGATCAGCGCGGGGGCGAGGGCGTACCAGAGCGCGTCCCAGCGCCGGACCGGTCCGGCCAGCGCGGCCATCAGCAGCACGCCGACGACCAGGCAGAGGGCCATGAGGATCACGGTCAGGTCGTAGAACGCCGTCCCGGGGTCGCTCATGGGCGTGACGATGCGGCGGAAGAACTCCATGATCCCGCCGATGCCGACGGGGTATTCGACCGGGTAGTCGAAGTAGGGGACCTTGCCCTCGTTGAGCTTCTCGTTCCACCACAGCGGATAGATGTCGGTGTAACAGAAGTTCGTGAACTGCAGGGTCCCGTGGTTCCACGCCCCGCCGAAGCGGCAGGGCCACTTCCACAGGTAGGACAGCAGCGCCCCCAGCCCCGCGAACAGGGCCAGGGGGATGTACGGGACCGCGCGCGCCCCGAGTCCGGACACCGTGTTCAGCGGCGACTGGAGGCTCTTCATCAGGGGCGCTGCCCGGACGGTCTGGCCCTGGGATCGGGCGCGACCGCGGCGGGGGCGCCGCCGTTGCCGATGTCACCGCCGCCGTCGCCGCCGCCGTTCTCGTCCGGGAAGCCGGTGTCGTCCCCGGTGGAGTCACAGGTGATGTCGCCGGGCAGGCAGCCCTGGTCGTCAGGCAGGGGCTGCTGGTCCCCGAGGTCTTCGGGCAGGCCGTCGTCACCGGGCCCGTCGGTGTCGAACGGGTCCGGCGTGGGCGACGGGGTCGGCGTCGGGGTGGGCTTGGGGACGATGTTGTTGTCCGTGCCGACGTTGGCGCGCGGCGGGAAGGGGATGACCTCCTTGCCCTTCATCGCCTCCGCCATGAAGGCGTGCCACACCCGGGTGGGATACGTGGCGCCCTCGATGTCGCCCAGCGAGATCTCGCGGTTCGTCTTCTCCTGCTGCCGGTACATGCCGACGGCGGTGGACAGCTGCGGGGTGAACCCGACGAACCACGCCTCCTTGTTCTCGTCGTTGGTGCCGGTCTTGCCCGCCACCGGCCGGTCGGGCAGGGCCGCGGCCCTGCCGGTGCCCCGGGGGTCCTTGACGACCTGCTCCAGCGCGACGATGGCGTCGGCCGCGCTGTCGGGGCTGATGACCTGGGTGTGCTGGGTGGTCTCCGGGAGGACCACCGTCTTTTCACGGTCGACGACCTTGATCACGACGTGGTTCTCGAAGTGCTTGCCCTCGTTGGCGAAGATCGAGTAGCCGCCGGCCTGCTGGACCGGGGTGACCGGGCCGGAGCCGATGGTGAGGGCGAAGGCGTGGTCCTTCACGGACTTCTGGAGGTTGTTCTCGTTGATGCCCGCCCCGGACGCGATCTTGACGACCTCCTCCAGGCCGACCTCCATGCCCATCTGCACGAACGCCGTGTTGACGGACTCGGCGGTGGCCCTGATGGTGTTGACCGAGCCGCCGGCGATGTCGTGGGAGTTCTTGATGTCGTTGGTGCCCGGCGCCTTGATCGGGCCCTTGCCCAGCAGGTAGCTGTTGAGGCTGTTGCCGGCCTCCAGCCAGGCGGCCAGCACGTAGGGCTTGAACGCCGACGCCGCCTGCTTCTCGGACATGAACGCGTCGTTCCACTCGCGCTTGAGGAAGTTGGGCCCCCCGTAGAAGGCGATGACCCGCCCGTTGCGGGGGTCCACGGCCGCGAGGCTGGTGTGGATCTCCTTGGAGAGGCCGGAGGTGTTCTCCTGGACGGCCTTCTTGGCCGCGAGCATCAGGCGCTTGTCGAACGTGGAGTAGATCTTGTAGCCGCCCCGCTCGACGTCCTCCTGGCTGATGCCCTTGCGCTTGAGCTCCCGGAGCACCTCGGTGATCATGTATCCCTTGATGCCCGCGTAGTAGTCCTTGTTGCGGACGGCGATCCGCTTGGGGGCCGTGGGGGACTTGGCGGGCAGCGAGCCGTACTTGGCCGGGTCGATCAGGGCCATGCCCTTGATCACGTAGTCGTAGCGCCCCTGGGTGGGGGCCAGATTCTTGGCGTTCTCGGCGCGGTCGAACGCGTCGGGGTTCTGGATGCGGCCGGCGAGGTAGGCGGCCATCTCCGGGGTCAGCTCGTCGACGTCCTTGTTGAAGAACGCCTGCGCCGCGGCCTGGATGCCGTGGGCGCCCCGTCCGAAGTAGATGGTGTTGAGATACTGGGTCAGGATGTCCTCTTTGCCGAGCTCCTTGTCCAGCTTGATCGCGACGAAGATCTCCTTGACCTTCCGCTGGATCGACCGCTCCTGGCTGAGGCCGTCGTAGTAGTTACGGGCCATCTGCTGGGTGATGGTCGAGGCGCCCTGGACCTGCTCGCCGCTCACGGTGCTCCACAGCGACCTGGCCATGCCCTTGAAGTCGATGCCGTTGTCCTCGCGGAAGCTGCGGTTCTCCGCGGCGATCACCGCGTCCTGGACGTGCCGCGGGATCTTGTCGATCGTCACTATCGTCCGTTTGACGCCGAGGCGGGCGAGCGGGGTCTTGTCGCTGTAGTAGATGACGCTGCCCTGGTCGTCCACGCTGGCCTGCCGGTCCATGGCCGAGGGGTCGGGCGTGTTGGCGTAGCCGACCGCGATCATGCCGAAGACGCCCGCGGTGATGACCGTGAAGCTCGCCAGCACGATCTTCCAGCCCGGGACGAAACGCTTCCATCCCCGGCTGCCGGGCTCGTCGTCCCCGTCCCCGTCGCCGGGTCCGCCCGGTCCGCGTCCGCCGCGTCCTCCGGGACCGCCGGGTCCGCCGGAGATCACGGTGTCCTCCGCCGCGACGGCGCGCCCGGCCCGGCCACGCCTGCTCCGCCCACCGGGACCGGAGTCCGGGGAGCGCTCGCTCCTCGCCTGGGCGGCGAGCATGGCCTGGGTGTCCTCGAAGGCGGCCTCGGGACGGCGGCCGGCGGCGGCGGGGGCGGGCTGGCGCGTCCCGCTCTCCCCGGGACCGTACCCGGCGCCCTGCGGCGCCCGTCCGGTCTCCCGGGGGTCACGCCCCGCGCCCTGCGGCGCCCGTCCGAAGTCCCGAGGATCGGGTCCTACGCCCTGCGACCGTCCCTGTGCCTGGGGCGTACTCCAGGCCGCGTCACCGGTTTGGGAGGGCTGGGACGGGGGAACTGCACGGGGAGCGGCGCCTGGGCTTGAGCGACGGCGCCGTCCCTGGGGAGCCGATGCGTCCGGGCGCTGCTGGCGTCCGTCCGGCTCCGGGTCATGGCTGTAGCTGTTACTCACGCGTCCTCGTTCGGTCATCGGGGTCTACGGCGGCGTGCTGGCGGGGAGATTACCTCCAGATCACGGAAGATCTCGTCGCCTTGGCTGACTGGTAGCCGACTTCTTCGGGTGGATCTCCAATCCCGAGGACGTACGAGACCGGCGGGTGGTTCCGAGAACAACCTTGGCAGACCTCTCCCGCGCGAGCGCGGGATTCCCCGTATTGGAAGGCGGTCCCGAGCATGCGGGGGCCACCGCCCACTACCGCCCGCTGCGACCACATAGGCGTCACACTACGGCTTTTTACTGTTTGCGCCCAACCTCTTGGGAAAGTCGTTAATTGCAGAGATATGTTGGTTCGACGTATCCTCAAGATGTATCGGCTCGATACATCGACGCGAGAGGTGGTGGTTTCCAGTGGCCAGTGGACGCGGTGGCGTGCTGGAGCTCGCCGTGCTCGGGTCGCTGCACGAGACCCCGCTACACGGCTATGAGCTGCGCAAACGGCTCAACGCTCTGCTCGGCATGTTCCGGGCGTTCTCCTACGGTTCGCTCTACCCCTGCCTCCGCCAGCTGCTGACCGACGGGCTCATCGTGGAGGACAGCGCGTCCGACACGGCCTCTGCCCCGGCCGAGAGCCCCATAACGCTCACCGGCCGCCGGTCGAAGATCGTCTACAAGCTGACCGCGGAGGGTAAGGAGCGGCTCCAGGAGTTGCTCACCCAGGCAGGTCCGTCCGCCTGGGAGGACGAGAGCTTCGGCGTCCATTTCGCCTTCTTCAGGCATACCGAGGCCGAGGTGCGCCTGCGCATCCTCGAAGGACGCCGCAGCCGGCTGGAAGAACGCCTCGACGGCGTCCGGACGGCTCTCGCCCGCACGCGGGAACGGCTCGACAGCTACACCCTCGAACTGCAGCGTCACGGTCTGGAGTCGGTCGAACGCGAAGTGCGCTGGTTGAATGAGCTGATCGCCACCGAGCGACGGAGCTCCTCAGCCGACGAAGAGCGGCAGTCCACGCAAGAAGGAACATCCCGGGCGACCGCGCCCGGAGCAGATAACACGGGACGGCATGCCGTCCCGGAAGACAAATGACCACTCAGAACAAGGGGAGCGAGTGCCATGGGTTCGGTGCGCGTAGCCATTGTCGGTGTAGGCAACTGTGCCACGTCGCTCGTGCAGGGCGTGCACTACTACCGGGACGCCGACCCCGGCACCCGGGTGCCGGGCCTGATGCACGTCAAGTTCGGCGACTACCACGTCGGTGACGTCGAGTTCGTCGCGGCTTTCGACGTCGACGCCAAGAAGGTCGGGCGTGACCTGTCCGAGGCGATCGTGGCCTCGGAGAACAACACCATCAAGATCTGCGACGTGCCGCCGCTGGGTGTGACCGTGCAGCGCGGCCACACCTTCGACGGCCTCGGCGAGTTCTACCGGGACATGATCGAGGAGTCGGACGAGGCCCCGGCCGACGTCGTGCAGGTCCTCAAGGACAACAAGGTCGACGTCCTGGTCTCCTACCTGCCCGTCGGGTCGGAGGAGGCCGACCGCTTCTACGCCCAGTGCGCCCTCGACGCCAAGGTCGCGTTCGTCAACGCGCTGCCGGTGTTCATCGCCTCCGACCCGGTGTGGGCCCAGAAGTTCACCGACGCCGGCGTCCCGATCATCGGCGACGACATCAAGTCCCAGGTCGGCGCGACGATCACGCACCGTGTGATGGCCAAGCTGTTCGAGGACCGCGGGGTCGAGCTGCTCCGCACCTACCAGCTGAACTTCGGCGGCAACATGGACTTCATGAACATGCTGGAGCGCAAGCGCCTGCAGTCCAAGAAGATCTCCAAGACCCAGTCCGTCACCTCCCAGATCCCGCACGAGATGGGCAAGGCCGACGTGCACATCGGCCCGTCGGACCACGTGCCGTGGCTCGACGACCGCAAGTGGGCCTACGTCCGCCTGGAGGGCAGGTCCTTCGGCGACACCCCGCTGAACCTGGAGTACAAGCTGGAGGTCTGGGACTCCCCCAACTCCGCCGGCATCATCATCGACGCGGTCCGGGCCGCGAAGATCGCCCTCGACCGGGGCATCGCCGGGCCGATCCTGTCGGCCTCCTCCTACTTCATGAAGTCCCCGCCGGAGCAGTACTCCGACGACGAGGCTCGCGAATACGTGGAGAAGTACATCCGCGGCGAGGTCGAGCGCTGAGCGCCCGACCGTGAGAAGAGCCCCCCGCCCATCGGCGGGGGGCTCTCCGCGTTCGAGGGCCGGTGGTCGAAGGCCCGCGTCCGACGGCCTGTTCTCGGATGATCCGTGGCCGGCCGGTCCGTGGTCGGCCGGTCCGTGGTCAGCGGGCGGCGGCGGGGAGCCCGGCGGGGTCGGCGACCGGCCAGCCGAGGGGGTCGGCGCCGAGCTCGACCAGTTGCGGGAGCTGCTCGCGGCACCACGGGGAGACGGCCAGGCGGTGGGCGAGCACCCCGTCGACGAACTCCTTCCACGGCATCCAGCGCACGTCGTCGACCTCGTCGGGGTTGGGCGCGGCGTCGGACCCGGCGACCACCCGGTAGACCGGGCAGAGCTCGTGCTCGACGATCCCGCTGTCCATGACCGCCCGGTAGGAGAAGCGCGGCAGCAGCAGGTCGACGCCGCCGGCGCTCAGCCCCAGCTCGTGGGAGAGCCGGCGGGTCACCGCCTCCACCATCGGCTCACCGGGCAGCGGGTGGCCGCAGCAGCTGTTGGTCCACACGCCGGGCCAGGTGAGCTTGTGCGACGCCCTGCGGGTGAGGAGCACCCGGCCCTGTCCGTCGAACACGTAGCTGGAGAAGGCGAGATGGAGGGGGGTGTCCGGACCGTGCACCACGGCCTTGGGGGCCGTGCCGATCGCGTTTCCCTCGGCGTCGACGAGCACGACGTGTTCTTGAGGCGTCACCCGACCGAGGGTACGTGACCATGTCGGCCCGTCATGTCTGATCAGCGTTAGATCATGAAAGGTGTGGAAGTGTCCACCCGCGTATCTCAGGGATGTTCCCGATGTCTCCACGGGGGCCGCCGAGCGTAGGCTGACCCCGTGTCATTCGTATCCGATCTACGCGTGGTCCTGGAAGGTCGGGACTTCCGGCGGCTGTTCGGCACCCGCCTGGTCTCACAGTTCTCCGACGGGATCTTCCAGTTCGCCGTGGCCGGATTCGCCTTCTTCAGCCCGGAGAAGAGCACCAGCGCCGTCGGGATCGCCGCCGGACTGGCGGTGCTGCTGCTGCCGTACTCGATCCTGGGCCCCTTCGTGGGGGTGTTCATCGACCGCTGGTCCCGGCGGCAGATCCTGGTGATCGCGCCGCTGGTCCGCGGGGCGCTGCTGCTGCTGGCCGCCGCCCTCGTCGCCGCCGGCGCTCCCGACGCGCTCTTCTACACCGCCGCGCTCGCCGTCCTCGGGGTCAACCGCTTCTTCCTCGCCGCGCTGGGCGCCTCGCTCCCGCACGTCGTCCCGGCCGACCGGCTGATGGTGGCCAACGCGGTCACCCCCACCTCCGGCACCGTGCTGACCTTCGTGGGCGTGGGCGCGGGCTACCTGCTGCGGATGATCTTCGGCTCGGACCACCGGGGCACGGCGGTGCTGCTGGTCGCCTCCGGCCTCGTCTTCGGGCTCAGCGCGCTGATCGCCAGGACCATGGGCAGGGAGCTGCTCGGCCCGGCCTACGACCCGGACCGGCCGCAGGCCCGCGCCGCCGTACGCCACGTGCTGAGCGGCCTGACCGACGGCGCGCGGCACCTCGCCCGCCACCGGGCCGCCGCCGCCGCGATGGGGGCGATGGCCACCCACCGGTTCGTGTACGGCATGTGCACGGCGATGCTGGTGCTGCTGTCGCGCTACTACTTCGCCGAGAACGCCGAGGACGCGCTGAACGCGGTCTCCATCGTGGTCGCCACCTCGGGGGTCGGCTACGCCCTGGCCATCCTGGTCACGCCGTGGGCCACCGAGCGCTTCGGCATCGAGCGGTGGGTGCAGGCCATGCTCGCCGGCGCCGGGGTGCTGACGTTCGCGCTCTGCGCGCCGTTCCAGCAGTGGGGCTTCGCGGCCGGCGGCTTCGTGCTCGGCATCGCCGGGCAGAGCATCAAGATCTGCGCGGACACCAGCGTCCAGCGGGACGTCGAGGACGCCTACCTCGGCCGGGCCTTCTCGATCTACGACATGCTCTTCAACGGCACCTACGTGCTGGCCGCGGCCCTGGCCGCGGCCCTGCTGCCGGCCGACGGCCGGTCACTGCCGGTGCTGGGGATCATCACCGCCGGATACCTGGGCGGCGCGGCGCTCTACCGGGTGGTCACCCCGGTCAGAGCGCCCGAGCCGCTGTCGTCATCGCCGTCGTGACCCTCTCCAGGTCGTCGCCGCGTCCGCGACGTCACTCGGCGGAGAGGCCGTTCTCGTGGGCCCACTGGCGCAGGGCGTCGGCCGCCGCCTCCTTGCCGATGACGCCCTTGTCCAGGCGCATGTCCAGAAGGAACTTGTAGGCGCGGCCGATGACCGGGCCCGGGGGGACGCCGAGGAGCGCCTGGATCTCGTTGCCGTCGAGCTCGGGACGGATCTTCCCCAGCTCCTCCTCGTCGGCCAGCCGGGCGATGCGCTCCTCAAGCTGGTCGTAGGTCCGCGACAGCGCCTGGGCCTTGCGCTTGTTGCGCGTGGTGCAGTCGGCGCGGGTCAGCTTGTGCAGGCGTTCGAGCAGGGGCCCGCCGTCGCGGACGTAGCGGCGGACGGCCGAGTCGGTCCACTCTCCGGTGCCGTACCCGTGGAAGCGCAGATGCAGCTCCACCAGGCGGGACACGTCGGCCACCACGTCCTTGGGGAACTTCAGCTCCGACATCCGCTTCTTGGCGAGCTGCGCGCCGACCACCTCGTGGTGGTGGAAGGAGACCCGGCCGCCGGGCTCGTGGCGGCGGGTCTTGGGCTTGCCCACGTCGTGCAGGAGCGCGGCCCAGCGCAGGATGCGGTCGGGGCCGTTCTCCTCCAGGTCGATCGCCTGCTCCAGCACGATCAGCGTGTGATCGTAGACGTCCTTGTGCCGGTGGTGCTCGTCGATCTCCAGGCGGAGCTTGGGCAGTTCGGGCAGGACGTGGGCGGCGAGTCCGGAGTCGACGAGGATCTTGAGCCCCTCGCGGGGGTGATCGCCGCAGATCAGCTTGTTCAGCTCGTCGCGGATCCGCTCGGCGGAGACGATCTCGATCCGCTCGGCCATCGCGGTCATCGCGGCGAACGCGGCCGAGTCCACGGTGAAACCGAACTGGCTGGCGAACCGGGCGGCGCGGAGCATCCGCAGCGGGTCGTCGTCGAAGGACCGTTCGGGGAGGGCGGGGGTGCGCAGCACCTTGGCGCGCAGGTCGTCGAGGCCGCCGTGCGGGTCCACGAACTCGCGGGACGGCAGGCGCAGCGCCATCGCGTTGACCACGAAGTCACGCCGGGCGAGGTCGCCCTCCAGCGTGTCGCCGTAGACCACTTCGGGCTTGCGCGACTTGGGATCGTAGGACTCGCTGCGGTAGGTGGTGATCTCCAGCAGCCAGTTGCCCTTGCGCACGCCGACCGTGCCGAAGTCGATGCCGATCGTCCAGACGGAGTCGGCCCAGTCGCGGATCAGCTCCAGGACCGTCTCCGGGCGCGCGTCGGTCGTCAGGTCGAGGTCGTTGCCGATCCTGCCAAGGAGGACGTCGCGGACGGAGCCGCCCACCAGGGCGATCTGGTATCCCCGGGCGGAGAACAGTTCGCCGAGTTCGTCGGCCACGGGGGCGATCTTCCGGAACAGCTCGCTCATGCCGTGCCGCTGGCTCTCAGACAGATTTGAAAGGGACAAGCCGGGTAGGTCCTTCGGTTACGGAACATGTTCCCCTCTGGGGATACACCTGACGCGATCACCAGGTTACGGTCAGTCAGGAGACCGTCGGGGGCCGTGCGTCGAGGCAAGGAGCACATACATGAAGGACGCCCTCGCGATCCACCGCTGGCTCCTCGCACACCAGGTCCACCATGAGATCGTACGCCTTCCGCGCGCGATGACATGCGTCGACGAACTGCCGGAGCTGCTGTCCGCGAGCCCGGCGTCCTGCGTGCAGGTCACAGTCTTCGAGGTCACGACCCGGATCGGCCGCGAGCCCGTGGCGGTCGTCACCTCCGTCGCCTCCCCTCCCCGGCCGGGCGTGATCGGCGGCACCCTGGGCGCCCGCCGGGTCCGTCCCGCCTCGGCCTTCACGGTGAACTCCGTCACCGACTACGCCGCCGGGCTGATCTGCCCGCTGCTGCTCCCCGACGGGCTGCCCGTGCTGGTCGACGAGCGGCTCGCCGGAACCGGGCAGGTTGTCCACACACCGACCGGAGAGCGCCATACGGCACTGCGGATACGCGCCGACCACCTGCTCACACTTGTCTCAGGGAAGACCATTGACCTAGTCCATTCCCGGTCACGGAGGGAGCCTGCGACCTTTCCCCTCGCTGGATAGGCCATAGCATTACGGGCGTGCGCCGTACTCGACCCATGGCCGGCATGTGATCAACAAGGCCGCGCTGCTCGCCGTGCTCGCCACCACGCTGCTTCTTCCCGCGGCCGTGGTGCCTGCGGCTACGGCGAACGCCCAGACGACCACGGCGAGCCGCCAGAGCCCCCAGCTCGTGGTGGAGGCGATCAGCCCCGACGTGCCCCGTGAGCCGACCACCGAGATCAAGATCTCCGGGTCCTTCACCAACACCGGCACCGAGGCGCTCGCCAACCTGCGGATCCGGATGCGCTACTCCTCCCAGCCGTTCGCCCGGCGCGCCGACATGGCGGCCTACCAGAGCGGCCAGGGGCTCCAGCCGACCACCTGGAACCAGCTCAACGTCCCGCAGGTCGCCCCCTCCGCCAAGGCGCCGTGGGAGTTCGTCTCCACGCCGCAGCGGCTGGGCCTGACCCGGTTCGGCGTCTACCCGGTCATGGTCGAGGTGCTCGACCCCATCGGCCAGCAGCTCGCCGTCCAGCGCACCTTCGTGGCCTACATGCCCAAGGACGTCAGAGTGCCGCGCACCAGGCTCGCCATGGTCCTGCCGCTCATCGACCAGCCCCGCCGGGCCGACGACCGCACCTTCGTCAGCGACGGCCTGCCCGCCTCCCTCGCCGACGGCAAGCGCCTCGGCAACCTGCTGGAGATCGCCCGGGACACCTCCTCGGCCAAGGGGCTCACCTGGGTGGTCGACCCCGCCCTCCTCGACGACGTGCGGGCGCTGGGCAAGGCCTACACCCTCAGGACCAAGGACAAGAGCGAGAACCGCCCGGCGAACGCCGCGGCCGCCAAGTGGCTCGGCGACCTCCGTACGGCTCTCGCCAAGCCTCCGGTCGTGGCGACCCCCTACGGCGACCCCGACGTGGCCGCCCTGGCCCACAACGGCGTCGACGACGTCACCGGGACCGGGATCGACGCGGCCAGGATCGTCGCCAGGGACACCCTCGGCCGTGACGTCCTGACCGACGTGAACTGGCCGGTGAACGGCCTGATCGACTACGACGGCCTGGACCTGCTGTCCACCGGCGACGTCGCCACCGTCCTGCTGAACCCGCTGAACCTGCCGCCGGCGATCCCGCCGGCCACCACCCCGGACGCCTCGGCGACCGTGGAGAGCGTGAACGGCCCGATCACCGCGCTGGTCACCGACACGGCGCTGGGCGAGATCATCGGGGCCGATACCTCGGCACCCGGCGCGGCCCTGATGAACCGCCAGCGGTTCATCGCGGAGACCGCGATGATCAGCTCCGAGCCCGTCACCACCGCCAGGACCGTGATCGGCGTCCCGCCCCGGCGCTGGGACCCGGACCCGGCCTACGTGACCGGCCTGGCGAAGACGGCCGCCACCCTGCCGTGGCTCGCCCCGGCCACGCTCGACGCGATCAAACGGGGCAAGGGCGTCCCCACGCCGCGCACCGGCCTGACCTACACCGACCAGGACCGGCGCAAGGAGCTCGCCAAGCCATATGTGGGCAGCGTCAAGCGCGTCGCCGCGCGCGCCGACCTGACGGCCGCGGTGACCACGGAGCAGGACCTCGACGTGTTCGACCTGGCGGTGCTCCGGCTCGCCTCCTCCGCCTGGCGGGACAGGGCCGAGACCGCGACGCCGTACGTCAAGCAGGTCGGGACCGCGGTCGACGCCCGGATCGGGAAGATCTCCATCACCGGCACCGAGCAGACCCAGATCCGCACGCTGGCCGGCAAGAACGGGGACGTGCCGATCACGGTCCACAACGGGCTGGGCCAGGACGTCGACGCCAACCAGGTCACGGTCCGGCTCAAGGTGACCTCCGACCAGCCCAGGCTGCTGAAGATCGAGCCGTACGAGGCCAAGGACGACCCGATCGTGCTCCGCGGCGGTCAGAACCGGACCATCCGGGTCCCGATGACCGCCACGTCGACGGCCAGCGGGCAGACCACCGTGACGGTCCAGCTCACCACGGCCGACGGCCGCGACTACGGCAAGCCCGTCGAGCTGACCGTGCGGACCACCGGCTACACCGGGATCGCGCTGGTGATCGTCGGAGCGGCGCTGCTGGTGATGCTGGCGGCCGTGATCATGCGCGTCCTGCGCCGCCGGGGGACCCGCCGCGCCGCGGCGGCGACCGTACCGCCGAGACGCGCGAGCGCGCCGGCCGGCACCGAGTCCTGAGCACCTAGCGACCTAGCGGAGGAATACGCATGAGCAGGGTCCTGCGTGCGAGCGCGATCATGGCGGCGGGGACGATGGTCTCCCGCGTCACGGGTTTCATCCGCTCGGCGGTGCTCGTGGCCGCGCTCGGCAGCGCGCAGATGGGCGACGCCTACACCGTCGCCAACGCGATCCCGTTCATCCTGTTCGACTTCCTCATCGGCGGGATCCTGAGCAGCGTCGTCGTGCCGATGATCGTGCGGCGGCAGAAGAGCGACCTCGACGGCGGGCGGGCCTACGAGCAGCGGCTGATGACCGTGGGCACGATCACACTGACGCTGCTGACCGTGGTCGCGGTGCTGCTCGCCCGGCCGCTGATCGGCCTCTACACCTCGGACTGGAGCGCCGGGCGGATCGAGGTCGCGGTCACCCTGGCCCAGTTCGTCCTTCCCCAGATCGCCTTCTTCGGCATCGGGGCGCTTGCCGGGGCGATCCTCAACACCCGCGACCGGTTCGCCGCTCCGATGTGGGCACCGGTGCTGAACAACGTCGTGATGATCGCCGTCCTGGTCCTTTACTACCTGAAGGCGGGCAGCGCGGGCGCGGACGTCGGCACGGTGAGCGAAGCCGACCTCGCCCTCCTGGGGCTCGGCACCACCGCCGGGATCGTGGCTCAGTGCCTGGTGCTGATGGTCTCGCTGCACAAGGTGGGCTTCCGTTTCCGGCCCCGGTTCGACCTGCGTGAGGCCGGACTGGGCGAGATGGTCCGCACCGGCTCCTGGACCCTCGTCTACGTGAGCGTCACCCAGCTCGGCTTCCTGGTCACCACCAACATCGCCTCCGGGGCGGGCGCCAAGGCCCCGGGGGCCGGCAACACGGCGTACGCGCAGGCCTTCCAGCTGTTCCAACTCCCCTACGGGATCATCGCGGTCTCGGTGATCACCGCGATGCTGCCCCGGATGAGCCGGTCGGCCGCCGAGGGCGATCTGGACTCCATCCGCGAGGAGTTCTCCTCAGGCGTGCGTCTGGTGGCGTCGCTGCTCGTGCCCGCCGGGCTGCTGTTGATGGTGCTGGGTCCGGCCGTGACCGTGATGATCTACTCCTGGGGCAACAACAACCCCGACGACGCCGTCTACATAGGCAACGTGCTCCAGGTCTTCGGCCTGGCGCTGGTGCCGTTCTCGATCTTCCAGCTCCTGCTGCGTGTCTTCTACGCCTTCGGCGACACCCGGACCCCCGTCTTCATCGGGGCGGGCAACACGGCGGTGAGCATCGCGCTCAGCTTCCTCGCCTCGGCCGTCCTGCCCGCCCGGTACGTCGTCATGGGCCTGGCCTTCGCGCTCACCGTCTCCTATATCGCGGGCACCGGGGTGGCCTGGGCGCTCGCCAGCCGGCGCGTGCACGGCCTGCAGGGGCGCGTGGTGGCCGCCGGGCTGTCACGGATGTACATGGCCGCGCTTCCGGCCGCGGCGGCCGCGCTGGGTGTGTTGTGGCTCACCCAGGAGCTGACCGACCTGAACGCGCTCAGCGCGGCCATCATGCTGGCCGCGGGCGGCGGTCTCGGTATGGTGCTCTACCTGGTCATCGCGCATCGGATGCGTATCCCGGAAGTCAGTTCGGTCGTTGGAATGGTTGCAGGCCGGGTAGGCCGGTAACCCCAAGACTTGTCCCAAGCGTCTGACAAGCAGAACACGGGCGGAACCGGCGCGGGACTACCATGGTGCGACGCGTGTGACGACATGCGGCTAATGGAAGCAGGAGGGCGTGGGCGGATCCACCCGGCATCGCGTGATGTGTCCTGAAGTGTCAACCCGGCAAGACGCTGGCGTGTTCTCAGTTACGGAGAGCTCATGAGTTCCTCCGCCGTCGAGCCCGGCACCAAGCTTGCCGAGCGTTTCCGGCTTGAGGACCGCGTCCACGAGTCCGGCGGCGCCACGCTCTGGAAGGCCATCGACGAGGTGCTCGCCCGGCCCGTCGCCGTGCACACCTTCGACCCCGACTTCCCCCGCCTCAACGAGGTCGTCACGGCCGCCCGGGCGGCCAGCCGGCTGACCGACCCGCGGCTGACCCAGGTCTTCGACGCCACCGAGGACGACGGCCACTCCTACGTCGTCAGCGAGTGGGTGAGCGGTGAGACCCTCACCGACATGATCACCTCTGGGCCGCTGGACCCCGAGCGGGCCGCCGCGCTGGTCGCGGAGGCCGCCGAGGCGCTGGCCCACGCGCACGAGGCGGACCAGGCCCACCTGTGCCTGACCCCCGACCACCTGGTGTGGACCGCGGGCAGCACGGTCAAGCTGCTCGGCGTGGGGGTCGACGCCGTCCTGGCCGACGTGACGAGCGACGACCCGGCCCGGACCGACGCCGAGGGCCTCGGCCGCCTACTGTACGCCGGGCTGACGGGCCACTGGCCGGGCGACGAGCAGGAGAGCGAGCTGCCCGCCGCCCCCATGGACGACGGCCGCTTCTGCTCACCGCGCCAGGTCACCGCGGGCGT
This sequence comes from Streptosporangium canum, assembly GCF_900113865.1. Lineage (GTDB taxonomy): Bacteria > Actinomycetota > Actinomycetes > Streptosporangiales > Streptosporangiaceae > Streptosporangium > Streptosporangium canum. The sequence continues at coordinate 149,913 of NZ_FOQY01000009.1, read as the reverse complement.
CCCCGGCTACCTCGACACCATCGCCTGCCGGGTGCTGCTGCCGGAGAGCCGGCGCGGGCTCGAACCGCTGACGACGCCCGAGGAGATCGCCGAAGCCCTCGCCTCGGTGCCCCGGCCCACCCCCATGCACGTCGCGCCCCCGCCCCCGCTCCCGGTGGCGTCCTCCCGCTCGGAGGGCCTCGACACCGCGGCGCCCCAGCGCCCCAGCGCCCCCACCCCGCCACAGCACCACTACCAGCCGCAGCCCCGGCCGGCGGGCGGTGGCGGGATGCTCAACAAGGTGGCCATGACCATGGTCGTGCTGCTGGTGATGGTGGCCGTCGGCCTGGGCGCCTGGACGCTCGGCCGCAGCATCGGCAACGCCGGGACCCCGGTCGCGGAGGGGACCGCCACGCCCACGCCGACCGCGGCCACCGCCACCCGCGAGGTGAAGCCCGCCTCCGCCACCGGCTTCGACCCGCTGGGCGGCGGCGACGAGCGGGGCGAGCTCGCCCTCTACGCGGTGGACGGCAAGCCCTCCACCGACTGGCACTCCGAGTCCTACAACTCCGAGGACTTCGGCCGGTTGAAGGACGGCGTCGGCCTGATGCTCACCCTGGACCAGAGCATGCCGGTGAAGCAGGTGTCGGTCGACTTCGGCAGCGGTTCCGGCGGCTCCGCGGAGGTCAGGGTCGGCGACTCCCAGGACCTGAAGAACATGACCGTGATCGGCAAGTCCGCCGAGGCCTCCGGCAAGAAGGTCTTCACCGCCGAGTCCCCGAAGAAGGGCAGACACGTCCTGATCTGGTTCACCAAGATGCCCACCTTCCAGGGCAAATACCGTGGCACCGTGATCGACGTCAAGATCCTCGCCACGAAGTGACGTCGGTGCGATTTGCTCGGTTTTATCCGTCTCCTTGACGATCATGGGAGATTTCGTGGCACCATCTATCACGTAGTGGTGTTCTCCCCGGACCGGCAGCAGGACTCTCCTTGTGAATTCCCCACCCGAGACCCCGCCAGCGGCGGAACAGCAGATGGCGCGGGCAGCAGTGTCCGACGCCGATCTGCTGACCCGGCATATCGCCGGGGATCCGCACGCTTTCAGTGAAATAGTCAAGCGACATCGCGACCGCATGTGGGCGGTCGCCCTGCGCACGCTGGGCGACCCCGACGAGGCGGCCGACGCCGTACAGGACGCCTTCGTCTCGGCCTATCGCAAGGCCGACAGCTTCCGCGGCGAGGCGGCCGTCACCACGTGGCTGCACCGCATCGTGGTCAACGCCTGCCTGGACCGCATGCGCAGGAAGTCCGTACGCCCGGTCGCCGACGACGAGCTCGTCGAGGCCGCCGAACGCGACACCCCGGTGCTCGACCAGACAGCCGAGCGCGAGGTCTCCATGGAGGTCTCGGCCGCGCTCAAGCTGCTCCCCGCCGACCAGCGGGCCGCGCTGGTGCTCGTGGACATGATGGGCTACTCCGTCGAGGACGCCGCCCAGGTCCTGGAGGTGCCGAGCGGCACCGTGAAGAGCCGATGCGCGCGTGGACGCGCGAAACTCGCGCCAATTCTTTCGCACTTACGGAACCGATCAGACCTGTCTCGCGTCTCATCCGCGAAGGGAGCAGAACTTCGTGACGGGTGATACGCACTACGACCTGGAGATCTTGGCCGAGCTGGCCGAAGGTCTTCTTGACGCCGCCACGGCCCTGCAGGTACGCGAGCATCTCGCGATCTGCGATCCCTGTGGCGAGAGCCTTGCCGACCTCGCAGCGGTCCGTGAGGTGCTGTCAGCGACGCCTACCCCGGCCATGCCGATGGGAGTCGCACTCAGGATCGACCGCGCGCTGGCCGCAGAGGCCGAAAGCTTCCGTGGAGGTGGAGTAGGCCTGGTGGAAGCACCGGCCTGGGACGACATAATGCGCGACGCGCCGTGGGAGAGGACCTCTCTTCCCGAGCCGGAGCCGGAGCCGGTGACACGGCTCGGAGTCGTCGGCGACGACGGCACCGTCACTCCGGTCATTCCGGCCAAGCGGCGCAAGGCCACGCGACGGCCCCGGTGGGCCATGCCCGTCGCGGCGGCGGGAGTGCTGGCCGCCGTGGTCGGCGGGACCGTGGTGACGAGCAACGTGCTCTCCGCACCGGGTGCGGAGCGCCCGGCGACGATCGCCCAGCCCGCGACCGCCACCGGTCAGGGCTACAAGCTGACCGACAGCAACTGGAACTACACCGAGCAGGAGCTCAGCGGCTCGCTGCTCGACTACATCGGCCCGGCGCAGATCGTGGACGCCAAGGACATGAGCGCGGGCGCCAAGCTCGAACAGTGTGTCCAGCAGGTCTCCGCCAAGGTCGGGAAGTCGCCGTTCGCGGTGGACCAGGGCCTCTACAACGGTCAGGACGCCAACATCATGGTCTTCTGGCAGAACCAGAAGAAGAACTCGGTGCGCGTCCACGTCGTGGGCCTGCAGTGCGAGAACCTGCGCAAGCCCGCTCTCGCAAGCTGGAACTGATCACCAAGAGCCCCCATCCAAGAAGAGGCCCGGCATGGATTCGTCCATGCCGGGCCTTCTCGTCTCACCCGGGAATCACCGCCGCCTAGGATCTGTTGACGCCACTGGCAATGACAAAAGGAGAGGCGCAGCAGTGATGGACGTCCGGAATGTGATCATCATCGGATCGGGTCCCGCCGGTTACACGTCGGCTGTGTACTCTGCGCGTGCCGACCTCAAGCCCCTGATCTTCGAGGGTTCGGTCACCGCCGGCGGCGCGCTGATGAACACCACCGAGGTGGAGAACTTTCCCGGCTTCCCCGACGGGATCATGGGCCCCGACCTCATGGACAACCTGCGCAAGCAGGCCGAGCGGTTCGGCGCCGAGCTGCTCGCCGACGACGTGGTCGAGGTCGACCTGACCGTCACCCCCAAGGTCGTCAGGACCGCCACCGACACCTACCACGCCAAGGCCGTCATCCTGGCCATGGGCTCCGGCTACCGCGAGCTGGGCGTGCCCAACGAGAAGCGCCTGTCCGGCCACGGCGTCTCCTGGTGTGCCACCTGTGACGGCTTCTTCTTCCGCGGCCAGGACATCGTGGTCGTCGGCGGCGGCGACACCGCCATGGAGGAGGCCATCTTCCTCACCCGGTTCGCCGCGTCGGTGACCGTCGTGCACCGCCGCGACGAGCTGCGCGCCAGCAAGATCATGCAGGACCGCGCGTTCGCGAACGAGAAGATCCGTTTCGTCTGGGACAGCGAGGTCGTCGACGTCCTGGGCGAGTCCAAGGTCTCCGGTGTCCGCCTGCGCAACCTCAAGACCGGCGAGGAGAGCGAGCTCCCGGCCACCGGCCTGTTCATCGCGATCGGCCACGACCCCCGCTCCGAGCTCGTCAAGGGCCAGGTGGAGCTCGACGACGAGGGCTACATCAAGGTCGACTCCCCCTTCACGCGGACCAACCTTGACGGTGTCTTCGCCGCCGGCGACGTCGTCGACCACATCTACCGCCAGGCGATCACCGCCGCCGGCACCGGCACCGCCGCCTCGCTCGACGCCGAGCGCTGGCTGAGCGACCACGACGACAACTGACACCGACAGCACCACCGGATAGGGAGAGCAGGAACCTTGGGCGCCATCAAGAACGTGACCGACGCCAGCTTCGACGCCGACGTCCTCAAGAGCGACAAGCCCGTCATCGTCGACTTCTGGGCCGAGTGGTGCGGCCCCTGCCGCCAGGTCGCGCCGATCCTGGAGGAGATCGCGAACGAGCAGGCCGAGAAGCTGACCGTCGTCAAGCTGAACGTCGACGAGAATCCGGCGACTGCCGGCAATTACGGCGTACTCCAGATTCCGACCCTGAACGTCTATAAGAACGGAGAGGTCGTGAAGCAGATCATCGGCGCCAAGCCGAAGGCCATGCTGCTCCGCGAGCTCGAGGGCATCATCTAGGCCCCCTGCGGCCCGCGCACCCCACGGCGCACGCCGTACCACCCGCTTCCGAGCGGCACACCCACCCAGTGAAAGCCCCCTCGCCCGATGGCAGGGGGCTTTCGCGCGTCCTCCAGAGGGTCCATACCCGGCCCAGATGGGCCATAGCGCCGCTCCGGGGCAGAGGTGCGGGCGCCAAGCCCGAGGACCGTCAGACGGGCCGTAGCGCCCTCTCAGGGCTCATGGAGCCCAGCAGCCGCTCCAGCGCCACCTCGACGTCCTCCCGCCACGACACGGCGGTCTTGAGCTCAAGGCGGAGCCGGGGGAAGCGCAGATGCGGCCGGACCGTCTTGAACCCCACGGAGAGCAGGTAGTCGGCGGGCATCAGGCACGCCCCCGGCTGCTCCCACTTCAGGTCGCCGAACGCCTCGATCGCCCGCACCCCGCGCCGGGTCAGGTCCTTGGCCACGCCCTGGACCAGCATCCGGCCCAGGCCGCCGCCGGAGAACTCGGGGACGATGTGCGCGGTCATCAGCAGCACGGCGTCGGCGCTGACCGGCGAGGTCGGGAAGGCCACCGAGCGCGGCACGTAGTGCGGCGGCGCGTAGAGCACGAAGCCGGCCGCCACGCCGTCCACATAGACGATCTTGCCGCAGCTCCCCCATTCCAGCAGGGTGGACGAGATCCAGGCCTCTTTCTCCAGCCCCGGATCACCCACCTCGACAGCCCGGTTCCCGTTGACGGGATCCAGCTCCCAGAAGACGCACCGGCGGCAACGGCGCGGCAGGTCGTCGAGATTGTCGAGTGTGACGTTTGCCAGCCGACGCGACACCTGTTGGCCCCAATCCTGGCGAGACGAGTGCAAGCCATGGCGAAAAACGCGCGAAAACGGCGTCCCCAGCTGGCATCGTAGCTCAGTGAGGGTCCCGGTTTCAGGGTGTCCCGTCCCCCCACGCAGACGACAACAACCACTGACGTACCCTGGTTTCTCTAGCATGAGCACCCTGTGCTCCACATAACCTAGGAGGTGGACCGTGCCCCAAGAGTCAGATCACGGTCAGACCGTCGCGGCCCAAGGCTCCCGCATCGACGCCTACGTCGACCGGTACGCCGCACGAGCTACCGGGATGGTCGCCTCCGAGGTTCGAGCTCTTTTCGCCGTCGCGTCGAGGCCCGAGGTGGTCTCGCTCGCCGGTGGCATGCCGTACGTCACAGCGCTCCCCCTCGACACCGTGGGAGAGCTCGTCGCCGACCTGGTGGCCCGCCGGGGCCCGGTCGCCCTGCAGTACGGATCCGGCCAGGGCGACCCGCACCTGCGCGAGCAGATCTGCGACGTCATGCGCATGGAGGGGATCGAGGCCAACTCCGACGACGTCGTGGTGACCGTCGGCTCGCAGCAGGCCCTCGACCTGATCACCCGCATCTTCATCGACCCCGGCGACGTCATCCTCGCCGAGGGGCCCTCCTACGTGGGCGCGCTGGGCACCTTCTCCGCCTACCAGGCCAAGGTCGTCCACATCGCCATGGACGACGAGGGGGTCATCCCCGAGTCGCTCGCCCAGACCATCTACGCCCTCAAGACCGCGGGCAGCCCGATCAAGTTCTTTTACACCATCCCCACCTTCCAGAACCCCGCCGGAGTGACGCTCAACGCGGCGCGCAGGCAGCAGGTGCTGGACATCTGCCAGCGAGCCGACGTGCTGATCGTCGAGGACAATCCGTACGGCCTGCTCGGCTTCGACGGCGAGCCCATGCGGGCGCTGCGCGCCGACAACGCCGACGGCGTGGTCTACCTCGGCTCGTTCTCCAAGACCCTGGCCCCCGGTTTCCGGGTCGGCTGGGCGCTGGCCCCGCACGCCATCCGCGACAAGCTGGTGCTGGCGATGGAGTCGGCGGTCCTGTCCCACTCCTCCTTCACCCAGCTCGCCGTCGGGCAGTACCTCGCCACCCAGCCGTGGCGTGAGCAGATCAAGACCTTCCGGGAGCTCTACCGCGAGCGCCGCGACGCCATGCTCAGCTCGCTCGAGGCCCTCATGCCCGCCGGCTTCACCTGGACCCGTCCCAGCGGCGGCTTCTTCGTCTGGGCCACCCTGCCCGAGGGGCTCGATTCCAAGGCGCTCCTGCCACGCGCGGTCTCCGAACGGGTGGCCTTCGTCCCGGGCACCGGCTTCTACGCCGACGGCGGCGGTGCGCGGCACATGCGGCTGTCCTACTGCTATCCGGAGCCCGACCGCATCCGTGAAGGCGTCCGCCGCCTGGCCGGAGTGATCGAGCAGGAGCTGCGGCTGCGCGACACGTTCGGCACCGGCTCCTCTCCCGACCACATCGGAGTGGACACCCCGGGGCCTGATCTCGCCTGACACCTTCCTCGGCAGGCGCCTCCCGGCGGAGGCGCCTGCCGACATGGGATCCCTCGGGTGCACACCGATGCGGCGAGTTGCCGTACGGTGATTTCCGGCGTCGTTGTGCGGCGAACACCCCGGTCGTGGTGAGAGCCCCTCATCGGCTCGGCGCGGGCAGCGAAGAGAGGTATTTCGGGTGAGTGATCTGGGCTACGTGCTCGTCCTGGCAGGCGGACTGTCCTATGAGCGGGAGGTGTCGCTCCGCTCCGGCCGCCGGGTGAGCGAGGTGCTGCGCGGGGCGGGGATCGTCGTGGAGACCCGTGACACCGACGCCTCGCTGGTGCCCTCCATACTCGCCGACCCGCCGGACGCGGTCTTCGTCACCCTCCACGGCGGAGCCGGTGAGGACGGCGCCATCCGCTCGGTGCTCGAACTCCTCTCCGTCCCCTACGTCGGCGCCGGCCCCGACGCATGCCGGGTGGCCTTCGACAAGCCCACCGCCAAGACGGTCGTCCGCTCCGTCGGCCTGCGCACCCCCGACTCGGTGACCCTTCCCAAGGAGACCTTCCACGACCTCGGCGCCGCCACGGTGCTGACCCGCATCGTGGAACGCCTCGGTCTCCCCCTGTTCGTCAAGCCCTCCCGCGGCGGCTCCGCGCTCGGCGCGTCGATCGTGCGCGCCGCCGAGGACCTTCCGGCCGCCATGGTCGGCTGCTTCGCCTACGGCGACACCGCGCTGATCGAGCGCTGCGTCGAGGGCGTCGAGGTGGCCGTCTCCGTGGTCGACCTCGGCGGGGGTCCGACGGCTCTGCCCGCCGTGGAGATCGTTCCCGACAAGGGCGTCTACGACTACGCGGCCCGCTACACCGCCGGCCACACCGAGTTCTTCGCCCCCGCCCGCCTGTCCCCCGAGGCCGCCGCCGCCTGCGCCGAGATGGCCGTGACCGCGCACACCGCCCTCGGTCTCCGTGACATCTCCCGCACCGACCTCATCGTCGACGGGGACGGCCTCCCCCACTTCCTTGAGGTCAACGTCGCCCCCGGCATGACCGAGACCTCCCTCTTCCCGATGGCCGTCGAGGCCGCCGGCGACGACCTCGGCACCCTCTGCCGTGTCCTGCTGGAACAGGCCGCCGCCCGCGGCGCCGCCTGACCCCACATCCCCGGACCGCCCGTGATCGGCGGAGGCGCCGCGTCGCCCCGAGGGGCACGCCGAATCCGTACGGCGGCCGCACCCGTCGGTACGGCGGACGGCACACATGACGGACTGCACGTACGGCGGACACACCCGGCGGCTGCGACAGGTGCACCCAGCGCGTAGATCAGCCGCGAGAGCCGCTCGCCTAGGCTGGTCCTGTGCTGACTCCCACACCCTTCCCCAAGAGCTTCGCCAGCGACAACCACGCGGGCGTGCACCCCGCGGTGCTCGCCGCCGTCGTCGAAGCCAATACCGGAGACGCCCCTGCCTACGGTGATGACGTCTGGACCCGAGCGGCAGAGGATGCCTTCCGCGCCGAGTTCGGCGCCCAGGCGACCGTCTACCCCATGTTCAACGGCACCGGCGCCAACGTGGTGGGGCTGGGTCTCGTGCTCCGCCCCTACGACGCGGTGCTCTGCCCTGACACCGCCCACATCAACAGCAACGAATGCGGCGCCGCGGAACGCCTGCTCGGCACCAAGCTGATCCCTCTTCCCACGGACAACGGCAAGATCACTGTGGACGACATCCACGGCCAGCTCTCCGCGCTGGGCAACACGCAGCGTTCCCAGCCTCGCGTCGTCTCCATCTCCCAGGTGACCGAGTGCGGCACCTGCTACACCGCCGACGAGATCGCCGAGCTGGCGGAGTTCACTCACGCACGTGGTCTCTTCCTCCACATGGACGGTGCCCGCCTGGCCAACGCGGCGGCGGAGCTCAACTGCTCGATGCGTGCGCTCACCACCGACGTGGGGGTGGACCTGTTCAGCTTCGGCGGTACCAAGAACGGCGCCATGGGTGCGGAGGCACTCGTCATCCTCAACCCCGAACTGGACGCTCCCGCACTGTTCCTACGCAAGCAGGGCATGCAGCTCGCCTCCAAGATGCGCTTCGTCTCCGCCCAGCTGACCGCGCTCCTCACCGGCGATCTCTGGCGTGAGAACGCCGCCCATGCCAACGCGATGGCCCACCGACTGGCCGACGGTGTCGCCGACCTCCCCGGCCTCTCGCTCCGCTATCCCGTCCAGTCCAACGCCGTCTTCCCGGCCCTCCCCGAGAAAGCGATCACGGAGCTCCAGCAGCGTTACCTCTTCCACGTCTGGGACGCGAACGAGAACGTGGTGCGGTGGGTGACGTCCTTCGACACCACGCCGGAGCACATCGACACGTTCGTCTCCGACATCCGCCGCACCGTCCGCGCGGCGGTCGACGGCTAGCCGGAGCTCCCCGGGAAAGAACACCGGCAGGAAGGTCGCCGGCGCCGGAGCGGGCGGGACAGCGATCACCGCACAGCGAATCCATGTTTCACGTGAAACAGAGAGCCAAGCTTGCGGACGGCCCGCGCTCCACGCGAGCGGAAGTTCCAACCTTCCAGGCGGCCCGCTCCCCGCGTGCATGGGAGCTACAGCTGCCGGGCGGTCTACTCTCCACGTGAACGAGAGTGCCCGGCTGCCAGCCGGTCCACGTTCCATACAGAGGCTCAGCTCCCAGGCGGGCCGCGCTCCTCAATCAGCAGGCTCGACTTCCGGGCAGTCCGCGCTCTATGAGGACAGGCGGCCCAGTTTCCGTCGGGCCCTTCCGGCAGACGTGGGCGTGTCCGCCTCGGCGCCGCCGCGACGCTCCCCCACCGGCTCGGTCATGAATCCAAGAACGGCAGGACTGTGGCGGCCAGCCCGGGTGCCGTCGGGATGTCGTAGTGCGTGGCGCCGGGCAGGATCGCCAGCCGCGCGATCGAACGGCCTGCCCCGTCCCATCCCGCGTCCCGCAGACCTCCGCCCAGCAGGCCGTAGAACTCCACCATGTGCGCGGGGCGTACCGCGTCAGCGTCTCCGAAGACCAGCAGGGTGGGGGCGGTGATGGGCGGTATCTCGGTGGTCCAGTCGTAGTGCTGCCGCTTCATCTCGGCCATCTTGCCGATCAGCACCGGCCAGTCCTGCGGCCTCGGCGCAAGCCGGGCGTAGGGCTCGTAGATCGGGGACTGCTTCATCGTCTCGGCGGCCTCGGTGCTCATCCGGTCCATCGCCGCCACGACCTCCGGGTGCCACCCGTCCCGCCTGAACGGGGTGGAGACGAGCACAAGCCGACGAACGGCTTGGGGGTGCTGGACCGTGACGCGCAGGGCGACATCCGCTCCCAGGGAGTAGCCCATCATGTCGGCCCGCGCCAGGCCGAGGTGCTTGAGCAGAGCGGCGATGTCGTCCGCCATCAGCTCCGGGCGCAGCGGACGGTCGACATCCGCCGTGCGCCCGTGGCCCTGCAGATCGACCAGGATGACCCTCCGCCCCTCGGCCAGCGCCGGCAGGATGGGCGCGAACATCTCTCCCGAACCGAATCCGCCGTGCAGCAGCACCAGGGGCTCGCCGGAGCCGTGCTCCTCGAAGTACAGGGACAGCCCGTTGATCTCTGCGTAGCTCATCGCATCACCTTTCTCACGATCATCACGGAGCTGAACTGGAGCGACCCGTCAAACTATCGATCACCCCCGTACTATCACCCGCAACCGACACGGTGGCCGGTGAGCTGCCTGCCCGAAGAGACACCCACCCGGCCGGCGACGGACAGGCAGGCGCCTCCCCGCGTACGTGAGCGGTATGGCTCCGCACCGCTTCCGGTCCGCCCCTGGCTTCCGGTCCGCCCCCGTTTCCGGTTCAACTCGGCTTCCGGTTCAACCCCGGCGTAAAACGGAAGCGGTCTCCTTGTTTCACGTGAAACAAGGAGACCGCCCGTGGGTGTGCCGCATATGCGAGGCGACTACTCCTCCGCCGACTGCATGGATCCCGGGGCCATGGTCCCGATGATGCGCTCCAGGTCGTCAATGGTCGCGAACTCCACCACGATGCGGCCCTTACGACGTCCGAAGTCCACCTTCACCCGGGTTTCGAAACGGTCGGAGAGACGATCGGCCAGATGGCGGAGAGCGGGCTCCTCGTCCGGCTTCGCCCGGGGAGCCTTCGGGGCAGGCGCCGGTGCCGCCTTCACGTCGCCCACCGCCACGATCTCCTCGACCGCGCGGACCGACAGCAGCTCGGCCACGATCCGATCGGCGAGGCGTTCCTGCGCCGCTGGGTCGTCCAGGGCCAGCAGAGCCCGTGCGTGCCCGGCGGTGATCGTGCCGGCCGAGACGCGGAGCTGGACTCGGGGCGGCAGTTTGAGCAGGCGCAGGGTGTTGGTCACGTGGGTGCGAGAGCGGCCGACGCGGACGGCGAGCTGCTCATGGGTGGCGCCGAAGTCGTCGAGCAGCTGCCGGTAGGCCGCCGCCTCCTCCAGCGGGTTGAGCTGCTCGCGCTGGAGGTTCTCGATGAGCGCGTCCAGGAGGAGCTTGTCCTCCTGGGTGCTCCGGACGATCGCGGGGATCTCCTTGAGTCCCGCGAGTTTGGAGGCACGCCAGCGGCGCTCTCCCATGATGAGCTCGTAGCTGTCCTTGCCCATGGCACGGACGACGACGGGCTGGAGCAGGCCGACCTCGGTGATCGAATCGGCGAGTTCCTTCAGGGCGTCACCGTCGAAGACGGTTCTGGGCTGGCGCGGATTGCGCTCGATCCTCTCGATCGGGATCTCAAGGAAATACGCACCCGCCACCGGCTGCGGGGACGGCTGGTGCTGCTGCGCCGCGGGCTCCGGCGCGACCATCGTCACGGTCGCCGACGGTGCCGCGCTCTGCACCACGGGCGGGCCCGGGATGAGCGCCGCCAGCCCTCTGCCGCCCATCCCTCTCGGCTGCTTACTCACTGCCCCTCCCGCGGCTCAAGGTTCCACCCTCAGTGATCTCCGCGGCGGTGACGGCCGCGAATCTTTCAACGCTCACACGGCCGCGCCTCGGTAGGCCATCTCACGGGCGGCGTCCATGTAGGCCATCGCACCGCTGGAGCCCGGGTCGTAGGTCATGACCGACTGGCCGTAGCTCGGCGCCTCGGAGACGCGCACGCTACGGGGGATCAGGGTGGTCAGCACCGTGTCGCCGAAGTGGGACCGGACCTCCTCGGCGACCTGGGAGGCCAGCCGGGTCCGCCCGTCGTACATCGTCAGCAGGATGGTGGACATGTCGAGCGTCGGATTCAGATGGGCGCGGACGAGATCCACGTTCCTGAGCAACTGTCCGAGGCCTTCCAGCGCGTAGTACTCGCACTGGATGGGGACCAGCAGCTCGGTCGCGGCCATCAGCGCGTTGACGGTCAGCAGGCCGAGTGAGGGAGGGCAGTCGATGAAGACGTAGTCGAACTCGATCGCCTTGTACGCGCCCAGCGCGCGCTGCAGGCGGGCCTCACGCGCGACCATGGAGACCAGCTCGATCTCGGCGCCGGCCAGGTCGATCGTGGCGGGAGCGCAGTAGAGGCCGGGCATGTCCGGGACCTCCTTGACGACCTCCCCCAGCGGCATGTCCTCCACCAGGACCTTGTACATGTCGGGCACGTCGCCGCGGTGCTCGATGGACAGCGCCGTCGAGGCGTTGCCCTGCGGGTCGAGATCGACCACGAGCACCCGCTGGCCGTGCATCGACAGGGCCGCCGCCAGGTTCACCGAGGTGGTGGTCTTGCCCACACCGCCCTTCTGGTTGGCGACGGTGAAGATGCGTGTCTTGGGAGGGCGGGGCCAGTCCCCATCCCGAGTCCCCGTGGAGCCTCCAGGGGAGGCCGTAGTCGTCTGGGCCGATGTTTCACGTGAAACCACTGAGCTGAGTGCCTCTCGTACCAGCGGCGAGTCGCCGGGATTAAGGGGGGTCTGGGTCACGGTCGTCGTCCTTTCAGCCGGCCTGACTACGGGGGCGGGAGCCGATGCCGGCCAGCCCAGGCCAGAGGAGCGTCCATGGGGCGAGGCGACGGGATTCTCCGGCCAGCCGAGACCGCCCGCTGCGCCGACGATCGCACTTCCACGGTCATTCACTGGCCTCGTACTCGCTTTGCTCGGTCTGTCTACTGGCGTCGTGGTCGCTTCGATCGCGATTCACGATCCTTCCGGCGAGAGTCCTGCCGCGCTCCTTCGGAGGCCCGACCGGCGACCACTCGGATGAGAGTTGCAGGCGGCTCGACCTTACCGTGCCCGACCGATACAAGCTCGGCGGTCAGCACCCCACTGGACCGCAATTGCCCCTCGGCGTCCGCCAGCTCCTCCGCTGCCCGCTCTCCCTTCATCGCCAGGAGCTCGCCCCCCTCACGCAGCAGCGGCAGCGACCACTTCAGCAACCGTTCGAGCGGCGCCACCGCGCGTGCGGAGGCCACGTCGAACTCGCGCCTGCCCGCGAACTCCTCAGCCCGGCCGCGCAGCACCTCGACGTTGCCGAGCTTCAGGGCCTCCACGCACTCCTCCAGGAACACCGTCCGGCGCAGGAGCGGCTCCAGAAGGGTGACCGTGATGTCCGGCCGTACGATCGCCAGCACCAGGCCGGGCAGGCCGGCTCCCGAGCCGATGTCCACCAGCCGCACGCCGGCGGGGACGGCCTCGGCGACCACGGCGCAGTTGAGCAGGTGACGGTCCCAGATGCGGGGCACCTCACGGGGGCCGAGCAGTCCGCGCACCACGCCCGGCCCGGCCAGCAACTCCGCGAACGTCTCCGCTCTGGACCAGGCGTCGCCGGTGAACACCTCGCGCGCAACCTCGGGCGGCTCGGGGATCTGCTCGCTCACTCGACGCTCACTCTTCCTCGGAACTGTCTGGATCAGGATTTTCTAAGGCTAACGGCCCGTTCCGTGGTGGCGCACAAGGGCGGGCCGCGAAAAGGCCGCCGCCCCCGAGAAACCGGGGACGACGGCCAGTCTCCGTCCTTTATGCCGCTATACGGGCAGGACCACCACGAAGCGGCGGGGCTCCTCGCCCTCGGACTCGCTCCGCAGGCCCGCCGCCGCGACCGCGTCGTGCACGATCTTGCGCTCGAACGGGGTCATCGGCTGCAACGACTTGGGCTCGCCGTCGCGCTTGACGTCCGCGGCGATCTTGGTGCCGAGCTCGCGCAGCTCCGTCCGGCGGCGGTCGCGGTAACCGCCGATGTCCAGCATCAGCCGCGAGCGCTCTCCGGTCTGGCGGTGGACGGCGAGCCGGGTCAGCTCCTGGATCGCCTCCAGCACCTCGCCGTTGGGGCCCACGAGGTCGCCGCCCTTGATGTCCACGACCGACACCACGGCGCGATCGCCTTCGACGTCCATGTCGATGTCACCGTCGATGTCGGCGATGTCGAGCAGACCCTCGACGTAGTCCGCCGCGATCTCGCCTTCCTGCTCCAGCGCAGCGAGATCAGGAGCCGCTTTCACGGTCTCCTTTTCGGCCTCGGCCTCGGTCACGTCCGGCCACTCCTTCGTACTGTCGGGATGTCGTCAGGACTTCTTGCTGCCCGTCCGCTTGCTGCGGGGCTGGCGGGTCGGCTGCTGGCGGATCGGTTTGGGCTCGGGTGCCGCGGGGGGCGCCTCGGGCTCGGGAGCGGTCTTCCTGACCTTGCTCAGCAGGCTCGGCTTGGGCTCGGGCATGACCATGTTGCCCTTGGCGTCGGCCACCGGAGAGGGGTTGCGGCTGTAGAACCAGTGCTGCTGCCCGAGGGTCCAGAGGTTGGTGGTGACCCAGTAGAGGATCAGGCCGAGGGGGAAGTTCAGCGAGAAGACGGCGAACAGCGGCGAGATGTACATCAGGATCTTCTGCTGCTGGGCCATCGGGTTGTCCGGCATCTGGGCCATCGAGCGGGTCACGCTCTGCCGGACGGTGAGGAAGGTCGTCAGCGAGCTGATCGCGACGAAGACCGCGAGAACGACCTTGGTGACGACCGGGTCGGCGCCCAGCTTGATGATGTCGGCCGAGTCGGTCCAGAACGTCGCCGGCAGGGGTGCGCCGAAGATGTGCGCCGCGCGGGCGCTGTCGACGAGATGCTGCGTCATGCCGAACTTGAGCTGGCCGTGGGCCATCGCGTTCAGCACGGTGAACATCGAGATGAAGATCGGGAACTGGGCCACGATCGGCAGACAGCCGCCGAGCGGGTTGGCCCCCTGTCCCTGGTACAGCGCCATGACCTCCTGGTTCATGCGCTGCTTGTCGTTCTTGTAACGCTTACGTATTTCCTGGACCTTGGGGGCCAGCTCCTGCATCTTCTTCGACGAGCGCATCTGCTTGAGGAAGAGAGGGAAGATCAGCAGCCGCATCAGCACCGTCAGGGTGATGATGGTCAGCGCCCAGGTCAGCCCGCTGTCAGGGGCGAGGAAGCTGCTATAACCCTGGTGAATCCAGGTGATGACTTGGGCGACGGCTGTGTAAAGCCAGTTCAGCCAGGACAGCTCCACCGAGCTAGCTCCCTTGCGTTTCGTCGGACCGGCCCGGGCGTGGGGGCACCGGGTCAAAACCTCCGGGATGGAATGGGTGGCAACGCCCGATTCTCCGGATCGTCAACCATGTGCCGCGCAGCGCACCGTGGACGGCCATCGCCTCAAGGCCGTAGGCACTGCACGAAGGATGGAAACGGCAACGAGGACCCAGCAGAGGGCTCACAAAGGCCCGGTAGAACCGGATAGGAGCCATCAGGATCCTGGCAGCCGGAGAAACTCCGGCGATCTGCTGCGCCGTCATCATCGCCCATCCATGTGAGCCTTGGAAGGCTCTCGCCGCCTGAGTAAACGATCCAGCGCGACGTCGAGTTCGGCGGCAAGGCGCTCGCTTCGCGCGGACGCGGCCGGTGGATTGGCGCGTACAACCAGCAGGCTACCTCTCGGAAGACGATGCAGACGGTCCCGGATGAGGTGTCTCAGCTGACGTTTGACTCTATTTCGGATAACCGCGCCTCCCACGGCGCGGCTCACCACGAATCCCACCAAGGGCGGCTCGTCCCTATCCGCGCGCACGCTTAAATGCGCGACCAGGGTGGGGCGGCCTGCACGGCTTCCCTTTCTGACCGCGTTGGCGAACTCCTCGCCCCGGCGCATGCGGGACCCGGACGGCAACACGAGAGGACCTTGTCTGACCCTGGGCAGGTACGGCTATCGCCCGCCGACATCACGGCCGACGGGCGACGGAACGCTGCCTTGGCCCGGCGGACCGGGCGCAACGGATGCGTCAGGCGGAGAGCTCGGCGCGGCCCTTGCGGCGGCGGGCAGCCAGGATGGCGCGGCCGGCGCGGGTGCGCATGCGCAGCCGGAAGCCGTGGGTCTTGGCGCGACGGCGGTTGTTCGGCTGGAAAGTACGCTTGCTCACGAGTGGGCTCCAGGCTTGAGGCGCATCCCCAGCACATGGGGACGCTCGACGATGGCTGGCTTGCCGGAAGCGGGGCATGCGAAATAGCCGTCGCGTGGCAAGCCGACCGTCGTACGTTACGGGGAACGCGTGTCCCAGGTCAAACCGGAGACACGCGGATATAGGTTATCCACGAATCCACAGCCCCTTTATCCACCGCCGCCCCGCCGTCCACAGGATGTGCACTCAGCCTCCCCCGCACTGCCACTAGGCTGTGGACAACGTCTTGTACACAGCTGTGGACAGGGCTACTGTCGGCCCTCCCAGACCTTCTCTCCGCTGCCGGAACGCGCCAGGCGGCAAGTGCGGGGCTGTGCACACCGTGTGGATTCGATGTGGATTCCAGGCAGTGCCTCCGCGGAGCCACGGGCAGGCCGGCATGTGGACAACGGGGAAATCCGATGCGCCCGGCGATCATCGGTGTGGATAAACAGATCGCGGTGAGCTCACGGGGGCCGCGTCGGAGGAGGTGAGCCGGGCATGGATGGAATGGATCTCAGCGCGGTATGGGCACGGGCGTTGGAGAACTCCCTCAACGAGAGCGTCCCGTCTCAGCAGCGTGTCTGGCTCAGCATGACCCGGCCCTTCGGCCTCATGAACGACACCGTGGTGCTCGCGGCCCCCAATGATTTCGCCAGGGATGTCCTGGAGGACAAGCTCCGTCCCCTGATCAGCCACGCGCTCTCCCAGGAGTTCGGCCGCCCGATGCGGGTCGCGGTCATGGTGGACCCCAGCGCCACGGGCTCCGACTCCGGCGCCTCCCGCCCGGAGTCCTATCCACAGGCGCCGCCGACGGGTTATCCACAGAGTGGCGGGCCGCAGCAGAATTATGCACAGCCGGTAACCTCCCAGCACCACAGCGCTTCCGGGTCCCAGCACCCCTATCCGGCCGCCGGGACCGCGGCGCCGCCGTCCACCGAATATCCACAGCATCAGCCACAGGCCCAGCCGTTCTCCTACCCCTATCAACACAGGGAGGAGCAGGGGCAGCCGTACCTCCCGGCGGAGCCCTCTCCGGCCCCGCCCCCGGCGGAGCAGGGCGGCGGCGGGTACGGCCGGGGCGGATACACCCCGCGGCCCTCTCCTCCCTCGCGCTCGGAACCGGACACCTTCGAGCGGCCCGCGCAGGCCCCGGGCACCGGCGGTGTGCACAACCGGTGGGACAGCCGCGGCAGCCGTACCCAGGGGGAACCCGCCCGGCTGAACCCCAAGTACACCTTCGAGACCTTCGTCATCGGCTCCAGCAACCGCTTCGCCCACGCGGCCGCCGTCGCGGTGGCCGAGGCGCCGGCCAAGGCGTACAACCCGCTGTTCATCTACGGCGACTCGGGCCTGGGCAAGACCCACCTGCTGCACGCGATCGGCCACTACGCGCAGAGCCTCTACGACGGCGCGCGGGTGAGATACGTCAGCTCGGAGGAGTTCACCAACGACTTCATCAACTCCATCCGCGACCACAAGGCCGACGGCTTCCGCAGCCGCTACCGCGCGGTCGACATCCTGCTCGTGGACGACATCCAGTTCCTGGAGGGCAAGGAGCAGACGCAGGAGGAGTTCTTCCACACCTTCAACACCCTGCACAACGCCAACAAGCAGATCGTCATCTCCAGTGACCGGGCGCCCAAGCAGCTGGTCACCCTGGAGGACCGGCTCCGCAACCGGTTCGAGTGGGGCCTGATCACCGACGTCCAGCCGCCCGAGCTGGAGACCCGCATCGCGATCCTGCGCAAGAAGGCGATCCAGGAGGGCCTGGCCGCGCCGCCCGAGGTGCTGGAGTACATCGCCAGCCGCATCTCCACCAACATCCGAGAGCTGGAGGGGGCCCTGATCAGGGTCACCGCGTTCGCCAGCCTCAACAGGCAGTCGGTCGATCTGCAGCTCACCGAGGTCGTGCTCAAGGACCTGATCACCGAGGACGCCGGCTCCGAGATAACGGTCGCCACGATCATGGCCTCCACCGCCGCCTACTTCGGCCTGTCGATCGACGACCTGTGCGGCGGGTCGCGCTCGCGCGTCCTGGTCACCGCCCGGCAGATCGCCATGTATCTGTGCAGGGAGCTCACCGACATGTCGCTGCCGAAGATCGGCCAGCAGTTCGGCGGGCGCGACCACACCACGGTCATGCACGCCGACCGGAAGATCCGCTCGCTCATGGCGGAGCGTCGTTCGATCTACAACCAGGTCAACGAACTCACCACGAGGATCAAGCAGCAGTCGCGCAATGGATGAGATTCCCTCCACCGTGATGCACAGGCTGTGGAAAACCTTGTGGATCAGTGATACGGACGTGTCATCCGGAGGCGATCGGCGCGTCCGACCATGATCAACGCTGGTCCGGGGGGTTCCGGGCGTCTCCACGGCCTGGGGATGAATCTGGGGACAACCTGGGGACAACCTGGGGAGAACTCGTGGACAACTTGTGGACGCCCTGTGAAGAGAGTTTTCCACAGGGACAAAACGACTCTCTACCCCGTGGAGAACCTGGGGAAACCTCGTGGATAACCGGTGGATGAAGGCACCAAGATCTGGGGATGGCCTGTGTGCAGAGCTCGGTTCTCCCCAGGCCCTTGAGTTCTCCACACCTTCCACCCACAGGCCCGGTGGATGGAAAAACTATACTTGACCTGCGAAAACAACGATCTTCCACAGTTTCCACAGCCCCTAATGCGATGACCCCTTGTATCTCTAACTAGAAAACCCAAGAGCCATAGAGGGGTTCCGGGGAGCGCATGTGCGGGACAGTGAACACCCGAACCCAAGGCACCGAGCGAAGAGCGCTCAACACACAGGAGGCAGATCCACGTGATGTTCCGGATCGAGCGAGACGTGCTCGCTGAGGCGGTCGCATGGACGGCACGCAGTCTTCCGGCGCGTCCCTCCGTGCCGGTGCTGGCCGGCATGCGCCTCGAGGTCACGGAGAAGGGGCAGCTCAAGCTCTCCGGCTTCGACTACGAGGTCTCCGCCGAGGTGACCCTCGAACCGCAGAGCGGCGAGGCGGGCGTGGTGCTCGTCTCGGGCCGGCTCCTCGCCGAGATCACCAGGGCGCTCCCCGCACAGCCGGTGGACTTCGTCGTGGAGGGCGCGAAGGCGGTCGTCACCTGTGGCAGCGCCCGGTTCACACTTCTCACCATGCCTGTGGAGGACTACCCCTCCCTGCCGACGATGCCCCCGGCCGCCGGGCGGGTGGGCAGCGACGTGTTCGCCTCGGCCGTCGGACAGGTCGCCGTGGCCGCGGGCAAGGACGACACCCTGCCGATGCTGACCGGCGTACGCGTGGAGATCGAGGGCGACACCGTCACCCTCGCCGCCACCGACCGCTACCGCCTCGCCGTACGGGAGCTGAAGTGGCAGCCGGGCCAGCCCGACTTCTCGGCGATCGCCATGATCCCCGGCAAGACCCTCGCCGACGCGGCCAAGGCCCTCGGGAGCACCGGCGCCGAGGTCGAGATCGCGATGAGCTCCGTCGGCGGCACCGGGGAGGGCATGATCGGCTTCTCCAGCGCCGGTCGCCGCACCACCACCCGCCTGCTCGACCCGGAGTTCCCCAAGTACCGCTCGCTGCTGCCGACCGAGTTCTCCGCCCGGGCCGAGCTGTCCACAAGCGCGTTCGTCGAGGCCGTCAAGCGCGTGGCCCTGGTCGCCGAGCGCAACACCCCGGTCCGGCTGGCCTTCCGCGGCGACGAGGTCGTCCTGGAGGCGGGCAGCGGCGACGAGGCCCAGGCGGTCGAGGTGCTCCCGGTCGACTTCGAGGGCGACGACATCAACATCGCCTTCAACCACCAGTTCCTGCTTGAGGGGCTCGGCGCGATCGACTCCGACGTGGCCCGCCTGCAGATGACCACCTCCACCAAGCCCGCGATCCTCACCGGCGGCAAGCACGTGGACGGCGAGGGCGTCCCCGACTACCGCTACCTGATCATGCCCATCCGCCTGTCGAGCTGACACCCTGTCCCGGAGCGGCCGGGAGAGCCCCGGCCGCGGACGCCGGACGTCACCGGGAGCCGTGGATGGGTGTGACCATGATCAAGGCGTGTCTCAACGGGAGCAGGAGGGCCGGGGACCACCCGGCCCTTCCCCTGACCCCCCTGGAGCTCGCTGAGGCGGCCCGTGAGGCCCGTGAGGCGGGTGCGGCGGCCGTGCACATGCATCCGCGTGACGAGGCGGGCAGCGAGTCGCTCAGCGCCGTCCACGTCGGTGCGGCCGTCCGCGCGGTACGGCGAGTCTGCCCCGGGCTCCCCGTCGGGGTGAGCACAGGGCTGTGGATATCGGGCGGGGACGTGGAGGCGAGGCGCGAGGCCGTGCGCGGCTGGGCCGCGCTTCCCGCGGAGGACCGGCCGGACTTCGCTTCGGTGAACCTCTCCGAACCCGGCTTCTCCGACCTGTGGCATGATCTCCGACGGCTCGGCGTGGGGGTCGAGGCCGGGGTCTGGTCCGTGGACGACGCCGACGCGCTCGCCTCGACGGGGCTGGAGTGCGTGCGGGTTCTCGTCGAGATCATCGGAGGCTCCGCCGACACCGCCGTGTCGCGCGCGCACGCCGTGCTCGGCCGTCTGGACGAGCTCTCCGTCCCCGGCCCGCGGCTCCTCCACGGGGAGGAAGGACCGGCTTGGATACTTGTGGACGAGGCGGGGCAGTTGGGCCTGGCCACGCGCATCGGTCTGGAGGACGTCCTCCACAGCCCTGTGGGTGATCCTGTTGACGGAAACGCCGATCTGGTACGGCTTGCGCTGGCACGCCGGGTGTAGGTGGATGATGGAACCCTGAAGGGGGTGCTCGTATGCAGATCGGCATGGTCGGACTGGGCAAGATGGGCGGCAACATGGCCGAGCGGCTGCGCCGCGGCGGTCACGACGTCGTCGGCTACGACCGCGATCCGGCGGTCAGTGACGTCTCGAGCCTGAAGGACCTGGTGGATCGGCTCCAGGCGCCGCGCGCGGTGTGGGTCATGGTGCCCGCGGGAGCGCCGACCCAGGCGACGGTCGAGGAGCTCGGCAACCTGCTGTCGGCCGGCGACATCGTGATCGACGGCGGCAACTCGCACTATCTGGACGACCAGAAGCACGCCGCCGAGCTGGGAGCCAAGGAGATCGGCTTTGTCGACTGCGGCGTCAGCGGCGGGATCTGGGGCCTGGAGAACGGCTACGCGCTGATGGTCGGCGGCTCCGAGCCCGGCGTCGAGCGGCTGATGCCGATCTTCGAGACCCTCAAGCCCGAGGAAGGCGGCTTCGTCCACGCGGGCGAGGTGGGCGCCGGCCACTTCGCCAAGATGGTCCACAACGGCATCGAGTACGGCATGATGCAGGCCTTCGCCGAGGGCTGGGAGCTGCTTGAGGCCTCCGACGTCGTGACCGACGTGCCCGGCGCCTTCAAGAGCTGGCGGCACGGCACGGTCATCCGTTCGTGGCTGCTGGACCTGATGGTCCGCGCGCTCGACGAGGACCCGGCCCTGGCCGAGCTGAAGGGCTACGCGCAGGACTCCGGCGAGGGCCGGTGGACGGTGCAGGCGGCCGTGGACCACGCGGTGCCGCTGCCGGTCATCACCGCCGCGCTGTACGCCAGGTTCGCCTCCCGGCAGGAGGACTCCCCGGCCATGAAGGTCGTCGCGGCCCTGCGCAACCAGTTCGGCGGGCACGCCGTCACCGCCAAGGAGGGCGAGTTCGCCAAGGGCGCGGACGCCCCCGGCGCCGACGTCGTCCCGCCGGTGGAGGCCGACAAGTAGGCGACGGCCGGACCGTCTCCCCGTACGGCCCGCACCCTTCCCGCGAGCGCGGGCCGTAGCCGGCGCGGGCCGGTTCCGCCCGTCGGCCAGGGGCCCCTCCCACGGGGCGCGAGCCGTACGGCGACGGACACTTCGGAGTCGGGACCGGCATGCTTACGCGGGCGCGAGCCGTACGCGCCTGCGCCGCCAGCCCGACGCCGACGCGTGCTCCCGCGAGCGCGAGCCGTACGCCCGCCCGCTCCCGCACGGGGCGGGCTCGTCCACCGGCGCGAGCCGGGCGGACGCGGCGAGGCCCCAGATGCGGGCGTGGCCGACTAATCTTCCTGGGGTGCATGTCGCCAACCTCTCCCTGACCGACTTCCGGTCCTACGACACCGTCGACCTCGGCCTGGAGCCCGGTGTCACGGCCTTCGTGGGCCCCAACGGGCAGGGCAAGACCAATCTGGTCGAGGCGCTGGGTTACGTGGCGACGCAGTCGAGCCACCGGGTCGCCAACGACGGGCCGCTGGTGCGGCAGGGGGCGGCGCGGGCGATCGTTCGCGCCGTGGTCGTGCGGGAGGACCGGCGGGCGCTGATCGAGCTGGAGATCAACCCGGGCAAGGCCAACCGGGCCAGGCTGAACCGCTCACCGGTGTCTCGCCCGCGCGACGTCGTCGGGCTGCTGCGCACGGTCCTGTTCGCCCCCGAGGACCTGGCCATGGTCAAGGGCGACCCCTCGGAGCGGCGCCGCTACCTCGACGACCTGCTGGTGGCCAGGACGCCCCGTTTCGCCGGGGTCCGCGCCGACTACGACCGGGTGCTCAAGCAGCGCGGCGCGCTGCTGCGCACGGCGGCTCAGGCGCGGCGGGGCGGCCGGAGCGGACGGCGGGCCGACAACGACGCGGCGTTCGCCGCGGCCGGCGCGGGAGACCCCCTGAGCACCCTGGAGGTCTGGGACGCCCACCTGGCCAGGCACGGCGCCGAGCTGCTGGCGGCCCGGCTGGAGCTCGTCGAGGCGCTGCGGCCGCTGGTCGCCGCCTCCTACGCGGCCCTGGCGCCCAACTCCGCCCCCGCCGCCCTGGAATACCGCGGCTCGCTGTCCATCGAGGCGGAGACCGACCGCGCGACCCTGGAGGAGCGGCTCCGCGCCGGCCTGCTGGAGGTCCGCACCTCCGAGATCGAACGCGGGGTCACCCTCGTCGGCCCGCACCGCGACGACCTGTTCCTCGGCCTGGGGGAGCTGCCCGCCCGCGGTTACGCCAGCCACGGCGAGTCGTGGTCGTTCGCGCTGGCCCTCCGGCTGGCCGCCTACGACCTGCTCAGGGCCGACGGCGGCGATCCGGTGCTGATCCTCGACGACGTCTTCGCCGAGCTGGACAACCAGCGCCGCGGCCGGCTGGCCGAGATCGTCGCCCCGGCCGAGCAGGTGCTGATCACCGCCGCGGTCGCCGCCGACGTCCCCGCGGAGCTGGTCGGGGCCCGGTTCGACGTCGCCGAGGGGAGCGTGCAGCGTGTCCGATGAGAGGCGGCCGGAATCCGGCCCGGCGCCCTCCGGAGACGCCCGCCCCGCCCCGGGCGGCACGCCGGGATCCGCCGGGGACGCCCGCCCCGCCTCCGGCGGCACGCCGCCGGAGCCCGGATCGGCGAAGAACTCGGCGGCCAAGGGCGCCGCGCTGGCAAGGGAGAAGCTGGCCCAGGCCAAGGCCGACGCCGCCAGAAGAGGGCAGCTTCCCCGCCGGGAGCCCCGGCGCAGGGCGACCGGGCCGCGCAGGGATTTCGGCGATCCCCAGCTTTTCGGCCGGGCCATCACCGATCTGCTGGCCGACCGCGGCTGGGAACAGCCGGTGGCCGTGGGCGGGGTTTTCGGCAGATGGCACGAGATCGTCGGTCCCGATCTGGCCGCGCACACCAAGCCGGAGACCTTCGCCGACGGCGAGGTCCTGGTGGTCGCCGACTCCACCGCCTGGGCGACCCAGGTGCGGCTGCTGGCAAGAACCCTGGTCAGACGCCTGAACGAGGAGCTCGGGGACGGAACGGTGCAGCGGGTGAAGGTGCGCGGCCCGCAGAACGGCCCGCGTCCCAGCGGCGGTCTGCGGGTCACCGGCAGCCGCGGCCCGGGCGACACCTACGGCTGATCGACTGGCCAGAAACGGATCAGCGGCCCTTCTGGCGCGACGACCCCCCTCCGTGTAGGGGGATGCTTGAGCGGAGGGTCGACGCGCGACAGAGCGTTCTGGAGCCCGTCAATGCCACATCATGCGCTCTGAGCCGCTAGAATGAAACTGAATTCCGGACACGTCCGTTTGCGTGTCACCCCCGGCACGTAAGCCGACTCCCCTGGGTGAGCGCATCGGGGCATTCACGACGGTGACGGGCACGGCGGGGCTGAAGTTCGCTCCCGCCGCATGTCCGCGGCAGGAGGATTCCGCACTTGTCCTACGACGCTAGCTCAATCACTGTTCTCGAAGGTCTCGAGGCGGTCCGTAAGCGCCCAGGTATGTACATCGGCTCGACCGGCGAGCGCGGTCTCCACCACCTCGTCTACGAGGTCGTGGACAACTCCGTCGACGAGGCGCTGGCCGGTCACGCAGACCGGATCGAGGTCACCCTGCTCGCCGACAACGGCGTGCGGGTCGTGGACAACGGCCGGGGCATCCCGGTCGGCATCGTCGAGGCGGAGGGCCGCCCGGCCGTCGAGGTCGTCCTCACCGTGCTGCACGCGGGCGGCAAGTTCGACAGCAAGTCCTACGCGGTCTCCGGCGGCCTGCACGGCGTGGGCGTCTCGGTGGTGAACGCCCTCTCCAGCAAGCTGGAGGTGGAGATTCGCACCGACGGGCACCACTGGCAGCAGAGCTATGCCGAGACCCGGCCGGTCCACCCCCTGGTCAAGGGGGAGCCGACCGAGGAGACCGGGACCTCGATCACCTTCTGGGCCGACTCGACGATCTTCGAGACCACCACGTGGAACTTCGAGACGCTCTCGCGCCGCTTCCAGGAGATGGCCTTCCTCAACAAGGGCCTGACGATCTCCCTGCGCGACGAGCGGCCCGACCACATCAACGGCGAGCCCAAAGAGGCGATCTACCACTACGAGGGCGGCCTGTCCGACTTCGTCAAGCACCTCAACTCCAAGAAGGAGTCCGCTCACGTCTCCGTGATCGACTTCGAGGAGAGCGGCGAGGGGATCTCGGTCGAGATCGCCATGCAGTGGAACAACTCCTACAGCGAGTCGGTCTACACCTTCGCCAACACGATCAACACGGCCGAGGGCGGCACCCACGAGGAGGGCTTCCGCGCGGCGCTGACGTCGATCGTCAACCGCTACGCGCGCGAGCAGAAGTTCCTCAAGGAGGGCAAGGACGACAACCTGGCCGGTGAGGACATCCGTGAGGGCCTCACCGCGATCATCTCGGTGAAGCTGGCCGACCCGCAGTTCGAGGGCCAGACCAAGACCAAGCTGGGCAACACCGAGGCCAAGTCGTTCGTCCAGAAGGCCTGCAACGACCACCTGCGCGACTGGTTCGAGCGCAACCCCGGCGAGGCCAAGGACATCATCAACAAGTCCCTGCAGGCCTCCCGCGCCCGGCTGGCCGCCCGCCAGGCCCGCGACCTGACCCGGCGCAAGTCGCTGCTGGAGTCCGGTTCCGGCCTGCCCGGAAAGCTGGCCGACTGCCAGTGGAGCGACCCCGAGAAGTGCGAGCTGTTCATCGTCGAGGGTGACTCGGCGGGCGGCTCGGCCAAGGGCGGCCGCGACTCCAAGTTCCAGGCGATCCTGCCCATCCGAGGCAAGATCCTGAACGTGGAGAAGGCGCGCATCGACAAGGTGCTGCGGAACACCGAGGTCCAGGCGCTGATCACCGCGATGGGCACCGGCGTCCACGACGAGTTCGACATCACCAAGCTCCGCTACCACAAGCTCATCCTGATGGCCGACGCCGACGTCGACGGCCAGCACATCAACACGCTGCTGCTGACGCTGCTGTTCCGCTTCATGCGGCCGCTGATCGAGGCCGGGCACGTCTACCTCTCCCAGCCCCCCCTCTACAAGATCAAGTGGGACCGCCGGGGCGAGGACGCCTCCTACGCCTACTCCGACCCGGAGCGCGACGCGATCATCACGGACGGCATCGCCCGCGGCAAGCGCGACCCGCGCATGCACGACGGCATCCAGCGGTTCAAGGGTCTGGGCGAGATGAACGCCTCCCAGCTCTGGGAGACCACGATGAACCCCGAGACCCGCGTCCTGCGCCTGGTCACCCTCGACGACGCCGCCCAGGCCGACGAGCTGTTCAGCGTTCTCATGGGTGAGGACGTCGAGGCCCGCCGCTCCTTCATCATCAGGAACGCGCGAGACGTCCGATTCCTCGATGTGTAGCGGTAGCCGTACAGACTCTTCTCTGAAAGGGATCCACCACCCGTGACGGATGTGAACACTCCGCTCGTAGAGCGCATCGAGCCGGTCGACATCCAGTCGGAGATGCAGCGCAGCTACATGGACTACGCGATGTCCGTCATCGTGTCCCGTGCGCTGCCCGACGTCCGCGACGGACTCAAGCCGGTGCACCGCCGCGTGCTCTACGCCATGTACGACGGCGGCTACCGCCCCGACCGGGGGTATTTCAAGTGCTCACGCGTCGTCGGTGACGTCATGGGCTCCTACCACCCGCACGGCGACTCGTCGATCTACGGCACCGTCGTACGGCTGGCACAGCCCTGGGCGTTGCGCTACACGCTGATCGACGGCCAGGGCAACTTCGGATCGCCGGGCAACGACATGCCGGCCGCCATGCGATACACCGAGTGCAAGCTCGCGCCGATCGCCATGGAGATGATCCGTGACATCGACAAGGACACCGTCGACTTCCAGCCCAACTACGACGGGCGTTCCCAGGAGCCGCTGGTCCTCCCGTCGAGGTTCCCGAACCTGCTGGTCAACGGGTCGGCCGGGATCGCGGTCGGCATGGCCACGAACATCCCGCCGCACAACCTGCGCGAGGTGGCCGACGGCGTCAGGTGGGCCCTGCAGAACCCCGAGGCGAGCGACGACGAGCTGCTCGAAGCGCTGATCGCCCGGGTCAAGGGCCCCGACTTCCCGACCGGCGCGCTGATCGTCGGCCGCCGCGGCATCGACGACGCCTACCGGACCGGCCGCGGCTCGATCACGATGCGGGCGATCGTGGAGGTCGAGGAGGACGCCAAGGGGCGCCAGTGCCTGGTCGTCACCGAGCTTCCCTACCAGGTCAACCCGGACAACCTGGCGCTGTCGATCGCCGAGTCGGTGAAGGAGGGCCGGATCACCGGCATCGCCGACGTCCGCGACGAGAGCTCCTCCCGCGTCGGCCAGCGCCTGGTGATCGTGCTCAAGCGCGACGCCGTCGCCAAGGTCGTCCTGAACAACCTCTACAAGCACACCCAGCTCCAGACCACCTTCGGCGCCAACATGCTGGCCCTGGTCGACGGCGTGCCCCGGACCCTGCGGCTGGACCAGTTCGTCCGCCACTACGTGGCACACCAGATCGAGGTCGTGGTCCGCCGGACGCGCTACCTGCTGCGCAAGGCCGAGGAGCGCGCCCACATCCTGCGCGCGCTGCTCAAGGCGCTTGAGCGGATGGACGAGGTCATCGCCCTCATCCGGCGCTCGCCGTCGGCGTCGGCCGCGCAGGGCGGCCTGATGGCGCTGCTGGAGATCGACGAGATCCAGGCGCAGGCCATCCTCGACATGCAGCTGCGCAAGCTGGCCGCCCTGGAGCGCCAGCAGATCACCGACGAGTACGACACGCTGATGGCGCACATCACCGACTACCAGGCGATCCTGGCCTCGCCGGAGCGCCAGCGCACGATCGTCTTCGACGAGCTCTCGGAGATCGTCTCGAAGTACGGGGACGAGCGGAAGACGGAGATCATCGCCTACGAGGGCGACATGTCGATCGAGGACCTCCTCGCCGAGGAGGACATGGTCGTCACGATCACCCGCGGCGGCTACGCCAAGCGCACCAACACCGACCTCTACCGGGCGCAGAAGCGCGGCGGCAAGGGGGTGCGCGGCGCGCAGCTCCGGCAGGACGACATCGTCGACCACTTCTTCGTCACGACGACCCACCACTGGCTGCTGTTCTTCACCAACAAGGGCAGGGTCTACCGGGTCAAGGCCTACGAGCTGCCCGACTCCGGCCGGGACGCGCGTGGCCAGCACCTGGCGAACCTGCTGGCCATGCAGCCCGACGAGGTCGTCATGGAGGTGCTGGACCTGCGTGACTACGAGGTCGCGCCGTACCTCGTGCTGGCCACCCGCAGCGGCCTGGTGAAGAAGACGCGACTGTCCGAATACGACTCGCCGCGCTCGGGTGGCCTGATCGCCATCAACCTGCGAGAAGATGACGAGGTGATCGCTGCCAGGCTGGTGTCGGAGGAGGACGACCTCCTGCTGGTCTCCCGCGGCGCCCAGTCCATCCGCTTCACGGCCTCCGACGAGGCCCTGCGCCCGATGGGCCGGGCGACCAGCGGTGTGATCGGCATGCGTTTCCTCGGCGGGGACGAGCTGCTGGCGATGAACCGCATCGGTGACGGCGACGACGTGTTGATCGCGACCGAGGGCGGGTATGCCAAGCGCACCCCGGCCGATCAGTACCCTGTTCAGGGTCGAGGTGGCAAGGGCGTCCTGACTGCCAAGATCGTCAGCGCTCGTGGCAAGCTGGTTGGTGCTGCCATGGTCAGGCCGGAGGACGAGGTTTTCGCGATCACGTCCGCCGGCGGGGTTATTCGGACCAGCGCAGGGGAGATCAAGCAGTCCGGTCGCCAGACCATGGGGGTACGTCTGATGAATCTCGCGGAGGGGGACAGCGTCGTGGCTCTCGCCCGTAATGCCGAGGCGTTGGAGACCGAGCACAACGATGCGTTGGAGACCGAGCAAAACGGGGAAGGGGAGTAGCCTGTGTGCGCTCAGGCCAGACCAGGTCCACGTCCGGCCTCCTCATCGACACGCGACCAGGTGACGGAGAAGATGGACAAGGCCACTGAAGCGGACGCCGTCGATGTGGCCGAGTCCCCGGCCGACGGTAGCAAGCCCACGCCGGAGACCGATAAATCGGTAACCGACGACTTCAAGGGCAGGCAGAACGTGACAGCGATCGAGGACGGCAAGCCAAGCGACTCCACGGTGCGCATCCGCCCGCGGTCCACGGAGACCGACAGCTCCTCCTGGGCTCCGGGGGGCCTGTCGTCCCCCGCGCCTGAGGCGCCGGGCAGGAAGGCGGCCGACCCCTCTCCCCGGGCGCCGCGCAAGGCCCACCTGGTGCTGCGCCGGATCGAGCCGTGGTCGGCCATGAAGTTCAGCTTCGTGGTCTCCCTGGTCTGCTTCGTCGTGCTGTTCGTCGCGGTCGCGGTGCTCTACATGGTGCTGTCCGGCCTGGGGGTGTTCGACAACATCATCCAGACGGTGAACCAGCTCACGACGGCCGACGGCAAGTCCACCAGCGGGGTGGACGTCGCCTCCTGGTTCGAGCCGGTCCGCATCCTGGGCTACACCGCGCTGATCGGCGCGGTGAACGTGGTGCTGATCACCGCCCTGTCCACCCTCGGCTCGGTGATCTACAACATCGCCTCTGACCTGGTCGGCGGCGTGGAAGTCACCTTCAGCGAGGCCGAGTAGGCAACCGCCGTTGTGTCCCCGGTCCGAGGGCCGGGGACATGGCGCAAGCGGGTGCCGAAACAGGGTAAGCTTTTCCCTGTTCGAGCGGACGGATTCGCCTCCAGCAGGCGGATGCGATACCGTTCTCTCTCGTAACGAGGGGCTATAGCTCAGACGGTTAGAGCGCTTCCCTGATAAGGAAGAGGTCCCAGGTTCAAGTCCTGGTAGCCCCACACAGTTCAGAGGCCATTTCCCGAACCGGGAAGTGGCCTTTTTTGATCTTCCGGGTGGCTGAGCCTTTTTGGCCTCGCCGGGAAAGTTCGGATCCATTGCTTCGGTCCCTTTGAGCAGCACCGGGTGGGCTGCTTCCGGTAGGCCTTCCACGACGGCCAGATCACGCCAGGCGCGCGCAGACGGCCGCCCGAAGGCACGCGCTCGCCGGCGACGTACGGGCCGCCCGCTGCTGGACGAGGCCGAGGCGCTGATCCGCCAGGCCGCCGAGCATGCCGACGACGAGCCGGTGTGGATGTACTTCTACGACGAGACGTGGTTCCGCCTCCAGCGCGGCATGACCGAGCCGCACCTCGCCAACTGGCCCAAGGCGGTCGACCTGCTGATGGAAGGGCTGTCCGGCCTGCCGGAGAGCTACAAGCGCGATCGCGCCTGGTACGGCTCATGTCTGGCCAGGGCCCACGCCGAGGCCGGAGACGCCTGGTCGAGAACGGCTACGACGAGCAGGAGGCGGAAGAGCACGCGGACTCTCCTGCGGGAGCGCTGTCGGAACTGTTTCAACTGGATAAGTGGAAAGACGACAGCTACGTCGAGCAGGGGGTGGTGCCGTCGGGACAGGGCTCGACCATATACCACATCGAGAAGACCCTGTTCGAAATGGACTACCCCGAACGGTCGGAGACAGGCTTTTGATCAAGCCCATCGGGTAGGGATCGCCGGGTGACGGACTGAGTGCCAACCGTCCTGGACGGGGCCGGACGACGGTGGATCGCCGTGGACCGTGTGCGCAGGTGGGAGCGGGGATAGCCCATAGCAGACGATGTCCGGCCGCGTTCTTCTCCAAGGCGCGCCGAACATGCGCCGGCCCTGGAGCGCTTCGCGCATCCGGGGCCGAAGGACAACAGTGACTCAGGGCTCGTCGGGGGCTTGACGCTCATCCACCAGGCCGATGGTGTCTGGTCCGGCGGTGATTTTGCGCTCAAGCTGCTGTAGAGCCTCGTCGGGACTCTCATACTCACCTGCGGTGCTTGTCACGGCTCCATCGGGAGTCAGCAGTTCAAGAAGGACTCGGCCAGACTGTGTGGCTCTCAGGGCGAAGTGAAGCTCTCCGGGCGACGATCGGCGCCGTCGTCTTCTGGGTCTGTTGGCTTCCAGGATGTCGGTAACCTCCCTGACCAGATCCACCAAATGTCTGGGCAGCCCTGGTTGAGAGGCAAGGGCTAGAACCTTGGAAAGGTCGTCGACAACATCGATCTTGCCCTGCTCGGCGTCCTCCAACATGCGGATGAGCTCGTACAGCCGGACGCGTTCCTCGTTGAGTCGAGCCTGCCAGTATCGGTCCAGTGCCTCTTTGGAGTGCTCGCTGAGCGAGGAGTCCATGATGCGTCGGACGGTCTCGGTGATCGCCGACGGTGGTGATGGCAGGTCGGCCTGCGAGCTGAGGGCCTTCGCGTCGGCATGGCCGGCTAAAACCAGCAGTCCTTCCAAGTGGACACCGAGTGTGCTGCTCAGACTCAGCAGGTGCGTGACAGAGGGTTTGCTGCCACGTCGCCACCTTAAGATCGTGGATGGGCTGATGTTCAGCGCATCCGCAAGTGATGCGTCGGTGGGGTAGCCCCGGGCCTTGGCCATCTGCGTCAGCCAGACCGAGAAAGAGGTGTCGCCAGCTTCGTTGTCGGACCTCACTTGTATACTCCTGCACCCTTTCCAAACGCGCAATCGCACCATAGCCATCGCGTTGCACATGCGCAATGAGGGATCATGCCGATCAATGCCACTTTTCGGGCGAGTAGCCACACCTCTCTCCATCATCCATGACTTCGAGCGCTCGATCTTCCCAGGGGTGCCTAGAGTGACATTCGGGTCGGGATACCGTCCGGCGTGCATGGATGTAGGGCGTGGCGCTGGTTTTCGGCGTTGGGAGGGACGTGCTTCATCCACGCATTGGTCTTCAAGATCTCCGTTGCGTGGGCGGAACGTATTGGGGCGAACACGCCCATCCTGGTGGGTGTACCCTTGTCGATATCCCAGCCGAGCACGGGCCTGAGAGCCCTACGGCCGGACGGGTTCTGTTCTAATACGGGGACGGCCCAGCGGGGGACACCCGAGAGATTGCAGCTCTCGGACCCTGCCAGGCCGACGCCCCGCCCTGCCCGCAATCGCGGGCCGACTTCCACATCTGACGAGAGGGGACTGTCGTGAACTATATCTGTGGCCCTTAGCGGCCCGTCCGTCGGATCGACGACAAAGTGTGCGTCGATATCGATCCGTTGTGGGCCTTCTTCCTTGCCGGAGCCCCACCGGATGGCGCGAGTGAGCGCATCGCATCGACGTCTCGCCGACCGTGTTCCTGGTCAGAACCACCATATGTCGTGAGCTCACGAGGTCACGTCGGCATCTGGCATGCCCGTGACCGGCTCATGATCCCTCACCGAGCCGAAGGCCCGTACGGTTCCTCGGCTCGGTCATCAGCAGGGCACTCGGTTCTGCGCCGACTCCGTTGGCGCGGGGACCATCTCCCCCAGGATGATCATGACCTTGGCACAGCATGACTGGCCGCCCGAGCTTGAGGCGGCGGCCTGCCTCAGATGTGGTCTCTCGTATGACGAGTACGACGACGAGGAAGCGGTGTTCTGCACATCCGGTGACTCTCCGCCGCTCGTCGAGTCCGGTGACTTCTCGCTGCTCGTCGAGCCTCCGGTAGAAGGAGCCGGCACAACCCGAAACTCCCTGGAGTGGAGACGACTGCTCCACCTCCGGGAGACGGCGGATCAACCGGTTCCTCCGGAGGCCGATGGCGACCCCCTCCAAGAATCAGCGTAGGTGAACGGGAACGGCTCGCCCCGAAGCTCTCGGGGCGAGCCGTTCCCGGATCAGCCTGTTTCCGCGCCATGCTCAGTCCGCCCACGCCGAAGAGCGGGACTGCCGTCTTGGCGTTCATGCCGCGACCCCGCTCTCCGTCGTCCGCCATCGAACCGTTGTCCGAAGCGATACGTGATGGAGGCATGAGACACCGGGTTCTGGCCGTTCTCCTGCTCGTCGCCGCCACCCTCGCGATCGCTCCGGGTACGGCGTGCGCCTGCTCCTGCGTCCCGTTCGAGCCGAAGGCCCAGATGGAACAGTCGGCCGCCGTCTTCACCGGGACGGTGACGGCCGTCCGTCAGGTCGAGGGCGACCCTCTCGGCCCCCGGCCGCCGATCGTCTACACCTTCCACGCCGACCAGGTCTACAAGGGGAGGGCGGACGCCGCCTTCCAGGTGGCCACCAACTCCGACGGCGCCTCCTGCGGGTACAGCTTCGACATCGGGGCTCGCTATCTGGTGTTCGCCTCCACCGGGCAGACCGGCATGTTCGACACCGATCCGGGTGTGCCCCTGCACACCACGCTCTGCAGTGGAAACCGGACGGTCCGCCCGGGTAAGGAGCCGCTGCGGCCGCAGGACGCGATCCCCGACGTGTCCACCCTCACCTCCGGACTGCTCGCCGCCCTGGGCACAGCCACTCGTCCGGCGGCGACCGCTGTTCCTTCTCCACCCCACGCGTCGCAGGACGGGGCGGTCTCGCTCTGGATCTATGCGGGCGCGGCCGTGGGGGCGCTCGGTCTCGCCTCCGCGGGCCGGTGGCTTTTTCGGCGGCGCGGCAGGTCGTGATCGCGTGACATCGGGTGTGGTCGTGGAAGGCGGTGTTGAGCGTGTTACCGGCCTGGCCGTTGCATCCCCCGGACGTGGTCCGGCTGGAGCTCGTAGACCCCGCCGTCAGGGCGGAACTCGGGTGGACGCGGAACGTAGGAGGTGCCGTCAGGATGGAACTCGTGTTTGGCGAGCATCTGGCGTCTCATCGAGCGCCTGGATGTCAGGAGGAGCAGGTAGGTGATCAGCACTCCCGCCATGTGCCCGTATGACGGAGGCGACTGGCTGATCGCCAGGATCGGTGGGCCGTAGAGGAGGAGGCCAAGGCTGAGCTGTCGCTCAAGGGAGAACCGGCCTTGGATGTCGTCTCTGGCCCACCAGCGATACTGCCAGGGTAACCGGACCGCTACCAGCCGGTAGAGCAGCCAGTGCCGCAGCGGCGGGTGTTCGCGCAGGCGCAGCATGAGCCCACCGCGAAGGATGTCCAGGCAGTCGCGCACGTTCGGAGCGCTCTGTCCCGGCTCGGCCAGATCCATCAGGGTACCCAGAAGCTCGGTGCCGCGGAACTCCCGGAAGCGGGGCGGATAAGCCAGGCGCATCAGTAACCGGCAGCGGCGCTCGTAGGCGGAGGCGGCGTTGGAGGCCATCACATTCCCATTCCGGGCTGGAGACGCAAGCGGTGCTGAGCGGTGGCGGCCAGACGGGCCAGGCGGGCGGTCTCTTCGGCCAGCACCTGACGTCCATGGCCGGTGAGGTCGTAGTAACGGCGGTAACGGCCGGAGACGACCTCCTCCTTGACCACGATCACCAGTCCGTCGCCCGTCAGCCGGTCCAGAGCGCCGTAGAGGGTGCCGGCGCCGAGTCGTACGCGCTCTTCGGACAGCTCCCGCACTGCTTTGATCACTCCGTATCCGTGGAGTGGGCCTTGGGAGAGGCCCAGCAGTATCAGGTAGCTCTGCTCGCGTAGCGCCATGTTCGATATATATCGCTATCCGTACTATTAATTCAAGATCAACCATCCGCCGATCGGAGATGCCGGGCGCGGACCTCCGGCTTCAGCCATGGGGGCAAGTCCGGCGCGGGAAGGCGCTCCAGGCGGAGCCCAGGGAGGGAAGGCGATGACGTACCGTGCCCCGTTGTGCTGGATGAGCGCCGTCTTCCTGGCCGCCCTCCCGCACCTGGCGTCGTTACAGGTGGATGTGGGGATCGACATCTGCGCCCGGCTGAACACCGAAGGCGGATACACCGGTCTCGACGTGCTCGGCCTGGGCTTCGGCGCGCTGGCCGCCCTTCTTCCGCTCGTCTTGGTGGCTCTGGCCGTGGCCGCCTGGCGAGCGCCGCCCCGCAGGCGCCGTCTCCTGGCCCAGGTGGGAGCAGGCGGAGCGCTCGCCACAGCCGCTTACTACGCGCTGTCGGTCATCGCGTTCTTCTCCCCCTACTGCCCCGAGGGTTCGCAGGGGCCCTGGCTCGTGCTCCCGCTCTACGGTGCTGTCGCCGTGCTCGTCCTGATCGCCGGCCCGAGCCGGAGCCAGGCCTGAACCGCCCGACCCGCCCCTCGCGTATTCCCTGCCCGCGCTTGGCGCCGGCCACTGTCAGACCCTCACGTATCCCGTACCCGTCCCGTGCCCGCGCTTGGCGCCGACCGCTGTCAGACCCTCGCGTAGCCCCTGCCCGCGCTTGGCGCGGCCGAGTCCGTGATGCGGTAAATTGCCGGTTCATGATCGGCCGTTCGCGTAGATGCCGCCGTGTCGGCAGGCATCCGCGAGCCGTTTGGGCTGGAGGTCGGGGATCGTGAACGCGGACGGAGCCGCGTGGGAACAGCGCAGCGTGGCACGGGTGGTGTCCCCCGTTCAGCCCCGCAAACTGGCGAAGGTCCCCTTCGTCGAGCTGGCGGACGGCCGCCTGCAGGGAGTCGTGTCGAGTGGTTCGGACATCGCTCGGGTGTACGTCTCGTCGATCACCGCTGGAACTCACGCTTTCAACTGCAGCACCAACAACAACCGGCCGTGCGGTGGGCTGTACGGTTCGCCGTGCAAGCACCTGCAGGCCCTCGCCGGGGAGGCCGTGCTCCAGTACGGCCTCGACCAGGTCGCCCGCTACCTGCACGTCGAGGTAGGTGACGGCGCGGACCTGATGAGCTGCCTGAACGGCCGGCACGAGCCCACACCGGGCGCCATGGTGTTCAGCCGCTTCCTGCGCCATCTGTCCTACCTGGAGCTGCCGGGCACCACCGGGCCCATCGCTGAGATGCACTGGTTCCCGGCCACGGGGGCGATCCGCTGATGCTTGGCGTACAGCTCGCCGAACTACTCGACGGCGTTCCGCCGGGAGTCGGGGAGGCCCTCGATCTGGTCACGGGCTTCGACGACGCGCTCGTGCACGGATTCGCCCGGCTGAGCGAGGAGCGCGCGACGGCGCTGACCTCCCTGGCCGGTGCTCTCTCGGCCACGCCGCTCGGCGGGCGGGTGGGCGAGGCGGCCGGAAAGCTCGCCGCCGGTTCGGTCGCGGAGGAGCATCTGACGGCCCTGGCCGGCGGGCGCGCCGCACTGTTCGGCGCGGTGCACGACGCCCTGCTCGCCCGCCTGGACGCCGTGCTGGGAAGGGTCCGGGTGTCGTGGGAGGAACCGCCGGCCACGCCGGCGCCCGCGGCGGACAATCTGCTCAGCGGGTGCCGATCCTGGCTCGGTGAGCTGGCCATCACCGGATGGCGGGGCGTCGACCACGACCTCGTCTCCGCCTCAAGCCAGACGATCGAGGCCCTGCTGCCCGAACCCGGCCTGCGCCGGCTCGCGGTGCTGCTCGACGGCCTGGCGGCCGAGCTGCGGGCGTCGTGCCCCGTCGCGACGGTGGAGCGCCTGCCCGCCCGGCGGTGGGCCGACCTGTGGACGCGCGCTCTGCTGCTGTCGCAGGCCGGTGGCCTGCCCGGTGCCTCCGAGTCCGCGGGCGTGGTGTCGGGACGGCTGCTGATCCTCGGCGTCGACGTGCACGAGCACGGCACCGCCGTACAGATGCAGGTGCACGGCATCCTGGAACCCGCCGACGGCACGCCGTCCCGGCTGGTGCGCACGAGCGTCGCCGCCGCGAAGGTGGACACGATCGTCGGCCCGGCCCTGTGGCGGCTGCTGGACGGCTACCCCGCGCTGCTGGGCGCGCTGGCCGGACACCGCGGCCTGGACGTCACGGACCTGCCCCTGCTGGGCAGCGGTGACCTGGTGTGGCACGATGACCGGGCCCGCGTGGGCGAGCCCGTCGACCCGTTCGCCACCGCCAGGCTCCAGCTCGCCGGCGCGCTCGCCGCGGCGGTGCCGCCCCTGGACCGTCATCCCGTGCGCATCGCCGAGCCCGTGCTGGTGGAGGGCTACCGCGCGACCGCCGACGGCACGCTGGACCTGGGGGGCGGCACCCTCACCGTCGACGTCGACCGCCTGCCGGCCTGCGGGCCGCTCACTCCCAAGCTGGTGGCCTCCTCCTCGGCGTGCATCGGCCTGGTCCGCTGGGACGGCGGCCGCTGGCTGCTGCAGCCCCTCGCGGTCCAGACGACGGTCAAGCGCCAGACGGTCGAGGTGCACACCGGAGACTGGGCGCTGGGCCCCACGGACCCCAAGGTCGTGAAGGCCGAGGCCAGGGCCGGTGACGCGGTGGCCGTACTGCGCGAGCGGGCCGGGCGGTTGCTGAGGCGATGAGCGACTCCCGGATCAGCGCGGACGAGAACCGGCGCCAGGTGCTCTACTGGCGGCTCCTGGCCCGGCTGTTCGACAACGACGAACAGCCGTCGCTGGAGGCGGCCAGCATGGCCATCGTCGGCGACCTCGGGCTGCCGCCGGCGCTGCTCGACCCGGCGGTGTCGGTGGACAACATCGTGCAGCGCTTCCCCGACCTGGGCGTCGAGCTGCGGGGCCTGCTGGCGCAGCAGGACGGCGTCGCGCCCGCTCCCGTCGACGGGCACTCGCCGGAGCTGCCGGGCGAGGCTGAGGACGGCGGCGCGCCCGCTCCCGTCGACGGGCGCCCGTCGGGTGAGGCTGAGGACGATGCCGCTTCCGCTGACGGGCGCCCGCCGGGGCGGGCCGGTGAGGCCGAGGTGCGCCGGGCGGCCCTGGTGTCGAAGCTCCTGCTCAATGTGTTCTCGACGGGGACGGGGGATGTCAGCGCCACCGATCTGGCCCGCTGGCAGCAGAACGCCGGCTGGTTCGAGCAGGCGCTCGGGGCCGAGCCGGGACAGCTGCGCTCCCACCCCGGAGGGGGCGAACTGGCCGGCGTGCTGGCCGGCCTGGAAGGCGACCTGGTCCGCCGCATGCGCCTGCGCGAGGTGCTGGCCGACTCGGCTCTGGCCGCCCGGCTGACGCCGAGTATGTCGCTCATCGAGCAGCTGCTGCGGGACAAGGCCAACCTGTCGGGAGTCGCGCTGGCCAACGCCAAGGCGTTGATCCGCAGGTTCGTCGAGGAGGTCGCCGAGGTGCTGCGCACGCAGGTCGAGAAGACCAGCGTGGGCGTCATCGACAGGTCGGTGCCGCCGAAGCGGGTGTTCCGCAACCTCGACGTCGAACGCACGATCTGGAAGAACCTCACCAACTGGAGCCCGGAGGACCAGCGGCTGTACGTGGACCGGCTGTACTACCGGCAGACCGCCCGGCGGACCACGCCGGCACGGCTGATCGTGGTCGTCGACCAGTCGGGCTCGATGGTCGACGCGATGGTGAACTGCACGATCCTCGCCTCGATCTTCGCGGGCCTGCCCAAGGTGGACGTGCATCTGGTCGCCTACGACACCCGGGCGCTCGACCTGACCCCGTGGGTGCACGACCCGTTCGAGGTGCTGCTGCGGACCACTCTCGGGGGCGGCACCAACGGGACCGTCGCGATGGCCCTCGCCCGGCCGAAGATCGCCGACCCGCGTAACACCGTGATGGTGTGGATCTCCGATTTCTACGACAACCGGGCGCTGATCACCGACTTCGAGGCGCTGCACCGTTCGGGCGTGAAGTTCATCCCGGTCGGCTCGGTGAACAGCTCGGGACACCAGAGCGTGGACCCGTGGTTCCGCCAGAAGCTCAAGGACCTGGGCACCCCCGTGATCTCGGGTCACATCCGCAAACTCGTGTTCGAGCTCAAGAACTTCCTCGCCTAGGAGACCCCGCGAATGACCGACGAGATGCTGCGTGCCCCCGCCGAGGTGAAGTACGCCGAGGAGCTCGACTGGCTGGAGTCGGTCGACGACGGCCCCAAACCGTTCTCGTGGCGGCTCAGCCCCCGGATGGTGCGGCTGTTCGTGCTCGGGTCCGAGCGCTCCGACGGGCTCGACCGGGAGATCTCCCAAAAGTGGTTCGGTGACCGCAGCTTCGTCGAACGCGCCATCGTGACCCTGGCGTCGGACCGCGGTCTGCTGCTGATCGGGGATCCGGGCACCGGCAAGAGCTGGCTCGCCGAGCTGCTCGCGGCCGCCGTCTGCCGCAACTCGACCCTGGTCGTCCAGGGGACGGCCGGCACGACCGAGGACCACATCAAGTACTCGTGGAACGTCTCCATGGTGATCGCCAAGGGACAGTCCCGGGAGTCGATGATCCCCTCGCCGATCATGACGGCGATGGAGCAGGGCGTGATCGGCCGCTTCGAGGAGCTGACCCGCTCGACCAGCGACGTGCAGGACGCCCTGATCTCCATCCTCTCCGAGAAGTACGTGTCCGTCCCCGAACTCGACGACGACAACATCGTGTTCGCCCAGCCCGGATTCTCGATCATCGCCACGGCCAACAGCAGGGACCGGGGCGTGAACGACCTCTCGTCGGCCCTGAAGCGGCGCTTCAACTTCATCCGGATCCCCGTGGTGACGAACAAGCGCAGCGAGGCGGAGATCGTGCGGTTCCGCACCACCGAACTGCTGCGCCGGCACCGGATCGAGCTGGACCTGCCGCCCACGCTGCTGGACATCCTGCTGCAGAGCTTCGCCGACCTGCGGGCCGCGGCGGCGTCGGCCACCAGCGACGACGAGAAGCTGGAGTCGGCGCTGTCCACGGCGGAGCAGATCGGCGTGATCGAGGACGCCATCCTGCACAGCCACTTCTTCGGCGACCGCACGCTGCGGGCCGAGACGCTCGCCGGCTCGCTGGTGGGCTCACTGGCCCGTCGCAGTCCTGAGGACCTGGCCATCCTGAACAAGTACTGGCACGGTGTCGTCGAGCCCCGCAGCAAGCAGGAAGGCGGGGAGTGGAAGGACTTCCTCGAAGGCGGCCGCCAGGCGATCTCCACGCTGTCATGAGTCCTTTCGGCGCCCTGCGCGAGCAGCTCCTCGGTGCCGCCACCGCCTTCGCCGACGCGCCGAGCGCCCTGCCCGGCATCCTGTCGGGCCTGGTCGACGACGTCGACCGGGCGCTGCGCGAGGAGCTTGAGATCTTCCCGGTGTGCCACCACTCACCGGCCTCGGCGCTGGCCATGGTGCGGCGCCTGCGGGAGAAGCAGCCCAAGGTCATCTACCTGGAGCTGTGCGAGGACCTGCGGCCGCTCCTGGACGAGCTGCGCAACTGCCGGCTGCCCGTGGCGTTGCAGGCGTTCGCGTCGGAGATCGACGGTTTCCCGCCGCACTGGGGGCCGCTCAGCGTCGTGGCGCCCATCACCGAGGCGTCGGCCGAGTACCAGGCCATCGCCTACGCCCTCGACACGCCGGGGGTCGAGCTGGTGCTGGTGGACCGCTCGGCGGACCATGTCTTCCAGTGGCTGCCCCGCGAACCGGCCGAGTCGGCCGAGCCGGCCGCCGCCGATGACGCCGACGGCGCCGCCGGGCACGGCGAGGAAGCGGCCCTGCACGGCGACGCCGTCGGCGTCGAGATCGGCGACCTGCGGCCCCGCTTCGCCGAACTTGAGGAGCACCTGCTCCACCACGGCAAGGTCCGGCACTGGTCCGAATGGTGGGACCAGTACGTGGAGCAGCCCCTGGCCGGAGCGGACTACGACACCTACCGCCAGGTCATGGTGCTGATCGGCAGCCTGTTCCGGCGGCTGGGGCCCGACGGGGGCGATCGGCTGGCCCGCGACGAGGACCGCGAGCGCTACATGTGGACCCGGATGCGGGAGCACCTGGCCGCGTCGGACGCCGACCCGTCGCAGTGCCTGTACGTGTGCGGCGCGTTCCACGCGGCCAGCCGGGTCGAGCAGTTCGGCCTGGCGGCGGAGGCGCCGGCCTACGACATCAGCCCCCGGACGGCCACGCGCTGGCTGTACGGGCTCATCCCGTCCAGCCACTCCGCCATCGAGGCCCAGTTCGCGCTGGCCTCCGGCTCGGTGTCGATCGCCGCGGCGACCTGGACCAAGGCCGTGGCGCGCCACGGCGTCACGCCGTACCAGCTCGAAGGCCAGAAGGGGGCCCGCAAGCGCTCCGGGCGCGCGCGGCCGGCGGCACCCGTCCCGCAGGGGCCGGTCACCGACCGGCTGTCCGGTTTCCTGGCGAACCCGCCCGCGCTGGACGGTCTCGACGAGGCGGAGCTGCTGGGCTGGTGCGTCGACATCGTCCGGCTGGCCCGCCGCAACGGCTACCTGGCCAGTACGGCGGACGCCATCGCCGTGTTCGAGACGTCCATCCTGCTCGCCGGCCTGCGTAACCGGGCCCGTCCCACGCCCTACGACTTCCAGGACGCCGCGGTCACGTGCATCGAGAAGGACGTGGTGCCCGGCCGCCGGGACGTGCGCCGCCTGTGCGAGATCCTGCTGGGCGGTGACCGGATCGGAGAGGTCGGCTACCGGGCGCTCCCGCCGCTGGCCCAGGACGTCTACGACCGGCTGAAGCCGCTCGGGCTCGACCTGGAGAAGCGCACCCAGCAGCGGGCGCTGCTGAACCTCGAAGCGGACCCGGAGCTGGTGCCCTGCTCCCACCTGCTGTGGATGCTGCGCTACCTGCTGCCCGAGGACGCCGTCCGTCCCATCATGGGCGCGCGTCGCCTCGGCGAGCGGCCGATCCAGGAGAGCTGGGACCTGGCGATCGGCCGCCACCAGCGATCGATCATCGAGCTGGGCTACGAGGGAGTCACCGTCGAGCAGGTGCTGGAGCAGCGCCTGCGCCGTACCGTGTGGGCACCTGAGGCCACCGCCGCCGTCGCTCTCGCGGCGGTGGAGGACGCCATCCTGTACCTGGGCAGCCGGCGGTTCACCGACGAGCTCGGCGGGCGGGCCGTGGAACTGCTGGCCGCCGAGCGCACCGTGGACGACGCCCCCGACGTGCTGCGCCGGATCCGCCGGTTGCTGGCCCACTACCGCGCCACCGAGCCGGCGCTGCCGGCCTGGTGCGAGGCCTTCGTCACCACCGGGTACGCGCACTACTGCACGCTGCTGCCGACCGCTTTCGTGGACGAGGAGGCCGGCGTCCGCCAGGTGGCCGCCATGCTCGGGTTCCTGTCCAGTATGGAGAGCCTCGCGCTGGCCCTGGGCTGTGACCGCGCCCAGCTCGAACTCGCCGTACGGCAGTCGCACCCCGAGGCGCCGGCGAAGGTGGCGCTGCTGTGGGCCGCCCAGTTCCGGCTCGGCATGCTCGCGCAGGCCGAGCTGCGGTCGCGGTGTGACGAGCTGCTGGGCAACCCCCTCGTCGTCCCGGCGTTCCCGCTGTACCTGAGCGGGTTCGTGCAGGCGCTGGAGCCGGTTCCGGCGCTGGCGCCCTTCGTGGTCGAGGTGATGTCCAAGGCCTTCGCCCGGCTGCCCGACGCCGTCCTGCTCCCGTGGCTCCCCAAGTTGATCACGACCCTGCGTGACCAGGCGCACGAGCTGGTGCCCGTGCTCGTCCGCGAGGCGGGCCGCACGTTCCCGGCGGCCCTGTCCTCCGTCGACACGTGGGTGCCGCCGTGGTCGGCGCGGGAGACGCCGAAGGCGGTGGCCGGGCCGGTACCCGCGGTGGCCGGGCCGGTGGCCGATCTGCTGGCCGGTCACCCGGCGGCATGCGACGCCGTGGCCGCGCTGCTCGGGTGCGAGGCGGGGTGGCAGCCGACCGGCCACCTCGTCGGCGGACCCGAGCACCGCGAGGTGGCCGATCTGCTGGTCCGGTATCCCGAGGCCGCGGACGCCGTCGCGGGACTGCTCGCCGGGAGGTCCGCCTCCGGCCGATGAGGCGGTTCTCAGTGGTGGTAGGCGTGGACCACCGCGTGCCCCTTGCCCTTGCCGATGATCCACTTGTTGATCGGGGTGGTGACGAGGAAGGCCACCAGCAGGGCGAACGCGAGAGCGCCCCAGAACAGGCCCGAGGTGAGCCCGGCGTCCATGGCGCCGGGCACCACCATCATCACGCCGTTGTCGATGATCTCCATGACGATGATCGACACGGTGTCGGCGGCGAGCGCCAACTTCACGAGCTCGCGCCAGCTGAGGCCGGACTTGCGTAGTCCCACGATGGTGAGGGCGTAGCCGAAGAAGAAGGCCAGCACGACGGCCAGGACGATGGTCGCCGTGTTGGACCAGCCCAGAGCCGTGCCGATCACCATGCCGAGCACCTCGCCGATGGCGCACCCGGTGAGGCAGTGCAGGGTCGCCGACGCGGCCATCCGCCACGTCACCGTCGGGGAGTGGCCCATGGACGCGTGGTGATCGTGCCCGTGGTGCTCTCCGTGGCCGACGTGGCCCGTGTGCTGCGTCGATTCGGACATCGCCATCTCCTTGCCCATCAGCCGGCCCTGTCGCCGTCCCCGATATGTGCAAATTTATACCCCATGGGGGTACATGGGCAACGGCGGATTATTCCGGTAGCAGGACTGATCGCGCCGGCGGACGGGCCAGGGAGTGGCGCCGGTGCCCGGGTGTATGCGCACCCGAGCACCGGCCTGACGCGAAGCGCCGTCAGAGAGCGTGCGTCAGAGGGTGTGCGTCAGAGACGGTCGAGCAGTCCCTGCAACTGCTCCACCTCGGCCTGCTGCGTGGTCTCGATGTTCCTGGCCAGCGCCTTGGCCTCGGGGTTGCTCCCCCGGGCCTGCTCGGTCCTGGCCATCTCGATCGCCCCCTTGTGGTGGGCGATCATCAGCTTGGCGAACATCCGGTCGAACTCCGCGCCCTTGGCCTCACGGAGCTTGGCCATGTCCTCTCCGGTCATCATCCCGGGCATGTCGTGCCCCTCATGACCCCCCTCGGGGCCGGCGGGCCTGCCCCAGGCCGACAGCCAGCCGTTCATGGTGGTGATCTCGGGGTCCTGAGCGACCTTGATCTTCGCCGCGAGCTCCTTGACCTCGGGATCGCCGGCCCGCGACTCGGCGAGCTCGGCCATCTCCACCGCCTGCTCGTGATGCGGGATCATCATCTGGGCGAAGGCGACGTCGGCGTCGTTGAAGGAGGCCGACGGCTGCGGGCTCGTGGCGGCGGCCTGTGCGCCGCCGGTCGTGCCGGTGGGCGCGGCCGACAGCCGGCCATCCCCGCCGCAGGCCGTGAGCAGTACGAGCATGCCGGTCCCCGCGGCGGCGAGTGCGAGCCTGCGGGCGGCGGATCGGTTGGTGAACGTCATTGACTGGTCTCTTTCCGGTTCGTGGTACCTGCGTGCCGGTCGTCCGCGGGCAGG
Source organism: Streptosporangium canum (assembly GCF_900113865.1). Classification (GTDB taxonomy): domain Bacteria; phylum Actinomycetota; class Actinomycetes; order Streptosporangiales; family Streptosporangiaceae; genus Streptosporangium; species Streptosporangium canum. The sequence continues at coordinate 106,581 of NZ_FOQY01000009.1, read as the reverse complement.
TCTCGGGGACCGTCCGCCGACGTGGCCGGCCTATATACGCAGAACCGAAAGGCGTGCCAGGCGCAGAGCCGTTCTCCTGGGCGGTGGCCGGGCGACGGGCGGCGACGACGCGAGGGCGACGGTCCCGGCCCGCGGCGCCCGCCGCCGCGCCCACAGCGCGCCGAGGAGCAGGACGAGGAGCGCGGTCAGTACGGCCAGGCAGACCGAGGCCGGGTCGAGACGGGGCAGGTCGCCGTCGGTGTCCGACACCCGCCGCCCGTCCCAGGACTCCGGAGCCGGTGGAGACACGAGGGCCGGCCCGGGGCCCCGGCGCGCCGCGGCCATGCCGCGCCCGGTCGTATCGGACAGGATTTTGCCGTGCTCCGCGGCCACGCCGTGCCCGGCCGCGCCGGGCCGGTCCCTGCCGTGGTCCGCGTGTCCCAGCGTGTGCATTCCCGCGATGCCCAGGACGAGCGTGATGAGCAGCAACAGCCGGCGAGGCACCCGCAGCGGATGCCTGCGGGCCGGGCAGTCCATCCTCGCCTCCGTACGCATGGGGCAGGACCGCCCCGGCCCGACCTTCTACGATCTTCAGTAGTAAGAATACTCCAGCCGTCCGCGCCCCTCCGGGGAGGTGACGCCGAGCGTGTCGCCTCCTCGGCGGCGCATGTCCCGCCGGCCCCCCGTGGACGTCCCCTTCCGTTCCCCGTCTCCTGCGGCCTTCAGGCCGGTTTGCGGGCTTCGATGAGAAACCGCGTCGCGTGCGCGAGGAAGGGGCCGTCGGCCTGGATCCGGTCGTGCAGGGCCCTGAGCTCGGTGCGGTAGCGGTCGACCGTGAACCCCGGGACGATCCAGATCACCTTCCGCAGGTAGTAGATCACAGCGCCGACGTCGTGGAAGACCATGCGCAGCGACTCCAGCCGGAGGTCGCGCACCTCAAGTCCCGCCGCCTCGGCCGCCGCTCCGGCCAGCTCGGGATCGCGTCCGGAGCCGGCCGGCTGGGGGCCCATGAAGAACTCCGTCACCTTCACGGCGCTCCGGGGGCCGACCTGCTGGGAGAAGTACGTCCCTCCCGGCTGGAGCACGCGGGAGATCTCCTCCCACCAGGTGGTCACCGGGTGGCGGCTGGTCACCAGGTCGAAGACGCCGTCGCCGAACGGGAGCCGCCGCTCGTCGCCGGTGGCGACGACCACGACCCCGCGCGGACGCAGCCGTGCGGTCGCCAGCGCGAGGTTCGGCGGCCAGGACTCCGTGGCGACCGTCCGGGTGGCGAGCCGCGGCACACCCGCGAGCACCTCCCCGCCGCCGGTCTCGACGTCCAGCGCGGCCGACGCCCGCGCCATCCGCTCACCCAGGAGCCGCGCGTATCCCCACGAGGGGCGCTCCTCCGTCGCCCGGCCGTCGAGCCATGAGAAGTCCCAGCCGTCGACGGAAACGGATGCGGCCTCGGCGACGAGGTCCTCGAATGTCCGTGCCATCCTTCGAAACTGCCAGCCGGCCTCGGGGCTTGTCCAAGGGTTTTACCGCACAGTGGCGGCGGGCTCGGGCCGCGCGGTCGGGTACGGCCGCCGGGGCGATGGCCGGACCGGCGGCCTGACGGACGGCGTCGGCTACACGTCCTTCGCGAGCAGTTCCTTGAGGGCGTCGTCGATGAACGTCGTGTCGACCGGATTGAGACCGCCGCCGGCGAAGTGCCCCCACGCGCCGGGGATGACCCGCAGCTCCGCGTTGGGCATGTGGGCGACCTCCCACTCGCTGTCCTCGGGCGGGAAGTAGAGGTCCTGCTCGGCGGGCATGACGATCGCCGGCGCGCGGATCGCGGCGAGTGCCTCCTCCACGCCGCCGAACCCCGGAGTTCTGCCCACATCGGCGTTCTGCCAGGTCCACAGCATGGCGAGCAGGTTGTCCGCGTCGCGCTTGATGAACAACCCCTCCCAGAAGCCGACGAGGAAGTCTTCGAGGGAGCCGTAACCGAGCGGTTCGCGCTCGTAGATCCTCTCCCGGTAGAACTGCTGGGAGAAGCCCCAGCCCGCGTAGACCCGGGCCAGCGCCCGCAGCCCGACGCCCGGCTGCTCGCGGTACCAGCCGTTGTCCCACGCCGCGTCGGCCGTGAGGGCGGCCTTGACGCCCTCAAGGAAGACGATGTTGTGCAGGCTGGTCTTCGCCGCGCCGCAGAAGGGAAGTATCCGCCGGACCATGCCCGGATGGCTGACCGCCCACTGGTAGGTCTGCCCGGCTCCCATGGACCAGCCCGTGACGAGCTCCAGACGCTCGATCCCGAACCGCTCGGTGACGAGGCGGTGCTGCGCCTGGACGTTGTCGTACATCGTCACGTGCGGAAAACGCGCCCGGTCGTGCGGCGGCGGGGTGGTGCTGGGAGACGACGACAGCCCGTTGCCGAGCATGTTCGGGATGATGATGAAGTACTTCGACGGATCGAGCGCCATGCCCTCGCCGATCAGCCATTCGTTGTCGTAGTGCTGACCCGAGTACCACGTCGGGTAGACGATCGCGTTGTCCCTGCCGGCGTTGAGCTCGCCGTAGGTCTTGTACGCCAGTTCGGCGGCGGGCAATGTGATGCCACTCCGCAGCCGGACATCACCGAGGTCGAAGACGTCGTAGTCCATGGAGGCCTCCTTGCCGACCACCGGTCTCGATCGTCCGATGCTTCGCGCTCCTGAGTCGGTATTTTAGTCGCGGCACTGAACGGAGGGCAGCGTTCATTGCCCCGTTTTCGCAGGTCAATACGGCTGTATGACACTTTGTCGTGGGCCTTTTCGCGTGCCCGGGGGACTTTTCGCGCTCTCGATAACGGACCGAGGGTTTTTCACCGCGTGACTTTCCGGCCGCGCCCGCCCCGCCCTTCTCCACCGTCTCCGCCGCCTTCACCCCTGCCGCCCCGCGGTACGGAATCCCTGCCGCCCCGCGGTACGGAATCCCTGCCGCCCCGCGGTACGGAACTCCGCCGGCGCGTCTCCGGGCGCGGGTTGTCGCGGGTCCCGCATATTGAAGCGACATCCTGCCCGAAGAACGGCAGGATGGAGGCTCTTTGAGCGTTTCGTGAAGGAGCCAGCACGTGCACAGCTACCGCCGCGACCTCGAGATACTTCGAGATCGGCGCTTCACCTTGCTGCTCGTCGCCCGGACCGTCTCGGTGCTGGGCAGCTCGTTCGCACCCGTGGCCCTCGCCTTCGGCATCCTCGCCCTGCCGGGGGCGACGGCCACGACCCTGTCGGTGGTCCTCGCCGCGGAGGCGCTGCCGATGGTGGCGTTCATGCTCGTGGGCGGAGTGATCGCCGACCGGCTGCCCCGGCACCGGGTGATGATGGCCGGTGAGGCGATCAACGCGGCGGCGTTCTTCTGCCTCGCCGCGATGCTGCTCACCGGATGGACCCCGCTCCCCGCCCTGGTGACGGCCGCGGCGATCAGCGGCGTCGCGATGGCGATCCTCTTCCCCGCCCTGACCGGCATCATCCCCGACGTCGTCCCCGCCGACCGGCTGCAGACCGCCAACGCCCTGCTGGGACTGGGCGCCAACAGCTCGCGCGTCGCCGGGCTCATCCTGAGCGGGGCCACGGTCGTCCTGCTCGGCGGCGGCTGGGCGCTCGTCGTCAGCGGCACCATGTTCGCCGTGGCGGGCGTGCTCATCGCGGCGCTCCGCCTCACCCCGGCGGAACGCTCCGCGGCCGGGAGCCACTCGGTCCTCGCCGACCTGCGCGGCGGCTGGCGCGAGTTCGTCTCCAGGCAGTGGCTGTGGGTGGTGGTCGCGCAGTTCTCGGTACTGGTGATGGCCGTGCAGGCCGCGCACGGCGTGCTCGGGCCGCTGGTGGCCAAGGAGCACCTGGGCGGGGCGGCGGCCTGGTCGGCGATCCTCGCCGGCGAGGCGGTCGGCATGATCGGCGGAGTCTTCGTCGCGCTGCGGCTGCGCCCCCGCCGCCCCATTCTGGTCGGCACGATCCTCACCGTGCCCACGGCGCTGCCCTACCTGCTGCTCGGTCTGGGGACCCCGCTGTGGACGATCGTCCTTGGGGCGGTCGTGATGGGGGTCTGCTTCGACATCTTCGGCGTGCTGTGGAACACCACGATGCAGCGGGAGATCCCGGCCGAGTCACTGTCGCGGGTCAGCTCCTACGACGCCCTCGGATCCCTGATGTTCGGCCCGGTCGGTCTGCTGGTGGCGGGGCCGCTGGCGATCGTGGTCGGCCCGAGGCCCGCCCTGCTCGGGTGCGCGGCGGTCGTCGTGCTGTCCTCCCTCGCCGCGCTGCTCTCCCCGGGGGTGCGGGGCCTCCGCGCCCCGGCGCCCGCCGAGGAGACCGGGGTCCTGTCCCACTGACGCCGAGGCGGGACACCGGACGCGGGTCAGTAGGCGAGGACGCGGTCGGTGTAACGCTTGACCACGAACGGCGTCTTGAACTTCGGGAAGGCGACCGTCTTCGCGTCGCCGTCAGAGGTGTAGCGCTCGTCGCCGTTCGCCTTCAGCCAGTCGAGCCAGGCGGTGGAGCAGAACTTCACGCAGTCGCCGGTCTTGTCCATCGAGCGGATGCGCGGGATGCCGTCCGGGTCGAACTTCTTGTTGAACGGCGACAAGGCGGGGGTGTATCCGGCGAGGAACACCCCGCCGTAGTCGTAGGAGACGTCACCGGCGGCGCCCTTGCGGCCCCACTCCTTCTTGGTCGGCTGGTTGCCGTACGGCAGCGCCAGCGTGACGGGGTTGGTGTTCAGCAGCTTGGTGATGAGCTCGTGGCCGGCGGCGACCTCGGAGCTCACCTGCTTCTCCGGCTTGCCGCGGAGGCTCTGGTGGTCGCGGGTGTGGTTGCCGATGTCGAACCCCTTGTCACGGAGCCACATCAGCATCTGGGCCTGTTCTTCCGGGGTCGTCTTCCCGAACATGTCACGCGTCACGTAGAACGTGGCCACCGGGCGGAATCCCGGGTGACGCTGGGCGACCTCCTGGAGGATGGCGACGGCGGTCTGCGGTTTGGGCGCGCCCATGCCGTCCAGGTCGAACTGCGAGGGGGACGAGTCGTCGAAGGTGAGGACGACCGGGTGCCGCCCCGCGGGGATGTCGATGCGCCCGGTGACGTATTCGGCCGCCGTGATCGGGACGTAGTCCTCCCTGGCCAGCCGCTCCAGCTCCGTGCGGAACTGCTGCGGGGTGCGGTCGTCCTGGGTCGCCGGCTTGTCCACCACCCGGTGGTACATGAGCACAGGGATCTGCCCCAGCTCGTTGGCGTGGACCTTCGCGGCGGTCGCCAGCCTGGTCTTGAGAAGGGCCGCCTGCCCGGCCGCGGCCGCGGAGGCCTTGGCGGCGGCCGCCACGCCGGCGTCCTTCTTGTCCTGCGGTTCCTCACCCTGCCACGGCATGCACCCGACGAGCACGGCGCCCGCCGCCGCGACCGCCACACCGACCCTGCCCACCCTAAGAAGGCCCATCGAATCCCCCCAGCGCACAGACGATATGCTCGTCATCCCCCGCTGACCTGCGGATTGATCTCCGTCTCAGGCAAAGGCTTCGTACCTGGGCGAGAGGAGCCGCGGACCCGCCGCCGGTGCGGGATCGCGGCGCCGGCCCGGTAGGCGATCTGCCCGTGGTCCGGCGGACGGGGCTCGCCTAGAGTCGAAATCATGAGTGAGCAGGGAGGCCTGCCCCGTGCCCGTGCCCGGGCGGCCGCGGGTGCGCTCTTCTTCGACGAGGACGGCCGCGTCATGATCGTCCATCCGTCCTACAAGACGGATCGGGATATCCCCGGCGGGGGCGTGGAGCCGGGAGAGACCCCCTACGAGGCCTGTGTCCGCGAGGTCGGTGAGGAGCTCGGCATCCAGCCGCCGATCGGCCGCCTGCTCGCGGTGGACTGGGCGCCTCACCCGGGAGTGGGCGACCTGATCCTTTTCGTCTTCGACGGTGGCGTGCTCGGCGCGGACGCGCTCAGGCGGATCACGTTCGCCGACGGCGAGCTGACCGGCTTCGGCTTCCACCCCGTCGAGGACGTGGACGGCCTGCTGAACGAGCGCCTGGCCCGGCGGGTCAAGGCGGCGGTCGCCGCCCGCGAGCTCGGCGGACCGGCATATCTGGAGTACGGCAGGGCCGTCCCCAGGTGAGCCGCGGCCCCGGAGCCAGGCGGTTCTCCGGGGCCGTCGCCTCAGCCCTGGAGGGCGGAGCGGTGCCGGAGGGTCATGCCGGGGAGCCGGAGCATGCCGAAGCGCTCGTAGTAGGGCTGGAGCGACGCGTCGCAGAGGAGGTCGACGGAGTAGAGGTGCTCGGTGTCCGCGAGGATCCGCCGCACCAGCTCACTGCCGATCCCCTGCCCCTGGTATTCGGGGAGGACCTCCAGCCAGGGGACGAACGCGGTGAGGACGCCGTCACTGATCATGTTGATGAAGCCGACGACGCGGTCCGTCTCCTCGTCGATCGCGATGACCGCGCGGTAGCTCCCCCGCAGAACCGCCAGGTGCTGCTCGGGAGACGCGGGAGTCGGCCATCCCACGAAGAAGCCCGTAAGCCGGTCGGCTTCGATCGTGTCGACGGTGTCGGAGTAGCGGATCATGGACATGCGCTCCCTCTGGAGATCGTGCGGGTGGGCAGGATATCCAGGGGCGGCCGGTATGGGCGATCCGTTTATCGACCCCGTCGGATCGGATCGGACCGTGGAGCGGGGGCTACAGGGCGGGACTGGGGTGCAGGAGCATCCGCAGGCGGACGCGCGACTCCCCGGCGGCCTGGTGGATGCTGAACTCGTCGCACAGCTGGCTCATCAGCCACAGGCCGAAGCCCCGCACCGTGCCGGTGGGGCGTTCCGGAGGGACGTCCCGGGGGGCGAGGTCGCCCATGTTGTCGATGACTTCCACGGTGATGCAGGTGTCGTTGTGCCAGATGCTCAACGTGCCCTTGCCGCCGCCGTGCTCCAGAACGTTGATGACGGCCTCGTTGACCGCGAGAAGCAGATCGTCCAGACGTTCACCGCGCATACCGGCGTCAGCCGCATGGCTGAGGAGACGTTGCCGCAGAGCGGTGAGATCGTCGTCGATCGGCCAGTGCTGGCCGTGGTCGCCGGTCACGACACCCCCTTGACGTCGCCTTGTCTGGCAGTCACCGGAAGGTGAGCCGACTCGCTCCAGAATCAGGGCGTTGCTGACGAGTTACATGATGCTAAACACCTGCCCGGTCATTGCCAACTTACGACCATGCGGGCAGACGAGATATCCGCCGGCGACCGCCCGCCGCGGACCCGGCCGCCGCGGGCCGGTGTGCGAGCCGGACAAGGCCGGTGTGCGGGCCGGACGAGAGCGGTGCGTGAGCCGGGCGAGGCTGACGCGTGAGCCGGACGAGCAGGGATTACGGGCCGGGACACGCGTGCGACGGCACGCGGACCCCGCTCGTACGGGACCCTATGACGACTGTTGTGCCTGCAGAGCCTCGACGGCGTCGCCGACGGTGGGCTGGATGCCGAAGGCCTGGGTGAGCCCGGTCAGGTGGAAGAGTCTTTCCAGGCGGGGATGCAACTGGGCCAGGACGACGCTGTGGCCACGGCCGTGGACGAGCTTCCGGACGGCCAGGAACACCTGGATCCCGGTGGAGTCGCAGAACGTCAGATCCTTCAGATCGACGATGAGATCGCGCGACTCGGCGCCGATGGATTCCTGGAGATCGTGCTGGAGCCGCTCGGCGTTGGTGTAGTCGAGCTCGCCGGCCAGGGCGAGCAGGGACACGTTCTCCAGGGTGTCGTCGGATGTGACGGTGACATGGACGGCAGTGCTCACGGGGAAACCTCTGCAGACGGTCGAGGGGTGGAAGGGGGCGACATGGCGGTGTCATCGGAAAGACCTGAACCGGGCCCGGTGAGCACCTGCCCGATCGCGACCGTCGTACGGCAGGGCACCTGAGGCGGTGGCATGCTCCGCGAGGAGGCGACCGGCTTCCGGAGGCGTCGCCGTACGTGCCCGGCCCGCTCGCGCGGCTCCTGCCGTGCCGCGGTGATCGGCGCCCGGACCGGCCGGCCCGGCCGCGCCGGCATCCGGGCCGGCTCCCTGGCGGCAGGCAGGGTCACGATGCCGCGGAGCCGTACGGCGATCGGGCACGGTGCTTCGGAGGCTGAAGTGACCTGCTGGACGCCGACGTTGTTCACCCGCGATCTCGAGTCTTCGGTGAAAGCACTGACCACCTCGGGAAAGGCGGGTGGATCAGTGCCGCTGTAATCACTCCCAGTTTACTTGTCCTTCAAAATCTCGTCGGATCCTTTTTGTGAAGTGCCCGCCGGGCAGCCGGCCGTCGTCCTGCCTGGTCCCGCCCAGCTCGGGCCCGGTTCGAGACCGTCGTCGCCCGATCCGCGGGGAGAGAATCCGTGCCCGGCCACCGGGCCGCAGGTGCACGCCACGGGCCTCCCGGCTCCGGGCACGGACGTTTCCCGGGAATGAACGGGGCAGAAGTTCCGCTGATCGAGGCGCCGCCGTCCGGCGGCCAGACGGAGGAGGCCGCATGCAGGTCGATGTCAAGCTCTCGCCCGGTGGTGATCTCTTCGAGGCGGAGGTGGACGGCAAGCACGCCGGACAGCTGGAGTTCGTCCGGCGCGACGGTGTCATCGTCTACACCCACACCGAGGTCGACGCGGAGTTCGAGGGCAACGGGGTGGGGGGCGCGCTCGTCCGCGCGGCGCTGGACGGAGCCCGCGCCGAAGGGGTGAAGATCGTGCCGCGCTGCCCGTTCGTGAAGACCTGGATCGAACGTCACCCCGGCTACGCCGACCTCGTCGAAGGCGGCTGACCATTCCCGGTCCCCCTTCGGCGGGCCGGGCCGCTCGGCCGGATGGCGCCGTCCGGCCGAGCGGCGCCACTCGGCCCGGGGCGGCGCTGTCCGGGCTGGTGCCGGCCGGGCCGTACGCGGAGGCCGTGGCGGATGGCAGGATCTGGGGCCATGCTGCATCACATCGAGCTGTGGGTGCCCGATCTCGGCCGCGCGACGAGGTCATGGGGATGGTTGCTGGGGGAGCTGGGATACCAGAGCTTCCAGGAATGGAGCGACGGCCGGAGCTGGGCACTGGACGGCGTGTACATCGTCGTCGAGCAGTCGCCGGCCATGACCGCTCCCTCTCATGATCGATGCCGACCGGGTCTGAATCATTTGGCGTTCCGCGTGATCGGCTCGGAGAGGGTGGATGCGCTGGTCGCGGCGGCTCCGGAGCACGGATGGACCTTGATGTTCACCGATCGGCACCCGCATGCGGGCGGAACCGACCAATACGCGGGTTATCTTGAGAACGAGGACGGCTTCGAGGTCGAACTGGTCGCGGATCGCGATCGGTCGGGCGCGAGCCATACGACATGATGATTAAAATCACCCGGTTGGCGCAGATTTGCCACGTTGGCTTACGGTGCAAGCCAGATCATGGCCTGATCCCTTGCTAGGCTGCAGGGAACCGTTGGAACCGGGCGTTGTCTCACCCCGGCAGGTGAGACCGTCAAGAAGTGGGGTCACACCGTGAAGAAGCTGCTCGTTCTGGCGCTGGTCGCGCTTGGGGGACTGCTGGTCTGGCGCAAGGTGCAGGCTGACCGCGCCGAGCTGGATCTGTGGACTGAGGCCACCGGCAGCGAAAACTGAACAACGCGGCTACCGATTTGGGTGCTTTCATGGTCCTTGCCCAAGATGGGGGAGTAACACCCATCAGGCTTGCCTGTCTGGATCTGGCAGGCACCACGATCGGTGATATCGCCATGGTCGAACGGGCGTTCGCCGAGGCGATCGCCACGCAGGGCATCGTGCCCGGGACCGGTGCGTACGCACGCGCCATGGTGCACGTGCACCGGTCCCGGGGCTGCCCGACGATCGAGGTCTTCCGGGGGATCTTCCCCGACAACGAGGCCCAGGCGCAGGCGGCCAACCTGGCCTTCGAGCGCTCCTACGAGGGCGCCATCGGGCGCGCGGGCCTGGCCCCGCTGCCCGGCACCGTCGAGGTGCTGGAGAAGCTCCGCGCCGCCGACGTCAAGATCTGTCTCATCACCGGCTTCAGCCGGATCACGCTCAACCGGGTGCTGGCTGCCCTGAGCTGGTCGGACAAGGTCGATCTCGCGCTCTGCCCGGAAGACGCCGGGCGTGGCCGCCCCATGCCCGACATGGTCCTCGCCGCGGTTCTGCGTCTCGGCATCGAGGATGTCCGTCAGGTCGCGGTGGCCGGTGACTCCGAGAGCGACATGCTCTGCGGCCGTCGTTCCGGCGCGTCGGTGGTCGCCGGTGTCCTGACCGGAGTGCACAGCAAGGAGCGCCTCCTCAAGGGCGGCGCCACGCACATCCTGGACTCCGTCGCCGACTTCCCCGCCCTGGTGCTCGGCAGCGCGCAGGTGGAGACGCCGGTGTGCGCCTCGGCCCTCTGACCGGGCGGCCGACGGCATCGCCGCGCGGATCCACACCGCCCCGCGGATCCACACCGCCCCGCGCGAGGAGGTCTTCCGCGCCGTGCGGGCGGCGGCGCTGGGGGAGACGGTGCTGTCTCCGGCCGTGGCCGTCGCCTACGGCCGCGGCCTGCTGTCATGACGATCCGGCGCGCCCGCGGAGAAGAACCGGAGCCCCTGCCGGTGAACCACGGACCCGGGAGAAGGAATGCCGCCGTTCGAGGCCTTTCTCCTGACGGATGAAAGAGCGCGTCTCCACGGCCCCGGCGGCGAGCGGATCTCTGCGGGGATATCCCACGGCCGGGCGTTGCGATAAATTACCCTTGGTGGCAATGTCTTTACCCTGAGTGAATCGCATCGGTCGGCTCAAGAGAGTAGGCGCGCTCATGCAGGCTTTCACGTTGCCCGAGTTCTACATGCCATATCCCGCCAGGATCAATCCTCATATGGAGCGTTCCCGCGAGCACAGCGCGGCCTGGGCCCGGCAGATGGGCATGCTCGACGCACCCAAGCCCGGCGGCGGCGTCGTGTGGGACGACGCCGAGCTGGCCAGGATGGACTACGCGCTGATGTGCGCCTACACCCACCCGGACTGCGACGGCCCCACCCTGGATCTGATCACCGACTGGTACGTCTGGGTGTTCTTCTTCGACGACCACTTCCTTGAGCAGTTCAAGTACTCCCGCGACCTTCTCGGGGCGAAGGCCCACCTCGACCGCCTCGAACTGTTCATGACCGCGGACGGGCAGACGCCGCCGGAGCCGGCCAACCCGGCCGAGGCGGGGCTGAAAGACCTGTGGGAGCGTACGGTTCCGGCGATGTCGCACGGGTGGCGGCAGCGCTTCATCACCAGCACGCACAACCTGATGGTGGAGTCGATGTGGGAGCTGGACAACATCGACCGCGGCCGGATCGCCAACCCGATCGAATACGTGCAGATGCGGCGGAGGGTCGGCGGAGCGCCCTGGTCGGCCAACCTCGTCGAATACGCCGTCGGCGCGGAGATCCCCGACGGTCTCGCCGGCACGCGACCGATGCGGGTCCTGTCGGACACGTTCTCGGACGCGGTGCACCTGCGCAACGACCTGTTCTCCTACCAGCGCGAGGTCCAGGAGGAGGGAGAGAACTCCAACGCGGTGCTGGTCTTCGAGCGATTCTTCGATTGTCCGACGCAGGAGGCCGCCGAGCTCGTCAACGACCTGCTGACCTCCCGGCTGCAGCAGTTCGAGAACACGACGCTGATCGAGGTCCCGGCCTTGCTGGCCGAGAACGCCGTGCCCGTGCACGAGCAGATCGGGGTCGCCGCCTACGTCAAGGGCCTGCAGGACTGGCAGTCCGGCGGACACGAGTGGCACGCGAGATCCAGCCGGTACATGAACGAAGGCGCCGCCTCGGGGCCCGCCGGCGTGCTGAGGGGCCCGACCGGCCTGGGCACCTCCGCCGCCGTACCGATGCCCTCCCCGGCACGGCTGGGCCTGCGGCGCAGGTCCCAGCAGCAGTCCCACACGCCGTTCCAGCCGGTGGGGCATCTGCCGCCGCCGGATCTCTACATGCCCTACCCGATCCGTACCAGCCCCCACCTGGACGCCGCGCGACGCCACGCGGTCGGCTGGGCGCGGCGGATGGGCATGTTCGACTCGATGCCCGGGGTGGAAGCCGGCGGGCTGTGGGACGAGCGGCGCTTCATCGGCTTCGACTTCGCCCACTGCGCCGCGATGATCCACGCGGACGCGAGCCCCGAACAGCTCAACCTGTCCTCGGACTGGCTGGCCTGGGGAACGTACGGTGACGACTACTTCCCCGTGGTGTTCGGGGTGCCCCGCGACCTCGTGGCGGCGAAGCTCTGCAACGACCGGCTGTCGGCGTTCATGCCGCTGGACGCCGGGACCACCCCGGAGCCGACGAACACGATCGAGCGGGGGCTGGAAGACCTGTGGCGGCGCACCGCGGGGCCGATGAGCATGCCCGCCCGGCAGCAGTTCCGCAAGGCGGTCGAGGACATGACCGAGAGCTGGTTGTGGGAGCTGGTCAACCAGACCCAGCACCGTGTCCCCGACCCGGTCGACTACATCGAGATGCGCCGCAAGACGTTCGGGTCGGACATGACGATGAGCCTGGCCCGGCTCGCGCACTCGGACACGGTGCCTGCGGAGATCTACCAGACACGGGTCATGCGGGAGCTGGACACCGCGGCGCAGGACTACGCCTGTTTCACCAACGATCTGTTCTCCTACCAGAAGGAGATCGAGTTCGAGGGCGAGGTCCACAACCTCGTCCTGGTCGTGGAGAACTTCCTGGAAGTGGACAGGTGGAAGGCCCGAGACGTGGTGGCCGACCTGATGACAGCACGGATGCAGCAGTTCGAGCACATCATCGCCACCGGCCTGCCTGCGCTGTTTGACGATTTCGCCCTCGACGAGCCGACCCGCAGGATTCTCACCCGCCACGCCGACGACCTCAAGGAGTGGATGTCGGGCATCCTGGAATGGCACCGCAAGTGCGCGCGATACACCGAGGCCGAGCTCCGGCGCAGCCGCATTCCGGAAGCGCCGACGGGCTTCTCGCTTCTGCCCACGGGGCTGGGCACCTCGGCGGTGCGGGTCGGGGCCGGTAGGTTCCGAGGCTGAACGGCCGGCCGGGCAGGGCGTGACCAGGGGTGATGCTGAGCCGGGCAGGGCGTGACCAGGGGTGGTCCGACCGGGCAGTCCGAGTTCCGGCCGTGATCCTTCTCGGCTCCGCCTGGGAAACAGACACGGGCACCCACCGGCTACAGGCCGGTGGGGCCTCGGTACCTCGACCCGGGCGGCGGCCTTCCCTTTCCCTCGGCCCACGACCACGGATGGAGCGGGCAGGCCAGGTCGTCACGGCATGTTGCGGCTTCTCACTGTGGTCTTGCGGTGCTCCGCCTCGTCGCTCCGCGGAGTCACCAACCCGCCTGGGCGAGGACACCCCGATGCCTGGTCGGGCGCGACTAGCGCTCGCAGACCAGGCCGTCTCCGTCACGATCCTGGTACCAGGCGTATTCGGGGTCGACGCCCCGCCGGTAAGGTCCGTAACCTGCGGCGTTAGCCTCCCCGCACGTCCGGAAGCGCGGGTCGTTCCCGGTGCTTGCCGTATCACTCGGCATCGGGGTGGGGCTCGGCTTCGGGGTGGGGCTCGGCTTTGCGGTGGGGCTCGGCTTCGGTGGGTTCGGAGTCCCGGTCGAGGTCGGGACGGGCGTCGGAGTGGCCGTGCCGCCGCACTTTCCGGACCAGACCCGGAGACGTTCCCTGGCGGCTTTCTCCTCCACCTTCCTCAGGCGTTCGGTGAACCGGTCATTCGGTGTCATGGACTTCCATTTCGCATATCCATACCGAATGAGGTTTTGGTTGACGAAAACGCCGTCGGAATTCCAGACATAGAGAAGGCTCAGGCCATTCCTGTCCTGAGGTTTCCTGTCGGCCAGCGTGTACGCCATGGAGCCCACCGGCAGCAGCTTGGCCGCCCGCGCGGTCGCCTCCTTCGCCCAGCACTCCTTTCCGCCGGGCGCGTTCACCTCCAGCACCCGGACCTTCGACTCCTTCCGTCCGATGAGCAGGACCAAGGTGTCACCATCGATGATCTTCTTCACCTTCGCCCGGACCGCCCCCGCCGGTACGTTCGGTGCGACGCCGTCCGGAAGGGCGAAGCCCGCGGTGGCGAATGTGACCACGGCGGCCAACGTGATCGTCGTAATACCTCTTCTCACATGGAACTCCTGATGCCTGAGGAGGGCGGGCCGTCAAGCCAGCAGAATTTGGACCGATTTAATGCGAAATCAATAGACATAAAATAAACGCACTAAATGGCAATAATGGGTGGACGATAACAGGCGACCCCGCTCCGCCCGTGCGGCACCTGAGCCGCCAGAGGGCAGGCACAGGGGCCAAGTGGCGCAGAAGCGGGTCTTGTTGCTACGGTGTACGACTGAAGCAAGTCGTAAGCGGAGCATGTGCGCAGGTCAACGGCTTGAATCGCGGGGCCTTAGCTCAGTTGGCAGAGCGCCTGCTTTGCAAGCAGGATGTCAGGAGTTCGAATCTCCTAGGCTCCACCCTCCTCAGGACACACAAAAGCCCAGGTCGGTCGTGGTCTCCGCAGCCTGGGCTTTGATTTTCATTCGGCCCCGGCCAGCTTCCGGATGGACGCCCCGGCATTCGCGGCCAGGGTGTCGCCGTGTGCCGCAGGTCATGAAAGTGGGGCTTCGGAAAGTCCACCTCCTGAAGCGCCCATCCCAGACGCACCGGATGAAGTCGGCGTTCCTGGGCGGCCCGTCATCCGGCCCCGCGAAGACCAGTCCCCTGTCACCGTCCTGAGTGAAGTCCCTCACGTGCGCCCGCAGATCCCGATGATCACCACCGTCCGCTTACCGGCGTCCGACGTGAGGTCGGCGGAGGCGAGGTTCTTGCTGATGAGCAGTATGCCGAAGGCTGCCGCCTGGCTGTACGGGGTTCCGGCAGTGGTGCCGCGATGCGGGTTCCATGCTTGGGCCCAGAGGAACAGGTAGTGACCTTGGGCGAGGAAGATCCCGCCAAGCACTGCCGCTACCAGGCGACCCGTGGCGTTGATACCTGGCGGATACACGGCTGAGCGCGCACGGATACCCGGTGAATACGGAGTGGAAGAAAGCGGCCTCCAGAGTGGCCATGGCGTCGTGAGGGCGGCGTGATTCCACCGTGAAGGAGTCCTTGATGCGTGTGCTGGTGTGTGCTCTGCTCGGCCTGGCGGTGCTGACCGGCTGTGGGGGAAACACAACCCCCGCAGCCGACGGCGGCGGCGCCACGGTGGACAAGGCCCGCGAGCGGGAGAACGCCATCGCCACCTGCATGAAGCAGAAGGGTTTCCCCTACACCTCCTCGGTCAGCCGGCCCAAGAAGGCCGATGCGGACCCCGCTGACTACGCGGCGATGAAGGAGGCCCGCGGTAAGTATGGCTTCGGCGTCTTCTCCGCCGTCGTCTATCCGAAGCCGCCGGAGACGCGGGCGCCGGACCCCAACCAGGCGACGATCGGCGGCCTCTCCGGCGCCAAGCGGGACGCCTACCTCAAGACCATGAACGAGTGCCGGGTCGCCGCCCTCCGGCAGGTGAACGGCCTGAAGGTCACCTCGGTCGCCGACTATCAGGACCAGATGAGCACGGAGATCGAGAACATCGACAAGGATCTCGACAGCGACCCCAAGCTCCTGGAGCTCGCCGCGCCGTTCGCCGAGTGCCTGAAGTCCAAAGGCGAGCGGGTGACCTCCGCGAAGCCGCTCGCGCTGAGCGCCCGCGGCATGGAGGTATGGGGTGAGCAGGCCGATCGGCTCGGCAAAGCGGGCACCGTCACGGCGGAGGCGGCCAGGCCGTACCTCGCCAAGGAGATCACGTCGGCGTTGGCCGATCTGGAGTGCGGCAAGGACTTCTACGCCGCCTTCATCCCCCTGCAAAAGCGGCTCACCAACGAGGCCCGGGTGAAGTACGGATTCCAAGAGCGGTGATGCGCACCCCTCGCGGCAAGCTGCTGCTCGTGCTGGCCGTGGTCTTGGTGGTCGCGGGGGCCGGCTGGGGAGTGAGCACTCAGCTGCGCTCCCCAGCCGACGAGGCGGCGGTGCGCAAGCCACCCAGACCATCGCTGGTCACCGCCCCGGTCGAGCGGCGCAAACTGGTCAGCACCGTCGTGGTCAGCGGCACCCTGGAGTACGGCTCGCCGTACCCGATGTCGTTGGCCGGGGTGGTGGGCGGCAGCGAAACCGCTCAGCGGGCCACTCGTGCTCCCCGGCGGGGCATGATCGCGGAGGGCGCGGTGGTGATGGAGGTGAACGGGCGCCCGGTGTTCGTCTTCTCCGGCAAGGTGCCGATGCACCGCAGCCTCCTCCCCGGCGCCAAGGGGGCCGATGTCAAGCAGTTGCAGAGGGCGCTGCGCAGACTTGGTTACCGCACGCCCGTGACCGGAGTGTTCGACCAGGCGACCATCGCCGCGGTGTCGCGCTTCTACGCCAGGCGGGGCTATGAGGCACAGCAACCCACCTTGGAGATGCGGCAGAGGAGCGATGACCTGCGCAGGGCCGTACAGACCGCGCAGGAGGTGCTCGTGACCGAGCGTAAGGCGCTTGATCAGGGCATGGATGTGCTCCCGCTGAACGTCAGGCTCGCCAATGCCCGGCGGGATCTGAAGGAGGCCAGGCGGGCACTGGGGAGCGCGCGGGCACAGGACCACACCACCGAGGACGAGGCCAAGGTCGAGGCCGCGGAGAGCGCTGTGCGGACGGCTGAGGAGAGGCTGCTGACCGCCGAGCGGGAGCTCGCCCAGGCTAGCGCGACGCCTACCCCCGCACCCACCTCCACGCCCAGCCCCAGCGCCGGCGCCCCGATCGAGCCGCCTGCCGACACCCGCCTGCTCGAACTCCGGGTCGCCAACGCCGGAGCGGATCTGGCCGCCGCCCGGTCGGCGCTGAAGCGAGTGCTGGAGGAGGCCGGGATCGCGCGGGACAAGCGGCTGACCGAGCTGGAGAAGAACGTCCGGTCGGCGCGGGAGGCCGTCGTCACCGCCGAGCAGACGCTCAGGCAGGCCAGGCAGCTCTCGCCCGTCAGGCTGAAGGTGGCCAACGCTCAGCGTGACCTGGCCGCGGCACAGGCGCTGCTGGCCGAGTTCTCCCGGACCTACGGCACCACCATCCCGCCGGGAGAGATCGTCTTCCTGCCCAAGCTGCCGGCCCGCCTCCACAGGGCGACCGTCAAGGCGGGCGAGCTGGTGGACAGGCCGATCGCCACGGTGACCAGCTCCACCTTCGTGGTCTCAGGTTCGGTGGACGCGGCTGAGGCCGGGCGGCTGAAGACGGGGCTGAAGGCGACCATCGAACCCGAGGCCGGCAGGACCGTCCCCGGCACGGTGACCTCCCTCGGCGGACGCGACGCGAAAGGCGCCGTGCCGGTAATGATCACTCCTGCCTCGATGAAGGGCCTCAAGAAGCTCGCCGACGCTCCCGTCACCGTCCGTGTGACCATCGGTGCCACCGACAAGGAGGTGCTCGTGGTTCCCGCCGCGGCGGTCGTCACCGCCGCAGACGGCAAGGCCCGGGTGCAGGTGGAGACCGCGCCCGACCAGACCACGGAGGTCGAGGTGCGCACCGGCCTGGCCGCCGACGGAGCCGTGGAGGTGACCGGCGACCTCAAGCCGGGCGACCTGGTGGTGATCAACAGTGCCTGAGCCGGTCATCCTGCTCGACGACCTGACCAAGGAGTTCCCCACCGATCCGCCCGTCAGGGCGCTCTCCGTCATCAACCTAAGAGTCGAAAAATCGGGCTATGTAGCCATAGTTGGCCCGTCGGGGTCCGGCAAGTCCACCCTCCTCAACATGCTCGGCCTGCTCGACCGGCCGACCAGCGGCAGCTACCGGCTCGACGGCATCGAGACCACCACGCTGAAGGAGGGCGCGCGGACCAAGGTGCGCGGCAGCCGTATCGGCTTCGTCTTCCAGTCCTTCCACCTGCTGCCGCACCGCAGCGTGCTGGAGAACGTCATGCTGGCCGAGGTCTACGGCGCCGGGCCGCGCACGGGTCGGCGGAAGCGCGCGATGCGGGCCCTGGAACGGGTACGGCTGTCGCACCGGATGGACTTCCTGCCAGGCAGGATGTCCGGCGGAGAGCGGCAGCGCGCCGCCATCGCCCGCGCCCTGATGGGTGAACCGTCGCTGCTGCTGTGCGACGAACCCACCGGCAACCTCGACAGTAAGAACACCGACGCCGTGCTCGACCTGTTCGACGAGCTGCGCGCCCAGGGCATGACCATTGTGGTCATCACCCATGAGAACGAGGTGAGCGACCGGGCAGGGCGCCGGGTGCGCATCACCGACGGCATCCTCGCGGAGGAGTAGATGTGCACCCGCGCGACCTGCTGAACGAGGCCATGGCGGGCCTGCTGGCCCGCCCGGCGCGCTCGGCGCTGACCACGTTGGGCACCGTGCTGGGCATCACCACGCTCGTGGTCACCCTGGGCGTCGCCGCGACGGCGGGCAACCAGATCGTCGGCCGTTTCGACGAGCTGACCGCCACCTCCGTCACGGTCGAAGTCCCGGAGAACCCGTTCCCCCTGGTCGACTGGGCCGACGTCAGCCAGGTGACCCGGCTGCGCGGGGTGGTCTCCGCCGCTGCCCTCGCCGAGTCGGAACAGAGCGCCAACCTCAGCGTCCGCTCCAACGACATCGTGGACCCCACCCGGATCACCGACCAGACTCTCACCGTGGTCGCCAGCAGCCCCAGCCTGCCCGCCGCGGTCAAAGGCAGAATGGTCGAGGGCCGCTACTTCGACGCCGGGCACGTCGCCCGCGGGGACAAGGTCGTCGTGCTGGGCCAGCACGCGGCCAAGATGCTGGGCATCACCCGGCTGGAACGGGCCCCGGCCGTCTTCATCGGCACCCAGGCATACACCGTCATCGGCGTGCTCGGCGATCTGAAACGCGAAAAGAGCCTCGCGAGCGCCGTCCTGCTGCCGCCGGCCATCGGAAAGCGCTACGGCCTGAGCATCGTGACCCGGGTCCTGGTCAACACCGGCCTCGGCGCCGCGGAACTGATCGCCGAGCAGGCGCCGGCCGCACTCAGTCCCGGCAACGAGGCCCTCCTCCAGGTCATATCGCCGCCCAGCCCCACCAGAGCACGCGATGCGGTGGAAGGCGATGTCAACGCACTCTTCCTGATCCTCGGGCTGGTCTCCCTGGTCGTCGGTGCGGTCGGCATCGCCAACGTCACGCTGGTGACCGTGATGGAGCGCATCGCTGAGATCGGCTTGCGCCGCGCCCTGGGCGCCGCCCGCCGCCACGTCGCCGCGCAGTTCCTGCTGGAGTCCACCCTCACCGGGTTGACCGGCGGCATCATCGGCGCTTCCGTGGGGATCGTCGTGATCGTCGCAGTCTGCGCCGCCAAGCAGTGGACTCCGGTTTTGGACGTGCGGCTGGCCGTCATGGCACCTGCCGCCGGTGCCGTCGTCGGGTTGCTCGCGGGCCTGTACCCGGCCCTGCGCGCCGCCCGCATGGAACCAGTCGACGCACTTCGGTAGATATGGTGCATTTTCATGACATTCCTGCTGCTCGTCGAGGACGACGCGGTGATCCGCGCGTCCGTCAGCCTGGCCCTGGAACGCTACGGCTATCGAATGGCCACCGCCGCTGACGGGCTGAGCGGCCTGGAGGCGGCCCAGGCGGGCGGCCATGACCTCCTGCTACTGGATGTGATGCTGCCCGGCCTGGACGGCATCAGCTTGTGCCGCAGGATCCGGGAAACCAGTCAGGTGCCGATCCTCATGATGTCGGCCCGCGGCGACGGCCTGGATATCGTCGCAGGGCTGGAGGGCGGCGCCGACGATTATGTGGTCAAACCAGTCGACCTGCCGGTGCTGGTGGCCAGGATCCGCTCGCTGCTGCGCCGGGCCACCATCGCTCAGCCCCAGCCCACGACCGGGCAGGCCGCCGCGAGTGCGGTGCTCACCTTCGGCGAGCTGAGCATCGACACCGGTTCGCTGGAGGTACGGCGGGCGGGGCAACGCATCGAGCTGAGCCCGACCGAGTTGCGGCTGCTGCTGGAGTTCGCCGCCCATCCCGGCATCGTGCTGGAACGGGCGACGCTGCTGCGCACCGTGTGGGACTACGGATGGGACGGCGACAGCCGCGTGGTCGACCTGTGCGTACAGCGCCTGCGCAAGAAGGTCGGCGCCGAGCGCATCGAGACGGTCCGCGGGTTCGGGTACAAATTGAGCGTCACATGAATCCGGCTTCGCTGCGATGGAAGATCGCCGTCCTCGTCACGCTCGCCTCCGCCGTCGTCGCCGCCATGGTAGGGCTCCTGGTTCACCGGGCGACCTGGCAGCGCGACCTGGACATCGGCGAGGCCCGAGCCCGGATAGCCCTCGACAGGTCACTGGCCCCCGCTGACCGGCCCGGCGGCACGCCCGACGACGTGGTGACCGTCGCGGCGCTCCCTGACGCTTTGGCCGCCCAGCTGCGGCCCGGCCGGACGGTGATCTGGTACGGGCTCGATCATCGGGACGAGCCCTGGATGTGGGCGGCCCAGCTGTATGGCGGCGACGGCCGTCAGGCGGTGAGCGTACAGATCTCGATGGGTTCGGAGCTACTCAGCCTGTACGCGCTGGACCGCAACATGGCCAAAGCCGCACTGCTCGCCCTGGCCGGGGTGGTACCGCTGTCGGTGCTGGCGGCCGAACTCCCCAACCGGCGGCTGCGGCGCATGGCCCGCACCGCCCGCGAGATCGCCGACGGCAACCTGGCCGCCCGCACCGATGCGGGTGGCCGGGACGAGATCGCCGAGATCGGCGCCGGGCTCAACTCCATGGCCGCCGGCCTGCAGCGGCGCCTCCTCAGCGAGCAGCGCTTCACCGCCGACGTCGCCCACGAGCTGCGCACCCCGATGATGGGCCTGATGACCTCGGCCGAGCTGCTCCCGGACGGCGAGGTCACCGACCTGGTACGCGACCGGGTGCGGGTGCTGCGGACCCTGGTGGAGTGTCTGCTGGAGATCTCCCGCCTCGACGCGGGCGCCGAGCGTGCCGACCGCGTGCCGGTGCCGGTCGGTGAGGTCGTCGAGGAGTCCGTACAGCGGACCGGGCTCCAGGCGGCGGTAACGGTGACCGGCGCACCGGTCGCGGAGACCGACCCCCGCCGTCTCGACCGGATCATCGCCAACCTCGTCATCAACGCCCACCGGCACGGACGCCCTCCGGTGGAGGTCGCCGTGGAAGGGACGGCCGTCGTCGTACGCGATCACGGCCCCGGCTTCCCGGACGAGCTGCTGGCCCACGGGCCGCAGCGGTTCCGCACCGGAGCGGCCGAACGCGGCCAGGGGCACGGCCTCGGCCTGGCCATCGCCTTCGGCCAGGCCGAGGTCATCGGTGCCGACCTCACCCTCGCCAACGCCCCCGACGGCGGCGCGGTCGCCATCCTCCGTCTCACTTCACCAGCTGGTCGGAGCACCGGGCTGACGCACGGTTGACACACGACCAAGCCGGTGCGGAAACACGGTCACGGCCGGATTGACACGTGGGCGGCGCAGCGTATTCGGTATGCGATGTTCCTTGGTGTTTCTCCTGCTGGCGAGCGCCCTGTCCGGCTGCGCGACCATGCCGCCCGTCTCCGGGGCCACCGTGCCCGGCGTACTCCTGCCGTGGCCGGCCGAGGGCCAGGCGGCGATCGAGGTGGAGGGCGTGGGCAGCCTGGGCGCCAGCGGTGAGCCGAATCCGGTGCCCATCGCCAGCGTGACGAAGGTCATGACCGCCTACGTGATCCTACGCCGCCACCCGCTCCGGCCCGGCGACGACGGCCCGCTGATCAAGGTGGACCGCACAGCCGCCGACGAGTCTCATACGCTGCGGGAGTCCACCGCCCCGGTCAGGGAGGGCCAGCGGGTACGGCTGCGCCGCATGCTGGAGCTGATGTTGGTGCCGTCGGGCAACAACGTGGCCCGCCTCCTGGCCCGCTGGGACGCCGGTTCGCAGGAGCGCTTCGTCGAGCGGATGAACGCCACCGCCCACCGTCTGGGTATGTCCAGCACCAGGTACACGGGCGTCAGCGGCAACGAGGACAGCACTGTCAGTATCGCGGCCGACCAGCTCAAGCTGGCCAAGGAGGCGATGCGCGATCCGGTCTTCCGCGAGGTGGTGGCGCAGGCGGACACCGCTGTCCCCGGCGACGCGAGAAGGCTGTCCAACACCAACACGCTGCTGAGAAGGCACGGTGTCATCGGCATCAAGACCGGCTCCGGCACCGCCGCGGGCGGCAACCTGATGTGGGCCTCCCACGTGCGGGGCCGCTTGGTGCTCGGAGTGATTCTCGGCCAGGCGTCGGGCACCAACCCGGCCGCAGCCAAGGTGGCGGCGCTGGAGGTGGGCGGGAAGATGAGCGCGGCGGTCGAGCAGTGGCTGCTCAATCGCTGGTAAGAGCCGCCTTCAAGGCCGTCTGTGATCGTTGGCCTCCGATGGCCGAGGAACGTCTACCGGCTGATGTACACGCGAAGACGGCCTTGATCATCCGTCCCCGGGCTGTTGCCCCTCCGGGGTGGGACGAGGCAGACGGGAAGATCAGGCGGGTGCGGTGCGTACGTCCGCATGGGGTTTTCGGGGCTCGTGGTCCATGTCTGATCTCTTCACCGTACAGCCGGGTAACCCTCAGCCGACGTGACAGCCGTACGGCCGGCAGGCCGCGCCGGGAGACCTGCGGCCCAGATTGCCACGCCGATGTAGAGGATCTGCTCGGGGACTCGCTGCCACAGCGGCTCCGCCGTACCGCCTGCGAAGGGCACGTCGGCCAGGGCGGCGTAGATGTTAGCCGGGAGCATGAGCACGAACAGCAGCGCCAAGCACAGACCAGCCGCCCGCTGGGTGCCCGGCAGGACCAGCCCCGCTGCTCCCGCCAGTTCCAGAACGCCGGTCAGGTAAACCACGAATGCCGGGAACGGGATGATCGGCGGGACCATGGCCAGCATGTCGGCGTGGTTCGGCATGAAGCTCACACCCGGCGGTACGAAGTGCGCACTGGCCGTCATCACCAGCATGACGGCCAGTCCATGCGCGGTGCTCACTCGCCAGGTGGCGAAACGGGCCGGCCCCGACAGCGCCCCCAGCAGGCGGAAACCCAGAGTGGCCAGGACAAGGACGATCACGGTCATGAAACTCACCCACCTTTCGATAGTCACACTATCCAATAATGGATAGTGTCGCTACCCAATGAGGTGCCGCCTCGGCCTGCGCGCGGTCGATCGCGCCTTCGTCCGCCGCGTCGAGCGAGAGGAGGCGACCCGCATACCGGAGCGGCCCGAAGTGCGATACCGCATGACCGTGTCTCACGCCCCGGCACGCCCGTCCTCGTGCTGGTCTGACTTCATCTCGACGTTAACTTGCAGACGTCAGACAACGACGGCCTATGGAGGCACTCATGTAGCTGCTCGTGGTGTGGTCCCCGGCCCGTTTGGTAGAGCCTTGAGCATTGAGGCAGGCCTAAGATCAACACATGCGAACCGGGTACAACGAGGCTTTGACGATGCTCGGGTACGTGTTGGGCATGGTCGCCTCGTCCGTACTCATCGAATGGGCACACGAGAGTGATCGGGAGTCGCTCAGCGAAGTTCTGCTCATGTGTTCCCTGTTGTTCGAGGTTGCATTTCTCTTCGGGTTGGTCCGGCTTCTCTTTCGTGGGTTGCGGTCGGGCGGTCGATTCCTCGCGCGTCGGTGGCGGGCGACGGGCTCGCAGGCCTCTCCCAGGTCGCCGGGCCATTAGCGGGCCATCAGGGGCGGTCAACAGCGGTCAGTCACGGTCACTCCCAGGAGCCCGCCGCCCGGCTCACCGCCTGTACGGTCCAAGATCCGACTGATTTGCAAGCAGGATGTCAGGAGTTCGAATCTCCTAGGCTCCACTCCCTCTCGGACGCACAAAAACCCAGGTCAGGCATGCTGTCGTAACCTGGGCTCCGATCTTCATTCGGCCTTCTTCCGCTTCCGTGCCCGTTGCGTGCCCGATCCCTTCGCCAGGGCCCCACGGGCGAGGTCGTCGAGCTTGCGGGCCACCTCCCGCTGCCGCTCGTCGGTCAAGGCGGCGCCGCTCCAGCAGCCAGTCGGGGAAGTAGGAGACCGAGCGCAGTTTCGCAATGGCGAGTTCCACGGTTCCTGCGTGGGTGTCCCAGTCGCGGGTGCGGTAGCCGTTACGGGAGTTGGTTCGCTCGTCGCTACGCCGGCCGTACTCGGCTCCGCACAGGCCGTCGGCCTCGGCCGACACAGGCGTCTCGGCCATGGCCTTCACCATGGATCGCAACGGATCCGGATTGCCATGATCGATCTGCTCCGCCGGCCACGCGGTGGGGTCCACACTGTCGGGTACGGCCATCGCGTGATCCTTCGAACTTGATCTTCGCACTCGAAGGATCACGCGATGGCCGTCCTCATTTCACGACGCCACGCCTACTACCTCGGGAAACTCATACACCACGTCCGTGGACGCAACCCTTCCAGCTTGGGGCGCCCCGCTCTCGCCGACCAGGCGGTCGAGCGTCATCCTCCAGGACGACGCCGTCGCGACCTCCGGAGGAGCCGGCCGAGACCCGGTGACGATGTGCGGGGCACCTCCGCGGCGGCAAATTGGGCCGGGTGACCACCTCTCCCCCACGAAACCGCCTCGCAATCGTGCCGATCCTGATCATCGCCGTCTGGGCGGTGAGCTATCTGCCCCTCAGCCTGCTCTGGGCTGTCGGAGGGCCCGCATATCCCTTCGACGCCGGCCGTGCGGGCTCGGGCAACACCCTGCTCGACCCTCTTCCAGCGGCGGCCGGCGGGGCCGTGCTCGCGGTGTCGGCGCTGGTGGCCGGCGTCGTCGCCGTGCTCGCCGTCAGAGGTGCGCTCAACCGGGCCCCCGCCGTCGTGGCCATCGCGGTCGGCGTCGGCCTGGCGGTGCTCCTGCCTGACGTGCGCATCATGATGACCGCTGGGTATCTGCCGGTGATGCTGGTTGCCGCGCTCGCCGGCCAGGCCGAGTTCTCGATGATCGCGACCATGCTCACGTGGCCGAGCGTCAACCTGCTCATCCTGATGGCGGCCGGCGTCAGCCTGATGATCCTGGGGACGCGCGCGCTGATCGCAGGGGCCGGGCGGCCCGGTAGCGCCGCCGGCGCGCTACGGGTCGGGCAGTACGCGACCGCCGTCGCGGTCGCCGTCCCCGTCGTCTACGCCGTCACCCGCTTCGGCTGGCTGCTGGGCGTGCCTGTCGGGATCAGCGACCAGTTCCTGGCCCACATCGCCGAGATCACCCCGATCGGCGCCGGTCTCAGCACGCTCGGTCTCATCGGTGCGGTCCTGACCGTTGGCTTGGTCCGGCCGTGGGGCGAGATCTGGCCGCGCTGGGCGCCGTTCCTGCGCGGGCGTCCGATTCCGGCGAGGCTCCCGGCCTACTCGGCTCTGGCCGTCTCCCTCCCCATCACTTCCGCCGGACTGATGTACGTCCGCAAGAAGCTCACCGGCGAGCAGGTCGGCCCTGCGGGGGCGGACAACGAACTGGGGGCCTGGCTGCCGGAAATGTTGTGGCCGCTGTGGGGTGCGGCTCTGGCGGTGGCCGCGCTGGCGTACCTCTTCCGCCGCCGGCACCTCGTTCACGCACGCCGACCATAATGGTGGGCGTGCGAGAGTCCCCGTCATCTTCCGACGCCGCGGTGGACTCGTTTCTCGACCGGCATCAGGTGAGCACCGATGCCCTGCTCGCGGTCCTGCTCTTCCTGCCGCTCGGCCTGGTCTCGTTGAGCCTGCTCCGGGCCTCGGACAGTCCTCCGCCGCTCCGCCTGCTCGCGGGTCTCGGCCTGCTTGTGCTGCACGGGTGCGTCGTTCCGCGTCGGCTGCGCCCGCTGGTGGCGTACGGCCTGGCCGCCGCGGCGATGCTGCTGCTGGTGGCACTGCCGCCCCTGCATGACCCGGGCGGCGCCTACTATTCGGCGGTGCTGCTGCCGAGCACGCTGGTCTTCGGGCTGCTGCTCTACACGGTCTCCGGCCGGCTCGACCTGCTGCCCAGCCTGGCCTGTCTGGCCGTCGCCCTGACGGGTGTGGCTCTGATCCTGGCGCGTCTGTGGAATCCGGCCTCATGGGGCGGCTCGTCGGGCTCCTACGAGCTGGTCGCGTGGCGGATCGGGCTGTCGGTCGGCCTGGTCGCCGCAGCGGCGTGCCTATGGTCGCTGGGCCGCCTCAGCCGGATCCGGGTGTTGTTCCTGTCCGAGCTCAGAGCGAAGGCCGAGCGCGCGGAGGCCGACCGTGCGCGGGAGCGGCAAGAGGCGGCGCGGGCGGAGCGCGACCGCATCAGCCGCGAGATGCACGACGTGGTGTCCCACTCGCTCGCCGTCATGGTCAGCCAGGCGGAAGGCGGTAGGCTGTCCGACCCCGGCTCGCCCGGGGCGGGTGTGTTCGCCACCATCGCCGGGGTCGGGCGCGAGGCCCTGCGCGACATGCGCGGGCTCCTGGGCGTGCTACGCGCCGACGGCGGCACCACTCCGCAACCGGGACTCGGCGATCTCTCCGACCTGCTCGACCAGGTGCGCGGCACAGGCGTACGGCTCGCCGTACAGGAGGTCGGGGACGCCCGGCCGCTGCGCCCCGCCGTCGACCTGACCGCCTATCGTGTTATCCAAGAGGGACTGACCAACGTGATCAAACACG
Source organism: Streptosporangium canum (assembly GCF_900113865.1). Taxonomy (GTDB): domain Bacteria; phylum Actinomycetota; class Actinomycetes; order Streptosporangiales; family Streptosporangiaceae; genus Streptosporangium; species Streptosporangium canum. The sequence goes on along the minus strand of NZ_FOQY01000009.1, from coordinate 80,042 downwards.
CGGGGGCGACGGCCGCCGCCGGCATGACGCTGGCCTGGCGCGCGGACAGACTGCACATCACCATCACGAACGACGGCGCCGGGCCGCCCGCCGGAGAGGCCGGCGTCGGGCTGACCGGGATGCGCGAACGTCTCAGCATGGTGGGAGGCACCCTGGAGGCCGGCAGACGCTCCGGCGCCGGCTTCGAACTGTCGGCCACCCTGCCTTATGAGTCGAGGAGTCTCCCATCATCCGGATCATGATCGTCGACGATCAGGAGCTGCTGCGCAACGGCCTGACCATGGTCGTCAGGTCCCAGCCCGACATGGAGGTGGTCGCCGAGGCCGCTGACGGCCTGGCGGCCCTGTTGGCGCTGGAGTCGCGGCACGTCGACGTGGTGGTGATGGACATCCGTATGCCCCGAATGGACGGTGTCATCGCCACCAGGGAGATCCAGCGGCTGGACGACCCGCCGAAGGTGCTGGTGTTGACCACGTTCGATCTCGACGAGCACGCCCTGGCCGCGCTGCGCGCCGGTGCGAGCGGGTTCATGCTGAAGGACGCGCCGGGTGAGGAGATCATCGCTGCGATCCGGCACGTGCACCGGGGTGACTCGATCATCGCGCCCGCCACGACCCGCCGGCTCGTCGGGCGGCTCGTCGCGAAGGCCGACACCGACCCGGACGCCGTGCTCAAGGTGCTCACGGAGCGTGAGCGTGAAGTCTTCCTCAGCCTGGCCGGAGGCGCGTCCAACGCCGAGATCGGGGGCGAGCTGTTCTTGTCGGAGACCACGGTCAAGACCCACGTGGGGCGCATCCTGACGAAGCTCGGGCTGCGCGACCGGGTCCAGGCGGTGGTGCTGGCGTACGAATCCGGCGTTGTCACTCCGGGCGAGCGTTAGGCACCGACTCACGCGCATCGCGTCCAGGCCCCTGGGGTGCGATCGCGTACACGGCCACGGCCGCCACCAGCGCGCGCAGCCAGTCCGGCCGGAGGCGCAGCGGGGCGAGCAGGATCAGGCCTGCGAGGTAGGCCGGCATGAACAGCGCCAGGTACGCCACCGAGAACAGCTCCTACGACCGCCCCCGCAACGCGACGATCACCGCGACCAGGCCCAGCGCGGGCAGACCGATGACGAACGCGGCCAGCCAGGCGCTCGCTCGCTCCTTGCGCTCTTCCTTGACGTTCCGCGGTGCTTTCCGGGCGATGGGCATCGACTTTCAGCCATCCCACAAGGATCCCCATGGGAGGAACTGCGGAGGCGAGTTTTCCGTCGTCGGGACTCTGTTCGCTCGGTACGTCGCAGGTTATGTCGGCAACAGCGTCACGACAGGGGCGACGAGGCCGATGAGGGCAGGCGCACGGTCACCGTCAGCCCGCCTTCCTCGCGCGGTTCGGCCACCACCGTGCCCTTGTGAGCTTGGGCCGTGGCGCGCACGATGGACAGGCCCAGCCCGGTGCCGCGGTCGGAGCGCACCCGGTCGGTCCGCAGGCGGCGGAATGGCTCGAAGATCGCTTCCAGGTCGTAGGCGGGCACGATCGGGCCGGTGTTGGCCACGGACACCTCCGCTTCGCCGTCGCTGAGCCTGGTGGTCACCCAGACCTCGCCGCCCTGGACGTTGTGCCTGATGGCGTTCTCCACGAGGTTCTGTACCAGCCGTTCGAGCAGGATGGGGTCACCTTTGGCCGGCGCGGATGCCAGCGCCTGGTGCAGGACGATGGCCTTGGCGTCGGACTCCTCGCCGGCATGGTCGACGACGTAGGAGGCGACCTCGGCCAGGTCCACGGACTGATGGCGTTCCAGGACGGGCCTGTCGCTCTCGGCCAGCGTGAGCAGGCCGTCGATGAGGCGCTCGTGCCGGGTGTTGACAACCAGTAGTGATTCGCCGAGCCGCTGGGTATCAGGGGTGGCGTCGGGCCTGCGCAGGGCCACGTCCACCAGCGTACGGTTGATCGTCAGGGGTGTGCGCAGCTCGTGGGAGGCGTTGGCGACGAACCGTTTCTGCACGTCGAAGGCGTGGGCCAAGCGGGCGAGCATCAGGTCGAAAGTGTCAGCCAGGTCCTTCACGTCATGGTGGGAGCCGCTGTAGGCGATGCGCTCGTTGAGGTTGTGGCCGTTGGCGACCCGCCGCGCGGTGTCGGTGACCTGGTAGAGGGGCCTGAGGACGCGCCCGCTCAGCACCCAGCCCGCGGTCGTGGCGAGCACTCCCAGCAGGGTGACGACCAGCCCGGCCTGGAGGAGGAAGCGGGCCATCGTCGCCTGCTCGTAGTTCTGCTGGGCGTTGAGCATGTCCCGTCTGGAGACGTTGACCAGCACCAGCTTCCCGCTCGGCTCCAGGATGACGTGATTGGGCACGAACTCGGGAGCGGCCTGCAGCCTGAGGCGGGTGTCGTCCAGGATGCCACGGACGATCATGTAGCTGATGCCCAGCAGCAGCAGGCCGACGACGAAGAAGATGCCGCTGTAGAGCAGCGTGAGCCGCAGGCGGACGGACAGCTTCATGAAATCCGGTACCCCGCTCCCTGGACGGTCTCGATGATCTGCGGTTCGCCCAGTTTGCGGCGCAGGCGCATCATCGTCACCCGCACGGTGTTGGTGAAGGGGTCGGCGTTCTCGTCCCACGCCTTCTCCAGCAGTTCCTCGGCGGAGACGACGGCGCCGTCGGCCTTCAGCAGCTCGGCGAGCAGAGCGAACTCCTTGCGGGCCAGCGCGACGTAGCGCCCGTCACGGTGGACCTCGCAGCGGGCCTGGTCCAGCCGGATCCCTGAGCGCTCCAGTTGCGGCGGATCGGCGCGGTGCGCGCGCCGGCCCAGTGCGTGGATGCGGGCCAGCAACTCCTCGAAGGCGAACGGCTTGGTGAGGTAGTCGTCGGCGCCCAGCGACAGCCCCGAGACCCTGGACGACACGTCCGAGGCGGCGGTGAGCATGAGCACTCGCACCGCGAGCTCCGACCCGACCACGGTCCTGGCGACGTCGTCGCCGTGCACGCCGGGCAGGTCACGGTCCAGGACGAGTACGTCGTAGTCGTTGACGCCGAGCTGTTCGAGCGCGGTCTCCCCGTCGTAGGCGACGTCCACGGCGAGCGCCTCGGCACGCAGCCCTTCGGCGATCGAGTCCGCGAGCATCTGTTCGTCCTCGACGATCAGTACGCGCAAGGGAGGCCCTCCTTCATCTGAGCGCGCTCAACCTTCCAAGTGAGGCATAACACCGACATAACAGGATTGCGTAACCGCCCTGTTAAGACGATCCGGGTCTACTCGATTCGCATTCACTGCTGACCGAATCCAGGAGATCCATGAAGAAGCTCACCGCCTTGCTTCTGCTCGCCCTGGCCACCGCGTGTTCCGGCCAGCAGGCCGCGCCCCAGGCCCAGCAGCCGCTCCCCGCCTCCGACGCCGAGGTGAAATTCGCCCGGTGCATGCGTGACAACGGCATCGGCGACTACCCGGACACCATCGGCAGCGAGGGCTACCCGATCAAGGACGCTGTCGCTTTCGACAAGGCACAGCAGACCTGCGCCAAATGGAAGGAGGCTGGAGGGACGGCCAAGAAGGTGGACGCCGCCCCCTCGCCGCCGCAGGCCACGGCGGAGATCGTCCGCGGCGACCTGACCGACACGGTCTCGCTCTCCGGAAAGATCATCTTTTCGGGGGAGCGGGTCGTGCGCGGCCAGACAACCGGGACCGTCACGGCGGTGGCCGCCTCTGGCCGGCCCCTGCGCCAGGGCCAGGTGCTCTACCGCGTGGACCGCAAGCCCGTCGTGCTGATGTACGGCAGGCTGCCGCTTTACCGGCCGCTCCGCCAGGGCGTCAAGGACGGGCCCGACGTTCGCCAGCTGGAGACGGCCCTGAGAGCGCTCGGCCACGGCGAGGACGTCACCGTCGACGACCGGTTCTCGTGGGCCACCGCGCGTGCCGTACGGGCATGGCAGAAATGAGCCGGCCTCCCGCAGACCGGAGTCGTGAACGCCGAGCAGGTCGTGTTCCTGCCGTCGAAGGTCAGGATCGCGAAGGCGGGCGTGGCCGTCGGCGACAGCGTCGCACCCGGCCGCCAGGTGTTCACCGTGACCGGCACCGACCGCCTCGTCCACCTCGACCTGGACGTCGCCGACCAAGCGATGGCCAGGAAGGGCGCCAAGGTGAAGGTGGAGCTGCCCGGCGGCGGCACGACGGCCGGGAAGGTGGTCATGGTCGGCGACGTGGCCAAGCCACGCGAGGGCATCGCCATCATCGACGTCGGCGTCCGGCTCGCCAAGGTCAGGAGCGGGATCGCCGACCAGACACCCGTCACCGTGCTGCTGGAGAGCACCAGCAGGCGCAACGTCCTCAGTGTTCCCGTCGAGGCGCTGCTGGCCACCGCCGGCGGCGGTTACGGCCTGGAGATCGGCGGGCGCGTCGTGCCCATCAAGACCGGTGTGTACGGCGGAGGCCGCGTCGAGATCTCCGGCCCCGGGCTGGAAGCGGGTATGAGGGTCGGGGTTCCTGCCGAATGATCATTGAGGTCGAGAACGTCAGCGAACGCCACAATGGCACCGTTGAAGCGCTGCGCGGCGTGAACCTGAAGGTCGCCAAGGGCGAGCTGCTGGCCATCATCGGCCCATCCGGGTCGGGCAAGTCGACGCTGCTCAACCTCCTCGGCACCCTGGACCGCCCCACATCCGGCACCATCCGCGTCGCCGGGCACGACATCGGCAGGCTGACCGACCGCCAGCTGTCCGCTCTGCGCGCGCTCCACCTGGGCTTCGTATTCCAGCAGTTCCACCTGGCCGCCGGGGTCTCGATCGTCGACAACGTGGCCGACGGCCTCCTCTACGCGGGACGCCCACTGGCCGAACGCCGCGAACGCGCTCGGGCCGCGCTGGAACGCGTCGGTCTCGGCCACCGGCTGGGCCACCGCCCGCACCAGCTGTCCGGCGGCGAGCAGCAGCGCGTGGCCATCGCCCGAGCCGTCGTCGGCGACCCGCCGCTGCTGCTGGCCGACGAACCCACCGGCAACCTCGACTCCGCCTCGGGCCGACAGGTGCTCGCCATCCTGCGTGAGCTCCACACTGCGGGCACCACCATCGTCATGATCACCCACGACATGGACATCGCCCAGTGGTGCCCGAGACGGGTCCGCATCCAGGACGGCACCATCAGGGAGGAGTCATGAACTCGCTCGTACCCGCTCGCCTGCGGCCGCGCGACGTCGCCAGGGTCGGCGCCGCGGGCCTGCGGGCCAGAACCTCACGCGTGGTGATGTCCGCGCTCGGCATCGCCATCGGCATCGCGACGATGATCTCGGTGATCGGTATTTCGGCCTCCGGTCAGGAACAGCTGCTGCGTCAGCTCGACCAGCTCGGCACCAACCTGCTGCGGGTGGGCGAGCGGTGGTTCACCGTGACCGGGATCCTCGCCTCGCTGCCGCTCGCGCCGGAGATCGACCGGGCCGCGCTGATCGGGTTCCCGGCGGCGCGGGAGCGGCTCGGCTTCGACGGCCATCCCACCACCGTCTACGAGCGGTCGAGCGAGGAGACGGTGGAGCAGGTCAGGGGCATGCTTGCCCGGACGGTCAGCCCGGAGCGGCCGCACGAGATCGCGGTCTCCCGCCCGTCGGACGCGCTGGTCGCCCGCGCCGCCGCCGCGGGTACCTTCACCAACCTGCTGCTCGGACTCGGCGCGGTCGCACTGCTCGTCGGCGGCGTGGGCGTGGCCAACACGATGGTGATCTCGGTGCTGGAGCGCCGCAAGGAGATCGGGCTGCGCCGGGCGCTCGGCGCCACACGGGGGCAGATCAGGATCCAGTTCCTGACGGAGTCGCTGCTGCTGTCGGTGCTCGGCGGAGTGGCAGGGCTCGCGCTCGGCACCCTGGTGACTACCGGGTACGCGCTGTCGCGGGGCTGGCCGCCCACGGTGCCCACCTGGGTGCTGGCCAGCGCCCTTGCCGCCACGCTGGCCGTCGGTGCGATCGCCGGGATCTACCCGGCGATCAGGGCCTCCCGTCTGGCCCCCACCGTGGCCCTGGCGGCAAGCTGACACCGTGACCAGCGCCTGCCGGGGCACCCCTGCCCGGCAGGCGCTGTGGTCTTGTGGTCGGCGTCTCGCGTCGCGTGCTGATAGATCAGCGCGGCCCTGTCGTGCCCCATCCGCTTGCATGGTCGCCATAAGGGTGAGCGGGAGGCAATCATAGGGACTCACGGGTGCGGAAAGACGCCCCTGACCTGGATACAACAGCCCGATGGGTGCGCTCCTGGATCTTCTATGGGTTCAGTCGTCGCCGGTCGTCGAAACCGGAGAAAGTTCACGCTGAAGAGGGCGTCCAGTAATTCCGAGATCTCGCCTCGCGGATTCCATCACGAGATGTCGAGCCTGCCGCTTCGCACGTGGATCGGTGACGAGATCGGGGCTTTTCACACTGACATGCAGAGCGTACGTGTAGTCATGCGCATTCTGCGCCAATTCGGGCGAACAGACGAGTTCAACGCTTTTCTTGGCCAGCCACAATTGATGGATACCTTCCTGTTCGCCCGCTTCACTTGGCGACTTCTTAGATTCAGTGCGTTCATCCAGGACCATCTCGACCCGCTGGGCCGCATCGAGAAAAGAAAGGATCGCGGCTTTCCGCTCGGTGCGCATAGCGACAAGCTGGTCGTGTTCCAGGCGCCTCCTGTCAATACGCGTGGCCAGGTGCTGGCCCAGGAGAGTGCCACCTGTCCCCAGCAGCACGCCGAGCAGGGGTAGAACAGTTGTGCTGAGCGTCTCCCAGTTCATACGCTAAATGATCCAGGAGCGATAGTGTCTTGTATAGAGCGCGCGCTATCGACCCCTTCCCCATGCCTCGATCCCATCGTCACATGAGTACTACTCTCACGATTTCCTGACTGTGGTTGGCTGACGGACGCGGTCGGGAGCGACCGCCGGTCCGAGACTTCGTTCCTCAGCCCTGGCCCAGCAGCGAAGCACAGCAACGGCAACATCACCAACCACCGCAGGGCTGGGATGTGCCCCTTGTCTCCCGTCCGCGTTGCCTCGTGCGAACCTCACACTCTCGCGATGGCAGCACGACCTCTGGTAGGCCAGGGCGATCCGCCAGGATCGTCCCGTTCCCAGAGGTCGCGTTGAGCCGTCAGCCTGCCACGATCATTGTTACCCATGCCATCACAACCGCCGAAGGTGTCCATGTCCCCGGCCAGCTGGCGAGTTGACCCAGCAGGTTCCGTTCGAACTCGTTGACGCGGTCCTCGCCGACAGTGCAGCCACCCAACACAGGCTGCGAGTCCGCCCTCGCGGGCGCGCCCGAGCCGCCCTGTCAGCCGATGAGCTTGACGGTGTAGTTCAACGTGGTTCCTTGGACCTCGTAGGTCGCAGTCTGGCCGTTCTGGGCGTACTGGACGAGAGTGTCGCCAGAATTGTTGTCACCCCCGTCCGCGTGAACCTTCGGCCTCACCGATGCGCCTACCGGGACATTGCTCGAGCTGAGATCAATCGTCTTGGTCTGGTCGATCGGGTAGTTGGGAGAGTCGGGGGGGCTTTCCGCGAACTGGCCGGTATTCGGGTCGATGTACTCCGGGTTGAAGTACATGACGAAACCCGCGGCGTTAGTGCAAGCAATCTTTTGAACTTGAAGCACTTGCCCTCCTTGGTCTGTGTGAACCTACCTGATCATGCTCTTCTCGGTGATTCCCCCTGGAGCGCGGATGATCGTGCGGAGCTCGTCAGGCTTCAACGAGCAAATCGTCAAGTCTTGTTGATCAAGTTCTTCCAGGCTGCTGCGGATGGGGGATGGCCGGTGGCCTGCCGGCGCATTCGCCGAGACCGCCACCATGATGGGCGAGTTGGCGTCACCCCAGGGCCCGGCGATCCCCTGAAACCGTGGAGGCTTGTTTGTGCGGCGCTCCGGTGTTCGCGGCGAGGGTGTTGCCCGTGCCGCAGGTCGTGAAAGTGGATCTTTGGCAGGCCCGCATTCATGAGCGCCTGAGCCCAGAGGCGGCGGTTGAAGTTGGTGTTGCGGAGGTTCGGTGAAGACGGGCCCCTTGCCGGTGAGCTGCATCAACTGGCGTTCAATGCGTAACAATGCCAGTGCATGCCGATCGTCGGAGACAGCCGAACTCACCGGCGCAGCGTCCGGCCGACCAGCGGAACCCCCGAAGGCGGAGTAACGAACCTGCCCTCCAACGCCTTCGGAGATCGAGCAAGACCCCCGTAACCCACCATCCAGAGAGGGCGTCTTGCGGAACGCCCCCTGTCGAGAGGCAGCCATGCAGCCACGGACCTATCTGCACGACCTTCTGGTCTCGACCATCTTCACCGAGGGGCTCGATGCCGAGATGGACCTGTGGGCGCTGGGATTCAGCGCCCTGTGGATCACGGGTGCGGACCTCGATGCCCTCGCCCCGGCCTTCCACCTGGACCTTGCCACCCGTGCCCCGTGCTACCTGAGCGAGATTCTTGACCACAACATCGACGACGGCTCCGACTGGGTGGCCGAGGTCAACGGCTGGATCGGGATCGTGCCGGCGCGGTCCGACGAGGAGTTCCTGCTGTCCATCACCGAGGACGGCCGTCAGGCCCTCAGCCTCAGCATGGACATCCAAGGCAGGGAGTACTTCAAATACGCCCGTGATGGGCGCATGGTCGTCTCCTTCAGCCCCACCTGGCCGGAGGAGCGGTTCGGCGACGACCCGCACGCGCTCGATCACCTGATGGACGGACTGCGCTTCCAGATCACCGATGGCGGCGTCCTCGACGATTGCGTGGAACAGTACGAGAGCATCAGCTCCGCCTTGGCGTTGATCGGGCGGATCACGGAAACCGACATCGCCACTGACTGGTTCCAGGCGCGGCACTCGCGCATCCGCCCCGTCTCCTGACATCTCACGCCCAGGCATTGAGCGCGTCGCCGGCCAGGCCGTCGGCGCGACGGCTCTCCCCGTCATCGGCATCGAGACCGGAAGAGCCCGTCTGGAACGGCATCCTGCTGATCAGCCCGCTACCGCCGACACCGCGAAGCTCCACAGCTCATTCGAGAACACGACCATCGTGGCATGACAATCCAGAAACGCGACTCCGCAGGACCCGGGGCAGACCACCCCCGAAGGGGGCGCCGGCTTGGAGGGAGGCTACGCGCCGGGTGCATGAGCTCTGGGCGCGGATGGTCTGGCCGGTTCCGCCGCGACTCTGGGATGATCTCGGCAATCCGTTCCCGACGAGCGAAGGGGCCCGGCCTGAACACCGGACAGCCGCCGACCGCCGACCTGCGCGAGCACTACCGGCGACTGATAAGCAGCACGCAGTGGCTCGGCGTGGGCATGTGCTGGACGGCAGTGGTCCCCGATGACGGACGAGCGCTCACCCTGGACCACGTCGCCGCCCGGCTCGCCGGCAACACGCCGTACCGGCTGCACGAGCCGGCACCGCTCGACGCCATCGGGCCGCCCGAACGCGACGCCTACCCCGTGCTCGTCGACCAGTGCGGCTCGACCACCCTTCTCTTCGAGTGGGGCTACCTCGGGGCAAGCCCCGCCGTGCTCCGGCGGCTCAGTGAGGGAGCGCGCGTCTACAGCGCCTGGTGGAACGTCAACGCCAGCAATCTGCTGAGCTTCGCGGCCGGAGGCGAGCACGTCCTGGCGATCGACGCGCTTTTCCCCGGGCAGCAGGAAGACCATGCCGGCCTGGCCCGCTGGCCCGAGCTGCAGGCGATGACGGACTTCTTCGCCGAGCCCCCGCCTGAGGACCTCGACGAGGACGAGGATGAGGACGACCTCGATGCCCGCGCCGACTACGACTGGAGGGCCGCCTTTCTCGCGGTCATCGACCGCACCACCGGGGCGAGGCTGACCGGCGAGTGGCTGGAGCAGCCGCATCCCTACGTGACGGTCCGCATGCCCGACGCGATCCGCTGACCCCTGAACGGCCAGCGCCCGGGTTGTGCAGGCGGGAAGCGGTCATCCTCTTCTCGGGAAGCGATCTTCTCAACCCCAGGTGTCCGTCGAAGCAGAGATCAAGCTCGGGACAGGCCTGCGCCTCATGTCGGTTCACCTCCTTGCGGGTCACGCGCACTACGCCGGCCGTCATCGGAATGACGATCCAAAAGATCGTCGACACGGTCAGTCGGCCGGCGGCACTCTCCGCCATGCCGTCTGGGACGGACATTTCATCCTCGACGCCCGGCTGCCGTGGGAGGCTTCACACCGTGACTCGACTGGTGATCGTGGATGACGACCCGATGGTGCGGACCGGGCTACGCCTCATTCTCGGTGGCGAGCCCGATCTGGACCTTGTCGGCGAGGCGGAGGACGGCCGGCGGGCCATGGAAGTGATCCGTGCCCTCAGGCCCGATGTCGTGCTGATGGACATCCGGATGCCCAACCAGGACGGGCTGATCACCACGGAGCTGCTGCTCGCCCAGCCAGACCCGCCCCGCGTCCTCGTGCTCACCACCTTCGACGCCGATGACATGGTGCTGCGGGCTCTGCGGCTCGGTGCCGACGGTTTCCTGCTGAAGGACACGCCGCCACCGAAGATGATCGAAGCGGTCCGCACCGTGGCGAAGGGCGAGCCGGTGCTGTCGCCGAGTGTCACACGACAGGTGATCACCGCGGCCACCGGCGGACGCGGACCGCGACGCCCGCAGGCGCAGCGGGAGCTGGCCAGGCTCACCGAACGCGAGCGCGAGGTCGCGATCGAGGTGGCCCGGGGCAGCTCGAACGCCGAAATCGCCGAGTGTCTCCACATGAGCGTCGCGACCGTGAAGGCGAACATCACCCGGGTCTTCGCCAAGCTGGGGACCGACAACCGTGTCCAGGTCGCCATGAAGGTGCGCGACGCCGGCCTCCTGTGAACGGGCGCTGAGCGGGCCGGCACGCTGAGCACCCCGTCCATGCCGCCTCGTGGTGCTCACCGAGCACTCCGCCGAGTGGGTGTTCCGCTCATGACGCGCTCGGTCCTTTCCACCGCCGACCTTGGATAGCGTCGAAGCCATGCGGCTTCATGTGGGATGCGCGATGTGGACACAGGCGCAATGGCAGGGGCGCTTTCTGCCTCATCCGCTTCCTCCCGGCGAGCGCCTGCGGGCCTACGCGACCTGGTGCGACGCGGTGGAGGGCAACACGACGTTCTACGCGACGCCCTCGAGGAGCACGGTGGAGTCGTGGGCGAGGCAGACCACCCCCGACTTCCGCTTCGTGGCCAAGCTGCCCAAGTCGATCACGCATGAGCGTCGCCTCACCGGCGTCGACGAGGAGCTCCGGTCGTTCCTGGAGGCGATCGAACCACTCGGACCGCGCGCCCACGCCCTCTGGATCCAACTACCGGGATCGTTCGGGCCGACCGACCTCGGCGCCCTGGCGGGCTTTCTCCACCGGCTGCCCCGCTCGCACAGATACGCCGTCGAAGTCCGCCACCGCGCGTTCTTCGACGACGCGCGATCCGAGCGGCTTCTCGAAGGGGTTCTCGCCCGAGTCGACGCCGAGTGGGTCCCGTTCGACACCACCGCCCTCTTCCAGAGCCCTCCGACCAGCGACGCCGAACGGGAGGCGTGGATGAGGAAACCGCGCCTGCCACGCCGGTCGGCCGCTCTCACCGACCGTCCGATCATCCGCTACCTCGGACGGGACGACACGACGCGTACGATCGAGGGCTGGCGGCAATGGATCGCCACGGTCGTCGAATGGCTGCGCGAGGGCCGCTCGCCGACGGTGTTCGTCCACACCCCCGACAACGCCGACGCGCTGATGCTCGCCCGTCGTTTCCACGAAGAGGTGCGGACCCGGCTGCCCGAGATCGAGCCGCTGCCTGAGCCCATGCCGACCGAGCCGCTGACCCTGTTCTGACCGCCGCCCCTGTCGTGTGCCGGCGGGCGGACTTCTCGCTCCGGCCGGGCAGGCGGTCGGTAGCGGACGCAGTTGGTCGGGCACACCCGCCAGGCCGGGTTCGCGGCTCAGGATCGCGCTGATCACCACCACCGGGATCGCGTCCGGGAAGGCCGGATACCCGGTGACGGCCCGCGGGGGGCGGCTGGTCGGCCCCGCGTGAAAGCCGGCCATTCCCTCTGAGGAATTGTCGGCCCACGGCCCCTTCCCGCAGGATCTGGCAGGAACACGGACACCAGCTGAGGAGAAACAGTGACCGACATCCATGCCCAGGACCTCGCCACCCGCTACATCGCCCTCTGGGTCGAGCCGGACGTCGAGTCGCGCCGCAGAGCCATCCAGGAACTGTGGGTCGAGGGCGGCGCTCACATCCTTCAGCCGCCCCAGGAGATCCGGGAGATCGCCGCGGGGCTGGGCTTTGACTCCACCACTCTCCAAGCCCACGGCTATGACGAACTCGACGTCCGGGTGACCCGCAGCTATGAGCGGTTCGTCGCCCCCGGGCAGTTCACCTTCCAGGCGCGGGACGGCGCCGTCCGCCTCCACGGCGTCGTCAAGTTCAACTGGGAGATGGTGCCCGTAGGCGGCGGTGAGGCGGTCGGGGGCGGCCTGGAGGTCCTCGTCCTCGACGAGAGCGGCCGTATCATCACCGACTACATGTTCCCCGGAATCTGACAGGCGGCCGCGATCGATCCCCCGGATCCGAGCGGATCCCACCCGCTCCGCTCCGAGCCGAGCCACGATCGATCCCCCGGGCCGTCACCCGGCCAGCAGCGCCGCCGTGGCCGTGTCGGCGGGCAGGAACGCCTCCAGCTTCAGCTCCGCCACGGTCACGTCGAGCGCGGTCGCGAACGTCGTGATCGTGGTCGTCAGCCGCAGCTCGCCGAGTGTCGAGCGGAGCCGGATGGGGGCGGCGAAGCCCACGTGGTCGGGCCCCGGCGCGGCGTGTGGCACGTAGCCGGACAGTTCGTCGTACAGGTCGTCGTGCGGGATGCGGTCGAGGATGTGCCGCGCCCACTGCGCCAGGTTGACGATCCGCGGCGCCAGGCCCTCCGGATGCAGGGAGAGACGCAGCACGTTGACCGGCGGGCGCAGCAGGTGCTCCGCGACGCCCTCGGTGAGCAGGCCGAACGCGTCGTTGGCGAGCACCAGGTCGTGCCCCGCGTCCACGACGATCGCGGGGTAGGGCAGGTGTCCGGCCAGGATGTGCCCCAGCGCGGTGCGCACGTGCTCCAGGCTCGGGTCGTCCAGCGGGGTCTGCGGGTAGACGGGGGCGTAACCGGCCGAGAGCAGGAGATCGTTGCGCTCCCTGAGCGGTAGTTCCATCGACTCGCCCAGCCGTACCACCATGGTCCGGCCGGGCCGGGAGCGGCCGCTCTCCATGAAGCTGAGATGGCGCTGCGTCGTGCCCGCGCGCAGGGCGAGGTCGAGCTGGCTGAGGTGGCGGCGCTGCCGGGTCGCGCGCAGGGTCTGGGAGAAGTCCACGATCCCAGTCTGCCGGGGTTGTCTATTCCGTCGAGGGAATTGTCGTCATTCCCGGACGGGAGCACGATCCGTCCGGTGAACACGCGACTGGGGGTCCTGCTCCCCACCAACCACAGCCAGTGGAACGACGCCTGAGGGGCCGGCCGCGCGGCGATGGGTCGGCGCCGGACGGGGCTCCGGTCTCGCGCCGGTGGGGTGGGGCAGGCCGGGGCCCGGACCGCGCGGTTCGGGCCGGTGACCGTATCCATCGCTTGATTTCCGGGAACCGCGGATCCTCCGGGTGGCAATAACGGGTGTCATGGCAGAGACCCGAGAGGCAAGAGATGCGACACGAGAGCCGGACGGCCGCACCGCCCCGGCCGGCGGCCGTGGAAGCGGTCGGCGACGCCGTGGTGATCGAACGGTCCCGGCGTGAGCCCGAGCAGTTCGCCACGCTGTTCACCCGCCACGCGCCGGCGCTCAAGCGGTACGTCATCAGGCGGCTGGGCCAGGATCCCGCCGAGGACATCGTCGCCGAGACCTTCACGGTGGCCTTCCAGAGCCTGGAGTCGTACGACCTGTCCTACGACGACGCGCGGCCGTGGCTGTACGGCATCGCCACCAACCTCATGCGCCGGCACCGCCGCCGCGAGATCAGCCTGTATCGGGCACTGAGCCGCACGGGGGCGGATTCAGTGGTCGAGCCGTTCACCGACCAGGTCGATCGGCGGGTGGCCGCGGACGGAGCGCGGCGCCGGCTCGCCGCGGCGCTGGCGGGGCTCCCACGGGGGCACCGCGACGCGCTGCTGCTGGTGGCGTGGGCGGAGCTCACCTACGAGCAGGCCGCACAGGCACTCGACGTTCCGGTGGGGACGGTCCGTTCGCGGATCAGCCGGGCTCGGAACAGGCTGCGCCGGGTGCTCGGTGACATCGACCCAACCTCCGCGAGCGAAGGAACGGACAGTTGAACGAGAACGAACTCCTCAAGAGCCTGCGCGACGAGATTCCGCACCAGTCCGATCTGAGGGCCGAGGAGCATCGGCTGCTCACTGTGATCCGGGAGGGATCGTCGGCGTCCCGCCGGCGGCCGGCGCGGCCCGCGGCCCGCCTGCGCTGGGGTCTCGCCCTCGGCGGGGTCGGCGCTCTCGCCGTCGCCGCCGCCGTGGTCGTGCCCCACCTGGTGGCCGTGCCCCAGCCGGGGGGGACCGCGCAGCCGGGGAACCGGCAGCCCGCGGTCGGGCCGCCCGACGCGGTCGTGGTGCTTGAGAACGCCGCGCTCGTCGCCGCCCGGACCAGGACCGCCGACATCCGCCCGGACCAGTGGTTCTACGTCAAGGAGTCCCAGCATATGGGGGGTGACCTGCCGGCGTTCGAGCATTGGAGCCGGATGGACGGGCGCGGGTCGGCCACCCGTGCAGAGGGCGGCGAGCTGAGGATCGGCGGCGGTGAGCCGAACGCGCGGACGGACCCCGCCCGGACCCAGCGGGAACTGGAGAGCCTCCCCACTGATCCGGACGCGCTGCTGGCGCACTTCCGCGACCTCAAGGAGGAGCGGACACCGCTGTCGATCTGCCGGTCCGACTGCCCGGCGGGGACCGAGGGGGACGTCAGGGCCTTCGGGGCGATCGGCTGGTACATGAAGTTCGGGCCCGTGATCCCCGCGGACACGGCCGCGGCGATGTACCGGGCCCTGGCGAAGATCCCGAATGTCACGATCGAGGAGAACACCGCGGACGGGGACGGGCGCAAGGGCATCGGCGTCGTCCTCACCGTGGGGGAGAGCAAGGGCTACTACATCCTCGATCCCGGGGACTACCGCTACCTCGGCACGAAGGTCGTGGACGGCGACGGGACCTTCGCCATGTCCGTGCTGGACTCTGGCGTCGTCGACGGGCCCGGCCAGACGCCCTGACCGGGGATGACGCCGGTCAGAGGCTCTGACCGGGGATGACGGGCGTGCGGGGCGGGGGCCCGCACGCTCCGGCAGGGAGAACCGGGAAGGCCGGAGAGGATCGAGGCCCGGGAGGACCGGGAGGACTGAGGACCGGAGACCCGGGACCGTCGCGGTCCCGGGTCCCGTGCCGCCGGTCCCCGGACGGTCATTCGCGGGTGCCGATGGCCTCGGCGGGCCTGCTCCGCAGGGCGAGGAGGGCCGGGAGAACGGTGGCGAGGAGAGCCAGGGCGGCCGCGGCGGCGATGATCTCCAGGTAGGTGAGCACGGGCACGTACGGCAGCGCGGAGCCGGTCATGCCCGTGCTGAACGCGCTGAGCGTCACCAGGGCGATGAGCGTGCCGAGGGTGACCGCGACCAGCACCGCGACGAGGGTCTCCAGGCGGAGCATCCGCATGAGCTGGCGGCGGGTGGTGCCGACGAGTCTGAGCAGGGCGAGCTCGCGGGTCCGGTCGGAGGTCGCCATCGCGATGGTGTTGACCACCGCGATCGCGGTGAAGGCGATGATCAGGCCCATGGCCACGTAGTTGACTCCGGCATTGGACTGTTCGGCCGTCGCCTCGACCCGATCCAGGACGCCGACACCGCCGAGCACCGCCGCGAGCGCGTCCCGTCTCACCGAGGGGGCGGAGACGAGCGCGGTCTGGTTGAGCGGGTCGTCCACGTGGGCGGCGACCAGGGCGTGGGGCAGGGTGAGGTCGCCGAAGCCGAGGCCCCGGCGGTAGATCGCGGCGACCTTGAGCGTGACGGGGGTGCCGTCGCCGAGCGTCAGCCGTACCTCGTCGGCGACCTCGACCCCGAGGCTTCTCGCGGCCGTCTCGCTGACCGCGAGGGTGTCGGCGCCCATCCTGCCGAGCGATCCCGCGCTCACCCCGAGGTCCATGGTCCGCTCCAGTCCCGCGGTGGTCACGCCCTGCGCGCCGTACCTCTCCAGCCCGACCCTGACCGACGTGCGCAGGACCTCGGTGACCACTTCGACGCCGTCGAGCTTCCGTACGGCGTCCGCCGTGACGCCGGGCAGGCGCGGGCCGAGCACGTAGTCGGCGTGGTTGCCCTGGCGTGACTGTTCGACGACCGCGTGGCCCATGGTGTCCTGGACGAACAGGATGGTGCAGGTCATCGCGATCATCAGGCTGAGCGGGGTGACGACGGAGGCGAAACGGTGGGTGCCGGTGCGCAGGTTCGCGGCGGCGAGGTGGCCGCTGACGCGGAAGGCGCGCAGCGGCAGGCCGAGCACCGCCGTGGCGACGCGGGCGATGATCGGGCCGAGCAGGGCCACCGCGATCGTCCAGACCAGTGCCGTCAGCATCGTGACGGGGCTGGAGGCGGCCTCGATCTCCAGCGTCGACAGCAGCAGGGTCAGCGCCACGCCCCCGCCGAGGCAGGCCAGCCCGGCGATCGTGCGGCCCGGCGGAATGCCCGGCGGGCGTACCGCGGCCTCGCCCAGCGCCTCCACCGGCCTGATCCGCGCGGTACGGCGGCCCGACACCCGGGCCGCCGTCCACGCCGCCCCCAGGACGGCGAGCACCGCGGCGGCGGGCGGGAAGAAGCCCACCACCAGCGACAGGTTGGCCGGCATCACGCCAAGCCCCACGAACTGTGACCGCAGCCAGAACGCCAGCCCGACGCCGAGCACGGCGCCGAGAAGGCCCGCCGGCAGACCGACGAGCAGTGCCTCGCCGCCGATCAGCCTGCGGATCTGCCTGGGGGTGGCGGCCACGGCGCGCAGCAGGGCGAGCTCGCGCTGGCGCTGCTGGATGGAGAGCGAGAACGTGCCGACCACGACGAGGATCGCGACGATCAGCGAGGTGCCGCCGAGCGCGCCGCCCAGGCTGACCAGCTTGGTCCGGGCCTTCTCCGCGTTCAGGAACTCGATCCTGCCGCGCTCGTCGCCGGTGTAGACGACACCGGGGGTGCCGGCGAGCGCGGGAGCGACGTCGACCTCGGGGAAGACGCCGATCACGCTGACCATGCCCGGCCGTCCGGCCAGCCGGGCGGCCTCCTCGGTGGAGAAGAACAGCGAGGTCCGCTGATCGAGCGCCTCGGCGGTGACACCGGCCACCCGGTAGACGCGGGTGGCGGTCGCGGTCCGGACGTTCACGCGGGAGCCCACGGACAGCCCGGCGGCCGCGTCGGCCACCACCTCGCCGGCGGCGGGCGCCCGTCCCTCGCGGAGGGTGAAGGGGGTGAGCGGCGCGGACTCCCAGCCGTGGCCCCACACCGGACGTCCCTCGACGGTCGCCGGGAACGTCACCTCGGTGACGACCTTCCGGACGCCGGGGACCGTCCTCAGTTTGTCGGCCAGGGACGACGGGATCCAGGCTCGGTCGGAGATCGGCTTGGCCTTGCTCTTGACCTTGTCGCCGTCGCGGGTCGTCTCACGGACGTTCTGGTCTCCGGCGACCAGGACCGGGGTCCCGGCGTATCGGACGGGTTCGACCGCGCCGCGCAGACCGGTTTCGAGCAGGATGCCGCAGGCGCAGACCAGCGCGGCGGCGCAGACCAGGGCGAGGAAGGCGCCGGCGAAGGCCGCCTTGCGGTGCCGCAGCGTGTTGAGCGCGAAGCCGATCATCACACCCACGCTCCGAGTCGCGTCATCCGGTCGGCGACCTTCTCCGCGCTGGGGGCGGCCATCGCGTCGACGACGTTGCCGTCGGCGAGGAACAGGACGGTGTCGGCGTAGGAGGCGGCGACCGGGTCGTGGGTGACCATCACCACGGTCTGTCTCATGGTGGTGACCACTTCGCGGAGCAGGGTGAGCACGTCCCGCGCGGTCATCGTGTCCAGCGCGCCGGTCGGCTCGTCACCGAAGACCACCTCGGGCCGTGTCACCAGGGCCCGCGCGATCGCCACCCGCTGCTGCTGCCCCCCGGAGAGCTCCCCGGGCCGGTGCCCGGTACGGCCGGCCAGTCCGACCCGGTCGATGATCTCCGCAAGCCAGGACCGGTCCACCCGGACTCCGGCCAGTTTCAGCGGGAGGGTGATGTTCTCCGTCACGGTGAGGGACGAGACCAGGTTGAACGCCTGGAAGACGAAACCGATCCGCTTACGCCGCAGTTCGGTCAGTTCCGTCTCGTTCATTCCCGCCAGCTCCGTGCCGCCGAGCCGTACCGAGCCGGAGGAGGGCTGGTCCAGTCCGGCGGCGCAGTGCAGGAACGTGCTCTTGCCCGACCCCGAAGGGCCCATCACGGCGGTGAAGCTGCCGTGGGGGATGCCGATCGACACCTCACGCAGGGCGAACACCGTGTTCGGTCCCCTGCCGTAAACCTTGCTCACCGCGTCCAGACGCACCACATCGTTCATGGGGACAAGTCTTCTGACCTGGGCTCACACGGGCCAGAGATGCGATCATCAACCACGCATGACATGGTCATGGGTCCACCCTGATAGACATATGGGTGTGATTCGGATCTTGATCGCCGAGGACCAGCAGGTGGTGCGAGGCGCGCTGGTCGCCCTCCTGGAGCTGGAACCCGACCTCTCGGTCGTCGCCGAGGTCGGCTCCGGTGACGACGTCGTGCCCGCCGCCCTCAAGCACAGCCCGGACGTCGCCGTGCTCGACATCGACATGCCCGGCGGCGTCGACGGCCTCGACGCGGCCGCCGAGCTGCACCGGCGGGTCCCGGGGTGCCGCACGCTGGTGCTGACCGGACAGGGCAGACCCGGTCACCTGCGCCGCGCCCAGGGAGCGCACGTGACCGGTTTCCTGCTGAAGACCGCGCCGGTGGACGAGCTGATCACGGCGGTCCGCGCCGTCGCGGCGGGCAGGCGGGTGCTCGACCCCAACCTCGCCGTCACCGCCTGGGACCTGGGCGACAACCCGCTCACCCCGCGTGAGACCGACGTGCTGCGGCTGACCGCGGGGGGAGCCGAGGCCACGGAGATCGCGGCCAGGCTCTTCCTGTCGGCCGGTACGGTGCGCAACCACCTCACCGCGATCGTGAGCAAGCTGAACGCGAGAAGCAGAACGGACGCGGTCCGCATCGCCGGCGACGCGGGCTGGATCTGACCGTCCGTCCGATCGCACGTGAGGCGGGCTGATCCGGCGGTTCGTATGTGAGGCGGACTGATCCGGCGGTCCGCGTGTGAGGCGGGCTGGATCCGGCGGTCCGCTCCGGATCCGTCTTCCGGGGTCGCGTCCGGCCGGTGTCCCCGGAGCGGGGACACGATCACTGGCGGATCATGACCCCGTCCCGCGTCTGGCCCGACACGAGACGGGCGGGATCCAGCACGACCCGCAGCCGGAACCAGCCGTCCTCCTCCGGGCCCGCGGTGAGCCGTCCTCCGACGATGGCCAGGCGAGTGGTGAGGTTGCCCAGTCCGGTTCCCGCCTGCGGTCGTACGGCGTCGCGGGAGAACCCGTCATTGGCGATGGTGAGCTGGAGCAGTCCCCGGGCGTACTCGGTCTCGATCCGGCACCGCCGGGCGCCGCTGTGCCGCAGCACGTTGGTGACGGCCTCCCTGAGAACGGCGCTCAGCACCGTGTTGACCGCGGGATCGTTGAACATCGGCAGCGGGTCGTGGTCCAGGTTGACCGTGACCTCGATTCCGGCCGTGGTGAGCATCGCCCTGGCGGAGGCGGCCTCCTCCTCGAGTGACAGCTCCAGGTGATCTCCGGAGACGGCCCTCATGTCGGCGCGCGCCCGCTCGGAGATCACGACGATGTCGCCGAGCTCCGTCCGCGCCCGCTCGGGATCCCGGTCGAGCAGCCGGCGGACCAGCTCGCTTTTCAGCAGGATGGCCGCGAGGTTGTGGCCGAGCAGATCGTGCAGGTCACGGGCGACCCGGAGCCGTTCCTGGGCTATCGCGGCGCGCGCCGGTTCCTCCCTGGTGGCCTGGAGCTCCTTGATCGACTGAGTGAGCCGGGCCAGACCGGACACCACCAGCCCGGTCACGAGCACGCTGATCGTCAGATTGACGACCACGGTCACCCCCAGCGAGAGCAGCACGCCGGCGCTCGCGACGCTCGCCATCGCGAGCACGACGAGCGGCCAGGACAGCGACGGGGGAAGGGCCAGCAGCAGGGAGCCCGCCAGGAAACCCGGGACGTTCAGCCACCCCCGCCCGTACCAGAGGATCGGCAGGAAGCTCAGGACCGCCTGGACGGACAGGGAGAGCAGGGGCCGGTCCCGTGTACCGCGCAACTGCAGGACGCCCAGTACGGCCAGGCAGGCGACGGCTCCCGCCAGCGCCTGTACCGGGACGTAGATCAGGATCTTGGCGGCGAACCCGGCGAGCACCACCAGCAGGACCGTGACCGACAGACTGTAGGCCGAGTCGGGCAGCGGCGCGGCCCGTTTCGAGCTCGCCGGGACGGCCGCCTCGATCACGGACCGGCCGCCGGGCCCGGAGCCGGCGGTGAAGTGGCCGCCCGCGTCCCGGAGCGGGCCGGCCAGACCGTCGAGGCGGTCGGTGTCCAGGGCCGCGTCGCTGACGACGCGGAGCCGTACGAGACCGTTGTCCTCGACGGTCTCGACGACGCACCGCCGCGCCCGCCCCCGTTCGATGATCTCGGTGACCGTCTCCCTGAGCACGGCACCGAGCAGCGCGCCCGGCGGGCCGAGCGGCTCGGTGTGGCCGGTCCGTCCCTCCGTCTCGATCCCGGCCGTCGACAGCAGCGCCCGCGCCCGAGCCACCTCGGGGGACAGCGACATGCTGCGGTAGTCGACCGCCGCGGCACGCGCGTCGGCGAGAGAGCGCCGGGCGACCTCCAGCACCTCGCCGATCACCTCACCCGGCGGCTCGACCGCGAGGCGGTTGATGGCGTCCAGCCCGACGCCGATCTTCTCGTTCAGCTCGGTGGCGACACGCAGCCGCTCCTCAGCCACCGCGGCGATGGCGAGCGCGAGCCTGGCGGCGGACAGGTCCTCGACCCGGTCGGCGAGCTGGGCGAGGCCATAGATCACCAGGCCGGTCAGGGCGGTGCCGATGGCGATGCTGACCGTCGCGGCCGGATCCGGCGACCGGGTGGCCTCGATGAGGACGGCGCTCACCACGACGACCGCCGCCGCCGGCCACGCCGAGCTCAGCAGCAGCGAACCCGCGAGGAAGCCGAGCATGCCCACCGACGTCCCCAGCGGGATCACCGCCAGGTAGGCGAGGGCCGCCTGGAGGCCGAGCAGTCGCACGCTCAGATGCCGCTTCAGGCCGGGATACACGTAGACGAGCTGGATTCCGAAGATCATGGCCGCGACCGCCGCCGCCGCCAGGAGCTGGAGCGCCCCCGACTGACGGCTGTTGACCGCCAGGACGTACACGGAGGCGAACCCCGCGAGGGCGGCCGTGACGGTCCCGCGTGCGACGCTCGGCGCCAGATCGGTCCCGGACGGACGCGCCGACTTCCCGAACAACGCACCTCCATAGCCACCGCTGGCATGATTGTCGCACTTACCGCGGGGCCGGTCGCGGACGGCGCCGTCCGCGCGTCAGCGATCACCGGGCCCGGCGGGCGTGAACCGGACCGGGGCACGGGTCTGTCAGGACACCGGATCACCTGTGGCCCACGACGTTGACCACCCGGCCGTTGGGGTCGATGACGAAGAAGCGGCGCACCCCCCAGGCCTCGTCCTGCAGAGGGTGGACGATCTCCGCGCCCTGGGCGGTCACGGCCTCGTACACCGCGTCCACGTCGTCCACCTCGATGCTCAGGTCAGGCTGGACGGCCGCCGTGGAGTCCGCGCCCATGAGGGTGAGCTGTGCCGTGGGGTTGGACGGCGACGCCAGGGTCATGACCCAGCCCTGGTTCATGACCTCCACGAGACCCAGCAGGCCGTAGAACTCCCGGCTCTCCTCCAGGTCCTCCGAATGGATGTCGGGCACCACGCGGCGGATGCTCATGGACGGTTCCTCTCGCTCGAAGAGCCGCGTTCACACTGTGGCGGCTCGGCACGGCCACAGTCTGCCCGGCGGCACCGACACCGCCGCCTGTCACCGGCCCGAGCGGACCGGAGGGGCCGAGGGGGACGATCGGCATGGTCCAGCTCGCACTTCAGGCGAAAGCGCGATATATCTCGACTTTAGGCTTTAAGTCATATCTCGTCTGCGCCAACGTGTTGACCGAAAGGGCGTCATGCTCCCCCTGCTCGCGCTGGACTCCGTCCTGCCCCACCCCTACCCGCTGATCCGCGGCGGCGGGCTCTTCCTCATCTTCGTCGGCCTCGGTTTCCTGCTCGGATGGATCTTCCCCAGCCGGTGGATACCGTTCGGCATCGGCGGGTTCATCGCCGGATTCACCGCGAGCGGCCTCAGCGCGCTGTTGAAGCCGTCCCTGGGCACGCCCTCCCTGGTGCAGATCGCCGCCCTGGTCCTCTCCTTCGTCGTCGAGGCCGGCCTCCTCTACTACGTGATCACCACGTTCAAGGACCGGGACGACCGGATCATGATCTTGAGCATCCTCTTCGTGGTCGGCCTGCACTTCATCATCATGGGAATGGCGCACGGGCCGCTGATCGCGGTCCTCGGCGTGGTGACGTCGCTGAACGCCTGGATCGGGTTGAAGGTGGCGCCGAAGCTGCCGCTCCGGCTGGTCGGCGGCCTCGACGCGCTTCTGAAGATCGGGATCGGCTCCTGGATGCTGTTCCTCTACCCGGCGCTCACCTACACGTGAGCCGGCCGGAGCGAGGGCGTGACCGGGCGAGAGGACCGGCCGCGCCGGCGTCCCGGCTGATTCCGTACGGCTCGCGGAGCATAGTGGCGTCCACTCCGGCGCGTCTGTAGGACGTAACCACACAGTGGAGGTGATCGTGGACGCCGCAGAGGAGCGACGGTTCCGCGAATTCGTCTCGGCGCGGTCCCCCGCGCTGATGCGCCTGGCCTACCTGCTGACCGGTGGCGACCAGCACGCGGCGGAGGACCTGCTGCAGACGGCGCTGGCCAGGACGGTCGCCAGGTGGCGGAGCGTGGAGGCGCCCGAGGCATACGTCCGGCAGGCGATGTACCGCCAGCAGGTCTCCTGGTGGCGCCGGCGCCGGGAGACCGTCGTCGCGGAGCCGCCCGGCCGGGCCCTGGCCGACGGCGCGCACGGCGTCGATCTGCGGATCGACATGCGCCGCGCGCTGGCCAAACTGACGGCCAGGCAGCGGGCCGTGCTGGTCCTGCGGTACTACGAGGATCTGCCGGAGGCCGAGGTGGCCGGCATCCTCGGTTGCTCGGTGGGCACGGTCCGTAGCACCGCCCACCGTTCCCTGGCCAGGCTGCGCGAACTCGCGCCCGAGTTGCGGGAGCCGTACACGATCTTCGGGGAGGCGAAGGCATGACCATCGACGAGCTCGTCCGGCGGACCCTGCGTGACTGGTCCGACGAGGCGCGGGTCCCCTCCGACCTGGCGTCGAGGGTCCTCCGGAGGCGGCGGCGTTCCGGGGTCAAGGCGTTCGCGGTGGTCGCGGGGGCGACCGCGGCCGTCGTGGCCGGTGCGCTCACGGTCCCGGCCCTCGTCCAGAAGGGGCAGGTGGATGACAGCCGGTCCGCCGTCGTCGTCCTGACCGAGCCGAGCCCGTCCGCGGAGACTGTGGGAGACCCGGAGTCCGCGCCGCCCAGGACCCTGGTGGCCGCGGGAGGCACGGCGGTCTACTCCTACTACGTCTGGGACCAGGTGAAGATCTCCGACGACCGGCAGGTGCTGACGCGGGCCTGGAGCCTCTACGACAAGGGCGGGCAGACCTACGAGCAGACCCCGTGGGCGTGGCTCGACGTCGCGCCGGGCGGGGAGTCGGTCGCGGTGCTGGAGCAGGTTCCGGCGCGCCGGGTCGGGGTGGTCACCGGCCGGGGCGGCGAGGTCCGGTGGATCGACCTGGAGCGCCCGGCCGGGGCGGTGCGCTGGTCCCCCGACGCGAAGAAGCTGCTGGTGACCAACTACGGCGGCAACCCGGACGAGTCCTACGTCCCGGTGAACAACAGCCAGAAGATGATGCCCACGTCCCGGACCGGCTACACCGTCGTCGACCTGGACAGCGGGCAGTCCGCGTTCCACGCGCTGGAGCCGGATGAGAACAACCGGTTCGGCGGCCGCCAGGACTTCTCCTGGAGCACGGACGGCACGCTGGTGTGGGAGCACAACAGCACGCCGCCCGGCACCAAGAAGTTCTACGACCTGGATGGCAACCCGCGGCCCGGACCGCCGGGGGCGGCCGAGACCTACGAGGCGGCCGGAGTGTCGCCCGACGGCCGGTGGATCCCGGCTCAGACCCCGGACAAGAATGCCGCCATGGCCCTGAAGGACGTGCGCACCGGCGAGGTCCTGTCGGTCAAGCCGATCGACGGGCAATGGATCGAGCAGCTCGTGGCCTGGGCGGACGACGGCCACGTGATCACCTGGGCGTGCGAGTCCAAGGGGTTCAACAGCTGCGTCGGGAGCGAGTTCCGCAACCGGCTGCTCCTGGTGGACGTGAACGGCGGCGAGGCCGTGCCGCTCACCGGATACCGCGAGAACAACCAGAAACCCGGCTCGTGGGAGCCGGTCTTCACCCGCCGCTGAGCCGCCCGCACGCGAGCCGTACGAGATTCTCGATCTTGTACGGCTCGCGTGCGGCCGGCTCGGCTCGGATCTGCCAGGAGGGCCGGATGGGAAAGACGCCGATGTATGAGGCCGCCGGGGTGGTCGCGGCCCCGATCGAACGGGTGGAGCGGCTGGTGCTCGCGGTCCGTCTCGGCGGCCAACCGGTTCTTCGTCGGCTTCGGCGGGAAGACGCGCGACGGCTTCGCTGAGGGACTCCAGCGGATCGGCCGGGAGCTGGGCTGCCCGGTACGTCTGCTCTGAGCCTGTTCCGTGCCGCCTGGTGCGCTCCGTGCGCTGTGTGGCGCTCCGTGCGGAGAAAAACACTCGCTGTCCGGCCGCACGTGTTCGTATGCTCCAGGTCATGACGGTCGACTGGATCCCGCTGACCAAGAACGACACCGGCACGTGGGCGGAGCTGCTCGCCGACGTCGAGAGGGCCGACCGGGTCGGGGAGAACTACGGAGCCGACGACCTCGCGGACGACGTCGACAACCCCCTGCTCGACCTGGCCGAAGGCACCCTGGCCGCGTGGGACGGGGACAGGATGGTGGCCTTCGGCGTCACCGCCTGCCGCCCGGCCGCCGACCCGGTCCATCAGATGACCCTGTGGGGCGCGGTCCATCCGGACTACCGCCGTCGCGGCCCCGGCAGGCATCTGCTCGACTGGGCGGTCCGCACCACACCGGTGCTGCACGGACGCCGCTTCCCCGGACAGCCCCTCGAACTCCACGTCCACGCGTTCGACAGCAACGCGGGCGCGGCGGCGCTGGTCACCGGGGCGGGGATGACCCCGGTCCGGTGGTTCTACGGCATGAGCCGCGACCTGGGCGCGGAACCGCCCGCGGTCGGCCTGCCGGGCGGGTTGAAGATCGTCCCCTACGGCGAGGACCTCGCCGAGGCCGCCCGGCAGGTGCGCAACGCGTCCTTCACCGACCACTGGGGCAGTGTCCTCCACACCCCGGAGAGTTGGAAGAACGCCATCGTCGGCGTGCAGGCCTTCCGTCCCGAGGGTTCCTTCCTCGTCCAGGACGGGGCGGGCGGGAACGTCGCGGTGCTGCTCACCCACTACTTCGAGGCCGACACCGAGGCCACCGGAGTCCGGGAGGCGTGGATCCAGATCATCGGCACCCTGCGCGAATGGCGGGGGAAGGGGGTGGCGAGCGCGCTGCTCGCCCACGCCCTCACCGAGTTCCGCGCCCAGGGCTACCAGAGGGCCGGGCTGGGGGTGGACGCCGACAACCCGACCGGTGCGCTGGGGATCTACACCCGCGCCGGATTCGAGGTCGAGCACCGCACGACCACCTACGCCCTCCCGCTCAGCTGAGACGGGCGCTCCCGCTCGGCTGAGACGGGCGCTCCCGTTCAGCTGAGACGGGCGCTCCCGGAGCCCCTCATTCCCGGTGCGGGATTCTCCCGCGGACGACCCGCCTCTGTGGAACACCTCCGTCCGCGGATCATGGCGAGGGAAGACGGGCCCGCAGCCGCGCTCCCGGGCCTTCCCCGACGACACTCAGGCCGCCGCCGTGCCGTACCGCGATGTCCCGGGCGATGGCGAGACCGAGCCCCGACCCGCCCGCGTCCCGGCCCCGGGCCTCGTCCAGCCGGGTGAACCGGTCGAAGATCGCCTCACGGTGCTCGGCCGGGATGCCGGGCCCGTCGTCGCACACGTCGAGTACGGCTCCGCCCCCGTCCCGGGCCAGGCGCACGGTGACCGTCGAGTCCGCGTGCCGTACCGCGTTGTCCACCAGATTGGCCACCAGGCGGCGCAACTCCTCGGCCGAGCCGCGGACGACCACGTCCGCGGCCACCTCCAGCTCCACGCGGATCTCCGGCCTGGGCCGGGACCGGGTCGCCTCCTCGGCGGCTACCTGCCCGAGGTCCACCTCCCCGTGACAGGCCGGCTCGCCGGCGTCCAGGCGGGCCAGCAGCAGCAGGTCGGAGGTGAGCGCCTGGATCCGCTCCACGTCCGTCAGCGCCTCGGCCGCCAGCGGTCCGGGTGGGGCGAGCTCCAGGCGGGTCCGCAGGATGGCCAGCGGGCTGCGCAGCTCGTGGGCGGCGTCGGCGACGAAGCGCTTGTGCCGGTCGACGGCGAGTTCCAGGCGGTCGAGCGTGCGGTTCATCGTCTCGGCGAGACGGGCGATCTCGTCGCGGGACCGTGGCACCGGCACCCGGCGGTGCAGATCGCTGGCGGTGATGTCGGCCATCTCGGTGCGGATGGCCGAGACCGGCGCGAGCGCGCGGCCGACCGCCAGCCAGGTCAGGGCCGCGACCAGCAGGAGCAGCCCGGGAATGCCGGGGATCAGCAGCCCCTGCAGGGTCTGCAGGGCGGCGCCGGCGGGTTCCAGGGAGGCCCTGGCCTGAACGAGCACCATGCCCTCGACGGTGGACACGGGCATGGTGGCCACCGCGAACGAGCCGGCGGGCGCCCACCGCTCGGCGCGTACGGCGTCCACCCGACCGGTGACCCAGACGGTGTCCGCCGGGTCGGCGGTCTCCCCGCAGGGATGCGCCTGATCATTGGCCGCCCGGCCGGTGGTCGAGTGTGCGGTGATCGACTGGGCGGGCTGGACGGCCTGGGCGGGCTGGGCCAGGACCGCCTGCCACTCCGCTTCGGAGAGGTCGGCCCCCTCGATGACCTGGACATCGGGGTCCAGCGGCTCGGAGACCCTGCCGGCGGTGACCCCGGGACTGGTGGTGATCATGACGGCGGTGCCGTGGGCACGCCGGGCCGCCTCGGCGGAGGCGCTGTCCACGAGGCTGCCCTTGAGCACGCCGACGAGCACCACCGCCGCGACGCCCAGCGCGACCGCGACGATGGCGGTGGCGGCGAGGGTCGCCCGGACCCTGACCGACAGGCGCGACACCTCAGGACTCCAGCCGGTATCCCGCACCGCGCACGGTAACCAGGGACGACCGGCCGAACGGAGAGTCGATCTTCCGGCGGAGCGCGCTGATGTAGACCTCGACGATGTTCGGGTCGCCGTCGTAGGAGAAGTCCCACGCCTGGGCGAGCAGCTCGCTCTTGGAGACCACCTCGCCCGGCCTGCGCGCGAGGCCGTGCAGGACCGCGAACTCCTTCGGGGTGAGGGGGATCTCCACCTCGCCCCGGCGGCAGCGGAGCCCGGCCGGGTCGACGGTCAGGTCGCCCACCGTGATGGAGACAGGCCTGGCCCGGCCGCCCCGGCGGATCAGCGCGCGCAGCCGGGCCAGCAGCACCACGTAGGAGAACGGCTTGGAGAGGAAGTCGTCGGCGCCGGTGTCCAGGGCCTCGGCCTCGTCGTGCACCCCGTCCTTGGCGGTGAGCATCAGTATCGGCGTCCAGTTCTCCGCGTCGCGGAGCCTGGCGCAGACGGTGTAACCGTTCATCCGGGGCAGCATGACGTCGAGCACGATCACGTCGTAGACGTTCTCGCTCGCCATCCACAGCCCGTCGCGCCCGTCATGGGCGACGTCCACGGCGAACCCCTCGCCGGCCAGCCCACCCTTCAGCAGGTCGGCCAGGCGCTTCTCGTCCTCAACCAGCAGCACGCGCATGCCGCCCAGCGTGCCGTAAACCACCTAAAGCCAACCTGAAGACGGCTTCGGCGATGTTCAGGCTGGGTTCAGGCAGCGCGCGGGACGGTGTGACCGTCAGATCCGATCGATCGAGGAGAACAGAATGCGCATCCGTTTTCTCGCCGCAGCCGTGGTCACCGCAGGCGCCCTGATGGCCACCCTGACCGGTGCCGCCAACGCCTCCGACAACCCCGCCCCCACCACGCCGGAGGCGGCCTTCACCATCGTGTGCGAGGCCGGCGACGATCAGGGCGCCGTCGCGGTGCGCAGGCTCACCGACGCCGAACTGAAGGACCTTCAGGCCAAGGGCGAGCACTGGCGGAAGACCACCGCGTCCGCCCCGGTGAAGGTCACCGGGCACCTCACTTCGGTGCAGGCCACCGAGGCCACCGAGGTCACCGAGGCCACCGAGGTCACCGAGGTCACCGAGGCCACTGAGGCCCCCGAGGGCACCGTGCCCGGCCCGGTGCAGGCCACCGAGACCACCGAGACCACAGATTCGGTCCCGGCCATGCCCACCGTCCCGGCCACCCCGCTCGACCCGTCGAAGCAGACCGAGGCCGCCGGGACCACCACGGTCAGGGTCTCCCCGCTGGAGGAGGAGGGCCGCCTCGATGTGCTCTCCCACGGCGTCCAGGTGACCGGGAAGGCCGAGATGGCCAAGGCCGTGCCGGGAGCGCCGCTCGCCGAGGGCGTGGTCGTCGCCTGCGCGCAGAAGGCCGAGAAGGCGCAGGAGCTCGGAGCGGCCGGCGAGTAGCCCGTGGTGCGGGCCGTACCGGACGGGGACCGGTACGGTTCGCGCGGGCTCGGACACGCGGTCCCGGCCCGTGAGTTCACGCCGCAGCGGCACTCACGGGCCGGGGCCGCGCGGATCCGTGCGGCTCTGCGGGCTTTTCCTGGGCGCCGTATATCTGGTGACATGGGCGCTGGTCCGTCGCTACTCGGGCGATCGGTGGCCCAGAGGATGATCCTGGAAGCCGGGGTCTGCCCCCGGACCCCGGCTGTTCAGACCGATTCCCTCGCACCCCAAGGCCGCTGCCCGCCGGTCAGTACGGAAGTACGGCCCGCACCGTGAGGGTGCGGGCCGTACTCCGATGAATCTCATACCGCTATAGATCAGGACATTTTCTTGGCGGCCTGATCCGCTTGGGCGTCAGCCTTGTGGGCGGTCTCTTCGGCGGTGGACTCGGCCTTCGACTTGACGCCGTGCATCATCTCGGATGCCTTGTCCGTCGCGGAGTGCGCCTTCTCTCCCACCCAGCGGGACGCGTCGGCCGTGCTGTCCTTCATCGCCTCGGTCCACTGGTCGGCGCTCTTGCGGTACATCGCGAAGCCGATGGCTCCGACCGCGAGACCGGTGAACAGCAGGACCATCGGCCACCTGCGGGACTTGGCCGCCGGTGTCGGATCGATCTTGGTCGCCGCCTGCGACAGCATCGCACTGATCTTCGGCGCGAGTTGCTCCTCGAACGAGTGAGCGGCGGCGTCCAGCCTCGGTGCCGCCCACCCCCTGGCCACGTAGACCTTGTCGTTGGCCGTCCCACGGGCGTGGGTGGCGGCATCGCGGGCGTGAGTGGCCGCGTCCCGGGCGTGAGCGGCCATCGGGCCTACCCGGTCGGCGGCACGCGCGACCTGAGCCTTCACCTGGTCCAGGCGCGTTTCCGGTATCACTATCTCGATGTGACGCTTTCCAAATTGTGCAAGAGGCACGTTATCCTCCCCAGGTCGTCGGGGCCCCGTTGCCACCCCTGCCCGCTCGAAGGCGGCTCAATCATGACCAGTCGTGGGAGGATGCTAGATGGACCGGCTACGGCCGCAACCATCAAAACATCACAAGAGCAGCATGTTGCACAGGCTTTAGCCAAGACCAGAAGGGGGCAATCCGATCGTGGCTGAGAAGTTGATCGCGAACCTGAAGACCAATCGTGGCACTGTGAAGATCCAGCTCTTCCCGGACCACGCGCCCAAGACCGTGCGCAACTTCGTCGAGCTGGCCGAGGGCACCCGCGAGTGGGTGAACCCGACGACCGGCGCGAAGACCACCGACAAGCTCTACGACGGAACGGTCTTCCACCGGGTCATCGAAGGCTTCATGCTCCAGGGCGGCGACCCGCTCGGTCAGGGCACCGGCGGTCCGGGCTACAAGTTCGACGACGAGATCCACCCGGACCTCTACTTCAACCGTCCCTACCTGCTCGCCATGGCCAACGCCGGCATCCAGTTCGGCAAGGGCACCAACGGCTCGCAGTTCTTCATCACGGTGGTGCCCACGCCGCACCTGAACGGCAAGCACTCCATCTTCGGCGAGGTCATCGAAGGCCAGGACGTCGTCGACGCCATCGCCAAGACCGACACCGACGCCCGGGACCGGCCCAAGGAGCCCGTCGTGCTGGAGTCGGTCACCATCGACCGCGTGCAGGGCTGACCGCTCTCGGAACCGACCGCGTGCGGCGCTGAGCGCTCTCGAAACGGCGGCCTCCACACGGAGGCCGCCGTTTCATGTGTCCAGGTGCTCGGGATCATGAATAGGCTGGCAGTCTGTGGATAACAGCACGGTCGAAGGGGCCAGCGACACGCCATGACCACTCAACCACCCATCGAGCCTGAAACCGCCGCCGTTCCCACGTGTTATCGGCATCCGGGCCGTGAGACCTACGTGCGCTGCCAGCGTTGCGAGCGCCCCATCTGCCCCGACTGCATGCGCGACGCCTCCGTCGGCTTCCAGTGCCCCGAGTGCGTGGCCCAGGGAAACAAGACGGTACGGCAGGCGCAGTCGACCTTCGGCGGCCGGGCCGTCACCACGCCCCGGGTCACCTGGGCGCTGCTGATCGTCAACATCCTGGCCTACGCCGCGGAGACCCTGAGCCCCAGCGTGGTGAGCGCCTTCCAGATGAGCTCTGGACACGTCGCCTTCCTCGGCGAGTGGTGGCGTCTGATCACCGGAGCCTTCCTGCACATGCCGCTGAGCGCGGGCGGCTTCGCGCTCACCCACATCCTGTTCAACATGTGGGCGCTCTACGCCATCGGTCCCGAGCTGGAGCGACGTCTCGGCTCGCTGCGCTTCCTGGTGCTCTACCTGCTCTCCGCGCTCGGCGGATCCGTCGCCATCTACCTGTTCGGCATCGCCGCGGTGGGCGCCTCGGGCGCGATCTACGGCATGTTCGGCGCGATGTTCGTGGTCTCCAAGAAGCTCGGCTACGACGCCCGCGGCGTGCTCTGGCTGATCGGCATCAACGTGGTGCTCACCTTCACGGTCTCCAACATCAGCTGGCAGGGGCATCTCGGCGGCCTGGTCACCGGTGCGATCGTCGCCGGGATCCTCGCCTACGCCCCGCCGAAGAGCCGTAACGCGGTCCAGTGGGGAGGCTGCGCGGCGGTGCTCGTGGTGCTCGTCGCGCTGGTCGCGCTGCTGCCGCCGTACGCCTTCCAGCTCCAGTACGGCATCATCAGCTGATCCACACCCTGATGCTTCCCCAGGGTGTGGATAAATTCTGTGGAAAAAACTAACGCCAGCGAGTGGACAACACCACACCGAAGATGATGAAAACGAACCCGATCAGCAGGTTCCAGTTCGCCAGTTCACCGATGAAGGGTGCGGTGGGCGCCACGTAGTAGATGGCGATCCACAGGATGCCGATGATCCAGGATGCCACCATGACCGGCGCCAGCCAGCGCGGGCTCATCTTGACCTGCTGGGTCGTCTGCGGCGGCGTGTAGACCGCCTTCTTGCGAGTCTTGGGCTTGGGCACTGGGGTCTCTTCCTGCGTCGACCCTGCGCGATCCGGACCGTGCGCAGGTTATGTCAGCTAGCGTAATCGCTGGTGGGCGAAGACCCGAGTAAGAATAGTCTCCGCACCCGGGACATGGCGATCCCAGAAGGGATCATCACAGCGCAAACCTTGGATCAATCGCGTGATCCGCGCCGGGCCGGGATGATCCGCCGTCACTAGCCTGAGTCCATGAGAGCCGCGCTGAGGGCCTTCGGGGAGCTGAGCATCACCGCCGGGGTGATCATTCTGCTCTTCTGCGCATACCTCCTCTGGGGGACCGGCGCCTACACCGACCGGCAGCAGACCGTGCTGCGCGAGCAGCTCCTCAAGGAGTTCGCCGCCAAGGAGCCCGCGAAGCTCACACGTATCCGGCTGGGCGGGGCGATGGCGCTGCTGAGGATCCCCCGGTTCGGGCGCGACTACCGCTACGCCGTGGTGGAGGGCGTCGGCTCGGAGGAACTGCGGATGGGACCCGGCCACTACCCGGGCTCCGCCATGCCGGGAAAAGTTGGAAATTTCGTTCTTTCGGGGCATCGGACCACCTACGCCGCGCCCTTCAGCCGGCTCGACGAGCTCCGCCGGGGCGACGACATCGTGGTCGACGCCCGGGAGGCCCGCTACACCTACCGGGTCACCGGCAAGCGCGTCGTCGAGCCCACCGAGGTCGGAGTGATCGCCCCGGTCCCCGGCAAGCCCGGCAGCAAGCCCACCGATGCCCTCATCACCCTGTCGACCTGCCATCCGGAGTACTCCGCCGCACAGCGGCTCATCGTCTTCGGAGAGCTGGACAGGAGTGAGGACCGTCGCAGATGAGGAGAGTCCCGTGTACGGCTGGATCTGGCGGCTGCTCCCCGGCGGCCTCGCGACCAAGGTGTTCATCGCGGTGGTGCTGGCAGGGCTGGCGGCGGCCGTACTCTGGTACGTCGTGTTTCCCTGGCTCGAACCCCGTGTCCCCCTCGATCACACCACGGTGGGCTGATGACCCGCATTCTCGTCGTGGACAACCACGACAGCTTCGTCCACACCATCGTCCAGTATCTCCGTGAGCTCGGCGCCACCTGCGACGTGCGCCCACGTGACCACGTCGTGGCCGAGGACGCCGCCGGCTTCGACGGGGTCCTGGTCAGCCCGGGTCCCGGCACCCCCGAAGCCGCCGGGGTGAGCGTCCCGCTCGTCGGTTACTGCGAGGCCCGCGACCTTCCGCTGCTCGGCGTCTGCCTCGGCCACCAGGCCATCGCGATCGCCCACGGCGCCACCGTGGCGCGGGCACCGGAGCTGATGCACGGCCGTACCAGCGCGATCACGCACGACGGCCGCGGCGTCTTCGCCGGGCTGCCGTCCCCGGTGACCATGACGCGCTACCACTCGCTGGCGGTCGTGCCGGAGACGGTCCCGGAGATCCTCGAAGTCAGCGCGACCACCGGTGACGGCCTGATCATGGGCCTGCGCCACCGCACCGCCCCCATCGAGGGCGTGCAGTTCCACCCCGAATCGGTGATCTCCGAACACGGCCACCGGCTGCTCGGAAATTGGCTCGCGGGAATCGTGTAACACCGGAACCGTCTTGAACGACTAACCAGTGAGCCCTTCCGCCATCGCCCCCGAGTGGCGGAAGGGCTCTTATCCGTTCTCGGACGGATCGGCTACCGGGCCGGGCGGCTTTACAGCGCCCGGAAAGCCCCCAGATGGCCCCAGAGCCCTGTGAGAGCCCGGAGCGCACCCCAGAGCCCGAGAGAGCCCTGAGAGCCCAGAGAAAACGAGAAAACGCCGGAATCTGGAGCACTCCTCTCAAACCCCCTGGAGAGCCCTCAAAAATCCCCCCTGCGCCCTCGAAGACCCCGAAGACAGGACGACCCCCGCCAACCGGCGGGGGTCGTCCTGTCGGAGCCGGGGATCAGCCGCCCAGGTCGTCGCTGGGCGCCTCGTTGAAGAACGGGTCCTCGGTCTCCGTCGGGTCGGGCTCCGGTTCCTCGGTGATCGGCGGTTCCTGGGTCGGTTCGGTCGTCGGCGGGGCGGTCGGCTGCGGCGCCTGCCCGCTGGAGACGACCAGTGTGATCGTGGTGCCCTGCTGGAGCTTGGCGCCGGCCTCCGGGGCCTGGCTGAGCACGGTGCCCTCCGGCAGGTCGCTCTCCTGCTCGACGACCTTGTACTTGAAGCCCGCCTCCTTGAGCATCCGCTTGGCGTCGTTGACCGTGAGGCTGGCCACGCCCGGGACCTCCACGGCCTCCTTGGGGACGTAGACCAGGACGGTGCTGCCCTTGTCGGCCTTCTTGCCCGCCTCGGGTTTGGTCTCCAGCACCTTGTCCTGCGGGCCGCTGGAGGCCTTGGTCCGCACGCTGGGCACGAAGCCCGCCTCCTCAAGGGCGGCCTTGGCCTCGTCCGTGGTCATGTTGACCACGTTGGGCACCTCGGCCTTCTCCACGCCCTTGGAGACCGTGAGCGTGACCTCGGAGCCCTTGTCGACCGCGGTGCCGGCCGCCGGGCTGGTCTCGATGACCGTGCCCTTCTCCGACTCCTCGTCGAACTTCTCGACCGTTTTGACGGTCAGGCCGAGATCCGTCAGCGCCTTGGACGCCGCCGCCTCGGTCCGTGAGGTCAGCGCCGGAATCTTGACCTTGTTCGCCGCGTCGGAGTCGCCGGGGGAGCTCAGGAACATGTATCCCACGCCGATGAAGGCGCCGATGACCAGGAGCGGGACCAGGATCCACGCGGCGGTCTTGACCGCGGTGTTGCCGTTGCTCTGCTGCCGGCGGCGGCCCCGCTCGCCGCGCCCGCCGCCCTCCTCCGTGCCGTACTCGTACGCCGGGACGGCGGTGGTGCGCTGGGTGGCCGGCCCGCCGGGGCCGGGGGTCTGCATGGTCCGGGTGGCCGAGCCGTAGTTGTTGGCCAGCGCCATCGTCTGGGCGTCCATCGGGATGCCGGACATCGCCCGCTGGATGTCGGCCCGCATCTCCCCGGCGCTCTGGTAGCGGTGCGCGGGGTCCTTGGCCATCGCCTTGAGCACGATGGCGTCGGCCCACTTGGGGATCTCCGGGTCGATCTGCGACGGCGGGATCGGGTCCTCGCGCACGTGCTGGTAGGCGATCGCGACGGGGGAGTCGCCGGTGAACGGCGGCTGCCCGGTCAGCAGTTCGTACAGCACGCAGCCGGTGGAGTAGATGTCGCTGCGGGCGTCCACCCGCTCGCCCCTGGCCTGCTCCGGCGACAGATACTGCGCGGTGCCGATGACCTGGGCGGTCTGCGTCATGGTCGCGGCCGAGTCGGCCATCGCGCGGGCGATGCCGAAGTCCATGACCTTCACGTCACCGTTGTTGGTGATCATGATGTTCGCCGGTTTGATGTCCCGGTGGACGATGCCGCCGCGGTGGCTGTAGTCCAGCGCCCGCAGGATCCCGTCGACCAGCTCGGCCGCCCGTTCGGGCAGCAGCCGCCGGTCGGCCCGGAGCAGGTCGCGCAGCGTGCGGCCGTCGACGTACTCCATCACGATGTACGGCACCGGCGCGCTGCCCGCCACGTCCTCGCCGGTGTCGTAGACCGCGACGATGGACGGGTGGTTCAGCGACGCGGCGGACTGCGCCTCACGACGGAAACGGGCCTGGAAGATGTGGTCTCTCGCCAGGTCCGCGCGGAGGGTTTTGATGGCGACGATCCGATCCAGCCGGATGTCTCGGGCGCGATATACCTCGGCCATGCCGCCACGCCCGACGACGCCGTCAAGCTCGTAGCGATCGCCGAGGCGTCGGGGCTGAGTCATTTCCTGCACTGTCCCTTACCGTTCATCTTGGGTGCCGGTGAGCTCTTGAGCCACCGGTGTCCATCATCGACCCGTTGCCGCATCACGTCTCCCCGTTCGGAGGCTCTGTGTCGCCGGGTCCGGGAGTGGTGCTCGGTGTGAGGCTCGGTGTCGCCGTCGGGGCGGTGGGCGTCGGGGTCGAAGTAGTCGGGGTGGGGGTGGGCGATGGCGACGTGGTCGGCCGGGGGCTGGGTTTGACCGATGTGCTTACCGTAGCCGACGGCGTGGGGGAAGGGCGGAGTGGCTTCGTCGGCGAGACAGGCGGTCTGGTCGTCACCGGCTTGGTTCTGCTCGGCCGGACCGTGGGGGTCTTGGTGACCGGGCTCAGCGGCACGACCGGCTCCTCCGACGTGCTCTCGCCGTTGCGCTCCGTCAGGTCGTGGGCCACCAGCGTGCCCAGTCCGACGGCGGCGGCGCACCCCGCGGCGACCGCGACGATCACCGTCGTCCGGCGCAGGCCGCGGCGCCTCGGCGCGATCCGCGCCGTCCGCACCGGAGCGGGACCGGAGCCCAGAGCGGATCCCACGGCCGGGCCGGAAGCCGTGGCCGGACCGGAATCCGGGCCCGGAGCCGACGTCAGGGCGGGGGCGACCTCCCGCGGCCATTCGCCCGCGGGCTCCACCCGCCACCCCGCGGGATCGGTGAGCATGGCCAGGTCGGCGGCGCCCGCGGTGGCGAGCGACTCGCGCAGCGCGTACGCCCGGCCGGCCAGCTCCCCGGCTCCGGCGGGGCGCCGCTCGGGGTCCTTCGACAGGCAGGCCATGACCAGCTCGCGCACCGCCGCGGGCACGCTCCCGGGCAGCGGCGGCGGGGTCTCGCCGAGATGCATGAGGGCGATCGCCACCTGCGTCTCGGCGACGAACGGCGGCCGCCCCGCCAGGCACTCGTAGGCGACCACGCCCAGGGAGTAGACGTCGGTCGCGAAGGTCAGCGGGTCTCCCGAGGCCTGCTCGGGGCTGACGTACTGCGCGGTGCCGAGCACGGTGCCCGTCTGGGTCATCGACGAGGCCTCCAGCGCCCTGGCGATGCCGAAGTCTGTGATCTTGATCACGCCGGCCCCGGTGACCAGGAGATTGCCCGGCTTGATGTCCCGGTGGATGATCCCGGCGCCGTGCGCCGCCCGCAGGGCCTTGGCGGTCTGGTAGACCACGTCGAGGGTGATCTCGACGCTCAGCGCGCCGTCACGCGCCAGGATGCCGGCCAGGGACTCGCCGGGGACGAGCTCCATCACCAGGTAGGCGACGCCGTCGGCCTCGCCGTAGTCGAAGACCTGGGCGATGCCGGGGTCGGCCAGCTTCGCCGCGATCCTCGCCTCCCTGCGGAACCGCTCGCGGAAGGCCGGATCGGCCGCCACGTGCCGGCGCAGCAGCTTCACCGCCACCTCGCGGCCGAGCAGCTCGTCCTTGGCCCGCCAGACCTCGCCCATGCCGCCCGTCGCGATCCGCCCCAGCGGACGGTATCGGCCCCCGAGCAACGCGGTCATCTACCCAGCACCGCTTCCATCACGCTCTTGGCGATGGGAGCGGCGGTGTGCCCTCCGGAGGCGTCGTCCCCGGCGCTGCCGGACTCGACCATGAGCGCGAGAGCGACCTTGGGGTCCTCGGCCGGGGCGAAGGAGATGAACCACGCGTGCGGGTCCCGGCCCTCGGCGGTCTCGGCGGTGCCGGTCTTGCCGGCGACGGTCACCCCGGGGATCTGCGCGGCGTTCGCGGTGCCGTTGTTGACGACGTTGATCATCATCTCCTGGAGCTTGCGCGCGGTGTCCTCGCTGATCGCGGTGGTGAACTCTTCGGGGTCGGCGCTCTCGATCTCGCCGCCCTCCGAGTCCGCGATCTTGTTCACCAGGTACGGCTTCATGACCACGCCGTTGTTGGCGATGCCCGCGGCGATCATGGCCATCTGCAGCGGGGTCATCTGGTTGCTGCGCTGGCCGATCGAGGCCTGGGCGAGCGCGGCCTTGTCCTCCTCGGGGCCGAAGTCGCTGGCCGCGACCGGCATCGGGACGGCCAGCGGGTCACCGCCGATGCCGAACTTGCGGGCCTGGTCGTTGATGGCGTCGTAGCCCAGGTCCATGGCGATCTTGCCGAACGGCGTGTTGCACGAGCGCTCCAGCGCGAACGACAGCGTCACCCGTCCGGAGCCGCACGCCGCGCCGCCGGAGTTGGGCAGGTCGGCGGTGGTGTTGGGCAGGTCGAGCAGCTGCGGGGCGTCCACCTGGCTCTGCGGGCCGAGGGTGTCGTCGCTCTCCAGGTAGGCCGCCATGGTGACGACCTTGAAGGTCGAGCCCGGCGGGTAGGTGCGCTCGATCGCCCGGTTCAGCAGCGGCTGGTCCTTGTCGTCCGCCAGTTTGGCGTAGGCCTTGTTGACCTCGGCCTTGTTCGCCTTGGACAGCGGGTTGGGGTCGTAGCTGGGGATCGAGACCATGGCGAGGATCGCCCCGGTCTTCGGCTCGATCGCGACCAGCGCGCCCTTCTTGCCGCTGGCGCCGAGCGTCTTGTAGGCAGCCTCCTGCGCCTTGGGGTTGATCGTCAGGTCGACGTTGGCGCCCTTGGTCTGCTTGGCGGTGAACAGGTCGATGCTGCGCCGGATCAGCAGGTCGGCGCTGGTGCCGTTGAGCAGGCTGTTCTTGGCCCGCTCCATGTCGCGCTCGCTCTCCGGGGCGAAGAACCCGGTGATGGGCGCGTAGACCTTGCCCTCCGGGTAGCGCCGCTCGAAGCGGAAGTCGTTGCTGCCGGTGTCGACGGACTCGGCGAGCACCTTGTCGCCGGCGGTGATCCGGCCCCGCTCGACCTCGTAGCGGTCGAAGAAGTTGCGGATGTTGCGCGAGTCCGCGCGCAGGTCGTCCGCCCGCACGGCCTGCAGGTAGTTCACGTTGAGCATGAGCAGACCGAACATGAGCAGACAGGCCAGGGCGGCGCGCTTGAGGGGGCCGTTCATCGCTGGAACACCTGCGTCATTCCTTCGTCCTGGATGGCTTGGGGTGGCGGCTTCCTCGCCGCATCCGACATGCGTACCAGCAGCGCGATAAGGATCCAGTTAGCCAGCAGCGCCGAGCCGCCCTGGGACATGAACGGGGTGACCAGGCCGGTCAGCGGGATCAGGTTGGTCACGCCGCCGACGATGATGAAGACCTGCCAGGCCAGGATGAACGACAGGCCGCCGGCCAGCAGCTTGGAGAACGGGTCGCGGGCCGCGATCGAGGTGCGCAGGCCGCGCTGCACCAGCAGCGCGTAGACCATCAGCAGGGCCATCAGCCCGGTCAGGCCCAGCTCCTCGCCGGTGGCGGGGAAGATGAAGTCGGAGATGGCCAGCGGGATCTTCTCGGGATGGCCCTGGCCGAGCCCGGTGCCGAGGATCCCGCCGGCGGCCATGGCGAACAGGCCCTGCATGAGCTGCTCGCTGCCGCCCAGCTCACGCGCGAAGAGCTTCGGGTCCTCCGGGTTGAGGTAGACCTCGAAGCGGGCGTACACGTGGTCGAAGACCATCCCGGCGAGGATCGCGCCGCCGACGAAGAGCAGGATGCCGATCAGGACCCACGAGGTGCGCTGGGTGGCGATGTAGAGCATCGCGATGAACGTGCCGAAGATCAGCAGGGAGGAGCCGAGGTCCTTCTGCAGGATCAGCACGCCCAGGCTGAAGCCCCAGACGATGAGGATCGGGCCGAGGTCGCGGGCGCGGGGCAGGTCGATGAAGAGCAGCCGCCGACCGGCCAGCGCCAGCACGTCGCGCTTGGCGACGAGGTAGCCGGCGAAGAAGACGATCAGGGCGAGCTTGGCGAACTCGGCGGGCTGGAGCTGGCCCACCCCGGGGATCTTGATCCAGATGCTCGCGCCGTTCTCCGAGTGGCCGATGAGCGGCAGCAGCGGCGAGATCAGCAGGAAGAGCCCGATGGCGCCGGCGGTGTAGGTGAGCCGCTGCAGCGCGCGGTGGTCGCGCAGCACGATCAGCGTCACGCTGAACAGGACGACCCCGACGGCCGTCCACAGGAGCTGGGTGTTGGGCGAGGCGCCGTACGCCGGGGGCTTGGCCTGTTCGAGACGGTAGATCATCACCAGGCCGAGGCCGTTGACCAGCGTCACCAGGGGCAGGATCAGCGGGTCGGCCCAGGGGGCGAACCTGGCGAGCACGAGGTAGGCGGCCAGCATGAACCCGCCCAGGCTGAGGCCGTAGGTGAGCATGCCCGAGGGGATCTGCTTGTCGATCGCCAGCCCCACGTTGGCGTACGCGAACATCACGATCACGACCGCGAAGGCGAGCATCGCCAACTGGGCCAGCCGTCGTTTGGCGGGCAGGGGGACGGGCTCGACGCTTGGGGTGCTCATGTGTCTACTGCGACCTTGTGGGTTCCGGGGATGCGGTGCCGCTCGGCCGGGGGGTCTGCTTGCCCTTCCCGTCAGGCTTGGATTCAGGCTTCGCCGTCGGTTTCGTCTCGGGCTTCGCCGCGGACGTCTTGAGCTCTTCGATCTTCTTCAGGCCCTCGTCGACGCTGGTGACGGGGATGCCGTCGCGGACCTGGCCCTGCTGGAACGCGCCAAGGGCGGTGACCGACTCGGTGGTGCTCCGGGCGACGTCGAAGAGCTCGATGGGGCCGAGGTTGGTCTTCACGCCCTGGAAGACCACGATCTCATCCCCTTTCGCCCCTACGAAGTACTGGTCGTCGAGCCACTGGCTCCCGAAGTACCACCCTAGGCCGCCGCCGACCAGGACGACGCCTCCCACCGAGGCCATGAGCGGCCACAGTCGACGGCGTCTGGCCGGCCGCCCTGTGGCCCTGGCGACCGGCTCATCGAGATCGTCGTCCGTGATGACGGGCTGGGGCATGGTGATCCCCGCGGCGTGGCCCGCCGGGGTGTCCGGCAGCTGGGTCCGCGGCCGGGTGGACCCGGCGGCGCCCACCACGGCGGCCTCGACGGGGAGGGCGAGCCCCTCGTCCACCTCCAGGACGTCGGCGAGCACGCAGGTGATGTTGTCGGGACCGCCGCCGCGGTTGGCCAGGTCGATGAGCGTGCGGACCACCGTCTCGGGGTCCTCGATCGTGGAGAGCGTGTGGTGCATCGTCTCCGCGCTCACCACCCCGGACAATCCGTCGGAGCAGAGCAGGTAGCGGTCGCCGACCTGGGCCTCGCGCAGCGACAGGTCGGGATCGACCTCGCCGCTGCCGTCGAGGGCGCGCAGCAGGATCGACCGCTGCGGGTGGGTGGCGGCCTCCTCCAGGGTGATGCGGCCGTCGTCCACCAGCGACTGGACCAGGGTGTGGTCGTGCGTGATCTGGTAGAGCTCCCCGGCGCGCAGCAGGTAGGCGCGGGAGTCGCCGACGTGGACCAGCGCGACCCTCGTGCCGGACCACAGCATGGCGGTCAGGGTGGTGCCCATGCCCTTGAGGCTCGGGTCCCGCCCCACCATCTCGTGGAGCCTGCGGTTGGCGTCTCTGACCGCCGCCTCGATGGCGCTGAGCAGGTCACCCCCCTGCGGGTCCTCGTCGAGGGAGGACATCGCGGCGATGGCGACCGAGCTGGCCACCTCACCGTGTGCGTGGCCGCCCATACCGTCGGCGACGGCGAGCAGACGACCGCTGGCGTACGCCGAGTCCTCGTTACCTTCGCGGAGGAGGCCGACGTCGGAGCGGGCGGCGTAACGGAGTGCGATGGTCATTTGCGCAATTCGATGACGGTCTTGCCGATGCGGATCGGAACACCGAGCGGCACCGGGGTCGGACGGGTGACTTTAGAGCGGTCGAGGTATGTGCCGTTGGTCGAACCGAGATCTTCCACGATCCACTGACCGTCCTGGGGGAAGAGCCGGGCATGCCGACTGGAAGCGTAGTCGTCGCTGACTACCAGCGTGGCGTCGTTCGCCCGGCCGATGGTGATTGGCGTCTCCGAGAGGGTAATGGTGGTGCCTTCCAGGGGACCACCGATGACGACCATCTGCCGTGGCTCCCCCTTCTTGTTCTTGGGTTTGGCCGCGGGCTTGACCGGCTTGGGAGCCTTGCGCGCGGGGGCGGCGGTGGTCGTGCGTGATCCGAACAAGTCCGTCCGGATCACGCCGACCGCGGCAATCACGAAGAACCACAGCAGCGCGAGGAACGCGAGCCGGATCAGCAGCAGCGTGAGCTCGGACATGGACCGTTTGTTTACCTTTAATCGCGCCGGAAAACCAGAGTCGTCCGCCCCAGCGTCACACGAGTGCCGTTCTGGAGCTCGACCCGGCGGACCGGCTGGCCGTTGACGAAGGTGCCGTTCGTGGAGCCGAGGTCGACGAGCACGACCAGGGGACCCTCCACGCGCAGCTCGGCGTGGTGCCGGGACACACCCGGGTCGACCAGCCGTAGATCACAGTCGGTGCCCCTGCCGAGCAGGGTCACCGGGGTGGTCAGGTCGTAGGACCGCTGTCCCTGCGGGTCGTCCTGGGTCGAGACCAGTAGGCGGGGGCGGCCCCCGAAGGCGTGTGGCTTGGCGGCCGGCACGTCGCTCACCGGCTGGCGGATCTCGTCCTGTTCGACGGTCGCGCCGCGGATCACGCCGGAGCGGATCCGGAACAGGCCGACCGCCAGATCGTCGGCCGTCTCGAAACGCACCCGGACCGGTCCCACGAAGGAGTAACCCTGTTCCTTGGCGTACTCCCTGGCGAGGTTGGCCAGTTCAAGGCTGATGCTGTCCGCGTAGACCTCCAGTCGCTCGCTGTCCGTGGTGGACAGCTCGACCACGAAGTCGTTCGGCACGAGCGTGCGCCCTTGGGCGACGATCGCCGCACGTTCGTCCATCTCGCGTTGAACCGCGCTGGCCACCTCGACCGGCTGAAGGTCAGATTTGAACGCCCGCGCAAAGGCTCCCTCAACCAAGCCTTCGAGCCTCCGCTCGAAGCGCTGAAGGACTCCCACCGGGTACCTCCCTTCCTCCGTCTACCTAGGTCACGGCCGCTTGGGGCTTGTTCCTCGCTCTCTCGCACCCAGCCGTTCCGCTCCGCGTCTAGGAGGATCGTATCCGGGTTCGTGGGTACCGGCTGATCCGTGCTAATGTTTCCACCGCACCCAAAAGGGCGGGTGGCGGAACGGCAGACGCGCACGGTTCAGGTCCGTGTGTCCGAAAGGACGTGAGGGTTCAAATCCCTCCTCGCCCACTCAAACAGAGCCTCGGCCGCGCGGACAGCGCACCGGGGCTTTCTTGTTTTCCGGGGAATCCGCGCGTTCATCGGGGCCGTCCGTGGAGTCTGGTGCCGCTCGGTTCGATCATCGATCAACGTAGTCGTTCGCTCCCTTGTAGAGAAGTCCCAGCCGTTACGTAGGGGACTTCCGGGTTTTGAGCCGGTACGGCACGCGCCCTGTTCTAGTCACCCGCGCTTGCCGGTCGCTTTCCGGGCACTTGCAGGAAATCGGTCGATCATGAATTCGATTACGCTGACAGAGAAATCGGGCCGGGGGAAGTTTCTCCCCCGGCCCGTCCGCTCGCCCCGCCGGCCGCGTGCCTGACCTCACGGGGCACTACAGCTAGCGCGCGGCGAGGATCCGGACGTCCAGAAGCTCGCCGAGCAGGTCGGTGAGACTCACCATGCCGGCCACCTCGCCGCCGCCGTCCGTGACGAGGCCCACGTGGGCGTGGGCCTCCTGGAGGACGGAGACCGCCTCGGGGATCGTCGTGTTCTTCCCCAGCCGGGGCACCGGCCGGGCCAGCTCCGCCGGGCTCGCGCCGGGCCGGACCAGGACGTCTCTGACGTGCAGCACGCCCAGGACGTCAGTCGGCCTGCCGGAGTTGACCAGCAGGCGCAGGTGCCCGCTGTCGGCGGCCGCGTGGCGCACCTGGGCCTCGGTGGCGTCCCCGGGCACGCAGGTGGCCTCCCCGATGGGCAGCATCAGGCGTTCGACCGGCTGCTGGTGGACCCGCAGGGCCCGCGTGAGCAGGTCGTGCTCGTCCCGGTCGAGCAGGCCCATCCGGCCGGACTCGCCGACCAGCATGGCGAGCTGGACCGGGGTCCTGGTGGTGGCCAGCTCGTCCCTGGCGTGCACGCCGAACACCCTCAGCAGCGCGTTGGTCAGCCCGTTGAGGGAGGACAGCACCGGCCGGACCAGCCAGGTGAAGCCGCGGAACGGCAGCGCCAGGCTCATCGCCGCGGTCTCCGGGTGGGTCAGCGCCCACGACTTGGGGGCCATCTCCC
Organism: Streptosporangium canum; assembly: GCF_900113865.1. Classification (GTDB taxonomy): domain Bacteria; phylum Actinomycetota; class Actinomycetes; order Streptosporangiales; family Streptosporangiaceae; genus Streptosporangium; species Streptosporangium canum. The sequence goes on along the minus strand of NZ_FOQY01000009.1, from coordinate 36,037 downwards.
CGATCACCATGTGCAGGAAGGTGACCAGCGCCAGCGCGATCACCAGCGAGATGGGGACCTGCAGCGACTCGGGCAGGCCGACCAGCGCGAAGACCGGCTCCAGCAGGTGCTCGATGGCCGGCTCGGTCACCATGCCCAGCCCGAGCGAGCACAGCGTGATGCCGAGCTGGGCCCCGGCGAGCATCAGGGAGAGCTCCCTGCCGCCGCGCACGGCGGCGCGGGCCGAGACCCGGGTCAACCGGCCGCCCTTGCCCGCGAGCTCCTCCAGGCGGTGCCTGCGGGCCGAGATGACCGCGAACTCGGCGGCGACGAAGAAGGCGTTGCCGATCAGCAGGGCCACGCCGAGCAGCAGGGCTCCTGTGGTGCTCATCGTCCGTCCACCGCGCTTCGCTCGATCATGGGTCTGTCGGCGCCGCGGCCGATCATCCGCGGCGCGGCCATCGCGTGCTCGCCGTTCTTCTCGGGGACCCCCGCCGCGGCCGCCGGCGCCAGCCGTACCCACTCGGGGACCCTGCGGTGCACCGACAGCACGGTGAGCACCGCGTCGGTCTCGTCGACGCTGTCGTTCTCCAGCAGGTCGGTCTCAAGGGTCAGCGTGACGGTGACCTGGTCGCCGGGCTCGGCCATCCGGCCGAGGGTGGCGAGCACCAGGCCGGCGATGGTCTCGTAGCCGTCGCTCTCGGGGAGTTCCAGCTTGGTCGCCCGCTCGACCTCGTCGAGCCGGAGCGTGCCGGGCAGGTTCCAGGTGCCGTCGTCGTTGGCGACGACTCCGGCGGGCTCGGGGTCGTTCTCGTCGATCAGCTCGCCGACGAGCTCCTCGGCGAGGTCCTCGACGGTGACCACGCCGGCGAGCCCGCCGTACTCGTCGATGACGCAGGCCAGGTCGTCGCCGGCGGCGCGCATGCGCTCCAGCACGACCGGGAGCGGCAGCGAGTCGGGGACCAGCAGCGCGGGGCGGGTGATCTTCTCCAGCGGGCCCTCGGTCAGGCCGGACCTGAGCAGCTCCCGTACGCCGGTGACGCCGACCACGTCCTCGCCGTTGTCCTTGCGGAGCACCGGGTACCGGGAGTGGCCGTGCTCGCGGACGGCGTCGAGCAGGTCGGAGATCGGGCGTTCGACCCGGAGCAGCACCACACGGGGGCGCGGCACCATGACGTCCTCGGCGGTGCGGTCGCCGAACTCCAGCGCCCGCTCCAGCAGCTCCGAGAGCCGCGGGGGAAGGTCGCCGGCCGTGGCCGACTCGGAGATGATCCGCGACAGCTCCTCGGGGCTGGCGCCGTGCTCGACCTCCTCCACGGGCTCCACGCCCACCCGGCGCAGCAGGCCCGTGGCGGCGGAGTCGAACAGCCGGATGACGGGCCCGGCGATTTTGAGGTAGACGATGGTCGAGCCGGAGAGGAACTTGGCCACCGGCTCGGGACGGGCGATGCCCAGGTTCTTGGGAGCGAGCTCGCCGAGCACCATCTGGACGACGGTGGCGACCGCGACGGCCAGCGCCACCGCGATGCCCGGGACCGCCGCCTCCGGCACGCCGGCGGCCTCCAGGCCCGGACGGATGACCGTGGCGATGGCGGGCTCGGCGATGAAGCCGACGAGCAGCGCGGTCACGGTGATGCCGAGCTGCGCGCCCGACAGCATGAACGACAGGCGCCCCGTCACCTCCAGTGCGCGCTTGGCCGCCGCGTCACCGGCTTCGGCCTGTTCGCGCAGCACGCCGCGGTCGGCGGCGACGAAGGCGAACTCCTGGGCGACGAAGTAACCGGTGGCAAGAGTGAGGAGCAGTACGGCCAGCAGGCCGAGAGCCGTGTTCACCGGGCGGCTCTCCCGGTTGAGTCATCGGTTCCCGTGCATGCGCACGGGCAGGTACTCCATGAGTCCGGAGTGGACACGATCATCCTTTCGCGTAGGGGACGTCCCTTACCGTAACGATCCATGTGGGGGTCGATGTTTCCAGATCGGCCAACGATCACTTCGTTGGTTGCTAAGTACCCATCTGCGTACATTTACATAGGGAAACCTTGACGCGGCGTCGGCGCGCGACGGGGCCACGACGTAGCGTCGATAATGACGTTCTCATCGTGGGTTCAAGAAGTGGCGGGGAGACGACGTGGGTGACTGGCCGGAAGACGACGATCGCACACGCGCGTTGCGATCGCCCCAGCCCCCGCCGCCCCGGGCGGCGGGGCAGCCCGCCTACCCGGCGCAGGGACGGGGCCGGTCGGCGGCGGGGTCCGCCGGGCAGGCGCCGGCCGACGACACGCGACCTCGGCCGACCTCACGGGTGTACGGCAAGGCCAGGGAGGGCTCCGGCCCGGTCAGGCCGCTCCCCGGTGAGAGCGCTCCTCCCGCCGGATCCCCCGATGGGTCCTCCGGCGGCTCCTCCGGAGGGAAAGGCGGGACCCGGATGCCGAGCATGACCTGGCGCCCGAAGCGGCCGGGCAGGCTGATCGTGCGGATCCTCATCGGCCTGCTCGTCGTGCTGCTGGTGCTCGCCGTCGGCGGATACTTCGTGATCAATTCGCGGCTGCACCGGATCGAGGCGCTCACCGACTACGACGGCCGTCCCGCGGACACCCCCGGCACCAACTGGCTGCTGGTCGGCTCCGACAGCCGCGCCGGCCTGACCAAGGCCCAGCGCAGGAAACTCGCCACCGGCAGCTCCGTCGGCCGCCGGACCGACACGATGATGCTGCTGCACATCCCCGACACCGGCGACCGCCCGACCCTGGTCAGCCTCCCGCGTGACTCCTACGTGCCGATCGACGGCCACGGCAGCGGCAAGCTCAACGCCGCCTACGCCTACCAGGACGGCGGCCCCAAGCTCCTCGCCAAGACCGTGGAGAAGGTCACCGGGCTCCGGATCGACCACTACATGGAGATCGGCTTCGGCGGCTTCGTGGGCATCGTGGACGCCATCGGCGGGGTCGAGATCAACGTCAAGCAGGCCATCAAGGACCCCAAGGCGGGCATCGACCTGAAGAAGGGCCTGCAGACGATGGACGGTGGCACGGCCCTCGGCTACGTCCGCACCCGCGCCACCGGCGCCATCCCCGACTTCGACCGGACCCAGCGCCAGCGCCAGTTCTTCTCCGCGGTGGTGAAGAAGGCGGCCAGCCCCGGAGTCCTGATCAATCCCTTCCGCTCCGTCCCCCTCGCGTTGAGCGCCACCGACTCGGTGGCCGTCGGGGAGGAGAGCGGTGCCTTCGACCTGCTCTCCCTCGGCCTCGCGATGGGCGACAACCCGGTGACCACGGTCGTCCCGGTCGGCTCCCTGCCGACCATCGGCGGGCAGGCGGTCGTCAAGTGGGACACGGCCAAGGCCCTGCGCATGTTCGACGCCCTGGCCCAGGACAAACCGGTCCCCAAGGACGCCCTCGGCAAGTAGCGGCCTGGCCGGAGGCCGCCGGAGCCTCCGCCCGGCGGCGTCTCGGCGGGTCGCGGCACGGCCGGAGGGCGCGGGGGGCCTCGCCGCTCCGCCGGTGCCCCGGCAGGCGGAGGCCCGGCCGGAACGCCCGCCGGGCCCCGCCGTGTCGGCGGCGGGGCGCCGGACGCCGGCGTCTCAGCCGCTCGTGCCGGCGGTGCTCGCGGCGATGGATCCGGCGATCACCGCGGTCATGACGGCGGAGTTGACGGCGGCGATGGTCTTGGCGACGGCCGCGCCGGCCCACTCGCCCTCGGTGATCTCCTTGACGCGCTCCTTGCTCGCGCCGGGGAACGCCTTACGGTCGATCTTGGCCGCGTGCAGGACGGCGATCAGCACGGCCGTCCGCTCGTCGGGGGTGCTCCCGGACAGCACGCTCTGGACGCCCGCACGGATGCCCTGCTCGACGCGGGGGTCACGCTCCGGGTAGCGGGTGCTGGGGAAGATCCCGAGGATCTTGCGCGGCTCCTCGCTCAGCACGCCCCGCTCGGCCAGACGGGAGAGCAGGCGCTTGCGGAGTTTGGCCGAGTGGAGCTTGTAGACCCACCAGTCGGGCTTGCGCTCCTTCGGCTCCCCGGCGATCCGGGCCAGCGTCGCGTCCAGTTCATCGTCGCCGAGGGGCGTGGGATCCAGGACGGTGACCTTCTTGTCGGCCAGGTCGATCCGGCGGTTGATGGCCAGCTCCGCCAGCAGGGCGCCGCCGAGCGCGGCGTCGAGTTCCGATGAGCCGATCAGTTGTCTGCCCTCCACCTCGCTGTAGGCGAGCAGGAGGACTTCCTCGGCGATGATGGTCGTCATGTCCCGACTTTATGCCGTAAGCACTACGTAAGCGCTGGTGGCGGGTATCCGGGATACCTTCGCCCCAAGGCCCGCGACATCGTGACGATCACAGGGCCCGGAGGACATCATGCGTATCAGGAGACTGCTCCGTCACCCGGCCGCCTGGGCGGTCATGACGCTGGGCGCCGTCGCGCTCGGCGTCGCCCTGTACCTGTTCCAGCCCTGGCGCGTGTTCACCACGGTCGAGGTGGACGAGGCCGTGCCGGTCGCCGCGGCGACCCCGGGGGCGACCCCGGAGACGGGCGGGCGGACCACGGCCACCCGGTCGCCGGACGGGCGGGCGAAGGCCGCGGAGGGTCCCAGGACCCTGGCCGCGGGCACGTTCGTCTCGCACGAGCACAGCACCGAGGGCAGGGCCAGGGTGCTGGAGCTGGCCGACGGCAGCCGGGTGCTCAGGATCGAGGGCCTGGCGACCTCCGACGGCCCCGACCTCCGGGTCTGGCTGAGCGACCAGCCCGTCAAGGAGGGCAGGGCCGGGTGGTTCAACCTCGACGACGGCGAGCACCTCGAACTGGGCGAGCTCAAGGGCAACAGGGGCAACGCCAACTACGCCATCCCGGCCGGGGCCGACCTGGACAGCCTGAAGACCGCCACCATCTGGTGCAGGCGTTTCGGAGTCTCCTTCGGTGCGGCCGCCCTGAACTGAGACAATGCTCGGCTTATGAGCATTTCTGCAGAACTCCATGCCATTGGCCGTCCGCTCGTCGAGGCGCAGCTCGCCCACCCGACGGTGGTGGGGATCGCCGAGGGGAATCTGCCGGAGCCGGTGTTCCGGTCGTGGCTGGAGCAGGACTACCTGTTCCTCCTCGACTACGTGCGGGTGTTCTCCCGGCTGGCCTGGCAGGCCCCGGACGGGCACCTGGGCGACCTGGTGGACCTGGCCCACGCCACCTTCCACGAGGAGCTGAACCTGCACCGGTCCCTGTCGGCCGAGTTCGGCGCCGACCTCGACGGAGCGAGGAAGGGGCCGGCCTGCGCCGCCTACACCTCATTCCTGCTCGACTCCGCTGCGGACTACGCCGACGGCCTGGCCGCGCTCTACCCCTGCATGTGGGGTTACTCCACCCTCGGCCGCGTCCTCGCCGAGAACCCTCCGGCCGAGCCGCGCTACCGTGCCTGGGTCGACACCTACGCGCATCCCGGCTTCGCCGAGCTGACCGAGCGCATCGCCGTGATGATCGACGAGGCCGTGCCGGACCTCGGCAGGGCCAGGGCACTGTTCACCGAGGGGATGGCCCACGAGCTCGCCTTCTGGGACGTGCCCTGACCTGGCCGGTCGAGTCCGCTCACGAGCGCCTGCGCGCATATGTTGATGAGGTTGCGGGCGGTCCAGCCGCTTTGCGCCCCATCTGGTGACGGACTTGAAAGAATGGATGCCATGAGTGTTCCTGAGGTCGAGGTGCGGGACGTGCCGGATGGCGCGTTCCTGCTTGATGTGAGAGAGAACGACGAGTGGCGGGCCGGGCACGCGCCCACGGCCGTCCACATCCCGCTCGGCGAGCTGCAGGCCCGGGCCGGCGAGGTGCCCAAGGGCGCGCCGGTCTACGTGGTCTGCCGCGCCGGCAGCCGTTCCGCCCACGCCGCGGCCTGGCTCGGCCACGTCGGCTGGGACGCGATCAACGTGGGCGGCGGCATGCAGTCCTGGGAGGTCGCCGGCCGGCCCATGGTCAGCGAGAGCGGGCAGGATCCGTTCGTCGCCTGACCCGGCCCTTGCGAAGAAGGGAAGAAATGACATAATTCGGGGCGAATTATCTATCGCGGGAGCTCGGGCGGAACCGGGCTGAGAGGGCGGAATCGGACAAAGGGGCATATGCCCCTTCCGACGCGCCGCCGACCGCATGAACCTGTCCGGGTAATGCCGGCGTAGGGAGCGTTTCATGACGTCTGACGTCATCGATGCCAAGCATGCCGAGGCCCCCCTCACTCTCGACCAGGCTCCGCCGAAGACCCTCGGCGCGCTCGACCAGAGCGCGTTCTGGGCCAATCTGGGCGTCAGCCTGCTCGGCTTCTCCTTCGCGCTTTTCCTGATCAACCCGCTGGGCGACGACAACCCGCTCACCTTCACCGCGGCGCTGGTCGCCTCCCTCGTCGGCAGCCTCATCGGCACCGCGATGGTCGGTCTCGCCGCGGTGCCCGGGGCGCAGACCGGCCAGCCCGCGATGGTGCTGCTGCGCGGGCTGTTCGGCGCGCGGCTCTCCGCCGTCCCGACCGTGCTCAACATCATCCAGATGATCGGCTGGGGCGCGTTCGAGCTGTGGGTCGTCGCCATGGGCGCCCAGGCGATCTTCGGCGCCTCCGTCCCCTATCCGGTCTGGGCGATCGCGGCCGGAGTCCTGACGACGGCGCTGACCATCTACCCGCTGGGCGCGATCAGGCTGCTGCGGCGCTTCGTCACGGTCGGCGTGGTCATCTCGGTCGCCTGGTTCGCGGTGGTCTTCCTGCGCGACACCCCCGCCCAGACCGGTGGCTCCTGGGACGCCTTCGCATCGGCCGTGGACTTCGTCATCGCCCTGTCGGTGTCGTGGGTGCCGGTCGCGGCGGACTACGCGCGGCACTCGCGCTCCAGCCGCGCGGCGTTCGGCGGCGTCGTCGGCGGCTACACCATCGCCCAGGTGGCCTGCCTGGCCGTCGGCGTCTACGCGGTCGCGCTCGCCGGTCACGGCGCGGTGGCCGACCAGCCGACGGCCGTGTTCGCGCCGTTCGTGGCGGCCCCGCTCGGGGCGCTGTTCTTCGGCATCCTGGTGCTGCGCGAGACCGACCAGTCGTTCGCGAACGTCTACTCCACGGCGATGTCGCTGCAGAACCTGATGCCGCGGGTGGACCGCCGGATCTTCTCCGTGGCCATCGGCGTGCTGACCACCGGCGTCGCCCTCGTCGTCGACGTCAACTCCTACGGGGCGTTCCTCGGCATCATCGGCGCGGTGTTCGTGCCGATGCTCGGCGTGCTGGCGGTCGACTACTTCCTGCTCGGCCGCGGCAGGGACTGGGACACCTCCGAGAACGCGCCCTCCCGCTGGCTCATGGTGATCCCGTGGGTGCTCGGCTTCGTCACCTGGTGGCTGCTCGCCGCGCCCTCGGCGGTGTCGTGGTGGGCGGCGATCTGGAACGGAATCCGGCAGGCCGTCGGCTTCACCCCGCAGCCGTGGATGAGCTCGGCGGTCGGCGCGTTCCTGGTCGCGGGCCTGATCACCCTCGGCCTCGGCGCGCTCCGCCGCCGCAGGTGATCCGGCGCGCCACGGCCGCACCGGCCACGGCAGGGTGAGGCACGGCCCGGTCGGCCGCGGACGTGTCGGTCACGGCCGGGTGAGCCGCGGCCGGGCCGGCCGCGGGCGTGCGGAGTCCTCGTGAACGCGGCCTACGAGCCCCCGGGCGAGCGGCTCCCGTTGGCTCCCTCGACACGCAGCAGTCGCTCCTTGGCGGTCGCGCCCCCCGCGTAACCGCCGAGGACGGCCTCGCTCTCGACCACCCGGTGGCAGGGCACGACCACGCAGACGGGGTTGCTCCCCAGCGCGTTGCCGACCGCGCGCAGCGCCCGCGGCCTGCCGATCCGCTCGGCGATCTCGCGGTAGGTGGTCACCGTTCCGTACGGCACGGCGATCATCATCTGCAGCACGGTCCTGGCGAAAGAGGTCGCCAGCCGCAGGTCCGCCGTGATGGTGAAGGCGCGCAGCCGCCCGGAGAAGTAGGCGTCCAGCTCCCTGCGGACCGGGTCGAGCCGCCGTGGGTCCGGCCCGATGAACGATCCGATCTCCCGGCTGACGCGCTCGAAGACGACGTTCTCGTCCTCGTAGCTGCACGCCACGACGCCGCGGTTGGTCACCGCCAGGATGAGCCGCCCCACCGGGCCGTCCAAGGTGCCGAACGCGATGTCGGGATGGGTTTTCCCTATGTAGTCGGGCGAGGTCACCCGTAGCAGTGCGTCGATGTCACCGGATGACATGGCCCCACCCTTTCGTATCCAGGTGTGTGGTGACCGCAGCGTATCGGACGGATCACCCCAACGAGTGTCAGCACATGCGGACGAAAGTGCCAAGATCAGGCTGGTTGAAGCGGCACTATGGATGCGTGGGTGACAACAGGGCCGCCAGTGACGACGGCATCGGCCGTGCGGTCATCGCCGGCGCGCCCAACGCGATCGTCGCCCTCGACCGGGATCAGGCGGTCCTGACGTGGAATCCCGCCGCCGAGCGGCTGTTCGGCTGGCCCGCCGGGGAGCTGCTCGGCCGCCGGGCCCCGCTGGTCCCCGAGGAGCTGACGGCCGAGCACAACGCGGTCCTGGAACGGGTCCGCACCGGCGGCCAGGTCTCGCTGCGGACCAAGCGGTTCCGCCGGGACGGCAGCCTGATCGACGTCCGGGTGGACACCAGCGCGCTGCGCTCCGAGGCGGGGGTCCTGCTCGGCTACGTCAGCGTCTACCACCTGGCCCAGGACGACGAGACCGCCCACGACCGGGTGGCCCGCCGGGCGCAGCTCGTCCGCAGGCTCACCGACGTGGTCGCGGACATCAACGCGGAGCGGGAGCTGCCCGCCGTGCTCGACCGGATCGCGGCCAGCCTCGCCGAGCTGACGGGGGCCGACGCGGGCGGGTTCGTGCTCATCGAGGGCGACCGGGTCCGCCTCGTGGCCAGCCACCGGCTCCCCGACTCGCTGCGCGACTCCACCGCGGACCTCCGCACGAGCCTGGTCGGCAAGCTCCTGCGCACCGGCAGGACCGTGATGCTGGAGACCGGCGACCAGGCCCGGCTGGACGAGCTGATCTGGTCGCAGCTCCCCGGTCTGCACACCATCGCGCTGGGCGTCGCCGCGGTGGGCGGCCGGCCGTACGGCGCGCTGTACGCCCTGTTCGCCAAGCGCAAGGCCGGCCATGTGGAGCTGGAGCTGCTCGAACTGCTCGCCGGGCACGCCGGGATCGCCGTCGCCAACGCCATGGCCTACCAGGAGGCCGTACGGCAGCGCGCCCACGAGCGGGCCGTGTTCGACGCCAGCGCCGACGGCATCGCGGTCCTCGACGGCGCGGGCCGGGTCATCCAGTGGAACCCGGCCGCCACCGAGCTGACGGGCTTCCACGCGGCCGAGGTGATCGGCGGGCCGCCGCCGTTCCAGCTGCCCGAGCCGGGCGACAAGCTCACCCTTCAGCTGCCCTCGGGCGCCTGGCTGGACGTGCTCTGCGCCGAGATCGTGGAGACGGGCGAGATCGTGGTCGACTTCCGCGACATCACCCGGGCCAAGGAGCTGGAGGAGGCCAAGGATCTCTTCCTCGCCACCACCAGTCATGAGCTGCGCACCCCGATCACGGTGGTCCGCGGCTTCGCCGGCACGCTCGACTCGCGCTGGGACAACATGACCGACGCCGAGCGGCGCGCGGCCGTGCACACCATCGCCGAGCGGGCGCGCTCCCTCGGCCAGCTCATGGACCACCTGCTGCTGGGCTCCCGCGCCGGGGCGGGTGAGCTCACCCTCAGGATCGAGGGGTTCGACCTCGGCGAGCTGCTCCGGGCCGCCACGCTGGGCCTGCCGGTCCTGTCGGACCTGCACCGGGTCGAGGTGAGCATCCCCGAGGATCTGCCCTCGGTCTCCGGCGACGCGCTCGCCACCGACATCATGCTCGGCCAGCTCCTGGAGAACGCGTTCAAGTATTCGCCGGACGGCGGGCTCATCAGGGTCGAGGCCTGGGCGGCCGGCGAGCGGGTGGTGGTGGTCGTGGACGACGAGGGCGTGGGCATCGACCCGGCCAGCAGGGAGCGCGTCTTCGAACGCTTCGTCCAGGGAGACAGCGGCGACCGCCGCCGGTTCGGCGGGGTCGGCCTCGGTCTCTACATCGTGCGCAGCCTGGCCCAGGCCCAGGGAGCCGAGGTGTCGGCGCACCCCCGCCCGGGGGGCGGCACCCGCATGCGGCTGGCCCTGCGCATTGCCGACACGCCAGGCGCCCTTACCTAAGTGACACGCCGCTGCGGTAACGACCCGGTAACGGATGAGCTGATCTATTGTCGAATGTGCACAAGCTGTAATTGGCGCTCGGTTTCTAAGACCATCTAACGGGGCATTTCGGTCGTACTGGGGTGTGTTCCTCAGGGGGAACAGGGATACGGGGAGGTGAGTGCGTCGAGCGTCGTGTTGTTGCCGTATGCACCGTCCAGCGTCGCTGTCGCACGCCAACGCCTCTGCTCTGACCTGCAGGAATGGGGGGTCTACGAGACCGCGATAGATGATGCGGTCCTCGTGGTGAGCGAGCTGCTGAGCAACGCGCTCCGGCACGCACATCCTTTACCGTCCGGTCAGATCAGGGTGGCGTGGCGCTGGACTGACGGACATGTCGAGGTCGCGGTGAGTGACGGAGGAGCCGCCACCGAGCCAAGGGCCGGTCGGCCCACGCTCTCCTCTCTGGGGGGCAGGGGCCTCGGCATCGTCGAGTATCTGGCCGCGAAGTGGGGGGTCAGACACGACGGTGAGATCACCACTGTCTGGGCTGTGGTGACAACTGTCAGCACTGTGAGTAACGGTAACGGTCAGGTTTCCATCCCCGAAATCGCCCTGCGGGAATGCGGATAGGTCCTGTCCCGCTTCACTCCCGGTGAAGCGGGGCAAGGTCCCGATCACCTCATGGCGGGCGCCGCGCGATACAGCGGTGCTCTACGCGGGCGCCGACACGGCCCCGCCGCCGTCGAACCTCCAGACAGGCAGCGTCTGGAGGGCGAGCGGCACGCTCACTTGGCGAACTTGCCTGCGACCGTGACCACGGCGACGACCACGAAGGCCACCAGCGCCAGCACGATCAGGAACTTGAACAGTCCGAACAGGGCGGGCAGCACGAGCCCGAACACGACGTAGAGCGCGAGGACGACGCCCAGGACTGTCATGACGGTACGACTCATGATCCCACCGTACGTCCGGGACCGGCCCGGCGGGAGGGGGAACCATAACGATCCAGTGCTTACGGAGTGGTCCAGTGCTTACGGAGTGGTGACGCGCATAGGGATCGGCCACCGCCGGGCCTACCGTGGGAAACATGAGCGCGCGGATTCTGGTGGTCGACGACGACCCGACGGTGGCCGAGGTCGTGGCCCGCTACCTGGAACGCGACGGCCACGTGGTCGAGTGCGTCGGAGACGGCGCCGAAGCGCTCAGGCGCGCGCTGTCCAACCCGCCGGACCTGCTGGTGCTCGACCTCATGCTGCCGAAGATGGACGGGCTCCAGGTCTGCAAGAAGCTCAGGGAGCGCTGGCCGGTTCCGGTGATCATGCTGACCGCCCTGGGAGAGGAGATCGACCGGGTCGTCGGTCTGGAGACCGGCGCCGACGACTACGTCACCAAACCGTTCAGCCCCCGGGAGCTGGCCCTGCGCGTCCAGTCCGTGCTGCGGCGGGCGCGCGGCGCCTCGGTGCCCGCCGGAACCGGCGTGCTCAGGGACGACACCCTCGTGGTCGACGTCGGCGCCCACGAGGTACGGCTCGGCGACGACCGGATCACGCTGACCGCCCGTGAGTTCGACCTCCTGGCCCATCTCATGCGCAACCCCCGCCAGGCCTTCAGCCGCTCCGCCCTGCTCGACCAGGTCTGGGGCTGGTCCTTCGGCGACTCCTCCACGGTGACCGTCCACGTCCGCCGCCTCCGCGAGAAGATCGAGCCGGACCCGACCGCCCCCCGGCGCATCGTCACGGTCTGGGGCGTCGGCTACCGCTACGAACCCCTGACGCAGCCGTGATCCCCGAGATCCTGCTCATCGTCGCCGTCACGGCGGGGCTCGGCCTGCTGGTCGCGCTGGCGGGGCTCGGCGCGATGCGGCTGCTGCGGGAGCGGTCGATCGGGGTGATGCTCGCGGTGGTCGCCGTGGTGACCGTCCTGGCCACGGTGGGGGGCGTGGTCGCCGTCACCCTGAAAATGATCATCGAGGGCACGCCCAGGGACATCGTGCTCAGCGTGGTCGCGGTCGGTGGCCTGGTCGGGCTGGGGGTCGCGACGGTGCTCGCCCGCCGCGTCGTGGCGGCCAGCCGCAAGCTCGTCGCGGCCGTGCGCGCCGTCCCGTCCTCGGGCGAGTTCACCCCGCCCCCTGGTCTCCCCGCCGAGCTCGACACCATCGCCAGGACCCTGGAGGAGGCATATGAGCGCCTCCGTCTGGGCCACGAACGCGAACGCGCCCTGGAGAGCGCCCGCCGCGAGCTCGTCGCCTGGGTCAGCCACGACCTGCGCACCCCGCTGGCCGGCATGCGGGCCATGGCCGAGGCCCTGGAGGACGGCGTGGTCGCCGACCCGGAGACCGTGCGCCGCTATCACACGCAGATCCGCCTGGAGGTGGAACGGCTGTCGGGCATGGTGGGCGACCTGTTCGAGCTCTCCAGGATCCACGCGGGGGCGCTGCGCCTGTCCCGGCAGCGGATCGGCCTCAGCGACCTGGTCGCCGACGCTCTGGCCGGAGTGGAGCCGCTGGCCCGGGCCAAGGGAGTACGGCTGGCGGGCCAGGTCGACCAGGCGGTCCCGGTCCAGGCCGACGCCGGAGAGCTGTCCCGGGCCCTGCGCAACCTGGTGGTCAACGCGATCAGGCACACCCCGGGCGACGGCACGGTCCGGGTGCGCGCGCTGGTGGAGGACGGCCTGGCCTGCCTGCAGGTCGCCGACTGCTGCGGCGGCATCCCGGCGGACGACCTGCCCCGCGTGTTCGACGTGGCCTTCCGCGGCGAGGCGGCCCGGACTCCCAGCGCGGACGGTGCGGGGGCCGGGCTCGGCCTGGCGATCGCCCGCGGCATCGTCGAGGCGCACCAGGGGGTCATCGACGTCGTCAACACCGGGCCCGGCTGCCGCTTCGAGATCCGCCTCCCGCTGTCCGGCTGAGGAGCGGGGCGCGGCCGTGCGGCGCCCTCCCGGGACCCGCGGGACTCCCGGGAGGGGTGTTCTCCTCGCAGGCCGGAGGGAGGCCCGCACGAGATCAGACGGTCATGTCTCCCACGGCCCTGCGGGGGGTCGTCAGCACCCGGATCTCCTCCTCGGCCCGACCGGCCTCTCCGGGCCGGTCGGCTTCTTCGACCCGGCCGCCCTTTCCGGCTCGGCCGGGTTTCTTCGCGCGGCCGGGGCTCTCCGGCTGGCCGGGACTCTCGGCGCGGCCGGGGACGACGAGGGTCACCTGGGCGTCCTCGTCGTTCTCGCCGTCATCGGGCTCGACGTGCTGGCAGGAGGTGGGGGTCCTGGGACTGCCGAAGGACTCGGACATGGCGCGGAAGGTCGGGCACGGCCACCGCCACATGCAGCTGCGGCAGCGCAGGATCGGGTGCGCCGCGTCGCTGGTGATGCCGCCCGCGTCGCGGGGCTGGTGCAGGTCGAGAAGCCTGACCCCGAGTGCGGCGAAGCCGAGCAGCTCCTCGCGCGCTCCTTCGAGGAAGTCGAGGTCCTCGGTCGCCAGGCGGGTTCTGATCGGGACGTAGCCCTCACGGTTCACCAGACTGCGCAGGGAGTTGGCCGCATCGTGCCACGAGGTGGCCTTCTCGGTGCGGGTGATCATTGACTCCAGGTGCTCCCGGAGTCGCTGCCGTTGGGGATCCTCAGGAAGGTCGGTGTTCATTGATGCGTTCGAGCCCGTTTCTACTCAACGGCCGCCACTGACGTAGCGCAGGGACGGTCGGGAGATTCCGGGTCTCCCCCCTTTCCGGCTGAGCCGGTGTTGCACAGTGTCAAGTTTCGCGCACTCACGGTTTCCGTGAGGGCGAAACGGGGGACAAAGGGCCGACGACTCGGGTTGGGCGAGAGAACGTGACCAGCGGCCTTCGCGCCGCTAGTGTGCCCGCTGTGGAGCTAAAAGTCTCAACTCGATCTCATGCCGGGCACACCGTCATGACCATTGTCGGCGAAATCGACCTATATACCGCTCCTGGTCTGCAGTCCGAGTTCACTCGGCTGCTCCAGGAGAGCCCGACCACCTACGTGGTCATCGACATGTCCGGGGTGGAGTTCTGTGACTCCACCGGTATGAACGTGCTACTGTCCGCGCTCAAGCGTCTGAAAGAGCGCGGCGGCACCCTGGAGCTGGCGGCACCGCGGCCCGCCGTACGCAAGATTCTCCAGGTCACCGGTCTCGACTCGGTGTTCACCGTGCACGAGGCGGTGCCCGGGAAGCTGCTGACCGCCGAACCCAAGGGATGACCGGAACAGCGGTGATCATCCCCGCCAAGGATGAGGCCGACCGGATAGGCGCCACCGTGGCCGCGGCCCTGGCGCTCTCCGGTGTGGATCTCGTCATGGTCGTGGACGACGGATCGACGGACCAGACGGGCCGGGTGGCCAAGGCCGCCGGGGCCCGTGTCGTGCGGCACAGCCGTAACCGGGGCAAGGCCGCCGCCATGGAGAGCGGCGCCGAGGCCGTGCGCCTGTTCGACGGCGAGGAGCCTCGGCATCTGCTGTTCCTCGACGCCGACCTGGGCGAGAGCGCGCACGCGGCCGCGCCCCTGATCAAACCGGTCATGGCAGGTGAGGCGGACATGACCATCGCCGTGTTCGTCACCCGCGTGAAGCTGGGCGGTCACGGGCTCGTGGTGAGGCTCGCACGCGAGGGCATCGAACGCGCCACCGGATGGACGCCCGCCCAGCCGCTCAACGGCCAGCGCTGTCTGACCAGAGCCGCGTTCGAGGCGGCCAGGCCCCTGGCCCACGGCTTCGGCGTGGAGACCGCTCTCACGATCGACCTGCTCCGCAGGGGGTTTCGCGTGCGGGAGGTCGAGGTGGAGATGTCCCACCGGGCCACCGGCACCGACTGGAAGGCCCAGCTCCACCGGGCCAGGCAGTTCCGTGACGTCGCCCGGGCCCTGCTGGCCCGCCGGTAGGCGCTCCTGTCGGCCGCGCCGCGCCGGGCACTGCGCCGGATGTGCTGGAATTTGCGGGTGACTCGGGTTCCGTTGGTTGTCGATGAGAGGCGGGTTCCCGTATCCGGCGTGCCGCGGGGGCTCGGCGCCGTCGCGTTCGCGGCCGTCGGGCTGTCGGTCACGCTGACGCTCCTGATCGGGCTGCTGGGCCCCTCGGCCATGGTGCCCCGGCTGCCCGGCCCCTCCTGGCAGCCGCCCTACTCCCTGGACCTGCGCCCCGACGGCCATCTGGTGATCGCCATGGCCGCGGCGGCGATCGTGCTGGGCGGGCTCGGGCTCGCCGTCGCCCTGCGGTCCCGGTGGGGGCCGGATCCGCGCCTGCTGCTGGTGGCCGGCTGCGTGGCCGCCGCGGTGGCGGCCCTCCTGCCGCCGTCGGGCTCGGCCGACCACCTCAACTACGCGGCCTACGGCCGCCTGGTCACGCTCGGCCGGGATCCTTACGCCGTCACCCCCGCCATGCTGCCCGGCGATCCCGTCACCGGCGCGGTGGAGGAGTGGACCGGCGTGACGAGCGTCTACGGCCCGGTGGCGACCGCCGTACAGGCGCTGGCGAGTTTCGCCGGGGGTGACTCGGTGCGGCTGACGGTGTTCGTGATGGCGGCGTTCAACGCGGCGGCGTTCATCGCGACCGCGCTGCTGCTGCACCGGTTCACCAGGGGCGACGCGGACCTGCAGCGGCGGGCGGCGCTCCTGTGGGCGGTCAACCCGCTGATGGTCTACCACCTGGCCGCCGGGATGCACGTGGACACCCTGGCCGTCGCCTGCATGGTCGCGGCGTTCATGGCCGGTGGCGCGGGGTCCGGGCTGCTGCTCGGGGTGGGGATCGGGGTCAAGCTCAACGCCGGGCTGGTCGCGCTGGGCCCGGCCTGGGAGCTGCGCCGCTCGCCCGGCAGGCTCGCCGTCGTGGCGGGCACCGCCACGGCCACCGTGCTGGTGATCTACGGCCTCGCCGGGCCGCACGTCCTCGACCAGGTCGGCGCGGCCAGCAGGAAGGTCTCGTTCGGCACGCCGTGGCACCTCGTCAAGACCGGGCTCCAGGAGGCGTTCGGGCCCGGCGCGTACTCGGCCTGGATCCAGGCCGGTTCACTGCTCCTGCTGGCGGTCCTGGCCTGGCTGATGCTGCGGGCGGCGCCCCGGGACACGGCTCCGGTGATCGCCGCGGTGATGGTGGCCGCCTGGCTGTTCGCCGCGCCGTACGCGCTGCCCTGGTACGACGGGCTGGCCTTCGCGCTGCTGGCCATGGTCTCCTGGCCCGCGCTGGAGAGCTTCATGGTGGCCAGGGTGGTGATCCTCTCCCTGGGGTATCTGCCGGCCAGGGAGGCCATGCGGCCCGAGGACCTGCTCTGGCTGAGGACCGTCGTCAGAGAGCGGGTGGTGCCGTGGTCCCTGCTGGCGCTGACGCTCGTTCTGGCGTGCTGGGCGGCGAGAGCTGGAGCGCGCGCACGCAGGCGGCCAGCGTCAGCGGCACCGCGACCGTGAGCGCCATCGCGGGGATCGCGATGCCCGAGTCGTTCATCAGGAACCCGATCAGCGCGCAGGCCAGCGCGCCGATCAGTCCGGCGCGCAGCGCGGGCGCGAGCAGGTAGGCCCGGCCCAGGGCGGAGGCGCCCCACCGGGACGGCCGGTCCAGCACCAGGAAGAGGAACGCCAGCGCGACCAGCGACAGCAGGGTCAGCGACCAGTTGCCGACCGTGACCCCGACCATCGCGCCGAGCTTGCGTCCGATGACGGTCCAGGCCTCGCCGTCCAGCACCTGCTGGACGAAGGAGCCCAGGTGGGTGCGTTGCGTGGCGGGCTTGAGCCAGTCGGCCACCGCGATCACCCCGATGAGCAGGACGCCGGCCAGGCCGATCAGGCCGAGCTTGACCGGTGAGACCCGGCTGCCGGACAGCAGGATCAGGAAGACGGCCACCCCGACCAGGAACGCCGGAACCCCGCCGAAGTCGGCGCCCCACGCCGGCCAGCCGTCGGCGAACACCGCGAACAGCCCGTAGGCCGCGCAGACCGCCAGCGCGAGCGTGCGCCGTCCCCGGGAGATCAGCCACTGGGCGATCCCGGCCAGGGCCAGGATCGTCCCGGCGGAGTAGACGGCGAAGGCGATGTTGCTGAAGCCGTAGAAGCGCCCGCCGGTGACGGGCTCGTAGCCGGTGACCGCGTTCACCTGGAGCCTGGAGCCGGTCATCACGTCGGCCAGCAGGGCCAGCGAGGTGATCCCGGCGACCACGGTCAGCGGGCCGAGCACATGCGCCCGCCACGGCCCGGCGAAGGCGATCCCGGCGATCGCGCAGGCGATGCCGGTGATGGTCAGGATCACCGCGGCCATCGGGGCGGGCAGGCTCCACCAGGGCACGAGCTGGGCCAGGAAGGTCGCGATCGCGATCGCGCCGCTGACCACCGCGACGGCCCGGGTGGCCGTCAGCGCCCGGGAACCGCCCCAGCCCCGCCGGATCGCGACCGCCGCCAGCAGGTAGAACAGGATCTGCACCGCCACGAACACCGTGAAGAACGGCCCCCGCACCTTGCGCAGCACCTGGCTGGCGAGGTCCTCGCCGGCGAGGTCGCGCACCATGGCGGCGGCCGGCTCCCCACTCGGCCCGGCACTCCGCCAGGCGTGGCCCACGACGCCGTTCGGGGTCTCCAGGCCGAGCAGGGCGATCACGGTGGCGGTCAGGTCGGTGTTGGTGACCAGCCCGTCCTGCCGGGTGGAGGTGGTGGTCAGGTAGCCGTGCGGGTACGGCCCCCCGTCGGGGGACGGGCCCTGGGCGACGGCCACGTGCAGGTGGGGGGCCGCCGAGGTGTCGGACAGGCCGCCGAGCAGGACCGTGGTCTCCGGCGGGAGCCGGTCGAGGACCGCGCCCACCCGGCGGTCGGCGCCCGCCACCGCGGTCTGCCTGTCCTGCCCGCCCGCCGGGGACGGGCCGCCGTCGCGGCCCGTCCCGGCCCGCGCGAGATCGGCGGCCTCCACCACGACCAGCCGGTACGGCGCCAGGTCGCCGAGCCCGTCGATGGTCGCCGCATATTTCCCGACTTTTCCGGACCTGTCGGCGGCGCTGAGTGCGGCCCCCGGCCCGGCCGCCGCCACCTTCCCCCCGGCGTCCGCCACGAGCTGGCCGAGCAGCCCCAGCGCGGGCTTGTAGGAGGTCTCCTCGGTGTTGTAGGTCACCAACCCGGGCCAGTCAGGCACGCTCGCCCCGCCGTCCGACGCCGGAAGCGGCGGCGCGGGCGGCGCGCAGTCCGTCCCGGGAGCTCCCGCCCGCTGCCCGGCGGAGACGGTCAGCCAGCCCGCGACCTCGCAGGTGACGCCCCGATCGGGCAGCGGCACCGCCCGGGTGGACAGCGACGCGGCCCCGCCCCCCTCGACGAGCTTCCACAGGTTCGGCGTCCGGCCCCGGTCCAGGTCGCTCCACTGCAGCCCCGGCACCCCGACCACCACGACCCTGGCGGGGAGCGACCGGGCCGAGGCGGCGGCCGTACCGGCGTAGGAGAGGGCCAGGAGCACGGCGGCCAGGAGCACGCAGACCGCCCGGTGGCGGGCCCGCCGTGACCTGTCCTCGTGTGCTGAGCCCATCCGGTTCCCCCGTATCCGTGCCTGCTGGCGGCCGCTTTCCTTCAGGCCCACGGTAACCTGCCTGGTCGTGACGACTGGCGAGGCGACCACGACGGAGCGGCCCCTGTGGGGGTGGCCGCTCGCACTGCTGCTCATCGTGGTGGCGGTGGCCCCGCTGGTGATCCAGTGGCTCGGCAACGTCGACGACCAGCGCCTGGTCGACCTGGATGTGTACCGTACCGGTGGTCAGGCGATCCTGGAGGGGCGGCCGGTCTACGAGTTCGTGACGCCCGCGCCGCAACTGCTGCCGTTCACCTACCCGCCGATCGCGGCGCTGCTGGCCACCCCGCTGGCCGCGATGTCGTGGCCCGCGGCGCAGTGGGCGTGGACGGCCCTCGTCTTTGTGACGCTGGCGGTCAGCGTCGGGTACGGCTTCCGCGCCCTGCTGGGCCACGCCGTGCCGTACCGCGAGGTGCTGGGCCGCGCGGTGCCGGGCCGGAGGGCGGCGCGGGACCGGGACGCGCCGGGCCGGGCGGGCGGTGCCGGCCTCCCGATGGCCTTCGCGCTCCTGATGATCGCCTGCACCTACCTGATGCCGATCAGGGACCAGGTCCGCTTCGGCCAGGTGGACATCCTGCTGGTCGCGCTCTGCCTGGCCGACTGCGTGGCCCGGCGCCCCGTGTGGCCGCGCGGCATGCTGATCGGCCTGGCCACCGCCGTCAAGCTCACCCCCGGCGTGTTCCTGATCTACCTGCTCATCACCGGCTTCGGCCCGGGCGCGCGGCAGGAGCAGCGCAGGACCTTCTTCATGGCCGCCTTCACCGCCGCGCTGCTCACCCTGCTGCCCTTCCTGGTGATACCCGCCGACGCCGCCGAGTTCTGGTTCCACGCGCTGCTCGACCCCGAACGGCTCGGCGCCAACGCGGCGACCACCAACCAGTCGATGCGCGGCATGCTCATCCGGCTCTACCTGCCCGACTGGCTGACCAGCCTGCTCTGGCTGGCGCTGGTCGCGGTGGTCGCCTGGTACGGCTTCCGCCACGCGCGCAGGGCGCTGCTCGACGGGCACGCGGTGACCGGGGTCGCGCTGGTCGGCCTGATGGCCGTGCTGCTGTCGCCGGTGGCCTGGATCCACCACCTGGCCTGGGTGGTCGTGGTCCTCGGCGCGCTGGCCGGCGACGGGCGCGACCCGGTGCGGGTCCGGGTGGCGGCCGGTGTCTGGCTCTACTACGTGGTGCCGATCCCCTGGTGGGGAGTGACGATCAAGGCGGCGGAGATCCCGGTGCTCAGCCCGGTGCTGGGCAAGATCGTCCAGAACGGGTTCGGGCTGGGCGCGCTGGCGCTGGTCTGGCTGCTCGGGGTGTGGCTGCCGAGGCGGCGAGAGGTTTTCCGGACACTCCCCTGACTTGGTGATTACTCTGGGTGACGTGGTTGTTACCATGAGGGTCGTCGTAGGGGTCGAGGTGTGCGGGCGGGCCGCGTGCGAGCGTGGGCGGGCCGCGTGCGGGCTGAGGTGAGCTGTGTGCGGGCTGAGGTGAGCCGTGTGCGGGCGGAGGTGAGCTGCGCGAGTGCGCGACTTTACGCGCACTTTCGGATGGGCGCCGGATAGCCTGGTGTCATGCCCAAACTCGCCTATCTGGGACCGGAGGGCACCTTCACCGAAGAGGCCCTGCGGATCCTGGCACCGCAAGCCGAGCGCCTGCCGCGCGCGAACGTCAGCGCGGCGCTGGACGCCGCCCGGCGGGGTGAGGCCGACGGCGCCGTCGTGCCCCTGGAGAACTCGCTCGAAGGCGCCATCACCACGACCCTGGACGAGTTCGCCTGGGGAGAGCCGCTGCTCATCACCGCCGAGCTGCTGCTCCCCGTCGAGTTCTCGCTCCTGGCACGGCCCGGCACCCGGATCGGCCGCATCAAGCGGGTCTTCACCCATCCGGCGGCCATCACCCAGTGCCGCGCCTTCATCGCCCGCGAGCTGCCCGACGCCGTGGTGGTCGCGGCCCCGTCGACCGCGGCGGCCGCCCAGGAGGTCGCCCTCCCCGGCTCGCCGTACGACGCCGCCGTTGCCGCGCGCATCGCCGGCGAGCACTACGGGCTGGTCGAGCTGGCCACCGGCATCGGCGACCGCTCCGACACCGTGACCCGCTTCGTCCGCGTGTCCCGCCCCGGTCCGCTGCCCGAGCCCACCGGCTCCGACCGCACCACCCTGGTCGCCTTCCTCACCGACGACCACCCGGGCGCGCTGCTGGAGATGCTCACCGAGTTCTCCGTGCGCGGGGTCAACCTGACCCGCATCGAGTCGCGGCCCACCGGCGACGGGATCGGCCGTTATTTCTTCCACTTCGACTTCGAGGGCCACGTGGCGGACGCCAGGGTCGGCGAGGCGGTCTCCGGTCTCCACCGGATCTGCGCCGACGTGCGCTTCCTCGGCAGCTACCCGCGCGCCGACGGCCTGTCGCCGCAGGTCAAGCGCGGTACGGCCAACGGCGACTTCACCGAGGCCACGGGCTGGCTCTCCAGGATCCGCACCGGCCAGGTCTGATCGGGCGGGTCCCCGCGGTGGCGCGGCAGGGGCTCCGGCGGGCGTGTCACAGGTCCTCGGCCCGCGGGCACTCCGGCCGGAGCGGAATATGGGCGCGAGCTCAAGCCTCGCATCGGTAGCCTTGATCTGTGATTGACCTGCGTACCCTTCGTGAGGATCCCGACCGGCTACGGGCGTCGCAGCGTGCCCGCGGTGAGGACGACTCCGTCGTCGAAACGCTGCTCGACCTCGACAGCCGCCGGCGCGGCGCGCTGAGCCGGTTCGAGACGCTGCGCGCCGAGCAGAAGAGCATCGGAAAGTCGGTCTCCCGCGCCTCCGGGGAGGAGAAGACCGCCCTCCTCGACCGGGCCAAGGATCTCGCGGCGCAGGTCAAGTCGGCCGAGGCCGAGGCCGAGAAGCTGGCCGGGGAGCTCGACACCCTGCTCTACACGATCCCCAACCTCGTTGAGGAGGGGGCTCCGGCGGGCGGCGAGGACGACTACGTGGTGCTGGAGGAGATCGGCGAGAAGCCGACCTTCGACTTCGAGCCCAAGGACCACCTGGAGCTCGGCGAGCTGCTCGGCGCGATCGACATGGAGCGCGGCGCGAAGGTCTCCGGCTCGCGGTTCTTCTTCCTCAAGGGCGTCGGCGCCCGGCTCCAGCTCGGGCTGCTCAACATGGCCATGCAGCAGGCGATCGAGGCGGGCTTCGTCCCGATGATCCCGCCGGTTCTGGTCAAGCCCGAGACGATGCAGGGCACCGGCTTCCTCGGCGCCCACGCGAGCGAGGTCTACCACCTGGCCGATGAGGACCTGTTCCTGGTCGGCACCAGCGAGGTGCCCATGGCGGCCTACCACGCCGACGAGATCCTCGACGGCGCCGCGCTGCCCCACCGTTACGCCGGATGGTCCTCGTGCTTCCGCCGCGAGGCCGGCTCCTACGGCAAGGACACCCGGGGCATCATCCGCGTCCACCAGTTCGACAAGATCGAGATGTTCTCCTACTGCCGCCCCGAGGACGCGAGCGAGGAGCACCAGCGCCTGCTCTCCTGGGAGAAGGAGATGCTCGCCAAGATCGAGGTGCCCTACCGCGTCATCGACACCGCCGCGGGCGACCTGGGTACGAGCGCGGCGCGGAAGTTCGACTGCGAGGCGTGGGTTCCCACCCAGGGCCGCTACCGCGAGCTCACCTCGACCTCCAACTGCACCGACTTCCAGGCCCGCCGCCTGGCCGTGCGCTACCGCGACAAGGACGGCAAGCCCCAGCACGCGGCCACGCTGAACGGCACCCTGGCCACCACCCGCTGGATCGTGGCCATCCTGGAGAACCACCAGCAGGCCGACGGCTCCGTCGTGGTCCCCAAGGCCCTGCGCCCCTACGTCGGGCTCGACGTCCTCGAACCCGTCAAGTAGGCGCCCCGCGGCGCAGGCCCCCACCGGAGTCCGGTGGGGGCCTGCGCCTTTCACGCGGCGGGGCCGCCGGGGGCGTTCCTCCCGTCCGTCCAGCCGACCATGACGGACGCGGCCACCCCGGCGCCGCCGGCGAGCCAGGCCGAAAGCACCGCCGTCGAGTAGTCGTCAGGGGTGCCCGACACCCAGCCGGAGAAGATCCAACAGATCGAGGACGACGTGCAGGCGACGATGGCGGCCAGCGTGAGCGCGGCCCGGACGGATACCCGCGCCCGGACTGCCGCGGCCACCGTGAGGACCACCGCGGTGAGGGCGCAGGCGAGAGCGAACAGGATCAGCAGCGGGGCGACGAGGCTGGAGCGGTAGGAGACGCTGACCGCGAACCCGATCAGCGCGAGGACGTACGCGGTCACGGACAGGGCGCTGACCTGTGGTCTGTTACGGCGTGCCGCGGACAGGCCGGCCATGAGAGCGAGCAGGCCGGCGAAGAGGCCGACGAGGTACTCCGTCGTCAGATCGATGTCCGGCGAGCGGAGCGGGATCGCCGTGTCCGCGGAGAAACCCTCGTCCGAGAAGCCGAGTCGCCGCCAGGCCCCCCGGGCGTCCCGTACGGCGATGCCGTCGTTGCCGTTGGCCGCCACCACCACGTGGCCGTCCGGCGTGATCGGCCCGGCAGCGGCGCGAGACCAGCCATGCGAGGCCCAGCGCGGGCAGGGCGACCAGGTCGGTCGGGTCGGCCAGCACCCGGGAGGGGCCCGCGAACAGGGTCCAGGCCTGGGAGGCGAGGGCCGCGCCCGTCGCCGTGGTCTTGACCAGGACGAAGCCGGTTCCCGTGGCGATCGTCGCGCCGAGGGCGGGCACGCGGACGAGTGCGAGCAGGGGCGGGGCCACGAGCAGGCCCGCGACGTCGCTCAGCTTGCCGGTGACCAGGCCGGGCCACAGGGCCTTGAGCACGTGGTCGTTGATCAGCAGCACGATGGTGGCGACCACGGTCACGGGGTGACCGAGCCAGGCCAGGGCGGGCGGGTGGGCGGGCCCGGCCGGGATGGGCGGGTGGCCGATCCTGGCCAGAACAGAGCCGTACGGATGCCTCATATCGCGATAGATGCATCGTGGTGGGGCATGGTTCGGGCGGCACGGATTCCGTGATCAGGCTGTGCCGTGACCGGTGACGGTCACCCCGCGAGTATCGCGCGGGACGGGTGGTAGTGGCGGGCGACGCGGCGCACGTCCACAGCCCCGTAGACGGTCAGGGAATGGATGTTGGCCAGGGGAGCCCTGGCGAGGCCCCTCGCCGTCCTGAGGGGCGTTCAGGGCGCTCTGGAGGCATGCGGTGCGGCCCGCCGCCCCGTCGCGGAGCGGGTCGTCGCCTTCGCCTCCGTCGGGCGCGCAACCCGGCCAGCCACCGTGAACCGCCGCCTACGCCCGAAATGGGGTTGTCTGTCGAGAAAGGGGTGGTTTATCGGGACGGGGGCGGTCTGCCGGAAAGCGAAGAAGGCGGGGTTCGCGTTAAGCGAACCCCGCCTTCCTCGCTAACCAGAGGTCTATGCGTCAGACGGCGCGGACCTGCGAGGCCTGCGGGCCCTTCTGGCCCTGCGTGATCTCGAATTCGACCCGCTGGCCGTCTTCGAGGCTACGGTAGCCATTGCCCTGGATCTCGGAGAAGTGCACGAACACATCCGGTGCACCGCCGTCCGGTGCGATGAAGCCGAAGCCCTTTTCAGCGTTGAACCACTTGACGGTTCCCTGAGCCATTAAAGCTCTCCCTCAGGATTTGAAACTTTGGGATTCACACCTCGTGAACCCCATGTGTCGTACAGCAAGCCCCGGGGTGGTTCAGTCAAACTGGTTTTCACAACGGGATTCAGCTAATACAACGCCATCACATCTAACACTATCTGGCGCACTCGTGTTCCCGCCATGAGGAAGATTCCTCGTAGACGGATCCCCGGGGCTGGCGCCCCGAGGATCACAGTGCAGACTGGAACCTGTTATGGGAAGCCCCCGGCTCGTCGCCACCGACCTCGACGGCACCGCTCTGCGCTCGGACGGAACCGTCTCCCCCCGTACTGCCGCCGCTTTCGCCCGTGTGGAGAGAGCCGGGGCCACGCTGGTCTTCGTGACCGGACGGCCGCCCCGGTGGATGCACGCGGTCGCGGGAGCCGTACGTCATAGAGGGCTGGCCATATGCGCCAACGGCGCCCTTGTCTACGACCTGCACACCGAGCAGATCGTCAAATCACACCTCATCGCCGCAGATGTGCTTGAAGAGGTCGTGAGACGGCTCCGCGCAAAGGTGCCGGAGCTGGCGTTCTCAGTGGAATACGAAGGTGGATTCGCCCACGAATCGGACTTCCGTCTCGGTCGTTGGGATGGCAAGGCGGTCGCCGGACTCCGCGTCGGGACGTCCACGCTCACCTCGCGGCCGTGTGCCAAACTCCTGGCCCTGCACCCCCGGATGGACCCCGACGCCCTTCAGGAGACGGTCTGCGAGCTGGTCGGCGACCTGGTCACGCCCACCCACTCCAGCGGCCGCGCCCTGATCGAGATGAGCGCCCAGGGGGTGACGAAGGCCTCGGCGCTGGCAGCGCTCGCCGAAGGACACGAGATCACGTCAGCCGACGTGATCGCCTTTGGAGACATGCCCAACGACCTGCCGATGCTGCGGTGGGCGGGCACTTCCTACGCGGTCGCCAACGCCCACGCCGAGGTGCTGGCCGCGGTCGATCACGTGACCGCGGCCAACAACGACGACGGGGTCGCCAGAATCCTTGAGGACCTCTACAGGTAGGGACCCGAGCTGCCCTGGTGGCCCTCCTGCGGAAGGGAGATGCCACTGGGCAGCGCCTTGCGCATGTTCTCCAGCTGGGCGCGGGCCGCCATCTGCTGGGCGAAGAGCGTGGTCTGTATCCCGTGGAACAGGCCCTCAAGCCAGCCGACCAGCTGCGCGTGGGCGACCCGGAGCTCCGCCTCGCTCGGCGGGGTGCCGTTGTCGTCCTCGGTGAACGGCAGCGACAGGCGCTCCAGCTCGTCGACCAGCTCGGGCGCCAGACCGTCTTCGAGCTCCTTGATGGAGCTCTGGTGGATCTCCTTGAGCCGCTTGCGGCTGGCCTCGTCCAGCGGGGCCGCCCGGACTTCTTCGAGGAGCTGGCGGATCATGCTGCCGATCCGCATCACCTTGGCGGGCTGCTCGACCAGCTCGGTGATCGACCGTCCCTCGCCGTCCTCCTCGGTCTGGACCCCCTGGGGGCCCATGACCACTATGTGCGGAGTGCTCTCCTCAGCGTTCATAGCACTCAACTTACTAGCAGGATTTTCCCGACGTGGTCTCCGGACTCCAGGATCTTGTGAGCCTCGGCGGCGTCGCTCATCGGCACCCGGGCGTGGATCACCGGCCGGATCGCCCCCGCCTCGACCAGGGGCCAGACGTTTTCGACGACACCGCGCACGATGACCCCCTTCTCGTCGACCGGGCGCGAGCGTAGCGTGGTGCCGTGCACGGAGGCCCGTTTGACGAGGAGCGCACCCAGGTCCAGCTCGCCCTTCGAGCCGCCCTGCATCCCGATCACGACCAGGCGGCCGCCGGTCTTGAGGGCCTTCACGTTCCCGGGCAGGTATCTCCCGCCGACGATGTCGAGGATCACATCGGCCCGGACCCTCTCCGCGAAGTCCTCCTCGCGGTAGTTGATCCCCTCGTCGGCGCCGAGCTCCACACAGCGGGCGATCTTCTCGGCGGACCCGGCGGTGACGACCACGTGCGAGCCGAACGCCTTGGCGAGCTGTACGGCCAGCGTGCCGATCCCGCTGGCGCCGCCGTGAACGAGAAGCGTCTCGCCCTTCCTCAGGCGCGCGGTCATGAACACGTTGGACCAGACCGTGCACGCCACCTCGGGCAGAGCGGCCGCCTCGACCAGGTCCACGCGCTCGGGCACGCGCATGACCTGCTGCCAGGGCACCGCGACCCGTTCCGCGTAGCCGCCTCCGGCGAGCAGCGCGCACACCCGGTCGCCCGGCTTGAAGTCCTCGACGTCCGAGCCCACCTCGGCGACCACGCCGGAGCACTCCAGCCCCGGGTACGGCGGCGCGCCCGGAGGCGGGTCGTACAGCCCCTGCCTCTGCATCACGTCGGCCCGGTTGACCGCCGAGGCGGCCACGTCGATGAGGACGTCGCCCGGTCCGGGGCGGGGTTCGGAGACCTCCCGCCAGGTCAGCACTTCAGGTCCACCAGGTTTATCGATCACGATGGCGTGCATGTGACCAAAGTATCTGGTGGGCTCAACTTGGTGGTTGCCCGCGTTGACGAGAACACAGGGCGTTAACCTGCTATGTGTTTGCTGCCCTTTTATGCCCATCCCGAGGGGGAACACGGTGGCGAGACACGATCGTGAGGAGTCTCTCGAGGAGCAGCTCGCCTGGCTCGACGCTATCAAGGAGCAGGAGGAGGCGCCTCCCGTCGCGGTGAAGAGCACCGCGATGGACGCGGTGGACGACGCCGCCATCTCGCCGTACCCGAAGGACCCGTGGAGTTCGGTGCCGTCGGAGCCCGACGTGGCCTCGTCGCCGCTGTTCCGCACGGCCGTCGACTCGGCGTACGACCCCGCGGGCGCACCCGTGACCATGACGGACCCGCCGGACGAGGAAGCCGACGCGGCCGACTGGATGGAGGCGGGCGACACGCTGAGAGCCTTCACCCTGCCCTCCGTCACGGCGCCCCCGAGCCAGGACAACGACGGATTCCTGGCCCCTCTCAAGCCCCTGCCCCGCCAGGAGCAGGGCGAGGGCGGCCACACCACGGGCGAGTTCACCGGTCCCGAGATCCGCGCGCCGCACGCCGAGACCGAGTCCCGGCAGGAGCCGTCCCGCGGCCTGTTCGAGCAGCCCCGCCGCGCGGAGGAGCCGGAGTCCTTCACGTTCCGCACCGCCGAGCCCGCCGGTCCCACCCTCGAACCGTTCAAGCCTCCGGCCCCGGAACCCGAGGGGTTCGCCTTCGGCGGCGCGGGCTCCGACCGCGACGGTTTCACGCTGCCGAACGCCGGGGCCGGGCGTGACGCGTTCGCCTTCGGCGGTGCCGACCGTGACCGGTTCACGCTGCCGGACGCCGGTTCTGACCCTGACGCGTCCGGCTCCGGCGGCGCCGAGCAGCGCGACGACCGGTCCGGCTCCGGCGGGGCCGAGCAGCGCGACGACCGGTCCGGTTCCGGCGGCGCCGATCGAGACGATTCCCGCTCCGGCGGTGTGGAGCAGCACGAGGACCGGCCCGCTTCCGGCTCCGAACAGGGTGATTCCCCCTCGGACGCCGAGTCGTACGATGATCGGTCCGCCTCTGCCGCCGTCGAGCAGGACCGTGACCGGTCGGCCTTCAAGATTGATGTCGAGCAGGAGCGCGACTGGCCGGCCTTCAAGGCCGATGTCGAGCAGGACCGCGACTGGCCGGCCTTCAAGGCCGATGTCGAGCAGGACCGCGATCGGTCAGCCTTCAAGGCCGAGCCGTTCACCGGCGGCGATTTCCTCCGGCCGGCTCCGGAACGCTCCGATCCCGAGGCCGCCGAGCCGTTCCGGGTGCCCGAGTCCTTCGGCGCCGACCGCCCGAACCAGGCCACGCCGCCGGAGCGGGCCCCCGGCACGTTCGGCTCGGACTCCTCCGGCTTCTCGGGCTTCGCACGTGACTGGGACAGGCCCTTCGGCTCGGACCGGGACACGCCTTCCCCGTCGGCCAGGGAGACGGCTTTCGCACCCGAAGGGGAGACGGCCTCCACACCCGGCCGGGACACGCCCCCGGTCTCGGGCCGTGGCACCGCCTTCACACCCGATCGGGACAAGCCCTTCGGCTCGGACCGGGACACGCCTCCGGCGTCCGGTCGGGACACGGCCTTCGCGTCCGAGCGGGAGACGCCGTTCACCACCGACCAGGACAGGCCCTTCGCCTCCGGTCGGGACACGGCCTTCGCGTCCGAGCGGGAGGTGGCCTTCACGCCCGAGCGGGACAGGCCCTTCGGCTCGGATCGGGACACGCCTTCCGCATCGGGCAGGGAGACGGCCGGGCCGGCGCGGGAGCCGTACCAGGCACGCCGCCGCCAGTCGGTCCCCCCGCCCGCCTTCAGCGCTCCCTCCCGGCAGCAGGTGCCGGGCGTCCCCAGGCCGTCGGCCGACAGCCTCGATCCCGAATCGCTGCTCAGGGGCCGCCGCAACGGGCCCGCCGGCGGCTGGCGGAAGCTGATCTACAAGGCGTCAGCAGGTTTGATCAAGCCTGGTGAGTCCCCCGAGGTCCGCCGCCGCCGCGAACTGGTCGCCCGTGCCCGCACACCCGTCGCCACGGGTCACCATCGGGTCGCCGTGCTGAGCCTCAAGGGCGGTGTCGGAAAGACCACCACCACGGTCGGCCTCGGCGCCACCCTCGCCCAGGTCCGCGGTGACCGGGTCATCGCGGTCGACGCCAACCCCGACCGCGGCACCCTGTCGGACAAGCTCGAACTCGAAACCTCCGCCACCGTCCGCGACCTGCTCAACGAGCGCCAGCAGATCAAGCGCTATGTCGACATCCGGGCCTTCACCTCGCAGGCCCCGTCCCGCCTGGAGATCCTCGCCTCCGACCGCGACCCGTCGGTGTCGGAAGCCTTCAGCTCATCCGACTACCAGTCGGTGGCCCAGGTCCTGGAGAACTTCTACTCGATCTGTATCACCGACTGCGGCACCGGCCTGCTCCACTCGGCCATGTCCGGCGTCCTCGGCTTGGCCGACCAACTCGTCCTGGTCAGCTCCCCGTCCGTGGACGGCGCCCGCGCCGCCTCGGCCACCCTGGACTGGCTGGAGGCCCACCACTACGAGGAGCTGGTCCGCTCCGCCACGGTGGTGCTGTGCAGCGTCCGTCCCCGTTCGAAGTCCACCGTGGACCTCGACCGCCTGGAGGCCCACTTCGCGGCCCGGTGCCGTGCCGTGATCCGCATCCCCTACGACCCCCATCTCGAAGAGGGCGCGGAGATCGACCTGGAGAGGCTGCAGGCAACCACCCGCGAGTCCTACCTCCGCCTGGCGGCCTCGGTGGGTGACGGCTTCGCCGCCACACAACTCTGAATCCGGTACGGCAGGCGCCCCGTCTCCAGGCGGAGACCAGGCGCCTGCCGAGTCCCGTGCACGCCTCGGGCGGTGAGAGGCTAAGGTGCAATCTGACACGTTCTTCGAAGCGTGTCACCAGGAGAGCTCGCCTAGTGGACGATGGCGGCGGTCTTGAAAACCGCTAGGGGCTTTGCGGCTCCTCGTGGGTTCGAATCCCACGCTCTCCGCTCACCTTGCGAAACGGCGTCTGACCAGGGGTTTCCCCTCGGTAGGGCGCCGTTGGCCGTTTCCGGCCCGCGCAGCCGTACGCCACTGTGAGCGGCCTGAGCCGGTGCTCGCGGGATATATGCGGGATGGATCTTGAGGCGTTCTCCCAGGTCATGCGCGAGAATCCTGCCCTGAGAATCGGGAGGAGAGCCGTGGAGCATATGGACTGGGACCGGATACCGGGACCGACCTGGTACCTCCCGGAGGCCGCCCGAGCGGCGGTGAAGGCGCTGACCCGGTCTGCAGACGCTCGGCAGGCCGCCCGCGCACTGGCCGATCTCCGGTACGCGGTCACGAACGACCACGCCGGGACTCTTTACCCGGCCGCCGTTCTCGCGACGAGTGTGCTTCTGAAGGCGATCGAGGAACGACCAGGACCGGCCCGGCAGGAGGCACTGAACGCGCTGATGGACTGGTGGGGATGCTTCCACCCCGAACCGGGGTTCGAGACCTACGAGGACCCGTCGACCGGGTCTGTCGTTCTCATCGAAGGAATCACGAGGCATGTCCGCGATGCCAAGGACATGCTCCACCGCGTCGCTGATGATCCGTCCGGGGGCGGAAGACATCGTTCCGATGTGAGACTGCTGCTGGCCAAACTCAGGGAAGGCTGGGGCGCGGAGGCCGGCTGACGCGGAGGAATCAGACGCCTGGGGCCGTGTCGAGGCCACAGCGAAGAGGCCCCGGTGTTCCCGAGGCCCCTTCATGATGTGGATGGCCACGCAGCCAGTGCGTCCTCAATTCCGCGGTTGGCGATCGCCACGCCGCCGTCGATGCACTTGGCGTAGACCTTGAGCAGCACGTCCATCCCGTGTCCCGCGCGCTCGGCCGCATCGGGAGCCGCCACCCCGGCATTCAGCCAGAGGGACACCGCCGCGTGCCGCAGGTCGTACGGCCGGGCCGCCAGAGGTGAGACCTGCTGTTCGGGAGTCAGGGTGAAGGTCCGCGCCGCCTTCCACGCCTCGCAGTAGGTCCCGATGGAGATCACGCTACCGCGCGAGCTACGGAACAGCCGGCCGTCCTCATGGACGCCGAACTCTTGGATGTGCTCCCGGAGGATGGCCACCGGCTCAGGCGGAACCGGAACGGGACGGTACTCGTCCTCTGCCCGGTGCTCAGGCCCCGATCGTCGTGAGCCGCCCCGCTGTTGGTCCACCTCTCGGATCGCCGCGGGTTCTACGGCGTGCCATCAGGCGGCTTCCTTTCCAGCGGTGACGGTGTTCTTGGCCGGAGCGGGAACGGCAGCGGTGCGGGGAGCGCGCATCGCCCGTGCTCGGATGGACCAGGCCAGGCGGAAGGTGTTCTGGCCGACGTAGGCGGTGACGGTCGTGGCGTCGAACTCGACCGGGATGAACGGCAGGCCCGGCAGTGGCGCCGGGGGGATCGGCTGGACGGGGGACAGGATCTTGACGGAGACGGTCTTCTGTCCGGCCTTGACGGTGGGATCGGCGTCCATGACCGCGACCTGTCACACGGGTTCGCCGGTGGTCTTGTCCTTGGCGTAAACGGTGCGGCCGTTGGTCGAGGCGTCGAAGTCCTTGACCTGCTCGATCTCGTCGACGATGTAGCAGCCGTGCGGGAAGACCTGCTCGAAGCCGATCGGGATGGCCAGGGGTTCTACCTTTCGTCCGCCCCCCTAGACAGCTACGGCCGATCCGCAGAGGCAAATGTCTAGGGGACTATGCAGGTGAAGATAGTCGAAGTCCGCCCCAACCGTCTAGGGGGGTAAACGCATGGCAGGAATTTTCCGTGATCGACGATTCACGGAAGCCGCTAAATATTGTGAAGAAAGCGTGCAAAAGGTGTGAAACTCTCCTGGAGAGCCTGGCGGTGGCTTCGCTGCTCCACGATGCTGCGCCCATGTCTTCCGCGATGAAAACCGCTCGATGGTCCAGATCGACGCTCTTCATGGCGTCGCTCGGATGGCTCCTGCTGACAGCCGCCTCCTACCTGTGGATACCGCTGTTCAGGATGATCTGGCGGCTCAACGGACTTGTCCTGGCAGTGTTCTGGCTGTGGGCCGTTCTGTGGTCCTTCACCGCGGTGATGGCATATCTCTCGCTCAAGGCCTACACCCGAGCCTTCACCGCACTAGTGATCGCGGTGGTCATTGGCGCTGTCATCTGGACGACTGACTGGAAAGCCGCCTACGTGGACAGTCAGTTCTGGCTCCATCGAGACGAGTTCGCCGCACTTGCCGCCGCCTATGACAATCGTGAGCCACTCGTCGTTCCCTGGTGGATGGAATATCTGTCGATAGACGGGCAGGTCCGGCGACAGGGAGATGTGCTCTACCTCCCTGTGTTCGAGGATGCTTGGCGCGCAGAAACCGGTGTAGGGATCGCCCATCTATCGGGCCCGCCGGATTCTCAAACGATCATTCAGACCGCTGCCGGCGATATAGGCAGCCCGGTCCGTGACCTCGGAGGCGGCTGGTGGTGGGTGGAGTAGGGGTCAGAAGCGGCAATAGGCGGCCGTGGCATCGTCGAACACCTTGCCCCGTGGCCACCGGGAGCCGTCCGGATCGCTGTGCTCGGCCTCGCGAACTCGGTGGATCAGTTCCTCCGGGCCGGAGTCGTCGAGCAGGTCGAGGGCCTGCCGCCAGGTGGCCAGGGCGAAGCGGTCGACGAGGCGGGAGGCTCCGTCGCTGAGCAGCGCGGCGGCGCGTACGCGGTCGGCGGGGACCGTTCCGATGAGGGCCTGTTCGGCGGCGAGGGGGTCGACGGCGGCGACCCAGAACCCGCCGTCGCGGTTGCGGTGATCGCGCAGGGTCTCCACGTACGCCCGATGGGCCGAGACATGCCCGGGGCTGCCGGAGGCGAGCGCGTCCATGGCTGTCCGGTGGGCCGCGCCGACTTGGGCCTCCCGGTCGTCGCAGATGACCATCGGCTCCGCCGTGCCGATCACGTCGAGGATGAGGACGGAGTCGGCCAGGACGAGGAAGTCGAGGGCGTCGGCCGTACGGCGGAGCATGACCACGGTGGCCGAGGGCGAGCCGGGATGGGTCAGGTCGCAGACGAAGTCGTGCAGGGAGGCCACGGCCTTGATGCCCTCGGCCAGGATCTCGGTCAGTGGCTTGCCGTCCTGGGCCAGGCCGGCCAGGAGGGTCGAGCCGAGGGAGCGTGCGTACCAGGCGACACCGTGAACGCAGCCGGATTCCGAGCCGGGCGGGGTACCGGCGCCGTCGAGCAGGACGATCGCGTCCGGCGTGGCGCCGACGAAGTCCTCATTCGGGCGGCCGGGGGCCGCTTCGGTGGCGAAGGTGACGCGCATCGGGGTCAGGTCTCCTCGTGCCGGTAGAGCGGGCTGGCCAGTTCCGCTCTGACCGGTTCCCCGGTCGCCGGGTCGTATTCCACCCCCACCACGGTGGAGAAGCGGTTTTCACCGACCTGCCCCCACAGAGTGGCGATCTCGGAGGTGAGCAGATCGACCACGCCGAGGGTGCCTTGGGGGTGGATGCCGGTGAAGACCAGGAGGTTGCCGTTGCCGTCCGGCCGGGCCAGTCGCCCGAGGTAGGCGTAGTCGACCGGGCGCGCCGGGTCGGAGTCCTCGCCCGAGCGGTAGCTGTCCCCTGTGCGGCGGTCCCGCAGGGTCCACGCACCGTCCTTGACCCACTCCAGAACCGGATCGGATTCATACAGCGCGCCCATGACCGGCGACAGCTTCGGCCCGCAGATCACGATGAGATTGGGCCGGTTCAGGTCGATCTCGCCGCCGAGCGGGACGTGTTCGAGGTTGAGCGCCAGGTCGAAGCCGCGAGCCAGGTCTTCCAGGCGCTTGGCGGCGGTGACGTCTTCCATGGCGACCACGGGCCGGGCGTTGTTGGCCTCGCGCTTGAGCGGGGTGGCCAGGGTGATCGTGCCGGTGCCGAGGAACGCGCCCTCGGGGGCGGGGCCGGTGTGCTTGATCTGGTGGATGCGCCCGCGCGACAGGCCGGCCTGTTCGGCGATCTGCGCGTAGGAGATGCCTTGGGCGTGCAGCTCCTGGATGACGCGTCGCCGCATCCGGGACAGCTCGGTGACCTCCTGTTGCGCGGCGCTGAGCCGTTCGGTGGCGGCCCGGATCAACAGGTACGGGTTGTCGATGGCGGCGATCCGCTCAAGGTCACTCGATGGCACGGTGGTTCTCCCTCGGTGGTGCTCAACCGAGTCTAGACCCCTAGACGAAATGTCGTCTATCCCCCTTGACGGTATGGGTGTGAGTGGTTCGCCGGTTTTCGGGTGAACTGCGCGGATCGCCGAGCGTCGTCGCGGTACGCCTCTCGTCATCGCGCCTGGCCCAGCAGTATGGCCAGCCACAGCTTGTGGGCTTCGGCCGCGCGGGTCCGGCCGGTCTCGGGGATGGTGCGTGGCCTGCCCTGGACGATCCGGTGGACGAAGAAGGCCCCGCCCGAGCTGCGTAGCTCGTAGACGACCGCCCGGCAGTCGCAGGTCCAGCCGACCAGTCGGTATCGGTCGTCGTCGCGCGGTTTCAGCCATGTCAGCCGTTCATGGGTCGCCTGGAGCGGTGCCACGTGAGGGGCTATGCAGCTCACCGACGTGTCGCCGCTTCGGGAAGCGCCTCCAGAACGGCCCAGACGATGCGGCCTCTGTCGTCGCCGGTGATTCCCCAGGCCGCCGCCAGTTCGTTGACCAGCACCAATCCCCGCCCGTTCTCTCCGCTTGCCAGAGGCGGGAGCACCCGAGGGGACCGGGGACCGCCCTCGTCCAGGACGCTGAGCCACAGCCGACTTCTGTCTGCCTCGATGGAGACGGTGAAGCGGCCCCCGAATCGGCCGCTGTCGGAGTGGCGGACCGCGTTCGTGGCCAGTTCGCTGACAATGAGCTCGGCGTCTTCCACGCATGGCCAGTTGCGGAGAAACACGGTGATGAACCGGCGGGCTTCGGTGATCGAGGCAGGGGAGCCGAGGAAGGTGCGGGAGATGCGTGACGGCGACATGGGGGAACTCCGATGTCTAGGGGACTATACATGCATGCCATCAGCGTATGAGTGACCTTAGAAGACACTCAAGCTATTCGACGCATAAATACGTCACTTAGCTCAGGCGGGTGGCCAACTCCTCATAGTCGGCACCGATCTGCCCCAGAAGATCCCGCAGTCCCTCGCCATATATGGCAGCCGCCGCGAACGCCTCGAAGGTCTCCCCATGCGCGGCCAGCTCCCCCGGCTCGCTCAGCGTGAGGTCACCGGTCAGGCACTCCACCACGCTCACCGACCCGTCGTAGAGCGTGAACCCGTGCAACGGGAACCCCGGCGTCTCTGTCGACCACGGCACCACCCCGAGTCCCACATGCGAAAGCGTCGAGACCTGAACCAGCCGATCAAGCTGCGCCCGCATCAACGCCGGCGACCCCGGCCACGTCCGGACCGCCCCCTCCGTCAGCACGAACGAGAACTCACGCCCCGACTCGAACAGGACGGCCTGCGCCTCCACCCGGACCGCCGCAGCTTTGGCCGCATCGTCCTCGTCGACATCCCTGCCGAAGGCCAAGGCGAGCCGGGCATACTCTGCCGTCTGCAACAGCGCCGGGATCATTGCCGATTGAAACGACACCACCCGACGAGCCGAACGGAGCCGGGCCGCATTGGCCGCCTCCCGGCCGGCCAGCCCGCCCTTGAGGCGGGAGACCTCATCGCGCAGGCGTACGAGCAGAGCGTCCAACTCCCCACGGCCCGCCTCGTCCAGGTCCAGCGCTTCGACGAGCCGATCAACCGTCTCCGGTACCGGAAGAAGCTGCCCGGTCTCGATCCGAGAGATCGTCGGCTGAGCCACCCCAGCCCGCAGCGCCAGATCCTTACCGGTCAGCCCGGCGTCCTTACGCAGCCGCCGCAGCAACTCACCCAGCGCCCGCAGGCGATCCCGTCGATCCTCCACACCCAGCGTTCTACCAGCCGCTCACACATCGAGCGCAGCCCATCCCAGATCACTGCCGAATTGTTCTTATGGGTAATCAAGCGGCGGCGCGGCGCGCCGCCGTACCCGGCCCTCTGCCGCCCGCCGTCCGGGCGTGCGGCGTGGGCGCCGGTCCCGGCCGGCGGCGACCCGGGCCGTCCACCGATCCACACGCCCGCCGTAACCGATGCTCTCGCCGACCACCGGCCCGCCGCCGCTCCGCTTCCTGGGCATGCATATGATCA
>NZ_FOQY01000065.1 GCF_900113865.1 Streptosporangium canum | reverse complement strand
CTGATCCACCCGTCATCGGTGCTTCTTCCCTGCACCCATTCGGTGTTCACGCCGGTGAGGTTGGCCTTGTCGGCCGTCACGGTGCTTTGCCCGCCGGAGTTGTTGGAGATCTCCACCCCCGTGCCGGTGAAGGTGACGCGCCCCTTGGTCGCGTCCGTCGTGCCCTGGACCCAGGGGGTGTCGATGCCGGTGGTGGCGGTGAGGGTCTCCAGGACGGGATTGCGCACCTGAACGGTCGTGGTGAGGTAGTGCTTGCGCTGGGGCGTGCTGCGGGAGGTGGCGACAAGGATGTAGGTGGTGGCCCGTTTCGGGGCGTCTGCGGCGGCCGGTGACCAGGAGCGCGTGTTCGAAGCGATGGACCTCTGTCCGCCTGGGAACAGGATCTCGTAGCTGAAGTCGTCGGAGCCCTCCCAGCTCAGCGTGAGGGTGTCTGTGTCGTCCAGCATGACCTTGTCCGGGCGGAAATCACACGGCGGCGGAATCTCCTTGGCAGCGGTCTTCACCAGCGACACCACCGCGACGCTGCTGCTCAGGCGCCCGGTCCTGGTTCTGCCGGTGTTCTCGGTCACCTTCAGCACGGCCAGCCCGGCGGCGGGAGCGACGGTGACCTCCTCCAGCGTCAGCACCATGTGGTCACCGGGAGCGAAAGAGGCCCTGCCGCCAGGGGCGGTGACCTGGAAAGCGTTGGAGCCCTGTGGTCCCGGCTGGACGCTCACCGACGACAGGGTGCCCGACCACGTGCCGTACTCCCCCTTGGGCTTGATCGTGGTGAGGTCCGAGGTGAGATCGCCGGCGCCGTTGCCGACGGGCACCTGCACCGTGATCGTGGACCAGAACGCCGCCTGCTGCCCGGTGTTGGTGACGAGCAGGTACACCGTCCCGGTGGACGGGGGCCGCCCGGCCGCCGACGCCTCCAGCGGCGCCGGGTCGGTGAGGAGGGTGTAGGTCAGCATGGTCATGGTTGCGACTCCTTCTCCTGGAGGGCGGCGCGGGCCGATGACCTGCGCCCTATGAGGGGAGCGGGCCGGGCAGGACAGGCGGCGAGGTGGGTGAGGTGTCGGGAACCCGCCGCTTGTGACGCGCCAAAAAAGATCACTCCTAGATCCAAACGCCAGTATTGGAGCGCGACAAGATCACCGAAGGAGGGCATAACAGGGCGGTTCAGCAACACTCTCAGCGTCTTGACGAGCATTCGGACCAGGCGCCACTGGCCGGGACCCCCGTGGCGCGGTTCTGCCGTCAGCGGCTCGCGGCGTACAAGGCCCCTCCGCGTTCAGGATCGAGAGCGAGTTGTCCAGGAATGCGACGGGCGAGGTCCGCGAGAACCTGCTCGTCGCCACGGCGGGACAGACCGCACACAGGTTCTCAGCTGGTGGCGCCCCAGGTGAGAGAGAGGCCGGTGGCGGCGCGTTCGGTGCGGATCTCCATCATGCTGCCGAGGATGGTGGCATGGTCGGACACCATGGGCGTGGCGTCGAGCGTGTAGGTGATCCGGGAGCTGACGAGCACCGGGCTGCCCTGCGGCTCGTGGAGGTGGCGGGCGGCGGCGGGCTCGAGCAGACCGGGCCGGACCACCTCGGACGCCCGAGCGACCGTCACTCCCGCGTCGGCGAGGAAGGACCTTCGGCCGCGACGCCCGGTGCGGCCCGCCCCGGCCGTCACCGCGGTCTTCGCCGCAGCGGAGCGCGGGCCTGGCCGGTGTCGGGTCTTGGCGCGGGCGCCCTTGGCCTTGACCTGTGCCCGGCGGCCGGTCAGGTCCAGGTCCTCGATGCCGTTCAGTCAAGTGCGACGAGCTCGGCTCGCCCGGCTGATCAACTCGGGGGGCGGCGAGATTTGGACCAGAATCCGGCGATAGCGGGGTTCCCCCGGCCACTGCGCGTCAGACGGCTGACTGACAACTACCGCCGGTCACTTGGTAGGTGTTCAGTAGGTCGTCGGTCTTGACGTGAAGTGCGGTCGCGAGGGAGCCCAGCTCTGTCTTCACACACCGACGTTGGACTCCCTCGTCGCATGCGCGCAGACGATGTCCTGAAATCGACCACCTATGTGGTCGTGCGTCTGCGGGCCAGTTCCCTGCCCTCCTCGATCAGCGCGTCAGCGACCAGCAGTCGCGGCAGTAGGTCCGGTTCGAGTGTCATCGCGCGGAAGACGAGCGCGACGGTCACGTCGTGGTCGGGCCGGTGCGCGATCTCGATGGGGTCGCAAACCCGGATGTCTCCCGTCTCGATCACGCGCAGATAGGCGCCCGGCACCGCGGCCTGGGTAAACCGCTTGATCCAGCCCTCTCGCTCCAGCCAGCCCTGAAACGTCGCGCATGGGATCCGCGCGCACGACACCTCCAGGACCACGTCCGGCCCGATGCGCCAACGTTCACCGATCAGGGCGCCGTTGACGTCGAGGCCGAGGGTCGTGAGGTTCTCCCCGAAGACGCCGTTGGCAAGCGGCCTGCCCAGCTCGGCCTCCCACCCGTCGAGATCCTCGCGGGCATAGGCGTAGACGGCCTGGTCGGAACCGCCGTGGTGCTTCACGTCGTAGACGCGGTCGCCTACGAGACCGACCTCGCCGGTGCCCTTGGGGCCGGGCGCGATGACGGCGACCGGGCCGTCGACAGGCCGCTTGTCGATGCCTGTCGCGCTGAGGCCCTTCCACGGGTTGGGCCGGGGCTTGCCGACATTGACGGAGAGCAGCTTCATGCGTGCGACGGTACGGCCCTCTGCACGCCGGGGCGACTCGTTTCCCTGCCGACCCTTTGGAATCGATCATCTAGATCTCGTAGTCGATGTGGCCGTCGGCTCGCAGCGCGGCCAGTGAAGCGGCCGGCCGGGGTGGACATGTCCAGCGCCTGATGGGGCCGCCTTCGAAGAGCGGCTGGCCACCCGCCACAATGTCGGCCATGGCTTCTCTTGTGCACCACGTGAGCATCGACTGTGCGGACACCTACCGGCTCGGAACCTTCTGGGCCGAGGTGCTGGATACCAGGATCAGCGACGACGACCAACCTGGTGACCCCGAGGCCTTGGTCGAGGCAGAGGGTATCTCGATCCTGTTCATCGCTGTACCCGAGGGCAAGACGGTCAAGAACCGGGTCCACTTCGACATCCAGCCCACAGACCGCACTCGCGACGAGGAGGTCGAGCGTCTGCTGTCCCTCGGCGCCACTCTGGTTGGCGACCGCCGCCGCCCCGACGGCTCCGGCTGGGTCACCCTTGCCGACATCGAGGGAAACGAGTTCTGCGTCGAACGCAATGCCGCCGAGCGGGCCGCCACCACCACCTCCTGACCTTCCGCCGAGCGTCGGTGCGCCGACTCAGCCTCCCGGGTGATCGCAACCGATCACCCGGGGATGCAGGTCAGCCGAAGGGGTGTAAAGCATCAGCTGAAGTAGGACAAAGGTGTCTATGTCGGTCGTCACAAACTGGGCGTGGACACCCTCGCCCTATCTCCGCAGCCACGTCTCCGTGCCGCCACACCTTTGAATCAATCATCTGGCCTGCATTCAGCGGTAGCCGGTCAGGCCGTCCGCCAGTTCTTCTTCGTCGCCGTCCCGGCGCGCGGACCGGGCCTGCCGCAGGGCGAAGGTGGGCGGATGGTGGCGATGCGACTGCCCCCGCGACCCCCACCATCCCGGGGGTGGGGGTGAGTCCGAGTGGGGCCAGTTCACGCCGTCAGCATCACCCAGCCCCTCAGGGAGGGGCTGAAAAGCTGATGTCCCGTGACGTCGGACCTTGAGCTCATGTCGTCGAAGGCTGAGCGGTCAAGTGCGCCGTCTCATCGCGGGCATGGCCCAGATCGTCAATGCTCGCGGCTGGTCACAGGCGGGCGGTCCACTCGTGGCTCGTGAGGACGTCAGCACCCCTGGCCGGGAAGACGCGGTTGATCAGGAAGTCGTGCACGTCCGGTTCCCCGTCGGCGCAGGCGTCGCTGAGCACGGTCAGACGGTAGTCGCGATCGGCGGCGTCGTAGAGCGTGGCGGCGACCATCGCCCCGGTCGCGACACCGGTCAGCACGATCGAGTCGATGCGCTGGGCGCGCAGGAGCAGATCGAGGTCGGTCCCCGCGAACGCGCTGGCGCGGCGCTTGAGGACGACCGCCTCACCCGGCAACGGCGCGATGCGCGGGTGCACAAGCGTCTCGGGGGATTCTTCGTGGAACAGCGTCCCCGCCCCGTGCAGGCCGCTGATCACCTGGTTTCCCGCTCCCACATCAAGGCCTGAGGCCCGGAGCCCGAAACGTATGAAGATCACCGGGATTCCGGAGGCTCTGGCCGCGGGGACAACCCTTTCCATGACGGGAAGCACGTCGGCGGCGAAGGGGTAGTTGTCCACGATGCCCGTCTGCAGGTCGCCGACGATGAGCGCGGTGGTGGTCATACGGTTTCCTTGTCTGTACGGCGCGCCATCGGCCATCCTCCACGGTCGCAGCCTTGGCGTCGTTGTCGTCGATCTAGTACGACGATAGTGGGGCATGTTCACGTATAGGCCATTGGCCGCGTCGCAGGCGGCTGTCGCGAGGCGACTACCCGGTTCACCTGTCGCGGCTGGGTGAACCGCAGCATATTGCCGGAGGGATCGAGGAAGGCACAGTCGCGGACGCCGTCGGGCTGGTTGATCGGTTCTTGCATCACTTCAGCGCCCGCCGCCTCGATGTGCTCGAAGGTGGCGTCGCAGTTGTCGGTCACGAAGACAAGACGGTGGC
Organism: Streptosporangium canum; assembly: GCF_900113865.1. GTDB lineage: Bacteria > Actinomycetota > Actinomycetes > Streptosporangiales > Streptosporangiaceae > Streptosporangium > Streptosporangium canum. Next base: position 13,213 of record NZ_FOQY01000065.1, on the reverse strand, counting down.
CCATGAGGCCCTTGGCCGTCAGGTCCTCGATCGCCTGCCGGTCGGCCGGCGAGGCACTCGGGTCCGCGCCGGGCGATTCGAGGAAGATCTGCACGTCCGGCTGCGACGGCGGGCCGACGCTCACCCACCGCGTCCCCCCGGCTTCGACGTCGTTGCGTACCTCGAAGCCCAGCACGTCACGGTAGAAGCCGAACGCCTCGTCGACGTCGTGGACGGCGAGAGCGCAGGACGACAGCTTGAGATTCATGCCGGTTACGCTGCGGATCTGTCGGGGAGGTTGGCTCACTGGCGCACCGTCCTGTTGTCGGCAGTCGAGAGACCGCTGATGCACCCGAGGTGCCGCCGGGCTACCGCCCTGCTCGCTCGGCCCCGAGGTCCACGATGAGTTCCGCGGGGTCCGGCGGCTCTTCGGGACGTGCCGACCGTCGACAGGGCTGAGCTCCCCCGAGCGCCGAACAGTGAGCTGACCGGCTGCCGGCCGAGATCGGCGACTGCCGCGCCCGCTCCCCCGACCCGTCGGCGCTGGCCTGCCTGGCCGGCGTCGCGCCCTCCACCTGCCAGTGCGGTAAGCACAAAAGCGTCGGCTTCCGCTGGGCGGTCAACAAACAGCCGCGCGACGCGGTCTGCGACTTCGCCGCCGACTCCCGCCGCGCCGACCCCTGGGCCGCCAAGCTGTATGACGACGCCATCGCCCGCGGCAAGGACCATCCGCACGCCACCCGCATCCTCGCGCGGGCCTGGCCGTATGTGATCCGGCACTGCCGGCAGGACGGGACTGCCTACGATCCCGCCAAGCATGGAGCCCTTCAGTCCCTGCTCAGACAAGATCAACCGGCGGCAGCTTGACACAGGGCTACTCATCGCCGCTCCTTGTCGCCGGCGTGAAGTAGGACGATGTCGAGGTCGCGGAGCCGGTCCGGGTCGGTGTCGATGGCGATGCGGGTGATCTTCCCGTCGCTGACGGTGAACGCGAAGACGGCCTTCGGCCGGCCGCGGTGCGACCAGACAGCCGCCGGAACGCCGTCGACCAGAGCGAGCCGGGCGGCCTGAGCTCGCCCGGCGAAGAAGGCCGCCACCGCGTGGGCGCCGCGGACCTCGACGGCCACGGCGTCCGGATCGAGCAGCTCGAGCAGGGCGGCGAAATCCCCGCTCCGGGAGGCGGCAAGGAAGGCGGCGACGATTTCCCGCTTCGCCGATCGCGCGGCGTCGGACGCGTCCGCCGCGCCTTGCACCCGGCGCCGGGCCCGGCTGGCGAGCTGCCGGGCAGCCACCGGGGAGCGGTCGATGATGGCGCCGATCTCGCCGAACGACACAGCGAAGACGTCGTGCAGGACGAACGCGAGCCGTTCGGCGGGAGTCAGCGTGTCCAGCACCACCATCAGCGCGACACCGACCGAATCGGCCAGCAGCGCCTCGTCCTCGGGGTCGGCCTGGCCGGTCGGGTGGGTGCTCGCGTGCGGCCCGGCCGGCTCGGGCGGCAGCGCCCCGGCCGACTCCTCACGCCGGGCCCGGCGTGCCTCGAGCATGTTCAGGCAGACCCGGGCGACGATCGTGGTCAGCCACCCGGCCGGATTCTCCACCTGACCGGTGTCGGCGCGGCTGACCCGCAGCCACGCCTCCTGCACCGCGTCCTCGGCCTCGCCGGGTGAGCCGAGCATCCGGTAGGCCACCGCGTGCAAGCGGCCTTGGTGCTCGGCGAACCGCTCGCTCAGCCAGTCCTGCTCGACCATCTGTCACATTCCTCCGTCTCGGCCTGTCATACCAATTGACCGGCGAACCCACGCCGATGTGACATCCGGGCCCGGCCCGGGGTGTTCGGCCTGCCGGTCCAGGCAGCACATCCACCTCGAACAGGAGATCCACCATGAAAGCGCACGTGAGCTCAATCCTGCTCGGTGTCCGGGACCTGGAGCGGGCCAAGCGGTTCTACACGGACGGTCTCGGCTGGAAGGTCAGGAACGACTACGGCATCTCGGTGTTCTTCGAGTCGGACGGGGCCTCGCCTGTCGGCTTCTACGGCCGCGAAGGCCTGGCCGGCCAGGTGGGCACGGGCCCGGAGGGCAGCGGCTTCAGCGGGCTGGTCCTCACCTACGTCGTCCGCAGCGAGGCGCGGGTCGACGAGATCATCGCGGAGGCCGAGAAGGCCGGCGCCACGATCCTCAAGCCCGCCGGCGCCCTGCCGTGGGGCGGGTACGGCGGCTCCTTCGCCGACCCGGACGGCTACATCTGGAGTCTCGGCTACAGCGCCCAGGGAACGGACCAGCCCTACGCGGAGTAGCCGCCGAGGAAAGCCTCTGGCAGGCATGGGTGACGCGGCCACTGCCGGCATGCCGGCCGGACCCCGCCGGCCGGATGGCCCCTCAGCGTGACCGGCGTGACCTGCGCCGAGGAGCAGGTTCGGCGTCAACGCGGGATCGTATCGACGCCGAACCACCACGCTTTGTCGGACGAGGCGTTTGCGCCGCTCCAGCCCTTGGTGGGGAGAACGCCGCGCGACGTCCCCGGACACGCCACACCCGGCGAGGCCGGGGCCGGCGCGCGGCTGATTTGCGACCGCGACGATGCTGGGACCCCGCCAGGCGGCGTTGCGGGTGGTTCCAGCGTTACCCCGTCTTTCGATGGCCGACGTGGCCGTCCCACAGGAACTCCGGCCCGCGCCGGTCTCGGCTACGACCGCGCCCGCGTCCTGCTCAACCAGTACGCAGGCCTCGACCTACACCGGTTGCGCCACAGCGCCGCCACCCACCTCGGCGAGGCCGAAGTCCCGCTCCAGCTCATCAGCCGCACGGGCGGCAGGCGATGCGGAAGGCCGGGCGCGGCATGGGTGCCTCCACGATCCGGTACGCCTGTGCCGTCAGCCGGTGGAGGGTGGTCCGGGGCAGAGCGCGTACAGCGCAGCGCGCAGCGCGGACGCGTCCTGGTCCAGCAGCCGCCGCTCCCTGCTGATCGGGTCCACCTGAAGCCTGAACCCGTCCCCGCGGTGCCGCGGGAACACGTGCAGGTGCACGTGGAACACCTGCTGGCAGGCCGCTTCGCCATCGGCGAGGAAGACGTTGACGCCCTCGCAACGCAGCCGTGAAAGGCGCAGCGCACGAGCCAGACGGTGGCCGATCCGCCACATGCGTGTGCTGGTCTCCTCGTCGAGGTCTTCGAGCCCCACGGCATGCGCGCGCGGTACGACCAGCGCGTCGCCGGGAGCCACGGGATGGATATCCATGATCACGACGACGGCCTCGTCCTCGTAGGGCACACTGGCCTCAGCCCGTCCCGCGACGATGTCGCAGAACACGCAGGGGAGGCCGTCCGGGACGCCCATGTGCCCATCATCTCACCCGCGGACCGGCCCCGTCCGCGCTGACCTGGTGTCGCTGGAACCTCGCCTCCCAACCCGCGTTCGGCACCGGTAACCGGGCGGCAGCGGAAGACCGGGCGAGATCGTCTGGAGGCCGCCGAGCGTGGGCGCACGGCAGCGTTCACACGATTGCGACCTGGGCCTTTCCACCCACTTCTTCAGCCCGGGATGGTGTCTTTCCCAGTTCCTCCCGCGAGGGTCCCATCGCGGGTGAGGAGGGGAAGTCCACCGACCCGAAGGCGCGGCTGAGGTTGCTCGCCAGCAGGCCGGCGGCGGCCACCGGAGTGGACGCACTCCCCCACGCGCAATGGTCGGCGCGGCCGCACCCGAACCGGACGGAGCCTGACCCCGCCGCTGGCCACCTGCCCGTTTCCCCTGGGCAGGCCGCTGCCTCGTCCGGAGACGGAAGACAGTCACCCCCCGGGTGTGTTTCCCGTCCGGGCGCGATGCCCTCGACCGCCGCCCCTGCGATTTCCCGCCGTCTCAGAATCCAGATCCGAGACTCCGCTGCCCGGGGAGGCGGAATCTCGGAAGTCCGATCTCGAAGCAGATTCGGAGATTGGCGCCTCTCGGAATCCGAGGTCGTGTTCGACTGTTCCGGTGCCGCGCTCTTTTCCCAGGTGAGCGCCTTCAGGATCAACCCATGGCCGGCGTCGGCGCCGACCAGCCGGGCACCGCGTTCGCGCAGCAGGACGGCAGCGGCACGGCCGATGCCGCGTGCGGCGCCGGTGACGACGGCGACCCGCCCGGCGAGGTCCCAGGAGGACGGGAGGGGCGGCGGGATGTCGTGAACGGAGGTCATGGTTTCCTTCGTTCAGCGTCGGCGGGCGGGACGGACGACGATCTCGTTGACATCGACGTCGGGCGGTTGGGCGAGGGCGTAGGAGAGGGCTCGGGCGATGGCGTCCGGCTCGATCGCGTGCGGCGGTAGTCGCGCATGTCCTGCGCGGCGCCGGGGTCGGTTGTGAACGGACACGAGGAACTGGCTCTGGCGCAGAGATCGTGAACCCGTGACTGAGGGTGAGCTCAGTGGGAGAGAAGGACGCGTTTTCGGAGGAGGTCGAGGTTGGCTCGGCCGAACATCTGTCGCTTGAGGTGCTTGATGCGGCAGACGTTGCCCTCGACTGCGCCTGAGCTGTGGGCGGAGGTGAGGCCGTTGGTGACGGCATTCTGGTCACGGCGGATGCCGCGGGCAAGGGAGTGCAGGGCGGGGAAGTCGCCGGTCTCGATGTCGGTGAGCCAGCCTTCAAGGTGCTGGGTTCCAGTCCGGTTCGTCATCATCTGGGCGAAGTCGGCGACATATCCGGCGAGCGAGGTCAGGCGTGCGCTGCGCGCTTTGAGCTGGGCGAGCTTGGTGGCTTCGTCGGTAGTGAGGTGGTCGGGGTCGCTGGTGATCCAGCGGGTTGCTTCACGGACGGTCGGTGGCGGCGCGGGCAGGTCGGCGACTTGCTGGTAGGGGCGTAGTGGCAGGACGAACCGGCGGACGGAGCGTTTGCTGCCCCCGTAGCCGCGGGCGGTGATCTCGGCGTGCAGCTGGGCAGCGTCGTGTACGCCTTCGTTCCAGCGCTGATGCAGGTAAGGAGCGTGCTGGTCGATCTGGCGGATGCTATGCCGGGGTCCGTTGATGAGTTCCTCGGCGGTGGTGGCGGAGCGGAACTTGCGGATCGTCTTGTCGGTCAGGCCGAGTATCTGGCAGATCTGGGTGTGGTTCTTGCCCTCGGCTATGAGCGTGTGGACGGCGGCGTGACGTTCCCGGGTCCGGATCGCGGTCAGCGACTCGAGCTGGACCGGCATCGGGGCTGGTTCCTCGACGAGCGCCTGGTGTTCAGGTTCGGGTTCGCGCAGGTCAGCGCGGTGAGCGCGAACGGTGTTCTCGACCGCGACGCACAGGTTGTTCCACAAATGCCAGCGATCCGCGATCTGGGTCGCCTCGGGTGCACCTTCCCTGGCTCCTTCGGCGTAGCCACCGGCCCGGTCCCGGCAGATCACCTCGACTCCCGGGCGTTCCCGAAGCCATTGCGCCAGGACCTCGCCCGTCCGGCCGTCCAGCACGTCGATCGGCCGGCGGGATCCCATGTCGATCAAGATCGTTGCATAGGAATGGCCTCGTCTTTTCGCGAAATCGTCGACCCCGAGCACCGTGACCTGCTTGATCTCCGGATCGGGTAAGGCTCGGATCAGCCGGATCAGCGTGTCCTTGGACGCCGTCACGCCCAACGCCGCGGCCAGCCGTGAACCCGCGCGCCCGGCCAGTGCGAGCGCGACCGTCTCCAGCAGCCCGCGCAGCAGCGGAGTGCGGTGCTGGTGCCACTGGGTCAGCCCGGGTACCTGCTCGGCGAACGTCTCCGACTCGCACGAGCCGTTGACGCAGAAGAAGCGGCGGACCTCCAGCTCCACCTGGAGCGGTCGCCCGGCGCACGCCAGGTCCCGCAGCTGTCGCCGATACCGCGAGTGGACCCGGCTCGACGGCACTCCGCACGCTCTGCAAGACGCCTCCACGCCCCGGGTCCTCGCCTTGACCAGCACCTCATCGTCGGCCACGGTCACCGCCTCGACCTGGACATCCTTCAAGTGCGGCAGAAACGAATACAACAAATCAAGACAGCAGGCTTCCCCGCCCGCCAGCCGGTGCAGCACAATGACCCTTCGCGGCCGCTCGTAGGTGATCAAGTTCTTGGCGAACCAGATCATTACGGAGCGGCCGCTCCCGCATGCACCCTGTTACTCAATTGCGACCACTCGGACAACGGGCCCATATCACTGAACGTCACGGGTTCACGATCTCTGCGCCAGAGCCACTTTTACATGGCCATCAGCGGCGACACGCACTTGGCCGTTGACACTTGCGCGGGTGGGCGAACTACTTCCGGCATGCGGTGGCGAAAGATGTGTTCAACGCGATCGACTCCTTCGCCTGGCGTCGCGTCGCGAGCTGGATCTTTCGCAAACACTCGCTGCTCAGCCGTCAGGAGATGCGCCGCAGATTCTGCCGACCGGGCACCTGGAGAATCGTTCATGACGGCATCGAGCTCACCGGCGCTGCCAGTGTGAAGGTGACCCGATACCGCTACCGGGGGCACAGCATCGCGACCCCCTGGACCCCGACACCGGCAGCCGCCACAGCCAGCGGCTGACCAACGGCCACGACATGTGGAGAGCCCGGTGCTTCGAGAGGAGCACGCCGGGTTCGGCGGGCGGGCCGGGGAAACGGAGTGATCGCAAGGTCAGCACCGCGCCCCGGTCCGACCCAACAACGGCGTTGATCTTGCCGGGTCAATCAATCGTGATGACGAGTTTTCCGGGCGCGTTGCCCGCCGCCAGGTCACCCACCGCGGTGGAGGCCTCCGCCAGGGAGTACGTGCGCCCGACGGCCGGTCGTACGGCCCCGGCCTCGATGAGGTCGCGTAGCGTGTCCAGGTCGGCGGTGCGGGTCAGCGAGATCGGCGCGTCCAGGCGCTGGCGCGTGAACGGGGTGATCAGCCGGACGGCCAGCGGCCGGCCGAGCCCGCCGAACCACCGACCGCCGCCCTCGCCGCCGACGATGGCGAGCCGGCCGCGCTCGGTGAGCAGCCCGCGCAGCAGGGCCAGCGGCCGGATGCCCGCGATGTCGATGATCAGATCATATGTCCCGGTGAGCGGCTCGCGCGTGTAGTCGATGACGGCCTGGGCGCCCAGTGACCGGACGAGGTCGGCCTTGGCTGTGCTGCACACGGCGGTGACGTGGGCGCCGCCGGCGACCGCGAGTTGCGTCGCGAAGCTGCCCACTCCGCCGCCGGCGCCGATGACCATAACCTTCTCGCCGGCGGTGACCTGGCCGACGGCCCGCAGCGCGGTCACCCCTGACACGGGTACGGCCGCCGCTTCGGTGAAGCTCAGGTTGGCGGGCATGCGGGCGAGCTTGCCCGGGCGGGCGAGCGCGAACTGCGCGTACGCGCCGGTCGCCGCACCGTACACCTCGTCGCCGGGGCGAAACGCGGTCACGTCGGCGCCGACGGACTCCACGACGCCGGCCACGTCCATGCCCGGCACGCGGTTGCGGGGCCTGCGCAGGCCGAAGCCGAGGCGCCCGATGAGCGGCAGCCCGGTCATGACATGCCACACGCCGTAGTCGACGCCGGCCGCGTGCACCCGGATCAGGACATCGCCGGCACCGCGCGCCGGAATCGGGACCTCGCCGAGGCTCAGCATGTGCGGCGGGCCGTACTCGTCCTGGACGATCGCCCTCATGAGGGGTCTCCTTCGGTGTCGGGGTACTGGAAGACGTCGTCGAGTCCGACCCGGAACACCCGGGCGATGCGGAACGCCATCTCCAGCGAGGGGGAATAGCGACCCTGTTCGATCGCGATGACGGTCTGGCGGGTGACGCCGACCCGGTCGGCCAGCTCGGCCTGGGTCATCTCGTCGTGCGCGAACCGCAGGGCCCGGATCGCGTTGGTGACCCGCGTCGGCTTCACCACGCCTGGAAGCCGCCCTTGCGGTACGCCATGATCTTGGCAAACGAGCTGAGCACCGCCGACAGCACGAACGCCAGGTAGACGGCGTTGGCGATCCAGAAGTGGCGCAGCTCGGCGATGGCCATGACCAGTACGGCGAGCGCGCCGATGACGAGGATCGACTGCCCGATGCGCTCAGTGACCCGGTTGATCTCACGGTCGCGCTCGTCAGTGCGGTCGGCGCCGTGGCCGCCCGCGATGGCCATCGCGATGTTGGCCACGATCGCGGCGACGATGGCGCCACCGATGGTCCACAGCAGAGTTCCCGCGTATGCGACGTCGGCGAGCGGGCCGTCGCCGGCCCGGCCCAGGACGGTCGCCACGTAGATCGCGTACGCGCCGACGGAGACCACGATCATCACCCAGGCGCGCTTTTCCTCGAAGGCCATGCCCGCTCCTCATGTAAAACAAAGCTGACATCGACCAATGTAAAGCGCCCCAGACACCATGTCAAAGTTTATTTACATGCACGACCGGCGACGCCATAGCGCCCGGCGCGGTGTTGCCGCAAAACATCCACAGTCGGCCGGACGGCGCAGGTCGCACCGGCCCGCCCTCATCGGAAGAGCCGCCGAATCTGGGCTACTCCGGTTCGCGCCGCTGTGCGGCCCCCTCGCCGCCGCCCAGCGTTGACAAGGCGAGTCACGGCAAGATCAACGCCGTTGTCTGGGGCTCATGACACGTTTCTTACCGGCATCCCTGGTCCGTCCACCAGGATTTCTCGTGACCGCTCACCTGGAGTCGTTTGGCCATCCACCTGGCAGGTGATGTCCGCCGATCAGGAGTTCCTCATGACCGCTTACAGTCGGTGATGGAATCGGCGACTTCGGAGGCGACCACCCCGGGGAGATGGTCGTGACCCGGATCGAGGGATCGGACTCCTGCCGCAGGCCCTCGGTGATCGCCCAGGCGGCGTACCTGGTGGCGCAGTAGACGGCAGCGGCGGGCGAGACCTGATGTGCGCCGATGCTCGCGATCGTGACGAAGTGGCCGCCGCCCTGCGCGGTGAACACCGGCAGGGCGGCGGCGATCCCGTGGACGTTCACCTCGATCATCCGGTCCCATTCCTCGACGAGCAGGCGGGTCCAGCCGGGAGAGCGGCATGACCCCAGCGTTGCTCACCAGGACGTCGACGCGGCGGGTTCGGGGACCTGAAGCAGCGCCGGCAGCCGTTCCAGAGCAGGCGGCAGCACCCAGTAGTACACCCATGTGCCGCGCCGCTCCGACCCGACGACGCGGGCCTCGCGCAGCACCTTCCGGTGGCGGGAGATCATCGGCTGGGACCCGATGATTCGGATCGCTTCCGTGGTCCGCGCTCACCGCTCGCTGGACATCTCCGGCTCACTACTACGTGCTACTGTGTAGTGGTACTCGTTACTACAAAGTACCAGGACCGAAGAGGACCACGATGGACGACCTGACGGAGATGCTGAAGGGCACGCTTGAGGGCTGCGTGCTTGAAATCATCGGCAGCGAGGAGACCTACGGGTACGCCATCACGCGTCGGCTGAACGAACTCGGCTTCGCCGACGTCGTCGAGGGGACGGTTTACACCATCCTGCTGCGGCTGGAGAGGAACGGGCTCGTCCAGGCGGCGAAACGACCGTCCGGGCTGGGCCCGCCGCGCAAGTTCTATGCGCTCAACGACGCGGGGCGCGAAGAACTCGCAACGTTCTGGTCTAAATGGGAGTACATCACATCACGGATCGACAAGCTCAAGGAGGGCGGGAGATGAACTTCTGGGAGACCATGACAGGCAGCGATCTCACCAGGGAATGGAAGGCGTTCGAAGCCCGGGCCGAGGCATTGCCGGCCGACCACCGGGCGGCGTGGGAAGAGATCAAGGGTCATCTTTCGCTCTACTCGGACTTCACAGGCCGAAACCTGATGCCGATTCTCGACAATGCTCTGGGGCTGCTCGAAGAGACCGCGTCCGACGGGCAGGGCATTCACGAGGTTCTGGGTGACGACATCGAGGGCTTCTGCGCGGCACTGGCCGGCGGAGAAGGGGCTCGGAGTCATCGCGACCGGTGGCGCGAGCAGTTGAACAGGAACGTCGCGAAGAAATTGAGCCGGCCAGGAGGCTGACGTGGGCATCCAAGACATCATCGAGGGCAAGAAGCAGTGGCGGGCGCATATGGCGCGGGTCAAGGCGCTCCCGCCGGACTATCAGATCGTTTACAAGGAGATTCAGAGGTACATCTTCAAGGTTGGACCGATCGACCTGCTTGACGGATCCCTGCTCTCAGGGATCCTCGATTTCTTCGAGGAGGGCGTCGCGGCCGGCAAGGGAGTCCTGGAACTCATCGGCAATGACGTCGCCGCCTTCTGCGACGACCTGATCAAGGACTCGCGCACCTACGCGGACGTCTATCAGGAGTCCATCAGCGGGAAACCCGGCACAGCCGAGAAGTAACACCCGTCGACCGGTGCCGGCGGAGTTCTTCGACGGGTGAGCCGAAGAAGAACATCGGGCCCCTGACCGTCGACAGCCCGCTTGCCGCTGCACGCGCCGAGTTATGCCGGCCGCCTCCCGCCCAGCGCCGCCACGCCCGCCTGCCGCAGGACGCCCGCGACCGCCAGGCCCTCGACGCCGGCGAGGACCACTTGCGTGTCTTCTGCGAGTAGGCGCCGTCCATCTGGACGGGCCCCCGGGAGGGTGCTGGAACACCCCCTTCGAGACCGCGCCCGCTGCGGCAGAGCACGGCGAACGGAACCCCGATCCTCGAAGACCCCGGGGAGGATCCCGTGGACGCCGGACCACCCCTTGGGAGACGTCTTCCCCCAAGGGGTGACGGACTCGCTCACGAACAGCGATCAGGCCGCCCGCACCCACACGCTCAAGCTCCCGCTACACACCTCAGCTATTCGGCATTGCTAAGTACCAGTAGTCAGTGTTACTGTTTACCGGTAGTCAGCAACACCAAGTAGCCAAAAGGAGGCATCCCATGGGCAAGCTCGTGACGGAGATGCTCAAGGGAACGCTGGAGGGCATCGTCCTGGCGATCCCGTCCGGCCGGCTCGAACAGCTCCGCAAGGGAGGAAAGTAGACATGGCTACAGGATCGAACGAGCCGAAGAGCCGCTACCTGCAGTACCTGGAGATCGCTACCGGATCGCTGGAGGAGAAGAAGCGCTACCGGCAGTACAAGGCACGCATCAAGCAGCTGCCCGAGAACTACCGCATCGCGGTCGAAGCCTTGGAACGCTACCTGATGCACTTCGGGCCGGCCGACGGCGCCGGCGCGATGGCGATGTACGAGGACCTCGCCGATCTGTTCGAGCAGAGCGCGGCCGACGCCACCCCGATCCGCGACCTCTTCGGCGACGACCCCATCGAGTTCGTCGAGACGTTCATGGCCAACTACCCCCTCGGCCAGTACCGGGCCCGCGAACGCAACCGCTTCACCAGCGCCATCGCCCGCGCCGCCGGCGACACCCCCCCACAAGGCAGGACAGAGTGATGACGACCCAGCAAACCCCGGCGATCCAGGTGCACGGCCTGGAGAAGTCGTACAAGGAGCTGCGCGTACTGCGCGGCGTGAACTTCGAGGTGGCGCGGGGTAGCGTCTTCGCCCTGCTCGGTTCCAACGGAGCGGGCAAGACCACCGCCGTGAAGATCCTGTCCACGCTGCTCAAGGCCGACGTGGGCACCGCCCGCGTCAACGGCTTCGACGTCGCCACGCAGGCCGCCAACGTGCGCGAGTCGATCAGCCTCACCGGGCAGTTCGCCGCTGTGGACGAGATCCTCAGCGGGCGGGAGAACCTTGTACTGGTCGCCCGGCTGCGGCACCTCAAGGACCCAGGAAAGATCGCCGACGACCTGCTGGAGCGGTTCTCGCTGACCGACGCGGGCGGGCGGAAAACGGCGACGTATTCGGGAGGCATGCGCCGCCGCCTCGATATCGCGATGAGCCTGATCGGCGATCCGCCGGTCATCTTCCTCGACGAGCCGACGACCGGGCTCGACCCTCAGGCCCGCATCGAGGTGTGGCAGGCCGTCAGAGAGCTCGCCGACCGGGGCACGACGGTGCTGCTCACCACGCAGTACCTGGACGAGGCCGAGCAGCTCGCCGACCGGATCGCGATCCTCCACGAGGGCCGGATCATCGTCAACGGCACCCTGGCCGAACTCAAGCAACTGCTCCCGCCCGCCAAGGTCGAATACGTCGAGAAGCAGCCGACGCTCGAGGACGTCTTCCTCACCCTCGTCGGTACGAAGGCATAAGGAACAACGATGAGCAAGCATTTCTTCGGCGACACCACTGTCCTGCTGGGACGATCCCTGCGCCACATAACGCGCAGCCCGGACACCATCATCACGACCGCGATCATGCCGATCGCCATGATGCTGATGTTCGTCTACGTGTTCGGCGGCGCGATCAGAACAGGGTCGGCCTCGTATGTGAACTACATGCTGCCCGGCATCCTGCTCATCACGGTCGCCTCGGGCATCGCCTACACCGCGTACCGGCTGTTCATGGACATGAAGGGCGGCATCTTCGAGCGCTTCCAGTCGATGCCGACCGCGCGGTCGTCGGTGCTGTGGGCGCACGTGCTGACCTCGCTGGTCGCTAACCTGATCTCGCTCGGGGTCGTGATGCTCGTGGCCCTGCTCATGGGCTTCCGCTCGGGGGCGGGAGTGCTGGCGTGGCTGTCGGTGACGGGCATCCTGATCCTGTTCACCTTGGCGTTGACCTGGATCGCCGTCATCCCCGGCCTGTCCGCCAAGACCATGGAAGGCGCGAGCGCGTTCTCCTACCCGCTCATCTTCCTGCCCTTCCTCAGCTCGGCGTTCGTGCCCACCGCCACCATGCCCGGCCCGGTGCGCGCCTTCGCCGAGAACCAGCCGACGACCTCCATCGTCAACGCCATCCGCGCCCTGTTCACCGGGCAGCCGGTCGGCACTGACATCTGGGTCGCCCTCGCCTGGTGTGTCGGCATCCTCGTCGTCGCATACGTCCTCGCCATGAGGACCTACCGACGCAAGATCTCCTAGGTCGGCCGCGTGCCTGCACATCGAAAGGAAAGATCATGAACGATTTTGTCCACACCGTCACCACGCTGCCGACCGCGCGTCAGCCCGGCTGCCCCTTCGACCCGCCCAAGGAGCTGATCGACGCCCGCGAGCACGGCCCGATCAGCCGCCTCCCCTTCCCCGACGGACACCAGGGCCGGCTGATCACCGGCTACGACCTGGTCCGGTCGGTCCTGGCCGACCCGCGCTTCAGCTCACGCAGGGAACTCATGCGCCACCACCCGCTGGCCGACCTCGGCGACATCGAGGTCCCGCCGGCGCCGCCCGGTGAGTTCCTGCTGATGGACGAACCCCAGCACGGCCGCTACCGCAAACCGCTGGTGGGCAGGTT
>NZ_FOQY01000013.1 GCF_900113865.1 Streptosporangium canum | reverse complement strand
GCCCAACTGGGCGGCTTCATCGCCTACAAGGCCCGACGGGCCGGGATCGCCGTTATCCATGTCGATCCGGCCTACACCAGCCGGCAATGCTCGGCCTGCGGGCATACCGATCGGGCCAACCGGCCGGAGCAGGCCGTCTTTTCCTGTACGTCGTGCGGTTTCGCTGAGCATGCCGACGTCAACGCAGCCCGTAACATCGCCGCGCGCGGTGTAGCGGGCTGGGCAGTGAGTCACGCTGCCTGACGCGGACCGGACCGTCGAAGTCATCGACGGCGAGGAGCTGCAAGCTCGGTCGTTTACGGCCGAGAAGTTGACTGTTCACATCATCCTCGGCTTCGGTTCACAGATGATCGGTCCGGTTGTAATCGATGAGCTGTAGCCGCCCCTCGGTCTGCCGCCAGCGTGTCACGGAGGCGTTGGCGACCGGACCGGCCTGTACGACGTCGCCCAGCTCCTGCCAGGACAAGCCCTCGATCAGGCGGCGGAGCATCAGCACGACCGCGTCATGGGCGACCAGAAGAACCCGGCGCCGCCTCCCGGGCGATCCGCGGGCCCAGCCGGCGGGACAGTCCTTGGATGGCGATTCCCAGCACCGCGCGTAGACCGGCCGCCCCGGCCAAGACCGCGATCGAGGGCAGGGCCGTACGTAGCTGCGCGGGGTCGTGGGGCTCACGTCGGCAGTGATCTGGCTCCAGCGGGCACCGTCGGCGTCCGGGACAGCAGTACGGCGTAGCCGTCGGTGCTTGGGGGCTTCGGCGCGCTGAAACGACATCGTCCTCCCGGTCACGGTCCCCTTGAGCCAGCTTGGGCCTGCCGCAGCTGGAAAAGCAGGCAAGGCCGTCGATATCGCCAACACCCCATTCCTCGAGCGCGTCATCGCCGAACGGGGTCGGCCGGGCTCCGACATAGTCGGTGAGGAAGCCGCTCAGGCCACATGGCTTCTTCTCCAGCGCGGCTGCCTTCCCCGCCTACGGGCCGCTGGTGACGCCGGCCAAGCACCATCATCTCAGCCGGTCCATCTCACCGGCCGCGCCCACGTAGCCGACGGCCACCCTCCGTCGGCGTCGTCCACAAACCCTCACAGACACCGAGGCCCCGTAGTCCGCCCCGCGGCGACGGCCTTGATGTGGCAGCAAAGGAGAAGTCGCGCCAGGGAGCCTGGGCGGACGCGGCAGAGGGGCCTTTATGCGATGGGCAGGGCCGTGAGCCATTCGGTCAGGAGCTGGTTGACCTCCTCGGGACGTTCCTGCTGGATCCAGTGGCCGCAGCCGTCCAGGAGGTGGGAGGAGACCAGCCCGGGAAGGGTGGCCGGGTAAGCGTTGATCGCGTCGGCCATCCAGGTCGTGGAGGCGTCCAGGCTGCCGCCGATGAACAGGGAGGGCTGCTTGATGGGGGCGCCGTTGAAGTCGGCGAGGTCCTTCCAGTCGCGGTCCATGTTGCGGTAGCGGTTGAGCGCGCCCGTCATGCCGGTGCGTTCGAACTCCCCGGTGTATACCTCCAGGTCGTCCTCGGCGAGCCAGGAAGGCAGCCGGCCGCTGGGGAACCGGTCGCGCAGCGTTGCGCCGGGGCTGACGAAGTGCGGGTCGGGGGCGTCGGGGCCCGGCATGGTCTCGGCGGACAACGCCGCGTAAAAGCCCGCGAGCCAGCCCCGCACGTCGGGTTCCATCTCGGCCTCGGCACGGCCCGGCTCCTGGAAATAGGAGACGTAGAACTCCTGCTCACCGCCCATCTGAGCGAAGATGCCGGTGGGACGGGGGCCACCGGGCGGCGCGTAGGGCACACTCAGCAGCCCCACCGCGCGGAAGACCTCAGGGTGCAGCAGGGCAGACGTGGCCGCGATGTTCGAGCCCCAGTCGTGGCCGATGATCACTGCGGACTCCTCGCCCAGGGCCCGCACCAGCGCGACGTTGTCCTCCACCAGATCGAGCATCCGGTAGCTGTCCTCCGCGGCCGGCTTGGAGGATCGGCCGTAGCCGCGGACGTCGAGCGCGACCACCCGGTAACCGGCCTGCGCGAGCGCCGGGAGCTGACGGCGCCAGGAATACCAGGACTCGGGGAAGCCGTGGACGAGCAACACCAGCGGCCCCCTCCCTTGCTCCGCGGTATAAATCCGGCCGCCCGGCACGGACACCGAACGATGCGTGATCTCTGCGACGTGCTGCGACATGGGTCTCCTCCAGATGGCGTGCCCGCTTCTGCCAGCGGCAGTACTCTTCTCCCCGCTCCACGTCCCCTTTCGCTCCGCGGGCGCTGCCACCGATCATCCCGCTGACCTGGTCAGTCGCTTAAATCCTGTTGCCGGATCAGCAACTTCCACGATGCGGCCCGCCCAAGTTCCCCAGCATCACTTCTCGTTCCCCTGCCAGATCAGGGCCGCGACCACCCGCATCCGAACCGGCAGTAGCGATGGCCCAGCCCCGACGGCTCGCCAACGTCACTGGCCGTTCGGTTGCTGCTCAAGGGCCGAGAAGTCCTCCTGGTCACCAGGAACCCGATCGACCCAGTCGGCGAGGGCCGCTCCGAGCATCAGCCGGCCGGGCGCGGTGCCGCTGAGCGCGGCGACCCTGCCACGTCCGCATCGCCGACCGCGCAGGCCGCACTGGGCCAAGGTTCAGGCTGACGCGTCCTCAGTTCAGTGCGCCGGGGTCATCGGACAGCGAGCCTGCCCCCGGCCTTCCGGATTCCGCTCCGATCGCGGACACTTCCTACGTGGTGCGGATACTGTGGGATCCTCTGCCCGCGACGTGGCCAGCGGAAGCGCGCAGGCGTCCGGGTGGGCTGCGCGGACTGATCGCCTGGGCGCAGAACGCGGCCGCCGTACGGGACGACGACATGGAGCGGCGGGTACGGCGGGGAGCGATGCAGGCCATCGTCCGCGAGGCCTACCAGCAGACGCTCGCCGAGCAAGACAGCAAGCATCGAGGACCGGCCGAGTTCGCCCAGGCATGGAAGACCCGCCTGGCTTCGCTGTTGGACACCGAGACCGTCGAGGTGTCGGGCTGGTCGGAGATCATCGTCGCCGACCTCGACACCGACTTGGGCTGGAGCCTGTACGCCGCGGCCGTCAACGCCAGATCGGAAGTGATCACGCATAGAGGTGGCTGCTCGTCTGGATTGGCGCTGTCATGTTGCCGGCGCCACCAGGCATGGGTGTCGAAGCCGCGCGGTGGGTCCGGGGGCGGCGGGGTCGGCGTGCCAGAGCTCGGCGTCCTCGGGCCACTTTCCCTGACCCCCACAGCAGGTGACATACCGTCTCCTACCCGAGGTGCCCACGTCCTACTAAGCCACCTCCGACCTGGCCGCACGCCCTCACCTCTCCCGGCTCCTGTAGGTGGCCCGCAGGTCGATCAGCTTCTCTCTGGCCACCCCGTCCAAGGCCCGGCGCAGATCCTGGTCCTCCTCCCAGGTGGCCTCCGCGCACAAGACCCTGGCCGCCTCGTGCGGTTCGGCGTCGCGCACCACGTACCAGACGGTGTCGCCACAGCCGGGCCTGTCGTGGTCGCGGCGCAGGACCGTCACGATGCCGGAGACGAGGATTTGCCTGGTCCACGCATTCCTGGCCAGAATCTGCCGATCCACCGTCAGTCCCTCGTCCATGAGCTCGCCGCCGAGCATGTCGTCCTCCCACCGCCACACGCGGCGGCTGACACCCGCCGGTACATAGAGGGCGCCACGGCCTTCGACGGGCACCGAGAACGTCTGCGTGCCGCCGCGGCACAACTCCTTGGCGATGCGCTCGCCGTCGGCGTACTCACGCAGCCGATCCTCGCCCAGGTCGCGCCCGGACAACGAGCCCCGCCGCGCCTGCTCGGCGTAGTAACGGTCGATCAGCGGATCCTTGAACCGCCCCGCACGCATCTGCGGCGGGGTGCAGGAGGCAGGGGTGAGGTCCACACCATCCTCGATGTCGACCCCGGCCGTGCGCAGCAACTCGTGAACGGTGACGCCCCTGCCCTCCGCCTTGCGGCGCAACATGCGCAGCCAGCCGTCGAAGGTGTCCAGGTCCGGGTCCGCGCGCAGCGACGCCCAGTCCGCCACCGCCGAGACCGGCACCGGCACCTCCCGCCGCGCCGGAGGTTGCACGAGCTGCTCGGGCTCGAGGTCGATCGAGTAGTACAGAACCCCGCGCGCGATGTAGGAGAACGGCGCCGCGTGAGTGATCGGGTCGAAGACATCCCGGATCGGCCAGAACCTCAGCAGCCACGCCTCCTCGCACTCACCTGTGGTATGCCCGTCGCCTGGCTCGGGTTCACGCAGGTACATGTCCACGCCGTACTCGAAACGCGGCGGCCCGATCAGGAAGTCATGCCCCCTGCCGTCCATCATCGCCACGATCGCGACCACACCGCTCTCCGCGACGAACGTCGCGGAACTGACCGGCGTCCACGAGGCGTCCGCGGCCCCCGGCTCGGCGTCCCAGGACTCCAGGCGCACGGCCGCGACGAAGTGGTAGATCTCGTCGGTGGGAGAGCCCCACCCCGGCAGGTCGGTGCCGTCCAGCCCGAACGTGTTGTACTCGACGTAAACTTCGTCGTCGAGCCTCCGCAGCAACTGTGCCATGTCAACGCCTTCGCCTCGTTGGTGATCATCCTGGCTAGGCGGAGTATGGCCAACCGCACTGACAATCCGAGGCGACGTGCACGTACGTCGCGCCGGCATCCGCGTCGTCCACGGGAAACACTCGTTCACGCCCGTAGGCCCCGCCGGCCCCGGCAAAGGCGCCACCGCCACCCGGCAACTCCGCGACCCCAACGCCCGGGACGAGGGCGACGAAGTCTTCGACGAGGACGACTCCCGGTAGAGAGCCGTACCCCAGCGGTGTCCTTCTCCCGGACGCGCCCCGAGCTCCCGGAGCAGGCCGGTCGAGCGTTCGTCCGGGAGGTGCCAGGACTACGGGCCCCTACGCCCCCGGTCGCAGACGGGTCGCGAGAGGTCATACCGGGGTCGCGGACAACTCTCGACATTGGGCCGATGTCCGGCTGAGGTCATTCCGCCACGGTGATCACATGAATGTGACCGTATTCGGCCTGTCCCTCGCAGAGCTCTTGACCTTGGCGGCCGCCGTCGTGCTGGTGCTGGCCCGCTGGCTGCCGCCCGGGGCGCGCCGCCCCTCGACGCTGGCCGGCGCGGCGGCCCTCGCGGTGTCCGCGATTGCGCTGGCCGTACTCGGGATCCGCTGGCAGCTCCTACCCGTCCTCGCCGGTGGGGCCATCGCGCTGGCGTTCGCTGCTCCCTCCATGTTGAGGTGGCGTGCCGGGCGGCCCGCGCGGCGGGCTCGATGGTGGATGGCTCTGCCGGGATCGGCGGCATGCCTGGCCCTGATCCTCGCGGGCGCGGCGGCGGCGTGGGCGCTGCCCCTGCCCGTGTTCCCCAAGCCATCGGGCGCCTACGCCGTTGGCACCACCATCATGCAGTGGACCGACCCTGATCGCCCGGAAATCGCCACGTCCCGGACCGATGACAAGCGGACGGTCGTCGTCCAGCTCTGGTATCCCGCGCAGGGCGGTCCCCCGGCAGCCCAGCGGGCGTGGTATCTCGGCCGCACGGCGCAGGAAGCACAGCGCGTCGCCCGCGGCGAGGCCGACTACCTCGGCCTTCCACGCTTCATTCTCGACGAGCCGGCCCGCGCCCGCACGCGCTCGGTGCCCGATGCCCCAGTGGCCGGCGGAGGCGACCGGTTCCCCGTGGTGCTGTTCTCACCCGGGCTCGGAGGCGTGCGCACCCAGAACACCGCCTGGGCCGAGGAACTGGCCAGCCGCGGGTACGTCGTGGCCGCCCTCGACCACCCATACGACTCGGCCGTTGTCACCCTCACCGACGGCCGGACGATCCGCACCCAGGTTGCGGCCACCGGCGACCAGGCGGAGGACGACAGGCGCGCGGCTGGGTGGACGGCGGTCAGGGCCGCCGACCTCAGCTTCGTACTCACCCAGCTCGGCCGCCTGGACCGCGACGAGATCCCGGGCCTCCTGACCGGGCGGCTCGACACCCGCCGCACCGCAGCGACCGGCCACTCCCTCGGAGGCGCCGCCGCCCTCCAGGCCGCCCGCCAGGACCCCCGGTTCGCAGCCGTCATCGACCTGGACGGCTTCCCCCGCGACCCCGCAACGCGCCCGTTCCGCCAGCCCGTGCTCGCGCTCACCCACGACGTCAAACCGGGCGAGGAGCCGGACTACATCCCGCGCCTCACGCGGGTGCTCCAGCTCAGTACGGCGACGGGCTACCGGCTCACCGTCCCCGGCGCGGCGCACCTCACCTTCACCGACGCCCCGCTCTTCTTGCCGCCCCTGCCCGCGCTCATCGGCTCCCTCGGCCGGACTGCCGGGCCGCGCATCACCGCGGCGGCCACCGTCGCCTTCCTGGACGCCACACTCCGCGGCAGATCCGGCGGCCTGACCGCAGCCCTGTCCAGGTACGGCCACCTGACCGTCCTATAGGAGAGGGGCTGTCCGGACGCGGATATGACCCCCAGCCGCAGCAGAAGTGTGCCATCGGGGGCCCACTCAGGGCTCAGGTACTTCGCCCAGAGGATGGTCAGGGCGTCTGCTGGAGCGCCCGGTAGACGGCGCCGCGGCCGACACCCGGCGCCTTGGCGATCTCAGCCACGGTGGCACCAGGTACCTCGTACTGGGCCCGGTCCATCCTGATCTGCTCCGGGGAGAGCTTGGCGGGCCGGCCGCCTCGGCGGCCGCGGGCACACGCGGTCGACGACGTCGGTGTCGCAGATGACCGTCGCCTGGGACAGGTCGGCTCTGCTCACATGGACGCCGTCGACGAGCTGCGCGTAGTTGCGGTTGGGAGCCGTTCAGTGACCAGCGGCCGTGGCGCGTTCCTGGGCCAGGCGTTCCTCACCCGACAGCGTGTTGAGCGGCTTCTCCTTGATGAACAGGACAGCCACCAACGCGAGCGCGGTGAGCGGCACCCCGATGAGGAACAGGTCAGCGGTGGCGGTGGCGTACACATCCTGGATGACGCGGACGACGGGAGCGGGCAGTTTGGAGATGTCGGGTACGGCGTGGCTGTCCCCACCCCCGCCGGCGGCGGCCATCGGGCCGAGCTTCTCCGTCATGAGCGTAGTGATCCGGTTGGCCAGCACCGCGCCCAGCGCACTGACGCCGACCGCGCCGCCCATGCTGCGGAAGAAGGTCAGCATCGAGGTGGTGGCGCCAAGATCGTGGGCGGGCACATCGTTCTGGGCCGCGAGGACCAGGTTCTGCATGAGCATGCCCACGCCGATGCCGAGCACCGCCATGTAGACGCCGAGCAGCACCGTGCCGGTCTGGCCGTCAATGGTGCTGAGCAGGCCCATCCCGCCGAGCATGACGACACCACCGGCCACCAGGAAGCCCTTCCAGCGGCCCCATTTGGTGATGAGCTGACCCGCCACGGTGGAGGAGATCAGCAGGCCGAACACCATCGGCAGGCTCATCAGTCCAGCGACCGTCGGCGACTTGCCGAGCGCCACCTGGAAGTACTGCGACAGGAAGACCGTGCCACCGAACATGGCCACGCCGACCAGCACGCTGGCCACGGTGGCCAGAGCGACGGTGCGGTTCCTGAAGATGGACAGGGGGATGATCGGCTCGGCGGCCCGCGACTCCACCCAGACGGCCACCGCAAGGATGAGCACGCCACCGCCGACGAGCGCGGCGGTCTGCCAGGAGCCCCACTCGAACTGGTTGCCCGCCAGCGACGACCAGATCAGCAGGGTGGACACCCCCACCGTGATGAGCAGGGCGCCCAAATAGTCGACCTTGACGTCCTTGCGTACCACCGGCAGGTCGAGAGTGCGCTGCAGCAGGACGATGGCCAAGATCGTGAACGGCACACCGATGAGGAAACACCAGCGCCAGCCGAGCCAGGAAGTGTCCACGAGCACGCCGCCGATAAGCGGGCCCGCCACGGTACCGACGCCGAACACGGCGCCGAAGATGCCGGCGTAACGGCCGAGCTCACGCGGTGGGATCATGGCGGCCATCACGACCATGGCCAGCGCGGTCATGCCACCGGCGCCGACGCCCTGGACGACACGGCTGACGATGAGGATCTCCACGTTCGGAGTGAAGCCCGCGATCAGCGAGCCCACCACGAACAGTCCCAGCGAGAGCTGGATCAGCAGCTTCTTGTTGTACAGGTCGGCCATCTTGCCCCAGAGCGGCACGGTGGCCGTCATGGCCAGCAGTTCCGCGGTGACGATCCAGGTGTAGACGGTCTGCGTACCCTGCAGGTCGGTGATGATGCGCGGCAGGGCGTTGGCCACGACGGTCGAGGCCAGGATGGACACGAACATGCCCACCATCAGCCCCGACAGCGCCTGCAGGACCTTCCTTCTGGACGTGGGCGCCACAGCCTCGGGCTGTGTGCTGGCGGTTGTCATCTTTCCTCAATTTCTCAGGTGGGGACCGGCGCTCCCCAGGACTCCTGCGGGCGCCGGCTCGACGGAAACGTGCACGGGGACGGTCGAAAAGAGATGGCGATCGGAGCGGTCACGGATTGGGCAGGCCGCCGGCGAGCTGGGCGAAGGCCTCGTCGACCAGGTCGGCCAGCTCCGGGCGGCCGCCCGCGGCGCTCCAGCGGATCATCGCCACCCGGAAGGCCGCCATGGCCACCGCGGTCGCAAGCTCGGGGTAGCCGCTCGTGCCCAGCTCGATACCGGACCGGCGGGCGACGGCGGCTGTCACGGCGCGTTCGGTCTCGCTGCCGCTGGCGACCAGCCGTGGGAGCAGCGATGGGTTCTGCTCGAACACCTTCAGCCGCAGCAGCCATTGCTCGCGCTGTTCCTGGACACGCTCAGCCTCGACCCGCGACATCAGCCGCAGCGCCTCCAGGACCGGCACGTCCGCGGGCAGCGCCTCCAGCCTCTCGCGCAGTTCGGCTGTGGAGGCCGGGCTCGGGCCGATGAGCGCGTCCTCTTTGGACGGGAAGTAGTTGAAGAACGTGCGGGAGGAGACGTCCACGGCCTCGGCGATGTCTTCCACCGTGACCCCCGCCAGGCCGCGCGCGGCCACCAGCTTCAGGGCGGCATGCTCCAGCGCCGCACGGGTCTCGAGCTTCTTACGGTCCCTCCGGCCGAGCTCGTCAGCGCTGTCCATGGTGGTCACAGTCTCGAGGGTAGCGGGGAATTTTCAGTATCTGCAATGTTTCAGTATCTGAAGTGCGGAAGATCACATACGGAAGCGTGCAAGCGGAACCAGCAAACCAGGCGAAAGGCCGGCGGGCGCCGATCGACCACATCGACGCCGTGCTCCTCGAGCGCCTGCGTGTCTCGTTCGCCATGGAGATCGAGATCCGCCGCGCGCATGCTGGGCGACACCTCCGACCCGGCCGGCGCACCAACCACCCGGCAGGCCCGGAACCTGCCGATGGACCTGGGTGAACGCGCCGGCACCTTCAGGTGTCTCATCCGGGACCGTGACGGCACGTTCTCCCGTTCTCACCTACGCGGCCACAGCCGTAGTACCGCAACCACCCGGTCACCTGGTCGCCCGCACCCCGGTGCGGGCGCGCAGGCGGCGTAGCATGCGGGCGTCCTCATAGCCGACGTCGCGTGCCGCCGTCTCGGTCGTGGCCCCTTGGGCGATGAGATGCTCGGCCCGCTCCAGCCGTAGCGCAGTCTGGTATGCCAGCGGCGTCAAGCCGGTCGCGTCGCGGAACAGCCGGGTCACGGTCCGCTCACTGCAACATGCCGTCCGGGCGAGCAGGTTGAGCGGGAGACGTTCGGTGAACTGTGTGTCGATCAGATCCTGGACGCGGTGCACGGTCTCATCGACATGTGAACGGTGCCGGAACATCATGCTGATCTGCCGGGCCGCGCCGTCGCGGTGAGCGTGGACCACCATGGTGCGGGCCACCTGTCCTGCGGCGTGCGGGCCGTGGCGCACGCTGAGCAGGTGCAGCGCCACATCAATGCCGCTGGCCACTCCCGCCGAGGTGACCACCCGCTCGTCCACGACATACAGTGCGTCCCGGACCACGTGCGCCCTGGGGTACAGGCGCGCCAATTCATCCTGGACCGTATGGTGCGTTGTGCAGCGGCGGCCATCGAGCAGCCCGGCCCTGCCCAGCGCGTCAGCGCCCGCGCATACCCCGGCGAGCGTGCCGCCGGCCGCATGATGGTCGCGCAACCGGGCGAAGGTCCCGGCGTCCGGCATCCGGACGGGCCCGCGCCAGCCCGGTACGCGGAAGATGGCGGCTGAAGGCACAAGCCGGACAGCCTGCGGACCGATCCGGCCGCCCCGGGTGCGCGGCGGCCTGCAGCGCGTCGACGACGAGTTCGGTGCGCATGTGCTCGGCGATCGACCAGCCCACCAGACGACGCGAGTACGGATCCACGACCGTGGCCAGGTAGAGGAACGTGCCGCCGCCAACGGGCAGACATGTGATGTCGCCCACGTAGCGGCTGTCGGGCGCTACGGCTCCTCGACGGCGACTTCCCCGGCCGCGACGCCATGACGGGGATCGCCGAGCACACCCTTCAGCGGGCTCTTGCCTTCCTGCGCCAGGAGCGTGACGCGCCGATCATCACGTCGTTCAGGCTTGCGCAGGGTTTCCGGCGGGATACCGGCCGCGTGCGCGACTTCCGCCAGGTCGCGTCCCGCTCGCGCGTGACGCAGCAGGGCGCCGAGACGCCTGCCGGCTTCGATCTGCCCAGGTGCGAGCGGTTGGCGGACCATGCCCCCAGGAGAGGACTGGTATTATTATACCGGTAAGTGTTAGGGTGCCGGTATAACTATACCGACACTCTGTGATGCGAGGTATTCGTGATCGAGCTGAAGACGCCTGCGGAGATCCAACGCATGCATGTGGCCGGGCGTTTCGTCGCCGAGGCGCTCTCCGAGGTCGGCCGGCTCGCTGACGTGGGCGTCAACCTGTTGGACCTGGAGCGCCACGTGCGCGGCATGATCAAACGACGCGGGGCGGAGTCGTGCTACTGGGACTACGCGCCGTCCTTCGGACGCGGCCCGTTCCGCAACGTCATCTGCCTGTCCGTCAACGACGCCGTCCTGCACGGCCTGCCCCACAACTACACACTGCGCGACGGGGACGTGCTCAGCGCGGATCTCGCAGTCAGTATCGATGGCTGGGTGGCCGACTCGGCGCGCACGGTCGTCGTCGGCACTGCCGCCGACGACGACCTGCGGATCATCCGCGCCACCGAGGAAGCGTTGAAGGCGGCGATCGAGGTGGCACGTCCGGGCAACCGCCTGGGTGACATCTCGGCGGCCATCTGGGCGGTGGCCCGCGACTACGGCTATCCGGTCAACGACGAGTTCGGTGGCCACGGCATCGGCCGCACCATGCACGAGGGGCCCCATGTTTCCAACAAGGGCCGGGCAGGACGCGGCCTTGTGCTCCGGCCGGGGCTGACCCTCGCGCTCGAACCCTGGTTCGCCCGCACGACCGACCGGATCGTCTACGACGCCGACGGCTGGACCATCCGGTCGGCCGACGGCTCACGCACGGCCCACTCCGAGCACACGGTCGCCATCACCGAGGACGCCCCTTTGGTGCTCACCCGGCGTGAAGCGGAGGACCCCGTAGCGGGGGCTGATCCCACCAGTCGGCCATCCGCAAAGGACGCCTAAGTCGCCCTGTTCAACGTCCATCAGTGCGGTATCGGCGTCCTCCTCCCCCCGGCCCCGAAACGGCGGTCGGGGCCGTCAGCCAGATGACCCGGACCAGGCATCAGGCTCTGACCGCGCGCCCCGGCAGGGCGGTCGGCAACAGATACTCGTCGCGGACCACGAACTGGCCGCCGACAAGGACGTGGACGAAACCGGTGGAATGCCTGACCGTCTCGGTGTAGGTGGCACGGTCGCTGACGGTCTCGGGGTCGAAGACAGTCAGGTCGGCGTCGCAGCCCGCCTGAACACGGCCTTTGCGCCGCATCGCCGGGACACCCGAGCCCACCACGTCGGCGGGGATGAGCGTGCACCGGCGCACAGCCTCGGGCAGCGACAGGACGCCGTTCTGCCGGACGAGCCTGCGCAGCGTCCGGCCGTAGGTGCCGGCCGTACGGGGGTGGGTGACGGCGTCGGGCCCGAGCGGCCAGGAGAACGGGTCGGGCGCCTCCGAGCGCCACAGGAGGGGTACGGCGTCGGTGGCGACAGCGGCATCGGTGAAGGTGAGGGCCCGCTGGATGTAGTCGAACTGGGCGGGGTCATCCTCGTCGAGCAGGTGGACGAAAGCCGCCGAGCCGGGTTCGCTCTCGCGGACCCGACGCAGGGTGTCGGCGTCGGGGATACGCCCCTCGGCACCGAGCAGGCCGATGGAGTGCGGGGTCAGCCCGCGCCGGTGGAGGAGTTCCGGGGCGAGAAAGGCCGCGCCGACGCCGGTCATGCCCGCGCCGTAAGGGTAGGCCTCGGTGGTGACGCGCGAGCCTTCGGCGCGAACCTTCTCCACCAGGCCGAGCACGCGGTCGACATGGCGGATGGAGGTGCTGTTGACGTGGCAGTAGTGCATATGCGCGCCGGTCTCGGCGGCGGCGCGGACGATCTCCTCGGCGCCGTCGATGGGAGTGGCGGGGTCCATCTCGACAAGTTCGCGGGCGTGGGTGTAGGTGGGCAGCCCGACGCGGGCGGCGAGGGCGGCTACGGCGAGGTACTCGGAGGGATCGACGCGGGGCGCGTAGCCGACGAGGATGCCGATGCCGAGCGCGCCGTCGCCGAGGTCGCGCTCCAGCATGCCGACGATGCGGTCGACGACGTTTCGCGGAGCGGCGCGCTGCCATTCCTCGCGGCCGATGTTGGCGAGGAAGTCATCTCTCAGGTCACCGCTGGTGTCGAGGCCGAGAAGGACGGCCATACGGGCCACGGCCCAGGAGGTGGCGAAGCCGTAGTTGAGGGGCCTGCCCTCGATCTCGGCCCTGCGGTAGGCGGCGGCGACCGGGTAGGCGCCGGCTTCGAGTTCCAGGACGGTGGTGACGCCGTCGAGCGCCTGCAGGCGGTGGCCGGCGACGTCCATGCTGTGGCTGTGCAGGTCGATGAAGCCCGGACTGACGACCAGGCCGGTCGCGTCGACGGTGGTGACGCCGTCGAGCGGCTGGTCGGAGACGGCTTGGATGACCCCGCCGTTGACGCCGACGTCGCGTACGGCGTCCAGACCGGTCTCGGGGTCGATGACCCGGCCGTGGGCGAGGACCAGATCGTATGTCGTCACGCGAGCTCCTTCGTGCCGAGGCTGAACTGCTCAGGGCGCTGGGGCACGATCAACGCGATCAGCGCGCCGAGGACGGTGGTGGCGATGAGCAGGCCGAAAGCGGCGGTGTAGGAGAACTTGTCGACCAGGAAGCCCATGAGGACGGGGGCGAGGACACCGGCGATCTGACCGCCGACGTTGACGACGCCCATGCCCGATCCGATGACGGCGGGCGGCAGGGCGCGCACGGGCATGCCGAGGATGCCCATCGTGGAAAGGCCCGCCACGCCCATGGCGAGGGTCTGGTAGACGGTGAACCCGACAGCGGAGTCGGCCATCAGCATGAGCACCAGGAGCACGGCGGTGACCAGGAGCAGGGGGATGACGTAGAGCCGGGCTCTGTCGTGGAAGAAGCGGTCGAACAGCCAGCCGCCGAGGAAGGCGGTCGCGCACGCGACCAGGCCGGGGATGGCGGCCATGACACCGGTGTTGATGAGGGAGATGCCGCGCTCCTCCAGCAGGTAGCTGGGCACCCACGTGATCAAGCCGTAGCCGAGCATGTTGGTGGTGCAGAAGAGGGCGGCGAACTTCCAGACCGATGGCGAGCGCATAACGGCGCCGAGGCCGGTCCCCTTGTCCTGAACGACGTCGGAGCCGTTGAGGTGGGCTGGCAGCGCCTTGGGCAGCAGCTTCCAGAGTAGAACGCCGATGGCGACGCCGGCGGCGGCGGTGACCCAGAAGGTGTGGCGCCAGCCGAGGGTGAGGATGAGCGGCGCGACGATGAGCGGGGCGACGCCGGCACCGAGCTGGTTGGAGGCGAGCATGGCACCGGCGGCGGTGGCACGGACGGCGGGGGTGGTGCGTTCCGCGATGGCCTTGAAGGATGCGCCGGGAAAGAGGCCCTGGCCGACGCCGAAGAGAGCACGGATGACGAGGAGGGATGCCAGACCCCAGGCGATACCGGTGAGGGCGGTGAAGACCGACCAGAGCAGCAGAGAGACCATGAGTTGGCGGCGGGCGCCGAACTTGTCGGCGAGGATGCCACCCGGCACCTGGCACAGCAGATAGACCAGGGAGAATGCGGTGATCAGCCAGCCTTGCTCGGTCTTGGTGAGCGCGAACTCCTCGCCGATGAACGGCAACGCGACGGCCATCATCACCCGATCGACGTAGTCGATCACCCAGACGCCCATGAGCAGGCCGACGGTGACGGTCGCCGTTTTACGTATCTGCGCCGGCGCCAGGGTGGAGGTGCCTTCGGCGAGTCCCATTCACAGGCCTCCAGAGCTTTCAAATCAATGTTCCAGCAACCCTCCATCACCTCACCCGGGAGTGCTTCGTGCAGGAACATGAAGTCGGGGGCCGTCGGCGGTGCGATTGCACCAAGATCTGCCCGCCGGTAGTGAAACGCCTCGATGGTTGCTCCACCCGGGGCTAGACCACGGTCATCTGCGCCGACGAGCCGGGACCGGTGACCCCGCGAACCTTCCCGCCCGCGCCCGGCTGGGATGAATGTTTCACCAGAAGCCGCTACAGGGCTTCCGACGAACGGACCCGGCCGCCTCGTCGAAGAGCATGCGAAACCCGCATTCCAGAGGGAGCCCGACACTTCGCTCCGGACGCCCCATGGAAACGCTCCCATACCCCGAGAGAGCGCTTTCTCCTATCCTTGCGCAATGGAACTTGCGGAGATCCGCACCTACCTCATCAAATCCACCAGAGGCATCTCCCGCCCATCCGCCCAGGTCCTCCCCTGGGGGCTGGAAGGCGACCGCCGCTGGGCCGTGGTGGACCCGCTGGGAGAACTGATCTGGGTAGGCGAACACCCCCGGCTTCTTTCGGTTTCGGCCGCCGAAACCCCCGAAGGCGGCCTCCGCCTGTCGGCGAGGGCCATGGGCGAACTCAAGATCCCCCCGGCCACCGGTGACACGATCCCGCTAGGTTGCTCCAACCTCGACCGGGCCGTGCTCGCCCACGCCGACGCCCATGAATGGTTCACCCGCCTGCTCGGCAGGCCCGCCCGCCTCGTCTGGCTGGACGACCCCAGACGCCGGACCATCACCGAGAAACAGGGCGGCCTCTGGGACGGACCCCTCATGCTCGTCTCCAGGAGTTCACTCCAGCGCCTGGACGACTGGATCGCCGAAGGTGCCATGGAACGCCAGGAGCACCCCCCGGCCCCCCTCGACGTCGCCCGCCTCCGGCCCAACGCCGTCATCGACGGCGCGGAACCCTTCGCGGAGGACGCCTGGACGTCGGTCCGCATCGGCGAGATCGATTTCCGTGTCTCGGGGTTGTGCGACCGCTGCGCCGCCACCATCTGGGACCCGGCCACTCAGGAGCGTGGCAAGGAACCCCTGAGAACCCTGGCCAAACGCCGCCGCTGGGACGGAGAGACCTGGTTCGGCATCCGCCTGGTGCCCAGGAACCTCGGCGAGCTGAGAGTCGGCGACGAAGTCCGGCCAGGCTAGCCGGTCAGGCGTTTCAGGGCCGCCTTCACCACCGCGGGGTCGGCGGTCCGCCGGTACGGCGGGCGCGAGTTGAGACGGGGCGCACCGCGGGCGCCGCGCGCGAACACCGACGTCACGTGGCGGAGTAGCGTTCTGGATCGTTTTGACGAGAGCAACCTCCAGGACCGCATTGACGTCTACGCCGGACGGCGGCTCGCGGGAGCTCCCTCCGTGGACGGACTGAGCGAAGATGCTCGGGAGTGGGCGAGGACGGCCGAGGGGCGGGTACGGCGCTGGTAGGAGCGGGCGCAGAGGGCGAGTGAGAGGCCCAGGCCGGCGAAGGCGAGTCCGCCCACGTAGCCGACCCAAGAGGACCAGCCTTCGGCGTCGCCGACCGTGAAGCCGACGGCCGAGGCGATCAAGGTGGCGAAACCGTAGGGGGCGAGGACCAGCGCGCCCGCCCAGCCCGGGACGAGCAGCGCCCAGCGCGGCAGCCGCTCGCCCCAGGGCCGGGCCAGCGCCGCCAGCAGCAACATCCCGCCGAGGGCGCCCAGCACGGTGAAGTCGATCCCGTGCTGCTCCATCCACACCAGCGCCTCGGGCGCGCCGTTGGCGCGCATCCCGGCGCCGAGATCCCCGGCCGGCCGGCCGGCGTTCCCGCCGAACGCCCAGTAGGTCTTCATCAGGATGTAGGGAGCCAGCGCGGCGATTCCGAGCCACATGGCCTTGAGGGGCTTCATCGAGGTCATGCTGCTGAGCATGGCGCAGCCCCAGGTCCGGAACCCTCCCCCAGAGGGACCAACCGGCTCCCCCGCAAGGGGGATCGGCAACGGGCGGGAGGACCGGGGCATGCCCTTTGGACAATCTGACGGGGCCTCGGGGCGAGATCTTTGTCGAGTCGACGTCCATGCAGGTGGAGGGCGCCCGAGAACCGGTGGCGGCCGGAGCGGACGTCTCGCTCCAAGAGCACACCTGTAAGTTCCGGCGGTAGATGGCCGGGATTTCCGGCGCTGTTTGGCCAGGCATGACCCCGTGACGGCAAAAGTACGGCCCCGCCGCGGCGGGACCAGAGGTTACATCTGAGAGATCACCTCGCCCCACACCGGGATCATCACGGCATGGGACGAGTCACTGCTGGCGCGCGAGGCATGGCAGGATCGCGGACATGCGCCCCTGAGGCCGTCCCTCCAGAGGAACCACACCTACAACGGAGGTTGCGAGTCGGTCCGCAGGACGCCGGCGCGCGCGGCGGTCAGCGTGACGCGCACCGCCTGGTCGGCCGTCGTCTCGTCGACTGGATCGGCGGTGATGAGCAGGCGCAGGTAGATCGGCGCGGCCAGGGTCTTCAACAGCTCGGCGGGATCGGTTCCTCCGGGAAGTTCACCGCGCTGGATGGCGCGCGTGACCACGGGTTCGGCTCTGGCGAGGCGGTCATCGAACACGTGGCGCCGGGCTGTGGCGATCTCCGGAAGATGGGCCGCTCCGGTGAACATGGCGGCGAGGAGGGCTTGCCCGTTCGGGCTGGTGAACGTATGGACGATCGAACGTGCCAATGCCCGCAAGTCGCTCTCGATCGCTCCGGTGTCGGGAACGGGGATGTCCATCGCCATGTGCTCGGCCAGGGCGTCGGCGAGCAGGCTCTCTCGATCTTTCCAGCGGCGGTACACCGTCGTCTTGTGAACTCCCGCGCGTTGGGCGACGTGCTCGACACTCAACGCGGCGTAGCCCTTGTTCACGAGCTCGGCGAGCGTGGCGGCGTGGACGGCGGCGCGTACTTTGGCGCCGCGGCCGACCGGCTGGGCGGAAGGTTGATCAGAACACATTGCAACTCCAAGTTGCGATATTCGCGAGGCGCGTGACAAGATAAGTGTATCGCAACTCAAAGTTGCGATACATTCGCTTGCGTCCCCTTGAGGTGGCACATCATCATGCGCAACTCTCTCCCCTGGACCTCCCACGCCATCCCCGACCAGAGCGGACGGATCGCGGTGGTGACCGGAGCCAACAGCGGCATCGGCAACGTCACCGCCCGTGAGCTCGCCCGCCGTGGCGCGCATGTCGTGCTGGCCTGCCGCGACCCCGGACGCGGCCAGGCCGCCCTCGCCCGCATGCAGGACGAGCTGCCCGGCGCTCACCTGGATCTGCGACGGCTGGACCTGGGAAACCTGGCCTCCATCCGGGAGTTCGCCGCCGGGTGGGACCACGGCCGGCTCGATCTGCTGGTCAACAACGCCGGGGTGGCGATGGTCCCCTACGCCCGGACCGCCGATGGCTTCGAATCGCAGTTCGGCATCAACCACCTGGGCACCTTCGCCCTGACCGGTCTGCTCCTGCCGCACCTGCTCGCCGCACCCGACCCACGGGTGGTCACCGTCAGCAGCGAGGGCCAGCGCTTCGCCCGCTTCGACCTGGAAAACCTCAACGCCGAGCGCGGCTACCGTACAGCCTTCGCCTACGTGCAATCCAAGCGGGCCAACCTCTACTTCGCGATGGAACTGCAGCGCCTGGCCGACGCCGCCGGGCTGAAGCTGCGCAGCATGGCCGTCGCCCCTGGACTCACCCGCACGAACGTGCTCACCGGCGGTGCCAACGGCAGCAGGGGACGGCTGTATGCGACCCTCACGCGCCTGCTGGTGCGCGCGGCCTTCCGGCCCACCCTTGAAGGGGCGAAGACCTCCCTGTACGCAGCGACCGTGCCGGACCTGCCCGGCGGCAGCTACATCGTTCCCGACGGCGTGCTTCAGCTTCGTGGCGAGCCGACTCGTCGTACTCACGAGCGCGCCGTCCACGACACCGCCACAGCCACTCGCCTCTGGCAGCTGTCCGAACGGCTTACCGGCGTCACCTACGCCCTACCAGCCGCCACAGCGACACGACTGCCCTAGCGATCTTCGGGGTACGACGCCGACCCCGTCTACAGGATGTCCTCTCGTCAGTCCGGCTCGTCGAGGTTGCGGAGCCGGCGGATACCGGCGGGGTCCGAGGTCGGGCTGGGCGAAGGAGTAGGTGCCGATCAACGTTGATGTGCCGGCAGACGAACGGCGACAAGGATGCCCGCTGCCATCGCGCGGTCAGCGTCAA
This sequence comes from Streptosporangium canum, assembly GCF_900113865.1. Taxonomy (GTDB): domain Bacteria; phylum Actinomycetota; class Actinomycetes; order Streptosporangiales; family Streptosporangiaceae; genus Streptosporangium; species Streptosporangium canum. Next base: position 186,310 of record NZ_FOQY01000013.1, on the reverse strand, counting down.
CGACGACCTCACCCTCGACTTCGACGACCGCCACCGGCCCCAGCCCGGCCACTACGCGTTCCTGATCGACGACGGCACCTTCGACGCGGTCATAGCGGGCGCGCAGCGCGACCACATCATCCATGCCGCCATGCTCGCGCCCCAAGACGATCGTCCGCAGGCAGCCATAACGACGCCCCCACCAGGGCTGGACGCCCTCTCACTGTCCGACTCGGGCGGACACGCCCGAATGTCGGCAAACTTGGACTCGCTCACTCCGGGTAGTCGTATGGGGCGTGCAGTAACCGGAGAGGGTGTCCGCAGTAGGCGGCACACCCCTGCTCGAAGGAGAACCGCGTGAACCGCACCACGATCGTCGCCGCGCTGATCAGCGTCGGCGCAGTTCTGGCCTCGCCTGTAGCTGCCGGCCCAGCCCACGCAGCGGCGGACCCTCTCAGTGACCTGTTCGGCGGTGGCTACTACGGCGGTGGCTACTACGAGAGCTCGGGCAGCGGGGTCGGCCACGGTGTCGGGGTGGGGGGCCTGATCGGCATCGGCGGCATCGGGCTCGACATTCTCTAGATGATCGATTCTAAGGGTTCAGTAGTCGTAACAGGCCGAGCGGCACAGGTCTGGCCGGAACCCCGACGGCGATCAGCTCCGCTAACGGCGTGGCCAGGTCGCGCGGTGAGAATACGTCGGGACCGCAGTAGTCTGCGATGTCTGACAGCCGCCACCAGCGGAAGCCGACGACGTTTTCGGCGGCGAGCTCGTCATCGGACATCGCGCCGCGGGGGTGGAACGATGCGACGCGGACAAGGAAGTAGTCGTTGACCACTCCGTCATAGCCCACCGCGTGTCCAGGCTCGATGACCTCTTGGTGCCAGACATGCGGTGGGTCGGCGTCGATGGCGAGTCCTACCTCCTCGTGCAGTTCCCGGCGTAGGGCGACAAGGACGGCTTCGTCACGCTCAACGCCTCCACCGGGCGCCGCCCATACGACGATCGTCCCGGTCGGCTGAGGAATGACGAGCCGACACAGCAGGATGCGGTCGTCTTCGTCGAGCACGACCGCGCGGACCGAACGACGCAGATGCACCGAGGACATCCGCGTATGCTATCCGTCCCCCTCCGGCCTGAACGATCCCCTGGAGTCGATCATCCAGTGCCGCGGCCAGGTACCGGTCCCGCGCGAGCCCCGGACAGTCCACCGTTCGGCCGAACACGGACCGGTCACTGGTTGCCGTCCCAGCACGGAGGAGAGGCGACACACCCAAGTGGCGTTGTCGCTTCTATCGACTGAAAGTGGCCGACTACTGCGGCTTCTCAGCGATCGCCCTTGACGGAGGTCTCGTTCACGGCGCTCTCCCGGTTTGCGCTCGCGAGAGCCTCCCAGGAGCCGGGCAACGGGGCCCGCGGTAGGGCGGTGAAACGTCGGGTCGAGGCGGCGACGAGGAGTCCGAGTGCGGCGTAGGCCGCGCCGAGCAGGCTGGCGGCCGACCATCCCGTGGCGCTGTAGGCCCAGGTGGTGGTGATCGCACCGAGCGCGGAGCCGAGGGAGTAGAAGGCCATGTAGGCGCCGATGACGCTGCTGCTCTGGTCGGGGCGGGCGGTGGTGAGCAGGTGCTGGCTGCTGACGTGAACGGCTTGCACGGCGAAGTCCAGGACGATGACGCCGACGATCAACAGCCACAGCGATGACCCCGCTTGAGCGATCAGCAGCCACGAGGCTGTGAGCAGGGCCAGCGACCAGCCGGTGACCGAGGACGCCAGGCCCCGGTCGGCCCATCGGCCGGCCCGGGCCGCGCCCAGCGCCCCGGTGAGACCGGCGAGTCCGAACAATCCGATCTCGGTAGTGCCGAAGTGCCACGGCGCGTCGCCGAGCGGGAGCGCCAGTCCGCTCCACAGCGTGCCGAAGGAGGCGAACAGGAAGAACGCGACCAGTCCGCGACTGAGGAAGAGCCGGTCGCCGACGACCAGACGGCCCAGCGATGACAGCAGCTGCCCGTACCGGGCTCGGGGGCGGCGGATGTCGGCCTCGAGGGTGAATCGGGCGGCGAACGCGAGCATCGCGCAAAGCCCGGCGATTACGAGGTAGACCATGCGCCAGTCGGTCAGCTCGCCCAGTGTGCCCGCGACCACCCACACTCCGAGGATCCCGACGACCACACCCGAGGTGACCGCTCCGATGTTGCGGCCGCGCTCGCCGATCGGTGAGACGGCCGCGACGTAGGCCACCGTGATCTGGACGACCACGGCGAACAGTCCGGCCAGGGCCAGGCCCGCGATCGCGATGCCACCGCTGGGGGCGGCGGCGGCCACCCCCGCACCTACCGCTGTGAGCAGCAAGTGCACCGTGATGAGTCTGCGGCGGTCGAACAGGTCACCGAGCGGGACCAGCAGCACCAGCCCCGCGAGATAGCCGATCTGGCCGGCGGCGACCAGCCACCCCAGTGCTCCTTCCCTCAGCCCGAGGTCCTCGCCCGCGGCCTCGAGAACCGGCTGGATGCCGTAGACGGCCGACACCGCCACCGCGCACACCAGCGCGAGCACGGCCCGCTGCCTCCCGGTCAATCCTGACGACATATCACCCTCCAATAAGTTGCAAAATGCAACCTATTCGAGGTTAGGGCATACTGGTTTCAGATTGCAACTCATTACGGAGGGGGCCGGTGGACGTCACACTCGCCGCAGGAAGCGCTTGGACCGACCCTGCCTGCCCGGTCGCACGGACCGTCGACCTGATAGGCGACCGGTGGAGCCTGCTGATCATCCGCGACGCGATGGACGGGGCGACGAGCTTCACCGAGTTCCATCAGCGGCTGGGGATCGCCCGCAACATCCTCACCGACCGGCTCCGCAAACTCGTCGAGCACGGCATCCTCGACAAGAGCGCCGCCACCGACGGCAGACGACACACCTACCGGCTCACCGGAGCCGGGCAGGACCTGTTCACGGCCGTGGTCGCCCTCCGCCAATGGGGCGAGCGCCACGCCTTCGCCCCGGACGAGCCGCACTCCATTCTCGTCGACGACCAGGGGCGGGAGCTCCCCGAACTCCACCCGCTCGGCCAAGACGGCACGCCGCTCTCCGCCGAGGCGTCGCACGTTCGGAGAACCGCCTGAGCCCAGCCGCGCCGGAACCCCTCCCATCGGGGATCCGCTCGGGCAGACGACCTCCGATACCGCCGACGTCATCATCCGCATCGCCGCTGCCCCGCCGGTGTCCCGGCGGTGCTCGCCGAGGCCGCCTGCCCGCGATCCGAACGTGGCTCAGGCAGTGCCGTCCGAGGTCGTTTCGGGTTTCGTGTGGAGGATCTCGCGGGCCTGGTCCGCGGCGCGGGCGATGCTCTCGGAGACGAAGTCGACGAAGCGGGCGATGTTCTCCAGGCGGGCGGCGGCCGGGGTGTCGGGGCCGAGGATGCCGACGCCCTGCCGGGCGACCTCGCCGAGGTGGGCGGTGGCGCGGGCGCTGGCCATCGTTGACTGGTACAGGACGTCGTCGTCGACGACGTAGCGCTCGCGGCGGCGTTCGTCGCGTTCCCGGCGGATGAGGCCCTGGCTTTCGAGGAACGTGATCGCTTTGGAGACGGACGCCGGGCTGACCTGGAGGCGCCCGGCGAGTTCGGAGGCGGTGAGGCTGCCGGCGTCGGTGGTGTAGAGGCCGGCCAGCACCAGGGCCGTCATCTTGGGCAGGCCCGATTGCATGAAGACGGTGGCGAACGCCTCCTCGTACTCGCGCACGGCCTCGGCGTCGCGTCCGTAGGCCTGCGGGGGCGTGTTGGGGTCCCGAGGCGCGGCGCGCCTGCGGCGGTGGGTGCGGCGTTCGGTGGCGCGGTGGGCCAGGTCTGCGCGGTAGGCGGTGGGGCCGCCGTTGCGCATCACCTCACGCGTGATCGTCGACGTCGGACGGTCGAGGCGTCTGGCGATCTCCGCGTAGGCGAGGCTGTCGGCCAGTCCCAGCGCGATCTGCTGGCGTTCCTGCTGGGTGAGTCTGCCTCCCGGCATCGCGGTCTCCTTCGCGGTCTGTGGTGTCTCCAGTATAGCGTTCACTCTCAATCCATTGCAACGATCAGAGCGGTGACGGTTGCATTAAATTCAAAAACATTGCAACGAATTATCGAGTTCTACCTGCGGTTATGACGATTACACGCAACGAATCAGTTGCCATATCTCAAAATGCAACGTAGCGTTTCCAGTATCAGAAACAACGGGCCGCAGGAGAGCACGATGCAGAAGTTCGACACCCCCGCCCCGATCGCCGCCTTCCTCGACATCCCCGCCGGCCGCATCCGGTTCATCGCCGCCGACCGGGCCGACACCACGGTCGAGGTCCTGCCCGCGGACGCCTCCAAGAGCCGCGACGTGAAGGCGGCGGAGCAGACCACGGTCGCATACGGCGACGGAGTCCTGCGGATCAAGGCCCCGGAGGCGAAGAACCAGATCCTCGGCGCTTCCGGATCCATCGAAGTCACGGTCCAGCTGCCCGCCGGCTCCCGCGTCGAGGCGAAGGCGGCCAGCGCCGAGCTCCGGGGCGTCGGACGGCTCGGCGACGTCGCCTTCGAGAGCGCGCAGGGCTCGGTCAAGCTCGACGAGGCCGCGAGCGCCCGCCTCACCCTCCTCGCCGGCGACCTCTCGGTCGGCCGCCTGGGCGGCCCCGCGGAGATCAGCACCCAGAAGGGCGACCTCCACATCGCCGAGGCCGTGCGCGGCACGGTCACGCTGCGCACCGAGTCCGGCGGGATCTCCGTCGGCGCCGCCCGCGGAGTCTCGGCCTCCCTGGACGCCGGCACCTCCTACGGCCGGATCCACAACGCGCTCAAGAACACCGACGGCGCCGACGCCGCCCTGACCATCCACGCGACCACCGCCTACGGCGACATCACCGCCCGCAGCCTGTAAGAGGGACACCCCTCAGCACGGCGACCCTGTCCGTTCCGTTGAACTTCGTAACAGTCCCAAAGGAGCACACCACCATGTCCATCACCCTTACCGACCAGGACCGCCCGGAGCTGCAGAAGGCCATCGAGGAGATGGTCGACTCCGGCTTCACCGGGGTGACGCTGCGCGTGCACGATGAGCGGGGCGAGTGGGTCGCGAGTACTACGACGACGGGACGTTCGCGCCGGGGATCCCCGCCACGACCGCGGGCCAGGAGTGGGTGGACAACCGGTTCAAGACCTATCTGCCGGAGGATCTGGTACGGCTGGCGTTGTCCAAGCCGGCGCGCTTCGAGCCGGGGACGGACTGGAGCTATGCCAACACCAACTACGTGCTGGCCAGGCTGCTGATCGAGAAGGTCAGCGGCCGCTCGGTCGCCGAGGAGATGCAGCGGCTGATCCTGGGGCCGCTCGGGCTGTCGGGCACCGTGGCGCCGACCGTCCAGTCCGAGATCCCCGAGCCGCACGCCCACGCCTACTACCGGTACGAGGACGCGGGCCTGCAGAAGACGGTCGACGTCACCCGCCAGAACCCCTCCTGGATCTCCAGCGGCGGTGACATGATCTCGACCACCCAGGACCTGCACACGTTCATCTCCGCGCTGGTGGGCGGCAAGCTGCTGCCGGCGCCGCTGCTGGCCGAGATGTGCACGCCGCATCCCAAGGTCGGCTACGGCCTGGGGGTGTTCGTGCAGGACACGGGCTGCGGCGGCACCGTCATCACCCACAACGGAGGCATGGCGGGCCACGCGGCGCTGATGTACAGCACGCCCGACGGCGGTAGGACCCTGACCGCCTCGCTGAACTACGTGGACGACGCCGCGCTGTCCCTGGGTGCGGCGTTCCAGAAGGCGACGCAGAGGCTCGTCAAGGAGGTCTTCTGCGGCGGGCAGGCCGGGTCGGCCGACGGGGCCGAGCCGGCTCAGTAGACAGGGCTGAGCACCGTGGACCCGTACGCCGTGCGGGCGGACTCCTTCCGGGCGGGCGTCGGGTGGAGCGCGAACCGGGCCAGGCCGAGCTCGCCGAGCCCGGCCGGCCGGTCCACAGGCGCGGACGCCGGGCCGAGCAGGCGGAACCGGCCGGCGGTCCCGTCGGGGACGGAGTCGGCTGAGCGGCGCCGATCAGTGAGCGGGGCGATGCGATCGCCGATGACGCTCGGCACGGTGCGACGCCGGCCCCCAACCGCTCAACGAACTCGGGAGTCGTCTCCCACCAACGTGCCCGCGTGGTGCCGGGCCGTCCTCGGTGGCCGAGAACAGCCCGGCAGCGCGCGTCATCTGATCATCGCCTCCGGCGGGCGCGAACCCGCGAGCGCGCCGGCGCTGGGGACGTGAACGCGGAGCCCGGTCAACGGACGGCGAACGTGGTCAGCACGGCGGCGTGGTCGGAGGTCCAGGCGTTGTCTCTGTGGTTCGGAATCGGCGCCGGGGTGCCCTCGACGACCGCGTCGGACGACTTCACCTTGAGATCGCCCTTGTAGTGGACGAAGTCGATGCGATCCTGCGGCTCGGGCTCACCCTTGTGGCCGTCGTGATCGTACCCGCCGGTGAACGTGGTGTAGATCGGCGACCAGGTGGTGCCGGGGGCGGCGACCGGATCGGGGTGGGCCACGCGATAGGAGTCCTTCATCCCGGACTGCTCAGGAGCGACCGAGGTGGGCCAGGACACGGAGCCGTACCCGCACTTCCTGGTCTCCGCGGTCCAGTCGAGGTGCGAGGGTGCGTTGAAGTCGCCGGTCAGCAGGACGGGTGTACGGCTCGCCTCCGCGAGGTCGCCGGACATGGCCGACATGATCTCCTGGATCTGGCGCGTGCGCTTCGACTCGGCCTCCCTGGCCATCAGCCGCTCGACGCTCCACTTTCCGAAGCACGCATCGTACGGGCCGTAGGGGGTGTAGCCGAGGTGCACGTTCCAGACGGCCACCTCGTGCCGGTCGTCCAGCCTGATCTTCGCGTTGATCCCCGCCAGGCCCGACTCGGAGGGCAGCGGCCCGCGCGAGACGATCGGGTACCGGCTGACGATGCCCAGGTCAGCGCCCGCCTGGTAGTAGTCCCAGCCGAGCGCCTCGGCCAGCTCCTTGGCGGACGTGGACGACGTCTCCTGCATGCCGACCACGTCGACGTCGCGGTCGAGCAGGAACTTCAGCTGCTTCTCCCTGCCGCCCTTGACCTGGCTGCCGCCGTGCCACAGGTTCCAGGACATGGTCGTGAGCTCGGGCACCAGCGGCCCGCCCGGAGGCCGTACGCGGACGCCGACCGTGGCGGTGGCGCTCTCGCCCGCCTGGTTGCGCGCCTCCACCGTGAAGGTGGCCGTCTTCGCCGACGCCGACGCCGGCGGCGTGCCGGTCACCGTGCCGTCCTGGCCGACCCGCACCCAGGCCGGGCCGTCCGTTTTCCGGAAGCTCGCCTCGCCGCGGACTGTACCCTTGACGGTGGCCGTGTACGGGGACTTGGCGCGGGCGTTGCGCAGGGTGAACGCACGGGTCACGAAGTGGAGCGGCTCGCTGCTCGCGATCTTCACCTTCGCGGGTGCCGCCAGCCACTCGTAGCCGTCCTTGGCCAGGGCGTAGGTGAGGTAGTCGCCCGGTTCGAGCCCGTCGGTGGGCAGGGTGGCCGTGCCCGAGCCGGAGGGGATGTACACCCACTTCAGCGAGGGACCGACGTATTTCTGGTCGACGGGCCCGTTGCCCGGGTCGGCGTAGAGGCCGATCCAGTTCTTGGGGTCGGGGCGCGAGGTGGAGTAGGACAGCTCCAGGGGGTCACCCGCCTTCACGCTCGCCGTCCGGAGCGAGAGCGTGCCGTCAGGGGTGCCGGCGTGGGCCGGGATGGCGGGCAGGGCCACGGCGGCCAGCAGCCCGATGGTCAAGGCCAAAAAACGGGACATTGATGATCCTTATTCGCCAATCGGTCGAAAGAAGGATCTAATGCACAAGAGGCCGCAAGATTGCCGCGAACTGACCAGAAGCGATCTTTTTGGGAACGCGTGATCGCAGGGCTCCGCGACGACGCGGGTTCACCCGTGGCTCTCCGGGGCGAGGGCCAACGGAACAGCCACGGGCGGCGGCCAAGCCGGGCAGTCCGTCAAGCTGCGACACGATAAAAGCATCAAACACCGAAATCGCGGCCGTAGTCGTCTTGAAGGCGCTCGATGTCGTCCTCGCCGAAGTAGACGCCGGCTGCCCCGGCACCATCGACACCCCGATGGTCTCCGACATGATCAGCACAAGCGAACCCGACCGCCCATCCGTACGATCACCGGCAAGGTGATCTTTCTGCTCAGGTGTGCCGGGGCGTCGCCGGAGCGGGTGCCACGATCAGCGGGCAGGCGGCGTGGTGCAGCAGCGCGTGGCTGACCGAGCCCAGCAGCAGCCCGGCGAGGCCGCCGCGTCCGCGTGATCCCACGACCAGCAGGTCGGCGTGCGCTGAGGCGTTCTTCAGGGCCTCCACCGGGTGCATGTGCTCCACCTGCTCGGTGACCTTGACATCCGGATAGCGCTCGCTCCAGCCCGCCAGCGCCTCGGCCAGCAGCCGCCGCTCGCCTCCGGCCGTCTCCTGCGCGGACTCCAGGGCGAAGGGGCCGCAGCCGGCGACAGGCCGGCTCCAGGCGTGAACCGCCCGCAGGTCGGCGCCGCGCAGGGACGCCTCGGCGAAGGCGAACCCGACGGCGGCCGTGCCGGCCGGGGAGCCGTCGACGCCGACGACCACCTCGCCGCGTGCCTGCGCGGGCAGATTCCGGACGACGGCGACCGGGCAGGAGGTGTGTCCGGCCACGTCCAGCGCGACCGATCCCAGCAGCATGCCGGAGAAGCCGCCCAGCCCATGACTGCCGACCACCAGGAGGTCCGCTTCCTTGGTCGCCTCGATCAGGACGAGCCGGGGGTCGCCCGGGAGCAACTGCGACTCCACATCGACCCGGCCGTCCTCCGCGCGGGCCCGCTCCACCGCGTCCGTCAGCATGGAGGCGGCCCCGTCGCGCATCCACCGGCCCGCGTCGGCGTACGGGGCGTCCTCGGACATCTCCAGCGGCCAGCCCGGCATGACGTGCACGAGGCGCAGCCCGGCCCCGCGGAGCCGGGCTTCTCCTACCGCCCAGCTCACGGCCTCAAGCGCGGCCGACGAGCCGTCGACTCCCACCAGGATCATGACGTTCTCCCTTTCTTGCTCTCATCACATCACGGACGGCATGGCCTCGCCGAGGGCGGGAATCCCCCGGCTTCAGCCGTGGGGAGGATGTCAGGACCTCACCCCCGTCACAGAAGGGGCGGGGTGGGGGTCAGGTCGTCGGACCGGTAGTCCAGGCGGTTCTCCACGTCGAGGACACCGTCGACCCCCTGGACGGCCGCGACCAGGCGGGAGATCTGCGAGCGGAAACCGACGTGACCCGTCAGCGTGACCACACCCGCCTCCACGTCGACCGTCAAGTGCTCCCGGTCGATGTAGAGGCGATTGCAGATCCCGGCGATCTCGCGATCGATCTCCTCGGCCGGACGGGTGAAGACCTTCAGCAGATCGCTCTGCTGCACGGTTCCGACGAGACGTCCGGTGGCCGGCTCGATCACGGGAAGCTGCTTGATCCGGTAGCGGTGCATCAGCCGCGCCGCGTCCCGGACGGCGGTGTCCTTCGTGACCGTGATCGCGGGGCTGGTCATCATCTCCCGAGCCGTGATGCCTGCGGCTTTGTGGTGCTCCTCGCGTCTGCGATGGCTGTCGAAGGCACTGCCCGCAGACGCGGAGTCGGTCTCCTTGAGCAGCAGGTCATCGTCGGAGACCACGCCGATGGGGTGTTCATCGGCGTCGATGACGGTGAGCGCGCCGACCTTGAAACGCCGCATGGCCTCGACGATCTCGGGGAAGGGCGCCTCCGGTCGCACCGCGACCGCTCTGGTGCCCATGACATCTGAGACCTTCATGATTGACCTCCTCAAAGATCCCTCAATCACGACGATCCCGCAGTGATGTCGAGAGCGTCAGCGGCGAAAGTCCCCCTCACTGAGGACTTACGTCTGCTTTCACCCTCATAGCCGTGTTTCATTCTGCCGACGAGCCGACAGTCAGGGAGAAGTAGGCCTCCTCCTCCTGGTCGAAGTGGAGGAGGAGGACGGCGTGCAGACCGTAGAGGCAGGCACGCAGGTCGTCGAGTTGCTCCGCGCGCACCCCGTCGGCCTCGGCGAGGGCGAGGTGATTTCCCAGACGCCGCACGAGGCGTTCGATCTCGGCGTGTGCCCTGCTCATGGTCACGGTGGCCTCGGGGCTGCCCAGCACCTGCCCCATCGCCGGATACAGCCGCTGCTCCTCGGCCCGCTCATGGGGCAGCAGACGTTCGGTGAGGAAGCCGTGGACCTCCCGCAGCCGGTCCAAGGACGCCGCAGAGGGGGTTTCGCCCAGTTCGTCGGCTGTCTCGCGGATCAGCTCCAGCGGCGGTCGCAGTGTGGAGTGCTCCGTCTCGAATCGGCGCAGCAGGGCCTCGGTGGCGGGGTCGACCACCGCCCGGGTTCCCCGCACGGGGCGCAGCGCCCGTAGCGCGTTGACGATCACCGTTATGTCGATGGCTTCCTGCAGGAGGGCGCCGGCCGCGGGCGCCAGCGCTCCGGCCGCGGCGGCCGCCATGGCCAGCAGCGACAGCACCATTCCCGTGGCGGCGCTCTGCACGGCGATGCGGCGGGAGCGGCGGGCGACGTCCATGGCGTCGGCGAGCCGGTCCAGGCGGTCGGTGGTGAGCACCACGTCGGCGGCCTGGGCGGAGGCGGCTGAACCTCGGGCGCCCATCGCCACTCCGACATCGGCCGCCGCCAGGGCCGGGGCGTCGTTGATCCCGTCGCCCACCATCACGGTCACCGCCCTGGCCGCCTCCTGCCGCACCGCCCGGACCTTGGCGGCGGGGGTCTGCTCGGCCAGCACCTGGTCGACCCCGAGGACGATGCCCACGCTCTCGGCGACCTCGGCCCGGTCCCCGGTGAGCATGACCATCCGCTCGATCCCGGCGCTGCGCAGCCGCCGCAGAGTCCGCGCGGCGTCGGCCCGTATGGCGTCGCGGAGCAGGATGACTCCGGTGGCCTGGCCGTCCACCGTCACCCAGACGGTCATGGCGCCGTCCAGTGCGGCCCGCGCCCGCTGGGCCCGCTCCCATTCCAGACAGGAGGAGGCCACGGCCTTGCCGACCTCTATCCGGTGCCCCTCCACCACCCCCGTGGTCCCGGTGCCCGGCTTCTCCCGGACCTCGGCCGGCTGCGGCAGCGCGGCCCGGTGCGTGCGGGCGGCGTCGACGATCGCGGCGGCGAGCACATGTGAGGACATCTGGTCCACCGCGGCGGCCAGGCGCAGCACGTCATCGGCGCGGGCGCCGGGGGCGGCCACGACGTCGACCACCTGGGGCCGTCCGGCGGTCAGCGTACCGGTCTTGTCCAGGATGAGCGTGCGGGCCTGGCCCAGCCTCTCCAGGGCTCCGCCGCCTTTCACCACCACCCCGTGTCGCGCCGTACGGGACAGCCCGGAGGCGATGGCCGCGGGGGCGGCGAGCAGCAGCGGGCAGGGGGTGGCGACGACCAGCACGGCGACGGCCCGTACCGGCTCGCCGGACAGCGACCAGGCGGCGGCCGCCAGCAGGAGCGTGGCCGGCAGGAACCAGGCGGCGAACCGGTCGGCGAGCCGTACGACGGGGGCGCTGTCGGTTTCGGTCTGCCGCGCCAGCGCCACCACTCCCGCATAGGTGCTGTCCGCCGCGGTCCGGGTGGCCCGCAGGTCGAAGGCGGCACCGGCGTTCACCACACCGCTGCGCACGGCCTCGCCCGCGGTGTGCTCCACCGGTATCGACTCCCCCGTCAGCGCCGACTCGTCCAGCAACGCGAGATCGCCCGCCACCAGCCCGTCGACGGGGACGATCTCCCCACTGGGGATCGACAGCAGGTCGCCGGGACACACCTGATCGACCGGCACGAGGCGAGGCATCCCGTCCTCATAGCGCCGGGCCGAATGCGGCGCGCGTTCGTACAGGGCGTTCAGGTCATGCCTGGCCCGGCGCAGGGCGTAGTCCTCCAGCGCCCGGCCGGTCGCGAGCATCACGCCGATCAGCGCGCCGGCGAGGTACTCCCGTACGGCGAGCGCTCCGGCCAAGGCGAGTACGGCGATGGCGTCCACGCCCAGCCGGCCGCTGCGCAGCGCCGAGATCACCCATCCGGTCGCGGGCACCAGGGCCACGCCGGTAACCGCGGCCCACACGATGTCACCGGCCGCCTCCGCACCGGCCAGGTGAAGTATGAGCCCGGCCAGTAATCCGGTCGCGGTGACCCCGAGAAGGGCGATGGTGGCGAACCGTCTCATGTTCTCGGCCTCCTGCGGCGGGCTGAGTCGTCCCGGAAACAGAGGTCTGCTCCGATCAGGACATCCGGCCCATGGACGACTCGGCGCTCAGGATCGGACGACCGCCACCGGGCCGTGGGCGTGGTGCAGCACGCCCCGGCTGACGGAGCCCAGCAATATCGAGCTGACCGCGCCCCTCCCCCGTGACCCCACGACGACCAGGTCGGCTCTGGTGGAGGCGTTGGTGAGAGCGTCGACGGGGTGCGCGCTGTGGACATCCTCGACCACTTCCACCTCGGGGAACTTCTCCTGCCAGGCCGCGAGCCGCTCCTGGACCACCCGGTGCTGCGCCTGGCGGATCTCGTCCATGTCGTAGGAGACCTCGGGTGCGAAGGCGTGCACCGGCAACTGCCAGGCATGGACGGCACGCAGGGCGCAGCCGCGCAGCCTGGCCTGCTCGAAGGCATAGGCCAGGGCGGGCTCGCACTGCGGGGAGTCGTCGACGCCGACGACGACCTCCCGGTGCACTTCCTCGCCGCCGGGGCGGACGACGACCACCGGGCCGTGGGCATGACCGGCCACATGTGTGCTCACCGACCCGAGCAGTGCTCCGGCGAAGCCGCCCAGGCCTCTGCTGCCGAGCACGATCGCGGTGGCGCCCGCAGCCTGGTCGCACAGGGCCCTGGTCAGGTTTCCCTCGACCAGTTCGGTGCTCACCTCGACGGACGGCTGGCGCCTTCGCGCCGTCTGCTCGGCCTCGGCCAATACCTTCCGCCCGTTCATGATCATCGTGTCGGGCCACTCGGGGGCGGCGAACCGGTGGATGTCATAGGGGCCGCGCTCCACGATGTGCACGATCCGCAGCGGCGACCGCCTGCGCAAGGCGTCGTCGGCGGCCCATCTCACCGCTCTGTCCGCATCGGCCGAGCCGTCCACCGCGACGACGATCGGCGAGGAGCCCTCGTGCGCGTCCGGACCGACCGGCTGACTGGTGTCGTTGGAGGACATGTTCTTCTCCCCACGTAGGGTTCCTGTCCGTTCAAGCGTCGGACGTGGGCATCGGGAAGTCCCAGAGGCGCTGGACTACCTGCGTAGGGACTTTCGACCTGTTTCCTGACAGGTGCTTGTGAGCGAGCTACCCGTCAGGTCCATGGATGGAGTGAGCAGGCTGCGGGTACGCGCTGCGGACGCGGTAATTTCACGTAGCCTTCGCTGTCAATCGTGCTGTTTGACGACGGCCACCGGGCATGAGGCTCGGTGGAGCAGCTCCTGGCTCACCGAGCCGAGAACCCGTGCCCGGACGCGGCCCAGTCCCCGGGACCCGACCACCAGCAGCCGCGCCTGACGGCTACGGGCCAGCAGGGCGGGAAGCGGCAGCTGGCTGACCGCGCCGGCCGTGACGGCCACGCCGGAATGGTCGCCGGACAGCGAGGCCACGGCCTCGGCGAGCCAGCGCTCGACCTCCCATCCGGGCTGCGGCCAGGTGTCCTTTCGCGCGTGGATCACGTGTACCGGCAGCCGGTGAAGCCGGGCATGCCCCAGTGCGAACCTCAGAGCCGCCGCCGAGCAGGCGGATCCGTCCACCCCCACCACGATGTTCCCCGGAGACGGCGGCGATGCCGGATCGGCCGGCCGTACGGCCAGCACGGGGCAGAGGGCGTGGGTGGCGACGTGGGCGCTCACCGAGCCGAGCAGCAGCCCGGCGACTCCGCCGAGCCCCCGGCAGCCGACGACCAGCATCTCCGCCGCCCGGCTGAGCGAGGCCAGTTCCGGCCCCGGATTCCCACGGGCCATGATCGACCGCACGGACCGGCCGGGCAGCAGTCTCTCCGCCAGTTCCACCCCCTCGATCAGGGTCCGGCCCGCCAGCCGGCGCACCTGCCCGGTGATCGCCGCCTCACGCTCGGCGTGGGGACCGTCCCAGACATGGCAGACGGTCAGCTCCGTCCGGCGTGTCCTGCACTCCCGCGCCGCCCATTCGACAGCGGTACGGCTCTGCGGCGATCCGTCGAACCCGACGACGATCTCTCGCCTCATCAGCGCCCCCTCCGGTGGTGACGTCACGTCGTTCGACGATCGGGAAGAGAGTGACGGCTCGGCGTCACTCCTGTGGGACCTGGGGCAGGACCGGGACCAGGCGGAACCTCCCTGTCGTCAGGGGGGACTCGTCGGGTTCGACGGCGACCGGCGTCCTGCTCGTCACCCGCGCCACCGTGAGCTCGCGTACGTCCATCACGCCTCCTCCCGGGCGCGCACGACCGCGACGGGGCAGCGGGCATGGTGCAGGACTCCATGGCTGACCGACCCCAGTACGGCCGAGCCGACCCGGCCCTGTCCCCGCGAGCCGACGACGGCCAGGTCCGCGGCCTCCGCGGCCTCGCAGATGACGGCGACGGGGTGCCCGCAGACGGCCGTCTCCTCGACCTCCACTTGCGGGTACTTCTCCCGCCAGGGGGTGAGCGCGTCCGCCGCGACGCGCCGCCCGGCGGCGGAGAGCTCCTCGAACAGCGGCGGGTAAACAGTGGCCCCCTGCCCCACGACGGGCATCTGCCAGGTGTGGATCGCGTGCAGCCGGGCGCCGCGCCGGGCGGCCTCCTCGAAGGCGTACTCCAGGGCCGCCGCCGCGTGGGCCGAGCCGTCGAACCCGACCACGACCACACCGTGGGTCCGCTTCTGGTCCCCTCGCACGACCACGACCGGAACGGTCACGTGCCCGGCCAGGGCCAGGGAGACCGAGCCGAGCAGCAGCCCGGTGAATCCGCCGCGGCCCCGGCTGCCCAGTATGATCTGCTCGGCGTCCTCGGCCTCACGCCGCAGGATCTCGACCGGGTGGCCCGTCTCCAGCACGGTGTCGCCCTCGATTCCCGGGACGTGCTCACGCGCCAGGGCCGCGGCCTCCGCCAGCACGCCCTGGCAGGACTCGCTCATCGAGTCGCGAAAACCCGGTGGGGTCTGCAGTGGAATGTCATATATCCATTGCTCGCACACATGGACGATCCGCAGGGCGCACCCGCGCCGTACGGCGTCGTCGGCGGCCCACTCGACCGCGGCCCGCGAGGAAGGTGAGCCGTCGACGCCCACCGCTACATGCGCTGTCATGTCGTCCTCCTCTGGCTTTCCCCTTCCATTTCCATCCGACCTTCTCCCGGCGTTTTCCACAGCGGTCGAAGGACCCGGCCGTCAGGGACTTCCGACCCCTGTCACCGGACGTCGTCCGTAGTGGAATGAAGGACATGGGAACCGCCTCTCCGCGAAGGCGGGCCGGCACACGGCGGCGCTCTTGACCTGCTGAGCGCTGTTTCCCCGCGGATGGGAAGAGAGCGATGCGGAAAGGTCCGCACGCGGTCCGGTTGAGGACACGCGGCATTCGACGGCCCCCAACCCGTGATCGTTTTTGTTTTCCCGTTAGGAGATTCCGATGACCGAACGTGTGACAGCCCCCGGCGATCTGGGGCGTCGGGTGGCCTGGCGGCGCAAGGAGCTGCGCCTGAGCCGCGAACAGCTGGCCGGCCGGGCCGGGATCGATCCCGGATACCTCGATTACCTGGAGGAGACGGCCGCCTCTCCGACGCTCGACACCGTGCGTAAACTGGCCACCGCCCTGAACACCAACGTCGACGAACTGCTCGGTGGAACGATGGACCTGCCACCTGGGCGCGGCCGTCCGGCTCCCCACCCTCGTCTGGAGAGGCTGGAGGCCGAGGAGTGCCTGCGGCTGATCGCTCCTGGCGGCGTCGGCAGGGTGGCCTTCAACGAGCTCGGAGGACCGGCGGTCCTGCCGGTCAACTACGTGCTACGCGACAACTCAGTGATCGTCCGCACCGCCGTCGGCGGCCCGCTCGACGACAACCTGCGCACCGGCGTCCAGGGGGCAGAGTTCAAGATCGCATTCGAGGTCGACCGGATCGACGACGCCGCCAGCGAGGGCTGGAGCGTGCTCATCCGGGGCGGGGCCCATCACGTCTCCGCCGACGAGCAGGCCGCGGCCGCCGCCTCGGGAGTCCAGCCTTGGGCGGGCGGCGAGCGGGAACTGTACCTCAGGATCGTCCCGGCAGAGATCACCGGCCGCCGCATCCGGCACGTTTCATGATCCTCGGAGAGGTGGACGCCGGCGCAGACACCGGGCCGGCGTCTTCTTGCGGATCCGGGATCCGCGGTGGTCGTCAGCGCCCCCGCCGGCACGGCGAGAAGCCCGCCACACGGCCCCGGGCAGGCTGATCTGGTTCATCTGACGACTCTGGTTCATCTGACGACCGCGACGGGGCAGTGAGCGTGGTGGAGCACCCCGCGGCTGACCGAACCCAGAAGGACCGAGCCGACGGCGCCGAGGCCGCGGGACCCCACGACGAGCAGGCCGGCTCGTGCCGAGGCGGCCACGAGAGTCGGCACCGGATGCGCACACGTCACGTCTTGCACGACGTCGACCGCGGGGAATCTCTCCTGCCAGCCGGCGAGCCGGTCCGCAGCCATCCGGCGCTGTCCCTGCCGGACCTCGTCCAGGTCGCGGCCGGCCTCGGACATGAACGCGTGAACCGGTGCTTGCCAGGCGTGGACCGCCCGCAACGGGCACCCTCGCAGTCGAGCCTGTTCGAAGGCGAAGCCCAGAGCGGGCTCGCACTCGGCGGAACCGTCGATGCCCACGACCACCTCACCGTGTGGCTCTCCGGCGCCCGGTCTCACGACCACCACCGCGCCGCGCACGTGACCCGCCACGCGGATGGGGACCGAGCCGAGCAGCGATCCGGCGAAACCCCCCAGGCCACGGCTGCCGACCACCAATTCGACGGCCGTCTCGGCCTGCTCGCCCAGGACCTCGACCGGCGTCCCTTCGATCAACTCGGTGGTCACGCAGACGTCCGGCCCCCGTTCGGCGGATGCCGCGACCGCTTCGGCGAGCATCTGTTCACCCAGGCGCGACAAGTGGTCGGGCCCACCCGGCGCGGGAAGTTCAGCGACGTCGTACGGCCATCGGTCCACGGCGTGCACGATCCGCAAGGACAGCCCTCTGCGGGCGGCGTCGTCGACCGCCCATTCCAGGGCCGCGGTCGCGGCGGCTGAGCCGTCCGTTCCGACGGCGATCGATTCGGTCATGACTCCCCCGCTCTCCATCGGATCGCGGCACGGGCGGTTTCCCCAGGGGCGATCGTCCCGAGGCATGAGGACCTTCGCCCTCTACCGGATGTTGGACCTGATCTACCGACGAAGGTCCCTGGCCGGTAGGGCCGATCAGCCCTGCCGGCGGTGGTGAGCAGCGCCGTACCGTGCAGGGGGAAGGGAGATTCGCGATGGCGCCTTCCGCAGTCGTGAACCTTGAACGGACCGCCGCGGTGGTCTTCGACACCGATGGGGTCATCACCGACACGGCCAGGGGGCACGCCGCCGCGTGGAAGCGGGTCTTCGACGCCTTCCTGCGCGAGCGCGCCGAGCGGTCCGGCGAGCGGTTCCGGCCGTTCGACCCGGACGAGGACTACCTGCGTCACGTCGACGGGAAGTCCAGGGCCGACGGTGTCCGCGGCTTCCTCGACTCCCGCGGCATCGCGCCGGACCCGGACACGGTGGCCGAGCTCGCCGCGCGTAAGGACGCCTCCTTCCTGGCGGAGATCCACGAGCACGGCGTGGCCCCCTTCCCGTCGACCGTCGAGCTGGTGCGCGAGCTGCACCGCCGCGGGGTGCGCACGGCCGCCGTCTCGGCGAGCCGCAACTGCGCGGAGGTGCTCCGCGCTGCCGGAGTCACCGATCTGTTCGACGTGCGGGTCGACGGCACGGACGCCGCCCGGCTGGGACTGGCGGGAAAGCCCGACCCGGCACTGTTCCTGCAGGCGGCCAGGCAGCTTGGCGTGCCGCCGGGCGAGGCGGTAGTGGTGGAGGACTCCCTGGCGGGTGTGCGAGCGGCCGGGGCGGGTCGCTTCGGCGTCGTCGTCGGCGTCGACCGGCACGGGAACGGGGAGTCCCTGCGGGCCGCCGGAGCCGACCTCGTCGTCACCGACCTGGCGCAACTGCGACTCCACGGGAGAAGACGTGAACCCCTGGCTCCTCACCTATGACGGCTTCGACCCCGCCCAGGAGGGGCTGCGGGAGGCTCTGACCACGCTCGGCAACGGCTACTTCGCCACCCGGGGCGCCGCGCCGGAGTCACGCGCCGATGAGGTGCACTATCCCGGCACCTACGTCGCGGGCTGCTACGACCGGCTCATCTCCCGGGTCGCGGGCCACTCGGTGGAGAACGAGGACCTCGTCAACGCGCCGAACTGGCTGCCCCTGACCTTCCGCGCCGACCGCGGCGACTGGTTCGCCCCCGGCAGCGCCGAGATCCTGGCCGACCGCCGCACGCTCGACATGCGCCAGGGGGTGCTCACCCGGCTCCTGCGGACACGCGACTCCCGCGGCCGGATCACCCGGCTGGAGCAGCACCGCCTGGTCTCGATGGACGACCCGCACCTGGCCGCTCTGACCATGACGATCGTCCCGGAGAACTGGAGCGGGTCGCTGGAGATCCGCTCGTCGCTCGACGGGCGTGTCACCAACGCCGGGGTCGCCCGTTACCGCGGGCTGGCGGATCGGCATCTCGTCCCGATCCGCGGGCACGCCGCCCACAGTGTGATCGAACTGCTGACACGCACCGCGACCTCCCGCGTGGAGATCGCGCTCGCCGCCCGCACCACGGTGGCCGGCGGGCGCTGCCGTACCGGCGTCGAGGAGAGCGCCTCCGGTGATGACCAGGCCGTTCGAGAGGGGTGGGTGAGCGATGAGCGGGCCGTCGAGGTGAAAGCGGGCGAGGGGGTCACCGTGGAGAAGGTCGTGGCCCTGTACACCTCCCGGGACCGGGCCGTCGCCGGGAGCACGGCCGCGGCCAGAACCGCGGTCGTGCGCGCGGGCGGCTTCTCCTCCCTGCTCAAGCGGCATGTCCGGGCCTGGGACCGGCTGTGGCAGCGGGCGCATGTCACCGCCGAGGACGCCGAGGTGCAGCAGATCCTCAACCTGTACCTCTTCCACCTGCTGCAGACGGCCTCCCCGCACGTCGCGGAACTCGACGCCGGGCTACCCGCCCGCGGCCTGCACGGCGAGGCCTACCGGGGCCACGTTTTCTGGGACGACCTGTTCGCCTTCCCCTTCCTCGCACCCCGCTTTCCGGACATCACCCAGGCTTTGCTCAGATACCGGTGGCGTCGCCTGCCCGAGGCACGCTGGGCCGCCCGCGCCGCCGGGCACACCGGAGCGATGTTCCCCTGGCAGAGCGGCAGCGACGGCCGGGAGGAGACGCCCCGCCTGCACCTCAACCCCCGCTCCGGCCGCTGGCTGCCCGACCGCTCGCACCTGCAGCGCCACGTCGGCCTGGCCGTCGCCTACAACGTGTGGCAGCACTACCGGGCGACCAAGGACACCGCTTTCCTGGCGGGCTTCGGCGGGGAGCTGCTGCTGGAGGTGGCCCGGTTCTTCGCCTCGATCGCGACCTGCGAGCAGGGGCGTTACACGATCCGCGGCGTGATGGGCCCAGACGAATACCACGACGGCTACCCGGGCCGTACCGAGCCGGGCCTGGACAACAACGCCTACACCAACACCATGACCGCATGGCTGATGCGCCGGGTCCTGGACATGATCGACCTGGTCGGCGCCGAAGGGGTCAGCCGACAGGAGATCGACCTCTTCACCGGCATGTCCCGGCGGATGCGGGTGGACTTCCACGACGGGGTGATCAGCCAGTTCGAGGGATATGGGGAGCTGCAGGAACTGGACTGGACCGCCTACCGGGAGAAATACACCGACATCCGGCGGCTGGACCGCATCCTGGAGGCCGAAGGGGACACGCCGAACAGGTACAAGGTCTCCAAACAGGCCGACGTGCTCATGCTGTTGCACCTGCTGGGAGAGGAAGGGGTCGGTGAGATCCTGACCGGCCTCGGCTACGAGTGGAACGCCGAGATGGCGGCACGGACGGTGGACTACTACCTCGCCCGCACCTGCCACGGCTCCACGCTGAGCGCGGTCGTCCACGCCGGGGTGCTGGCACGCCTGCACCCCGGCGCCTCCCACCCCTTTCTGGTGGAGGCGCTGAACAACGACGTGAAAGACCTCCAGGGCGGAACCACCGCCGAGGGGATCCACCTCGGCGCGATGGCCGGGGTCGTCTGCCTGTTCGAGACACAGGCGCGAGCGTGATCACCGGCCGGTACGGCCGGGCAGCGGACCCGGGTGGCTGAACCGGGAGGCGCGGCGCTGCACGTGGTGGACACGGTCGCGGCGGCGGACGGTGCGCGGCCTGTCGGCAGGGCCGGCGAAGAACACCTTCTTGGCGAACTCGACCATGATCAGGTAGGCGATGACCATTGCGGTCAGGGCGAGGAAGAACACGGGCGGCAGCGCGGTGAACCCCAGCGCGTGTGACAGCGGCGACAGCGGCAGCGCGACCCCGATGGCGACGACACCGAGGACGGCGGCCAGCAGCGGGACGCTGGGCCGGCTCCGCAGGAACGGGATCCGCCGGGTACGGATCGCGAAGATGATCAGAGTCTGGGTCGCGAGGGACTCCACGAACCAGCCGGAGCGGAACAGTTCGGGGCCGGCGTGGAAAACGCCGAGCATGATCGCGAAGGTGAGGAAGTCGAACAGGGAGCTGATCGGGCCGAAGAAGAACATGAACCGCCGGATGAAGCCGATGTCCCAATGCGAGGGGGCGTGAAGCTGCTCGGGATCGACGTGGTCGGTGGGGATGCTGAGCTGGCTGGTGTCATAGAGGAGGTTGTTCAGCAGGATCTGCCCCGGAAGCATCGGCAGGAAGCTCAGCACCGCCGAGGCGGAGGCGGCGCTGAACATGTTGCCGAAGTTGCTCGAGGTGCCCATCAGGACGTACTTGATGGTGTTGGCGAAGATGCGCCGGCCCTCGGCGACCCCGTCCGCCAGGACCCCGAGATCCTTTTCCAGCAGGACGACGTCGGCGGCGTCCTTGGCGACGTCGGTCGCGGTGTCCACCGAGATCCCGACGTCGGCGGCGTGCAGCGCGAGCGCGTCGTTGACGCCGTCGCCCAGGAATCCCACGTCCCGTCCATGGCGGCGTAGCAGCCGGATCAGCCGCGCTTTCTGCTCCGGAGAGACCCGGGCGAAGATCGTGGCGGTCTCGGCGACGGCGGCGAGGGCGTCGTCGCCCAGTGCGGCGATGTCGGTGCCGGTCAGGGTGCCACCCGAGGTCAGGCCGAGGTCGGCGCAGACTTTCTCCGCGACCAGCGGATTGTCTCCGGTGGCGATCTTCACGGTGATGCCGAGCGCGGCAAGGCGGCGCAGTGAGGCGGCGGCGGCCTCCTTGGGCCGATCGAGAAACACCAGGAACCCGGCCAGGATCAGGTCGCGTTCGTCGGCCGGCGTCGGGACGGTCAGGCCGGCAGCGGGCCGGGTGGCGACGGCCACGACCCGGCTGCCCGCGGCGAACTGAGCCCGCAGCGTGCCGGCGGCTCCGGCCGGCACGTCCGGACAGCGGCTCAGGACGGCCTCGGGAGCTCCTTTGGTGATCAGTACCCGGGTGCCGTCCGGGGCACGGAGCACGGCGGTGGTCATCCGGCGCTCATGGTCGAAAGGCAGCAGTCCGAGGCGCGTGTAGCCGCCGGCCAGGTGCGCCGGAGCGCCTGGCGCCTGCCACAGCGCCGCGTCCAGCGGATTTCCGCCCACCGCGACCGAGCCGCCGGCCGGCAGGCCGGCCCCTGGCGCGGAGGCGGCCTCGGTCGGCAGATCGGACTCGGTCGCCAGCAGGCCGAGAAGCAGCACCCGGTCGTCGGCGTCTCCGCCAGGAGCCAGAGCGGCGACGAAACCGATCCGGCCCTCGGTCAGGGTGCCGGTCTTGTCGGTGACCAGGATGTCCATGTCGCCGAGGTCCTCGATGCAGACCAGTCGCTTGACCAGCACCTTGCACCGGGCAAGCCGCCGGGAACCGGCCGCCAGGCTGGTGCTGACCACCGCGGGCAGCAACTGCGGGGTGATGCCCACCGCGATCGCCAGGGAGAACAACAACGACTCGATCAGCGGGCGGTGCAGCACCAGGTTCGTCACCAGGATCAGCGAGGTCAGCGTGATCGCGATCTGCAGCAGCAGCACCGAGAAATGCCGCAACCCGGCCTGGAAGCCGGTCTCCGGTTGCCGCTGCCCCAGCCCGAGCGCGATGCGGCCGAAGGCCGCGCGTCCACCGGTCGCGACCACCACGCCGGTACCGCCCCCCGCCCGCACGACCGTGCCCATCAGGGCGCAGCAGGCCGGCTCTGCCGCCGCCACACCGGACGGGACGGGCGCGACGTTCTTGTCCACCGGCAGCGACTCGCCGGTCAGCACGCTTTCGTCGCACTCCAGACCGGTCGTGGTCAGCAGCCGCAGATCCGCCGGGACGATCCCGCCCAGTGCCAGCCGTACCACGTCGCCAGGCACCAGCGCGGTGACGTCCACCTCGGCGGGCCGAGCGTCGCGCAGCACCACAGCGGTGTGCTTGACCTGGGAGTGCAGCGCCTGAGCCGCCCGTTCGGCCCGGTACTCGTTGACGGATCCCAGCCCGACACTGGCCATCAGGATCACTCCGATGATCACCGCGTTGGTGCTGTCCCCAAGGAAGAACGAGATGACCGCGGTCACCGCCAGCAGCACCAGCACCGCGTTGCGCAGTTGTCGGCCCAGCACCCGCAACGCCCGAGCGTGGTGGGCGCGCACCGCGTTCGGGCCGCAGATCGCCAGGCGCCGCGTGGCCTCGGCGCCGGACAACCCCGCCTCGGTGACGCCCAGCCGGTCAAGCACCTGTACGGCGGGCAGCGTGGCCGCCTCACCGGCGGACAGGCCCATCAGGTGTGCCGCACCCGGCGGGGCGTGCACGGCCGTCTCCATACCCTCAGCAGATCACCGCCCGGCCGGACGGCTCTCCGGCCGAAAGGCACCATCCGGAAGGACCTTCGGCACCTGCACCGCCTAGAGCCGACAGTCCCTGCCCGCGAGGGCACTTGGACTCTGGGGGGCGCCGCCGCGATGCGCGAGGCTGGATCGCATGAGACGGACCGTTCCCGATGAGTGCGACGTCCTGCTGCGTGAGGGCGGCATCGCCCACATCCGGCCGCTGCGGCCCGATGACCGCGCACGGCTGCACGAACTGGTCGACAGGTCGTCCGAGCGGTCGGCCTACCTGCGTTTCTTCACCGGCGGCACGGCGACCGCCCACGCCTACATGGACCACGTCACAGCGCCGGACTACCCGGGCCGCGCATTGGTGGCCCTGTCACAGGGCCGGCTGGTGGCGGTCGCGGAGTACATCCCCGGGGATGCGGGCGACGCCGAGATCGCGGTCTTGATCGACGACGGGATGCACCACCACGGTCTGGGCACGTTGCTGGTGGAACATCTCGCGTTGAACGCCGCCGACGAGGGTGTGCGCGAGCTGGTCGCCGACGTGCTCCCGGAGAACCGGCCCATGCTGCGGGTGCTGGACGACATCGGGCTGGCCACCACCCGCGCGTTCGACGACGGATCGGTTGAGGTCCGGATAGATCCGCGCCCCACCCCGGGCATGCTGGAGCGGATCGAGGCACGCGCGCACCAGGCGGCATCGGCCTCCCTGAGAAGGCTGTTCCACCCGGAGTCGGTCGCGGTGATCGGCGCCGGCCGCGCCCCGGGTGGGGTCGGCCACCGCATTCTGCGAAACCTCCTCCAAGGAGGATTCCCCGGCCCCGTCTACCCGATCAACCCACATGCCAGGCAACTTTGCGGCCTGCCCGTCTACGCGAATGTGGGCGGCGTGCCGGGCCCGATCGATCTGGCGGTCATCGCGACCCCGGCCCGCACCGTGCCGGAGGTCGCCCGCGAGTGCGCCGGCCACGGCGTGCGGAACCTCGTCGTCGTCACGGCGGGATTCGCCGAGACCGGAGAGACAGGCGCGCAGGACGAACTGCTGAGGATCTGCCGTGAGGCCGGCATGCGGCTGGTCGGCCCCAACTGCCTCGGCATCGTCAACACCGCGGCCAGGCTCAACGCCGGCTTCCTGCCCCACCCACCCGCCCCGGGACGTCTGGCCCTGATGTCGCAGTCCGGCGCGGTCGCGGTCGCCCTGATCGACCGCGCGAACCGCCTGGAGATCGGCGTCTCCTCCTTCGCCTCCGTCGGCAACAAGGCCGATGTCAGCGGCAACGACCTGCTGGAGTACTGGGAGGACGACCCGGCGACCGACGTGATCACGCTGTATCTGGAGTCGTTCGGCAACCCCCGCAGGTTCGGCCGCATCGCACGGCGGGTGAGCAGGCGCAAGCCGATCATCGCGATCAAGAGCGGCCGCGGCGGCTCTGGTGAGCGGGCGGTCCGCTCCCACACCGCGGCCGCCGCCACGCCGGACGTGGCCGTCGACGTCCTGCTGAAAGCCTCGGGAGTCATCCGCGTGGAGACCGTCCAGGACATGCTCGACACCGCGCGGCTCCTGGCCACCCAGCCACTACCGCAGGGCAGGCGGGTGGCCATCGTCGGCAACTCCGGCGGACCGCAGGCCCTTGCCGCCGACGCCTGCGAGCAGCGCAACCTGCTGGTCCCCGAGCTGGCCCCGGTCACCCGCGGGCGGCTGCGTGCCCGGCTGCCGGCCGCGGCGGCCGTGGCCAACCCCGTCGACCTCACCGCCGGCGGCAGCGCGCAGGAGCTGGCGTTCGCCATCGAGGCCGTCCTGGCCGATCCGGGCATCGACATGGTCATGGTCGTCTACACACCGCCGTTCGGCTCCGGCCTGAGCCGGACCCGCCAGGCCATCTCCCACGCGGCCATGTCGGCCGGCAAGACCGTGACCGCGTGCATCAGCGGGCATGACGGCCTGCTGGACGGGCGCATACCCTGCTACGCCTTCCCCGAGCAGGCGGCGCAGGCACTGCGCCACGTGGTGGACTACGCGTCCTGGCGCGCCGCACCGCAGGCCCCGCCCCCCGGCCCGCGCCCAGCCGACATCACCGCGCGCCGCATCGTCGAGGCGGACCTGGCACGCCATTCCGGCGGCCGGTGGCTCGACTACGGCACCGCCGCCCGCCTGCTCGGCTGCTACGGCATCCGGATGGCCGAGTCGATCGAGGCCGACGGACCGGACAGCGCCGCGGCGGCGGCCGCCACGATCGGGCTGCCGGTGGTGCTCAAGGCCACCGGTCCGAACCTGGTGCACAAGAGCGACGTCGGCGGTGTCCGCGCCGGCCTTGGCACGCCGGACGAGGTCGGCCGTGCTTACCGGGAGATGGCCGGCATGATCGGACCGGCCATGACCGGCGCGATCGTCCAGCCGATGGTCGGGGCGGGTGTCGAGATCATCATCGGTGGCGTCGCGCACGAGGCCTTCGGGCCCTTGCTCATGGTCGGCATGGGTGGCGTCATCGCCGAGCTCATGGCGGACCGCTCCTTCCGGGTGCCGCCACTCGGCGACCAGGACGCGGCGGCGATGATCGCCGAGCTCCGCTGCGCCCCCCTGCTGACCGGCTATCGCGGACGACCGTGTGCCGACGTGGCCGCGTTGCGGGAGCAGATCACCGGTGTCGGGAGGCTCCTGGACGATCTCCCGGAGGTGGTCGAACTCGACCTGAATCCAGTGATCGTCACCCCGACCGGCGCGGTGGCCGTGGACGCGCGGATACGGCTCGCCCCCGCGGCCCCGCCGCCGTCGCTCTTCCGCCGGCGGCTGCGATGAACGAGTCGGCCCATCACGCTCGCGGGCCCGTTTGGAGGCGAAGATGCCTGTCAACGTCAAGGACGTCATGACCCGGCGGGTGATCTCGGTGGGTGAGGACGCCTGTTTCAAGGACATCGCCGCGCTGCTCGTCACCCACGCGGTCAGCGCCGTACCGGTCCTGGACAGCGACGGCCACGTGACCGGCGTCGTCTCCGAAGCCGATCTCCTGCACAGGGAAGAGGGCGCAGAGCGGTTTCACGGTGCGAGCCGTCCGCCGCCACAGACCCGGCCGGATCAGGGGCCGGAGGCGGACAGGGCCAGAGGCAAGGTCGCCCGGGAGCTGATGACCGCCCCCGCGGTCACCGTCTCGATGGATGTGTCGGTGGCGGCCGCCGGCCGCCTGATGGAGCACCACGGCGTCAAACGGCTGCCGGTGCTCGACGGCCACGGCCGTCTGGCGGGCATCGTCAGCCGCCATGACCTGCTGAAGGTGTTCGTCCGTCCTGACCGGGACATCGAGCGTGAGGTCCGCGTGGAGGTTCTCGTGCGGTCGCTGTGGATGGACACCTCGCGCGTCCGGGTCGCCGTCCAGAACGGCGTGGTGACGCTGAGCGGGCGGATGATCCTGCGGCGCGACGTCCAGATCGCCGTGTGGATGACCGAGCAGGTCAACGGGGTCGTCGACGTGGTCGACGAACTCGCCTGGGACCGGGACGACACCCCTGCCGGGGAGCGGGGCTGAAGATCTCATCGCCACAGCGTCCTGCGGCATCGGCGTGCCGCCGGGCGAATGTCCGGACCGCGCCATCTCGTTTCAGACATCCTCGAAACGACCTAAAGAAAGCTGCCTGTTTCCAGCTGTTTCACGACGGTGGCCGAAAGTCCTGCTCTTCGGGGACCTCCGACCACTGTGTCCGCCCCCTGCTCGGTGATGGCATCAAGATGAGGAAACTCCGAAAAGGCAGGGAGGAAAACATGAGTACGCCGATGCGCCGAGAGCAGCGAGGCCTCGTCCCCGATCTGTTCGACTTGCTGGAGATGCCCTTCGCCGCCCTGCGGCCGCCCATGACCCAGCCCATCAAATTCGAGGACTACGTCAAGGAAGGCCGCTACGTACTGCGCGCCGAACTGCCGGGAATCGACCCCGAGAAAGATGTCGAGATAACGCTGTCCAACGGCGCCCTGACCGTCCACGCCGAGCGGCATGACGAGCACAGAGACCAGCACCGGACGGAGTTCCGCTACGGCTCCTTCACTCGCTCCGTCACTCTGCCCGTCGGCGTGGACGACAACGACATCAGGGCGACCTACGACAAGGGCGTCCTGGAGGTCAGCGTCAAACTCGCCGACGCCAAGCAGGAGGGGAAACGCATTCCGATCGAGTCCAAGCCGCAGCCCGATACCTGACAGGTCGCGCGGGCCCGCCTGAAGTGAGGCGGGCCCGCGAAGCCTCAGGGGGTTCGTCGCCTGGCCCGCGCCTGCGGGCCATTTCTCATCGGGTCTCTTTTCGGGGGCGCACGACGGCCACAGGGCAGTGGGCACGATGCAGAAGACCGTGGCTGACCGAGCCCAGCAGGGCCGAGCCGAAGGCGCCGAGGCCGCGTGAGCCGACCACGACCAGGTCAGCGGTACGTGAGGCGTCGGCGAGGGCGGGTACCGGGTGGCCGCACAGGATCGACTCCCTCACCGGGACATCCGGGTGCTTGTCACGCCAGAGGAGCAGACGCTGGCGGGCCATGCGAGATTCGCTTTCGAACGTCTCCTGCAGCAGATCGGCGTAGGTGGCGGCGCGGGAGGCGAACGCCGGGGTCTGCCAGGCGTGCACGACGTGGAGCCGCGCGTCGCGCAGCCGGGCCTGCTCGAAGGCATACTCCAAAGCGGCCTCACCGTGCGCGGATCCGTCGTAGCCGACGGCGATCTCACCGTGCACGCCCTGGACGGCCTGCCGCACGATGACCACGGGGCCGGCCGCGTGCCCGGCGACTCCCATACCGACCGATCCGAGGACCAGGCCGGCGAAACCGCCCGATCCACGGCTGCCGAGCACGAGCGTGTCGGCCGTCTCGGATTCGCTTTTCAGCCGCTCGACCACCGCGCCGATCACCTGGTCGGTGGCCACGTCGATCCCCGGTGCCCGCCGGCCGGCCCGAGCGGCCGCCTCGGCGAGCACTTCGTCGCAGTGCTCTCTCAACGCGTCGCTCAGGCCGGGGGCGGCGTGGAAGGGGAAGTCGCCTGCCCACGGTTCACGCACGCACACGATCTTCAAGGCGGCGCTCTTACGGGCGGCGTCATCGGCTGCCCACTCCAGCGCCGCCGTCGCGGCCGGGGAACCGTCGACACCGACGACGATCTGTCCGCTCATGGTCATCTCCTTGTCGGGAGCTCCGTGTCCTCCATCTCCATCTCACTGTCGGGGGCCGTCACGCACAGCGGGCGAACGTCCCCCGCTTTCAGGACTTCCGTCCCGCCCGGGGCCGGCTCCGGCAAGCCATCGGGCCATCCCCGAACAGCGCCGAGGAGGTCAGGGGATCTCGGCGCGCCAGACGATCATCACTGCGGGAAGCTCTCGGGGAGGCTCCCCCTTGCTCCTCGCGCACACCGATGTCATCGGCGATGCCCGCCGGCGGCCACGGTGCGAGCCTGTGGTCCGGGCCGATCCAACTGTTATGGCTCATCGTGTCCAAGGGCGTAGGGGCCTGAGCCGCTCTCGGCGTATACGCGGTAGCGGTACCGTCCCGGCGTGCCGAAATAGTCGATTTGCTCGTAGGAGCTCGGGCTTTCGGAGGCGGCGACGGTGGACCACGCCTTGCCGTTCCATTTCTCCAGATAGAGGTCGTAGTCGCGGCCTGGGTTGTTCGGCAGGCAGGCGGAGTAGGTGCCGGTGGCGGTTGTCACGAAGCCATGGTCATGCGGCCAGTAAACGGACTGCCTGCTGTTCAGCGTGCCGGTGGAAAGGCGCGGGTAGCTGGTGCACGAGCCTGGACCCAGCGCGGCGATCTTTACGGTTGTGAGAGTCAGTCCGTAGGCCGTGAGGATCTCAGAGATTGGCTGGAAGTAGGTGAACCCGCCCGAGGTGCAGTTGCCGGAGCCGCCGGAGGTGATCCCCTGGGCCTGCTCGATGGAGATGAAAGGACCGCCGGAGTCGCCGGGTTCGGCGCAGACGGTGGTGCGGGTCAGATGGTCGACGACGCCCTGGGGATAGGTGACGCTGGTGTCGCGCTGCTGGATGGTGCCGCAATGCCAGCCGGAGATCGAGCCGAAGCGGCAGACCGAGGAGCCCTCGACGGCGCTCCTGCGGCCGCTGACCGACATGGTGCCGCCGGTGCCGTTGCCGACCAGCGGTTGAGGTGTCCAGTCGTTGTTGACCGCGACCCAGGAGAAGTCGTCACCGGGGAAGGCCGAGTCCTTGACGATGCCCTGGGGGCGCCGGTTGAAGCCGACGGTGGCGCTGCCCGGCTTACCGCAGTGCCCTGCGCTGACGAACCCGTTCTGGGCGCCCTTGGTCACCGAGAAGCCGACCGAGCAGCGGGTCGTGGCACCGACGTAATAGCGGTCGCCGGCGATCAGATCGTACAGGGGGCGGGGTTGTTCGTCGGAGGTGACGACCTGCACCGCGGCCGGGTCGACGTCGGCGGCGTTCAGGATGGCAATGGTCTCTGTGGCCTTCGCGGACAGGATGACGACCTTGTTGGTGCGCACGTCGATGTAGCGCACACGGGCGGCACGGTCGTGGGCCAGTGCCGCGTCGACCTTCGCCTTGACCGCTTCAAGATCGAGCAGTGACCGGCCGACCACCAGTGGCCGGGCGTCCAGCGCGGTGATCAGGGAGGGATCGGCGGGGTCGGTGGTCGCCACGACCAGGACCTGCGCGAGGTTTCCGGCGAACCAGGCACCGGCGAAGCGGTCACCGATTCTTCTGCGCAGGCTCGCCTCGATCGGAGTCAGGCGGGCCTCGTTGAGCAGGCGCGTCTCGGCCTGAACCCGGTTGAGGCGCAGGTCACGCTGGAGCGCCTGAACCATGCCCGGCGGTGGTTTGCGGACGGACCCAGCGGCCGGAGTTTCGGAGGTCTGTGCCGCCGGGCGAGTGGCGGCGGCCGGGGCCACGGCAAGGGTAAGGGTAAGGGCGGTGATCGCCAGGACGCATCCCGGGGCGATGACATGTCTGCGGGACATGACTCTCTCCTTGACCTCGGCTTTCCGGGCATGAGGGGAGGTCGCGTCGCCCCGTCGGTCAATCACGGGATATCGGCATCGCCACCTTAATGCAGCTGTTATCGCTCAACGCCCCAAAAGCCCACGCCACGCAGAGATCGTCTTCAGCCCACCACGGCGGTCGGGAGAATGCGGGCGGGGTCCGTGGCCGCGATGGTCGGCCCGCGACTGCACCGCCCCACGATGTGGCCCGTGGAAAATCGGTCATCGTGACCGCACAGCGCCTGGGCGCGAGGTGACCGATACCGCGCCGGACGTCGGAGGGAGACGATCGGCCGTAGCGTGATCCGGTCAGCCACCGGCGCCGATCTCGAGTTCGGGCGGTCGGATCCTTGATCTGGCCGTCTCAAACGGCTCAGGCGGCCGAGGCACTCAAAGCAGCAGCAAGCGGACTCGTCCCATTTTTGCAGGTCCCCCTCTGACAAGCGTGTTGGTGACCTTGACAGGCAACGGCTGCATTAAGGTGACGTTGCCGGTACAGCATGATCAACGGCGATGTGAGCTTTCTCCCCACCCATACCGAAAGGCTGAGGCCAAGGAGAGAGTCATGTCCCGCAGACATGTCATCGCCCCGGGATGCGTCCTGGCGATCACCGCCCTTACCCTTGCCGTGGCCCCGGCCGCCGCCACCCGCCCGGCCGTCCCGGCCAGGGGAGCCGCCGTGTCGGCCAAACCCCCGCCGGGCATGCTGGAGGCCCTCGCACGCGACTTCGGCCTCACCAAGGACGAAGCCCAGATCCGCCTGCTCAACGAGGCCCGCCTGACTCCGATCGAGGCGAGCCTGCGCAGAAGAATCGGTGACCACTTCGCCGGCGCCTGGCTCATACCGCCCCGTGCGCAAACCCTGGTCGTGGCGACCACCGACCCCGCCGACGCCTCCCTGATCACCGCGCTGGACGCCCGGCCACTGGTGGTCGGCCGGTCACTGACCGACCTTGAAAGAGTGAAGGAGAAACTCAGCCAGGCCTTGGCGACGCTGAGCAGCGTGCGCTACGTCGACGTGCGCACCAACAAGGTCGTCATCCTGACGGACAACCCCACGGCGGTCCAGAAGACCATCAAGACCGCCAACGTCGACCAGGCCGCAGTGCAGGTGACGGCCTCGACCGAGCGGCCCCGGCTACTGCACGCCGACTCGCGTGCGGATTCAGAGACCGACCTGGTGGGCGGCCAGGCCTACTACGTCGGTGCCACGACCCGCTGCTCGGTCGGCTTCTCGGTGACCAAGGGCGCCCAGAACGGGTTCGTCAGCGCAGGGCACTGCGGTAAGCCGGGCAGCGCCACCGTCGGCTTCAACCGGCGCCCCCAGGGCGCCGTCAAGGACTCGGCCTTCCCCGGTGACGACTTCTCCTGGGTCGCGGTCAACAACGACTGGACACCTCAACCGCTGGTCGGCAACGACACCGCGGGCACCGCACACGTCTACGGAGCCAGACAGGCCGTCGTGGGTGCTTCGGTCTGCCTGCCTGAATCGGGCGCCACCCTCGGTTGGCACTGCGGCACCATCCAGCAGCACGACGTCGACGTCACCTACCCCCGGGGCGTCGTCGACCATCTGACCCGCACCAGCGCCTGCGGCAGCCCTGGCGACTCCGGCAGCTCCGTCCTCTCCGCCGACCAGGCTCAGGGAGTCGTCTCCGGGGGCTCTGGTAGCTGCGACCTGGCCGGGTTCACCTACATCCAACCGATCCGTGAAATCCTCTTCGCCTACGACCTGACCCTGATGACCAGCCATACGGGACCCGTGATGAGCACGGGCAACTGCGGCGGCTACTCCGCCACCTTCACCGGCACGCTGAAAAGCTCCCAGTTCGTCTACCAGCCCCGCAACCGGCACTACCACTCGACCGTCAACGGAAACCATTACGGCTGCCTGGAAAGCATTCCCGGCAGTGACCTCGACCTCTACCTACAAAAGCAGATCGGTTCCGGCTGGGTCACCGTCGCCTCCTCCGACAGCTCTCATCCCTTCGAAGAGCTCAAATACACGGGCACGCCCGGCGACTACCGCTACCTGGTGCTCGCCTCAGGCGGGACCAGCACCTACACGCTGGGCTACACGACGCCCTAACCAGCTTTGAACACCGAGGTCGAGGAGAGACCATGTCCCGCAGCCACGCCGTTGTCACGGGATACGTTCTGCCGGTCACCGCGCCCTCTATGACGGGCTGAACCACGGCCGGATCGACGAGGACCGGTTGCGCACCGTGCTGGCCGGCCTCCCCGTGCGCCCGCTGGGGCGGATCCGCTCCGACCGCGTCCCGCAGATGCCGAAGCCGCCCCGAGCGCCGGCGCCTACGGCCGTCCGCCCAAGCACGGCCCCGCCTTCGCCCTGGATAAGCCTGCCGATCAGCGCGGCGAAACCGACCGTCTGCCGCCATCGTTGATCATTCAGCGTTCCGCGATGATGAGGTAATCCGTTCTTTGTCGTTGACAGTGACTCCTGGTTACGTTGGGGCTGGTGGTGCGGGCCTGAGTGGGGGGCTCCTGCCGGGCCGGAGGCGGCGCCGTTCAGGGCCGACGCCGGAGCCCGCCTCGCAGGACACCGCCCAGGAGGCCCTGTCGTCGGCAGAACGGCACGGACAATCACGTATCAGGCTTCAGAGCGAGCTCTGACCAGCCCATTGCCCCTTTCCGGCATATTCGGTCCCCCCTGCGGATGATCCTTCCGCGGCGGAGGCATCGTGGCCCCTGCCGGATCAGCGCAGCGAGGCGATCACCGTAGAGGGCTGCGGCGAAATCTCAGACGCGTCATCCGCATATCCGGCGAGCCTGTGTGGAAGGAAGATGACATCGTTTCCTGTCCCCCCGGGCGAGGACCCGACATACGAGAAGTCAGGGACAAAGGGGGACGTCCCATGAACACAGTTGTGACAGAGTCACTGGAACCACTCATCGCCGAGTTGCGCTCTCGTGGCTTCACCGTCGTCGGGCCGACAACGCGGGACGGGGCCATTCGGTTCGCCGAAATCTCCTGCTCCGCACAGCTACCCGCAGGGCGAGGTGACGAGCAGCGACCCGGACGCTACCGGCTGACCGAGCGGCATGACGATCTGGTGTTCGGTTTCGCCGCGAGCCCCGACTCGGCCAAACGCTACACCCAGCCGCCCCGGCAGCCGCTGTTGCGGATGCGTGAGGGGACGGTGGAGGAGGCGGAGGCCCAGGCGCCCCGCATCGCCCTGCTGGGCGTGCGCGCCTGCGATCTGGCCGCGATAGCCGTGCAGGACCGGGTGTTCCTCGGCGGCAGGCACCCCGATCCGGCCTACCGCAAGCGGCGCGAGGCGATGCTGCTCATCGCGGTGAACTGCGCGGTGCCCGGCGGCACCTGCTTCTGCGTCTCCATGGGCACCGGGCCGAAGGCCACCACCGGTTTCGACCTGGCGCTCACCGAGCTGAGCGACCCGCACCGGTTCCTGATCGAGACCGGAAGCGGGCGGGGAGCGGAGATCGTCACGGCGATCTCGCATCGGCCGGCCACCGGCGACGACGTCGTGGCCGCCGAGGAGGTCTCCCGCGTCGCCGCCACCAGGATGGGCCGCCAGGTGGACACCGACGGCATCCAGGAGCGCCTGGCCGGAGCACACGACTCGCCGCGCTGGGCCGAGGTCGCCTCCCGCTGCCTGGCCTGCACCAACTGCACGATGGTCTGCCCCACCTGCTTCTGCACCACGGTCGAGGACGCCACCGACTTCACCGGTGGCGTCGCGGAGCGGACGGAGGTGTGGGACTCCTGCTTCACGCTGGACTTCTCCGAGGTCGGCGGCTCCTCCGTGCGCGGCTCGGGGTCCGCCCGCTACCGGCAGTGGCTGACCCACAAGTTCTCCACCTGGTTCGACCAGTTCGGCATGTCCGGTTGCGTGGGCTGCGGCAGGTGCATCACCTGGTGCCCGACCGGCATCGACGTCACCGAGGAGCTGGGATGCATCCTATGACGCCGGCTCCCTATCGGGTGCGCTCCCGCCGCCCGGATCGGGCCGACACGGTGACCTTGGCTCTCCGGCCGGTCGCGGGCCCGTGCCCGCCGTTCCTGCCGGGCCAGTTCACGATGATCTACGCTCCCGGCGTCGGGGAGATAGCGGTCTCGATCAGCGGCCGAGCCCGCTCCGGCGGATATGTGCAGACGATCCGCGCGGTGGGCGCGGTCAGCGGGGCGTTGTGCCGCACCCGGCCCGGTGACGTGGTGGGGGTGCGCGGGCCGTACGGCACGGCGTGGGATCTGCCGTCGGCGGAGGGCCTGGACGTGGTCGTGGCCGCGGGCGGGCTCGGCCTGGCCCCGCTGCGGCCGGTCATCCGAGAGCTGGCCGCTCACGGCTCCCGCTACGGCCGCATCAGCCTGATCGTCGGCACCCGCACGCCCGCGACTCTGATCTATCCCGGCGAGCTGGCGCGCTGGCGCGACAGGCACGGCATCGACGTGCAGGTCACCGTGGACCACCCCGACCTCGCTTGGAAGGGGCGAGTGGGCCTGGTCACGCGGCTGATCGACCGGATCGTCTTCGAACCCCGCCGTACGTTCGCCTTCGTCTGCGGTCCCGAGGTCATGATGCAGGCGAGCGCGGCCGAGCTGGTCCGGCGGGGCGTCGCAGCCGGACGGGTGATGCTGTCGGTGGAGCGCAACATGAAGTGCGGTGTCGGCCGCTGCGGCCACTGCCAGCTCGGCCCGCTGCTCACCTGCCTCGACGGCCCGGTGCTGAGCTACGAGCGGGCCGCGGGCCTGCTGGCCGTGAGGGAGCTGTGATGGCCGGGCCCGCGGCCGCAGCCGGGCGCCCTCGGCTGGCGGTGTGGAAGTTCGCCTCCTGCGACGGCTGCCAGCTCACCTTGCTGGACTGCGAGGACGAGTTGCTGTCGGTCGCCGCCGAGGTGGACATCGCCTACTTCCTGGAGGCTTCGAGCGCGGTCGGGCCCGGGCCCTACGACCTGTCGCTGGTCGAGGGGTCGGTCACCACCCCGGACGACCTGCGGCGGATCCAGCATGTGCGACGCGTGTCGAAGCGTCTGGTGACGATCGGCGCCTGCGCGACCGCAGGCGGCATCCAGGCGCTACGCGACTTCGCCGACGTGCGCGAGTTCGCCTCGATCGTCTACGCCCGGCCCGACTACATCGCCACCCTGGAGCGTTCCACCCCGATCTCCGCCCACGTGCCGGTCGACTTCGAACTGCGCGGCTGTCCCATCGACAAACGACAGCTGCTGGAGGTCATCTCGGCGTTCCTGGCCGGCCGGCGCCCCTTCGTGCCCGCCCACAGCGTCTGCGTGGAGTGCAAAGCCCGCGGCAACGTGTGCGTCATGGTGGCCCACGGCACGCCCTGCCTCGGTCCGGTCACCCAGGCCGGTTGCGGAGCGCTCTGCCCGGCGTTCAACCGGGGCTGCTACGGCTGTTTCGGCCCGATGGAGAGCCCCAACGCCCGGGCGCTCAACGCGCAGCTGCGAGAACTCGGCATGAGCACCCCCGAACTGGTGCGCGTCTACCGGACGTTCAACGCCACCGAAGAACCCTTCCGCCAGGCGGCCGAGGAGGCCGAAAGTGACACATAAGTCGATCAGGATCGGCGGGCTGACCCGCGTGGAAGGCGAGGGATCACTGCTGGTGCGCGCCCGCGGCGGCCGCGTCACCGACGTGGAGCTGAACATCTACGAACCGCCGCGCTTCTTCGAGGCGCTGCTACGCGGAAGGGATCACACCGAGCCGCCCGACATCACCGCCCGCATCTGCGGCATCTGCCCGGTGGCCTACCAGATGAGCGCCTGCCAGGCCATCGAGGCGGCCTGCGGAACAGAGGTGTCCGGGCCGCTGCGGGACCTGCGGCTGCTGCTGTACTACGGCGAGTGGATCGAGTCGCACGCCCTGCACATCTGCCTGTTGCACGCCCCCGACTTCCTCGGATACGACAGCGGCGTGGCCATGGCGGCCGATCACCGCCATCTGGTGGAGCGGGGGCTGGCGTTGAAGAAGGCCGGCAACGAACTGGTGGCGGCTCTCGGCGGCCGGGCTGTTCACCCGGTCAACGTGCGGGTGGGCGGCTTCTACCGGGTGCCCGCCCGCGCCGAGCTCGCGCCGG
Organism: Streptosporangium canum; assembly: GCF_900113865.1. Lineage (GTDB taxonomy): Bacteria > Actinomycetota > Actinomycetes > Streptosporangiales > Streptosporangiaceae > Streptosporangium > Streptosporangium canum. The sequence goes on along the minus strand of NZ_FOQY01000013.1, from coordinate 150,181 downwards.
TCGCCGAACGGCTGCGCCGGGCCCGTGAGGAGGCGCTGGCGACGGTGGAATGGGTGGCCGGGTTCGACTTTCCCGACGTGGAGCACGACTACCGCTTCCTCGCGCTGCACCACCCGGCGGAGTACGCCATCCTGTCCGGGACGATCGCGGTGAGTGACGGGACCGGATTCACGGCCGCCGACTGGCCCGCCCACATCGTGGAAGAGCAGGTGCCGCATTCCACCGCCCTGCACGCGCGCCTCGACGGGACCGCCGGCTATCTGGTGGGCGCCCTGGCGCGCTACGCCCTGAACGGGCGGCAGCTGTCCCCACTGGCCCGGTCGGCGGCCGAGGCCGCCGGACTCGGCCCCGTCTGCCGTAACCCGTTCCGCAGCATCGTGGTCCGAGCGGTGGAGATCCTGCACGCCTGCGACGAGGCGATCCGGATCATCGAGGACTACACCGAGCCGCAGGCGCCGTCCATGCCGGTCGAGCCCCGTCCCGGAGTCGGACACGGGGTCTCGGAGGCTCCCCGGGGCACGCTCTACCACCGCTACCGGATCGACGGCGCGGGCCTGATCGCCGAGGCTGACATCGTGCCTCCGACCTCACAGAACCAGGCTCGCATCGAGATGGACCTACGGCACCTCATCGAGCCCCGCCTCGACCTGCCGGAGGCGGAGCTGGCGGCGCTGTGCGAGCGGGCGGTACGCAACCACGACCCGTGCATCTCCTGCTCGGCCCACTTCCTGCACCTTCACCTGGACCGGTGAGATCGATCCGACCCGGGAGGGATCATGCACGCCCATATCGTCATCGGGATCGGCAACGACTTCCGAGGGGACGACGCCGCGGGGCTGGAGGCGGCCCGGCTGCTGCGCGGCACGCTTCCCCCGGAGGTTCCCGTGATCGAGAACGAGGGCGACCCGGCCGAGCTGATCGAGGCGTGGACCGGCGCGGACCTGGCGATCGTGATCGACACGGCGGTTTCCGGCGCGCCTGCGGGCACGGTGGTCCGGCACACCGTCCTCGGTCCCTCCCTCTCCCGGGGGGACGCTCCGCAGCCGCCCCCCGCCATCCAGCACGCCAGCTCCCACGCTCTGGGCGTCGCCGACGCGGTCGCCCTCGGCCACGCACTCGGCCGTCTGCCCCGTGAACTCACGCTCTACACCGTTGAGGGCGCGGACTTCGGACTCGGTGCCCCGATGACGCCCGCCGTACGGCGTGCCGTCGAAGAGACCGTCGCGGCCATAGCCGATCTCGTCCCGCGGAGCTCAGCACGGCTCCGCCCCTTCTAGGGGCGGAACGACGGCGACGGAGCAGGACGCGCCCCTGACCAGAGATCTGGTGATCATACCGAGACGGCCCGTACGGCGTGCCATCGTCCGCTGGGGACCTCCGACCTCTTTTCGCCGGGGCCGGGCACACCGGTGCGTCGTCCGCGCCGCGGTTCAACGGGGTCGTGGGAGGCCTGCGGCCGGGTCGCGCACCGGTGTGATCGGAGATGGCCGCCTGCGATCAGGCGCTGTCCGCGACGGCGATGACGACAAGGGGACAGGCCGCGTGGTGGAGCAGCGAGTGGCTGACCGATCCGAGGAGCAGCCCGGCGACGTCGCTGCGCCCGCGTGATCCCACCACCAGCAGGCCGGCGCCCGCGGAGACTCTCAACAGCACCTCCACCGGATGTCCCCGTTCACCATGTTCCACGTGCCTGACTTCCGGGTGGCGCTCGCTCTGGCCGGTGAGCGCCTGGGCCAGCAGGTGCCGTTCCGCGCCCGCCTGATCGATCCGGGCCGGTGTGCCCTCAGGACGGCCCCCGGCGGCGGATTCGCTCCAGGCGTGGATGGCACGTAGGTCGGCGCCGCGCAGGCCGGCTTCGGCGAACGCGAACTCGATCACGGCGGCACCGCCTGGCGAGCCGTCGACGCCGACGACAACCTCGTTGCGCGGCTGCGTGCGCATCCTGCGGATGACGGCCACGGGGCAGGTGGCCTGACCGGACACGCCCAGCGCGACCGAGCCGAGCAGCAGCCCGCCGAAGCCGCCCAGCCCATGGCTGCCGACCACCAGGAGGTCGGCGTCCTTGGAGGCTCTGATCAGGCTGAGCCGGGGGTCTCCCCGCAGCAGTTCGGACTCCACCTCACCCCCGCGCCTCTCGTCGCGCGCCTGCCGCAAGGCGTCCGCCAGCACAGAGGCGGCACTCTGACGCATCCAGCGGCCCACGTAGGCATAGGGTGCGTCGTCGGGCAGCTCATACGCCCATCCAGGCACAACATGCACGATGCGCACTTTGACGCCGCGCAGGCCGGCTTCGCGCATCGCCCAGCTCACAGCCACCAAGCCGCCCTGCGAACCGTCGACTCCAACGACGATCATGAGGTTTTCTTCCCTGGTCGAACCGCGGCCCATGGATGTGAGCGGACGGCCGGCGGCTCGTCAGGCCTGCCGTGCGAGCCCGGTGGTCACGAGTGGACCACCGCCACCGGGCCGTGGGCGTGGTGCAGCACGCCGCGGCTGACGGAGCCCAGCAGCGCCGAGCCGACCGCGCCTACCCCCCGCGAGCCCACGACGACCAGGGCGGCCCTGGCCGAGGCTCCGGTCAGGGCCTCGACCGGATGCGCGCTCCGAACGTCCTCCACCACTTCCACCTCGGGAAACTTCTCCCGCCAGGTGCTGAGCTTGTCGCGCACCATACTCTGGTGGAAACGGTGAATTCCTTCTATGTCGGCGGGGATCTCCGGTATGAGGCCGTACACCGGCCGCTGCCAGGCATGGACGGCGCGCAGCGCGCAGCCACGCAGCCTGGCCTGCTCGAAGGCGTAGGCCAGCGCGGGCTCGCATTCGGCGGAGCCGTCGACGCCCACGACGATCTCGCCGTGCGGCCGGTCGGCGTCCGCCCTGACGACCACGACGGTGCCGGGCACATGACCGGCCACGTGGAGGACCATCGAGCCCAGCAGGGCGCCGGCAAAGCCGCCCAGGCCGCGGCTGCCGATCACGAGTTCGGTGGCCGTGCCTGCCTGCTCCCGCAGGACCTTGGCCGGTGATCCCTCGATCAGTTCGGTCGTCACCCGGACGTCCGGCCGGTATTTCGTGGCCACGGCGATCGCTTCGGCGAGCACCTGCTCGCCGGCGCGCGCCGCGTGCTCGGCCCAGTCGGGCGGAGGGAACGCCGCGACGCCATACGGCCAGCGGTCCACAACGTGGACGATCCGCAACGGCAACCCTCTGCGGGCGGCGTCATCAGCCGCCCATTCCATGGCCGCCATGGCGGCGGGCGAGCCGTCCGTCGCAGCGGTGATCGATTCGGTCATGACGTGCTCCTCTCGCTTCTGCTGCGTTTCCATCCGACCGCGGCGCCGGCGTTTTCCCCAGGGGCGATCGTCCCGGCATGAACGGGACCTTCGCCCTTTCCCTGATGGAGCGTCCGGTCGCGTGGTTGAGGACGCGCCGGCGCCGCGGCCGATCAGGCGCGCCACCGCGTCCTCTTTTCCCGCCGATCGCATTCGGGCGCCTGCTCCGGCCCGGGGGACTACGCCGGCTCTGGAGCCGCCCCCTTCGGGCGGACGACGGCCACGGGGCAGTGGGCGTGGTGCAGGACGCCATGGCTGACCGAGCCGAAGACGGCGGAGGCGAGCAGGCCGTGGCCGCGGGAGCCGACGACGACCATGTCGGCCTCGGCGGAGGTGTCGCAGAGGACTCCGGCCGGGTGACCGCAGACGATCGACTCGGCCACCGTGACACGAGGGAACCGCTCCCGCCACGGAGCCAGCACCCGGCGGAGGAACGCGCCTTTTTCAGCGATGATCCCCTCCCCCGTGAATCCGCTCCCGGCGGCCGGCGTGGACAAGCCAGGGGGCTGCCAGGCGTGGACGGCGTGCACGACGGCACCTCGGATCTCGGCCTCGGCGAAGGCATGGGTGAGCGCGGCCTCCGCAGCCTCCGATCCGTCGACCCCGACCACGACCCGGCCGTGGCGTGTCGCGGAGTCGCCGCGGACGACGACGACGGGACAGCCGGCGTGGCCGGCGACGCCCATGCCGACCGAGCCCAGCAGCAGCCCGGCGAACCCGCCCTGGCCGCGGCTGCCGATCACGACCTGATCGGCCGCTTCGGACTCCTCCAGGAGCCTTTGGACGAGGTCTCCGTCGACGAGTGCGGTGGTGACCTCCAGGCCGGGTGCGCTCGCACGCGCCGCCTCAGCCGCATCCGCGAGCATCGCGCGGCAGTGCTTCGCCGCTGGATCCCGGTAGTTCTTCATCGTGTGAACGGGGACGTCGCCGGCCCACTGCTCGCGAACGTGGACGATCCTCAGGGGCCTGGCGCGCAGTACGGCCTCACGCGCGGCCCACCGCACCGCCTCCGACGCGGCGGGAGAGCCGTCGGTGCCGGCGATTACGGGTCTGTTCATGACGGGGCTCCTCAGAGGTCGGTGTGTCAGACGGTCCAGGCGCCCTGGATGTCGTCGCGGACGGACACGGGTTCGGCGGTCATGACCGATCCCGGCCGCTCCTCCTATGATCACCGGCCGGGCCGAAACCACGTCCATCGTGATTGCCCCATTGACGGCCGGCGCCGCCGGTGCCCAGCCCGCGGGTGGAGGCGACGAACCGCCGAGCAGGCCGGTCAGCGGTGGGAGACCGAGGAAGATCAGCGGTAACACGACCTCGATCGCGACCGCCCACAGCGGGAGGGGATTACCCATCCACCGCAATCGCCGGCCTAGAGGAGACCGTCACACGGGGGTGGGACCTTTGGCTCTGTCGGCCTCGCCGTACGGCATCGACAGTGGGGAGAAGAGCACGTGCACGTGGGGGCAGAGCCATGGCAGTGAAGCACAGGGCGCGGGAGGGCGCGAGTCGGGATCTGCTGTACCAGATGCTGCGCATCCGCCGGTTCGAGGAGCGCTGCGTCGAGCTGTACAGCGGTGAGAAGATCCGCGGATTCATGCACCTCTACATCGGGGAGGAGGCGGTGGCCGCCGGAGTCTGCCACGCCCTCACCCCGGACGACGCGGTCGTCTCCACCTACCGTGAGCACGGGCACGCGCTCGTCCGCGACGTGCCGGCCACAGCGATCATGGCCGAGATGTACGGCAAGGCGGCCGGATGCAGCCGTGGCCGAGGCGGTTCCATGCACATCTTCGACGCCCCCCACCGCTTCTACGGCGGGAACGCGATCGTCGGCGGCGGCCTCCCCCTGGCGGTCGGTCTCGCCCTCGCCGACAGGTTCCAGGGGCGGAATCGGGTGACCGCCTGCTTCTTCGGCGACGGCGCGGTGGCCGAGGGCGAGTTTCACGAATGCCTCAACCTCGCGGCGCTCTGGCGGCTGCCCGTCCTGTTCGCCTGTGAGAACAACCTGTACGCGATGGGTACCGCGCTGGCGAGGTCGCACGCCGAGACCGACCTGGCACTCCGCGCGGCGTCCTACGACGTGGTGGCGTGGCCGGTGGACGGGATGGACGTGTCGGCGGTCGCCGACTCCGCGTCCAGGGCCGCCGAGTCGATCCGGGCCGGGGCCGGCCCGCACTTCCTCGAACTGCGCACCTACCGCTTCCGCGCCCATTCGATGTACGACCCCGACCGTTACCGGGACAAGGCCGAAATCGAGCAGTGGAAGAAACGCGACCCGATCAACGCCCTCATCACGCGGATGAAGGCCGCGCAGGAGATAGACGACGACGGTCTCTCCGTGCTGGAGAAGGAGATATCAGCCGAGATCGACAAGGCGATCGCCTTCGCCGAGCAGGCGCCGGTCGAGCCGGTGGAGGATCTCGCCCGTTTCGTCTACAGCGATACGCCGCGGGCGGGCGGCACGAGGCCCATGGGTGCGGTGGAGGCGGCGCCGTGAGCGAGACCGGGACCACCTATCGCGAGGCGATGAGAGAGGCGATCCGCGAGGCGATGCGCCGCGACGAGCGCGTGTTCCTGATGGGTGAGGACGTCGGGGCCTACGGCGGCTGCTTCGCGGTGAGCCTGGGCCTGCTGGAGGAGTTCGGTCCCGAGCGCGTCCGTGACACCCCGCTGTCGGAGTCGGCATTCGTCGGCGCCGGCATCGGGGCCGCGCTGGGCGGCATGCGGCCGATCGTGGAGATCATGACGGTCAATTTCAGCCTGCTGGCCCTTGACCAGATCATCAACAACGCCGCCACGCTGCTGCACATGTCCGGGGGGCAGTTCGGCGTTCCGCTGGTGATCCGGATGACCACCGGCGCCGGGCGGCAGCTCGCCGCCCAGCACTCGCACAGCCTGGAAGGCTGGTACGCCCACATCCCGGGCCTGAGGATCCTCGCCCCCGCGACCCTGGAGGACGCCCGGGGCATGCTCTGGCCGTCGCTGGAGGACCCCGACCCCGTGCTGATCTTCGAGCACGGCGCGCTGTACGCCTTGTCGGGGGTGCCGCGTCCCGGCCCGGTGGACATCACCCGGGCCGCGATACGGCGGTCCGGCGAGGACATCACGCTGATCGCCTACGGCGGCACCGTGGGAAAGACCCTGTCGGCCGCCGACGCACTCGCCGCCGAGAACATCGAGGCGGAGGTGATCGACCTGCGCGTTCTGCGTCCCCTCGACGACGTCACGATCATGCGGTCGGTCGGCCGGACGCATCGGGTCCTCGTCGTGGACGAGGGCTGGCGCTCAGGCAGTCTGTCGGCCGAGATCAGCAGTCGTATCGTCGAGCAGGCCTTCTATGAGCTCGACGCGCCGATCGGACGGCTGTGCGCGGCCGAGGTCCCCATCCCTTACGCCCGCCACCTGGAGGAGGCCGCCATCCCCCAGGTGGCCACGATCATCGCGGCCGCGCGAGAGGTCGTCACCTCATGACGGGAGAGCGATGGGAGTTCCTGATGCCCTCACTCGGCGCGGACATGGAATCGGGCACCGTCGCCGAATGGCTGGTCAAGCCCGGGGATCGGATCCGCAAGGGCGACTGCATCGCGGTGATAGACACTGACAAGGCCTTGATCGAGGCCGAATCCTTCCACACCGGCGTGGTGGAGGCCCTGCTCGCGGGGATCGGTGAGCGACTTCCCGTCGGTACGCCCCTGGCCGTCATCACCGGCGCGGCGCCCGCCGCCGAGCTGCGGCCTCCCACCCGCGGGTCACCGCCCGTCTCGCCCGGTGAGAAGACCGGCATGGAGCGGAGACGGCGAGAGCCGTCACCGGCCGGAGGCGAGCACGGACCGTCCTGGCCTCATGCTCCCTCGCCCGTCACCTCGCCGCTGGTGCGGCATCTGGCAGAGCGACACGGCATGGATGCGGCGGCCATGCACGGGACGGGGCCGGGCGGCCGGGTGACCCGCGCGGACGTCGAAGGCATCGAGATCCCCGCAAAGGTGAAGGCGTCACCGCTCGCCCGCCGGCTCGCTCTGGAACTCGGCGTCGACCTGACCGGCGTCCACGGCACAGGCCGTACCGGGGCGGTCCGCGCCGACGACGTGCGTGAAGCGGCCGCACGCGGCAGCGGAACCGGGCCGCGAGCCGGGACAGAGCAAGCCGTACCTGGACGGGCGGCATCCGCCGCGGGCGCGCGGACCGTAGGGAAACCTGATCTGGGCCGCCGGCAAGGCTTGATGCGTCAGGCGATCGCCCGGGCCATGAGCAGGTCAAATCAGGAGATCCCGCACTACCACCTGAGTACGACCGTGGACATGGACACCGCGCTCGCGTGGCTGCGGGAGCGTAACCGGGATCTGCCGGTGGCCCGACGGGTGCTTCCCGCGGCCCTGCTCCTGATGGCGACCGCCCGCGCCGCCGTGGAGGTTCCGCAGCTGAACGGCTTCTGGCTCGACGACGCCTTCGTACCCGGCGACGCGGTGCACCTGGGGGTGGCGATATCGCTCAAGGGAGGCGGCCTGATCGCGCCCGCCCTGCACGACGCCGCCGGCCGCGACCTCGGCGATCTCATGGCCGCGCTGAAAGATCTCGTCGCCCGGTCGCGTACCGGACGGCTACGTGGCGCCGAGATGACCGAGGCGACCATCACCGTCACCAATCTGGGCGACCAGGGGGTCGAGGAGGTCCACGGTGTCATCCATCCCCCGCAGGTGGCCCTTGTCGGCTTCGGCAAGATCCTCGAACGTCCCTGGGCCGTCGGCGGGCTGCTCGGCGTCCGGCCTCTGGTCACCGTCACTCTCGCCGCCGACCACCGGGCCACCGACGGCTACGTCGGCGGCCGGTTCCTCAACGCCGTCGACCGGCTACTCAGTCATCCGGAGGAGCTTTGACCCCGCAGCATGCACAGGAACTCATCAAGGACGCGCTGATCCAGGTGGCACCGGACGCCGACCTGACGGCGCTCCCTCTGGACGCCGACTTCCGCGACATCCTTGAGCTGGACTCACTGGACTTCCTCAACTACGTGCAGACGCTGAGCGAGGCCAGCGGCTACCGCATCGAGGAGGACGACTATCCCGCGTTCACCACGGTGGCAGGTGGAGCGAGTTTCCTCGCCGCCCACGCGGGGGTGGGATAGTCGGACGCGGAGGACCGCCCTGGTTTCTCAATGGCCGACGATCTCAATGGCCGATGCTCTCAATCGTCGGTGCTCCCGGTGGCCGGCGGGCAGGAGGGGCGACGATCTCCCTGATCACCCGGTTTCCGGGCGGGACGCTCGAGGGTCGAGAGATCCCCTTCGGGAAAGCCGAGTTCGCGCGCCTTGAGGAGGCGGCGCATGACCTTGCCACTGCGGGTGTGCGGGAGGTTCTGGTCGAAGGCGATTTCCTTGGGAGCCACCGCGCCCAGGCGACGGCGGCCGAAGGCGATCAGTTCCAGCCGGAGCTTCTCGGCGGGCTCGAAGCCGGAGTTGAGTGTGACAAAGGCCTTCACCAGCTCACCCGCCACCGGATCAGGCTTGCCGATCACACCGGCTTCGGCGACGGCGGGATGCTCCATCAGCACACTTTCGACCTCAAAGGGGCCGATGAGGTGACCCGCGGACTTGATGACATCGTCCGCGCGGGCGACAAACCAGAAATATCCATCTTTGTCGTTACGGGCGATGTCGCCGGACAGGTACCAGCCTCCGGCGAACGCCTTGATGTACCTCTCCTGTTCGCCCAGGTAACCGCGGAACATCGAGGGCCAGCCGGGGCGCAGCGCGAGCTCGCCGTCGACGCCGGCCTCCTCGATCACCCGCACGTGCCCGTCGGTGACGAGGGCACGACCGTCCTCGCCGCGTTCCAGCAGCACCGCGTCGATCCCGGGTAGCGGACGGCCCATGGAGCCCGGCTTGATGTCCATCGCGGCGTAATTACTGATCATGATGGCACCGGTCTCGGTCTGCCACCAGTTGTCGTGGACCGGCAGGCCGAGCGCGCGCAGACCCCAGACCGCCACCTCGGGGTTGAGCGGCTCCCCCACACTGGCGATGAACCGCAGCCGGGACAGGTCGTATCCACCGGCGAGGGCGTCGCCAGCGCGCATGAGCATGCGCAGCGCCGTCGGGGAGGTGTACCAGACGGTCACCCCCTGCTCCTGCAGTACGCGGTACCAGCGCCGCGAATCGAACTCACCCGCGTCGGCCACGAGGACAAGCCCGAGGCTGAGGGGGGCGATGACCCCGTACGACATGCCGGTGACCCAGCCGGGATCGGCCGTACACCAGAAGACGTCCGGGGAACGCAGGTCGAGGGCATAGGCCGCGGTGAGGTGGTGAGCGACCACGGCCTCGTGCACGTGCACCGCGCCCTTCGGCCTGCCGGTGGTCCCGCTGGTGAAGTGCAGGAGCGCCATGTCCTCGGGGTCGGTGGGCGGGATGTCGAACTCCCCGCGGGCGGCGGCCGTCAACTCCGCCAGCGGGAGGGTGCCCTCGGGCGTGGGCCCGACGCCCGTGACCAGAACGTGTTTCAGACCGGGCAGGGACTCGCGGATCGCGGCGATCTTGCGTACGTAGAACTCCGGGGTGGTCACCAGCACCCGTCCGTCTCCCAGGTACAGCCGCTCACGGATCGGCTCGGGGCCGAAGGCCGAGAAGAGCGGAGACAGCACGCTGAGGTTCTTCAGCGCGCCGAGGACGGTGACGTAGAGGTCGGGAACCCGGCCGAGCAGCGTGAACACCCGCTCCCCCTTGCCCACCCCCAGTTCTCGCAGCACATTGGCGAAGCGGTTGGTGGCGACGTACAGATCGCGGTAGGTCAGCTCGGTGACCTTGTCGTCCTTGCCGACGCACCGAAGCGCCGCCTGATCGGACCGCGGGGTGCCCATGTGACGGTCCACGGCCTCGTGGGCGATGTTCAGCCCCTGGCCTCCGGGCAGGCCGTCCAGCGACCGCCGGGCCGCCTGCCAGGAGAACTCACGGCATTCACCCTCATAGTCCGCCAGGTTGGGCTGGACGGCCTGATGCCGGGTCTTGCGGATAGGCTCCCACGCCATCACGGCCTCCCCTCGACGAGGTTGCGGATGTCATTCCAGCCTGTGACCGGTCCGGCGCGCACGGCAGGTACGGAAGTCCTCCGCCCTCGGGACCTCCTGCCCTATCCGGACATAAAGCCACAAAACAGCCTGAGAAGAGCAGAGCTAACGGGGAGGCGATCATCATGCTCACTCTGAGCATCATCAAGGCCGACACCGGGGGGTTCGTCGGCCACTCCGCTGTACACCCGGACATGATGGCCGAGGCCCGCCGCGAGATCGATCGGGCGTCGGCGTCGGGACTGATCATCGACGGCCACGTCGCCAGCTGTGGCGACGACATCTCGCTCATCATGACCCACACCTACGGTGTCGACGCCGGCCTCATCCACTCCTTCGCCTGGGACACCTTCCGCAACACCACCCGCATCGCGAAGGAACTCGGCCTCTACGGCGCGGGCCAGGATCTGCTGTCGGATGCCTTCTCCGGCAATCTACGCGGCATGGGCCCCGGTTACGCCGAACTGGAGTTCGAGGAGCGCCCGTCGGAACCGGTCATCTGCTTCCTGGCCGACAAGACCGAACCGGGCGCCTGGAACCTCCCGCTGTACAAGATCTTCGCAGATCCGTTCAACACCGCCGGCCTGGTCATCGACCAGAAGATGCACGCCGGCTTCGGCTTCGAGGTCTACGACCTGTACGAGGAGAAGCGCATCGTCTTCGACTGCCCGGCCGACCTGTACGACATGCTGATGTACATCGGCGCCCCGGCCCGCTACGTGGTCCACGGCGTCCGCTCGAAGACGCTGGGCGAGACCGCGGCCGCGACCAGCACCCAACGGCTGTCCCTCATCGCCGGCAAGTACGTCGGCAAGGACGACCCGGTGATGATCGTGCGCTGCCAGTCCGGCCTGCCCGCCGTAGGCGAGGTGCTGGAGCCCTTCGCCTTCCCCTACGCGGTCGCGGGCTGCATGCGCGGCTCCCACCACGCGCCGTTCCTGCCGGTCCCGGTCGAGCAGGCACACCCCTCCCGGTTCGACGGCCCACCGCGCGTGGTCGCCCTGGGCTTCCAGATCCACGACGGCAAACTGATCGGCCCACGCGACATGTTCGCCGACCCGGCCTTCGACCGCGCACGCGAGCAGGCGAACGAGATCATGGACTACTTCCGCCGCCACGGCCCCTTCGAGCCGCACCGGCTGCCGCTGTCCGAGCTGGAGTACACCACCATGTCCACCCTCACCAAACAGCTCGCGAACCGCTGGACCCCGATGACCACCGTGATCGCGACACCCGTCGGGTGATCCGTGCAGCCGGTCGCACTCGGATGCGTCAATACGGACTCTCGTTCGATCGGAGGTTCTTTTCCATGGAAGCCAAGCAGTGGGCCGTCCAGGTTTACATCACCGAAGAAGGCAACGACACCTCCGCCCGGGCGGTCCTGTCCACCAGGGATAAAACCCACATCACCGGGGTGGGTCACGCCCGCCGCAACCCGGCCGACCAGCCGGTGCCCGAGATCGGCGACGAACTCGCGGTCGCCCGTGCGCTGACCGATCTGGCGAACAGGTTGCTCGCCGTCAGCTCGGAGGACATCGCGCAGTTCACCGGGCCCACCTCATGGTGAGGGCCCCTCACCGGCGCGACCGGCGTCGACAGGACCGGACGTCCGCGCCCGGCTGGAACCGGAAAGGGAGAAAGAGGGGAGAAAAGCCATGAAGGCACAGGTTGGGGACCGATTGATCGTTGAAAGCGCCCACCTGGGGGAATCGCGGCGCATCGGCATCATCACCGGGTTGCACCACACCGACGGTTCGCCGCCGTACGACGTACACTGGCTTGACCAGGAACACGAGGCCATGATCTTCCCGGGGCCGGACGCCCGCATCGAGCGCCGGCAAGCGGAGCCCGGAACGTCCTGACCGGAACGCCGGCGCGACCGCCGTGGAGCGCAATTCCACCATCGTGTTCCCTGCCCGGTTCATGACCAGTGTGGAGGCGCTGTCCCGCGGCCGCTCAGGTGTCACCGACCCGCTCGACGGCGACACCACCCGGATGCAGCGGCAGACGGCGGCCGGTCATCTGCCGGACCGTCAGGCGGATGAACACCGGCGCGGTCATGGCTACCCAGGGGGCGGGCAGTTCCTCCAGGCGCCGCACCTGGTCGGGGTCGGCGACGACTTCGCCGACCCCGACCAGCAGCACGCTCCAGCCCATGCGCAGCGCGGGCTCCATGTCGTCGGCCTCGAACGACAGAGGGCGGCCCCGGCGCACGGCGTCGAGTTTGCCTCCCTGCGAGGTCGTGAACACGATGCTGTCGCGGTCCACCACGAAGTTGACCGGCAGCACCACCACTTCACCATTCGGGGCCGACCATGCGACCCGGCCGATTCCGACGGTCTCCAGCAGCGCCATGCAGGTGTCACGGTCCAGAATCTCAGCCCGGCCGCCGTCCGCGGACGACGTCGTGTCCTTTGCGTGCATCGTCACGCCCTCCCCGGCAGCCCGTACCCGAAACTCGAAGACCGCTCCCCTTCACCCTCACCATAACGTCCGACCGAGCTCGTGGTCACCGTGCGGCAGGCGCTCACGTGGCCTGCCACGGCGCGGAGAGGCCGAACGTCCTTCGCCGTCACGAGACTCCCGGTTCGGCCGCGCCGAGCCGGAACCTTCCGGCGATACGCGCCACCGATGACGTTCGGCCCGACGATCAGCGACCTTTGGCCTCTTTCTGGGCATCATCCCAGGTGATGGGCTCGAACAAGGGACCGGCAGGTGGAGGTGAACGATGGTCCGGCTGAGCGACTTCCTTGAGCGATTCCGCCCCGCGGGAGTGCCGGGCGCCGCGGCGCCGGCCGGGGTTCCGGCCGACTACGCCGCCGACCGGGCCGCCGAGTTGGATCCCGTCTTCTCCGCTCTCACCGAGGTGCGGGCCGCGTGCGCGAGTGAGCGCCTTCGCGCGGAACACCGTGCGGAGGAGACACGGGAACGCGCCCGTGCTCAGGCCGCCGCCATCGTCTCAGCGGCCCGGCTGGACGCGGGGGTGGAAAGGGCGCAGGCCGTGGCCGACATTCGGCAAAGAAGCGACAAGGAGAGTTCGGCCGTCATGCGGAGCGCCGACCTGGCCGCCGACGGCATTCGCAGACGGTCTGCGGCTCGGATGCCGGAGGAGGTGGCACGGGTGGTCGCCAAGATCAGATCTCTGGCCGGTGATCCGCCGTGACCGCCGCCTGGGTCGCCGGATCGACACGGGCCAGGGCCCTGGCCCACCGGAGAGCGGGACTCGCAGCCGCCGGGCGGATCGCCGCCTGCGACTCTCTCGAGCAGGCGGTGACCCTGCTGGCCGGCACCCCCTACGGACATGACATGAGGCGCGGCCAGAGTCTGCCCGAGGCCCAGTGGGCAATCCTCGCCACCCTGCTCTGGCATCTGCGCGTTCTCGCCGGCTGGCTCCCCCGGGAAGGTGGTCAGATGGTGCGCGTGCTGGCTCGCTGGTTCGAACTCGCCAACGTGGACGAGCTCATGCACCGGCTCAGCGGCCGGCAGGACGAACCCGAATTCGCCCTCGGTTCCATGGGCACGGTGTGGCCGCGGCTACGGCGGTGCGTCTCGCTCGCCGAGATCCGGGCGACGTTGACCACTTCCCCGTGGGGCGACCCGGGCGGTGACAGCCGTCGTGAGATCCAACTGGGCATGCGTCTCGCCTGGGCCGCGCGAGTGGCCGATGCCGTCCCGTCCGCCAGATCATGGGTTCTGGGCGCGGCGGCGCTGCTGGTCGCCCGCGCACGCTACGCCGAAGGCCACGCTCTCTCCGCCGGAGCGCGGGACCGCTGCCGGATCCTCCTGGGCGCCGGCACGCTCGACGCGTCCTCGGTCACCGAGATGACCCAGCGGCTTCCCTCAGCCGCCCGGTGGGCCCTGCGGGGCGTCGAGGGCTCCCGGGAGCTGTGGGCGGGCGAAGAGCGCTGGTGGAGGCGGGTGGAAGGGGAAGGGCATGGTCTGCTGACCGGCTCGGGCTTCTCCATGGGCCCGGTAGTGGGCGCCGTGGCCGTTCTCGCGGCGGACGCGCGGCGGGTGCGCGCCGCCTTGGAGCCGGCCGCGCGAGGGAGTGGCGGCGATGGGCCCACCTGAGCGAATCCATCGGAGAAGACGGCGATGACCTGGCGTGACGCTCTCCAGCCGGTCCGCATGGAGCGGATCGCCGTCGTGGCGCGGGAAGACTCGCTGGGCACGGTGCTGAGGCTGGTCGCGGACGCGGGAGTGGTGGAGTTCTCCACTCCACCGGACGCGTCGCTGGAGGCCGTGTCGGAGACGGCCACGATCCGCGACGGCGTCGCGGCACTCGCCGGCTGGATGCCCGCCACGTCGGTCTCCGAGCTGTCGGGTCGCCTGGTAGCCGTCGGCGGCGCCGTCGTGCGGCTCCCCCGGCCTCGGGGCTCTGAGGCGCCCTCCCTGCTGCGGTCAAGAGGGCTGCGGCGTTCGCTGTCGCCACTTGTCGTCGCCTACGGAACAGTGCCCTATTCCGACATCGACCCCACGCCACTCGCCGCCGCCGCCTACATCCTGATGTTCGGCATGATGTTCGGGGACGTCGGGCACGGGCTGCTGCTGCTCGGCGCCGCGGCGGGGCTCTTCCTGCGCCGCCCGAGGTGGCTGGCGCGGTTCCGCCGGGCCTGGCCGTTCGCCGCCGGCGCGGGTCTGACGAGCATGTTCTTCGGCCTGCTCTACGGCGAGTGCTTCGGGCCCACCGGCCTCATCCCGGTACTGTGGTTGGAGCCGCTCGCCCACCCGCTTCCCCTCCTTCTCGCCGCCCTCGGCGTGGGCGCGCTGCTGCTCGGCTCCGCCTATCTGCTGGGCATCGTGAACCGGTGGCGCGAAGGTGGCTGGCCGGTCGCGCTCTACTCTCCCGCCGGGATCGCCGGTGCGGCGGTGTTCACCGGAATCGGGCTGGTGCTCGCCGGATGGTACTCCCGGCTCGCCTGGCTCACCGGAGCCGGTGGCGTGATCGCGGTCTCGGGTCTCACCCTGGCCTTCATCGGATTCCTGGCCGAGGCGGGCGGCGGCGCGAGTGGGACCGCTCAGGCCGTCATGCAGCTTTTCGACGTGGTCGTACGGCTGGGCGCGAACCTCGCGTCGTTCGCCCGGCTCGCCGCCTTCGGCCTCACCCACGCCGCCATCGGGTCCGTCGTCTGGCAGGGCACCACCGGACTGTGGCCTGCCGCCCCGATCGCCGCCGTGGCGGTATTCATCGTGGGCAACGCGCTCGCCCTGGCCGTCGAGGGGCTCGTGGTCGGCATTCAGGCTCTGCGCCTGGAGTACTACGAGCTGTTCTCCCGGGTCTTCCAGATCGAGGGACGGCCGTTCCGTCCCTGGCATCTTCCGCTCCCATCCGAGGAGGCAGTGTCATGTCCGTCTGGATCAGGCGAGGGCTGCACGCCGTCAACGCCGCCGTCGCGCTCGCCGCTCTCACCCTCCTCATCTGGGCCCTGACCTCCGGCACCGCCCAGAGTACGGCGGCGGCCCAGGAGACGACCGGCAACTGGGGTGCGCTGCTCGGGGCGGCGATCGCGGTCGCCGGCTCGGCGATCGGCGCCGGCGTCGCCGTCGCCTACACCGGGGCGGCCGCACTGGCCGCGATGAGCGAGAGACCCGAGCTGTTCGGCCGCGCCATCGTCATCGTCGGTCTGGCCGAAGGCATCGCGATCTACGGACTTGTCATCGGCATCGTCCTCATCGGACGGGCATGACGGCCATGGCGACCGTGGCCGTCATCGGCGAGGCCGTCCGGGTGACGGGATTCCAGCTGGCGGGGGCGCTCGTGTTCCCGGCTGAGGACGCCGCGGCGGCGCGTACGGCATGGCGGGCCCTCGGCCCTGACGTGGCCGTGGTGATCCTCACCCCGAAGGCGGCCATCGCCGTCGGTGAGGTGTCCGGAGGGCCGCTGACGGTGGTGATGCCTGCATGATCGCGACGCGCGACGCGCTGGCGCCGGTGGTCGACGCCCTGCTCCGGCGGGCGCGGGCGGACGCCGAGACGATCATCACCACGGCGGAGGACGAGGCTGCCGAGATGATCGCAGCCGCCCGGCGGGAGGCGCAGGCCGTACTCGCCGAAGCCCGGGCGAGCGGAACCGCGCAGGCGCGGGCATACGCGGCCGTGGAGCACGCCCGCGCCCGGCGTCGTGCTCGCCGTGTGGAACTCGCCGCCCAGCGGGAAGTCCTGGAGGAACTGCGCGGGCGGGCGGTGACGGCGGTCAGGTCGCTGCGGGACGATCCCTGCTATCCCCGGCTGCTTGAGCGCTTGGGCGAATTGGCCCGCCAGGCGGGGGGCGGGGACCTGGTCGTCAGCGAGCATTCCGACGGCGGAGTGGTCGCCGAGGGACGGGGCCGCCGCGTCGACTGCACACTCGACGCGCTGGCCGGCCGCGCCGTGGACGCGCTCGGCGGGGAGGTGGCGCGGCTGTGGGCACCGTGACGCGGGTCAACGGGCCGCTGGTCGAGGTCGAAGGTCTGGCCGGCGCGGCGATGTTCGAACTGGTGGGTCTCGGGCCGCACGGGCTGCCCGGGGAGATCGTCTCCTTGCGGGGCGACCGGGCGACGGTGCAGGCCTACGAATACACCGGCGGGCTGTCCCCGGGGCATTCCGTCGAGCATCGGGGATCTCCCCTGTCGGCCTTGCTGGGGCCGCACCTGCTGGGCGGCGTGTTCGACGGGCTGCTCCGCCCGCTCACCGGTGCGGGCATGTGGCTGGATCCGGCCACGCCCGTGCCCGCGCACAGCGCCCGCGTCTGGCGCTTCACCCCGCTGGTCGAGGAGGGGCGCGCAGCCGGGCCTGGCACGGCGATCGGGAGCGTCGAGAGCGCGGGCTCGCCGCCCTACCTGGTGCTCTCACCGGGGGGCGAGGTGTCCGCGATCCGGCCGGCGGGTATCTACTCCGCGGATGCCCAGGTCGCGGTCGTCGGTGGCGCCGAGGTGACGCTGATACGCCGCCGGCCGGTGCGGCAGGCCCTGCCGTACGTCTCTCGACTGGAGTCGGTGATCCCTTTCACCACCGGCCAGCGCGTCATCGACCTGCTGCTGCCGGTGCCCCTGGGGGGCACCGTGGCCGTGCCCGGCGGGTTCGGCACGGGTAAGACCGTCCTCCTCCAGCAGATCGCGAAGTGGTGCGAAGCCGACGTGGTCGTGTACATCGGCTGTGGGGAACGTGGAAACGAGATGGCCGACGTCGTCGCCGAACTCGGTGAGCTGACCGATCCGCGCACCGGCGGGCGGCTCGGGGAACGGACCGTGGTGATCGCCAACACCTCCAACATGCCGATGATGGCGCGGGAGGCCAGCATCTACACCGGCGTCACGGTCGCCGAGCACTTCCGCGACATGGGCTACGACGTGGTGGTCATCGCCGACTCCACTTCCCGCTGGGCGGAGGCGCGCCGGGAGTTCGCCTCCCGCAGCGGAGCGCTCCCCGCCGAGGAAGGTTATCCGGCGGATCTCGCCTCCGCCCTCGCGGCCTTCTACGAAAGAGCGGGACGGGTCACGACGCTCGGCGGCGCCACGGGATCGGTGACGATCATCGGCGCCGTCTCGCCTCCGGGCGGCGACCTGACGGAACCGGTCACCACGCAGACCGAGCGGTTCGTGCGTGCTCTGTGGGCGCTGGACCGCGATCTCGCCTACGCGCGCCACTATCCCGCCGTTTCCTGGGGCGGATCGTTCTCCCGTGACGCCGACGTCCTGATGGCCGGATCCCCGGACGCTGCTGCGCGACGGGCCCGGGTGGCCGGCCTGCTCGACGAGGCCGGCCGGCTGGCCACACTGGCCGAACTGGTCGGGGCCGCAACCCTGCCCGCACGCGAGCGTGTGGTCCTGCTCGGCGGGCGCCTGCTGCGCGAGGGCTTCCTCCGGCAGAGCTCGCTCAGCCTCCTTGACGCCTTCTGCCGGCCCGGACGCACCGCCATGCTGGCCGACGCGCTGCTGGCGGTCATCGAACGATGCCAGGACCTCGTCGATCACGGAATCCCCGTCGCTTCGATCGAGGAGCGCGACTTCTCCCCGGTCCTGCGCGCCAAAGACGCCGCCGAAGAGGAGATCATGGCGCGACGCGACACGGTGCTGGACGATCTGGAGACCCTGCGATGACGACCTGGGCTCCCGTGGAGTACACCGGCGTGGCGGAACTGCGCGGCCCGCTGATGGTGGTCCGGGGTACGCGAGGCGTCGGCTGGGATGAGTACGCGTCGATCGAGCTGGAGTCGGGTGAGCACAGGCACGGCCTCGTCCTGGAGGTCGACCGTGACCTGGCCGTCGTGCAGGTGCTCGAAGGCACCGCGGGTGTCCGGGCCAGGGGGACGCGAGTGACCTTCACCGGCAGCCCGTTGCGGATTCCGGTCGGGGCGGCCTGGCAGGGACGGGTCTGCAACGGACGCGGCCGGCCGCTGGACAGCGGCCCTCCCGTCTTCGGCATGACGGACGCGGCGGTGACCGGTCTCCCCCTCAATCCCACTCTGCGCGAACCTCCCGCCGACCCCGTACTGACCGGAGTCTCCGCGATCGACGCGCTGACCACCCTGGTCCGCGGTCAGAAGATCGCCCTGTTCTCCTCCGGCGGCCTGCCGCATCTGGAGCTGGCCGCCCAGGTGGCCGCCCAGGCCCACACCGGCGGTGCACCGTTCAGCGTGGTTTTCGCCGCCATGGGCCTGACCCACGCCGACGCGGCGAGGGTGCGCGACGCGCTGGAGGAACGTTCGTCGGCGGGTGAGCTGACACTGCTGCTCAACCTCGCCGACGACCCCGTGATCGAACGGCTGCTCACCCCCCGGCTGGCCCTGACCATCGCCGAGCATCTGGCCTTCACCATGGGACGCCACGTCCTGGCGGTGCTGGCCGATATGACGAGTTACTGCGAGGCGCTACGCGAGGTGTCCTCGGCGCGTGGCGAGATCCCCGCCCGCCGAGCCTATCCCGGCTACCTCTACAGCGACCTCGCCTCCATCTACGAGCGCTGCGGGCGGGTACGAGGGCTGCCCGGCTCGATCACCGTGCTGCCGGTGCTCAGCATGCCCGCGGGTGACATCACCCATCCTGTGCCCGATCTCACCGGCTACATCACCGAAGGACAGATCCTGCTGACCCGCGATGTCGCCAGCTATCCGCACATCGACCCGCTCGCCTCTCTTTCGCGGATGATGCGGGCCGGAGTCGGCGGTGGACGGACCCGACCCGAGCACATGGACCTGGCCACCCAGATCCTGGCCGCCCTGGCACGCGCGCGGCAGGCCGGGGAACTCGCCGAGCTGGTCGGAGAGCGCGCGCTCAGCATCACCGACCGCCGCTACCTGGCCATGGCGGAGGCCTTCGAGCTGCGGCTACTGGCCCAGCGGGGCGACGAGTCGCGCTCGCTGGAGGAGACCTTCAACCGGGCCTGGCAGGTCGTCTCCGTGCTGCCACGGCGGGAGCTGTCCATGCTCGACCCCGAAACGCTCGACGCTCACTACCGGGAGGAGCCGTGATGTCCCGGGTTCCTCCCGGTCGGGCCGGGCGGATGTGGCTGCGGCATCGTCTGACCGCCGTGCGGCACGGGCTGAGCCTGCTCGATCGCAAGATACGGATCCTGCGGCAGGAGGAGGAACGCCTCACCCTCCTGGCGGCACGCACCGGGGAGGCGTGGGAGTCGGCGTGCCGGGCCGCCGACACCTGGCTGCTGCGTGCCACGTCGGCCGGCGGTCAGCGCGCCGTCCGGCTCGCTACGGACGGCCGCCTCGCCGAGATACGCATGGACTGGATCGATGCCATGGGAACGAGCTATCCGGGCCGCCTCACCTGCCTGCTGCCTGAACCCGACGGATCAACCCCGCTGCCGGTCACCACCGCCCTCGTCCCGGCCCGGGCGGCCTACCGCGTCGCGCTGCGCGCCGGAGCGGAGCACGCGGCCGCCGAAGAGGCCGTGCGGATCATGGCAGCGGAGGCGGCGATGACAGGCCGTAGAATCCGCGCTCTCCGCGATCGCCTCCTCCCCAGCCTTGAGAAGGCGCTGGCCTCCGTGGAGCTGTCTCTCGACGAGATGGAGCGATCCGACGGCGCCCGGGTGCGCCGCGCGATCGGCTCCGGAACGGAGAACACCGATGATCACCCGAATCCTGCTCGCGGTTGACGACTCGCCGGCCGCCATGGCCGCCGCCCGCCACGCGATCGAACTCGCCGCCTGCCTGGGAGCTCGGCTCCACGTGGTGACCGTGCTCTCCGATCACCCGCTGAGTGACCTGGTCACCCGCGCGGCGTCACATCCCGGCGTCCATGAACGCCGGGATCAGGCCGCCGGAGCCCTGCTCGACCACGTGGTCCGGCTGGCCCGCGTGTCGGAGGTGGACGCGGATGCGCGCCTGCTCGAAGGCGATGTCGCGCACCGTATCCTCGCCGAAGCCCGCGCGATGCACGTCGACCTCATCGTCGTCGGCACCTCCGAGGGGCTCGACCGTTCGACGAGCGCGCACATCCTCGAATTCTCCGGGCAACCCGTCCTGATCGTTCCGCCGGAGGTTCACTGAGCCACCGCCCGCGTACTCGACCGCCGCGCGGATCACGCCGCCCTCATGACAGGTCGCGCCTGTGCTGTCGGAGACGGCGACGACGAGCGCTCCGCGGGGCCCTCAGGTGTGGGCCAGCAGGTCGTCCAGCGGCTCGTCACGGTGCAGGCGCCCGATGGCATCGGCCAGCAGCGGGGCCACTGAGCACGTATCGGGCGGCGGCGCCGGCGCGACGCTCTGCTCGACGCTGTCGGTGATCAGCAGACTCCGGATCGCGGAGCGGCTGAGCCGCGCCACCGCCGTGTCCACGAACAGTCCATGGGTCGCGACCACGGCGATCTCCGGCGTGGCGCCGTGGCCGAGCAGGACCCTCACCGCCGCCTCGATCGTGCCTCCGGTGCTGATCATGTCGTCGACCACGATCGCCGGCCGGCCGTCGACGTCACCGATCAGATCTTCGGCCACGACGCTCCTGCCGGTCAGCCGGGTCTTGGCCACCACCGCCACCGGCCGTGACAGCAACGCGGCGTAATGCTTGGCGAGCTTGACCGCGCCCAGGTCAGGGGCGACCACGACGGCGTCACCGGAGGTCCGTTCGCCGACGGCGGCGGCGAGGGCGGGTACGGCCGTCAGCATCTCCACGGGGACGGCGCACACAGCCTCCAGCGCGACCGTGTGCGGGTCCACCACGACCAGGCGCTGTGCTCCGGCCGAGGCCAGCGCGTCGGCGACGACACGAACGCCGATCGCCTCCCCGGCCTGCCCCCGACGGTCCTGACGGGCGTATCCGAAATATGGCACGACCGCGGTGATCCGCCCCGCGCCGGCTCGCCGGCATGCGTCCAGGGACAGCAGCAGTTCCATCACGTGCTCGTTCACCGGCGGCCCCGTGGGCTGAACCAGATAGACATCCGAGCCCCGCACGTCGTTCACGACGGGCCGAAGCTCCCCGTCGGGGAACCGCTCCACCACCGGCGGCACCGGCTGGGTGTACAGCGCCGCCGCGATGGCATCGGTGAGCACCGGGTTGGCCGTCCCCGTCACGATTCGCAAATTCATCACTGTCTCCCCGCATCATGGCGGGTCTCGTCCGATCGGATGCGCCTGCCCACCGGAGTCGGCGGATCATCGGCTTGCCGGGATCACGCGTGGCCCGAAATGGCCGGCGAACCAGTGCCATGCGAGAGCCGCGACAGTCTCGAGTGCTCCGGGCTCTTCGAACAGGTGGGTGGCGCCAGGGACGACCTGGAGCAGGTTCTCGCAGCGTAACCGCTTCTGCGCGGCCCGGTTGAGGTCGAGCACCACATCGTCGCGGCCTCCCACGATCAGCAGAGTCGCCGCCCGCACCGCGGAGAGCCGCGGTCCGGCCAGGTCGGGGCGTCCGCCCCGAAGGACGCGGCTCGCCGGAGCAACTCGACCACTTGCTCGTCGGTGGTCTGGGTGAAGTCGACGTACCAGGCGCCGATCGCATGGAAATAGTCGGGGGTCTGCAGGCAGACCACCTCGTCGGCGACCTCGCACAGACCCGCGACCGCGTCCGGCGCTCCCACGGGAACCGCCAGCACCACTCGTGAGGCACCACGCGCGCGAGCGACCTGGCAGGCGGCGCGAGCCGTCCCGCCGGTGGCTAGGCCGTCGTCCACCACGATCACCGTACGGCCCGCCAGGTCCATCGGGGCGCGGTCACCGCGAAAGCGACGCGCGCGACGCACGAGTTCGGCCCGCTCACGCTCCTCCACGACGGCCATCTCCGCCTGGGTGAGATCCGCGCGCCGCACGACGTCGTGATTGATCACACGCACCCCGCCCTCCCCCAGGGCGCCGAATCCGATCTCCGGCTGGAACGGCACCCCGAGCTTGCGGACCACGATCACATCCAGTGGAGTGTCAAGGGCCCGAGCCACCTCGAACGCCACTGGTACGCCACCTCTGGGCACCCCCAGGACGACCGCGCTCTCAGCACCGACGAGCCCGCGCAACCGCTCGGCCAGACGCACGCCCGCATCGTGACGATCAACGAACACTCCGCCCACCTCGTAACCGGTGACGACAAAGTCCCCTTTTCTCAACGTCGGACAGACAGCCACTCCGCTGGTAGGGCCGAAGGTCCCGATTCGAAACCCGGTGGACGGGAACTGATCGACCGGCTCCGTGGCGTTCGTACTCGCCGTCCCCGATCCGTCCGGAAGGACCGGAAGGAGAGGCCAGGGGCATACGGACCACCTCCGCACGGAAGGCGGGACGTCGTAGGCCACCGGAACGGCTGAAGCCCGGCGGTGCGGACGGCCCGATCGTCAGGCGGTGGCGTCCAGACTGGTGACCGCAGGCCGCTCGTCCCGCAGCACACTGCCGACGACCTCACCGTCGACGGTCTCCTGCTCCACCAGGATCGCCGCGAGCCGGTCGAGCGCGCCGCGGTGAGCGCGCAGCAGGTCGACCGCGCGCTTCTCCGCCCCGCCGAGAAGCCGGGCCACCTCTTCGTCGATGATCTTCTGGGTCCGCTCGGAATACGGCTTGCGCCGGAAGTCCTCGGCGTCCTCGCCCAGATACTGGGGAGCGGTCGAGGAGTAGCCGACCGGGCCGAGCGCGGGCGACAGGCCGAAGTCGCGCACCATGCGAGTGGCGATCTGCGTGGCGGCCGCCAGGTCGTTGGCGGCGCCGGTGGAGCCTTCACCGAAGACGACCAGTTCCGCGGCCCGCCCGCCGAGCCGTACGGCGAGCAGATCGGCCAGGTAGCTCTCGCTGTAGAGGTGCCGCTCGGCCTCGGGAAGCTGCTCGGTGACGCCGAGCGTCAGACCGGCGGGAAGGATGGTCACCTTCGCGACCGGATCGGCGTGCTCGCACAACGTGGCGAGCAGGGCATGCCCGGATTCGTGCACGGCCACCGCGCGGCGCTCTTGCGGGAGCAGGGCGTTGGACGTCTCCCGGCGGCCGAGCAGCACCCGGTCACGGGCCGCGTCGAGGTCATGGGCGTCGATGGTCGTGCGGCCCGCCCTGACGGCGTTGATGGCGGCCTCGTTGACGAGATTGGCCAGGTCGGCGCCGGAGAATCCCGGTGTGCCCCGAGCGATCACGCCGAGATCGACGTCCGGGGCCAGATGCTTTCCGGCGGCGTGAACGGCCAGGATCGCCGCCCGCTCGGCCTGGTTGGGCAGCGGCACGGTCACCTGCCGGTCGAAGCGGCCGGGGCGCAGCAGGGCCGGATCAAGGGTCTCCGGCCGGTTCGTCGCGGCCAGGACGACGATTCCGCTGCTCTGATCGAAGCCGTCCATCTCGGCCAGCAACTGGTTGAGCGTCTGCTCGCGTTCGTCGTTGCCGCCGGTGACCGCTCCGCCCCGGCGGCCGCCGATGGCGTCGACCTCGTCGATGAAGACGATGGAGGGCGCGCGTCTGCGCGCTTCGTCGAAGAGATCGCGGACCCGCGAGGCGCCCACGCCGACGAACATCTCCACGAACGCCGAACCGGTGACCGACAGGAACGGCACCGCTGCTTCGCCGGCCACGGCGCGGGCGATGAGCGTCTTTCCCGTCCCCGGAGGGCCCACCATGATCACGCCCCGGGGTGGCTTCGCGCCCGCCGCCGCGTACCGGTCGGGGGCCCGCAGGAAGTCCACGACCTCGCTGATCTCCTGCTTGACGCCGTCATAACCGGCGACGTCGCCGAACCGGGTCGTCGGCCGCTCCGCCTCGATGATTTTCGCTCGCGATCGGCCGAACCCCCCGATACCGCCGGCGAGGGATTGCTGCGCCTTCCGTCCGCTCCATATGAACAGGCCGATCAGCAGCGCCAACGGCAGGAAGCTGATGAGGATCGACCCCAGGGAGTCGTCGGAGCGGGTCGCGGTGATCTGAACATGGGCGGACTGAAGCTGGGCGTCCAGCCGGCTGACGTTGAGGGCTGTGGGAATCTGGGTGGTGAACCTCGTACCGTCCTTCAGGTCGCCGGACACCGCCCCCTGATCGTCGATCGTCACCGCCTTGACCTGCCCGGCATCCGCCTTCGTCACGAAGTCGCTGTAGGAGTACGGCGTGGCCGCCGATCCGGTGAACATGAGGGGTATCAGCAGCCACAACAGGAAGATCAGCATCGCCGCGGGCAGCAGCCACCTCCGCCAGCCGGGCGGCGGCGGATTCGTCGGCGGAGGCGGGGGCTCGTTCGGCGGCCCTGGCTTCGCTTTACCCGTCATATGCCGGCCGCACAGCCGAACTCGCGTGATCATCAGCCGGTCTCCCCATCGGTTTCCCTGCTCACCACCAGTTTTCAACCACACGACAGCGGTGCAGCAGGGCCAAAAGGCCCGATGACCAGGACGGAAGGCCCCTCCGCAGGCCGGCGCCCTCGCCCGGTCATCGATGCGGTCTGTCACCGACCGCCCGATTCATAGGCCATGGCCGGGGGAGGAAGCAGGCATGGGGGGAGTGTCCGCCCCACCCACCCGAGCAGGCATCCGAAACGGGCGCCACCCGCTCATCCCGGCCTCGATCGCTTGGACGGCGGACCCGGACGTGGAGGCATCATCGATGAGAGCATGGGCGCAGATCAAGGAGACGCACATCGGCGTCGTGGTCCTCCTCGGGGATCACGCTTTCAAGCTCAAGAAACCGGTGAACCTCGGCTTCGTGGACTTCACCACCCGGCAGGCACGGGAGAGGATCTGCCATGAGGAGGTGGAGCTGAACCGGCGGCTGGCCCCGGATGTCTACGAGGGAGTCGCCGACGTGCTCGGCACGGATGGGCAGGTCTGTGAGCATCTCGTCGTGATGCGGCGTATGCCCGAAGAACGCCGCCTCGCCACCATGATCAATTCGGGGCAACCGGTCGAGGAACACCTGCGGCAGATCGCCCGGACGGTCGCGAGCATGCACGGGCGCTCCCGCCACAGCCCCCGGATCGACCAGCAGGGAAGCGGGCAGGCGCTGCGTTCACGGTGGAGCGCGAGCTTCGATCAGGTCCGAGCGCTTCCCGAGCCGGTCCTCGGCCCCGAGGTCGTCGGGGAGATCGAACGGCTCACGCTGCGCTTCCTCGACGGTCGCGGCCCCCTGTTCGCCGCCCGCGTCGATGAGGGCCGCATCGTGGACGGCCATGGTGACCTGCTCACAGAGGACATCTTCTGTCTGGACGACGGGCCGCGGATTTTGGACTGCCTGGAATTCGACGAACGGCTGCGCTTTGTCGACGGCCTCGACGACGTGGCCTTCCTGGCCATGGACCTGGAACGGCTGGGGGCGCCGCGACTGGCGGAGGTGTTCTTGCACCAGTACACCGAGTTCACCGGCGACCCCGCCCCGCCCTCGCTGTGGCATCACTATGTCGCCTACCGGGCTTTCGTCCGCGCCAAGGTCGCCTGCTTGCGACGGGAACAGGGAGACTCCGGTGCCGCCGGGGAGGCTCGCCGGTTCGCCGAGCTCACACTGCGCCACCTGCGGGCAGGCACGATACCTCTGGTTCTCGTCGGCGGCGCCCCTGGAACCGGCAAATCGACCCTGGCCGCCGCCCTCGCCGACCGTCTCGGTTACACGTTGCTGAACAGCGACCGCGTCCGCAAGGAACTGGCCGGCATCTCGCCCGACCAGTCCGCCGCCGCCCCCTTCGGCGAAGGCATCTACGACCATGAACACACCGAACGCGCCTACGACGAGCTGCTGTCGCGAGCCGGGAAGCTGCTTGAGCGCGGCGAGCCGGTCATCCTCGACGCTTCATGGGGCGACGCCGGGCACCGGGCAGCGGCCGAGCGCGTCGCCCAGCGCACCTCCAGCGACCTGGTGGCCATGCATTGCACCGCTCTGCCGCAGATCGCCGCCGAGCGCCTCGCCCGCCGTACCGGTGCCGTCTCAGACGCCGATCAGGCGATCGGCGCGGCCGTGGCGGCGAGGATGGCTCCCTGGCCCGACGCGGTCGAGATCGACACCAGCGCATCCCCGCAACAGGCGCTGGAGCGGGCGCTGACGGTGATCAACGCTTCTCCGGCCCCTGTTTCCTGGCGGTTCCGGCGCCCTCAGATGGAACCCGACTGACCATTAGCATCGTCCGGGTAAAACGGGCCCGGCGAAACCGAACTGCCGGGCAGGGAAGTTACGCATGCCACCGGGAGGACCGGGGAATCGCCGAGTGGATTTTCCCGCCCCCCGCGGCCGGGCAGCGCGGCTAGGCCAGCGGCACACTCCACATCAAGCAGGTGCCGCCCCCCGGGCGGGATTCGACCGCGAAGGAGCCGCCGAGGCGTTCGGCCTGGTCCTGGAGATCGCGCAGCCCGCTGTGCCGGCCGCCCTCGGGCACCCCCGACCCGTCGTCGATCACGGTGAGGACGAGCCGATCCGCCCTTACCTCGACCGCCACCTCGACCTTGGACGCCCGGGCGTGACACACGACGTCGGACAGCGCCTCCCTCAGCACGGCCAGCATCTGCTCGGCGACCTGGTCGGGCACCATGGCGTCGAGCCGGCCTTCCATGGTCAGAGCCGGCATGAAGCCCAGCTGGCCCCGGGTGCCCTCCACCAGTCCGGTGATCTGTGCGCGCAGCCCCTCCACACCGTCTTCCGAAGAGGTCTGCAGGGCGAAAATGGTCGCGCGGATCTGCCGGATGGTCGCATCCAGCTCATCGATCGAGGTTTGCAACCGAGCCGAGGCCTCCGGTTTGTCGACCAGCCGCACCGTGCTCATCAGCGTCATCGCCACGGCGAACAATCTTTGGATCACCACGTCATGCAGATCTTTGGCGATCCGGTCGCGATCTTCCAGCAGCCCCAGCCGCTCGGCGTCCATCCGGCTCTCCGCCAGCTCCAGCGCGATCGCGGCCTGCCCGGCGAAGGCGTGCAGGGTATGCAGCTCCGCCTGGCTGAACGGTAGCCGGCCCGAGTGCTTGCCCAGCGACAGCACCCCGCGCACGCTGCCCGGCGCGCCGATCGGCACCGCCGCCACCGGCCCCAGCGAGACATAGTCGGCGATCGCGATCGGCACCCCGGCCTCGGCCGGATCGGCCACCATCAACGGCTCACCGCTGGTGAACGCCCGGCCCGCCAAAGAGTCGGCGACCGGTGCCTGCGCACAGGTCACCTCCTCACAGGCCAGCCCATCGGCGATCGCCACCTGCAAGATGCGCCCGCTGTCATCGGGCAACAGCACCGCCACCACATCGGCGCCGGCCATCTCCCGCGCACGCCGGGCGATCAACGTGAGCACCTGCCCCGGCTCGGCCCCCGACAGCAGACTGGTGGTGACCTCCGCTGAGGCCTGCAGCCAGCGCTCCCGGCGCCGGCTGTCGGCATACAACCGGGCGTTTTCGATGGCCACGCCCGCCGCCGCGGCCAGCACGGTGACGATCGCCTCATCCTCGGCGTCGAACTCCCCTCCGCCGCGCTTCTCGGTCAGGTAGAGGTTGCCGAACACCTCCTCCCGTACCCGGATCGGCACCCCCAGAAACGACCCCATCGGCGGATGCCCCGGCGGGAACCCGTACGACTCGGAGTGATCACTGATGTGGGCCAGCCGCAGCGGCCGAGGCTCCTTGATCAGCAGACCCAGCAGGCCTAGACCGTGCGGCCAGTGCTCGATCCGGGCGATCTCCTCCTCGCTCAGCCCCACCGGGATGAACTGCACCAGCGTGTTGCGCTCCCCCACCGCGCCCAATGCCCCGTAGGTGGCGTCGACCAACGTGGCGGCGGTCTCCACGATCCGGCGCAGCGCCGTCTCCAGATTCAGATCACTGCCCACCACCACGACCGCGTTCAACAGTGCGTGCACCCGATCCCGGGTGGCCAGCACCGCCTCCAGCCGCGTCTGCAGCTCCGACAGGAGCTCATCCAGCCGCATGCTCGGCAGCAATGCGCCGGGCTCGACCTGTGCCATACCTATGAGTTTCGCATCCGAACAGTTGAACGCCCGGCCCGACACCGGGCCGGGCGTTCAACCGGCTGTCTCAGGATCGGACAGCGCGGCACCCGCATCGGACATCGGCCGCCGTGGCCGGGTCTTCTCAGACACGGAGGGACCGGGTCTCCGTCTGATCGTCGTGATCGTAGGTGGCGTCGACCTGAAGGTCCACCACTCCTTTGATCCGGCGGCCGGCTTCGGTGAGCTGGGCGATCTGCGAGCGCCGGGCCAGCCTGCCCCCGACACGCACCACGCCGTCGTCCACCGTGATCGTCAGCGCCCGCGTGTCCAGGCGCAGGCGTGCGATGGCCGCGGCCACGTCCGCCAGGATGTCGGGCGCCCACCGGTTTAAAACCTTCAGCAGGTCGACCTGGTGCACGGTGCCGGCGATCTTCCCACTGGTGGGGTCGATCACCGGCAACTGCTTGATCCGATGATCGCGCATCAGCCGGGCCGCCTCCCGGATCGGGGTTTCCGCGCTGACCGTCAATGCCGGACTGGTCATGATCTCCTGGACGGTCAGCCCGGCGGTTCTCTCGGGATCCTGGTACCGTCGGCGCTCCTCGAAAAGAGGCTCGCCGTAAGAAGTACCCGGCTCCGTCGACAGCAGGTCGTCCTCCGACACCATCCCGACCGGGCGTCCGTCGGTGTCGATCACGGCGACGGCGTTCACCTTGAAGCGGCGCATGGTCGCCATCAGCTCGGTGCACGTCGCTTGCCGGGGAACCGCGATGGCTACCAAACCCATGACGTCTTTCACCTGCGTCACCATGATCTGTTCCTTGTCTTCCGTATCGGTGACGACGCTCTGATCAGCCTTCGGAGGCGTGGAAGGCGGAAAGCGGGGTCTTGGCCTGCGGTGACTTCTCCTTCAGGGCAGGGACGACCGCGACGGCACAGGACGCATGCTGAAGGGTCGAGGCGGTCACCGAGCCGAGCCTGCCGTGCCCGCGTGCGCCGCCGACCACCAGGAGGCTCGCCTCCTTCGACAGATCCAACAGGGCATCTTTGGGTGATGCGGCGACGAAGTAGGTACGCACCGACACTGCGGGATGGTCGGCCTGCCACGGCTGCAACCGTTCGAGCATGTCGTCCTCGGCCGCCGTCGTGATGGCCCGCGTGTCGGGCACCAGCGGCATCGGCGCGCTCCACGCCATCGGCTGCAGGTGTCCGGCGTGCACCGCGACCAGGGGCAGCCGGCGGACGTCGGCCTCGGCGAAGGCGAACTCGATCGCCGCGTCGGGTGTGTGCCCGGTCATCCCCACCACCACGGCCCCGCGGTGGCGCGGGACGGGGATCGGGCCGGGCCCGCGTACGACGACCACCGGGCAGCGCGCGTGCGCCGCCACATAGCCGGCCACCGACCCCACAACGGTCCTGGCCAGCGCGCCCATCCCACGCGAACCCACCACGATCAGCTGCGCGCGGGCCGACAGCTCCACCAGCCGCTCGGCGGCGGCCCCCTCGTACAGATCGACGGCGACGTCGGTGATCGAGCTGCACGAGCGAGCGCAGTCACCGCCGTGGTACAGCACGTGCTCGGCGGCCTTGCGCAGGTGCCCCTTGGCCTCTTCGCCGGCCTCGCCGTAGGGCCACCGCCACGCGTGGGTCACCGTCAGCGGCAGTTTCCTCAGCTCGGCCTCGTCCATCGCCCACTCCAGGGCCTGCATGGAGAAGTCGGAGCCGTCATAGCCGACGACGATGTCGTGGGAATCAGTCATCGCTTCCACCTCCCCTTCCATGGTCAGTGGGAGAGTCCTCAGCGTGGCAGGGCGGAAGGTCCCACCGGCGTGGGACCTTCCGCCCTGATTTCCGCGATGGCCATGGTCCGGGGCGTCGGGCTGTCATGCCTGGCCGGTCGGGTGGGACGGCGAAGGCCGCCGGCTCCGTGTGCCGAGGCACGACGGTCATGACCGCCGGAGCGCTCGCGGTGAGGGCTGTGGGACCTTCGCCCCTACCCGGCAGGTAGCGGCCCGGCAAGTATGGAGGGCAGGACCCGCGGCTGAACAAGGCGGCCATACGGGTCCCGTACGGCCCCGGATCCGGCTGCCGCGACCGGGGCGTCGATCCAGTGAGGGCGGCCCTGAGGTGGTGACCATGGCAGATCCCATCGTCGTCGGTGTCGACGGGTCGGCGTCCTCGCTGCAGGCCGTGGCCTGGGCGGCGCGAGAGGCCGCACTGAGGGGCGCACCGCTGCGTATCGTGTACGTCGCTCTTCGCTGGGCTTATGACGTGCCTCTTGTCCCGCAACCTGCGCACTGGGGACCGGACATGGAAGCCGCCTCCCGGCAACTGCTGCGCCAAGCCGCCGAGCGGGCCCGCGCCGATGCTCCTGCGGTGACGGTCACCACCGAAATCCTCGACGGCGCCGCCGCTGAGGCGATCGCCGCAGCAGCCCGGTCCGCGCAGCTGGTCGTGGTCGGCAGCCGGGGCCGCGGTGGATTCGCCGGGCTGCTGCTGGGCTCGGTCAGCGGTGACCTCGCCGCCCGGTCCCCCTGCCCTGTCGTGATCGTAGGCCGGCCGCGGGCCGGCCACGGCGCTGAGATCGTCGTCGGCGTCGCCGGACGTCCTGGCCAGGATCCCGTGGTGCGGTTCGCCTTCGAGGAGGCGGTCCTGCGACGGCTTCCGCTCCGGGCCGTGCACGCGTGGACCCATCCGGCTGCCAGAGGTCCCGGCGACATGCAGCCACTGGTCTACGACGTCGAAGGCGTCGGTCAGGAAGAGGCGCGCCTGCTGGCTGAGTCACTCGCCGGCTGGCGGGAGAAGTTTCCCGACGTGACCTTCGTGGAGCACGTGGTGCACGAGCACCCGGCCAAGGCGCTCAGTGACGCCTCACCGTCTGCCGCGCTGGTCGTCGTGGGCGCTCCCGGCCGAACCTCGTTCTTCGGGTCGACCACCTACGCCCTGCTCCACCACGCCCAGGCTCCTGTCGCCGTCATCCCCTGCACGCCTGCGCGTGCTCACCGGCTGTGAGCGATGACCGGTGTGCAGCCGCCGCGGCGTGCCGGTGCTCACACGCAGGCTGCTTGCCTCCCTTCTGAGGGGCGCGACGCCGGCGCACCCGCTCGGCCGGCAGGAGGCGCGCAGGGCGCGTCCCCGTTGACGCTGATGGCGAAGTCCCGGCACAAGAAGCCGGAGAACGGCCGCCGCTACTTCAAACCGCCGCCAGCGGCGATGGCCGAGCTCACGAGCCTGCTCACGCCCGGCGGCGGCAATCGCCGAGCCGCGTTCCTTGATCCTTCTCGATGGCGACGGCGGAGGCGAGCGTCGCAGCGGCGAGGTCGAGAACGGCCTGGCGGCTCCGTCTCAGGGGCGGATTCGGCCACCGTGGCCCTAGCACAGCAAGGAGACCCAGCATGACGATCCAGCGGATGGACAACGTCCTCATCGTTGTCGACGACCTTGACGCTGTTATTTCGTTCTTCGTCGAACTTGGCATGGAACTGGAGGGCAAGGCGCCGATCGAGGGACGTTGGGTGGAGCGTGTCATCGGGATCGACGACGTCCGGCAGGACGTCGCAATGCTGCGGACCCCGGACGGCCATGGCCGGATCGAGCTGGCGATGTTCCACACGCCGAAGGCGATCAGCGCCGAGCCGAAGGACGCGCCGGCGAACACGCTGGGCATTCGTCGCATCATGTTCGCCGTCAACGACATCGAGGACGTCGTCGCCCGCCTGCGTACCCACGGCGCCGAACTCGTCGGCGAGCTGGCGCAGTACGAGGACAGCTATCGGCTCTGCTACGTCCGCGGCCCCGAGGGCACCATCGTCGGACTGGCCGAGCAGCTCAGCTGAAGGCCGCCGAAGGGACCGTGCGCCCAAAGAACCACGTCCCGCTGCGCGAAGCGCCGGGCCTCGCCGAGGTGGGTCAGGCGGGAGTGGCGGAGCCGGTGGAAGGGGAAGCCGCGCTTGCGGCGGTCGCGCTTCCCGATGGTCTGTTCGAACAGAAGTTCGATGTGCTTGTAGGCCAGCAGGCCGCGGCTGGTGTGGGAGCGGAAGCCGGCGGTCGCGGGTGGGCGGAAGTCATGTCGCCGCGGCAGTTGACCCTGACGCAGGGTCAATCTCTCAGCATGGTGGCATGACCACGAAAATCAGCGCGATCGAGGTCGCCGGACCGCGCAAGCCGTACGGCGACCACGACGGCGATGAGCAGCGGGCTACGAGAGGCGACAGGACGATGCGGCACTTCACGATCCACCACGACGGTGTCACGACCCCGGTGTCCCGCGGCGGTCAGGGACGACCGCTGGTCCTGTGCCCCGGGCTGAACTCGACACAGGCCGGCCTGCACGAGCTGGCCGAGCTGCTGCGGCGCGACCACGACGTGGTGACCTTCGATCTCCGGGGCCACGGCCTCGCCTCGGCCGCCGACCGGTACTCCTTCGAGGCGTTCCTCAGCGACCTGGTCGCCGTGATGGCGGAGCTGGGACGCCTCACCCCGGATGCGGCGCCCGTGCTTGTGGGCTACTCGCTGGGCGCGGACCTCGCCGTGCACTATGCCTCCGAGCATCCTGGCACCGTCGCCGAGCTTGTTCTCATCGACGGGGCGAACCCGGTGCCCGAACCGTTCATCACCGAGGCCGTCCTGCCGGAGTTCCGCGCGATGTGGGAGGACCTGGCGACGCAGCAGGAGGCCGCGCCGGGCACCGCGCATCAGGTGTTGCTCACCGCCCAGGAGATCCTCGACCTGAATGTCGAGATCGATGTGGTCCGCTCCAGCATCCTTGACCGGTACAGGAAGATCGACCGGCCCATCAGCATGATCATGTCGACCTCGATGGCCGGCGACAGCGGCGAAGGGCACGCGCCGCGGTTCAACCAGAACTGGCGTGCCGGTGTCGAGCGGCTTGTCCGCGACCAGCCGCACATCGCCACGTCCTGGCTCGACGCCGACCACGGGCTGGTCGTCACCCACGCCCCGGAAATCGCCCAGATCATCCGGAGTTCACAAGGCTCAGCCGGCCGGGCGATTTCCTAGCGACTCCTGGAAGACTGGTCTGATGCTGACCATCGGCGAGCTGGCGTCCTACGCCGGAGTGACGGTGCGCGCGGTGAGGCACTACCACGCCAAGGGGTTGCTGCCGGAGCCGGAGCGAGACCACTCCGGCTACCGCAGGTACGACGCCGGCGCCGTGGTCGAGCTGATCAAGATCCGGACCCTCGCCGAGGCCGGAGTCCCGCTGGCGCGGGTGCGGGAGCTCCTGCGGGCCGGCGAGGAGGAGTTCGCCGCGGCGATCGCGGACATCGACAAGAGGCTGCAGGCGGAGGTCCGGCAGCGGCAGCGGCACCGCGAGCAGCTGGCCCGGCTCGCCACCGGGGACAGCCTGGCGCTGCGCCCGCAGGTGGTCGAGTATCTCGACCACCTGCGGGCGCTCGGGGTCGACGAGCGGATCGTCCAGGCCGAGCGCGACGGCTGGATCCTGCTGGCAGCCCACTCACCCGAGCGAGTCCCGGAGTGGATGGCACGCAAGCGGGAGCAGATCGCCGACCCGCAGCTCATCGACTTCTATCTCATCCTGAGCCAGGCTCTTGACCGGACCGCCGACGACCCACGGCTGGTCGAGCTGGCCGACAAGCTGGCCGCCTACATCACGCGGCTGGCCGACGAGAAGGGCGAGGACTATGTCGATGACACCGACATCGAGCCACCGCTCGTCACGCTGATGGACACGCTGGCATTCGACACTGTGCCGCCGGCCCGCCGGCTGATCGAGCTTCTGAAGAAGCGGGGTTGGACCGGCTGGACCAAGCTCGAGCGCGTGGACCCCCTCGAAGTGCGGCTTCTCCGGAAGTAGCCCAGCCGCTGGTAGGACTTCGGCCACACCACCAACGCCAGGAGCGGTCGCCGCGGTCGCGCGGCCGGCCTGCCATCGCGTATAATTTAGATAGATTTCGAATTATGGAGTGCCGTCATGACCGCCGTCACTGTCCAGTGCTGCGCGCCGATCGCCCGCGAACCTCTGACCGAGGATGACGCGGCCGAGCTGGCGGTGCTGCTCAAGGCGGTCGCCGACCCGGTACGGCTGCGCCTGCTGTCGATGATCGGTTCCCACGCCGGCGGTGAAGCCTGCGTGTGCGACCTGACCGCCGCCTTCGACCTGACCGCGCCCACCATCTCCCACCACCTCAAAGTGCTGCGCACCGCCGGCCTGATCGACTCCGAACGGCGCGGCACCTGGGTCTACTACTGGATCATTCCCTCCGCCGTCGCCCGGCTGGGTGAGCTGTTCACCCCGCTGGCCGAGCCCGCGAGCGTGTGACCGGCTCCATGACCGCCATCGCCCGGGCGGTCGATGTCCTGGTCATCGGCGGCGGGCAGGCGGGGCTGGCGGCCGGCTACCACCTGCGCCGGGCGGGCGCCGACTTCGTCATCCTGGATGCCCAGGACGCCCCGGGCGGCGCGTGGCGGCACGCCTGGCCCTCACTGCGCTTGTTCTCCCCGGCGCAGTACAGCTCGCTGCCCGGGCGGATGATGCCGTCTCCGCCCGGCGGCGGCTACCCGAGCGCCGCCGACACGATCGCCTACCTGACCGCTTACGAGCGACGCTACGAGCTTCCCGTCGTCCGGCCGACGAAGGTCCGGGCCGTACGGCGCAGCGGCGAGTCCCTCCAGGTGGAGACCGACGCCGGCACCTGGCGCGCCCGCATCGTGATCAGCGCGACCGGCACCTGGTGGCGCCCCTACGTCCCCCACTACCCCGGCATCGGCGACTTCCGGGGCCGGCAGCTCCACACCGTGAACTACCACGGTCCCGAGCCGTTGCGGGGAAGGCGGGTGGTGATCGTGGGCGGCGCCAACTCCGCCGCCCAGATCCTGGCCGAGGTCTCCCCCGTGGCCGAGACCACCTGGGTCACCCTGCGACCGCCCCGGCTGCTGCCCGACGAGATCGACGGACGCGCCCTGTTCGGCCTGGCCACCCGCCGCGCCCGCGCCGGGGACGGCCCCGGCATCGGCGATCTGGGCGACATCGTCGCCGTGCCTGCCGTGCGCGAGGCCCGCGACCGGGGCGCGTTGAAGGCCGAGCCGATGTTCGGCCGGATCACCGCCGAGGGCGTCACCTGGCCTGACGGCACCGACCTGGCCTGCGACGTCATCATCTGGTGCACCGGTTTCCGGCCCGCGTTGAACCACCTCGCCCCCTTGCGGCTGCGCGGCCCGGACGGGCTCATCCCGGTCGACGGCACCCGCGCCTTGGGCGAGCCCCGCCTGCACCTGCTCGGCTACGGCGACTGGACCGGCCCGGCCTCCGCCACACTGATCGGCGCCGGCCGTACCGCGAGAGACAGCGTCGCCGAGATCATGCGACAGCTGGGCGGATCAGGGGTTGCATCCGGTACCTGAGTACAGGCTTACCGTCGAAAGCAGGCGCCCGTCCGCCGGAGGACCGGGCCGGCTCACGGGAGAGATCAATGGACTGGGCACCGGCCGAATGAACGCTGCCGACCGCTGAACGGCCGCTGCGCGTCGCCGAATTCGACGCGTTGTTCGCCGGTGCGCTGCGCGGACTCCAGCGAGCAGCTGAGCTCACCGCTGGGGGCCGGTGCGCACGTGCGCACGCATCCCTTGCAGGCCGAACAGGATGAGAAGCTCGACCACGCCGCCGTCGGCGCTGCCCAGCCAGTGCGGCAAGGACGTGTCGAACTCGGCTGCCTCACCGGGCGGCAACGTCAGGTCGCGCTCGCCGAGCACCAGCCGCAGGCGACCGTTGAGCACGTACAGCCATTCGAAGCCTTCGTGAGTCTGCGGGGTCGGTTCGAGCGGTTTCGGCTGAGCGGGGATGATCATCTTGAACGCCTGCGTACCGCCCGGCCGCCGGGACAACGGAACGAAGATCATCCCGAACCGCCGGATCGGCTTCAGGTGGATTCGGGGATCGCCCGTGCGCGGGGCACCGACGAGGTCGTCCAGCGGAACGTCGTAGGTACGGGCCAGCGGCAGCAGCAACTCCAGGGTCGCCCGGCGCTGCCCGCTCTCCAGCCGGGACAGGGTGCTCTCCGACACCCCGGTCGTCGCCGCGAGGTCGGCGAGGGTGATCCCTCGGTCGCGACGCAGCGCACGCAGCCGCGGCCCCACTGCGGCGAGCACGTCTTCCGTTCCGCCGTCCACGAGTCCATCTTGCCAGAACCGCAAGAATCCGTGCCAGATCGTGGTGAGCCTGGCAAGACTGAGCGCGTCCCGACAGAAGGAGACTCGATGAGCACCACCGATATGATCACGTTCTGGGACGGCGTCTACGCGGCCCGACCGGCAGCCGCCGACCCGCAGCCGAATGACCGTCTCGCCGAGACGGTCACGGGCCTGCCGCCCGGCGACGCGTTGGACCTCGGATGCGGCGACGGCGGCGACGCGCTGTGGCTCGCCCGCCGGGGGTGGCACGTCACCGCCGTCGACATCTCGGCCGTGGCGGTCGAGCGGCTCGCCGGCCTTGCCCGCTCACACGGCCTGGGCGACCGGGTCATCGCCGAGCGACATGACCTGCACGAGTCCTTCCCGCAGGGCGGGTTCGACTTGATCTGCGCCCACTACCTGCACACCCCCTTCGACCTGGACAGGGCGACCGTCCTGCGCGTGGCCGCGCACGCGCTGCGCCTGGGCGGGCGGCTGCTGGTCGTCGACCACGGCTCGACCGCGCCGTGGTCGTGGAACCAGGATCCCGACGTCCGGTATCCGACCCCGCGGGAGGTCGCCGCGGGCATCGATCTGGACCCGGCGACGTGGATGGTCGAGCGGGCTGACGCACCCCGCCGGATCGCGACCGGACCGGACGGGCGCACCGCCGAGGTCATCGACCACGTCCTGCTCATCCGCCGCACCGCCTGACCCGGCGCCAGAGCCGCTCCCCCACGAAGGAGACCAGCATGCCCACCGCCTCCCGCCGCGGCGACACCCCGCCGCCCCGGACCGGAAGCAGCGAGATCGAGATTCTGCGCGGTTTCCTCGACTACCTACGGGCCTCGATTGCCGCGAAGGTCGACGGCGCCCCCGAGCCGCAGGTCCGAACAGCCGGAACGCCGTCGGGCACGAACCTGCTCGGCCTGCTCAATCACCTCACTTTCGTCGAGCGCTCGACGTTCCTCGGGGACGAAGTCACCGACTGGCAGGCGACGTTCCAGGCCGCACCAGCGGACAGCGTGGCCGACGTCGTCGCCCGCTACCGAAAGACGGGCGAGCGCGCGAACGAAGTTCTCGACGGGTGCACCGACCTCGGCGCGCCGGTCCCCCGGCCGTGGCCGGAAAGCCCCGCTCCCAGCATCCGCTGGGCACTCACCCACATGATCGAGGAGACCGGCCGCCACGCCGGCCACGCTGACATCCTCCGCGAACTGATCGACGGCGCGACCGGGCGCTGACTCCGCCAGCGCTTCGGTACGGAGATCTTTCTGGTGCGTGTCTGGGCTGCATGCCGCAGCGCGTGTCAGCATGGACCTCACGGCCACCGCCTTCATCTTGATGTCTTGGTAACTCGACGATGAGGCGGTGGCCACTTTCACGTCCAGCATCGGAGCCGTTACAGCCCGATATGTCGTCTGACATGGCTTAACGCAGCAAGTGCGCAGTTCAGAGGCTAAACAACAAGCTTAGAACCAGTCGTGTTCACGCGCGTACCGCGCCGCTTCATGACGGGTCCGGGTCTGAGTCTTCTGCATCGCATTCGAGAGGTAGTTGCGCACCGTGCCCTCTGCCAGGTGGAGTCGGGTGGCGATGTCGGCGACCGAGTAGCCTTCGCCGGTCACCCGCAGCACATCGATCTCGCGGTCGGTGAGCGGGCAGTCGTCGACGATGGCGAGTGCGGAGACATCCGGGTCGATCCATCGCCTGCCCGCGTGCAGGGTCTTGATGACCGAAACGATGTGCGCCGGCTCCGCGGACTTGCTGACGAAGCCCTGGACCCCAAGCTTCAGCGCCTTGCGCAGCACCCCGGGCCTGGCATGGCGGGTCAGCATGAGGATCACCTGCTCCGGCCGCGCCCGGCGGATCTCCGCGACAGCGCCGAGTCCGTCCACACCGGGCATCTCCAGGTCGATGACGAGCACATCGGGCCGGTGTCGCAGCGTGGCCTTTACGGCCGCCTCCCCCTCCTCTGCTTCGGCGAGCACGGCGATCTCGCCCTCGAGAGGGAGCAGTGACGCCAGTGCTTTGCGGAGGAGTGCCTCGTCGTCGGCGAGCACCACGGTGGTCATCAGTCGTCCTTCCCCGCTTTCAGCGGGCAGCTTCCGAACGGCCGTGCGGGAATGCCGCAGCCGTCAGGAAACGCCCGTCTTCCTGCTCCACCGTCAGCTCGCCTCCGTTGCCCACCACTCGTTCCTTGAGCGTAGCGAGCCCCCGCAGTTCGGGAAGTGGAGCCTCCGGCACGCCGTCGTTGACGATGGCGATGCCCGACTCCGACAGGGTGATGCGCACCTGCTCGGCCTGCGCATGCCGCAGGATGTTGGTCGTCGTCTCCCGCAGGACCTGGCCGAGCAGCTCGCCTGCGTGCGCATCGACCTCGGCCTCACGGT
Organism: Streptosporangium canum; assembly: GCF_900113865.1. Taxonomy (GTDB): domain Bacteria; phylum Actinomycetota; class Actinomycetes; order Streptosporangiales; family Streptosporangiaceae; genus Streptosporangium; species Streptosporangium canum. Next base: position 110,956 of record NZ_FOQY01000013.1, on the reverse strand, counting down.
CGACGCGTACGCGGATGCCCGCGGCTTCGAAGAGGTTCTTCGCGTTCTCCAGCTCAGCGGACAGGTTGAGCCGCCGCTGCGCGTAGGCGAGCTCCTTGGTCTGGGTGATGGTGTCGCTGACCAGGGCGTGAATCTCGCGCAGTTCCTGCTCCGCCCGTTCGGCGTCGCTGTGCACCAGCTTCTGGGCCAGCGTGATCTTAAGCTTCACCACATGGAGCGTGTGGCCCTGGATGTCGTGCAGATCACTGGCGAAACGCATGCGTTCCCGGATGACGGCCAGCTCCGCTTCGCGTTGTCGTGCCTCCTCCAGCTCCGCGACGAGGCCGTAGAACCTCTGATTGGGGAACATGAGGCCGGTCAGCACCGCTGTGACGCCCGCGGGAACGATGACGTACCCGATCAGAACGCCGGAGACGTCTTCTTGTGTGATCAACAGCCTCGCCGCGCCTACGGCGGCGACGTAGGCGGTCAGCCCCAGGACTGCCGCGCCTCGGTGGCGCGGCAGTTGGGGGACGGCGAGGGAGCCCACGATCGAAAGACCGTAGAACGCCATGCGACTGTCCAGCACCAGCGCTCCGAGAAGCCACACGGCCGCAGTGATGACCAGGCAGGGAAGTGCGACGCGCGAGATGTCGCGCGCTGCCCACCGCACGAACGCCACCAGGGCCGCGACCACGCCCAGGCTCAGGACCATGACGTGCCACCAGGTCCGGGCATCGGTCGCCACCAGCAGCGCCCCGACGGCGGCGAGCAGCGGGAGGAACATGATGAGATTGAGTCTGCGCAGCCGTCCCCGCGTCGCCTCGGTGTGCTCCGACATCGTGCGCGACGCCGGCCGGGTCAGCCTCACCGGTCCTGACCTGGCCGCTGAGCCGTCAGGCTGAGCAACGGGACCGCCACAGCGCTCGCCACGGTCAGGACCGCGGCTGTCCACATCAGCCACTGGTTGGTCTCCGACCATGCCTCCGCACCGTCAGGCAAGAGACCGACGCCGAGGTAGTGGAGGAAGAACGCTGCGCAGACCACGAGGAAGACGGTCATGTCGACCGTCGACAGAACGCGCGGGGGTTCGGTGTCCATGAGTGGCTCTCCGGGATCGAACAGCAGAGTCTGCCCAGTATTCTTCCGGTTCCGTGGTGGCACCACTGACGCTGCGTCATACGTTCACCCGAGAAATGTCATGGCGGGGTCATGACGTGGTCGCACTGCCCGGTGAGCGCGGCGGCTGCTGAGATCAACGGCATGTCCTCGACACCAGTCATCGACGTTGAACGTCTGAACCTCGCCTATGGCGACTTCCATGCCGTGAAGGACCTGTCCTTCCAGGTGGAGCGCGGGGAGCTCTACGCTCTGCTCGGCACGAACGGGGCGGGGAAGACCTCGACCCTGGAGACCATCGAAGGTCACCGTACAGCCACCTCGGGCACCGTGCGGGTCTTCGGGCAGAGCCCGCGCGACCGGCACGCCGTGCGGCCCAGGATGGGCATCATGCTGCAGGACAGCGGGTTCTCCCCGGACCTGACGGTGAAGGAATCGGTCCGGCTGATCGGAAAACTCACCCGGCGCACAGACACGGTCGAACGCGTGCTCAGCGTCGTGAATCTCACTCGCAAGGCCGGCACCAAGGTGTCCCAACTCTCCGGCGGCGAGAAACGACGTCTGGACTTCGCCACCGCCGTGTACGGAACGCCTGAGCTGATCTTCCTGGACGAGCCCACCACCGGCTTGGACATCCAGTCCCGGGACGATCTGTGGGACACCGTGGGCAAGCTGCGCGAAGCCGGCTCCACCGTCGTTCTCACCACGCACTACCTGGAAGAGGCCCAGCAGCACGCCGACCGCATCGGTCTCATGCACAAAGGCGCCTTCTACCGGGAGGGGACCGTCTCCGAACTGACGCGGACCCTGCCGGCCGCCATCCGCTTCTCCCTTCCAGCCACCGCACCGGCGCCACCGCTGCAGGCCATGCGTGAGAGCGACGGGAAGTTCCTCATCGAGACCTTCGGCCTGCAGAAGGATCTGCACACCCTGCTCCGCTGGGCGCAGGACCACGCGGTGGAGCTGGGGGAACTTCAAGCCGGACCGACCCGGCTCGACGACGTCTTCCGCGCCATCGGCAGCGACTAGACCCGCTCCCGGGACTTTCCAAGAAAGGACCTTCGCCATGCTCTCGATCGCTCTCAGCGAGCTGGTCCAGATCTTCCGGAACCGGCTGGTCCTGGTCACCAGTCTCGTCATGCCCGCGGCGGTCAGCGCGTTCTTCGTCTACCGGCACGAAGTCTTCGCGGCCCTGGGCAGCCTCGGATACATCGCGGCGGTGGTGATGTTCACCGTCGGGGCGTTCGGGCTCTACACCACCACGGTGACCACTCTGGCCTCACGCCGGCAGAACCTCTTCCTCAAGCGGCTGCGCTCCACCGCGGCGGGCGACACCGGCATCCTCTCCGGGCTGCTCCTCCCGATCACCGTCATCTCGCTGGTCCAGGTGGCCGTGATCATGACCGTGCTGGCTGTGGCCACGGGCGAGCCGGACAACATTCTCCTCCTGGCGGCGGCCGTCCTCTCGATGGTGATCATGATGCTCGGCCTGGGACTGGCCACGGCGGGAGTGACGAACTCCCCCGAACACGCCCAGGTGACCACGCTGCCCATCAGCATCGGCACCATCACCGTGGCCAGCTGGGTGGGGATCACCGGCACCGAGGAACTCGCCCTGCTCAAACGGCTGCTCCCCGGCGGCTCGGCCACCGAACTGGTCGTCAACGCCTGGAACGGCGGTGTTCCCGTCACGGACTCCCTGATTCTCCTGGTGCCCACACTGGGCTGGGTCATTGTCGCCGTCGCGCTGGCTTCCCGGATCTTCCGCTGGGAGCCGCGCCGATGACAACTCCCGGCGGCCGCGCTGGTGCGGGTCCGTTCCTGGAGGGCCTTCGGCGTGCGCCGCGTCTCGTGGCGCCGGCCGCTGATCGGTCTGACCCGCTCTCCAGCCCATCCACCTCGCATAACACCAGCCTGACCCCGCCGTCATCCGAGGCGAGGTCAGCCCCCGGCACCTTCAGTGATCTTCTAGTCGCCGGCGCGGGCTTCGGCGGTGTTCTTGAGGTCTTTCAGCCAGGCCTCGAGACCTTTTCCGAGGAAGTCGGTGGCGAGGGGCGCGTTGGCTTCGATCTGGTCGCCGGCATGGGTCTCCTCGGTGCGTACGAGGACGCCACCCTTGACCTTGGTGAACGTCCAGACGTGGACGCCCCGGTCGATGCGCAGTCCTTCGCCGATCGCGGGCCCGGTCCAGCGGACGCACGTGTGGTGCTGAATGTGCCGGACGGTGGAGGTGATGACCAGCGTGGTGGGCGGGGTGACGGGAGTGGCGGGCACCGGGGTGGTCCACCGAAACCGCGAGTGTTCGCGGAGCGGGCCCGGGTCCAGGCGCTTCATGCTGGTGACGGGCTTCTGCCACGAGGGCCAGCGTTCCACGTCGGTCTGCAGTTTCCAGATGGTGCTCAGCGGCGCCTTGATCAAGGTCTTGGTCCGGTAGCGGACCTTGGCGGTGGGGTCGACGCCGGCGCCGCGACATTGGAGTCCACCGCCATGGTGGGTAGGGCGGGGCTGTGCGGTGACGGCCTGTGCGCCCGGGGTGTTGCCTGCGAGGACGCCGGCGACGGCGAGTGAGATCGTGAACGCGGCGATGCGGGTGCGGGACCCGGGGTGGACGGTTCGTGTGTTCGACGGGGCATTGCTGGGCATGGCGTTTCCCTTCGTCTGCGGGTGCACGGCTGCGATCCGCGCCGCAAATCCGCGATCAGCTACAGCATCATGCTTACGTTAGAAGATATAACAGGCCAGGAAAGGAGGGTCAAGAAGATTCGTGATACCTTCTAACTTAATCTTCAAGATGTAGCTTCACGGGTGGGCAAGGCGGCAGATCATGGCGGAGATGGACACGAGGACCCCCCGCGAGCGCTACCGCACCCAGGTGCGCGCGGAGATCAAGGAACACGCGTGGGAACAGATCGCCACGACGGGGGCCACCGCGCTCTCCCTCAACGCGATCGCCAAACATATGGGCATGAGCGGACCCGCGCTCTACCGCTACTACGCCAGCCGTGACGAGCTGATCACCGAACTCATCAGGGACGCCTACCGAAGCCTCGCCGACACCCTCCACTCGGCCTCCCTCGCAGGTGCCGACCTGACGGTGCTGGCACACGCCGTGCGCGGTTGGGCCTTGGCACACCCCCAGCGATACCTCCTCATCTACGGCACCCCCGTCCCCGGCTACCACGCGCCCGACGCCATCACGCTCATCTCATCCGAGATCATGGCGATCCTGCTCGACGCCTGCGCGGCGCTGCCCTCGGACAGCCCCGCGACGCCGTTCGACGCACACCTGGCAGACCACCGTGACTGGGCGGACGGCCACCCCGCCCCGCCCGCGGTCCTGCACCGGGCCCTGAGCTTCTGGACCCGGCTGCATGGTGTCCTGTCCCTGGAACTCGCCGGCCACTTCACCGGAATGGGATTCGACCCCGCCCTGCTCTTCGCGGCCGAACTGGACGACCTGTCGGCGCACCGCGGGGACGGCGGGCCCGGCGACTGACACCGTGTCCGCCCGCCGCCGCCCGCAGCCTGTGATGGTCGGCTCGCGCTCCGCAAGCCGCTTCAGCGGCTTGGCGAGAGACCGGGATCTCCGCATTTTCCGGGAAGGCGTTGCCAGTCATGGCCGTGCATCGCCGCGGTGTGCGCCGTGAGGCCCGAGCCGTCCTCAGCGTGAGCGTCATCGCGCGCCCGCGCCGGTGCATCCATTCCGGCGCAGGGTTTCCGCGGCGGTCGGACCCGCCGCGGAAGCACCCACGACAACGATTCGAGATGGTTCACGGCGGGGTCAGCGTGATCGCCCGGGCTGGGCAGATGCGGGCGGCCTCACGGACGTCCTTCTGCAGCCCGGGTTCCGGGTTGTCTTGCAGGAGCACGACGATGCCGTCGGCGTCGCGCTGGTCGAATACCTCAGGTGAGCCGAGTACGCATTGCCCGGAGCCGATGCAGGCGTCCTGGTCGATGGTGATCCTCACGCGTTTCTCCTTGTGTGATTTACCAGGTGACGGGTAGTTCGCGCACTCCGTAGAAGACCGCGTTCTCCTTGAACGTCAGTTGTTCCAGCGGTACGGCCAGGGCCAGTGTGGGGATGCGTCGATACAGGGTGCTGTAGACGACTTGCAGTTCCACCCGGGCGAGCGACTGGCCCAGACACTGGTGGGCGCCGAAACCGAAGGCGACATGGTGGCGGGCCTTGCGGCGGACATCGAGGGTGTCGGGGTCGGGGAAGGCCGAGGGGTCCCGGTTGGCGACGCTTTTCACCACGATGATGCCTTCGCCTTGGCGGATGAGCCGGCCGCCGATCTCGAGATCTTCCCGCGCGACGCGGCGGGCTTCGGTATGGGTGATGGACAGGTAGCGCAGGAGCTCTTCGGCGGCGTTGGCCGCCAGTGCGGGGTCGTCGTCGCGGACCGCGCGCAACTGGTCCGGGTGCGCCAGCAGTGCGGTCGTGCCCAGCGCGATCATGGTCGCGGTGGTGTCGTGCCCGGCCACCAGGAGGAGTTGACCGGCCGTGGCGATCTCACGCCGGGTCATCGCGCCGGTCCGGTACTGCTCGACGGCCAGCCTGCTCAACACGTCGTCGCCCGGCTCGGCATTCTTCTTGTCCACCAAGTCCTCCAGATAGGCATTCAGTTCCTCGCTGGCGGCCATGGCCTGTTCAGGATCGGGCTCGTCCATGACGAGCGTGCGGGACACCCGGTGGAAGAGGTCGCGGGCGGTATAGGGCGCGCCCAGCAGTTCGCAGATCACCAGTGAGGGAACCGGCAGCGCGAACGCCTCCACAAGGTCGACCGGATTCGGGCCGGCGAGCATCTCATCGATGAGGTCATCGACGATCCGCTGGATCCGGGGCCGCAACGCCTCCATCCTTCTGATCGTGAAGTCCGAGGTCAGAAGCCGCCGCTGGGCGATGTGCTCCGGCGCATCCATCTGCATCAGCGTTTTCATGTGCGCGTCGCGTGCCTTGCTCACCGCGTTGGTGTGCGGGAAGCCGGGTCGCGCCACATCGACGCTGACACGCGGATCGGCAAGCAGCGCGCGCACATCCGCATAGCGGGTAACCATCCACGGGGTGCTGCCGTCCCACAGCCTCACTCGTGAGACCGGCGCGTCTTCGAGTCGGCGGCTCAACTCCGGCGACGGGTCGAAGGGACACCCCGTCGCACGGGCCATCGGAAACATCGGCGTCTCTGGCCGGGCGTCAGCCATGGCATCTCCTCACATCGAATGCGGTCATCGGTGATCTCAGGCACGTGGTGAACAGGCGATCGGAAACCCGAGCCGGATATTTCACCCCCGAAGGGGTGGACGTCGGGTCGGTGGATCGCGAATCACGAGCCCTGTTGGAGCGGAGGGTGGCCGATCGGCTCGGCGGGTTCCGGGCGGCTTGAACGGTCCGCCGCACGTGCGGTGATGGCGCCGACCGCGCAGATGATCGCGAATCCGAACAGTACGTACCGTGCCGAGTCGAGCATCGACGGGTCGCCGAGATTGACCAGGACTCCGGCCACGGCCGTGCCGAACGCGATCGACAGACTCGTCACGGTGGCGATCGCCGCGGCGGCCCTGCGTCCCTCCTCTGGATCCTGGGTGCTGGACATGGCGGCCACGGACAGGTGCGGGTAGGCCAGGCCGATGCCGGAACCCGCGATGAACAACACCGGTACCCACAGGAGTACCAGCCAGGTCGGCGTGTCCTCGCGCTGCAGCAGTCCCTGGAGGAGGAAGCCGGACGCCAGGAGCAGCGGGCCGAGGATGCGCAGACGGCGTACCGTGCGCTCCCTGGTGGCCGATGAGCTGCCGAGCTGGGTCAGTGACCAGCCGAGCGAGATGGCCGCCCCGAACAGGCCTGCCGCGAGCGGGGACAGCCCGCCCAGTTGCTGGCCGAACAGCGGGACGAACGACTCGACCGCGACGCCGAAGGCCAGTAGTCCGAGCGTCAGGTAGATCCACTTCAGTGGTGAGCCGGCCTGGTAGGTCGTGCGCGGGAAGACCCGTAGCTCGCTGCGCCGCTCGTAGGCGACGAAGGCGGCCACCAGCAGCAGTGCCACCACGATGCCACCCGCCATCGCCATGGTGCCGGGCAGCACCCCCGCCAGGCTGACGGCCGCGGTGGCCGCCGTGACCAGCAGCAGCGACACGGCGGGGACCGGCGTCCGCGCGTCGCCGCGTTCGCCGCGCGGCAGCACCCGGGAAACGACCGCGCAGCACGCCGCCGCGATCACCGCCATCGCCGCGAACGCCAGGCGCCATGAGCCGAACTGGGCGAACAGGCCGCCGAGCGCCGGGCCGACGAAGTTGCCGACGCCGTACATCGCCGACATCAGCGCGTTGCCACGGGTCCACAGCCGGCGCGGCAGAGCCGCGCGGATGACGGCGAACCCCAGCCCGGAAAGCACCCCCGCCCCGAATCCCTGGACGCCGCGGCCGGCCAGCAGTACCGGCATCGCCGGGCTCGCCGCACAGGCCAGCGAGCCCACCAGGAACACCGCGAAGCCGAGGCGGTATGCGCCGACGTTCCCCCACCGGGCCAGGAGCCGGCTGACCAGCATCGTCGCGATCACCATGGCGACGAGGTAGATCGTCATGTTCCACGCGTAGAAGCCGGCGCCGCCGATGTCGGCCACCACAGTCGGCAGCAGACTCGAGGCCAGATAGATATTGACCGCACCGACGAGCACGCCGCCCGCCAGCACGATCGCGGCTCCGAGATGTTCGGGGCCCAGCAGTTCCCGCCAGGAAGGCGTGGCGGGAGCTGAATCGGGAATCACGTGGTCATCTCCTTCAGTTCGCCGGGGGCCCGGCGGGCTCTCCCGGGTTCGGACTCGCCGGCCACGGCCATGGAGGCGTTGCGCGCATCGATCCGTCCGCGGCGCGGCCTCCGGCCACGGGCCTCGATGGCCGGCTCCGCGCCGGGCCGCCCGTTGTCACCAGCACTCATGACTTCAAGGCTGTCGTTGAACCGAGCCCGGAGACTTTTCGCCGCCTCTCGTGGACGGTTCTGGGCGGAAGCCGGGAAAGCCTCAAGCCCCGGTCGAACCCTGCCGCTCTGCTCCCCCACGCTCATGTCGGCGGTCCGGGCCATCTCGCTCATGAGATGGCTGGAGACGAACACCGTGCGCCCGTCGGCCGCGAGCTTGCGCATGAGCGTGCGGATCCACAGGATGCCGTCGGGATCGCGGCCGTTGACCGGCTCGTCGAAGATCAGGGTCTCCGGGGCGCCGAACAGCGTGCCGTCGCGGGCGGCCGGTTTCCTCCTGCCCGGGGACGGTTCTCGGGCCAGGGCTCTGAGATCCTGGTCCTACTCTCCAGGTTGGACCAACGCCGCCTCGTAGGCGACGATCACGGCCTGCGCCCGGTCCCTGACGCCTATCTTGGCGAACAGGCTCGTCACGTGGTTCTTGACGGTCGACGGGGAGACGGCCAGGTCGGCGGCGATCTCCGGGTTCGAGCGGCCACGGGCGATCAGCACGAGGATCTCCCGCTCCCTGCCGGTCAGCCCGGCCGGCCCGGCGGGCACCGCCCGCGGGCGCGAGGCGCGGACGAAGGTGCCGATGAGCCTGGTCAGCAGACGGGGCGCGACGGCCGACTCACCGCGGTGCACCACGCGTACGCCCTCGATCAGCTCCTCCAAGGAGATGTCCTCGGGCAGGAAGCCGTCGGCGCCCGCCCTCAGCGCCGCGACCACGTTCTCGTCCAGGTCGAACGTGCTCAGCGCGAGCACCCGAACGCCCGGCAGCTGCGCGGTGATCAGCTCGGTGGCGCGCACGCCGTCCAGGCTGGGCATGTGCAGGTCCATGAGCACCACGTCCGGCCGGAGGTCCCTGCTCAGCTCCACCGCCTCCGCGCCGTCGGCGGCCTCGCCGACCACGCTCAGTGCAGCGTTCCTGAATGGGGGTGGCGATCCCCGCTGACCTGGGAGGTCGAACGCGGACGCGTCATCGCACTGGCCCGCTCCGATCCGCCGGGCCGGCCGGTCCGCGATGAGGGCGGAGAGTTGACCACGGCGGATGAGAGCGGCGCGGCCGAGTGGACGCTGAACAGCCTGACCGCCGCCCGCGCCGCGGGCATCACGATCGCGCGTAGCCAGATCCGCCGGATCCTGCTCACCGAACACGTGCGCCGGCGGCACACCCGCTCCCGGAGCACCTCCACCGATCCGGACTTCGCCCCCAAAGGGCCGAGGTCGTCGGCCTCTACACCGACCCGCCGCCGGGCACCACGGTGATCTGCGCCGACGAACTGGGGCCGGTGACCCCGCGCACCTTCCCGCCCGCGCCCGGCTGGTCGGTCGACGGGCACCGGATCAACGCTCCGCTGGAATACTCCCGCGGCATCGACAAGACCTGGGTGTACGGCGCGCTGCGCATCCGCGACGGAGTCGAACTCACCTTCTGCGCGCCCTCACGCAACAGCCAGGGCTGGATCCAGCTGCTGAAACAGGTCGCAGCCGCCAACCGGCGCGGCCCGATCGTCATCATCACCGACAACCTCCTCCAGCCATTTCAGCTGGAAAGTTCGCCAATGGCTGCTGCGCCACCGGCGCATTCGCCAGGTGTTCATCCCCGTCAGGGCCTGCTGGCTCAACCTGGCCGAAGGCTGGTGGCGGCTGCTACGCCGAGCCGCGTTCGCCGGGCAGACCTTCGCCGACGCCACCGAGATCGCCCACGCGGTCGCCGCCGCCGCCACCCAACTCAACGCCCACGCCCAGCCGTGGGTCTGGGGACGCTCACCGCCACAGCCCCGAACCCTGCGCCGCACGTTCGTCTACCTGCTTTAAGGAACGCTGCAGTAAGCGTCAAAGGGGCACGGCGCGGGTCAGAGCCGAGCGAGCGGGATCGGTAAGACTGATCATCGCGGACTTTCCAGGTGGGTCAGCCTAGAATGCAGATCGGTGATCGTGGCGTCCAGATCGTCGGTCTGACCGGCTCATCGGCGCCGTGAGCGCGGGAGAGCCGTGTGGTGCCTATGCTCGGCTGCGGCGGTGGAAATCAAGGGTCGCGACGATGAGGAGCACCGCCCACACCGCGCAGTAGCCGCCGAAGACCGCGCCGCCGCGGTCGGTGAGCATCGCTCCGCCGAGCATGCCGATCGCGCCCGCGGCGGCCATGGCTGCGCACGTCCACAACAGCGCGAGCAGTATCCATCGCGGTAGTAGCCGGCGGACAGAGGTCAGGGATACCAGCAGCAGTAAGACGATGAGGGCGCCGGCCGCGGCGTTGGCCCATTGGGCCTGGGCGACCTCTCCCGGCCCATAGTCGCGATAAGCGTCCGCGGTAACCTGCGGGCCGCCGGTGACACCGATCCGTTCCTCAAGGGCGAAGTGAGCCTTCGACGCCAGATATAGCAGTGTCCAGCCGATCGCCGCGCAACCGGCCCATCGGCCGATCCATTTAGTCATGCCAGCGATCATGTCAGCGGCGGTGGCCTGCGGGCATCCCCACCGAGAGCCATCCCTTCCCCCGCACGGGGGATACGGCGCGGGATGAACATCGAAATGTCAATCCCTCAAACCAGAGCTTGGTCATGGTCCTCGACCAAGGTCGATGAGGTCGTATGGATCGCGATGGCAGGCGGGGCATCGCGACAGCGTCGCGATCAGCAAGGTCTGGAGGCGGGACACGACCCTGGTACAGGTTCAGCGTGGTGGTGGGCGCGGGCTGTGGTGGAGTCCACGCTGACCAGGTCAAGGTCGGCCTGTCCACGGGCCGCGGCCTCGGCGATCACGGCCTGCGTCAGCTCCTCGAAGACGCCTGTGGTCGCCCAGGATCGGAAGCGGTCGTAGACGGTCGACCACGGCCCGTACTCCTCCGGCAGATCCCGCCACGGGCTGCCAGTACGAAACCGCCACATCACCGCGTTGAACTGCCGCCGCAGGTCCGGGATCGGACCGCGCTCACCCAAGGGCAGGTGAGGATCGATCAAGGCCCATTCCTCGTCGGTGAGGTCTCCGCGCGCCTTAGAGATGGCCTACCAGGACGGCAGACCACCACACAGGCGCATCCCTCTGATCTCAACCCCGTACAGGCCCTAGTCGAAGGGGATGCCGTCGAAGGTGCCGGACAGGGACGCTCTGGTGGAGAACGCCGTCCCGTGGGGTTGCGGCGGGCGGTGGCGTCTGCGGCGGCGAAGATGGCCGCGGGCATCCGCCACCCATCGACGAGGCCCGGTCGGGCTACGACGCAGGGCTCGCGCTGGACAAGGCGCAGTGCCCATCCGTGACGCCGCGGCGCGCGGAGTCTTTGAAGTCCGCCAGGAAATGTCGCGGTGGGATGTCGAGAACCCGCGCGCGGTTCCGTCCCCGAAGTGAACACGGCCACAATGGGCCGTACCGCACCAAGGAGAATATGATGGCCAAGTACCTGCTGCTCAAGCACTACCGGGGCGCGCCGGCATCGGTCAACGACGTGCCGATGGACCAGTGGACGCCGGAAGAGCTTTCGGCCCATGTGCAGTACATGCGGGATTTCGCGGCTCGGCTCGAGGGCACCGGCGAGTTCGTCGACAGTCAGGCGCTCTCCTCGGAGGGCACGTTCGTCCGATACGACGGCGAGGGGCGGCCGCCGGTCACCGACGGCCCGTTCGCGGAGACCAAGGACCTGATCGCCGGCTGGATGATGATCGACGTCGAGACCTACGAGCGGGCGCTCGAGCTGGCCGGCGAGCTGTCCGCGGCTCCGGGGGCGGGTGGGAAGCCGATCCACGAGTGGCTCGAGGTGCGCCCGTTCATGGCCGAGCATCCCACGGTGATCGAGTGAACGAGTCGCTGCTGCGGGAGCTGGTGCCCGCGGTGATCGGTGTCCTCGTCCGTCGCGGAGCCGACTTCGCGGCGGCCGAGGACGCCGTGCAGGACGCCCTGGTCGAGGCCGTACGCGTGTGTCAGGACGACCCGCTGCGAGATCCCAAGGGCTGGCTGATCACCGTGGCCTGGCGGAAGTTCCTCGACGCCGCCCGCGCGGAAACCTCGCGACGGCACCGCGAGCTACGCGTCGAGAGCGAGCCCGTGCCCGGCCCGGGCGAGCCGGCCGACGACACGCTCCAGCTGTACTTCCTGTGCGCGCACCCCTCCCTGACACCGGCTTCGGCCGTCGCGCTCACGTTGCGCGCGGTCGGCGGCCTGACCACGCGTCAGATCGCGCAGGCCTATCTCGTGCCGGAGGCGACCATGGCCCAGCGGATCAGCAGGGCCAAGCGGACCGTCTCGGGCGTCCGGTTCAACCAGCCCGGTGACGTCGCCACGGTGCTGTGCGTGCTCTACCTGGTCTTCAACGAGGGCTACTCCGGCGACGTCGACCTCGCCGTCGAGGCGATCCGACTCGCCCGCCAACTGGCCGCAGTGACCAAACATGAGGAGGTCGCGGGCCTGCTTGCGCTCATGCTGCTCCACCACGCGCGGCGCCCGGCACGGACCGGCCTCGACGGCAGCCTCGTGCCTCTTGCCGAGCAGGACCGCGGCCTGTGGAACACCCGCCTGATCGCCGAGGGCGTCGACGTGCTCCAGGCGGCCCTCGCCCGCGACCGCCTGGGCGAATTCCAGGCTCAGGCCGCCATCGCCGCGCTCCACGCCGACGCCCAGAAGGCCGAGGAGACCGACTGGGTGCAGATCGTCGAGTGGTACGACGAACTGGTGCGCCTCACCGACAGCCCGGTGGCCCGCCTCAACCGGGCCGTCGCGGTCGGCGAGGCCGACGGCCCGCGGGCCGGCCTGGCCGCACTGGCGGGGCTGGACACCGCCCTGCCCCGCCACGCCGCCGTCGCGGCGTACCTGCACGAGCGTGACGGTGACCCGGTGGCCGCAGCACGGCTCTACGCCGAAGCCGCCCGATCGGCGCCCAGCCTCCCCGAACGCGACCACCTCACGCGACAGGCCGCACGGCTCAACACGCGGCTACGCAGTTGAGCGGCGGGCGGCAGGCATTCACCGACCCGATAGGGACGGTCCGCTCACCCCGTCGGCCGGCCGGACCGCGTCATTTGCCGTTCCAAAGGCCGATATCCCGTGCTCTTCGCTCCTGACCGGCGATCACCACAAGCCGGACCCCAACCGGACACCCGGCACCAATCGCGCGACATCTACCATGCTCGTTCTCAGTGCCAACGGCTGCCGGCTCGTTCAGGCGGGCGTGGCTGTTTGATCGCGGGCCTGGCTCACTGCGGGTGCGGGCGGCTGTTACCGGCGGGAGGAGCGTCTGGGCGGGTGTTCGCCGGGGCGAGGCCGGCGAGGGCGACATCGACGATCATGTGGATGTGATCCGCGTCGGCGGGCCGCTGGCGGATGAGCCAGTGGTAGTAGGCAGGGCCGTACAGCAGTTCGATGACGAGGTCAGGGGCGAGGTCGGGGCGGATCTGGCCTCGGCTTCGAGTAGTCCAGCAGGAAAGCGGGGTCCCTATGTCAGGCAGCTTGGCTCCGAGTGAACGGCGACCGGCAGGCGACACGACGTCCGAACCCGTCGTTCAACGTAACGGCCGGGCGGCGACCGCCGGCGATCTGACACCACTCGCCTTCGCGGGCTATGCCCACTTCACCGCCATGCAGGTGCGTGGGGGCCGGGTCCGGGGCCTCGACCTGCGTCTGGAGCGGCTGCGCCTCGCCTCGGTGAAGCTGTTCGGTCAGGCACTGCCCGACGATCGGGTGCGGTCCCATTTGCGGGCGGCACTGGAGGCGGGTCCGGCCGACCTCTCACTGACGGCCACGGTGTACTCGCCGGCGGGCGAGTTCACCGTGGCCGGGGCTGACGTGGAGCCCGAGGTGCTGGTCCGTACCGGACCGCCCGCGTCCGGCCCGGAGGGTCCGCTGACACTGGCGACGGTCGAACGCGAACGGGTCCTCCCGGCCGTGAAGCACGTCGGCGAGGTGGCGAAGACGTACTTCCTCCGCCAGGCCGTTGAACAGGGCTTCGACGACGCCGCCTTCGTCGACCGCCGGGGCCGGCTCAGCGAGGCGTCGATCTGGAATCTGGCCTTCTGGGACGGCTCCGCGGTGGTGTGGCCCGAGGCCGAGATGCTGGGCGGGACCACGATGGGCATCGTCCGCCGGCAGCTGGATCGCCTCGGGATCCCCCAGCGCGTCCAGGAGGTCACACTCGCCGGCCTGCCGGCGCTGGCCGGGGCCGTGGTCATGAACTCATGGACGCCGGGTGTGGCGGTGCGCCGGATCGGCTCCGTGCCGTTGCCTGAGGCGCCGTCCTTCCTGGAGGTGCTTCACCGGGCCTACCAGGCCGAACCACTCACCTCACCGTGAGAGCCGGTCCAACCGCATCCCCGGCCGAACACCGGAAGGGCCGCCGGGGCCGGGCCGCCCTCACCTCGGTGTCCGCCGGTCCCGCGCGAGCCTTCCCCCAGGGCGCCTTCGGAGCGGTGGCCTCGCGGACCAGTACGTGCTGGTCCGCGCCGGGCTCGGGATCGGGGCGGCCGAGCGTCCGCACAAGGAGCATGGCCGCCGATGTCCCGAAGAGGACGAAAGACCCTATCGACGGCGGGCGTCCTCCTCTACCTGGTGAAGTCCTCGCGGGGCATCCTGGATTCACACGCTGACACCGAGGGATCACATCATGTGCAATTACTGTGGCTGCCGGGACTTTCCGCTGATCGGCCGGCTGTCCGAGGAGCACTGGCAGATCGAGGAGAGCGCCGGGGCACTGCGCCGGGCCATCGGCGAGAGCCGGTACGGCGACGCCGCGCTTCTGCTCGACGAACTGCTTGCCCAGCTCCTCCCGCACACCGCCCTCGAGGAGAGCGGCCTGTTCGCCGAGTTGCGCGCCGAGGGGTCGCTGGCGGGGGCGGTGGACCGGCTCTGCGATGAGCACGATGAGATCCACGGAGTGTTCGGCGCGATCGACCGCGCGGCGCCGGACTGGCCCGCCGTGCTGGAGGCGATCGGGAAGTTGCACCGGCACATCGACAGCGAGGAGCACGGCCTGTTTCCCGCCTCGGTGATCATGCTGCCGATATCCGCCTGGGACCGCATCACCCCAGAGCCCGCGGCCGGGGGGTGAGCATGGCCGTCTCCCGGGAGGCGCACGGTCTTTCGCCCCCGAGGAGCATGACCGTCTCCCGGGAGACGGGGTGACAGGACCATCGGAACCGGGTCGTGCGCTTGTACGTTCCACCACGATCTACCGCAGACAACTGCCGATGACCTGCGGCAACAGTGTCACCGCGATCCCGTGGCCGCAGGGTGTCCGAATCGAGGAGTACGCACAGCACAACGGCCATGCCGACCTCCTGCGGGAGGCGGTGGACGGGCTCACCGGCGAGTAACCGCCGCACGGACCGCCACATCACCACGGGTCCTGACTTCACCTGGTTGAGGATGGCCGCCCGTGCACCGTCTGCCAGGAGCCGCCGGGGACAGACAGCACCGTTGGGAAGGCTTCTGCCGCGCCGGCCCCCGGTGGACATCGCGAGCCGGTGGCGGGCAGCGTGCTTACGCACCGATGGAGACGCCGAACTCCGCTTCGACGACCTTGAACATGAGGTCCCAGGTCTTCCATTCGGTGTTGGTGTGGACGGCGATGGTGTGCCGCCCGTCGGGGGTGCCGACCGCGAAGAACCAGGATCCCCAGAGGCTGCCGCCGACGCCGCGCAGCGTCCGGCCGCCGGTCGCCTGCTCGTCGAACTCGAACAGGCCCAGGCCGTAGCGGGTGTGCGGCATCCAGTAGCTGCCCTCGGTGGAGACCGTGGTCCACATCTGCCGGTGCTGGGCGGGCGGCAGCAGGCTGCCGGTGGTCATCGCGGCGAAGAAGCGGATCATGTCGCCGGTGGTGGAGACGACGTTGCCGGCCGCGTAGCCCAGCGAGGAGTTGAGCTCGGTGACGTCCAGGGGCGGCAGGCCGGGCTCCTCCATCAGTGACTGCCAGTTCTCCGGGGTGAGCGCGGCGGGGTCGGCGCCGTCCTTGAGGAACAGGTGGGAGTAGCCGCGCGGGTGCGGAGTGGGATAGCCGGTGTCGGCGGTGGGGCGCACGCGGGTGTGGGTCAGCCCGAGCGGCCGGGTGACTGTGCGCTCGACCTCGTCGGCGTAGCTGTTGCCGGTGACCTTCTCGATGATCGCGCCGGCGATGTAGAAGCCGCCGTTGGCGTACTCGAAGCGCTCGCCGGGCGCACCGACCGGCGGCTGGGACACCGCCACCCGCAGCAGCTCTTCGGTGCTGAAGGTGTCGAAGCGATGCTGGACGAACCCGGAGCGGGTGGCGTAGCGGTAGCTGACCTCCGGGGCCAGGCCGGTGGGGAACAGGCCGCTGGTGTTGCTGAGCAGGTGCCTGATGGTGATCTTGTCGCCGTCGTAGCCGTTGACGTCCAGCACGCCGGGCAGGTGCGCGTTCACCGTGTCGTCGATGCTCAGCCGGCCCTCGGCCTCCAGGGCCAGGAGCACGGCGGCGGTGAAGGTCTTGCCGCTGCTGCCGGTGTGGAAGTGCTCCCCCGGCCGGCGCGGGGCGCCGGTCTCGAGGTCGGCCACACCGGCGGTGCCGAACCAGGTCCGGTCCCCGTCCTTGACGTCGGCGACGATGCCGGGGACGCCGACCTCGGCCACCGCCCGGTCGAGCACCTGCTGTAGTTTCTCGTGCGCTGCCATTGCACTGCCTTTCGGACGTTTCTTCCGTACGCCCTCCACAGTGTCCGGCGGCGCTTACATGCCTCTTAGAACGCTCTTTCAGTCGGCGCGGCGCCACTTTCAAGCGCACGCGCGCCGCTGTGTACTCATAGCCTTTGCGCATGCGGATTGAGGTGCTGGGGCCGGTCCGGGCCTATGCCGACGATGGTGCGCCGATCGATGTCGGCGGCGTCATGGTTCGCGCGCTGCTGGCCCGGCTGGCACTGGCCGGGGGCGAGACGGTGTCGGTCGACGCACTCGTTGACGGCCTGTGGGGGGAGCATCCGCGCGGGGGCACCGTCAACGCGCTGCACGGGCTGGTGCACCGGCTGCGCAAGGCTCTGGGCGGGGCCGGGGTCGTGGAGAGGGCGGCCGGCGGGTACCGCCTGCACGCACGCGCCGAGGACGTGGACGCCTACCGGTTCGAGGAGAGGGCGAAGCGGGGCGGTCGCGAACTGGCCGCGGGCGCCGCGCAGCGGGCGGCCTCGCTGCTGGACGAGGCGCTGGCGCTGTGGCGGGGAGACGCGCTGGCCGACGTACGCGATGCCCCCTTCGCCGGTACGGCCGGCGCGCGGCTGGAGGAACTGCGCGTCGCGGCCGTTGAAGACCGGTTCGAGGCGGAGCTGCGACTGGGCCGCCACGACGAGATCCTGGCCGATATGGCGGCGATGGCCGCCGGCCACCCGTTGCGCGAACGGCTGGCCGGACTGCGCATGCGGGCCTTGCACGCGGCAGGCCGCCAGTCCGATGCGCTGGCCGTGTTCGAGGAGGTCCGCGGCACGCTCGCCGAGGAGTTGGGCGTCGACCCGTCTGAGGGACTACGCAAGACGCACCTGGCCGTACTGCGGGGGGAGCTGGAGATCCCCGAGGCGGGACAGGCTCGGCCGGAGGCGGTGCGAGGACGTCTGCCGGCCCAGTTGACCGGCTTCGTCGGCCGGGCGAAGGAGCGGGGACTGCTGGCTGGGTTGCTGGAGACCTCCCGGCTGGTCACCGTCGTGGGTCCCGGAGGAGTGGGTAAGACCCGGCTGGCCGTGGAGGCGGTGAGCCGGCACCGGGCCCATCGGCGTGGCCGGATCTGGTTCGTCTCCCTGGCCGGGGTGAACACGGCGGACGGGCTGCCCGAGGCGGTGCTGGGCACGCTCGGCGTCGCCGATGCCCAGCCGTCCGGCACGCCGCTGGACCGAGTGGTCAATCTGCTCGCCGGTGGTGAGGGCGTGCTGGTCCTGGACAACTGCGAACAGATCTCCGAGCCCGTCGCGGAGTTCGCCGGGCAACTGCTGGAGCGCCGGCCGTACTTGATCATCCTGGCCACGAGCCGGGAACCGCTGGAAGTCATGGGTGAGACGCTGTGCCGTCTGGGCCCGCTCGACCTGCCCCCGGCGCACGCGGATTCCGCTCGGGCCGGCGGATCGGACGCGGTACGGCTGTTCCTCGATCGCGCGGCAGCCGTACAGCCCGGCTTCGCGCTGGACGCGTCGACCGCGGCCTCGGTCGTGGACATCGTGCGCCGGCTGGACGGGCTGCCGCTGGCCCTGGAGCTGGCCGCGGCGCGGCTGCGGACCATGAGCGCCGGCCAGGTCGCCCGGCGGCTGGATGACCGCTTCCGGCTGCTCAGCACCGGTAACCGGGCCGCCCAGCCCCGCCAGCAGACCCTCCATGCGGTCATCGAATGGAGCTGGGACCTCCTCACCGATCAAGAACGGACGCTGGCCCGCCGAATGTCGATCTTTCCGGCGAGAATGGGAATCGCCGCGATTGAGGCGGTCTGTTCGGACGAGGCGCTCCCCGCGGGCGAGGTCGTCCACCTGCTGGACTCCCTGGTCGACAAGTCCATCGTGGAGCGGGCCGGTGACGGCTACCGGATGCTGGAAACCATCCGAGCCCATTCGGCGGACAAGCTCCGCCTCGCGGGGGAAGCCGAAGCCGTCCTGCGCGGGCTCACGCGGCACTTCGCCGACCTGGCCGAGGAACACGAGCCGCTGCTGCGCTCGGACAAGCAGGCGGAGTCGCTGCGGCTGTTCCAGGCCGAGTACGACAACCTGATGTTCGCCCTGCAAACGGCCGTCGACGGCGGCGACGCCGAGACCGCGGCCCGGATTCTCGGGCCGCTGTACTGGTATTGGGTCATGCTCCGCTACGACGCTCGGGCCGACGCCTACGTCGCCAAGGTCGCCGGGTTCGGCGACGCGCTGCCCGCGGACGCCCGGGCCGCGTTCACCGCGATCCACCTGGTAGCCGGCGAGGGCGGGCCGATCAACGACCCCGAACGGCTGCGCGCGCTCATCGACGACTGCGCGCGCACGGGCGCGCTACGGCGTTATCCGATGCTGCTGACGACAGCGCTGGCGATGGCGGCGACGCTCGGGCTGGACGGGCTGGTCGACCAGGAGATCGCTCGGGTGCGCGGCGGCTCGGACCGCTGGGCGATCGCCTGCACCTTCATGATCGAAGCCATGCGGTATCGCGGACGGGGCGACCGGGAGAGCTCCGCGACCGCGATCGCGGCGGCGCTGCACGCGTTCGAGGAGACGGGCGATCGGTGGTGGACGGCGAAGACGCTGTACGGCCTGGCGCAGATCCACGCCATCGCCGGTGACCACGGCCAGGCGATCACCGCCTACGAGCACAGCATCGCGATCGCCACCGACCTCGGCTCGCAGGACGAGGTCTCGACCCGGCTCGGGCTCGCCACCGAACGCATGCGCGCCGGCGACCTGGCCGGTGCCCGGCACGACATCGAAACCGCCGAGCGAGCGGCCTGGCAGCGTGGCCAGCCGGTGCTGGAGATCGATGTTCTCGGCTGCCTGGCCGAGCTGTACCGCCGCTCCGGAGAGGTCGAACGCGCCGATCAGGAACTCGACCGGATGGAGGCGATCGCCCGCAAGCTGCCCCTGTCGGCAGAGGCCACCGACAATCAGCTGCTCCCCGCCCGGGTGGCCAACCTTCTCGCCGCCGGGGACGCCGTACGCGCCCGCGAACTGCTGCCCCGCGCCGTCCGAGCAGCGCAGGCGAACATGGACGCCCCCTCGGCCGCCCAACTCCTGGCCAGGCTGCTGCTTCTGCAGGGCGACCCGGCCGGCGCCGCCACCGCGCTCGGCCTGAGCCAGGCCATCCGCGGCGCCTTCGACCACGGCGACACCGAACTGCGCTCCCTCGCGGAGGTGCTCGCGGAACGGCTGGGCCGTACCGGCTACGACACCGCCTACCGACGGGGCGCGGACCTGACACCGCACGAGGCCACCGACCGGCTGACAGAGCTGTGCGGATAAGGCCGCGGACGGGCATCGTCGTGGGCCGGGCACAGGCAGGCTTGGCAGGCACCGCACTCGATGGGCAGAGGGTGCCTGGTGATCTCGCGGCGTGATCCCGCTTGACCTTGACACGGTGACAAGGTCTTCACTGTGGCCAAGGAGGTGGTCCCGATGACCATGCAGAAACAGGACACGGATACGATTCGAGCTCTCCGGGGGCTGGAGGACAGCCGCTCGTCAGTGCGGCTGCGGGCGGCGATGGAACTCGGCACGACCCCTGACCCGCGGTCCGTCGACAAGCTCATCGAACGATGCGCGATCGAACCCGAATTCTACGTGCGCGACATGCTGACGTGGGCACTCACCCGCCACTCGGCATCAATGACGATCCCAAAGCTTCTCCACGAAGTCCGCTCGGAGCGCGCGCAGGCACGGAGCCAGGCGTTGCACACGCTGTCCAAGATCGGGGACCGGCAGGCATGGCCGGCGATCACCCGGGCTCTTCTGTCCGACGCCAACGATGAGGTGGCGCGGAGCGCTTGGCGGACAGCGGTCGTGCTCGTGCCCGAAGGTGAGGAGCCCGAGTTGGCCGCAGTATTGTCGACACAGCTCGGCCGCGGCGAACGTGAGACGCAGCTGAGTCTCAGCCGGGCGCTGGTGGCGCTCGGTGAGGTGATTGTGCCCACGCTGAGCATTGCGATGACGGATCTCGATCCTCGCGTGCGCGCGCATGCGATCGCCACGGAACGGCTGTTGCGCGACCCGGATACCAGATTCGAGTTCGCGATCGAGGAGGCCAAGCGCGTCGTAGCCCTCGGCGGGATCAGCAAGGAGGAGTGACAGGCAGTGTTGATCGGCGATGTGGCGCGACAGTCCGGGGTCAGCGCCCGCATGCTCCGGCATTACGACTCGCTCGGCCTGGTGCGGCCAACGGGTCGTAGCGGCGCCGGCTACCGCGAGTACTCCAGCGAGGACATCCGGCGGATCTTCCATATCGAGAGCCTGCGGTCCTTGGGGCTGTCGCTGCGTGAAGTCGGGCGCGCGCTCGATGACCCCGGCTTCACACCCTCGGAGCTCGTCGACGACCTCATCCGCCAGACGCGAGAACGCATCGCGGCTGAGACGGAGCTGCTCACGCGACTCCGTCGGATCGGCGCCGTAGAACCCACCAGCTGGGAGGACGTCCTCCAGATCGTCGCGCTCCTCCAGTCGTTGGGGTCGAAGAGCGCCGGGAAGCGCCAGCGCGCGGCCCTGTCCTCAGTCGAAGAGGTTCCGGTGCCGGTGGAAGCACTGGTCGAGGCGGTGCTGAGCGAGACGGACCCGAACGTCGCCGGAGCCCTTCGATGGGCTCTGGCGCAATCGGGCGATGGCGGGTTGGCGCTGCTGGCGGAGGGCCTCGGCTCACCGGTGGCCGAGGTGCGGAAACGTGCCGTCCAGTCCATCACCGAGATTCCGGACGGTGAGGCGACCGCGCTGCTGCGGGACGCCCTCGCGAACCCCGACATCGCGGTCCGCCGGTATGCGGCTCTGGCGCTCGGGGCACGTGGAGTGGCCGACGCGGTCCCGACGCTCATCGACATGGTCGTCGAGGGGACGAATGACGTCGATGCAGCCGATGCGCTGAGCGCGCTGGCGAGTCGTCCCGCGCTGGCGGATCGGATCGCTGCCAGGCTCGTTGATCGCCTCGCCCACGGCACCGCCGGACCGTCCGCACGTCGACGGCTGACCCAGGCGCTCGCGGACATCCCGGGAACCACAGCGTCACGTGCCCTCGCGGATCTGTCACATGACGAAGACCGTGCCGTCGCGCTCACCGCGGCATACATCCTCGGGATACGCGACGCACGATAGGCGAAGGCCGGCCGCGAGCTCTTCGTTCCCGAGCCGCCGCGGTGGCCAGGTCCGTCAAGATGTGCTCCTCAGAGGCTGCGGGCGGTGGAGAAGGCCTCCAGCGCCGGGATGGACGGGGTCGCGCCGGTCAGCGGGAGCGCCGAGTCGGAGCGCCTGCGGTTCACGCCGGGAGTGTGGCGCAGCAGCCAGCCGTCGCGCTCCTCGAGGTGCCGGGCAGGCCAGACGTTGGCGGCGCACCGTTCGATCTGCCACGGACCCGATGCGCTGCACAGCCGGACGAGTTCGGGGACCAGGTGCCTCAGCATCTCCTCGTCCCGTGGATCTGATGGCGCGTACTCCGTGATGCCCAGGCCGACGATCTCGTGCCGGGTGCGGCCCGGCGTCGCCTGGCCGGGCACCGCCCCGGATATTGAACAAGCGCCCGCTTTGGTCGATCATGTCAGTGATCGCTCGAAGAGAGGTGTGCGTCCTGTGGGCCGACGGCTGCTGTCCCTGCTGGTGATACTCCTGTTCCCGCTCGCCCTGGCGGCGCCCGTCCAGGCCGCCCCCGGACCCCCGCCCGGCGTCGTGGTCGGGCAGCAGGACGGTCGCGTGGCGAGGGCGACGCCGAAGGTCCCCGTCGTCGGCGAGACCCGGTCGGGCGGGCATCTGGTGAAAACCACGACGGAGGCGCCGGAGCGCACCGAGGACGGCACGGGCGCCATGGCGCGGGCGACCCCGAGGGCCGGCACCGCCGCCGCGTTCAACGAGTCCTACGGGGACGACCAGTACCTCACCGCGCCGACGCAGTGGTGGACCGTCAACGGCTGGACGATCGAGCAGATCTACGACTACGCGCAGAGCCAGGGCGCGCGGGTCAGCGACATCGCCCACCAGCCCGGCACCCAGCTCACCTTCACCGCCACCCTCGTCAAGAACGCGGGCGCCTTCTGGGTGCGTTCCTGGGGGCTCTACTACGGGCTGACCGACCAGGGGGTGGTCGACCTGGCGAACTACACCGGCACCCGGCCCGCCTCGGTCGCCCGCTACTGGACCGCGGACGGCTGGCGGTTCGCCGTCGCACTGGTCGACAACACCGGCGACGGCGCCCGGCCCTGGTGGTGGTACTACGGCGACACCTCGTTCGTGCTCGCGCAGCAGCAGGCCACCGGCGCCCGCCCCGTCAAGCTGCGGCCGTTCGACGCAGGCGGCGGCACCCGCTGGTACGACCTGCTGATGACGGGCTGGAGCTCGCAGCAGTTCTGGTGGTGGCTGGGCGGCAGCGACGCCCAGATCAACAACCTGGCGAACCAGAACGGCGCACGGCTGGTGGACGCCGGCCGCAACGCCGACGGCACCTTCAACGCGATCATGTTGCGCAACACCTCCGGTCCGGGGCCGGGCTGGTGGTACGGCCTCGGCCACGACCAGCTCAACCTCAAGACGCTGCGCAAGGGCGCCCGGCTGATCAGCGCGCAGGGGTACGTCGACAACGGTCAGACGCTCTTCGTCGGCGTCATGACCCGGGAGACGACCGGCGCCGACCAGGCCCGCGCCATGGTGCAGAACACCATGCTGCACACCGCCTGGCTCAACGGCACCTCGGCGATCGCCGAACTGTCGGACGGGACGCTCGGCACGTTCCAGGCGCACTACGGCGACGTCTCCGGCATGGACGTGCGGGTGCGCGTCGCGAGCGTCTCGAAGACCTTCGCCGCCGCCGAACTGCTGCGGCTGGCCGCCGCCGGGCAGGTCTCGCTGGGCGCGCGCGTCTCGCAGTACCTGCCCGGCGTGACCGGCGGCGACCAGATCACCCTGCGGAATCTCCTCCAGCACACCAGCGGGCTGTACAACTTCACCGAGGACCTGCCCAGCTTCGGGACGACGATGACGCAGGGGTTCACCAACCAGCAGTTGCTGGACATCGTGAACCGGCACGCACGGCTGTTCACGCCGGGCTCCCGCTACTCCTATTCCAACAGCAACTACCTGGTCATCGGCATGATCATCGAACGGGTCACCGGCCGGTCCTACCCCGACCAGATGAGCCGTGACCTGATCGGCCCGTTCGGGCTGACCGGCACCTCCGTCCCCACCGACACCGCGCTCTCGTCGGTGCGGCTGCGCGGCTACTGGTGGAACCCCGACACCTCCAGCCGGGTCGAGACCACCGGCCAGAACGCCTCGCGCTGGGCGGCGGGCGGCCAGATGGTCTCGACCATCCCCGAGCTCAACCTCTTCTACAAGTATCTGCTGGCCGGGTACGTGACCGGGGCGAGCTGGCTCAACGAGATGAAGAGCAACCTCGTCTACACCGGCCAGGGCTCCAAGTGGGCCGGAATGGGGATCTTCCGGACCACCCTGAGCTGCGGTAAGAACGTCTGGTGGCACGACGGCCGGATTCCCGGCTACCGGACGTGGTCAGTGCACTCCGAGAACGGGCAGCGCAGCCTGAGCTGGGCCTACTCGGAAGGGTCAGCCAACCCGGTCAATTTCGACGACGAGTTCATCGACAACGTCTTCTGCCTCCTCTGAGGAGGCCCGCCGGCCTCCGTCGGTGTTTCACGATGGGAGCGGACGTCGTCCGGCCCCGGGGGACAGCCGGAGCCGTTCAGCTGTCCTCGGCCGGTGTCGGCTGCGATGGCGGCGGCTGGAGTGCCGGGGCCGTCAGGTGCCGGCCCCGGCGTCCGGGCCGGACGGCTCAACCGCCTTCAGCCTGTGTCGCAGGTGGGCGCGTTCGGGTTCGGTGCCGGCCAGGGCGAGCGCTTCCCGGTAGGCCGCGGCGGCCTCGGGAAGCCGGCCGAGCCGTTGCAGCAGGTCCGCCCGGGCCGCCGGGTAGGGATGGTGGGCGCGCAGCCTCTCCTCGCCGGCCAGGCTGTCGAGCAGCGCCAGGCCGGCCTCCGGGCCGTCGCGCATCGCCACCGCCGCGGCCCGGTTCAGGGCGACGACCGGGGAGGGGGCGAGGGCGAGCAGCACGCCGTAGAGCGCCACGATCTGCGGCCAGTCGGTGGTCGCGAGGTCTGCCGCCTCGTCGTGCAGGGCGGCGATCGCGGCCTGCACGCCGTACGGTCCAGGCGGGCCGCCGGTCAGCGCGGCGGGCACCAGGGCGAGGCCCTCCTCGATCATCGTACGGTCCCAGCGGTCGCGGTTCTGGTCCTCGAGCAGCACGAGCCCGCCGTCCGGGCCGGTCCGGGCATCGCGCCGCGCGTGGACCAGCAGCATGAGCCCGAGCAGGCCGGCGACCTCCCGCTCGGCGGGCAGCAACCGGCGCAGGATCCGCGCCAGCCGAAGGGCCTCCTCGGCGAGGTCGAGCCGCTGCAACCGAGGGCCGGCGCTGGCCGCGTACCCCTCCGTGAAGATCGAGTAGAGGACCTGGAGCACACCCGGCAGGCGTGCGGGCAGCTCGTCGGCGCCCGGCACCCTGAAGGGGATCCGGGCCTCTCGGATCTTCTTCTTCGCCCGCACGATCCGCTGGGCCATTGCCGCCGGCGGGACGAGAAAGGCCCGCGCGACCTCGGGTGTGGTCAGTCCGGCCAGGCAGCGCAGCGTCAGCGCCCCGCGAGCCTCGGCCGGCAGGGCCGGGTGGGCGCAGGTGAAGAACAGCTGCAGCCGCTCGTCCGGGAGATCGGCGTCCGCATCCGCGGGTGGAGCGGGGGCGGCCCGGTCCGCCTCCACCTGCAGGGCGGCGAGCCGGGCGGCGTAGGCCTGGTCCCGCCGCAGCCGGTCGACGGCCTTGCGCCGGGCCGTCGTCAGCAGCCAGGCGCCCGGCTTAGCCGGGACGCCCCGCACCGGCCAGTGCACCAGTGCGGCCTCGATCGCCTCGGAGGCGACCTCCTCCGCCAGGTCCAGGTCCCCGAAACGGCCGACGAGGGAGGCGAGCAGCCGACCGTGTTCCTCCCGGAACACCGACTCCACGGCCCTGTCCGTACCGGCATCGGTCGGCTGCTCCGCCATCTCCGTCAGGCCCCGAAGTCGGCGACCGGCCGTACCACGACCGAGCCGCTACCGCGGGCGCCGGGGCAGCGTGCGGCCCAGTCGAGCGCGGCATCGAGATCCGGCACGTCGATGACGTAGAAACCACCGAGCACCTCGCGGGTCTCGGCGAACGGCCCGTCGGTGACGGCCCGCTCGCCGTCCGCTCCCACCCGGACCGTCGTGGCGGTGACCAGGTCGGCCAGCGACTCCCCCGAGACGTAGATCCCCGCGTCCTGCACGGCCTTGTCGTAGGCCATCCAGTCCTCGACGCCGCACTCCGCGGCTCCGCCGTTCGCGTCGATCGCACCACTGTTGATCAGCAGCATGTACTTCATGGTCCGGCTCCTTCAGGTCCTGTCATCTTCTCGCGCGGCGGGTCGCCGTACACCATGACGACGAACGGGATGCGGCCACATCGACAGCTTCCCCGAGATTTTCTCCAGGCCGGTGTCACGGGTGCCGGCGGGACCGAAGAGGAGAAGCTTACGGCCGGTCCGCGCGGGTGTCGGCCAGCGCCTCGACCAGGGCGGCGGCCAGGGCCTGCTGACCGGCGAGGGAGAGGTGCAGGCCGTCGTCGAGGTGGAAGCGCTCTCCGCCCTGCCGGGAGATGACGGGGCCGCTGTCGACCGTGAGGTCCGGCTGCGCGTTCAAGATCTTCCCGATGGCGTCGATGTCCCGGTTGGCCCAGCTGATCGCGGCCCGCTGGAAGTGCGGATAGGCCGCGACGCGTTCCTCGTCCAGCGGGGCCGGGGTGATCCACGCCCATCGCGCCGCGGTGCGCCGTACGAGGAGGTCGCGCAGGGTGTGCAGGTTGCGTTCGGTTTCGGCGAGGCTGACCAGCGTCGGTCCGTCGGCCGCGAGACGCTGGGCGTCGTTGCCGCCGAGCATGCACAGCACCCAGTCCGGGCGGTGGAGGGACAGCCCCGGCAGCGCGGCCAGGGCCTGGGTGGTCGTCTGTCCGGTGACCGCCACGTTGATCAGGGTGATGCCGTCGGCGGGACGCCGGAGGTCGAGGAGATGGCGCAGGATCTCAAACCATGACAGCAGGTCGTCGGTGGTGCTCTCGCCGACGGCCAGAACACGCTGACCGGGGGCGAAAGGCAGCCGGTCGACTTTTTCCGCGAATCCGGGGGCGTCGAGCAGCTCCGCCGCCGCGCCGCGGGCCTGCTCCTCGTGGAAGCGGCGTACCCGCCGGTAGGTGGCCGTGTCCAGCCCGAACAGGGTGGCGAGCCGGTCGTCGTCGAGGCCGCCCAGATAGCCCAGGACCTTCTCGGGGTGCTGGAACCGCAGGAGCCGTTCGGTCATTTCGGTGTTCATGCGACTGCGTCCTTCGTGCGGGAGGCGTTCTTGCCGGCCCGGGTGCGGGGCAGCAGGAACCCCGCGGTGACGAGCCAGGCCAGGGAGGCGAAGCGGGCGATCGGCAGCGACACGGCCGCGCCGGGGACGAGCAGGGTGAGCGTGGACAGCTCGGCCACGACGGCGACGGCCAGGCCGGCGAGCGCGAGCGGGCGCGGGAGCAGGTCGGCCAGCAGCCCCGGTACGGCGATGCCCGCCACGAGCAGGCCGAGGAAGACGACGTGCCCGGTGCCGCCGGTGGCGAAGGCGAGGTCCTGCAGGGCTCGGACCACGGCGGCCCCGGTGAGCACCTCGGGCCGCGACAGCACCCAGCTGAACAGCGCGGACAGGGCCAGCATGGTGGCGGCCAGCGCGCCGCCGACCAGGGCGATGGTGGCACCGGGTGCGCGGACGCCGAGGTTGTGCAGGCGGGCCGAGGCGGTGGCGGCGTAGATCGCCATCGGCACCGAGGCGGCGAACTGCAGGAACCCGCTCACCCGCACGGCGTCGGGGTGATCGTGGAAGTAGGCGAGAATCCCGGCCTGGGAACCGAAGGGCGAGGGGAAGGTCTCGCCACCCGCCATGATCGTGCTGATCGCGATTCCGGCGAGGAACAGCACCGTGAACACGACGGCGAGAATCCCCAGCGGCGGCCCGGACTGGGCCTGGCGCGGGGTGCGCTCGGCGGCTGTCACACGATCACCCGCCCGCCGGTCACCAGCGCGACCTTGCCTGCCAGGCCCGGATAGCGCGGCCAGTCCTCATTTGTGGCATCGGGCACATCCATCTCCGTTCTGTGATGTGAACTATTCATAGCACAGAACTATTCACTGCCACTACCATCACTGCATGACCACGCAACCGCAGACCGGCCATGACGACGGATCGGCGCCGCGGTCCCGACCGAGGGGCGCGGCGTTCCTGCTCTCCCAGGTGGGCGCGCACGCCGCGACGCGGTTCGCCGAACGGATCGGCGGCCTCGGAGTGGCCCCCTCCGACGTCGGGCTCCTGCGTATGATCGCCACCCGGCCGGGCCGCAGCCAGCAGTCCCTGGCCGAGGAGCTGGGGGTCGTGCCGAGCCGGGTCGTCGCGCTGGTCGACGGCCTGGAGCGCAAAGGGCTCGTCGAGCGACGGCGGAACCCGCAGGACCGCCGCAACTACGCGCTGCACCTGGCCGCCGAAGGCGAGCGCGTGATGGCCGGGATGCGCGATCTCGCCTCCGCGCACGAGGACGAGATCTGCGCCGCGCTCGACGACACCCAGCGCGCGCAGCTCACCGAGCTGCTCGAAGCCATCGCCGCCCAGCAGGGCCTCACGGCGGGCGTTCACCCCGGATACCGGCACCTGCCCCAGTGATCACGCACGCAGGTGCGGCCGCAGGAGGCCACAGCACGTCACCGGCACACGCATGGGGTGGTCGACGGCGACCGCGCATGACGACGCCGGCCGTTTCCCGCCGGAAGGAACCGCCCGGGGCGGCGGTGTAAGGGGGCTGCGTTGGACGGCACCCCGGTTCAGCGCGGCGAGGGCCGGCCCTGGTCACTACCGGCCGCGCTACCCGCGCTGCCCTCGGGAGAGGGTGACTACGTCACTGATATATCGGGCACCTGCCGTCGGAGGAGGTCGAAAACACGACCATCGTGGCATGACAATCCAGAAACCCGACGCCACGGAACCCGGGGCACACCAAGGTCTCCATCAAAGTCGGGGCGATTCATCCGCAACCGGCCCCCGGCCGGTGGTCTTCACCAGATCGGCGAACAGCGCCAGGAACGCGCGTTCGTAGGGCGTTTGATCGAGTAGGTCGCGCACCTGGTCCGCATAGCTTGCGGCGACGGTGTCATAGGACGCCCGGGTGTCTGCCAGCCAGCCTTCGGTGATCATGCCGGACAAGATAGCTCAATCTGCGGATGCCGGCCGTGAAGGAGCGTAACTCGCCGATCCGGCATCACACCGTGCCGCGGGGTGGATCGGAGGCACGCCGCCCCCGGGTCTGGTCACGCTATCGGTGGGTCAGCACACAGAACTCATTGCCGTCGGGATCGGCCATCACCACCCGGCTGGCCCCGCGCCGGCCGATGTCGATTCGAGTCGCTCCGAGGGAGACGAGGCGGTCGACCTCCGCTTGCTGATCACCGTGCACAGGTGGAGCGAGGTCGAAGTGCAGCCTGTTCTTCCCGGTCTTCGGCGCCACTGGCGGACCGCCCCACGTGATCTTCGGGCCGCCGTGCGGCGAGCGGATGGCGGTCTCCTGGTCCTGGTCCCAGACCAACGGCCAGCCCAGCGCTTCGCTCCAGAAGTATCCGACCTCCTGCGACCCGTCGCACGCGAGCGCGCCGACGAATCCGCAGTCAGCGAGGAACCTGTTGCCCGGCCCGATGACGCAGAGCTCGTTGCCTTCGGGGTCGGCGAGCACCACATGCCCCTCTTCCGGGCGTTGCCCGATGTCGATGTGCCGCGCACCGAGTCCGAGCGACCTCGCCACCGTCCGCTGCTGGTCCTCGAGGGACGTGCTCGTCAGATCGAAGTGCATTTGGTTCTGGCCGGTCTTCTTCTCCTGGGTCGGAAGACATCGGATCCGGAACCCGGTGTCATCGCTCGGCAGAAGCGCGATGCCATCGTGGGGGTCGTCGGCCATCTCCCAGCCCAGGACTCCGGCCCAGAAGCGCGCGAGGCGGAACGGGTCGTTCGCATCGAAGCAGAGCGCGACGAGCTGAGAAGTCATCCCGCATCTCCAATCTGCTGGCTCACAGGCGCAGACAGGGCACGTCCTCCTGGCGCATGACGGAAGCAACGCTAGCCCGATCGAGGACGGCGACGCCGGCGACCCTGCCCAAGCGGCTGCGTTCCGGGTCGCGGAAGAACGCCACCCGCGCCGCCTTCCGCGAGGTCGGCCGCGTGATTCGCGCTGTGCGGCTGCTGCGCCACCTCACCGGCGCACCGCTTCGCCGGCGGGTGACGGCGAAGTGGCGCGCGGGTGAGGGGGCGGACCCACTGCGAGGCCACTCCAGCGAGGCCGCAGGAGCAAACCCGCACATGTCGGCCTCGTGCCTGCGCCGCCGTAATCACTCCGAACCGCGAAGCTCAGGAGCGCCCGCATCGTGATCGATGAGGGCCGCGTCAGACGCCAGGGCGCAGGCGGTGTCGGCGAAGTACCGCTCGTCGGCACCGTGGGCGAGGCCCAGCATGACGCCCTGGCTGAGGCCGACGAACAGTGCCCTGAGCGCGGTAGCCAGACGTCGCGCCTGATGCGACGTCACGACGTTCCCGTTGTGTGATCTGCCGGTGAACAACGCGATCAGGCGGCTCTCCTGTGTCCGGACGGATGCGGCAAGCCGGGACCCCAGCTCGGGGTCGTGCAGGGCCATGTCCAGCAGGGTGAACTGCAGCGACAGGCCGGACAGCGCGTCAGGGGCGTCACAGCTGCGCCGGTAGTGCCGGGCGAAGGCGTCGACCGCTTCAAGGAGATCCATTTCAGCGGGGATCGCCTGCTCGATCTCTTCGTAGTGCGGCCGCAGGTAGTCGGTGACCAGGGCGGCCACCAGGCCACTCTTGCTGCCGAACAGCGAGTAGACAGCGCCGGTGGTCAGGCCGGCCCGCTCGGCGATCTCCTCAAGCCTGGCCCGGTACCCGTCTCGGGAGACGACGTGGAACGCGGCATCCAGCAGGGCGCGGCGGTTGCGTTCCTTGGTCTCGGCTCTCGTCATTCTCATAATTTCGTTATTGTAGTAATCGAATTACGGAACAGGAAGTCGGACAGGCATCAGGGAGGAACGCTCATGACACAGACCCGGACTGTGACCTCGCCGGCGACACGCCGGTTGGCGGGGGTCATCGCCGACGGCGCCTTCAAGGTGGCGCTCGGTGCCGCCTTCATCATCGGCGCTGCCCGACTCGGCGATCTGCTCGGTGTGCCCTCCTGGCTGATGGCCGTCTCCGGCGTCGCCCTACTGATCGGCGGCGGGATCGAGATCGGGTATGTGCGCAGCCGCCCGATGCGCACATACACGCGGCTCATGGTCGCCTACGACAGCGGCTGGGTGCTGGCGACGCTCGCCGGCCTGCTGATGGCATGGCGGGGCAGCGGCGCCGGGGGTGAGGTGTGGATCGGATATCAGACGGCGGTTCCCATCGCGTTCGCCGCACTGCTGGTAGCCGCCACCTCCGTGCGGCCGACCTCGGACACCCGTGCGAAGGACTGCGCCCCCTGACAAGTGGATTCACCGGCAGCCCGGCACCGGTCGCCGGTCAGCCGCGTGTGTCGAGCGGGACCTGCAGCGAGAGGTGCGAGGACAGGGCGCGGAGGAAGTCCGGGGCGTCGAAGAGCGCGCCCGCGGAGGCGACGCCGGTGGTCCTGGTCCGGCCGGTGAGGATGCGGTCGACGGCCTCCACCGCGAGCGGCGCGCTGATGGCGTAGATGTCCTGACCGGCGGCGGCCACGCGGCGTTCCGTGCCGCCGGAGCGGACGCGGACGTCGACGACGAAGGTCTGCGCGGAGCGGCCGCGCCCGTCGACGGCGGTCGGCGCCGAGGCGTCAGGAGCGGACAGGTCCGCGGCCGCCTTGGCGGTCATGTAGGTGCGCACCTCCGGGACGGCCAGGTGGCTGGGAACGGTGACGACGTCGGCCATGGTGAACTCTCCCATGACGCTCTGGAGGCCGAGCGGAGCCGGGAAGTGCCACTCCAGGGTCGGCAGAGCGTCGTCGTGGTACTCCAGCCGTCCGCCGGTGTAGCGGACACGGCGGCCACCCCGTCGCCGCCCCGAGACCACACCCGAAGCGAGCGTTCCGGCGGTGGGGTGCCAACTGCTCAGGCCGTAGGCGATGTGCGCCTCGTCCGCCGCCGCCCAGTCTCCCATCGCGGTGGTGACCAGCAGGTCACCGAGGCCGCCGAAGAAGGCCATCGCCGGGACCACCACGGCGCCCGCGGCGCGGGCGCGCTCCGCGAAGTGCGCGAACGTGTCAAGGTTCGCCTCGAGCTCGGCCGCCACGTCGACATACGGGATGCCGGCGCGCAGCGCCGCCTCGACCAGCGGGGCGGCGGTCGAGGCGAAGGGCCCGGCGCAGTTGATCACGGCGGCCGCGCCGTTCAGCGCGCGGTCGAGCGAGGCCGGATCGTCGACCGACGCCTGCCGCGCCTCGAGCCCCGGTTGGGCCAGCGCCAGCGCCAGCAGCCTGTCCTGGTCTCGGCCGAGGAGCAGCGGGACGTATCCGCGCTCGCGCAACTCCGCGACCACGAACCGCCCGGTGTGCCCGTAGGCGCCGAACACCGCCACGTTCCGACCCGATCCCATGCCTGCTCCCGCGTGTTCGAAGTGATCCACTGCGTAAATCCTGTCCCGTCGGCCCATCGGCGCCCAGTGTCCGGAATGACATGACCCGTACAATTCCCGACATGAGCCCTGTCCCGCGCTCCGTCGCGGTCGCCGCCACCGACGGGATGCTGCACTTCGAGCTGGCCCTGGCCTACGAGGTCTTCGGCTCCGCTCCGGCCGCCCTGCCAGGCCCCTGGTACGACGTCAGGGTGTGCGGCACGCACGCCGTCCGGGTCGGCCGGTTCCTGCTGGAGCCGGACTGCGGGCTCGACCGGCTGGCGCACGCCGACACCGTGATCGTCCCTGCCTTGGCGGACGTCGGCGAGGACCCGCCGGCCGACCTGGTCGAGGCGGTGCGCGCGGCCCACGAGTCGGGCGCGCGGGTGGTCTCCCTGTGCACGGGCGCGTTCGTGCTCGCCGCCGCCGGCCTGCTGGACGGGCTGCGCGCGACCACGCACTGGGCCCACACCGAGGAACTGGCCGCGCGCCACCCCCGGGTGAAGGTCGACCCGGACGTGCTCTACGTCGACAACGGCAGCGTGCTCACGTCTGCGGGCAAGGCCGCGGCGATGGACCTGTGCCTGCATCTGGTCCGCCGCGACCACGGCTCGGCGATCGCCAACGTGGTCGCCCGCCGCCTGGTCGTGCCGCCCCACCGGGCCGGCGGCCAGGCCCAGTTCGTCACCACACCGGTGCCCGCCCGGGACGGCCATCCTCTGGCCGAGCTGCTCCCCTGGGTGATGCGGCGGCTGGACCAGCCGCTCACCGTGGAGGACCTGGCCCGCCAGGCGAACATGAGCTCGCGCCACCTGGCCCGCCACTTCCGCTCGGTAACCGGCACCACCCCGCTGCAGTGGCTGCTGACGCAGCGGATCCGCCGCGCGCAGGAGCTGCTGGAGACCACGGGCGACAGCGTCGACACCATCGCCTCGGCCGCGGGCATGGGCACGGCGACGACGCTGCGCCGCCACTTCCACCGCACGGTCGGCGTACCGCCGGACGCCTACCGCCGCACGTTCCGGGCGTGAGGCCGCGGTCCTCGCCTTGACGGCTCTCGGCCGCCCCGGCAGCCGAAAGGCAAACGGGGCAGGCGCGCCACTGGATCGATCCATGTGCCAGATGATTTGGATCCCGTGTCACCGGGGATGGCGAACCGGCGCTCGTCGTGTCGAAGGCGGGGCCCGTCGGCCGACCCCCTATGCGCAGTAGCTGCAAGATATATGCAACAGCGTTACTTCTGCAATAAGTGCGGAGACGGCCTTGACCTCCGCATCCGATCGGCCCTAACTTGCGAATGATTTGCACCTGATATCACTTTGCAAGGAGCCAGGCACTCATGAGGCTGTTCGCCGTGTCGTTGTCCGCGCTCGCCCTGGTGGGCTGCGGCGCCCAGCCCGTGACCCCCCAGGCCGCCACCACCCGGCCGGCCGCCGTTCAGCAGGCGGGCTTCCCCGTCACCGTCGAGAACTGCGGCCGGAAGCTGACCTTCGACAAACCCCCCGCCAAGGTGGTCACCGGCTATCAGCCCGCCCTGGAGACCCTGCTCGCGCTCGGCCTGCAGGACCGGATCGCCGGCCGTACCAACTTCTCCGAGAGCGCCTTCCTGCCCGGCCAGAAAGAGCACTACGACAAGATCCCGGAGATCTCACCGACGATCATGCTGCCGCAGAAAGAGATCATGCTCACCCAGGGCGCCGACTTCGTGCTCGACAACTCCTCGGCCGGCTTCGACGCCGCCGGCGGGTATGCCACCGTCGAGGAACTGGGAACGGCAGGAGCGCCCGTCTACCTGCTGGGCGGCTGGTGCAGCCCGGAGAAGCAGCTCGAATTCAAGATCGACCAGACCTTCACCGATCTGCGCAACCTCGGAGCGATCTTCGGCGTCCCCGACCGCGCCGACAAACTGATCACCGAGCTGCGCGGCACCCTGGACGATGCCGCCAGGCGGGTCGCCGGCCGGCCCAAGATCAGGGTCCTGGCCACCGACGGCGGCAAGGGGCCGGTCAACGCGTACGGCGGAGCCGGGCTGACCGACCAGATGGTGGCCCTGGCAGGCGGCGAGAACGTCCTCGGCGACGTCAAGGCCGACTACACCGAGGTGAGCGCCGAGAAGATCGCCGCCACCGATCCCCAGGCGCTGCTCGTCACCGAGTACGCCACGCTGATGGGCAAGCAGACGCCCACGGCACCCGCCAAGGCGGAGGACGCCTTCTCCATCGCCAAGAACAGCGCCGCCGCGAAGGACCGGCGCTACCTGGCCCTTCCCGCCGCCGCCCAGCACCCCGGCTACCGCAACATCCTGGCCGTCGTGGAGATCGCCAAGTTCCTCCACCCCGAAGCCTTCGCCTGATGGGGCAGCCGACGGCGTCGCGACGGGGGTATGCGGCACGTGTGTCTGATCGGCTGTGGCCGGTCATCACCGTGCTCGTCCTCGCCACCGTCGCATCGACACTGTTCGCGGTGACCATCGGCGCGGTCCAGGTCGGCCCGGCTCAGGTCTGGGGCATCGTCGCCGACCGCCTCGTGCCCGGCTCCGTCACCCCTGTCTGGACGCCCGCGCAAGCCCAGATCGTCTGGGACTACCGCCTGCCCAGAGCCCTGCTGGCACTGCTGGTCGGGGCCGGTCTGGCGGTGGTCGGCACGGTGCTGCAGGCGCTGGTGCGCAACCCGCTGGCCGACCCGTTCCTGCTCGGCGTCTCCTCCGGCGCGTCGCTGGGCGCGGTGCTGGTCTTCATCCTCGGCTCATCGGTGCTCGGCGGGCTCTCCCTGTCGGTGGCCGCGTTCCTCGGCGCGCTGCTCGCCTTGGTGCTGGTGTACGTCCTGGCCCAGCGCTCGGGCCGGATCACCCCGGCACGCCTGGTGCTGGCGGGCGTCGCCCTGGCCTACCTGTTCCAGGCCGTCTACAGCTACGTCCTGCAGCAGGCGCAGAGCGGCAGGGCAGCGCAGCAGGTGCTGTTCTGGCTGATGGGAAGCCTCGGCGGTGCCCGCTGGGAGATGCTGCCGATCCCCACCGTCGTCCTGCTCGCCGGGGTCGCCTACCTGCTCGTCCAGCACCGGCCGCTCAACGCCTTGGGTTCCGGTGAGGAGAGTGCGATCTCCCTCGGTATCAACGTGACCGCCCTGCGGGTGCGGCTGTTCCTGTTGACCTCGCTGCTGGTCGGCGTCCTGGTGGCCACGAGCGGCGCCATCGCCTTCGTCGGCCTGATCGTCCCGCACACGGCGCGGATGCTCGTCGGCGCCGACCACCGCCGGGTGCTGCCGGTCTCAGCCCTGCTGGGCGCGGTGTTCCTGCAACTCGTCGACGTGGCGGCGCGCACCGTCGCCGCCCCGCAGGAGCTGGCCCTGAGCATCGTCACCGCCGTCTTCGGCGTCCCGTTCTTCCTGTGGCTGCTGCGGAGGCGCGGATGATCCTCATACTCAACGGCGTCTCCCTTCAGATCGACGGCCGGCCGATCGTCCACGGAGCCGACGTGGAGATCGGTCCGGGCGAGTTCGTCGGCCTGCTCGGCCCCAACGGCTGCGGTAAGTCGACGCTGCTGCGCAGTGCCTACCGCGCCCTCCGCCCGTCCGCCGGTCTCATCACCGTCGAAGGCGACGACCTGGTACGGCTCACGCCACGCGAATCCGCCAGGCGCACGGCGGTCGTCGCCCAAGAAGCCCCGGCGGAGCTCGACTTCACCGTGGCGGAAGTAGTGGCCATGGGCCGCACCCCGCACAAGAGGCCACTCGACCGCACCACCGCGGCCGACGAGCTCATCTGCGCCCAGGCCCTCGAACGGGTGGCTGCGGGACATCTGCGCGAGCGCGGCTTCACCACGCTCTCGGGCGGCGAGAAGCAGCGCGTGCTCATCGCCCGCGCCCTGGCCCAGCGGAGCCGCCTGCTCCTGCTGGACGAGCCCACCAACCACCTCGACATCCGCCACCAGCTGGAGATCCTCCGGCTGGTGCGCGGACTGGGCATCAGCACGCTGGCCGCGTTGCACGACCTCAACCAGGCCGCCGAGTACTGCGATCGCCTCTACCTCATGGACGGCGGCCGCATCATCGCCGGCGGATCTCCGGCCGAGGTGCTGACCCCCGAGCGGATCGCCCAGGTGTACGGCGTGCGTGCCGTACAGCGCACCCAGCTCGTCTTCGAACTCAAGGAGGATCAGTGATCACCCGGCTGCTGAGCCTGTCACCGCCCGCGTCGGCGGGCTCGACGCCGAACCCGTCGGCACCCTCCGGGGCCTGCGCGAGCTGATCACCCGCGAACATCCCGTGGCCCGCCAGGCCGTTCGCCACGAGCCTGCCGATGTCGCCGCCGGCGCCAGCGCCGGTCACCGGGATCCTCATGTCACCATTCCGTTCTCGAAGGTGCGGATCACCGTGGCGGCGACGCCGTGGCGTGGCAGCTCTCCCTTCTCCGCAGCCTCCCAGCCGGTGTAGGTCACCGCCCAGATGACGTGTTGGATCCACTCGGGGCTGAAGGTGCGGTCGAAGACGCCCTCGTCCTGGCCGCGCCTGATCAGGTCGGTCGTGGTCGGCACCGACATGTCGGGCTCGAAGCAGTCGGTGAACTCCTCCAGCACGCGCGGGTCGCCGAACAGGAACGCCAACCGGTCGCCGACGTCGACCATGGCGGTGAGCAGGCGGCGCATGGCCTCCAGCGGGGGCCCCTGGTCGATCGCGGCCTCGCGGACCGCGTCCTCCACCGCGCGGAAGGAGTCGACGATCGCCGCCGCCATCAGCTCGTTCCTGTCGGCGAAGTAGCGGTGCAGCGTGCTGCGCCCGACCTGGGCGGCCCCGGCGATGTCGGCCAAGGTCGCCTTGCGGTCGCGGGCGAGCGTGGAGGCGGCCGCCGCCAGGATCGCGCGGCGAGTGCGGTTACGGGCCCCGGACTCGGTCGTGGAACTACTCACTCCCAAACTCTAACATGAGCGTTTGACTTTGGGACATTAATGTCCCACTCTGAAGCAATGAACTCCTATTCAATCGTCGCCGAAGGGCTCACCAAGCGCTTCGGCGGCGCCCACGCACTCGACGGGTTCGACCTCACCGTGCGAGAAGGGACGCTCTGCGGGCTGCTCGGCCCCAACGGCGCGGGCAAGACCACCGCCGTGCGCATCCTGGCCACGCTGCTGCGGGCCGACGGCGGCAGGGCCACCGTCGCCGGCCTCGACGTGGCCGCCCAGCCGGCGAAGGTCCGCCAGGTCATCGGCCTGGCCTCGCAGGAGCCCGCCGTCGACGAGATCCTCACCGGCAGGGAGAACCTGGTGCTGTGGGGCAGGCTCTACCACCTGGACGCCAAACGGGCCGCGCGCAGGGCCGACGAGTTGCTGGAGCAGTTCGGGCTCACCGAGGCCGCGGGCAAGCGGATCAAGCACTACTCCGGCGGGATGCGCCGTCGCCTCGACCTGGCCGCCACCTTCATCCAGGCCCCCCGCGTGCTCTTCCTCGACGAGCCGACGACGGGTCTCGACCCCCGCAACCGCAACGAGGTGTGGCAGGCCGTCCGCGCCCTGGTCACGGACGGCAGCACGGTGCTGCTGACCACCCAGTACCTGGACGAGGCCGACCAGCTCGCCGACCAGATCGCGGTGCTGCGCGAGGGCAGGGTGATCGCCGACGACACTCCCGACCGGCTGAAGTCCTCGATCGGCGGCGACCGGCTCGACCTGGTGCTGCGCGACCAGCGGGACCTTCAGGAGGCGGGCGACGTCCTGGCCGCGTTCGGCCCGCCGGTGGCCGATCCCGACGCCCGCAGGCTGACCGCACCGGTCGCCGACCGCATGCACGCTCTCGGGCAGGTCATGCGCGAACTGGAGGCCAAGGGAATCGAGGTCGAGGACGTGGCCCTGCGCCGTCCGACGCTCGACGAGGTGTTCCTGAAGGTGACGGCATGACCCACGTGCTCTCCGACGGCTGGGTGATCGCCAGGGCGCATCTGCTGCACTGGGTGCGCAACCCCGCCGCCATCCTGTCGGGACTGCTGTACCCGATCGTGATGGTGCTGCTGTTCGGCTATGTCTTCGGCAGCGCGATGGCCGTCGCGGGCGCGGGCGAGAACTACCGGGAGTACCTGATGCCCGGCATGTTCGGCCAGACGATGGCCGTCGGCATCACGACCACGCTGATCGTCGTCACCACACAGGCCTCCCGAGGCGTGACCGACAGGTACCGCTCGATGCCGGTCTCGCAGACGGGGGTGGTGCTCGGCAGGGCCATCGCCGACATGGCCGGCTCGACGCTGGAGCTGACCATCCTCATCGCCTGTGGCATGGCAGTGGGCTGGAGCTGGCACAACGGCCCCCTGAACGCGCTGGCCGCGATGGGCCTGCTGCTGCTCCTGCGCTTCTCGCTCATCTGGGTGGGCATCTTCGCCGGACTGAAGCTCACCCCCGAGGCGGCGAGCGCCTCGTGGATGATCATGCTTCCGCTCACCATGGTCGCCAACACATTCGTCTCCCCCGCGCAGATGCCGGGTTGGATGGGCGCGCTCGCCGAGTGGAACCCGCTGTCGGCCACGGTCGCCGCCTGCCGCCAATTGTTCGGCAATCCGGGCTTCGCGGGCGAGTCGTGGGCGGCGCAGCACGCCGTGCTGCTGGCCGTCGCCTGGCCCGTGGCGATCACGCTGGTGTTCCTGCCGCTGTCGGCCCGCGCCTACCGGCGGCTGAGCCGGTAGGGAAGCGGCGCGCTGGAGGCGGGGTGCCGTAGGTGGGCTTGAGGTTGAGCGGCCGGCCGATCCGGTCCCGGACCGGATCGGCCAGGCTCGCCCCGGTGACCGGCTCCAGGACGGCGCCGATCGCGGCGTCCTCGGTGCAGTCGAACAGGCCGCTGGTGCGGTTCAGCAGCATGCGCAGCCCGCCATCGCCACCGCCGCGGGGGACATCATGGTCAATGTCCTCGGCGGTGTCGCCGGCGGCGGTTCGGCGAGGCGGTCATCCGGCAGCGGGTCCGGGGCCTCAGCCGTACGCTCGCAGCTCCACCAGCCACTCCAGCGTCCCGATCAAGATCCCACCCTTTCGGGCCGCAACCGCGCGCTCAGCCGACGGCGGCGCCGAACCACCTGGGCAGCCGGCCGAGCAGCTCGTGGCCCTCGCCGAAGTCGTAGCGGACCCCGACCGCGGTGATCATCCCGGTCACGTACCGGTTCACCTCCTCCAAGTCCATCAGCTTCCCGAACAGCTCCCGCAGCGCGGTCGCGCCCGGATCGGTCCCCAGCAGCGTGATCTGCGCGCGGGTGTTGTCCAGCACGCGGGCTCCCACCGGGTGCCGTTCGGCGTGGTAGCTGTCCAGCAGCCCCTCCGGCGCCCAGCCGTTGACCGCGGCGGCCAGCTTCCAGCCGAGGTTGAACGCGTCCTGCACGCCGAGGTTGAGCCCCTGCCCGCCGGTCGGCGGGTGGATGTGCGCCGCGTCGCCGGCCAGCAGCACCCGGCCGACCCGGTAGCGCTCGGCCTGCCGGGTGGCGTCGCCGAACCGGGACAGCCAGCGCGGTCCGACGGTCCCGCGCGACCTGTACGCCGACAACCCGCGCACGTCGCGAATCCGTCGTTTCCCCAGGTTCTGGCCTTGGCCGCCCATTCTGCGGCACGACCCGGGTCTTACCGCAAGCCCCCCGGTGCGCTATACGTTGAGAGTGGCAGGGAGTGGGTATTCCCCCTGCCCTTTGTCGTCCGCCATGGACGATCCCCTGACGGGCAGCGGCGGCTCCAGCCGCTGCCCGTCTGTGTCGGTCGGCTCACCACGTCTCACCATGGACGACCATCCAGCCGCAGCCACAGTGATCATTTGTCAGGCATGCTCCAGGCCGGTCGTCGTTGCACGACGTCGGCGATGACCGCTGTCACGAACTTGTTGACGACCGCCGCGGCCGGCGGGCCGAGGTCGCGGTCCGCGAACAGGAGATGCCCGCCACCGACCAGGGAGAGGGTGAGTGAGTCGAGGTCGGCGTCGGCCGCGATGCGGCCCAGTTCACGCTCGGCGGCCAGATAGGCGGAGATCGCGGTCGTGGCCTGGGCGAGGATCGCGATGCCGCCTCCGGGTCTGGCTTGCCGCAGCCGTGCGCGCAGCTCGTCCCGGAAGGTGATGAGCGGGACGATCGCCATCGGAATCGGCCCGAACAGGGTGGTCAGCGCGCTGGTGAGGTTGTCGGCCACCGTGTCGGTGCCGGCGGACTCGCGCAGCGCACCCGCCTGTGTCTCGAGCTGCGCGGCCCGGTCGAGTACGAGGTCGGTGAGGAAGGCGTCGAAGTCGGCGAAGTGCCGGTGCAGGACGCCTTTGGCGCAGCCCGCCTCGTCGGTGACGGCCCGGCTGGTCAGCCCGTTCGGACCGTCCCGCAGAAGCACGCGTTCGGCGGCGTCGAACAGCTGCTGCCGCGCGTCGTGAAGGTGCACACCGGTCGGCACTCAGAGATCCTTTCGTGCGTCGGCCCGCCGGCACCCGTTGCCTAGTGGGCACACGCCCACTAAAGTGGGCACGTGCCCATATTACCTCGAGAGCAGTCAGAACCCTCCCCATCGGAGTCGCACAAGGTCCGGCGGATGGCCGAGTCGTTCGGCGTGGACGCGCGACGCTACGACCAAGCCCGGCCCGGCTACCCCGATGCGTTGGTGGCGCGGATCGTCGCCGGGAGCCCCGGGCCTGACGTGCTCGACGTCGGCTGCGGTACCGGCATCGCGGCCCGCCGGTTCCAGGCCGCCGGCTGCGCCGTACTCGGCGTCGAACCCGATGCGCGGATGGCCGACTTCGCGCGATCCCGTGGCCTGCGGGTCGAGGTGGCGGCCTTCGAATCCTGGCAGCCGGCCGGCCGGACGTTCGACGCGGTCATCGCCGCCCAGTCGTGGCACTGGGTGGATCCGGTCGCCGGCGCCGTGAAGGCGGCACGTGTGCTGCGTCCAAGGGGACGGCTGGCGATCTTCGGGCACGTGTACGAGCCGCCTGCCGAGGTGGCTGAGCCGTTCGCCGCCGCCTACCGGCGGGCGGCGCCCGACTCCCCGCTCAACGGTCAACCGGCCCGGCGACCGCTCGACCTCTACCAGGCGGCATACGCGAAGTTCGCCGACCAGATCCGCGAGACCGAACAGTTCGACGATCCCGAACAGTGGCGATTCGACTGGGAGCGGTCCTACACGCGCGACCAATGGCTGGACCTGCTCCCCACTACCGGCGGCCTCACCCAACTCCGTCCCGATCAGCTGGCCGAGATACTGGACGCGGTCGGGGGCGCCATCGACTCCCTGGGCGGACGCTTCACGATGAACTACACCACCCTGGCCGCGACCGCCATACGCGCCGACACCTCCTGAGTCCATCCGCCGAATCGCCGCCGATCCAGCTGATGAACGCGTATCCGGCCACGGCACGACAACAACTATGACGGGCCGGCCGGGCGGGTCACCGACCCGAGGAGATCACGCGCGGCCTCGGTCGCCGGCGCCTCACCGGCCTTGGCTCCGCGGACCAGGGTGAGGTCGTCCACGTCGAAGTTCGCCCCGGTGAACACCAGGTACAGCCGGGCGGCGCCGGAGGGGACGTTCGCGAGCGCGGTGGAGACGTCGGTGTAGGACTCCCAGCCGCCGGTGTTCGGCACGGTGACGCCGCCGAGCATCGAGCCGGTCGGGGAGCCGGCGCGGATCTCGAAGCCGCCGGTCGGGCCGGGCGAGGCGACCCGAGCCGTGAAGGCGGTGACGCCGGTGAGGTCCACGTCGTAGGCCGCCCAGTCGCCGGGGCTGACGTAGCCGAGCACGGTGCCGCCGTGCGCGGGCCCATGCGGGTAGGTATCCACCCCGTTGGCCTGGGACCAGCTCTCCGCCTGGATGACGGTGTCACCGGCGGGCGGGCCGAGCTCCTTGATCCGGATGTTGCGGAACGACACCTCGTCGCCGTCGCCATGGTTCTGGAGCCCGACGTGCCCGTTCTTCAGCGAGCGGGCGGGGTCGGTGCCGGTGAAGTCGTTGATCTTCACGCCGTTGAGGAAGATCTGCAGGCGTTCGCCCTCGACCCGCAGCTCGTAGGTGTTCCACTGCCCGGGCGGGTTGAGCGCCGCGTCCCGGGCGGCGAGGTCGGCGGACTTGAAGCCGTAGACCGAGCCGGTGGTCT
Organism: Streptosporangium canum; assembly: GCF_900113865.1. Taxonomy (GTDB): domain Bacteria; phylum Actinomycetota; class Actinomycetes; order Streptosporangiales; family Streptosporangiaceae; genus Streptosporangium; species Streptosporangium canum. The sequence goes on along the minus strand of NZ_FOQY01000013.1, from coordinate 68,491 downwards.
TCTCCGGGGCGTCGGTGGCGTCGATCTGGATCTCGTAACCGTTGTCCACCGCCGACCACGGGTCGGTCGACGACGGGAAGCCGAGGAAGACGCCGGAGTTGTCGTCGCCGGCCGCCTTCCAGTCGAGCTTGAGCGAGTAGGAGGTGGTGTACTCCTTCGCCTTGTACCACAACAGGCCCATGCCGCCCTGGGAGGTCAGCGTGCCGCCGGCGTTGGCGAAGCTACCGGGCCCGGCCTGCTCCCACCCGGTGGTCGAGCCGTTGTAGAGGGCCGTGTAACCGCTCTCGGGGCGGCAGTCGGCCCGCGCCTCGCCCACGGCGTAGTCGATGCCGCCGAGCAGGTGCCTGCGGAACTCCGGCTCGGCGAAGGAGGTCGCGGTGTGCCCGCCGCCGGTGTAGAAGGACCGCCCTCCGTCGTACGGCTTGCACCAGGCGATCGGGTGGTCGGCGCCCATCTTGCCGCCGGAGTAGGTCGACTCGTCCAGGGTCGCCAGCACGTGGGCACTGGTCCTGGCGTTGGTCTTGTAGTCGTACCACTCGTCGGTCCGCTCCCAGGTGGCGCCCAGGTGCGCGGTCGCCGGGTGCGCCCGGTCCTCGACTTCGACCGTCGCCTTCTGCACCGCCGGATGGGAGGCGAACCAGGCGCCGACGAGGTCGCCGTACCACGGCCAGTCGTACTCGGTGTCGGCGGCGGCGTGGATGCCGACGTAGCCGCCGCCCGCCTTGATGTAGCCCTCGAACGCGGCCTGCTGGGCGGCGTCGAGCACGTCGCCCGTGGTGTTGAGGAAGACGACCGCCTTGTGGCCGGCCAGGTTGGCCGCGGTGAAGGCACCCGGGTCCTCGGTGGCGGTCACGGTGAAACCGAGGTCCTTGATGGCCTGGATGCCCGCGGGGATCGAGTCGTGCCGGAAGCCCGCCGTACGGGAGAAGACCAGAACGTCGCCGCCATCCGAAAGGCCGGTCTGCACCGTGAACTTCTGGCCCGCGCTCGCGTTACAGGTCCTGATGACCAGCTGGGCCGCGTCCGAGGCGTCGAGGCACTTGCCGAGCGCCTTCAGTGCCCCGTTCTCGGCGGTCCACTTCTGCGCGTTCGAGCCGTTGCAGGAGTAGATCTGCACCCGGGTGCCGTCGGCGCTGTTGGCGCCGGCGACGTCGAGGCACTTGCCGAGCGCCTTGATGGCCTGGCCCTCCACGAGCCAGGTCTGCGCGTTCGAACCGTTGCAGGAGTAGAGCTGCACCTTGGTGCCGTCAGTGCTGTTGGCGCCGGCGACGTCCACGCACCTGCCGTCGGCGGCGTGGATCGGGCCGCCGCCGGCGCCCTCCTTGGCGAGGGTGAAGTCGTCGAGGTCGAACAGCGCGCCGGAGCCGCCGGTGAAGACCAGGTAGAGCGTGGTGGTCTCGGCCGTTGCGCCGCTGAGCGGGGCTTGGACGTCGACGAAGGTCTCCCAGCCGCCCGTCACCGGGACGACGGCCTTGCCGAGCAGGGTGCCGGTGGGCGAGCCGGCCCGCACCTCGATGGCGCCGCCGACGCCGGCCGACGAGACCCGCGCCTTGATCGTCCTGGTGTCGTCGAGCCGGTAGGGCGTGAAGGCGATCCAGTCGCCGTTGTGCACGTCGCCGACGGTCTTGCCGCCGTGCGCGGCCGTCTTCGAGATCTGCGCGATGCCGGACATCGCGGTGTAGTGCTCGGCCTGGCGGTGGCGCGGCTGCAGGATGTGCTGGGTGTGGGTGGTCAGCCCGCCCTTGTCGGTGTACTCGGCGTCGAAGACGGCGAAGATGTTGGCCGCGTCGTCGTGCTCACCGTCGGCCGGGATCGTCAGCTCGCCCGAGCAGCCGTTCTTCGAGGTGATCTGGTGCCCATGGCTGTCGTGGCCGAGCACGTAGGTCATCTTGACCTTCGCGCAGTCGATGCCGGTGTCCTCGGGATCGGTCACCCTGATCGTGAAGGGCACGGTGTCGCCCCAGGTGAACAGCCTTCCGGGGGCGGGCACGTCGATGGCCACGGCCGGGGCGGTGTTGCCGGCCGTGATGACCACGCCGGCCGTGCCGGAGTTGCCCTGGGGGTCGCGCACGGTGAGCGTGGCGGAGAACTCGCCCTCGGTGGTGTAGGTCTTGGTCGGGTTCGGCTCGGTGGAGGTGGCGCCGTCGCCGAAGTTCCAGGCGTAGGTGAGCGCGCCGCCCTCGGGGTCGGCGGAACCGGCGCTGGAGAACTTCACGGTGAGCGGGGTCTTCCCCGAGGTCCTGTCGGCCTTGGCCACCGCGATCGGCGAGCGGTCCCTGTCCTTGATGTACTCGAAGCGGTAGAGCGCGGAGTTGGCGTCGCCGCCGAAGTATCCGGAGCCGTAGTCGAGGACGTAGAGCGCGCCGTCGGGCCCGAACGCCAGGTCCATCACCTGGGTGCCGGTCCATGGGAAATCGGCGATCTCACCGCGGGTGCCGTCGGCCGCCACGTCGATCGCCTTGATCCACTTACGGCCGAACTCTCCGGCGAAGAAGTGCCCGTTGAGGTCCTGGGGGAACTTGACGTCCGAGTTCAGGCCGGCGTCGTAGCGGTAGACGGGGCCGCCCATCGGCGACTCGGAGCCGCCGCCGAACTCGGGCGGCGAGCCGGCGTCCCCGCCGTACCTGATCCACGCCGCCTGTGCGGGCGGGAGCTTGTCCTGGCCGGTGTTGCGCGGCGAGTTGTTGGCCGGGCCGCCCGCCGCGCAGTCGTACTTCTGCCCCGCGGGGCCCGAGGGGAAGGTGTACTCGTTATAGGTCTCGGCCAGGGTGTTCGTCCCGGTGCAGTACGGCCAGCCGTAGTTGCCCGGCTTGGTGACACGGTTGAACTCGACCTGCCCGCTGGGCCCGCGGTCGGGGTCGGTGCTGCCCGCGTCGGGGCCGTAGTCACCCACGTAGACCACACCGGTGGTCTTGTCCACGGTCATCCTGAACGGGTTGCGGAAGCCCATGGCGTAGATCTCGGGCCTGGTCTTCGGGGTGCCCGGCGGGAAGAGGTTCCCCTGGGGGATCGTGTAGGTTCCGTCCGCCGGGTTCACCTTGATCCTCAGGATCTTGCCGCGCAGGTCGTCGGTGTTGCCCGAGCTGCGCTGGGCGTCGTAGACCGGGTTACGGCCGGCCCGCTCGTCGATCGGCGCGAAGCCCGCCGAATCGAAGGGGTTGGTGTCGTCCCCGGTCGACAGGTACAGGTTGCCCTGGGCGTCGAAGTCCATGTCGCCGCCGACGTGGCAGCACATGCCTCGGTCGGCGGACACGTCGAGCACCTTCACCTCGCTGGCCGTGTCCAGCGTCCAGTCGGGCTTGACGGTGAATCTGGCCAGGCGGTTGACGCCCTGCCAGGCCGACCAGTCCGTGCCGGTCGCGGGCGCGTCACCGGCCGGGGTGTTCAGGCGGGGCGCGTAGTAGAGGTAGACGGTCCGGTTGGCGGCGAAGCCCGGGTCCACGGCGACGCCCTGCAGGCCCTCCTCGTCATGGGTGTAGACGGACAGCGTGCCGACCACGCTGGTCTGGCCCTGCGAGTCGGTACGGCGCAGCGTCCCGTCGCGCGAGGTGTGGAGCGCCGAAAGGTCGGGCAGCACCGCCATGGTCATGGGCTCGCCCATCTCGGCGACGCCCTTGGCCAGCTCGACGCGCTGGTAGTCGGCGGGGTCGATCACGTCGTGGGCCTGCGCGGGGGTGGCGGCCACGGTGAGCACGACCGTGCTCGACATGGCCAGGAGTAAGGCGCTGGTCCGCGCCACCCATCGGGATGCGCGGACGGTGAACCGGCTGGGGGGCATGGCGGAGGTTCCCTTCACTGGGGGATGGGCTGCCGGACATGGGCGGCCCGGCAGGGCTTGTTGGCCGTCCGGTCATGGCTCACCGGGTCCACCGGCTCTCGCAGGCGAACGACGGCTCAGGATCGGCCCCGGTGGCGAGGGCCTTCACCTCGTGGACGAAGGTGTGCTCGTACCCCGGTCCGTGGCCCGGCGGCCACCGCGCTCCCGAGTACGGGTGCCCGGGCTCGGATAGGTAGACCCGCCGGAATCCCGCCTCGGTGTCGGCCGGCGCGTGGCCGTGGCGCCGCGGACCGTTCATCGACTCGAAGCCGAAGGACAGGCTGCCTGGCTGGTGCGCACCGGTCAGGGCCTTGATGAGCATGGACTCCCCCGCTCATTCTGACCGAGCGGGCGGGAACCCCGTTCATGACGAGCAGCGGTTCCGGTGCAGACACGCGTGTCTCCTTCACTGCCCGAGGACGCGCCGACGGCCGTACGGAACAGAAGACTTCCAGCGACATGCGCCTTAAACACCTACATGTTTTGGGACGGTAGAGCCGACTTTTGATGATTGTCAACGAAACTCCGCCAACTTCAAGACATAACATGGACCATATATAGCCTTTCTGTATCGGCGATAAGACAGGCGTTGGCTCAAGGCACGGTGCCCGCTCCTACCAGCGCCCCGGCAAGGACGGTAGAGTCGGGCCTCATGCCAGAAATGCCGCGTGTGCTTGCCGTACAGAACGAGACGAACGGAGGTTCTGGGCGGTTCGGGGAATGGCTGGACGCCGCCGGGGTCGCCGTCGACGTGGTCACCGCCTTCGACGGGTCCGCCCTCCCGTCACGGCTGGAGCACGACGGCCTGATCGTGCTCGGCGGCGGTTACCTGCCCGATGACGACGACAGGGCGCCCTGGCTGCCGGCCACCCGTGCCCTCGTCGAGCAGGCCCTCGCCCGGTCGGTGCCGTTCTTCGGCATCTGCCTCGGCGGGCAGATGCTGGCCTCGGTCGGCGGCGGGAAGGTCCAGGGCGACGCCGGGGCGCCCGAGCACGGCAGCACGTCCATCACCATGAGGGCCGAGGCGGCGAACGACGTGGTCTTCGGCGGACTGCCCGCCACCGTCCCGGCGATCGAGAACCACATCGACGCCATCACGGCCCTGCCGCCGGGCGCGGTCTGGCTGGCCGAGACCGAACGCTGCCCCTACCAGGCCTTCCGGCTGGGCGACCGCGCCTGGGGCGTGCAGTTCCATCCCGAGGTAGGGCCCGAACGCATCCAGCGGTGGGACGTCGAGTACATCCGCCGGCGAGGATTCGACCTCGACGAGCTGTACGCCGTCGCCGTGACCAACGACCCGCTCTCGCGGGCCGCCTGGGGCGAGGTGGCCTCCCGTTTCGCCACCGTGGTCAAAGAGGGACGCCCCTAGCCGTATCAGGGGTTACCTATTCGATGTTTCCGAGAGGGCGGTCCGCGAGTTGATGCCCGTCCCGTCGTTGGGATTGGGTGCCAGCCGGTCGGGGACCCGGTGCCGGAGCTACGGGCTGCGGCCAAGCGAACGATCCGGGTTCGGCCTCGACGAGGATGCCGCGCTTGGCCAAGCGCTTGAGCTTGGAGCGGATGTTCGCAGCATTCTTCGGCACGATCGGCAGGTCCAGGGCCTGGCAGGGATCGCGTGCCCGCAGGGGCCGGCCGATGTCGGCGAAGACGGCCAGATCATGCCGGCGGGTGGGGTGGTCCGGCAGCGCGGGATGCGGTGCGACCGGTATCGGCGTCGGTCCTCGTTGACGAGTGGGACAAGGGGCTCATGGGCGACTCCGGGTCGCCGCGGCTGAGCCTGCGCGCGGCCGGCATCCCCCGCACGGGAGAGCGGATTCACGCTGGAAGGGGATCTCCAGCGCCGGAGGACTGCTGGGCGCGCCGACCGAGGCCAAGGCCGTGGCCGCACGTTGAGCGACGCCCTGCACACTGTCCTGGATCACAGGGCGGTCCTCGATGAGGGGATCCAGCCCACATAAGATCAAAACCCGCATTCGGTGGATCATGAACGAGTGTCGCCCCTGGTGAGGTACGACCCGGGAGGTCGAAACTGTCGAACGCGCCCAGAACCCGGGCGGATCACATACCCGGGCCGAGAGGGCGTACGCCGGTCACTCGGGCCCGGACGTGAGCCCGGCCACGACGGCGAGCCCGACCGGCAGAGCGAACAGCGCCAGGTAGGGGCCCACGACGAAGGCCCTGGCACCGGCGTCGTAGCCGGAGGGCAGCCAGGCGAGCACCTCCCCGGCGACCAGGGCGAGAAGCCAGCCGTTGGCCACCGTCAGACAGGGACGGGACAGCCCCGCAAGACGGCCGGCGAGCGCGCCGAGCGGCAACGCCAGCAGGAGGTAGACCGGCATCAAGGGGAGCGCGAGCCAGCTCAGTGTGGGGATGGACAGCATGAGGAGGGCGAAGACTCCCGCCGTCGCGGCCAGCCCGGTGATCACTGCCCGAACAACTCTAGACATGTTGATCAAACGACATTTCATGATCAGCACCATGCGATCACTGTACGCGCGGAGACCGACCTCGCCCAGGGCGGCATCCCCATTCAGCTACATGATCCACCGAATGTGGGTTTTGACCCTATGTGGGCTGGACCCCCTCAACGCCTGCCCCAACTGCGTGGTCGAGACCGTCATGGGCTGCCCCCGCTGCGATGACGCCTGCGAGTACCGGAAGATCATCCACCCCGACACCCCGGAGGAGCCGTGACCGCCTGGATCATCGCCAGCAGATCGAGGAATGCAAGGCCCTCGCCCCTCTGGATCATGGAAGCTTGCCCGGCTATCGTCGAACACGCGTTCCCCTCAGTCAGCGTCTCCCGGAGGCCCTGTGTACTTATCGCGTCGGTCGGCCAGCAGTAAATCAAACCTCACACGCATTACCCGGCGACTCGCCACCATAGGAGCCGGCCTCACCCTGATCACCGGCCTGGCGGTCACTCAAGCAACCACCGCCACAGCCGCCGACTCGCTCACCTCTCTAGGTGACGTCACAGGCGCCGGCGACATCGCCGCCGCCGGCGGCAAGATATTCGTCGCCACAGACGACCGAATCATCGTCGCAGACACCGAAGGAACCCTTACCGGGGCCATCACCGGAGTCTCCGAAGTGAGAGACCTGGTCGCCACACCTGACGGCACCCGCCTGTACGCAGCCCTCAGAGGCTCACACGAGGTGGCCGAGATCAACACCGCCGACCTCGCCATCATCCGGCGAATCAACCTCGCCGCGCTCCCATGCCCAAACCAACTCGCGCTATCCGGACACTGGCTCTGGGTCTCCCACGGCTGCCCAGCATCCAGTGGCGGCGGCGCCTTTAGCCTCGACCTGTCCGATCCCACACCGCAGCCTGTCCCAACGTCGGCCGCCCCCTACTCCGCCCCTCGGATCGCCGCTGCAGGAAACACGCTGCTGGTGGCAGAGGGCAAGGACCTGCTGGTGTACGACACCCAGGGCGGCGCCGCCACCCTGCGCGGCACCATAGATGCCTATGACCACGCACTTTGGGATGGCTGGGGCCAAGTTGCCCTCGCTCCGGATGGCTCTACGGCCTACACGACACCTGGATCTGCGAACGACTTCGCCGCCTGGGACCTGACCACGCTCACCAAGTCCCGCTCATACGGCAAAGAAGAAGGTGTCCTCGGCTACGGGAATATCACCGTCAGCCCAGACGGCGCACAGATGGCTGTCAGCCGGAACACGGACAACGTGGATGACGAGCCGTTAGTTCTATTCGATGTGAACACTGGTGCAAAGGCCCAACTGTTTGCCCAGTCCCTCGTGTGGATTCAGGGCCTCACCTTCTCCGGATCAGACCTGTTCGCCGTAGTTGAAAAGTCAATTGATCGCACTTTTCACCTGTGGCGGCTGCATGGCGCAAGGCTCCCCTCATGCAAGCTCGTCCTGACGGGCCCAGCGGAGGCGCGGTGGTTCCGGACAATCACCTTCACCGGCCAGCTCACCGAGCATGACGGTTCAGCTCCCGGCGCTCAGCAACTCACCGTTGCCTACCGCGAGTGGGACGGCACCACAACGATGCTGCCAGCCGTCACGACGAACGCGGATGGCACGTTCACCTTCAGCCACATGCCCCAAATCGTGGACAGGCTGAGCTATGACGTCTACCGCGATAACATCGCAGGTAGCCGTAGCTGTAAAGCGTCCGCGATCGTGAACGTCTCTTACTGGTGACCGCTTAAGAGCGGAGCTGCTATTGGCGTGCACGCCTAGCGCCCTAGAGATCGTCTAGCCTGAGACGCGAAGGCGGCTCTCCGCCCCAACGGAGAGCCGCCCCGCCCCCGCTGCTTCCTTGCCCACCACCAGCCTCACCAGTGGCCTGTCCGTAAGCGCATCCATCGGGGAGGCCGAAATGCCGCATGACTGGATCCACTCCGCACCCGACGACTTCGACGACGGCCTCAACGAGTGCGCCCGCGCCGGCCGATGCTCAGACCCCCGCATCGAATCCGCCGGCGGGAAGACGACCCGCCTGCCCGCGCTGACCCCGCGGGCGTTCTGTGACGCCGACCGGGGAGCGATCGCCAAGGCTCTCGATGACCTGCCGATGCTGTTCGTCCGCGTCCACATGGAGCTCGGCGGTATCCGCGCCGTTGCTGGCGGCCCCGTCGTGTCCACGTCCAAGAGCGCACCGGTCCCGCTGTCCCTCGCCGCGGACGAGCTGATCCGGCTGATCCTGTCCACCCTCACCTCCTGGGAGGAGCGGATCCGCACCGTCGCCCGCCTCGCCGCGCTCGACACCGAGACGTCGCGCCGCCGCCGAGATGGCGCCATCCTCACCCAGGCACACAGGATCCTCGCCGCCCACCTTGACGCCCTCCTCACCCGATCGGAGAACGTCCGCGCCACCGAAATGCGGCGCCTACGCGACGAGCACGCCGCCCAGGTCCACAAGGCGGTCACCGCGGCCCGCACCCAAGCCGACACCAGGGCGCTCCCCAGCGACGTCCGCAAACGCCTCGACCTCCTCGGCAAGCTCGAAGCCGCCCTCGGTTGCCGCCTTGACGAATACGCCTGGCGCGGCGACAACCTCACCACCCTCGCCTCCGCCGAACTCGCCGACGCCCTCCGCGACTTCGTCCACGACCACACCACCGCCGGCCGCCGCCTCGAATACGCCGACACCCTCAGCCAACGTCTCCAAAGCACTGCGGAGTATGTGCTCCGCACACTGGCCGACACCCAGCCGAGCACGTCGTAGAACACAGACAGAATCAGCCCAAGCCAGCCCGCTCTTGGACCACACGACGACGGCGGCCACCCCCACGCAGGGGGTGACCGCCGTACGCATTCCTCAGGCCCTACACCGCCGTCACACGCGCGGGAAGTACGGCACCCCGCTCAGATCCACCCCGTACGCGACGGCCACCACGATCACGACCGCGATGACGATCGTCCGCACGTGCTGGCCCCAGCTCTCCGGCACACTCACCACCCACGAAATTTTGAAGCATCTACCAGTAGGCATACGGCCTCCCTCGGCCTCGAAGCGAACAGGACGAACTGCCGCCGGGCCCAGAGAGAAATTGCAAGTGGAGCCACCTGCTGACTACGCTGAAGCTGCTGTAGACAGTCTCAGCGCTCGGTCTCCGGACCCGGCGCGAACTCGAAAAACAAGGCTCGGCCCGCGCCTAACGGGCCGAGTCTTTGAGTTCTCAGGAAGCATATCGACGCCTTCCGACTACCAGCGCGCACTCCGCCGCACACCCTGAGTGATGAAAAATCACAATATGTGACAGGTGTTTGCTTCCGTTTCCTCTAGCGGAGCACCACCTCGAGACCAGACGTAAGCCCCACCGCCCCGCTACACCTCACCGCATGGACACGCATGCAGCCCTGACCAGCCCACTCCACGCAACCTGGTCCGGCACTGACCTGGGCACACCCATCTACGACGCTCTCGCCACCGAACGCGGCATCTTCCCGAACACCGGCAGGTTCCGCTCGCGCGGCCCCTTCGAGCCCTTCACGCCGCCCGCTGTGAAGCAGGTCGATTTGGTTGAGCGCGGAAGCGGCGGAGAAAGTCATCGTGTTGTGCTCGAAGAGGTCGCGACGCTGGTCGCGACGCGAGTAGAAGCCTCGCGAACCCACCCGCACCGCGAGTTGACCGCCCCCGTCCAGAAAGACGATGACCTCGTCGATCTCGACGGGGGGCAGACCAAGTACGCCGGAAAGGGCTAATAGGGCTGCTCAGGCGGTGGAGGCGGAAGCCGGGGTTTCAGCTGTGGATAGCCGTGCCCGGCGTGGGGCCGGATTGGTGCCCGCAGCGGCCTGGCTGCGCTGACCTGGTCAGACGCCGTCTCGGGAAGCGGACAGAGTTTCAACTCTGTCCGGTGTGCCGACCGCCGTTGCCCCTTTCCGGCGTACTTGGTCTGTCCCCCGGATACGGGTGAGCACCGCAGCGACGTTGTTCGCGCAGGGCTCCGGGGGGTTGAGAGGCTGACCGGCGCGGCGTCGGGGAACAGCCATCGAGCGCCGGGGTTGGTGGCGGTGTTCATGTTCGGGCGATGGAAGAGCCGGAACGGTCGCACGGCGGCATGTACCGACGGATCATCCCGCTCGAAAGTACCTAAGCGCGTCAGATTCCCCGTCGTTCCCGTATCCGTAAGTTTGTGGTCACAAGAGAGCACCACCACTGAGGAGACAGACATGAGCGACATGAACGAGCTGGTCCAGCGCTACCTGGCCGCGTGGAACGAGACCGACGCCGCCGCCCGGCAGTCCATGCTGGCTGAGGTCTTGGCCGAGGACGCGGTGTACACCGACCCGCTGGTCTCCGTGCAGAGCAGGGACGGGCTCGACGCCACCATCGCCGCGGTCCAGGGACAGTTCGGTGGGCTGGTCTTCAGCCTCGGCGGCGTGGTGGACGCCCACCACAACATCGCGCGCTTCACCTGGCACCTGGGCCCTGAGGGCGCCGAGCCGGTCGTCATCGGCTTCGACGTCGCGGTGCTCGGCGAGGACGGGCGGATCAGCCAGGTGCTCGGCTTCCTGGACAAGGTGCCCGCCGGCGTCTGACGGTCGTCCACCAACATCGGGAGGAATCATGTCCGCATATGTCATTGCCCGCCTGCAGGAGGCCGACCCGCACCCGGAGATCGCCGAGTACATCGAGCGCATCTCCGCGACCTTCGAGCCGTACGGTGGGCGCTTCCTCGTGCGCGCCACGCAGTTGGAGGTGCTGGAGGGCGACTGGCCCGGGCACCTCGTGATGATCGGCTTCCCCGGGATCGCCGAGGCGCGGGCCTGGTGGAACTCGCCCGCGTACCAGGAGATCGCGCCGCTGCGCTCGCGGCACATCGACGGTGACATCATCCTGGTCGAAGGCATCCCCGGCGGCTACGACCCGGCTTCGGCCGCGGAGGCGATGCGTCAAGCAGTGACGTCGTAGTTGAAGCCGAAGGCGCGCACACCGGTCTCCGTACGGGGCCGGTGGCTCGTCTTCGGGCCGAAGGCGACGTAGGTGCCCGGTCCGTGGGTGCGGTCGCCCTCGATGAGCTCGCCGCTCACGACGAAGTACGCCTCGCCGTACGTCTCGTGGACGTCGATGTCCGGCCACTCGGCGCCAGGGGCCAGGTCGATCACCCATGGCCTGATCCCGGGCATGCCGGTGAGCATCCGCACCTGGATGCCGGGCGCCAGCTCGACCGGCTGGACCTCATCGACGTGCAGGGGGATTATTTGTTCAGGTAGAACCATCATGTTCACAGCTCCAACTTCTTGAGTTCGCTCCGGGAGACGATGCCGAGCTTTGGATAGGCCTTGTAGAGGTGGTAGCCGACCGTCCGGTGGCTGAGGAACAGCTGCGCGGCAATGTCGCGGTTGGACATGCCCTGCGCCGCGAGCCTGGCGATCTGCAGTTCCTGCGGGGTGAGGCCGATGGCCGCGCCTTCGGCGGGCTTGGACCCCTCGTCCTGGGCGCCGGTTGCGGTGAGCTCGCCGCGGGCTCGTTCGGCCCACGGTCGCATGCCGAACCGGTCGAAGACCTCAATGGCCTCGTTCAACCAGCCGCGCGCTTCGGCCTTGCGCCGAGCCCTGCGTAGCCACTCGCCGTAGAGCAGCGCGGTCCTGGCGTACTCCAGCGCCCGGCCGTCCTGGTCATGCAGTTGGAGCGCCTCAGTGTAGAGCGCCTGCGCCTGGTTGTCGTCGGCGGCGACCAGCGCACGGCACCGTAGCAACAGCGCGTCGGCCCACTGCTGCTGGACCGAGGAGACCCATCGCTCGAAGCGCGCAAGAGGCTCGGCTGCGCGTTCGGGCGTCCCCACCCGTACGGCCGACTCCACCAGGTCGGGAGTGGAGCGGGTGGCGCAGATGTGATGGCGCATCGGCTCGCGGGTCAGCCGCTCAAATCGGGCCAGGGCCGTCGCGGCGCGGCCGAGGCCCAGGTCCAGCAGCCCGAGCGACCAGTGCGCCCACGGCGCGCCGGCGGAGATGGCGCCTGCGGCTGCCCCAGCCAGCCCCTCCTCGGCGTTGCTCCGGCAGGCCGCCTCATCGCCCCTGGCCGCGTCGAGGTAGGCCAGCACGCTGCTGAACTGGCTGACCCACTGCTGCTGGCCGGTGTCGCGGGCGAGCTGCAGTGCCTCGGTCGCCGTGGCGAGCGCGTCCAGGTGCCGTCCGGTGAATACCTCGCTTTCGGCCACGAAGAAGAGCACCGTCGGGAGCCGTCCCGCGCCGCCTCTCGCGCGGTGGCCCGCGGCGACCGAGGTTGCCAGCTCGTGGGCATCGGCGTCCTGGCCCAGCGCGAGCGCCGCTCCGCAGAGGATCATCAACACCTGGTCGGGGGTACGGCCGCGCAGCCGTACCGCAGCAAGGGTTTCGCCCAGCGGCGGCGGCCGCTCGGAACGGCCACGGACGAGGTGGCGCAGGTAGGGCTCCACCGGCGCGAGCGGATCCGCATCGGCCAGCGGCAGCGCTGCCAGCAGGTCCAGCGTCGCGGCGAGCTGCGACTCCCCGAGGTACCAGGAGGTGTGAACGGCCTGGGTCAGCATCACGGCCGCCTGGCCGGGATCGGTGTCGCGGATGAGCTCGGCGCCGTCCAGCATCAACCGGTGCGCGGCGGGATAGGAGCCCTGCCAGAAGTCGGCGAGTGCCCGCACCTGGGCGATCCGCGCGTTCACCGAGAGATCCTTATCCAGCCACCTGGACGCGCGGCCCCCCAGCGATTTGGCGCGCTCCAAGTCACCGGCCTCAAGCGCCGCCTCCGCGGCGAGGGCCTCGCGGTGAGCCCTGGCGTCGGGCTCCACGCTCAGGCGGGCAGCTCGTTCGTACGCCGCCGCTGCCGCCTCGTAGCCGCTGCGTTCGCGAGCGCGGGCGGCGGTGCGTTCCAGCGCGGCGGCGGCCTCCTCGTCGGCCCCGGTGGCCGCGGCCGCGAGATGCCAGGCCCGCCGGTTGACGTGCTCGGGCGAGTCAAGGGCAGCCGCGAGCGCGCGGTGTACGGCAAGGCGCTGCCCGAGCGGCGCCCGCTGGTAGACGGCGGCGCGGATCAACGGATGACGGAAACGGATCGTGGTGCCCTCCGCATCACCGCGGAGCACCAGACCGGCCTGCTCGGCGGGGGACAGGTCATCCACGGCCGCATCCAGTGCGGCGGCGGCACGCAGGATTACGGCGAGCTCACCGGTCTCGTCGACCGCCGCCACCAGCAGCAGGCTCTGGCACGCCCTCGTCATCCGGCTGACCTGCCCGTGAAAGGCCAGCTGCAGACGGCTGGTGAGTGGAAACGCCCCCGGCGAGAAGACGCTGCCACCCTCGGCGGCCAGCGCGGCAGGAAGTTCAAGCAGGGCAAGCGGGTTGCCGCCCGCCTCGGCGAGCAGGCGATAGCGTACGGCCGGCGCGAGCGGATGCCGATCCAGCAGCGCCGCAGCCGCCTCAGGGGCCAGCCCCGACAGGCGCAACTCCGCAAGGCCGGGAGCGGTGAAGGACCCCTCACCGTCACGAGCAGCGAAGATCATGACCACGCCCTCGGCATGCAGGCGCCGAGCGGCGAACAGCAGCGCGTCCCGTGACGCCCGATCGAGCCACTGCGCGTCATCGACAAGGCACAGCAGCCCCGTCCCGTCCGCATGCTCCGCCAGCAGGGACAGCACCGCCAGCCCCACCAACATCGGCTCGGACTCGGCCGCAGGACCGAGCCCGAACGCCGCCTCCAGAGCCGCACGCTGCGGCGCGGGCAGCGCGGCGAGAGATCCGAGCGCCGGGCGCAGCAGCAACTGCAGCCCCGAGAACGGCAGCTCAGCCTCGAACTCGACCCCCGTACCGCGGACCAGCCGCAGGTCCCCGGCCGTCGCGGCGGCGTGGTCGAGCAACGCCGTCTTGCCGATGCCAGGATCACCGCGCAGCACCAGCGAAGAGCTGGTACCTGCCCTGGCTCCCGCCAGCAGCTCGGCGATCGCGTCCTCTTCGGCCTTTCGCCCGTGCAGCTCTCCCGCGCCCATGACCCCATCCTGACATTCGTCCGGAGGTATCCGGTACGGGATGGTTAATGCCTTGTTGTCGGCAGGACGTCCCAGTCGAAGATGTCGACGGGCAGGTACAGCGTGACGGTCGGGTTCGGGATCGTGACGATGCAGCTGATGCGGAACTCCAACGGCGCCACACTAAGGATCACGTACGCCTGCTCCCCGCTGTATCACACCCCCACCAAGCACAAAGTAGCTCTGAGCGACGAAGCGGCAGGCGGCATATCGGACAAAATGTATGCACTGTCCGGTATGACGGTGTCCCCCTCGCGCGGAAGGCGGAAACGGGTCGGCGCCTTACTGGGGCGGTGTGTCCCATCGCGGTCCGCACCCGATATGGCGGCCGAGGGTGGCCAGCCACGGGTCGAGGATCGGCCTGGCGCGCTGTCGGCTCGACGGCGCGAGCGGCCACGGCCCCGGCGAGCGCGATCGCCCACAGCCGCCAGCCGCGCTCCGGGGCGCCGCTGTCGAGGACCTGCTGCAGGTCGTCGACAGCGGCGGTGATCCGGTCGGCGTCGTCGGCCAGGACGGCGCGCACCCCGCTCAGCCAGTCGGCCGGTTTCAGGGGCGGTGGACGGGTTTCAGTTCTCGGGTGCTGCTGCGGTTGCCGGTTTCGGGGTGGATGTTGAAGATACCGCTGGCTCCGGAGATGACGTTGGTGGAGCTGAGTATGGTCAGCCCCGCGCTGACGTCGTCGGCGGTGGGCATGATCTCTTTCCCGGTCCGGGGGTCGTTAGCGGCTTTGCCGAGGATGGTGGTGAGGGTGACCACGGCGTCGTGGGCCATGATCGCCCAGCCGGTGTCGAGATGGGCGACGGGGAAGCGTTCTTTGGTGAAGGCGTCCTTGAAGTCGGTATACAGGCCTCGATCGGGGTTGTCTTGGCTGTCGAGATGCTTGGGGTCGGCGAGGGGAACGTAGATCACCTCGATGGGCGCCTCGTCATCGGGGGCGAGCAGGTCGGCGGGCAGCACCGCGGCGTCCGACCCGGTGACCACGGTGATCTTCGTTCTATGGCAGGAACGCTTCTTGAGCAGGTCGAGGAAGTCGGGGAGGTAGGTCGCGCGACCGGCGTAGAACACCATGTCCGGGATGCTCTTGCCACACAGACCGTCGGAGATGCTCTTCAACAGGGCGGCGGTGTTGGTGGCCTTGGGGTTGAAGCCGAAATTGAGGTTTGCCTTCTTCAGGTAGCGCGCAAGGCCGAGGTCTTCGTTCTTGAACGCGTTGGCCATCGAGGTGGTGTAGAGGTCCGGGGCGCCGTTGAAGGTGACCTCCGATCGCACGAGCGCGGCGCTTGGCTGATCGTCTGCCGTGCCGTTTCTCAGGCGATACCGTTCGGCCAGCTCCTTGCTGATCGCCCTGAGCTGGTCGCTGACGTTGGGAGCCACCCGGGCCAGCCCGGGGATCTTGTCCTTGCCGTCGATCGTGCCGGTGGCGTCGAACCCGTCGGCGGTGATGATGTCGGCGACCATGGGGATGGCCGGCGGCTTGGCCAGGAGGCGGGCCGCATCCACGCTTTCCTGCTGGCTCAGCCCCAGCCCGGCCACCGCGACCAGGTGGTGTGGGGCGCCGACCATCGTCTTCAGCGTCTCGACGGTGCTTTCCCAGGATGTCTCGTCGCTGCCCTCGTTGGCCAGGACCAGCCTGACCTTCAAGGAGTTCCGAGAATCGTTGGCGGTCTTTTGCGCGATGAAGGCGCCTTCGAGTTCGTGTGCGGCCCGGCCGCCGGTGAAGTCCTGGCCGCCGTCGGGCGCAGAGGTGAGCGGCCCCAGGAACGCGATCGTGACATATCTGCCGGTCTTCACCGCCTGCTTGTTCGCTGCCGCGATCTTGGCCATGACCGGGCGCAGCGCGGGGCCGAACAGGTCGGTGCCGTCGCTACCGTCGGTGACCCCCACGCATTCGCCGTTCGCGGCGGTGATCAGGTTCTGGTTGGCGGTGTTGCAGTGCTGGGCGGAGGCGGCCGGCGCAGTGGGCGGTGCCGGATTTTCCCGCCACCAGACGATGACGGCGATCAGAACGACGGCCATGATCACCGCGAGTAGCGAGCCGCGCGGCAGTGAGCCCCGCAGGGTGCGCGGCGTCCCGGCGAAGGCGGCGACAAGCCGCCTCCACGGCGCGGGAGCGGGCGGGCGGCTCAGGGTCTGCCACGCGCTGAGCCAGCGGGCCGCCTCGTCGTCGTCGACCTCGCACGCGCGGACATAGCGCTTCACGAAGTCACGGGCGGGCAGCGTGTTCTTGTTGAGGTTGTTGCTGACCGTGCTTTTCGGAAGCCTTCCCGCGGAGCGCTTGTTCAGCTCCTCCAGCGTCAGGCCCTTGCTGGTTCTGAGGCTGACCAACTGGGCGTTGAACTCGCGTGCGGTACGTACCCGGCGGGGTCTCGGCTCGCCGCCTTTGGGCGGCTGTTGTCCAGGTGGAGGACCGGACGGAGGACCAGAGGGGGAAGGGGGATTGTTCGAGGCGGTCATCAGCTCGGCCCTCCGGGGTCCTGCTGGTCGTCCGGCTGCCCGACCAGCCAAGCGATGACCTTCGTGGCCGTGGCCGCGGCCAAGAGGATGACAGCGAGGGTCTCGGTGGGGGCCTGGCCGACCAGCTGAAAGACGACGACGACCACGATGATGACCACCAGCACGGCGATCCGGTGGCCGGGACGCACGAGGCCGGCGTTGGTGGCCGGCCCGGACGGAGACCCGGACGGGGAAGGGGCCTGGCGGTAGGTGCTTTCGGGGAGCGTCGGTACCGGCAGGCGGGAGTTGTGTGCAGACATTGAAAAGCCTTCCTGGGCGCGGCGTAGATCCGCTGTAGGGGTTCTCGCATCGCGGTTACCGGCCACGACGTGAGGTGATCGACCTGAGTGTCACCCCCCTTTCCAAGCCGCAACAAGGCCTGAAAACGCTTCGGCGCCTTTTCCGAATTACCTCCGGCTGGAGTCGGCCTGTTCGACGCTGTACGTTTCTATGGCAGTCCCATGGAGGGCATCATTCCGCACGGAATAATGCCGCACCAGAGCCGATGCCGATCAGGGTTGAACATGACAGGAGGGTTCCCGCCGGTAACAGGAACCCTCCTCGTGCTTCTCGAACGATCCACGCCGCGCCCAGGAAGACATGACGGGTGCACTCGAAGCCACGGGCGTCTTGCGAGCCTCTCGCAAGGCGCCCTGTATCAGTCTCATCATGAACCCCGTGCCCCCGGCAAGGCCTGGCACCTGTTCGGAACAGGTTCCGAACAGGCGAAACGGCTGATCAGAGGGATTCTGCTGCCGGGGGGTGCGCGAGCCCGCCCGGAGTGTCCGGCCGCGGCCCCGGCAGGCCGGCAACGCCCGTGAAACCAAGGTGGTCGTGTTCTGAACGCCGGGAACGTCGGCCTTCGCGCTGCACGGCCCGCCGGGAAGCCGGCGAGGACCTCACCGGCGGCCTCTACCGGTAACGGAGGCGGGGAGAACGGGCGCCGCCGGTAGGCGAACCGTTCAGCCGGTTTGACATCGCCGGCGCCGACCGCACTCCGTATCACCCGCCGTCTTTGCCGGCGAGCCGGTCGTGAACGCTCTTGGGCCCCTTTGTCTTCCAAATAGGCGGCGCACGCTCGAAGTCCAGGATTTTCCGCCAAATGGTTTCAGTGGCCTATGACACCGGCCCGAGCGGAGGTCCATCTACGCATGAGAATGTGAATTCTCATCACCTAACTTACGGACAGCTCACTTATCGAAAGTTAGGTCGGATTCGGCCGGGTTTCCGCAGGTAGGCGCCGATCTACCCATGAGAATGCGGATTCTCGCAAGTAGATCACCGTCGCCGGATCAATCCTTGTCGAGGAACACCGACAGGCCGGTGAGCATCTCCAGCAGGATGTCGACGTCGTCGGCCACGCCCGCGGTGGCGAGCTGCTGGTGGTGCGCGGCCGCCAGGTCCTCGGGACCGGCCGCGGAACTCTCGGCGAGCATCGCCTCGACCTGGACCGCGCCGAGCAACGCGTTGGCCAGACGCATCCGGTACGGCTCCGGCCCGCCGAGCCGGGTCGCCTCCTCCGCGTGCTCCTCAGGGCTGTTGGTGCCGTCGTACAGGCCGAGGGCGGCCATCGCGGCGCCGAGCTGGGCGGCGGAGGCGGGCTCATCGTGCAGCGGGGGAAGGTCCGTGAGCGCCCACCGTAGGGGCGGCGGTCGCAGGCATCGGGGGTTTTGAGCGTTTCGGGCGGGGCCCTACGCGCAGGCGTGCGCGAGACCACCCCGGGTATTTGGGCGCCGCACTTGACTGGGGGTCATGGGGCTGCAGGTCCAAATCGGGCCGGGCCGGTCGGCGTCGACCAGGGCGAACACGGCTTATCGCCGGGAATGCGGGTTCCCGCAGATAAGCGGCGTTCGCCGTCAGAGGACGCCTGCCAGGCAGCGCCGGTCCCCGGTGAGGGCATAACGCCGGCGCGCGAGGACGCCGGGCAGGTCCAGGCAGATGTCATCGGCGAAGAGGGCCAGCGCCTCGGGGGCCTCGGCCTCCGACCAGTAGGCCGGGGCGATCTCCAGGCAGATCCGCCCGATCTCGGCGGCCGCCGCATACAGCTCCTCGACCAGGCGACGGCCCTCGGCGACGTTCGCGGGCGCGCCGGAGGGCGCCGGCCGGGATGGCGCGGGCAGGCGGCGCACCTGGGTCACCGCCTGGCGCAGCAGCGCGGCGACGTCGGCGCAGGTCAGCTCCGCGCCCGCGGCGCGTGCCTGGCGGACCCGCTCGGCCAGCACCTCGGCGACACCGGATCAACCTTTCCTCAACAGATCTTCAACATGTGGCGGCCTACGTTCCCACTATCAACCCCTTCCAAGGAGCGAGAAGAGGAGCTCATGCCACTCACCAAAAGGTTGGCTGCGGTCGTACTGACGGCCGCCGTCCTCGGCATTTGCGCGCCAGCGACTGCTCACGCGGCTACGACAGCACCGTCGATCCATGTCGCAACCGCGAACGTCTCGTCCACGCAATCCACCACCTCGATGGCCGTGACCGTCCCCACGACCGGATCAACTTCCACCGTCGCCGCCAGAGGCACATGTAGCCGCGTCAAGGGCTGGAAGGTGCGGCTGGCCTGCGAAGCCGTAGTGCGGGCAGGCGGCGCATGGGTGTGGAAGAAGCTGGAAAAGGGCGCCCGTGCGGGTTGGAAAACCTACTCGGAGATCTTCGAGAAGGACGTCCCCCGCACCTATCGCAAGATCCTCAAGAAGCTCAAGCACCCCATCTACTGCAGCCTTTCCCGCTCATGCTAATGACGATCTAGCCGCCTAAGGCAGGGAGCAGCAGGTCGGAAGCCCCGCGTCTCTGTGGCTTCCGACCTGCTGCCCGGCGGCTCGGGGGTCAGAGTGTGGTGGAACGAAAACGCACGCTAAGCCCATTCCCGCCGTACTCCGGTGCCCCCTTGGGGGCGGGTTCGTTGAATTCTGCTCCATTGCTACCGGGCCCCCGATAAGTAAGACGATCAGACTTAGCGCACCATCTGACATGGATGTTCTTTAGGCCCCGATCGTGTATGCGCCGGGCTACGGTGATCGTCATGAAGGCAGGGACTGAGCTGACGGGCCGTTACCGGCCCTCCGCTCGGGTCCGTGCCACCAGACGCAAAGTAGCTGTCAGTAACCGAGGGCTCCCGGACGGCCGGACTTCCACGGCTTCAGCCCGCTCGTCGTGCCCCGGCCGACCGGCTGGCGTCCCGGGCTGGAGGTCACCGGCTACTGGTGGCCGGTCCGTCCGAGGGGCTGGCAGCCGGATCCCGTGCTGACGGACTTCCTGGGCGCGGGTCCCGCGCCGGTGTTCGTCGGCTTCGGCAGCCTGGCGGGCACGCGGGCCGAGCCGTACACGGAACTGGTCGTGGACGCCCTGCGGCGGGCGGGTCTGCGCGGAGTGGTGCAGACAGGCAGAGAGGGGCCGATCACCGACGACGTGCTGGGCGTCGACGACGTCCCGCACGACTCGCTGTTCCCCCAGGTGGCGGCGGTGGCCCACCACTGCGGCGGCGGCACGACGGGAGCCGTGGCGCGGGCGGGCGTGCCCGCCGTGGCGGTGCCGGTCATGAACGACCAGCCGTTCTGGGCGTCGAGGCTGGCGGCGCTCGGCATGGCGCCGCCGCCGATCCCGTTCCGCAGCCTGACGCCCGCCCGCCTGGCCGACGCCCTCACCGCCTCGCTCACCGAGCCCGGCTTCCGTCAACGGGCCGAGGCGCTGGCCGCGGGCATGGCGGCCGAGGACGGCGCGGCGCCCATCGTCACGGCGGTCAACCGCCTTCTCGGTGCCCGCTGACCGCGCCCCCCGAGCACCACGCCCAGGGCGATGACCAGCGCTCCCGCCACGTCGGCGAGACCCGCCTCGCCGAGGCCGAGGGCGACGGTCGTGATCAACGCGCCCACCGGCACGAGCCCGGCGAACAGTCCCGCGCGGTCGGCGCCGAGTCGGCGCAGCGCGTCGTACCAGAGGAAGAAGGCCGCGGCCGTCACGACCGCACCGAGGTAGACGAAACCGGCCGCTTCCCCGGCCGTCGGCAGCCGAAGCGCCGACGTGCCCTCCAGCACGAGCCCCGCCACCAGCAGCATCGGCACCGACAGTGCCGCGGGATAGGCCGCGACCCGCAGCGGGCCGAGCTTGGGCAGCAAGGGCACGGCCAGCAGCGAGAAGGCCACCTCACCGGCGAGCGCGCCCAGCGACAGCAGCAGGCCCTTCACGCTTCCCGATCCGAGCCCGGCGGCGACCGCCGCGCCGAGCGCGACCACGAGG
Organism: Streptosporangium canum; assembly: GCF_900113865.1. Taxonomy (GTDB): domain Bacteria; phylum Actinomycetota; class Actinomycetes; order Streptosporangiales; family Streptosporangiaceae; genus Streptosporangium; species Streptosporangium canum. Next base: position 47,467 of record NZ_FOQY01000013.1, on the reverse strand, counting down.
GCCGCGCCGACCGTGCGGAGCGCGGGACGCCGTCCTTCCATCAACGGTCCCACGAGCGCCATGACCAGCGGCACCGCGCCGATGACCGTGCCGATCATTGCGGGGCCCGCGTGCCTGGTGGCCTCGACGAGGAAGGGGTTGAACCCGGCGAGGCCGGTGCCGGCCAGCGCGAACAGCAGCAGCACGTCACGCGCGTTCAGCCGGACGCGGGGGAGCCGCTGACGACGGACGACGAGCTGGAGGATCACCGCGGCGAGCGCGTAACGCAGGGCCTGGCCGGTGAAGACGGGGTAGGCGGCGACGGTGGCCGACACCGCGGTCGAGGTGCCGACGAGCAGCATCGCCGAGCCCGCGGCGAGGGGAGCGGAGAGCTTCATGCCGCGGGCTCGGCGGAGGCCACCGGAGCCTTGCCCTCGGCGACCAGGACCTTGCGGGTGACGCGCTCGGCGATCGCCGCGACCAGCGTGCGGGGACGGCGCGGCGTCAGGTGCGCGCCCAGCGCGTTGCCGAACCCGGGGACGACGTAGCCGCGCCCGCGCTCCAGCGCCCGCAGCGTGGCGCGCACGACCGGCTCCGGCGTGGTGAACGAGCCGGTGACGGCGGCGTTGCGGGTGCCGATGGCCTCGAAGAAGCCGGTCTCGACCGGGCCGGGGCACAGGGTGAGCACGCGGATGCCGCGCTTGCGGTACTCCTGGCGGAGCGCGAGACCGAAGTTCAGGACGAACGCCTTGGACGCTCCGTACACCGCGAAGTACGGCGAAGGCTGGAACCCGGCGTTCGAGGCCACGTTGATGACCGAGCCGCCGCCGCGCGCGAGCATGCCGGGCAGGAGTTCGTGGGTGAGGTCCACGAGGGCGACCACGTTGACCATCAACTGCTCGTGGTCACGCCCGGTCGAGATCTCCTCGAAGCGGCCGCACGTGCCGAAACCCGCGTTGTTGACCAGCAGGTCGACGTGCAGACCGTGGTCTGTCACCTGCTCGGCCACGCGCCGGGCGGCGTCGGGCCTCGCGAGGTCCTGGACCAGCACGTGGGCACGCACGCTGTGGTCGGCGACGAGGCGCTCGGCGAGCGCGGCCAGTCGGTCGCCCGAGCGGGCCACGAGGATCACGTCGTGTCCCTGGGCGGCGAGCTGGGTGGCGAACTCGGCGCCGAGACCGGACGAGGCGCCGGTGACGAGAGCGGTGCGGTTCATGTCTTCCCCATGGTTCGGTGGAGCAACTGAGAGGAGTATGTACCAATATCCAGGAAACCTGCAACACAGGTGATGCAATTAGTCGTCGAGTTGCATCAGTACTGTAAGATTCTGCTGGATAAGTGGGCTATATCGGAGGCATGATGAGCGACAAAACACTGCGCGCGGACGCGGAACGCAGCGTTCGCGCGATCCTGGAGGCGGCAGAACACGTGCTCGCCGTAGACCCGGGCGCGTCGATGGAACAGATCGCCGCCGAGGCGGGCGTGGCGCGCACGACGATCCACCGGCGCTTCGCCAACCGGCAGGCGCTCACCGACGCGCTCGCCACCTCAGCGGCCCGCCAGCTCATCAAGGCCATCGACGACGGCAGGCCCGACACCGCGCCGCCCCTCGTCGCGATGCACAGGATCACCGCGAACGTGCTGGAGGTGAAGAGCGCCTGGGCCTTCGCCCTGGCCCTGCCCGCGGAGCCGGACAGCGAGGCCTCGCTGTTGCAGCGCGACATCAACGACCGTTGCGCCCTCACCCTGCGCAGGGCCCAGAACGACGGGCTCATCGACGAGAAGGCCGACCTCGACTGGGTGCGCAGGGTCTACTACGCGCTCATCGGCGAATCGCTCCACGGCAACGCGGAAGGCGCCGACTCCGACACGCTCGCGGCGCGCATCATCGACACCCTCCTCCACGGCGCCGGGCCGCGACCGTCCCGTTCCGCCCCCTAGACGGCCCGGTGCTCGGGTCGCCGTCACTGGGGGCAAAGTAAAGCGTTGACGCAGGCCACGGCGCGTGACGGCTGCGGCTCTCGACTCCGGATTTCGATCCAGGCGTTCGGGGATGAGTCCGGCGCCCCCTGCCCCGATAACGGTGGCGAGCACGTTCCCCCGGGTTGCGTTGCTCGCTAATGGTGCTTATGTCCACGTGTCCGGGAGCCCTCGGTTACTGACAGCTACTAACCACTCTTAACGAGTCTGTCGCTGAGGCAGACTCAGGTCTGACAGCCGCCGGCGGGTGAGCACTCACAGCTACTGGACCTTGAGTCCTAGGCAAAGATCGTGCCCCCGCTGGTCGGCCGGGAGAGTTGATCACCGCTGGGATGTCGTGCCCATCCGTAGGGGTGTGAGCACTGCTTGATTAGTTCGCTGACGGTTCTCCCGCGGGCTGTTGAGTATCGATCGGTGTCGAGAACCGGGGGGGAAGCGTTGCGCCTGTTCGTGGGAGATGACTGGGCCGAGCAGCATCACGACGTCGAGCTGATGAACGCCTCGGGGCGCAGGCTGGCCAAGGCCCGCCTGCCCGAAGGGATGGCGGGGATGACCAAGCTGCACGCGATGATCGCCGAGCAGCTCGGTGAAGCGGCCGGAGAGGCGGAGGTGGTGATCGGGATCGAGACCGACCGCGGCCCGTGGGTGCAGGCGCTGGTCGCCGTCGGATACACGGTGCTGGCGGTCAATCCGCTGCAGGCGGCACGGTACCGGGAACGGCTGAGCGTCTCTGGCGCCAAGAGCGACGCGGCCGATGCGCACATGCTGGCCGACATGGTCCGCACCGACTCCCACCAGCTGCGCACCGTCGCCGGCGACAGCGCCGAAGCCGAGGCGATCAAGGGGGTGACCCGGGCCCATAAAACATTGATCTGGGAACGGACCCGCCATGCTCAGCGGTTGCGGCACGCGCTGCGCGACTACTTCCCCGCCGCCCTGCAGGCGTTCGAGGACCTGGCCGCGGCCGACACGTTGGAGTTGCTGGCCAAGGCCCCTGACCCCGCGTCCGCGGCCAAACCGACCATCGGCCAGATCACCGCCGCGCTCAAACGAGCTCGCCGCCGGGGCGTCGCCGACAAGGCCGCCGCGATCCAGGCCGCGCTGCGCACCGAGCACCTGGGCCAGAGCGCGGCTGTGACCGCTGCCTACGCCGCCACCGCAGGTTCGGCGGTTGCGGTCCTGGCCGTGCTGGGCGAGCAGATCAAGGCCCTGCACGGGCAGGTGGAGGACCACTTCAGCCACCATTCGGCCGCGAAGATCGTCCTATCGCAGCCAGGGCTGGGACCGGTCCTTGGCGCCCGGGTGCTCGCAGAGTTCGGCGACGCCGAAGGCCGCTACGTCAGCGCCAAAGCACGCAAGAACTACGCCGGCACCAGCCCGATCACCCGGACTTCGGGCAAGAAGAAGGTCGTGCTCGCCCGCTACGTGCACAACGACCGGCTCACCGACGCCCTCGACTCTCAAGCCTTCACCGCCCTGCAGGCCTCACCGGGCGCCCGCGCCTACTACGACCGGCTCCGCGCCCGAGAGGTCTGCCATCACGCCGCCCTGCGCCAGGTGGCCAACCGCCTCGTCGGCATCCCGCACGGATGCCTGAAGACCGACACGCTCTACGACGGAGCAACCGCCTGGCCACACCCCTTGCTGCTTGACACCTAAGCTCCTGGGACGTCTTGGGAGCTGGGGTCACGTTCGAGAGAAGACCCACAGGCCGGACGTGAGCGATTCGACGCAGAGCTCGACAAGGCGGTCCACGCCACAGGCATTGCGCCGCGCGGAGCAGCCGAGAAGACCGGCCGGTGAGATGCCCAGCAGATTCCAAACCTTCGGCTATACAAGCTGACAGAAATCTGGAGGAGGCAGGTATGTGACGAGACGTCGCAGGCAGTTCTCGCCGGAGTTCAAGAAAGAAGCCATCCGCATGGTGCTGAAGGGCGAGCGGACGGTCGCGTCGGTGGCGCGGGAGTTTTGGGATCAACGCCAGCACCTTGGGCAGTTGGATGACATCAAGGTCTTAGGCAGGTTTCCATCCCTCGTTGTGGATCTCCCGGATAATCTCTGCCTCGATGATCTGCTGGCTTGTCATGTTGTGGAGGGTTGGATGGCGAATCTGGTCGAGCGCATCTCGGACGCGTTTCAGATCGACTACGGATCATTCTCGATCGTGGATGTGGACGGGTTGTCACGATCGCCCGCCACGCTCGATCCGGAGAAGCTGTTCTCCCTCACCGACGAGGAAGAGATCTGGTTCGCCGCCACGGCGAATATGGCGATCGCGCGAAGCCGTGCAGGTTACCACCACAACGCCCGCATCACCCTGGAACTGTGGGAGGCAGAGCCTCCCACGGAGGAGGAGGGCGGGGTGGACAGGTGCACCGTTGAGCTCTTCAGCGGCTCGGGAAAACTGAGGCCGACGAATTCCGTGGGAGAATCGGGGCCGTTGCTTGACTTGAGAGCGTCAGGGGCCTCGTGGCTGGTGCGCGGGCATCGTATCGCGAAGGCGGATCCCTTTGCCGACGTAGAGGACTTCGACGAGGACGACGATGATGATCTCGTGCTGATAATGGAGGGACTGGAGGAATTCCTGTTCCAGTTCTGGCCGGTGAACGCGCGCGAGGCGTGAGTTTGACGAGCCCCCGGACAATGCTTCCCACCCGGGGGCTACCCTCACTAATTAATGCGTTCACCGTCGGCGTTGCAGAGATGGAGAATGAAGTCCTCGCCGTAAAGGATTCTGTCGTTCATATAGAAGCGACCGAGCCCTGCGGTGGTATGAGTCCGTGCTCTCCTTCTTGGGGATCAAGGAGACTGAGACGGCGACCCCCGACATACAGGGCTTGCCCTTGCCGTTCGGCTTGGTGCTCTGCCAGCCGGCCCAGGAGTCCCGGTAGGTGCTGGGGAACTTGTCGCACTCCTGCCGGCCGGCATTCCAGGCCCTCCACTCGGGCCGGCGCCACCAGCGGCAAGGTAGCTGTGAGTAATCGGCTTCCGTTTCTGGTGGGGTCTCCCCACGACATCGTTGCTGTTCATCGGCCTGCCGGAGATCCTCATCTTCGGTCATGAAGAAATACGGGTGTTGCGCGGGCTTGTGTCGATCTTCAGGCCATCCGGTCTGTTCACACGCATCCGATCCGCCAGGCGATCCACTCTCGGCGCCAAGAGAGTGATAGATATATCTTCACGTCAAGATATTTATAAGGAGTGGTGGATGCTGCATCACATCCAGCTGGCTTGCCCGCCTGGCAGCGAGCCCGTCCTGCGGGAGTTCTACGCGGGCGTGCTCGGCTTGGCCGAAATTCCCAAGCCTCCCGTTCTCGCCGCCCGTGGCGGCTGCTGGTTCCGCGGCCACGACATCGAGTTGCACCTCGGCGTTGAAACCGACTTCCGGCCGGCGCGGAAGGCGCACCCTGGCATCCTGGTCCGTGAGACAACCACCGCCTGAGAACGGACAACCACCGCCACAGTGGCGGCCTGCTGCCTAGTGCGTTCGTCGGCTCGCCGTTGCCGTCGCCGGCGGCTCTCCAGGCCGGGGTGCTCACCGGCGATCGTCTGGGCGGCGTCCTCGACGCGCTGCACCGCGGCGAGCACCTTCTGCGACCGCGCGGCGTCGTCGTCGCGGTCGAGCGCACGGGCGAGCCGCCGAAGGTCGCCCGCGATCCCGGCCCGGCAGCGAGTTTCCCGCCTCAACCCCGGCCGCCGCCCCGGTCGGCGGGCTCACGCCTTCCCATGTTCCCCACCTCGCTCGCCGCAGGCGCCTTGACGCTCACCCGACTGCCCCACCCGGTGTAATGGGTCTCTACGCTGAGCCGCCTGTCCTCCCTCCCCGGTTCCGTCCCGCCGTGGGTTCTCGGCGGATAAACGGTGACCAACCGCTGAGGGAGCCGATCGGCGCCCAGAGTGAGCGTGAAGCGCAGCACCGCGCTTTTCTCCTCCTTGGACAGCCTGATCAACCGGGCATTGCGCAACCAGGGAGAGACCTTCTCCAGCGCGCCGAAACTGATCGCGCCCGTGTAGGTGCGTCCCGTTCGCTTCCCCTTCGTGATCAGGGCCTTCAGGGTCGCCGGTTCGGCCACGTTCACCAGTTGGCTGCACCAGCCGCTGAAGCCGGCGGTCATGCCGTGCGGGTGCTTGAGCCAGGTCTTGCCCTTCGGCGGCTCCCAAAGACCGCCGGAGTAGTAGCTGGTGGTGCCGATCCTGATCGTCCGCTCCGAACTCGTCAGCATCCACAGGAGGCTGTTGGGTATCCACGAGGTCTCGTCGGTGGTGAGTTTCGCGTTGACGTCGGAGGCGACGATCCCGGTCCCGCCGAACTGGAAGAAACCGGTGCGCTTGAGGAAGGAGGTGTTCCCGGCGAACTCGACCAAAGTGGCGACGTCGGTGAACTTCACCCCCTTGCCCGCGACGAACTGGCTCTTCAACGCCGTGACCGGATCCGCGGAGGCGGCTTGGACAGGCGCCGCGGCCACGGACATGGTGACCGTGGCCGCGGCGATGCCCGCGATCACTCGCTTCACGGTGGTTTCCTCTCAGCCTGGTACGGGGAGGGAAATCCTGCCGGACCTTGATCACAAACACGTCTCGGAGCGCGTTGTTCCCGGCCGATGCGGCCAATCCGGTCTGTCAGAGGTGTCCCCCGAGCCCCCGCCCGGAGGGACTCCCGCGCCCGCAGGAGCCTCACATGTTCTCGGCGCCGGCTTTGACGGCTTCGCGGATACGGAAGTAGGTGCCGCAGCGGCAGATGTTGCGGAGGCCGTCGAGGTCGGCGTCGGTGATTTCGCGGCCTTCGGCGGCGACGCGGCGGACCAGCGCCACGGCGGCCATGATCTGGCCGGGCTGGCAGTAGCCACACTGGGCGACGTCGTGGTCGAGCCATGCCTGCTGCATGGGGTGCAGGTCCTCGCCGACCGTGGCCGGAAGCCCTTCGATGGTGGTGACCTCGTCGGTCGGCCGGAGATCTTTGACGGGGATCGCGCAGGGATTGACCGCTCTGCCGTTGATGTGGCTGGTGCAGGCCTTGCAGACGTTGATGCCGCAGCCGTACTTCGGGCCGGTGATGCCGAGAATGTCGCGCAGGACCCACAGCAGGCGCACGTCGCCGGCGACGTCGACCGTGACCTGCTCGCCGTTGACGCGGAAAGTGTGCTCAGGCACTCGGACCTCCTTGGTTCAGCGGGCGCCGTTCAGGCCGTCGGCCGGGGACTGGGGAATGGGCGGGACAGTCGGTTTGGGAACGAAGGAGAGCGTGCCGTGGTTGATCGGGAAGCTGGTGGGCATCGTCCCGGTCGCGCGGCCGTACGCGCAGGCGACGGCGGCCATCGACGCGGCGACGCCCAGTTCCCCGGCACCGCCGGGCTCCTCGGAGGTGCTGGGCATGATGATGATCTGGAGTTCAGGCGGGGTGTTCCACTGCCGGGTGTAGAAGTAGTTGTCCCAGCTCGCTTCGAGGAAGTGGCCGTTGTCCAGGTGCAGGCTGGAGGTCAAGGCCAGCGCGATGCCGTCCATGATGCAGCCCATCACCTGCGCTTCCAGCCCTCTCGGGTTGACGGCGAGGCCGACGTCCACAGCGAATACGGCCTTGGTGACGCGTGGTCCGGTCACGCCGTCACGGATGGGGCGGTTGACGGTTTCGGGCCGGCAGTCGATCTCGACCAGCGCGGCGCTGACGGCCTTGTACTCGGCGTGGAACGCGATGCCCTGCGCGGTGCCGACCGGCATCGGCCGACCCCAGCCGCCGGCCTCGGCCACCTTCGCCAGCACCGCCCGGGAGCGGTCATCGCGGAGGAAGTCATGCCGGAACCGGTAAGGGTCCTTGCCCATCCTCGCGGCGAGCTGGTCGACGATGAGCTCGCGGGCGCAGGTGACATCGGGTGAGTAGACGTTGCGCATGCTGCCGGTGTTGAAGCCCTTGTCCGTTTCGCTGAGCAACTGGCTGCTGGCGCCGAACCTGTAGGACATCGCCTGGCTGAGGTGGAAGAAGGTCTGGGAGAAACCGATGTCGCCCACGGGAAGCCTTGCGGCCATGGCGGTGATGATCTCGCCGAGCCCGTGGCCGAGGTCGGTGGAGACGCTGGTGTGCCGCTGCTTGTAGCTCAGCACGGTGCCGCCGGCGTAGGCGACGCGTACGCGCGAGGTGGCCATCGGGTGGGTACGGCCCTGGCGGGAGTCGTCGGCGCGGTGCCACATGAGTTTGACCGGTTTGCCAATCTTCTGGGACACCTCGGCCGCTTCCAGGGCGGCGTCAAAGAACAGCTTGCGCCCAAAGGAACCACCGCCCTCGGTGACGTGCACGGCGACCCTGCTGGGCGGCAGCCCGAGCTTGGCGGCGATGGTCCGCTGGGCGACGATCGGCGATTTCAACGCCGCCCAGATCTCGGCGCAGTCGGCCCTCACGTCGGCGACCGCGCAGTTGGGTTCCAGCGCGCTGTTGCTGCGGAAGTAGAAGGTGAACTTGCCTTCGACGGTCGGAGCCGGCGGCCGGAGCCCGAGCGGTAACTCCGCGGCTTCCAGCTCCCGGAGCACGCTCTCGTCGGACTTTCCTTCCGCGGTACCGGGTTTCCAGGAGACCTTCAGGGCGCGTACGGCGTCGATGCACTGGCCGAAGGTCTCGGCGCGCACCGCCACCCCGGTGGAGATCACCACGACATCGGTGACGCCCGGCATGGTGCGGACCTCTGCGAGGTTGGCCACCGAGCCGACTGTGCCGTTGATGGTCGGCGGGCGGCACACCATCGTCGGTTTCGCGGCCGGGATGTCGAGGTCCATCGTGAACTTCTTGCGCCCGGTCACCGCGTCCAGCGCGTCGATGCGGTTGTGGGGTCTGCCGATGACGGCGAAGTTCCCGCGTGGCGTGAGCTCCACGGCCACCTGCCTGGTCTTCGTGCTCGCGGCCTTCTCGGCGAGCGCTCCGATGTCGATGCCGCCGCCGGAGCGATCGATGATCATCCCGGCCTTCATCGTCAGATCGGTGACCGCCGAGCCGAGTTCGGCCGCCGCGGCTGCCAGCAATCGGAGCCGGGCGATGGCGGCGGCGACCCGGATCGGGGTGTAGGTCGCGATGGTCGTGTTCGACCCGCCGGTGAGCTGGTTGAACACCAGCTCCGGCCGGGCGTCGGCCAGCGTGACCCGCACCCGTTCCAGCGGCACGGCCAGTTCCTCGGCGATCAACATGGCAGTCGAGGTGGTGATGCCCTGCCCCACCTCGACCCGTGGCAACGCGAACGACACCGTGCCGTCCGGGTTGACCTCGACCGAGATCAGGCCCGAGGTCGGCAGCGCCGCCGCGGTCATCACGTCGGTGAGGTCGAGCAGTTCAGTGAGCTCCGGCGAAGGCAGCCGGGCGTCGGCCGCCGGTGCCGGAGGCGCGAGTTCGGCGGCGGCCACCAGGGTCGGAGCCGCCAGCACGTATCCGAGGAACCGCCGCCGCCCGATGGCCTCGTCCAGCCCGCCGTTCGATCCTGCCGTCATCCGGCTCAGCCCGGACGGTTGGTCGTCGGGATTTCGATCTTGGTCTCCTTGCCCTTGGTGAGATAGAACAGGATGTAGCGCCGCGCGGCTTCGTCGATGACCCAGGCGACCTGGGGCACCAGCGGCAGCGGGATGAGGCCCTCGCGGAATTTCACCAGTTTCGGCCAGGCGGAGCTGATCAGCGGGTCCCACACCGGCTCGCGCCCGATGCCGTCCCAGTCGGCCACCTGGTCGCCGACCAGATACCGGGCGAGCGCGTCGCACAGGGGCCGGCTGATACTGCCGGGACTGGTCTGCTCGGCGAGCTGGCCCAGCAGGATGTCGGTCAGTTCCACGCCCTCGGGTGTCGGTCCCATGTTCCGGGGCAGGATCTGGGCCGACTGGGCGTTGGCCGCGTCCCAGGTGGCGGGGATGTATTCGTCCTTGATACCGAGCATGTGCGCGGTCACCTGCCACACATGCAGGTAAGCCTCGGACTCGGCGGCGGTGATCGGGACCTTCCATTCGAGCATCTTGCGCATGGCGAAGGTCGGCAGGGTGTGCCAGGTGACCAGCATGTCCTCCTGACTGATCGGGATGCCGCCGCCCCAGTGGGGAGATTGCTGCAGCAGGTGCCGCACCGCCGCGTGCACCAGCCGCGTTTTCACGGCCTCGACCGCGCACGAGCCCCCGGGCCGATACGCGTTCGGGGCTCCGACGGCGAATCCCAGGATGCTGGTCTTGGCGACGCGGTCTTCCATGTCCGCTCCCCCCTTGGAGTAGTAGACCGCGCGCGCCTCCTTGGGAATGGCGGTACTCAGCATGCCGCCGCCCACGCCGTTGAGCAGGTTGAGATACAGCCCTCTGGACTCGTTGAACCGGGCCGCGATGTTCAGCTTGCCGTGGTCCGCCCACGACGGCGGCTGACGTGCGCTCTCCATGAATGCCCGCAGGTCCTCCGGCAGCCCCTCGGGTAAGGGCTGATCGTTGCGGGTCCAATCCCGCAACAGGCGGTTGACCTCGGGTACGGCGCCGCGATCGAGCAGCGAGGCGACCAGCGGGTCGGCCTCCTCGTCCCAGACCCACCGCGGATCGTCGCCGGCGCCGGAACCCGCGACCGAACCGCTCGGCGCCCAGGTCCACTCCATCAGGGAGCGCGCCTGAGCCGGGGACGCCATCCCCAGCGCTCCGAGCGCTCCCAAGGCCCCGCCTGAGACCAATATCCTGCGTCTGCTCAGCTCCGCCATGTTCTGAACTCATTCCTGGGTTCCGAAAGCAGCTAATATGCCGGTACATAACACGTGCATTTATGTCTTGGTAAGACCGCGCGCCGGACCTGAACCGTCCGGAAAACGGCTGGTCCCTTCACGCTGTTCGGCGGCGTGACCGTCGTCGGCCGGACCCGCCTTCTGCGCGTGCTGTTCAAACGGGCAGGCGAGGCGGGAACACCGGGGCTCGGACTCCGCCGGTTTCCGGGCCCGGAGATTCACCTCCGGTTCCGGGTCCGAGAATTTGTGGCCGCGCCCCGGCCTGCGGCAGGCCGGGGCCGGAGTCCTTCCTTCGCTCGTGGAACCTCGGGCCCGGATCAGGCGGTCCTGATCAGGACGGGCGGTTGGTAACTGGAATCTCGATGCTGATCGGCCGCGCTTCGGACAGGAAGAGCAGGGCCGCTTTGCGAAGGAACTCGTCGAAGAGCCAGTAGGCCTCCGGCGCCAGGGGGAATGGGAGCAGTCCTTCGCGGACGGCGATGAAGGGTTTCCAGGACACCTTGAGAAGCGGGTCCCAGACCGGCTCCCTGGGGATCTTCAGCCATGCGGCGATCTCATCGCCGAGCATGAAGCGCGTGAACGCGCCGAGTATGGGCTTGCTGAGGATGGCGCCATCGACCGAGGAGCCGAGGTTGAGGAGAATGTCGGCCAGCTTGACACCCTCGGCCGTCGGGGCCAGCACGGGGTCCAGGACCTGCCCGGCCTGGGTGTTGGCCTCGGCCCACGACGCGGGGATGTACTCGTCCTTGATGCCGAGCATGTGCGCGCACAGCTGCCACGAGTGCAGGAAGGCCGCGGACTCGGCGGCGGGGATCGGCACCTTCCACGCGGTCAGCTTCTGCATGACGGTCGTGGGCAGGCTGTGCCAGGTGACCATCATGTCTCGCTGGCTGATCGGGATCTCTTCCTCGGCGACCTCCGACCAGTGCGGTGACTGCGGCAGCAGGTGCCGCACCGCCGCATGCACCAGCCGGGTCTTGACGCAGGTCACGATCATTTCGCCGTCCGGCCGGTAGGCCGTCTGAGACATGATGTCGTAGCCGAGTTTGGCGGTTTTGGAGATGCGGTCCTTCATGTCCGCGCCGCCCTGGGAGTAGTAGACCGCGAGCGCCTCCTTGGGGATGACCGTGCTCATCATGCCGCTGGCCAGCCCGTACAGGAGGCCGAGGTAGAGCCCTCGCTTCTGGTTGAACTCGACCACGGTGGTCAGTTTGCGCTGGTCGGTCCATGACGGCAGTTGACGGGCGTGCTCCATGAAGTCCCGCAGGTCCGCCGGCAGTCCGGCCGGTAACGGCTGGCTGTTCTTGGTCCAGGTCCGTAACAGCTCGTTGACCCTGGGCACATCGCCCCTGTCGAGCAGCGAGGCGACCAGCGGGTCGGCCTCCTCGTCCCAGACCCACCGCGGGTCGAGACCCGCCCCTGCGCCCGCCACGGAGCCCTGGGGTGACCATGTCCACAGCGAGTGTGCCTGTGCCGGCGACGCGACGCCCAGCGCACCGAGTGCGCCCAGCGCCCCGCCCGCCTTCAACATGTTGCGCCTGCCGAGTTTGCCCATGCCTTCGTTCCTCCTCAGGTCGAGGCCGAGCGTTGATACGAAGAAACACTGAACGAGTCTGTGTATCATTTATCACAGCACACCGTGTCGGACATCACAAGGCCGCGGCAGCGGCCGTTGGGAATTGGGCAGAATGAATTCACCGGAGGTGATCGTGGAATCTGCACTATCCGTGCTCATGGCGCCGGCAAACTCGGAGTCGTTGCTGGAGCGCGCGTACATTGATGCCGTCGAACAGGTTGACGACACGGACGAGCTCCGTGCACGCATACTCGATGCGGCATATGAGCAGTTCTGCCGTATGGGCATCCGGCGCTCCACGATGGAGGACGTGGCCCGCCGTGCCGGGGTGTCCCGAATCACGGTCTACCGGCGGTTCGCCACGAAGGACGCGCTGGTCGAACACGTCGTACGCCGAGAGTTCCGCCGGTATTTCGACCGGTTCCTCATTGACATAGAACAAGCCCGCACCGCCGCCGATAGGGTGGTCCTGGGCTTCGTGAGCTCGTTACGCGCCATCCGGCGCAACCCGCTGATCGGCGGTCTGATCGCCGCGGAACCGGACCTGCTCGTGCCCTCCATGGTCAACGACGGGGGCCGGACCCTCGCAACCGTGCGGCAGTTCGTCGCGGGTCAGCTCCGCCGCGAGCAACACGCGGGCAACGTGTCGAGCGACTTGGACACCGACCTCGCGGCCGAACTGATGGTCCGGATCTCCGCGTCCTTCCTCGCGATCCCCAGTCACGTCATCGACCTCGACGACGACGAGCAACTGGCCGGAGTGGCCCGGCGGTTCCTCGTGCCCATGTTGGAACCAACCGGCTCCCCGGCTTGACTCCGGATACGGCCGGAACTCTGGGCCGATACACGACGATGGGGTCACTGCCCGTGCGGGCGCGCAGTCCGGCCACTCCGTAGACCTCGCCGTTGTCGTCGCCCGCACAGAGCCCGCACAGAGCCCGCACAGACAGGCGCAGAGCCCGCGCAGACAGGCACGACGTGGGCGATCACATCCGGCAGGAGGGGTCTGCGATGCGCATCATGAGCTCGCCGTGGTGCGGGGTGAGCCAGGTGACCCCGAACGTGGGGTCACCTGTCCGCCATGGTGAACGGCCGATCCGGCCGAGCCGCCGGAAAACGGTGATCCCCGGCGCCGCCTGGCCGTACTGACTCGCAGTGTTGCCGACGGCGTAGCGGCGTCCCCCGAACCTGGCCACGGTGTCAGCCACGGCCTGACGCGTGGCTTCGGGATCGGAGGCGTCGGCAGGCATGCACTAGCTCGCGTTTATCCGGACATCTCCGGATGTGCTCCTGGCAATGATGATCTTGTCGCTCTTGGCATCCTTGATCTGGGACCGTTCGCTGCCGTGCGTGCTCTTGGCGGTCACGTCATAGGCGCCGTCGGGCACGGTCGCCGTCACCCGGCCGTCGCCGGACAGCACGTCCACCTTGGACGGCGGGGCGGCGAACGCCAGGGTGATGTTTCCGGCTGTGGTGCGTGCCCTGACATCCGCCGACCTGAGCCGCTCTCCCGTGATCGCGTCATCGCCCCCCTGTAGCCGCAGCCTGCCCTCCGTCTCGTAAACCCTGATGGGGCCCGCGGCGAACACGTCCACGTCCTGGGCCAGCCGGTTGAGGATCACTCCGTCGTCCCCGCCGTCGACCACGAGCCTGACCCCCGGCGGCACCTTGACGTGGTACCGAGCACCGCAATCGCCGAAAACGCCGGTGCAGTTCCCGCTGAGGCGCAGCGTGCCGTCCTTGAGCGACCACGATGCGTTCCCTTCCGTGGCCGCCTTGCCCCGGACCCACCGCTCCACCTGCACGCTCCCGACGGTTCCCGGCATGACCCTCAGCCCGCCGAGCGAGGACTTGATGGTGAGCGCATCACCGGAGAAAGCAAACCCCTGAGCGGAACGCACCTCCTTCGCATCCAGTTCCACACCGCAACCCCCTACACTCGCAGCAGCCAGAACCGCCACCGCCAGCACCATGATTCGCCTCATGTCATGATCGTGGCCCAGCGCCGCCCCTCCGCCATCGGCCATCCGACCGACCCGCCCTCCCCCGTTCGGCCAGACTCTCCCGACGTTCCGCCGTTCGCGTTCCTCCCGAGCGATCCCGCGCTTGGTCGCCCTGGTTCACGTCAGCCCGCGGGCCCGCCGCCTGTTCACCACCACACCCAAAAGACCGGCCATGTGCGGAAAACGGGGCTGGCCGTGCTGCCGATGACCTGCTGAACTGGGGGTGAGCAGAGAAGAGGCCATGCCGACAACTCCCGTCAGCCATCCGATCTTCGCCCGGTTCTACGCCCGTATCAGCCAGGTGGTGGAACATCGCGGCCTGGCGGAGCGCCGTCAGGCGCTGCTGGCCGAGCTGTCCGGGCAGGTGATCGAGGTGGGCGCGGGCAACGGGCTGAACTTCGCCCACTATCCGCCGACCGTCGCCCGGGTGCTCGCGGTGGAGCCCGAACCGCGGCTGCGCCGGCTCGCTCAGCTGGCCGCGGCCCAGGCTCCGGCCCCGGTCGAGGTGGTCGGCGCTCTGGCCGACCGGCTCCCCGCCGAGGATCGGAGCTTCGACGCCGTGGTGGTGTCGCTGGTGCTGTGCTCGCTGCCCGACCCCATGGCGGCGTTGCGAGAGATGTACCGGGTGCTCAAGCCCGGCGGGCAGCTGCGTTTCCTGGAACACGTCCGCGCCGATTCACCCGGCCTGGTCCGGGTGCAGGACCTGCTGGACGCCACGGTATGGCCGCGTCTGGCCGGAGGCTGTCACACCGGCCGCGACAGCGCCGCGTTGATCGACCACGCGGGGTTCACCGTGGAGCGTCTGGAGCGGTTCTTGCTTCCGAAGGTCCGCACACCGGTCTCCTTCTTCATCCTGGGTACGGCGTCGCGTCCGTCGACCGGCGGTGGATGAGGGCGCCACGCACCTCGGGGTGGGGGCGGAGTAGGCGGCACGCACGGCCGCCGGCATCGCTCGGTGCCGCATTATTTCCTTCCCTCCTCGTTCCGGCGGCAGGCGTCGGTGCAGCCCGGCGCGCAGCCACATTCACTCACCGGGCCGCCATCGCCATCGCCGCCGCCGAGGTCACGGCGAGTCCGATCCCCACCGGCGAAGCCTCGGCATCACCCCCGCCCAGCAGTGAGCGGACGGCGTCGAAGCCGATCCACGCGGCCGGCGCGAAGAACGAGACGGCGATCAGGCGCTCGCGCGATTCGGGGACCCGGGAGAGGAACTGCCAGATGACCACCCGCGCCGCCCTCGACCTCCATCTTCCGGTCGACCTCGGACTCAGACGCCGATCAGCCGCATCCGCTGGATTTTCCGCGATTACCGCCGGACCCCATATCACTGCCGCCGACGGATAGTGACTGGTATAGGTGGAACCATGATCTTCTTGAGGCAGACGGTCCGAGTCGCCGTGCTCACTCTTTTGGTCATCCCGATCACCGCCACCCCGCAGGCGGCAGCCGAGTCGCGCAAACGGCCTCAGGCCGGTGCCGGGGCGTCTGCCCGTCACATGCTGGCCCAGCTGAAAGTCGCCAGGCCACTGTCGATCCGCGGTTACAGCCACCGGCGGTTCCAGCCCCGATGGGCGCACCACAAGGGCAGGTGTGACGCGCGAGAGGTGGTCCTGGCCCGCGACGGGCGACGCGTGCGCAAAAACGCGGCCTGCAACCCGGTCAAGGGCGTCTGGTACAGCCCGTACGACGGCAAGTGGCTGAAAAGCGAGAAGCAGGTCGACGTCGACCATGTCGTGCCGCTGGCGTACGCCTGGCGCTCCGGCGCGGGCAGATGGAGCCAGGCGCGGCGGCGCGCCTTCGCCAACGACCTCACCCGCCCCGAGCTGGTAACGGTCAGCCACTCCGTCAACATCGCCAAGGGCGGCCAAGGACCGCAGAGCTGGCGTCCGCCGCGCCGCAGCTACTGGTGCCGCTATGCGACCTCATGGATCACCGTGAAGCATCACTACCGGCTCTCCGTGACCCGCAAGGAGAAGGTGGCCTTGCTCAACATGCTCCGCACCTGCCGGGGATGATGAGTCGCCCGCCTGCCGGGACCTCTCCGGGACGACGGCGTCCACCAGGATCCCGCTGTCCCGGCTCGCTCACCACGGACATGTCGCGATCTTCATCGCAGAGCCGTTTCGTGTTCGGATAGGGTTGGGGCATGCTTTGACGCCTGCCCGGAAGCCGGGCACCCCCGTTGTCTCCTTCGTACCCGAACGGATCCGGAACCCACGGAGGAGAACCCGACATGAACACATCGATCCCCATCGACGTCCCCGACGCGTTCGCCGCGTCGTACGGCAAGAACAACGCGTCCGGCCGCGCCTGGATCGCCGCGCTGCCAGGACTGGCCGCGGATTTCCTGGACCGCTGGACACTGCGGCCAGAGGGCCACACCTGGCATGGCATGGCCTCACTCGTGCTGCCGGTGACCCGCGCAGACGGCACATCCGCGGTGCTGAAGCTCCAGCAGGTCAGCGAAGACAGCATCGGCGCCGCGCTCGGCCTGCGGGCCTGGAACGGCAACGGCGTGGTGCGCCTGCTCGACCACGACCCGGACACCGGCACCATGCTGCTGGAACGGCTGGACGCGGCCCGGCCGCTGTCATCGGTGGTTGACGACGATGCCGCCATGCAGATCCTCGCCGAGCTGATGGCGCGCCTGGTCGCGGTGCCCGCCCCCCAGGGGCTTCGGCACCTGGCCGACATCGCCGCGGCCATGCTCGACGAGGTGCCGCGCGCCGTACCGGCGCTGCGTGACCCGGCCGAGCAACGGCTGGTGCGCACCTGCGCGTCCGCCGTGGCCGAATTGATCGGCGAATCCGGTGACCGGCTGCTGCACTGGGACCTGCACTACGACAACATCCTCGCCGGGCAGCGGGAACCATGGCTGGCCATCGACCCCGAACCGCTGGCCGGCGACCCCGGGTTCGACCTGTGGCCGGCGCTGGACAGCCGCTGGGAGGAGGCGGTGGTGGCGACCGGCGACGTGACCCGTGCGGTCCTGCGCCGCTTCGACCTCCTTACCGAGGCGCTCGGCCTGGACCGGCAGCGGGCGACCGGGTGGACACTCGGCCGCGTCCTGCAGAACGCGTTGTGGGACATCGAGGACGGCAAGACCTCACTGGAACCCGCCCAGGTCGCCATCGCCACAATCCTGCTGCGCCGTTAGGCACTCATGCCGCAGCCCGCCTGATCACCGGTGACGCCGGGTCCGTCGCACCGCCCCCCGTCCGGGGCGGTGCGACGGCCGGTGGATCGCGGAGGAACAGCGAGGCCGGCCCTGGAGCCGGCCGGGCAGCCTCCTGATCCGATCTCCCCGCGACACTCCCCCACGTCGCCGGCCCCGGGCAGGAATCGCTTTCATCCGGCTCATCGACGGATTGGTCCCCCGTACATCCCCAAAGCGCGGAAATCAGCGGCAATCGTCCCTTCCTCAGCAAGATCGAAGCAGGTATGTTTGACCGGTCATCGAAAAAAAGTTTCACCAATGGAGGAACATTGGGCAAGAAGCTTCAGATGCTGGCACTACCGATCGCGGCCCTCGCACTGGCCACCCTGACGAGCGTTCCCGCCCAGGCGGCCGACGGTTACAACCGATGCCCTGACGACCACTACTGCTTGTTCTCCGGCCTCGACGGCACCGGTGACATCATCGAGATCCAGAGCGATACGCCGGATCTCGCCGCCCTCAACATGGCCGGCCGGGCCAAGTCGGACTGGAATCGCACGGATTCCTCCATCCATCTTTACTCCGAAGCCGGCTACGGCGGCTGCTCGGCCCTGACCACTCCCGGCGGGAAGGGCAACTTCTTCATCACCTACCGCGACTTCTTCAATTCCGTCCGCATCGGCGGTCCGAACGGCCCGTCCTGCCTCACCATCTCGGGTTCACGGGCCGACTCACACGGCTGACGCGGACCCGGGCGGCCGGGCATCACGCAGAAACGCGCCGTCGATGCCCGGCCGGCCCGCGATCCGCGACGCAGTCCCCGGACCGGAAGACCTCGCAGCGTCGGCGTCATCGTCGCGACCGGCCTTCGAATCCGCCGGCGACCTCCCCGCCTCCAGATCCCCGCCCTCGCCGGGGCCGACCCGGCTCGCCCGCGACACGGCGGCAGGTGCCCGGCGTGCACCGCGACCAGGGGCAGCCGGTGGACGTCGGCCTCGCCGAAGGCGAACTCGATCGCCGCGTCGGGTGTGTGCCCGGTCATCCCCATGACCACCGCCCCGGATGACGCGGGCCGACAGCCCCACCAGCCGCTCGGCGGCGGCCCCCCTCATACAGATCGCTCTCGCCCTCCTTCCCATGGTCAGCGGGAGGGTGCCGGCACGGCGGGGCGGAAGGCCCTCGGCGCGGGACCTTCCCTGATGGCCGCTGCGGGTGGCCACTTTTTTGTGGGTACTTGTCGGCCGGGGCGGGGCGGGCCGAAGCTTGGTCAGGGGCGGTCGAAGAACCGTCAGATCCAGATGAGACGGGGAGGTCGGCGATGTATCAGGAGATCGGCTGGGACTCGGCCAGCTTCTCCAGACGGCGGTGGCCCCAGTCGGAAAGAGACTCCAACGCTTCGGAGAGTTCGCGGCCGAACGGGGTCAAGGAGTACACGGTCTTCAGTGGCCGCACATCGTGCACCTCCCGGCGGACCAGTCCGTCGGCCTCCATCTCGCGGAGCGTCTGAGTCAGCACCTTCTCGGTGAGGCCCGGCAGCCGCCGACGCAGCTCGCCGGGGCGGTGCGGGCCGGATTCCAGAGCCCAGAGAAAAACCGTCTTCCACTTGCCGTCAATCACGGCGATCGCGGCGGTCACTCCGCAGACGTTCGGGTCCTGGGCACGGCTGCGCGTCATCTTCATCCCATTCATAACCGTTTGCTCATTATTGAGGAGTTGAGGCATGACCTCGCACACCGAACATTCTGCCGTTACCGTTCTCGGCCTGGGGCCGATGGGCCGGGCCCTGGCCCATGCCTTTCTGGACGCCGGCCTGCGGACCACGGTCTGGAACCGGACACCGGGCAGGGATCGGGAGTTGGCCGAGCGGGGCGCGGTCAGCGCCCGATCCCCCGAAGAGGCGGTCGCCGCAAGCAGGTTGATCGTGGTCTGCGTGGTCAACTATGACGCGGCGGATGCCATCGTGCGGCGTGGCGCGGTCACCGACGCGCTCAAGGGACGCACCGTCGTGAACCTGACCGCCGATACTCCCGACCGGGCTCGGAACACAGCCGCCTGGGCGGCCGAGCACGGCATCGGGTACCTGGACGGTGCGATCATGACGCCGACCACGACCATCGGAACACCGGCCGCGGTGTTCCTCCACAGCGGCCCGGAGGAGCTTTACCGCAGGCACCGGCCGGTGCTGGACGCCCTGAACGGCACCCACACCCACCTCGGCGAGGACATCGGCCGGGCGGCCGCGTACGACATCGCGTTGCTCGACATTTTCTGGACCGCGATGGCGGGTTACGCGCACGCGCTGGCGGTGGCGAGAGCCGAGGGGGTCACCGCGCGGGAGCTGGCACCGTTCGCCAAAGGCATCGGCACGATCCTTCCGCCGCTCTTCGAGCAGGCCGCGGAGGAAGTGGACAACGGCATGTTCTCCGGCGAGGTCAACCCGATCACCTCGGCGGCATCGTCCATGGCCCATATCGTCCACGCCTCCGAGGCCCACGGCATCGACGCGGGCGTGATGCGCGCGGCCGAAGGCCTGGCGCGCCGCGCCATCGGACGAGGTCACGGCACAGACGGATTCCTCCGGATCACCGAGCTCCTGAATCCCCGCTGAAGGCATTCCCGCAAGATCCTTCAGGGGCGCGGCCCGTTACCGGCTCGCTGCGGTCAGGTCCTCTCAGTGCTCGTTTCGCGTGGTTGCGGCGGGGTCCATCCGATTCCTTCTGGTGGGAGCGGCTGTCTTATGGTCGTTAACACGTTCTGGGCAGGTGGAGGTAGTTGTGGTCGAGGACCGAGGCAGTGACGGCCCGGCGGAGGACACGGCCGCGGCGGGCGCCGCGCCGGTCGGCGACGAGGCGGCCTTCGGCGCGCTTGTCGAGCCTCTGCGCAGGGAGCTGCGGGTGCACTGCTACCGGATGCTCGGCTCCTACGACGACGCCGAGGACATGGTCCAGGAGACGTTCCTGCGGGCGTGGCGCCGCCGGGAGACCTATGAGGGGCGGTCGACGTTCCGGGCCTGGCTGTACAAGATCGCGACGAACGCGTGCCTGGACCTGATCGACCGCGACAAGCGGCACGCGCGGCCGTACCGGGTGCCGCCGCTGGTCGATCCGGGCACGCCCGCGCAGCCGCCCGCCGATGTGCCGTGGCTGCAGCCGGTCCCGGACCGGCTGCTGGAGCCGGCCGCCGACAGCGCCCAGGGACCGGCGGCGGCGGCGGTCGCCCGCGAGACGATCGAGCTCGCCTTCCTGGTGGCGATCCAGCACCTGCCCGCCCGGCAGCGGGCTGTGCTGATCACCAGGGACGTGCTGGGCTGGCCGGCCACCGAGACGGCCGCGCTGCTGGACACCAGCGTGGCGTCGGTGAAGAGCGCGCTGCAGCGGGCGCGGGCGACGCTGAAGCAGTACCTGCCGCAGCGGCGCGAGGACTGGGCGCCGTCGGCCGAGCCGAGCGCCGACGAGCGCGCGCTGGTGCGGCGCTACGTCGAAGCCCACCAGCGAGCCGATCTGGGCGCGCTCGCCGGGATGCTCGCCGAGGACGTGCGGATGACGATGCCGCCGCACCCGGCGTGGCTGGTCGGGCGGAGTGCGCTGCTGACCCTCTCCGGACAGGTCTTCAAACCCGGCTCACCGTGGTATCACGGGCGCTGGCGCGGCGTCGTCACCGGCGCGAACCTGCAGCCCGCGGTGGCGCACTACGTCGAACACCCCACGGTGGACGAGACCAGGCACCTGGCCGGCCGGTTCCGCGCCCAGGTGCTCGACGTGCTGCGGATCGACGACGGCCGGATCACCGCGATCACGTCGTTCGAACCGCGCCACTTCGCCGCGTTCGGCCTGCCCCTGGTCCTGCCGTGAGCGCGGGATTCCGGCGGCGCGAGGTGATCCTGGCCTGCGGTGAGGTCCGCGACTACGACGCGGCCGCGTGGCACGACGCGATCGTCCGGGTCCGAGGGGCGGAGGTCGAACTCGAAACGGTCGACGGTGTCCGCCGGCGCTTCGGTCACGGCGCGGTGCTGTGCCTGGCCGGCCTTCCGCTGCGCGTGCTGCGCAATCCGGGGCCGAGGCCGGTCACGTTGATCGCGGTAAGCCGGAACCGGACCGATTCCTTCTCCTCCGAGGCACCGTCATACCACCAAGAACATGACACAGTGCCTGAAGCGGAGAAACAACCATGTCCATGAGCAGTGAAAAGGCGATCACCGCGAACGCGTCGGTCATCTCCGGGGACGGAACCGAGATCGCGTTCGAGCGGCTCGGCGCCGGGCCCGCGGTCATCCTCGTGTCCTCGGCGCTGGCTGACCGCTCCGACGCCCGCAAGCTCGCCGGCCTGCTCGCCCAGCACTTCACCGTGATCAACTACGACCGGCGGGGCCGGGGTGCCAGCGGTGACGCGGCGGCTTACGCGGTGGAACGCGAGGTCGAGGACATCGCGGCGTTGATCGACCACGCCGGGGGTTCGGCGTCGGTGTTCGGAAGCTCGTCCGGCGCGGTGCTGGCGTTGCGCGCCGCGGCGGCCGGGCTGAACATCGAACGGCTGGCGCTGTACGAGCCGCCGTTCGTGATCGGCGGCGACGGCTTCGGCCCGCCCGGGGACTACGCCCGGCGACTCGACGCGCTGCTGGCCGCCGACCGGCGCGGCGACGCGGTCACGTACTTCATGACCAGGGCGCAGGGCATGCCCGCGTTCATGGTGACCATGATGCGGCTGATGCCGGGCGTGTGGTCGAACCTCAAGGCGCTGGCGCACACGCTGCCCTACGACGCCGCGGTGATGGGCGAGACCCAGCGGGGCAAGCCGCTGGAGGCCGGCCGGTGGTCGGCCGCGACAGCGCCGACCCTGGTGCTGACCGGCGGCAAGAGCCCGGCCGGATTCCACGACGCCGCACGGGCGCTCGCCCACGTCCTGCCCGAGGCCGAGCACCGCACGCTGCCCGGCCTCAACCACGGCGCCGTGGTCATGGCCCCCAAGAAGCTCGCGCCCGCGCTCGTGGAGTTCCTGCACGGCTGAGCGGCACGAGGTCGCCTACGCCGTACGGGCACCGGGGAAGACCGGTCCCGCCCCCCTCACCGTCGCCGATCAGCCCTGCCGGGGACCGGCTGACCGAGGTGAGGCGGGGGTCCCGCCGCCGTCACCTCACACACCAGGGGCGCCCGTTTCGAGCAGGCGCCCCTCGGACAGCCGTAGCCAGCGGTCCACTCCGATCTCGGCAAGGAACCGCTCGTCATGGCTGACCACCACGAAGGCGCCTTCGTATGACTGCAGGGCGCCTTCCAGCTGGGCGACGCTGACCAGGTCGAGGTTGTTGGTCGGTTCGTCCAGCAGCAGCAGCTGGGGCGCCGGTTCGGCGCACAGGACGCAGGCCAGGGTGGCGCGCAGCCGCTCGCCGCCGGACAGCACCCCGACCGGCAGGTGCATGCGGGAGCCCCGGAACAGGAAGCGGGCGAGCAGATTCATCCGCTGCGCCTCCGGCATCCCGGGCGCGAACGCGGCCAGATTCTCCGCCACGGTGCGGCCGGGGTCCAGCAGGTCCAGCCGTTGGGACAGGTAGGCGACCCGGCCGTCGGCCCGCTTGGTCCCGCCGCCCTCCGGCTCCAGCTCGCCGTTGATCACGCGCAGCAGGGTGGACTTGCCGGCCCCGTTGGGGCCGGTCAGGGCGATCCGCTCGGGCCCCCGGATCGCCAGGTCCGCCCCCTCACCGGCGAAAAGGGGTCGCTCACCGTGGCGGACCTGCATCCGTTCGCCGAGGAAGACGGTGCGTCCGGCCGGGACGCGGGTCCCGGGCAGCTCCAGCGCGATCTTCTGCTCGTCGCGCAGGGCGCGGCCCGCCTCGTCGAGCCGGGCCCTGGCCTCGCTGACCCGCATGGCGTGCGTCTCGTTCGCCCTCCCCGCCGACTCCTGGGCGCGCCGCTTCATCGTCCCAGCGAAGATCTTCGGCAGGCCGGCACTCTTGAGGTTGCGGGCGGCGTTGCCGGCCCGGCGCGCGGCCCGCTCGCGGGCCTGCTGCATCTCCCGCTTCTCCCGCCTGACCTCCTGCTCGGCGTTGCGGACGTTTTTCTCGGCGACCTCCCGCCCGGCGCGTACGGCCTCCTCGTACTCGGTGAAGTTCCCGCCGTAGGACCGGATCTCGCCCTGGTCGAGCTCGGCGATGCGGTCCATGCGGTCGAGCAGTGCCCGGTCGTGGCTGACCAGCAGCAGGCAGCCGTTCCAGTCGCCGAGCACGTCGTAGAGCTTGTGGCGTGCGTCGAGGTCGAGGTTGTTGGTCGGTTCGTCGAGCAGCAGGACGTCGGGTCGCTTCAGCAGCTGTGCCGCCAGGCCGAGGGAGACGACCTGGCCGCCGCTGAGGGTGTGCAGGCGCCGGGTGAGGGAGACGTCCCCGAGGCCGAGCCGGTCCAGCTGGGCACGGGTGCGCTCCTCGATGTCCCAGTCGTTGCCGATCGCGGTGAAGTGCTCCTCGCTCGCGTCTCCGGACTCGATGGCGTTCAGCGCCCTGATCACCGGAGCGATCTCCAGGACCTCGGCCACAGTCAGGTCTCCGACGAGGGGCAGGGTCTGGGGCAGGTAGCCCAGGACCCCCTCCACCGTGACCGAGCCCGCGGCCGGGCGGAGTGCGCCGGCGATCAGCCTGAGCAGCGTGCTCTTACCGGCGCCGTTGGGCGCCACCAGGCCGGTGCGTCCCGCCGGGATGGTGAATGAGAGGTCCTCGAACACCGGGGTGTCGTCGGGCCAGGAAAAAGACAGGTTCGAAACCACGATCAGGGCGTCGGACATCGGATCGCTTCCGCGTTCGGCCGGCACGGCAAAGCCCGCCCGGCGAAATGGTCAGGACACGAAGACATCGCCAACCGGCGCACACGCGATGGGCGCGTCACCGATGGCGGTGAGATCCGGGATCACCCGGAGATGTCTTCTTCGCCTGCCATGTCATGCTCCGTTCCGCCATTGCCGACCAACCACGGTACCAGCTGAAAACCCTGCTCCCGGTGAGGTGTGATCTCCGGAGCGAGCCGGCCCATCGGACCGCCGTACCGGACTCCGCCTGGATCGGGTGGCGCGGAAGAAGGGCGGGCCACGCTTCCCCACCGGGCCGGAGGCCGTCCCGGCATCGACAACGGGCCGCTCCGGGCGGACCTCGGCGCCCCCGTCGGCGACCAGGTGGTACGGCTCGCCGGTTCGCCTCCGTCGATGCGCGAGAATGATCCCTGTGACCGTCGTCTACGTACTCAATGGCCCGAACCTGAACCTGCTCGGCACCCGCAGGCCCGAGGTGTACGGCACCACGACACTGTCGATCCTCGAGGAACTGTGCCGCGAGGAGGCCACCCGGCTCGGCCTGGACCTGGTCTTCCGCCAGTCCAACCACGAGGGCCTGCTGATCGACTGGATCCACGAGGCCGGAGCGCGCGTCAAGGCCGGTGAGAGCATCGGCGCGGTCTTCAATCCCGGCGCCTACACCCACACCTCGATCGCCCTGCACGACGCCATCGAGGGCACCGAGCTCCCGGTCATCGAGGTGCACATCTCCAACGTGCACCGCCGGGAGGCCTTCCGGCACCACTCCTACATCTCCCCCATCGCGCGCGGCACCGTCGTCGGCCTCGGCGTGGACGGCTACCGCCTGGCCATCGACGCCCTCCACCGGATGTCCCCGCAGTAGGAGGCCGCCGGCGATCTCCGGCGCGGTGAAATACCTGACCAGACCGGCCGGGGTGGGCCGCCGGCTCGCCCACCGCACTCGCCCGGCTCTCCCCGCAGGCCGTACGGCTGACCCGGATGAACCTGGACGACCTGGACGACCTGGATGACCGAAACCTGCAAGACGCCAGGACCGCGTGCGTGATGGCATGGGGCTATGAGCTCTCCTGACAGGCGCGACGACACGACCGAGCAGACAGACCTGCTGGAGCTGGTCAACGTGGGCCCGGCGGTGGCCCGGCATCTGGCACGGGCGGGGATCACCCGCACGGGCCGGCTCGCCGGCCTGGACCCGGTGGAGCTGTACGACCGGTTGTGCGCCCTGGACGGGCACCGATACGACCCCTGCCTGCTGGACACGTTCATGTCCGCCGTCGAGCAGGCCGACGGCGGACCCGCGCGCCCGTGGTGGGACTACACCGCCGAACGCAAGCGCCTGCTCTCCGAACGGGTGCGCTGAGGGCCGCCGGCTCCGCGGGCCGGTGGAAAACCATTTCCGGCCGCCCTGGCCGTCCGGGTAGATTCGGCCGCCTCCCCCGTACCGCCCCCTGGAGTACCAATGATCGCTGTCTCCGCCGCTTCCGGCGCGCTCGGCCGCCTGGTCGTCCAACAGCTCCTGACCCGGATGCCCGCCGGTGAGGTCATCGCCGCCGTGCGCGATCCCGGCGCCGCCGCCGACCTGGCGGCCCGCGGCGTCCAGGTCCGCCGTGGCGACTACGACGACCCGGCGAGCCTGCGCGAGGCGTTCGGCGGAGCCGGCCGGTTGCTGCTGATCTCCTCCCCGGAGCTGGACCCGGCCCGCCGCCTCGCCCAGCACCTGGCCGCCATCGACGCGGCCGGGATCGCCGGCGTCGGCGCCCTCGCCTACACCAGCTTCCTGGGCGCCGGGAGCGACGGCACAGGTGTCACCGAGGCGCACCACGCCACCGAGAAGGCGATCCTCGGCAGCGGCCTGCCGTACACAATGCTCCGTCACCCCTACTACAGCGAGGCGTTCCTCAACCCCGGTCTCCGGGCCGCCGTCGCCTCCGGCGAGCTGACCGACGCCACCGGCGGGCGCGGTCTCAACACCGCGTCACGGGCCGACCTCGCCGAGGCCGCCGCCAACGTGCTGACCGGCGACGGGCACCTGGGCCGCGGCTACGACTTCACCGGTCCGCTGTGGACCTACCCGCAGCTCGCCCGGACCCTCGCGGAGGTCTCCGGCGTCCCGGTCGCCCGCCGTGAGGGGCCCGACGACGCGAGCGGCGCCCTCCGCTGGCTCAACGGCCAGGTGCGCGCCGGTGCGCTGGAGACCCAGACCGGCGACCTCCGGGAGGTTCTCGGCCGTCCCGCCGCGACGCTGCGGCAGACCGTCACCGCCGCGCTGCGCCCGGCCGTCACCGCCGGGGCCTGACCTCCGCGCGGGTACGGCGGCCCGCCGGCCGGACCACGCTCTCAGTGGCGCGCCTGCCAGTCGGCCCTGGTCAGGGCGTACTCGACCTCCCCGTGCTCGGAACCGTCGATGGCGTCCGGCCAGTCCTGGTGGAAGGTGCGCACCAGCGTCAGGCCGGACTTCTCCATCACACGCCGGGAGCCGAGGTTGACCGCCATCGTCCCGGCGAACACGCGGTCCACGCCGAGCTCGGTGAATCCCTTGTGGATCAGCGCACGCGACCCCTCGGTGGCGTAGCCCCTCCCCCAGGCGGCCCGGCGCAGGCGGTAGCCGAGCTCGACCTCGCCCTCACGCGGCTCGTCCCGGCGCGGCCGGAAGTGGAACCAGCCCAGGAACCGTCCGGTGGACCTCTCCACGGCCGCCCAGAAGCCGAACCCCTCGGAGCGCTCGTAGTAGCCGAGGAAAGCGGGCAGGACCCTGTCCCGGATCTCCTCGCGGGGAGTCGGCCTGCCGCCGTTGAGGAAGCGCATGACCTCGGGGTCGCCGTCGAGCTCGACCAGATCGTCCTCGTCGGCCCCGGTGAAGCGGCGCAGCGTCAGGCGGTCGGTCTCCAAGAAGATCTGCATCATCCGATTATCGGTTCATCCAACTGTCGCTTCATCTGATTTAACCGCCTTCGAGACCCCTGCCGCGGACGGACACCGCGGGCCGGCATGTCCGATCCGTTCAAGACGGGCGGGCCGCCGGACCGTAACGTGGCGGGTATGGCACCTTCTTTCAATCTGATCGGTCTCGTCGTAGCCGATATGGGCAAGTCTCTGGCCTTCTACCGCCGCCTCGGGCTGGACATCCCGCAGAGCGCCGATTCCGAACCGCATGTCGAGACGGACCTCCCCGGCGGGCTGCGGCTCGCGTGGGACACCGTCGACACCATCCGCTCCTTCGATCCGGAATGGGCCCCCTCCCACGGCGGCGCCCGGATCGGCCTGGCCTTCGCCTGTGACGATCCGCAGGAGGTGGACCGGGTCTACGCCGACCTCGTCCAGGCCGGTTACGAGGGGCACAAGCAGCCCTGGGACGCGTTCTGGGGGCAGCGCTACGCGCTGGTGCGCGACCCGGACGGCAACGCCGTCGACCTGTTCGCGCCGTTGCCGCAGGCACCACCCGCCTCCTGAGCCGAGTCGGCCGACGATCAGTCCTGGCGCGCGCCGTACAGCCCGCCGAGCGCGGCGACCGTGGCGGCCATCCGGGCGCGCAGCTCGGCGGGCTCCAGGATCTCGACGTCGGCGCCCAGGCGCAGCAGCAGCCAGTGGGCGTGCCTGACCGACTCGATCGGCAGGCGCACGACGACCCAGCCGCGATCGTCGGGCGGGCCCGCCTCGGCCAGCGCGGCGTCGGCGACATCGGCGCCGACGGTATAGCGGAACATGTCCTCGATGCCGGGCGCCACCCGCACCAGGGCCTCGGCGGTGTACATCCGGGCCCGGAAGTCGTCCGCGTAGCGCTCCCAGTAGGCGGCCAGCTCGAAGTCTCCGGGCCGTTCGAAACGGCCCTCGGCGATCTCGGCGGCGAGGATCCGCGACACGCGGTAGGTGCGCGGCTCTCCCCCGCCGACGGCCGCCACCATGTACCACGACCCGCCCTTGAGGACGAGGCCGTAGGGATGGGCCAGGCGCTCGACGTCGCGCGGGCCCCATCGGCGGTAGGTCATGCGCAGCGGGCGCTGGTCCCACACCGCCTCGGAGACCTCCCCCAGGAAGGGCGCCTCGTCGGCGCCTCTGTACCACCCCGGGACGTCCAGGTGGAAGCGCTCACGCATCCGGGAGGCGTGGAAGCGCGGTTCGGGAGGCAGCGCGGCGAGCAGTTTCAGCTCGGCGTTGGCGGCCACCTCCCCCAGCCCGAGTTCGGCGGCGGGGCCGGGCAGCCCGGCCAGGAACAGCGAGGAGGCCTCCTCGGCGGTCAGCCCGTTGAGGCGGGTGCGGTAGCCGTCCAGCAGCCGGTATCCTCCGGCCGGGCCTCGATCGGCGTAGACCGGCACCCCCGCCGACGACAGGGCCTCCACGTCCCGGTAGACCGTCCGGACCGAGACCTCCAGCTCCTGCGACAGCTCGGTGGCCGTCATGTGCCCCCGGGTCTGCAGGAGCAGCAGGAGTGACAGCAGACGACTCGCACGCATGCCGCCCATTGTTCCGCACGATTGCCAAAGTCACACAGCTCGTGTTCAAATGAACGCATGGAAAGTGCTGATCGGATTCGGGCGATCATGTCCGCGCTGCGCGTCAGCGACACCGTCTCGGTGGCGGAGCTGGCCGTCGAGCACGCGGTGTCGGAGATGACCATCCGCCGCGACCTCGACGAGCTCGCCCAGCAGGGCGTGGTGAGGCGGGTGCGCGGCGGCGCGGTGAGCCTGCTGCTGCGCGGGGAGGAGCCGCCGTTCGGGGTCCGCGAACGCGAGGCGGTGGAGGCCAAACGGCGCATCGCCGCCGAGGTCGCCTCGCTGCTCGCCGACGGCGAGGCCGTGCTGCTGGACGGCGGGACCACCAACCTGGAGATCGCCAGGGCGATCCGCGACCGCCGCCTGACGGTCCTGCCGCTCTCCCTGCAGGCCGCCCACGAGCTCAGCACGGCCCCGCGGATCCGCCTGGTGCTCCCCGGCGGCGAGGTCCGCCCCGGGGAGCTCAACCTCGTCGGCCCCCTGACCGAGGGCGCCGTCCGCTCCCTGCGCTTCGACACCGCGGTCATCGGCTGCTGCGGCCTGTCCGCCGAGCACGGCCTGACCGCCCACGACCTGTCCGACGTCGCCGTCAAGCAGGCGGCGATCTCCTCCGCCCGGCGCGTCGTCGCGGCCACCGACTCCGGCAAGTTCAGCCGCACCGCCTTCGGCGCCGTCTGCCCCCTGGACCGCCTCGACATGGTGGTCACCGACACCGCGCTCCCCCCGGCCGAGCACGACGCCCTCGTCGCCGCGGGCGTCATCGTCCGCACCGTCTGACTGGAGCTTCCCCCTCATGCACGTCACCACCGCCGACCGCGGCACGCTCGTCCGCGGCAGAGTCGCGGTCTGCCTGCTCTTCCTGCTCGCCGGCATGGCCATCGGCACCTGGACGGCGCGGATCCCCTCCATCAAGCAGGAGCTCGGGCTGAGCGACGGCCAGCTCAGCCTCGGACTGCTCGGCATCGCCGCCGGGGCGATCGCGGGCATGCAGGTGGTGGGCCGCCTGGTCGACCGCTACGGCAGCGTCAGGGTGATGCTGCCGATGGCCTTCGCGCAGAGCGTCGTGCTGATCCTCCCTGCCTACATGCCGAACCTGGCCGCCCTGGCACTGGCGCTGTTCGCCTTCGGCGCGGTGCACGGCACGCTCGACGTGGCGATGAACGCCAACGCCGTCGAGGTCGAGCGGGCCATGGACCGGCCGCTCATGTCGTCCTTCCACGCGGTGTTCAGCATCGGCGGGTTCGTCGGCGCGGCCGTCGGAGGGCTGCTCGCGCACGCCGCGTTCACCCCCGCGGCCACCTTCGCCGTCCTGGCCGCGGCCATCGCCGTCCTGGCCCTGTGGGCCTCCCGCTGGGCGTTCGCCGTCCCGGCGGCACCCGCCCGAGCCGACGCCGACGCCACGGGCGGCGCCGGTACGGCGGGCTGGGACCGCGGCCTGCTCCTCCTGGGCCTGCTGGGGATCTGCTGCATGATCGGGGAGGGGGCGGCGGCGGACTGGAGCTCGGTCTACCTGCGCGACGCCCTCGGCAGTTCGGCCGGGTTCGCCGCGGCGGCCTACGCCGCGTTCTCCATCATGATGACCGCCGGCCGCCTGGTGGGTGACCGGCTGGCCGCCCGGCTGGGCCCGGTGACGCTGGTGCGCGGCTGCGGCCTGCTGGCCGCCTCGGGGCTCGGCGCCGCCCTGCTGGCCGACCATCCGGTGGCCGCGGTCATCGGCTTCGGCTGTTTCGGCGCGGGCCTGTCGTGCATCGTCCCGCAGGTCTTCTCCGCCGCCGGACGGCGCGACCCGGCCCGCGCCGGGCAGGCTCTGGCCCGGGTGGCGAGCCTGTCCTACGTGGGCTTCCTCAGCGGTCCGGTGCTGATCGGCAGCGTGGCCGAGTTGGTGGGGCTGCCACGCGCCCTGGTCATCCCCGTGGTTCTGGCGGCCTTCGTGGCACTGGCGGCGGCCGCGCTCCGGCCCCATCCCTTTACAAAGTAGATCACCGGATCGGAGCGGAGCAGCCTCCGGGGCTCGCCACCGCCACCGGTGACGTGATCCACCGGCTCGACTCCGACGTGGTCCTGGACCGCCGGTCCGCCGAGGCGCACATGCGCCGCCACCACGGGGCGTCAGGCGGCGAACTGCTCGTAGCCCAGCTTGGCCACCATCACGATCACCACGCACAGCAGGACCGCGCGCACGAACCCCGCCCCCCGGCGCAGGGCCATCCGGGCGCCGAGCTGGGCTCCGGCGATGTTGCAGACGGCCATGGCCAGGCCGAGCAGCCACAGCACATGCCCCTGATAGGCGAAGACCAGCAGGGCGCCCAGATTCGTGCAGGAATTTATGATCTTCGAATGGGCCGAGCCGCTCACGAAGTCCATGCCGAGGATCGTGGTGAAGGCGATGATCAGAAAGGTGCCGGTGCCCGGGCCCAGGATGCCGTCGTAGAAGGCGATCCCGGCGCCGGTGACGGCGATCGCGGCAACGGTCCTCACGCGGGTGCGCAGATGGGGCTGGGGATGGGTGCCGAAGGCAGGGCGGAAGGTGACGAACAGCGCCACGCTCACCAGGGTGACCATGACCAGCGGGATGAGCGCCTCCCGGGAGATCGCCGCCGCCGACGCCGCGCCCAGCCCGGCGAACACCACCGCGCCCAGCCCGGCCGGTACCGCCACCCCTGCGTCGATCTTGGTGGTCCTGGCGTAGGTCACGGCCGCCGAGGCCGTGCCGAAGATGGCGGCGAACTTGTTGGTGGCCAGCGCCTGGACCGGTGAGAGCCCGGCCATGAGGAGCACCGGAAGCTGCAGCAGCCCTCCCCCGCCGACCACGGCGTCGATCCATCCCGCCCCGGCCGCCGCCACGAGCAGCAGGACGATCTCCGCCATATCCACGCCAAGCCCCCGAATCAGATGTCCGCCCGGCAGAGCGTATCCACCCCTCCCCCGCAGGAGGGAGGCGGTCCCTCCCCGGTGGGAGGGCGCACCCCAACACGAGCTGGGAGGATTGCCCGCGTGAGACGCATCCTGGCCCCGCTGACCAGCTCGGCCACCTATCTCGGGTGGACGTGCCTGATCCTGGGCGGCGCGCTGGCCACGCCGTACGTGATGGTCGGCACGGTGCTCGCGGAGCTGCTGAGACTGCGGGAGACGACGGCCTACACGCTGGTCTCCATGGATCCGGCCGTCCTGGCGGGCGCGCTCCCCCTGATCGCGCTGACCGGGCTGTTCCTGCCGGTGCGCGCGCTGGAGCTGACCGCCGCGCGGGGCCTGCTGGGCGCCCGGATCGACTCCCCTCCGGACCGGCCAGCACGCACCTGGGCCGAGCGGCGCCGTACCGCGGCCTGGTTCACCCTGCACCTGGGGATCGGCGCGGTGCTGGCGGGGGCGACGCTCGCGCTGGTGCCGTTCGTGATCTGGCTGTCCCTGCTGCCGCTGCTGGGCGACCGGATCGGGTTCCTCAGCTTCACGGTGACGGCCGGCTGGAGCGGCGCGTGGGGACCGGCGGCGGCGCTGGCGACGCTCGCGCTGCTCGTCTACGCGGCGGCGGGCGCGGGGACGCTGCTGGCGCGGCTCGCCCCGGCCCTGCTCGGCCCCACCCCGGCCGACCGGCTGGCGGCGCTGGAGGAGCGGGCCCGGCTGCTGGCCACGCGCAACCGGCTCGCCCGCGAGCTGCACGACTCGGTCGGGCACGCGCTCAGCGTGGTGACCATCCAGGCGGGCGCGGCCGGCCGGGTGCTCGACCGGGATCCGGAGGCGGCGCGTACCGCGCTGACGGCGATCGAGGAGTCCGCACGCTCGGCCCTGGAGGATCTGGATCACGTGCTCGGGCTGCTGCGCGAGGAGGAGAGCGGCGACCGCGCTCCGGCCAGGACCTTGGCGGACCTGCCCGAGCTGGTCCGTTCGACCGGCGCCGCCGCCGAGATCACCGGCGATCTCTCCGCGCTGCCCGCACTGGTCTCGCGGGAGGCCTACCGGATCGTCCAGGAGGCGCTGACCAACGCGCTCCGGCATGGCTCCGGCCCGGCCCGGCTGGTGGCGGCCGTCCATGACGACCGTCTTGAGCTGGAGGTGCGCAACCGGGCCCGGCAGCGGCCGGAGCGGACCGGACGCCGAGGGGTGGCGGGCATGCGGGAGCGGGTGACGCTGCTGGGCGGCCGTCTGGACGCCGGGGCGGTGGACGGGGAGTGGCGGGTGACCGTACGGCTACCGCTGCGCGGCGGTCAGGAACCCGTCCGGTGATCCCCGCCCCGGGTGACCGGCGGAACCGCCGGAGCGCGCGAGACGGACTTCGCCTCCGGCGGGGGGCGCTCAGCACGACCGCGATGCAAGATTCGCCGTGCCGGCGACTCATGTGTAGCGGTGCGGCGGCATAGCGACGCCAAGGTGACCGGCGCCCTCGCGAGGGATACCCCCATCCGTGTTGAGGCGATCGCGCGGATGATCCAGAGCGGGGCGAGGTCAGCCTGGCTGGGCCGATTGCGGGCCCAACCGTTGGGACATCGCTTCCAGGGCGTGCACGACATCACGGATCTCGTCCGTGTCGTCGGTGCCGAGAGCGCGGCCGAGTGCCTCGTCGATTGTGCGCGCGCGCACCTCTCCGACCCGATCGGAGAGGTGCTTTGCGTGACGCAGCAGTGTCCGGCGGCGGTCACGTGGATCGGTGCGGGCCACGACAGAACCTGCTTCGCGAAGTCTGGCTACCGCCATCGACACCGCACTCTGCGGCAGCCTGGTGCGGGCGGCCCGCGAATGCCTGGTCGCCGCGATCGGCAACGTCGACATCCTGCTGGAGATGCTCAGCGGCATGACGGCGCTGTTCAGCGAGGACTGATCCGGCTGCGGGAATCGACATTCCCACGGGCAATCCGCCCCTCGGCGAGCCCGCACCGGCCACCCCTCCTGATCTCCCCGAACCGGCTTAACGTGCGATCCGGTTCCGTTGCAGGTCCACCCCCGACCCGCGCGTGCTGGCCCTGGCCAAGGCCCGTCAGCAGCACGCGCACGAGTCCGCCCCGGTGTCCCAGAGCGAGACGCCCCTGCTGCTCGCGGGCAGGCATCTGGCTTTGCTCATCAAAGTTTCGCGGGACCGGTAATGCCCAGGCCTTGCCGTACATAGAAAGTGATGTCCGTATTTTCGCCTGACAAAGGACGCCCGTGAATGAAGAACGGCTGGCCAGATTCGAGGCCGTTTACCGGCAGACGTATGGCCAGATCACCGCATATGCGATACGCCGCTGCATCGCGCCGCAGGACGCGGCCGACGTGGTCGCCGAGACGTTCGCCATCGCCTGGCGCAAGGTGGACAAGCTGCCGCGCGGAGAGCCGGCCCTGCTCTGGTTGTACGGCGTGGCTAGGAAGGTGCTGGCCAACCACTACCGCACTGACAACCGGCGCCGGGCCAGGACCGTCGAGCTCGACGGGGAGATGACCGACCTCTATGCCGCCGCGCCGGAGAGCGGGGTCGAGGCCGAGGCGGTGGCGCGGGTGTTCACCACGCTGCCCGACGACGATCGGGAGGTGCTGGCCCTGGTCGCCTGGGAGGGCCTGGACCGGGAGGAGGTCGCCGCGGTGTTGGGCCTGACGCGCAACGCCGTTCGGGTGCGGCTGCATCGCGCGCGCAAACGGTTCGCACGGGCGCTGACCGAGGCAGGAGTGCGGACGGACCGGCTGGTATCTACGGAAGGGTCGCTGTGATGGACGAGATCGAGACGATGACGAAAACCCTGGCCAGGGTGAAGCCGGGCGAGCACGGCGGGGACCCGTCCGGCGCGGGGGCGCGGGCGCTGCTGGCGGAGATCACCGCGCACGCGCCCGCCGAGAAAGCCGCGCGGCGCTGGTTGCAGCGGCCCCGGTTCGCGCTGGGACTGGCGGTCGCCGTGGCGCTCGCCGTGGCGGCGGTGGTCGTGCCGAGCGTTCTGGACGACAGCGGCACCTACACCTCGGCCTCCTGGGCCGTTACCAAGCAGGCGGACGGGGTGGTGTGGGTCAGGGTGACCGACTTCAAGGACGCCACCGGACTGAGCAGGCAGCTCAAAGAGCTGGGCGTCCCCGCGATCGTGGACTACGCGCCCGAGGGCAAGAAGTGCAAGGAGCCGCGCGCCGAATACGTCGAGGACGTGCCCAAGGGCCTCTACTACGCGCCCCAGAACATACCGGGCGACGAGCGGGGCTGGCAGATGCGGGTCGACACCACGTTGTTCCGCCCGGGTGAAACCTTCGTCTGGACGATCACCCCACTGTCCGGCGGCGGCAGCAGCACCAGCACGATCCTCATGAAGGATCCCGTCGCGCCGTGCGAGCTGGTCGCCGACGACCGCGGCGAGAAGCTGGTCAAGGAGTTCGCCGGCTCCCGCTCGGTGACCGGGAAGGGCGGCCTCCTGGAGGGTTACCCGGTTAAAGGCAAGCCGCTGGAGGAGGTGCGCAAGGAACTCGATCGCCGCGGCCTGGACTCGACGTTCGTGGTCCTGCCAGGCGGGCAGGGCGAGAACATGGTGGTCGTGGACGCGCGCCAGCACCCGCTGGAGAGCGAACGGTTCATCCAGCTGCTGGTGAAGCCCGCTCCGTGAGGATGGGCAGGCGCCGCCCGTGACGTGCCAGAACGGCTCCACCTTTCCTTCGGTGGTTCCGACCCGAGCGTCGGGCCCAACACTCAGCCGACCTGCGGCTCAGCGCTTATCGAGAAGTCTCGTCGGAATATGACCACGACCCCCATCCGGCCACGATCGGCGACGCCGGCACCGCTTCTCCGTCTCGGTGCGACGCCGCAGGTCCGGGCTGCCGAGGGCCCAACCTTCGCCCTGGCCGCCAAGGGGGTAGATCATTGGCTCTGCCGCTCTCGCCCCGCCGGCCGCGGAACAGGACGGCCGTAAGCATCGCCGTCTCGTGGCCTCATCCGGCCACCACCGGCGCGGCAGTCGTGGCACCCCACCGGCTCATGACTGCGCGGGGAGGCACCGTAGCGCTGCCGGTTCAGTCGCCGGAATCGGGCTGGAGTTTCTTCTCACCTGGGCTCTCGGCCGCCTGAAAGATCCAGTCCCGCGGCCGGGCGAACACCACTGGACCGCCCCTCCAGCCAGTCGGCTCCTGAGCCTACGCCCGGACTGACACCCGCCCTCGGCGGGTTGGGCCCGTTGCGTAGGGTGACCTGCAGTAACGCCGCTCGTTTGGGCCGGGTGACGCGATTCTTACCGACGCCCCTTCTGAGGTCACAGGCCGATTCCCCGCATGGGGTTGTCGCGCCACTTGTCGGCGGAGCGGATGTAGCCGTGCACCACGGGGGACTTCTCCGACCAGCGGCCGTGCCGGGCGATCGCCGAGACGGGCGCCCCGTTCTTGGCGGCGGTGGTGGCCCCGCCGGAGCGCAGCGAGTGGGCGGTGTAGGTCTCGGCGTTGGGCAGGCCGGCCCGCGTCGCGGCGCGGCGCACGATGAGGTTGAGGCCGTGGCCGCTCATCCGTGCTGCTGCCTTGCCCGAGGCGCCGGCGTGGGCGGTGGTGATGCGGCCGTGCCGGTCGATGCCGCGCAGTAGCGGCCCGGCGGTGATGCCGTGCTCGGCCAGGGCGGTACTCCAGGCCTGCACGACGCGCACCGGGCAGGTGTCGGGGTGCGAGCCGTAGGGCAGGGGCACCACCTCGCCGCGGGCGTCCTGGTTGGTCTTGGACTGGCGGATGGTGACCTCCAGGCCGTCGGCGGTCAGCGCCAGGTCGCCGAGGTCGAGGGCGGCCAGCTCCGAGCGGCGGCCCATCAGGGCGAAGCCGAGCACCAGGGTGGCGCGGTCGCGCAGGCCGGCCAGGGTGGCGGGGTCGCATCCGTCGATCATCCGGCGCAGCAGGTCGAGCTCGGCCGGCGGCGCCTTGCGGGTGCGTGTCCCGGCTTTGGCCCGCTCTTTTCGGTAGGCGCGCAGGGCCAGGCGGCCGCCTTCGGCGTTGACGGTCAGCCCGGCCTTCTTGTGCCGGGACTGCACGCATGCCAGGGCCCGCTCGATCGTCGACGGCGCCGGGGGCGTGCCGCGCCGGGTCGGGGTGGCGGCCAGATGGGTGACGTACTCGGCGAGCGTCTCGGCCGAGGCGGGCAGCGGCGTGCGGTGGTGGGTGGCGCACCAGGCGGTGAAGATCTCCCAGTCGCGGGCGTAGGCGCGGCTGGTGTTGTCGGCCAGTCCGCCGGCGACCCGGGCGCGGGCGGCCTCGCTCAGCTCCCGGTCGGCGGTGTGCGCCGCGGCGATGGTCGCCGGGGTCGTGGTGTCAGGTGTCGGCCGTACCAACTCGGTCATCCGAAAGGGTCCTTTCGTCCGTGCCTGACCCCATGTTCTGGGTTGCGATAAGGCATGTTATCGCAACCCAGATTCTCATGATCGAGAATCGCTTGGAAAGTTTCCTAGGAACTATTTCTTGACTCCCCTTCTAGAAGGTCTACCTTGAAGGTATGCCTAAGAGCGAACCCCGCCTGATGCCGACAGGTACGTGCTGGTGTGGATGTGGAACCGAGGTTGGTCTCGGCTCCTTCTTCTCCCAGGGACACGACAAGATCGCAGAAGCCGCCCTCCTGGCGGCCCGGTACGACAACTCCGTCGCCCGACTCATCGCCCACCACGGTTTCGGCCCCGAAAACGGCGTCCGCGAGGCCGCGGTGGAGAAGGGCTACTGGGAGGCCTGCCCCGAAGCGAGCTGCAACTACCTCGGTGCCCCCGCCAGCATTCGCGTGCACCGCAAGAAGATGCAGCACTGAACCGTCTCTCCCACTCCGCGTCGCCGAGCATCGCCGCTCAGCGGTCGGTCTCCTGCAGGGATCGACCGGAAGCAGGCCCCACGGTCGTTTCCTTGGTCACAGGGGCCCAGGAGGGAGATATCTCTCATGGCTGCGCACCGGCGACGCCGCAAGAAGCTGGTCTTCGGGGAAGGGGCGGCACTCGCTGTTCGAGCGTTCCTGATCGCCATTGACTGGTGGACCAACGGACATGGGCCCAGGTAGGCAATTCCGCCTCCCAGGCCCGTCGTTTCCGCATCGAAACTCCGGTTCTCCCTGGTCGGGCGGACCGGGGCCTCACGCAACCCGCATTGTGTGAGATCGAAACCGCTACCCGGACCGTCCCCGCCCGATCCGGAGAGATGGCATCAGCCGCGCTCCTCCAACCACGCGATGACGGACCGGACGAGACCGTCGACGCGTGACAAGGGTTTGCCGGCAAACACCGGGTGGAGGTGCCCGACCCCGACCGCGTCGTTCCAGGCCCAGGCGCGTCGGTAGGTCTCCTCGTCGGTAGCGGCCCGGAGGACGTCCCAGCCATGCCAGGCCGCGACGAGTGCCGCGTCGATCGCTGGGTCCGACAGAATCGCCATGTCCCAGTCGAGGACGCCGGTCAGCTTGCCGTCCTCGCCGAAGTGGAAGTTGCTGCCGCCGAGGTCGCCGTGGACAAGCCTGGCCGGGACCTCCTCAAGCGCCAGCAGCGTGTCCAGCCGCTGCCGAACTCCGTCACGCCACTTCGCCGGCAGGCGCGGAACGATCTCGTCGTTCAGGATGTCGGCCCATCCCAAGCCATCGGCATACCGGCGCGGCCTGTGGAGAACGGCCTCGAGCTCCGGCGAGATCTCAACCTTGCCCACTGCCTCCAAGAGCAGGCCGAACGCCGCCGGGTCCCCGTTGCCTTCCGGCAGCCCCTCGCCGTCAATCCACGAAATCGCGACGGCCGCACGTTCCCCGAACGTGGCCACCGCAGTCAGCGGCTCCGGCACGGCGAAAGGCAGGCCGGCCGCCGCAACGGCCCGAAGAATTTCGACCCGGCGCGGCAGCTCGGCGGCGGCACTGGGGCGCTTGCTGATACGCACGGCGGCGATGCCGGGGAACAGCACGACGTGGTGCATGTTCCCGTGCTCGGCAAGGCGTGCGGAGGCAAGAGCAGCGTCAGGAACCAGTGCTTCAGCGATTTCCAGGAGGTCGGCGGGGACTGGTTGGGGCATCCCGCTATTTTGGCGGACGATCACCCTCGGTGAGCCCTCTGTGGCTCCCGAAACCATCGGACGCCAGGAGCTTCGCCGCCCGTTACGACACTGTCGCCAGTGCTCATCAGGCCGTAGGGGAACGACGTTGGCCGTGGGCATTTCCAGGAGTTCGCGCAGCTCGGCGTTCTCGGCGGTGAGCAGGCTGACGGCACGGACCAGCGCGGGGATGTCTTCCTTGATCTGAGCGAGTTCCTCAACCCCGGGATGGTGTTCTGAAATGCGTGGCCGGGTAGCTGGCGTGAAAAAGCCCCCGCCGACGTGTGGTCGGCGGGGGCTTCTGCCGTCCTGTGTGTTCGGATAGTCAGTCCGAGGGCAGCAGTTTGTCCCAACCAGGAAAGGATCGGGGACGTTTACATGTTACGTGGTGGCGCGGGGAACGATCTGGGAGATGGTTGCGGCGGCCAGAGATCAGGAGGCTACCTGCGCCCACCCTGCGGCACGGATCCGGTTGTCCGGCGGCTGAAGCACCGCCCGTATCCACTCCTCAGCCGGACCTGCCATGGCCGGATTGACCTTCGCGACCAGAACCCATCGCCACCGAGTGGCAACATCCGGCCGGTCCAGCCGGTGCCGAGCGATCCGCCGAGTCAACGGCTGGATCGTCCGCCCGACATATCGGAAGCTGCCTGAGCTTTCCAGCATCAGGTAGACCAGCGGCCCATGCGGCAGGTCGACGGGGAGGACGGCGGGCAGCGGCCAGGCCAAGGACCGGCTTCGCGCGTCGGCTGGGTCGGTGAGCGCACGAGCGACCGGGGTGCAGGCGAGTAGCCGCTGCCACATGACCGCGGTGGGGTGACCCGGCGCCAGCGGGCGCGGGCGGGTACTCACTTCTCCTCTTCCTGCTCGGGCGTCTCCTCTTTCTCTTCGGGGTCGTCGAACAGAGGGGGCTCGGGATCGGCCGGCGGCATGACCGTGATCAAGGACTCGCCGAGGTCGTTGATCCTCTTCCGCATCAGCTGCCAGTCGGCGCGCTTTCCGAAGGGGTGTTCGGACAGCTTGCTCGGGTAGTCGGGGATCTCAGCCTCCAACTGCTGGACGGTGGTCCCCGCGCGGCCGATGTTTTCGACAATCATGAAGCGCCGTTGCTCGTTCAGCTGCTCACGGGAGGGTTTGTGGCCCTTCTGCGCGTCGCGCTTCCTCTGCGCTTCGTTGATCTCTTCGCGTCCTTCAGCGGCCTTCTCTGGGTTGGCCTGGTCGAACAGGTCGCCCTCGATGAGCACCCGGTGGCTCTCCCCCGAGCGGACCGGATCGCCCTTCTCGTCCACCAGCGGGTAGGTGTAGTCGACCTTGATGGCCCGGCCGGTGCCCGAGCCGCCGGCGCGGGTGGGGTTGAAGCCGCGCACGATCCGGATGGCCTGGAGTCGCCCATGCCGCGTGTCGGCCCACGACGCCAGCAACACCGGCGGTGTGGCCCGGTAGGTTACCCCGTCCTCACCGATCTTGCTGCCGCGGTCGCGGGTGAGGATGCCGTCGGCGAGCAGCGCGGTGCCTGCCAGTACCTGCAGGGTAAGCCGGGCCGAGACGTTCCCGTCGTCGGCGAGCCGGACGAGCTCCTCGATCGACTCGAACAGCGGCTCCCAGTCATCCTTGAGGATTCCGTCGGACAGGACGCCGCCGTTGCGCCAGGCGTTGCGGGCGGTGTCGGTGGTCTGCGGCTTGGCCCACCGCCAGGGCAGGTCCACCAGGACCCCGACGAACCCGGCGTAGCGGTGAGGATGAACCATGGCGATGCCTTGGTCGCTGCGGATGAACCGCTTGGCCTCCTTGTGGACCTCGGGGTCGGTCAGCGTGTGCACGATGACCGCCGCCCGCCACAACGGCCGGGCACGGCCGGTCGCAGGGTCGGTCACCAGCTCGGGGTCGGCCCCCGGGAACAGTTCTTCGACCTGCTTGTCATCGAGCGGGCGGTCCTCAATGAGGTGGACGAACGACTCCGCCACCTGGTCGGCCTGGCGCAGGTGCAGCACCGTGCGCTGCGCGGTCACGGTGTCCTTGGCCGCCTCGCGCCAGGGATTGACGCTGATGTGGCGGGTGCTCTGTGCTGCGGTGATCGCGGCGGGCAGCTCGGCGAGGTTGTTCTCATCACTGAACTGCGCCCCAACGATCAGCCGGACGGGCACCCGCCGGGCCTGGAGCTGGCGCAGCACCGGCATGGTGAGCCCGTCTCGCACGTAGGCGAGGTTGGCAGCCTCGGCCTCCTTCAGGTACGCCGCCCGGCGCTTGCGCGAGGGCGTCGTCAGGGCCCGCCGGAGTTCCTGCGCCGCACGCGCCACGTTTTGCGCCGGATCCGTGCTCTCGCGGTATCGGACGAGCGCTGCGCTGGTGACTCGCGAGGTGCCGTCGTACAGCGCGGCGACGTGCAGCGACGGGCTGCCGTCAGCGAAGCGAACCTCCACCAGGACGGCCTCGACCGGGGTCATCACCCCGTGCCCAAGGATCGAGTCGCTGTAGTTGGCGCCCGGGTCCTGGAGCGTTCCGCGGACGGTGCTCTCCACCAGACTCTCGGCGTCGGCGACCGAGTCGAACTCGACGACAAGCTGCGCCTGGAGGCATCCGTCTTCGTCTCGGACGCCGGTGATCCGCGGCCCCTTCGGCACACCATGCAGCAGGTCGCCCAACCGCGGATTCCCCAAGGGGTACGACGGCGCCTCGGCGTCCGCCTCGCCTTCGAGCATGAACAGGTGGGTGCTGCCGGCATACTGCGAGCTCAGGCCATCGATGCCCGACTGGTGCGTCGCGATGCGGATGACCTTGGGCAGGTCGATGAACATCCCGACGGCGGTATCGATCGCGGCGCCGGTGAGATTGATGTTGGGGTTGGCGCGCAGGGAGCGCTTCAGCGCGCTGAGGTCCTTGGAGTCGGGCAGTGGCAGCGGCCGGGGGTCGCGCTCGATCTGCATCTCGGTGCCGTCTTCGGTGACGACGGTCCTGGCGTGTGGGGACATGGCAGGACTTCCTTGCCTGCTCAATGCCGTCCGGTGCTCGTCACGGGACGGCTACCCCGGCCATGCCGGGGACATGGGCTCTGCGCCCACGCGAAACCATCGGTGTACGCAAGCCGGGCGAGTCCGGTCATTGAGGGAGGTCGCGGTTTCCATCCGCTCGTCCCAGGACCGCTGCTGGTAAGCCGTCGTGCTATTGGAGCACTGGTGCCCGTCACGTGCACGTCATCGTTCTGCAAAGGATGATATACCTCGGCGCAGTCGGACGGAGGCGTCAAGAACGAGTTCAACCTCGGCGGCGTTCTGGGCCACCGTCGACGCCGATGTCAGCGGCGGCTACCAGCAGCGCCCGGTGTGCCGGCACCTGCCCTCGAGGTGATCCGGCGGCACCTCCGCAGGTCACCGGCTCGCCTAACGCCCGATAACTTCCCTTATCGCGGTAACGCCTGACCTGCGGAAACTCCCCGCCTCTGCGGTGGGCGTTCGAGACTCTGCGTTCGGCTGGACCTCACACGCGCCCGCGTAGGGGTGTCACGAAAGTCCCAAAATCCCCTCACGGCGGGGCGACGTCGCCGGCCCCCGGGGCGGGCAGTCCGAGCATCGCCGCCAGGAGGGCGGTCGGCACCAAGATGGCCCGGCCCACCCGGATGGCCGGCAGGTCGCCGCGGCGCACCGCGTCGTAGGCGGTGTCGCGGTGAATGCCCAGGATCCGGGCGGTCTCGGTGACGGTCATGGTGGCCCGCTCGGGCAGGCGCACCGGGGCCCTGCTCGGGTCAGCCACGGTCACCGGCCACAACGGTCGCGATCTGGGCGGGCACGATCTGGGAGGACCAGATGGGCCAGGACTGGCGGATCGCGGTGGCCTCGGCGCGGTCGCCGAGCAGAGCCAGGACCCGGGCCAGGTGCTCGTCGAGGGAGCCGCGGATCACTTCGGCGAGCATCGCGCCCTGCCGCTCGTTGAGCCGGATCAGGCGTGTCTCGAGGTCGAGTCTCACCAGATCGCCGAGCACGCGGGCGGTGCGGTCCATCGCGCGTTCGTACAGCGTGACCTCGGCGCGTTGGCCAGCCGCATCCGGTACGGGCCGTCCCCGCCGAGCCGGGCCGCCTCGGCCGCGTGCTCGTCGGCGGCGTTGGTCCCGTCGTACAGGCCCAGGGCAGCCATGGCGGCACCGAGCTGGACGGCGGAGGCGTTGACCAGCTTTGAGTGATCTATGTTCGGCTGGC
The DNA here is from genome assembly GCF_900113865.1 of Streptosporangium canum. Taxonomy (GTDB): domain Bacteria; phylum Actinomycetota; class Actinomycetes; order Streptosporangiales; family Streptosporangiaceae; genus Streptosporangium; species Streptosporangium canum. The sequence continues at coordinate 4,641 of NZ_FOQY01000013.1, read as the reverse complement.
GAATAAAGCCGAGGTCGGCGTGTACAGCGAGGTGATCAAGCAGCTGGGCGAGGGGGTGTGGCTGGTCCTGCCCTGGCACCTGCCACCGCCCCCGGCCCTGCATGCGACTGCCGCCCCTTGCTTGCGGCTCTTGGGCGGCGCGGCCGGGCTGAGGCGTGGACTTCCGTCGGCGCGGCATGGGTGGTGGGCTGGCCGACTCGCGGGCGAATGTCGCGGTTGGGTCACAGTCTCCCTGCATGTCGCGGATGATGTCGATTTCCAGCAGGCAGGCCAGCATGCGGCGCGATCAGTGCCGAGCCGCTCGTCAAGGTTGAGCAGCGCACCCACCGCGTCGTGCTGGTCGTAGTGGCAATCCAGCCGAAGCACGTAGTGGTCCAAATAGGCGGTGAGAATCGCGGCGCCGCTGTCTTCGGCGAGCCTGGCGCCGCGGGCGAAAAGAATCGACCACTGCTGCGGCCGTAAGCGCCGCATCTGTGCGCCACTCCCCGGAGCGAGGGAGCCGGATCCCTCCTGCGGGGGAGCACACCGGGCCGCGGCCCAGAGAAGCTGGTAACCATGAGCACCACACCCACGGCCTACTCACCTGCATTGTCCGCACCCCCGAGTCGGCTCACCATTTGGGCCGGCCGAACCATGATCCTGATCGCCATGGCGCACACCGCCGTGTTCGCCCTCCTCGCCCCCTGGTCTAGCTGGCTCGCCGGGGACCTCCGCAACCGTGCCGCGGACAGCGACTCGGTGGCAACGTTCTGGGCGCTGCCCGGTGGATTCGTCGTGGTGCTGGTGCTGCTGGGGCTACTGGTGGCGCGGGCGGGGCGGCAGGGACAACACGTTCCCGGGTATGTCGGCTGGGTGACCCTCGCCTGGGGAGCACTGGCCGTCAGCCTGATCGGACCGAGCGGTTTCCTTCTCACAGTCATCCCTGCCGGACTGCTCATTACGGCGGACATCACCGCCAGACGACACCCCCGCGGTCGGTCCTGAGCAAGTCTCGCCGCCCCGAAACCCCTGTAGGGCGTCCCTCAATCTCCCTTCTCACCTGCGCATACGGTCCATAGTGATCCATCACCGTCTGGTCTCGTCCATGGGCGTTGTCACCCAGTTGGTCACTCAGAGGTCCGGCATTCAGAAGGGCTCAGACGCTGGTCCCGTTGGTGCCCGCCAAGCGGCGCCGCGTCGCCGTACCACCGTCGTATTACGCAGGATCATGGCCACTGAGGTTTTCTCAATGGTGATCACTTCCAGATTGCGTTGAGGTCCAGAGCGGGGCGGGGCGGCTCTCGCCGTTGCGGCTGGGGCTGATGGTGACGCGCTGCAGGGCGCCCTGGCGGGCGGTGACCTCCTCGGCGGTCTTCGGCAGCGCGGGCAGGCTGCCCAGCAGCCACCAGGCCAGGCTCTCCGCTCCCGAACATGTCCCCAGCCGTCAGGTAGTGAAGTGAGATCAAGGAGCTCTCAATGCAGGGCATCGGATATAATTGATCATGCGTCGGCCTCCTTCGAGCCCGACGCTTTTTTTATGCCCACCGAACCCACTCAGCAGCGCGCTCGCGGGCGCCTCTTCCACGCCATGATCACGGATCCGCATGGTGACCAGCTCCTGCCGCTGGCAATGCTTCGGGAGCGCTACCCAGACCTCCACGCGCGTCACGTCGCCAAGTACGCCGGCCGAGAGCACCGTCTACGTGAACGAGTGATACCGCTCGAGTGCACATGGGCCGACGTGGTCTTCCTTTCACCGCTCAACCCCACAGTGTTGTTCGACGCGGTGCGAAGTGCTGGGCTGCCCATGGGCAACGTCCCGGTCTGGACACTCGATACCTCGCAACTTGACCCAGCACGATGCTGCATCCGGCTCATGCGTGTCACACCGGGAGCCCGAACTGCCGACCCCGGCACCGAGGACGACTATCTCCCGCTGACAACCGCCACGCTGCGGGCAGTTTCCGAGGTGACCAACCGCGCCCTGGAGCGACTCCGGAACCTCGGCCCAGACGAGCCGCTGCTGCCGTGGGGAGATGTGCCACACGTTCTCCACCGTGGGCCGGTAGCGCTCAACCTCTTCCAGAATTTGCCGTCACCTTCGACGCATCCTGACATGTCTGGCGGCCAGCTTCGATCAGCACCCAGCCACGCCTAGATGAGGTGACCACCTGACCGTCTCCGACACGAACACGATCAAGCAGAAATCCCACCCAACCAACCACATTCACCACTCCGAAACGATCACGAACCGCAATCGTTATCCCACATTCCGCTACCTGACGGGTCTGTCAATTAAACGGTGTAACTGATCGTTTTGATTGTCTACTTCTGGCCGACTGACAGGCGTCCGTCGAAGGTGATGGCGAAGGCGTTCAGCGCGGCCTTCCACCGGGTAACCCAGCGTTTGCGGCCCTTGCCGGTAGGGTCCAAACTCATGATCGCCATGTAAACGCACTTGAGCGCCGCCTGCTCGTTGGGGAAGTGGCCGCGGGCCTTGACCGCTCGGCGGATCCGGGCGTTGACCGACTCGATGGCGTTGGTGGAGCAGATGACCCGGCGGATCTCGGCGTCGAAGTTGAGGAAGGGCACGAACTCCGCCCAGGCGTCCTCCCACAGCTTGACGATCGCCGGATAACGCCCGCCCCAGGCCTCGGCGAACTCATAGAACCGCTCCAGAGCTGCAGCCTCGGTCGGCGCGGTGTAGATCGGCCGTAGCGCCTTGGCCACGGCGTCCCAGTGCTGGCGGGCGGCGTAGCGGAAGGAGGCGCGCAGCAGATGCACCACGCAGGTCTGCACGACCGCCCGGGACCAGACCTGCTCGATCGCCTGCGGCAGACCCTTGAGCCCGTCGCAGACCACCATCAGCGCATCGGTGACGCCGCGGTTCTTGATCTCCGTCAGCACGTGCAGCCAGAACTTTGCGCCCTCGCCGCCGTCGCCCGCCCACAACCCGAGGATGTCGCGCTCGCCGTCAACGGTGACCGCCAACGCCACGTAGATCGGCCGGTTGGCGACCTGCCCATCACGGATCTTCACATGAATCGCATCAATGAAGACCACCGGGTAGACCGGATCGAGCGGCCGGTTCTGCCACTCGGCCATTCCCTCCAGCACCTTGTCGGTGATGGTGGAGATGGTCTGCTTGGAGACCTCGGCGCCATAGACCTCGGCCAGGTGCGCGGAGATCTCTCCGGTGGTCAGGCCCTTGGCTGACAGGGAGATGACCAGTTCATCGACGCCGGCCAGCCGCCGCTGCCGCTTGCGCACGATCTTCGGCTCGAAGCTGGCGTCCCGATCGCGTGGGACGGTGATCTCTACCGGGCCGACGTCGGTCAGGACGGTCTTGGCCCGGGTGCCGTTGCGGGAGTTGCCGGCGCCGCGTCCGGCCGGATCGTGTTTGTCATAGCCGATATGGTCAGTGATCTCGCCTTCCAGCGCGGACTCCAGTACCAGTTTGGTCAGTCGGCCCAACAGACCGTTCTCACCGACCAGCTCCAGCCCCTCGGCATGGGCCTGGTCGACCAGCCTGGCCACCAGCTCCCGATCCGACGTTCCATGTTCTTCCCGCGTCACCGCGGCCGCCTCCAGGTCCATCGCTTCGGATGCCTGGATCACAGTACTCATCAGGTGTGTCTCCTTGATCAGGAGTTACACCGTTTTTTCTACAGTCCCGCCCGAGGGCGTCAGCATCAACGACATCATGCTGAATGCCAACATCACGACGGCGGGCGACCCCGGTCCTGGCGTCTGCGCCGTCGACGGACCCTCTTCCAGAAAGGCGTCGCGTGCGGACTGGAAGTCAAACCCCTACGCACACTTCAAAATCAAGTCCCGTACCGCCGACAGCAGCGGGCCCGACAAGGTCGGCACCTGCAAGATAGCCCCGTACATCGAAGTCGGCGGTTACCTCAACGGCAAGCTCCTGAAGGATGAAGACGTCAAGAACTTCCACGAGGAGCCGGAGGTGATGTGCGACACCTCACCCAAGTACAAGGACAATTACGGAGGCTGCATCCTGGCCAAGGGGAACAGGTTCCTCACCTACTACGAAAAGAGCGTGAACCACGGGGAGGTCGCTCGTCACATCAAAAGCGCCTTCGCCAACACCAGCAAGGTGATCCCAGGAGACTACCTGGAGTACATCGACAGAGGTGCTGTGGGCCGCGGCACTGCGCTGCACAGGATCTGGGAGGAAGAAGACGACCCTCGCTACAGGGAAAACGTCAATGCGAAGGCTAGTACTGCAACGACAGGTTGTAACTCTTTCTCGTGAAATGTCGATAGTGGTGTGTGGTCACGATCGATGTCGAAGCCTGGTCGCGGGAGTTCTCCGACTTTTTAGCGGTGTTCGCTCATCGTTTTCCTCGGGTGGAGTCGCGCCGCCAGGCGGCTTCATACCTGCGCGGACTCCTCAGCGAGCTCGAGCGGAAGAATGGCTGGACCCTTGCGGAGATATCAGGCGCGGACGGCCCGGAACGTATTCAGCGTCTGCTGAATTTCTATGCTTGGGATATGGATGGCGTGCGTGACGATATGCGCTCCCTGGTTACCGAATCCATAGGAGATGCCGAACAAGGTGTTCTAATTCTGGATGACACGGGGTTTTTGAAGAAGGGCGTGCGGTCGGCGGGGGTCGCCCGCCAATATTCCGGGACGGCC
>NZ_FOQY01000011.1:123775-265157 GCF_900113865.1 Streptosporangium canum | reverse complement strand
CCCTCACCGAGAACCTCGTCACCCAGTGGAACACCTACCGCGCCAACAACGTCAAAAACGCCGACGGCTCCACCAGGACGGAGGCGGAGCTCGCGGCGGGGATCAAACCCTCGGTCGACGCCGCCGTCTCCGACGCCCGCCTCCAGCTCGACGACGCCGACAAGGCCGTCACCAAGGCCGCGGCCGACCTGAAGAAATACATGGACGAGCGGTCGATCACGTTCAAGGAGATTCTGGCGGTCACCGACCTGAAGACCGACGAATATAAGTTCCTGCCGGAGTCCGGTCGCCCCTTCGACTGGCAGAAGACCCCTCCGGCCGGTCCAGGACAGACGACCCTCGCCGGCACGAACGGCGGCAACGGCACGGGCCCCTCCAGCGGATACGGCTCCGGCGGATACGGCTCCGGCGGGAGCGGCTCCGGCGGCGACGCGTCCGGCGTGATCGGCTCCGGCGGCACCTCGTCGGGTGGGACCGTCCCCCAGCCGAAGGAGAAGGTCGTGGGGTGGATCAAGGAGGCGCTCACGATCATCAAGTCGGGGAGGATCGACGACTTCCTGGCCAAGAAGGGAATCCTGCAGAAGGTCAAGGACCTGGATCCCAACGACCCGAAGGACATCGAGCGGATCTGGACGATCATCTTCCACGAGTCCGGCGGCAACCCCAACGCGCAGAACAACTGGGACGTCAACGCGAGGAACGGCGTCCCGTCCCAGGGCCTGATGCAGACGATCCCGACCACGTTCGACGAATGGAGCCCCAAGGACCACAAGGTGATCAAGGACCCTGTCCACAACATCATCGCCGGCGTCCTGTACACCTACGGCACCTACGGCTCCCTCGCCGAGCACCCCGGCATCGCATCCCTGGAGCGCGTCGACGCCCAGGGACGCCCCAACCCCGGCGGCTACAAGCCCTACTGAGGCCGGGCGGCCCCGGCCGCCCCGCCCCCGTTAGGCTGAACCGTTGACATCCTCCCCACGGCTGAGGCCGGGGGATTGCCGGGGAGTTCCTGATGAAGCTCACGAAGTTCGGCCACGCGTGCGTCCGCCTGGAGAAGAACGGCTCGGTCCTGGTGATCGACCCGGGCTCCTTCAGCGAGGAGTCCGCGCTGGACGGGGCCCAGACCGTCCTCATCACCCACGAGCACTTCGACCACGTGGAGGCCGACCGGCTGCGCCGGGCCGCCGAGGCCAACCCGTCACTGGAGATCTGGACCAACGAGGGCGTGGCCGCCACGCTGACCGGCGTCCCGGCGAAGATCCAGGTCGTACGGCACGGCGACACGTTCGACACGGCGGGTTTCGGGGTGCGGGTCGTCGGCGAGTGGCACGCCCCCAACCACCCGGACATGCCGGTCGTGCGCAATGTCGGCTTCCTGGTGGAGGAGGAGGTCTTCTACCCGGGTGACGCCTTCACCCCGCCCGGCGTCGAGGTCCCCACGCTCCTGGTCCCGACCAACGCGCCGTGGATGAAGGCGTCGGAGATGGTGGAATACCTGCGCCAGGTCCGCCCGGCCAGGGCCTTCTCCACCCACGACGGCCTGCTCAACGACGTCGGCCTCGGCCTCGTCGACTCGTGGCTGGGCCTGGAGTCGGACAGGCAGAAGGCCGAGATGCGCCGCCTGAAGCCGGGCGAGTCGGTCACCCTGCCCTAGCGCCGGTCACGCCTCCTGGCGTCGGCCACGGTCCTGGCGCCAGCACCGGTCACGCCCCCTGGCACCGGTCACGCCGCCGTGGCGATCGTGGCCGATCCGATCACGGTGTCGCCCAGGTAGAGCACGGCCGCCTGGCCGGCGGCGACCCCGGTGGCCGGGGTGTCCAGCGCGATGTGGACCTCGTCGCCGGAGAGCTGGACGCGGCAGCCGTACACCTCGCCGTGGGCGCGGAGCTGGACGGTGCAGGCCAGCGGCTCGTGCGGCACGTCCGCCGGGCCGTTCCAGACCGGCCGGGTGGCCACGATGCCCGTGACCTCCAGGGCCGAGCGGGGTCCGACGGTGACCGTGTTGGAGACGGGCTCGATGGACAGCACGTAGCGCGGGCGGCCGTCGGGGGCCGGGCGGTCGATGTGCAGCCCCTTGCGCTGGCCGACGGTGAAGCCGTACGCGCCCTCGTGCCTGCCGACGACCGCGCCGGCCTCGTCCACGATCGGGCCCTGCGCCGCGCCGAGGCGGTCGGCGAGGAAACCCCGGGTGTCGCCGTCGGCGATGAAGCAGATGTCGTGGCTGTCGGGCTTGTCGGCCACCATGAGCCCGCGCCGCGCGGCCTCCTCGCGGACCTGCGCCTTGGTGGAGTCGCCCAGCGGGAAGATCGCGTGCTTGAGCTGCTCCCTGGTGAGCACGCCGAGCACGTAGGACTGGTCCTTGCCCTCGTCGGGGCTGCGGCTCAGCACGCCGTCGGCGATCCGCGCGTGGTGCCCGGTGGCCACCGCGTCGAAGCCCAGCGCGAGGGCCCGGTCGAGGACCGCCTCGAACTTGATCTTCTCGTTGCAGCGCAGGCAGGGGTTGGGCGTGCGGCCCGCGGCGTACTCGCTGACGAAGTCCTCGACCACGTCGCGGTGGAACCGCTCGGCCATGTCCCAGATGTAGAAGGGGATGCCGATCACGTCGGCGGCCCTGCGGGCGTCTCGCGAGTCCTCGATCGTGCAGCACCCGCGGGCGCCGGTCCGGTACGACTGAGGGTTGGCCGAGAGCGCCAGATGCACGCCGGTGACGTCATGGCCTGCCTCGGCGATACGGGCGGCCGCCACGGCGGAGTCGACGCCGCCGGACATGGCGGCAAGCACGCGAAGTCTCATAACACCCTGAGCGTACCCGCGTTGGCGTGCGCCGCGTCGTACTGGGAGAATCCGGGGTCATGCGACTGTTCGGGCGCAAGGACGAATTCACCGCCGGGCCGGCTGACGGCATCGGCGAGTTCTGGACATGGTGGGCCGAGGCGAGGCCGGAGCTCGACGCGATGGTCGCCGCGGGCGAGGCCGACCGGCTGGCCGAGTGGATCGGGCCGGCGGTTCAGGTCGTCCACCCGTCCCTGGTGTGGGAGATCGCCCCCGGGCTCGGTTCCGACCAGGCACTCGTGGTCACCTCCGCCGGTGATCCGGAGCTGCGCCCCACCGCGCACCGCTGGGCGGCCGCCGCGCCCGCCGCCGACGCCCTGTGGGAGTTTCATCCGTCCCGGCGGGCCAACCCGCACGCCATGGAGCTCACCCTCGACGTGGGCGGCTACGAGTTCGCGCTCGACAAGCTCGTGCTCGGCCTGCGCGCGCCCCTGGGCAACCCGCGCGTCGACGTGGTCGCCTACCACCCGATCTTCACCATCCTGGACGACGACACCAGGATCGAGGCCACCCTGCTCGCCCTCGACTGGCTGCTCGGCGAGGACGACGTGGCCCGCTGGGTCGGCGACATCTCCGCGGCCGGGTTCGAGCCGATCGACGCGGTGCCCGCCGTACACCTGCCCAGCGTGGTCGCCGACCTGGCCTCCGGCTACCGGGACGAGCAGTGGGCGCTGCTGGAGGGCGAGACCGCCACCGGAGCCCGCCTGATCGCCACCGCCCGCTACCCGCTCCGGCCGGTCGACCATCCCCTGTTCGACCAGCACATCGCGATCACCCTGCCCTACCTGCACGGCGACGCGGACGGGCTGCCCGTCGGGCGGTCCCTGGAGGCGCTGCGCGACTTCGAGGAGCGCCTCGCCGGGCGGATCAGCAGGCTGAACGGCAGCGCCGTGTTCGCCGCGCACATGAGCGCGGAGGGCCAGCGGGTGCTGCACGTCTACGCCGACCCCGTGGGCGACGCGGCCATCCACGCCAAGGAGCTGATCGTGAGCTGGGAGGAGGGCCGGCCCCGGGTCGACGTGGTCGGCGACCCCGGCTGGAGCGCGATCTCGCCTTTCCTGACCTAGGCCGTTTTCCTGACCTGGGCCGTGTCCGGCGGATCATGGCGCATCTGCGGTGAGCTTCTCTCCCCCTGCCTCTTCCATGAGCTGGGGGTCTGTTTCAACCCTGCCCATCCGTTGCCCGGTCAGCCGCTGAGGACAAGATCGCCTACGTCGGCTCGGTAAGGCCGGTTCCCGTCAAACGACCGTACCATACGGTATAGTACGGCACTGGCGCACCGTGATCAACTCATCACCCAAGGAGAGACATGTCAGCATTGCCCGATCCGGTCTGGCCGGTCGTCGTCCTGGCGATCATCCAGGCCGGTGACGCCGTCATGTGCATCAAGCCCGTTCCGTTCATCGCTCAGTGCTTCGAGAACGTGAACTGGCCGCGACGTTACTGGTGGATCATGCCACCGCTGAAGTTCGCCGCCGCGGCCGGTCTGATCCTGGGCATCTGGCTTCCGTATCTCGGCGCCGCGACCTGTGCCGCGCTCGTCCTCTACTTCATGGTCGCCATCGCGATGCACATCGCGGCCCGAGACTTCGGCCGCAACCTCTTCCTCAACGCCGCCGCCATGCTGCTGATCTGCGTCGCAGTCGGCTTCTACAGCTTCATGGCATGAAGCTCGCACACACCTCGGCGAGCGCGGGCCGCTCCATACCCGGTGGTACGTTTGCCGGATGAGCACGGCACGCGAGCGGTGGCTGAACGAAGGCTTGAAGGTCCTCGCAGAAGAAGGTGCGGCGGGGATTCGAATCGACCGGATCGCCGCTCGGCTCAACCTGTCGAAAGGGTCGTTCCACCATCACTTCGACGGCGCCGAGGGATACAAGAAAGCGCTTCTCACCCATTTCGAGCACCTATCGATTGAAACGCTTGAGAATGCAATTGCCGACGTCGGGGAATCGGCCGGAGCCAGTGTGATCCTCGCACGGCTGACGGAACTCGTCCGCCCTAGCGGCACAGGACTCTATCGCCCAGAAATCGATGTCGCACTGAGGGCATGGGCGACATGGGATGCGGATGTGCGTGCCGTGCAGACTCGCCTTGACGAGGCCAGACTGTCCGCACTCCAGCGGGTGTGGCGATCAGCCGTCGCCAGCGACGAGGAGGCCCGGACGGCGGCCCTGTTGCCCTACCTGCTTGCGGTTGGAGCAACTGTCGTCTTTCCCCCGGTCGACGCTGACCAGCTCCGCGACCTCTATGAGATCCTCCTGCCACTCGTACCGGCCGGCTCCGGTCAGGCACGGGATGGCACGACGCCACCACCGTGACCCGGCCATGCGCCGCCCCTTCGCCCCTACCCCAGCCATGAAGCCGATGATCCTCCCTGCACGGCTGCCCCGCAGATCACCGTGCGGGGAATCTTCGGGATCCGGCGGCCGGCAGCAGCGGATAGCCATCGCCAGGGCGCCGGCGATGAACCCGGCGGGCAGGACGGCCAGAACCACCAGGCGCCGGTCGCCGCTCACCAGGCCCACCGGGATGGCGCACACCACGTGCGGCGCCACGAACACCAGCGGTGAGATCTCACGCCGCAGCCCGCCGTACACAACACCGCCGATCAGTGTCGATACACACCAACACCTGGGCCGGATCGGCGGCTTCGGGCAGGAACGCGGCCACCAGCTCGTGAAAACGAGTCATCCCATGCGGTCGGGACAGGGTGTGGGTTCGGGGGTCAGAGTTGAGCAACTTTCACCTCAGGCCCGGAGGAACTCGGCGATCGGCTCGGCCTGGCCGAAGACGGCGTGACCGACCTCGGGGAGCAGGTTCACGGTCGAGTGCGAGATGCACTCACGGACGCGCCGCGCGGTCTGGTGGGAGTCGAACATGGCGTCACGGTCACCGACGATGACGAGCACGGGCATAGCGAGGCCGCGCAACGCGTCGTCGGGAAACACCGGGAGCTTCTCCCTGCGTGGGTTGAAGTGCGTGAACGTCAGGACGACGGCATCGAGCGCCTGCCGGTCCTTCTCCCCGTCCAGTCCCGCGACAGCCATCGCCGACTCGCGCAGTCCGCCGCGTCGGAACGGACGGGTCAGGAGGGCCTTGAAGATCCAGCCGACCTTCTGCCGTCCCACGCCGCCGGGGCACATCAGGGCCAGGCGGGTCACTCGTTCCGGACGGCGGATGGCGTAGTCCAGGGCCGTCCAGCCCCCGAGGGACATGCCGACGAACGCGGCGTTGGTGATCCCGAGCCCTTCCAATACGTCGTCCAGCCAGAGTGCTACGGCGTCGGAGTCCAGGGCGGGGCGCGAGGGCGCGCTCAGGCCCGGCTCGCCGACGAGGTCGACGGCGTACGTGCGGAAGTGCTGAGACCAGGCGGCGATATCTTCTCTCCACATCGAGGTGTTCGCGCCCGAGCCGTGCAGCAGCACCAGGGGTGGCGCATCCTGCGGGCCGGAGGCGAGGACGAAGGTCTCGCCCTCGCGAGTCGGCACCCGTACGTGCTCGGCGGGAACCGGCCAGGCGTCCAGCACCTGCCGGTAGTGGTCGAGGAGCTCGCGTCCGCCGGCCTCGGACTTGTAGATCATGGTCATCGGGACCACCTCCCTGGCGACAGTGAAGACCTTGGCACCGTGTCAAGGTCAAATGGGGTCACGCCGCGAGATCGCCAGGCACCCTCTGCCTATCGAGTTCGGTGCTTGTCAAGCCACGTCAAGGATCAGCTAGATGCGCACGCCATATCCGCCCGATTTTCTCGAGTACTACGGGGACCCCATGGCGGTAACTCCGTCAGACCGCTAGCTGAGGCCCGCACGGCGGGCGCGCTCGACGACCAGGCCGAGGACGGCGATCAACCGGTCCACGTCGGCCTCGGTCGAGGTGTGGCCGAGGGAGAAGCGGAGCGAACCCCGGGCCCGGACCGCGTCGGCGCCCATGGCGAGCAGGACGTGGGAGGGCTGGGCCACCCCGGCCGAGCACGCCGAGCCGGTGGAGCACTCCACCCCCTTGGCGTCCAGGAGCATGAGCAGCGCGTCGCCCTCGCAGCCGGGGAAGGAGAAGTGCGCGTTGCCGGGGAGCCGGTTGACCGGGTCGCCGTTGAGGATCACATCGGGCACGGCCTGGCGGACCCTGCGGATCAGGTCGTCGCGGAGACCGATCAGGCGCGCCGACGTCTCGGCCTGGCGGGCCACCGCGGTCTTCACCGCCGCGGCGAACCCGGCAACCGACGGGGCGTCGAGGGTGCCCGAACGCACGTCGCGCTCCTGGCCGCCGCCGTGCAGCACCGGCACGGGGTCCACGCCCCGGGCGAGCAGCAGCGCGCCGACCCCCATCGGGCCGCCGACCTTGTGACCGGAGAGCGTCAGCGCGTCGACGCCGGAGCCGGTGAACACCACGGGGAGCTGGCCCACGGCCTGGACCGCGTCGGTGTGGAAGGGGATGCCGTGATCGTGGGCGATCCCGGCGAGCACCCGGACCGGCTGGACGGTTCCGACCTCGTTGTTGGCCCACATCACGCTGACCAGGGCGACGCTCTCCGGGTCGCGCTCGATGGCGGCGCGGAGGGTCTGCGGGTGCACCCTGCCGTACTCGTCCACGTCGAGCAGTTCGACGGTCGCGCCCTGGCGGTCGCCCAGCCAGTGGGCGGGGTCCAGCGCGCCGTGGTGCTCCACCGCGCTGATCAGGATCCGGCTCGCGCCGCCGGCGCGGCGGGCCCAGTAGAGGCCCTTGATCGCCAGGTTGTCGGCCTCGGTGCCGCCGGAGGTGAAGACCACCTCGCTGGGCCGGGCGCCGAGGGCGTACGCGATGGTCTCGCGCGACTCCTCCACGACCCGGCGGGTGCGCCGGCCGGCCGCGTGCAGCGACGACGCGTTACCGACCCGACCGAGTTGGGCTGTCATCGCCTCGATCGCCTCGGGAAGCATCGGCGTGGTCGCCGCGTGATCGAGATAAGCGGACTCCACGGCCGCACTCCCCTCCCCATCGCACTTTTGCCTTCAAGCGTATCCGTGCGCTCAGGGGGCGACATCCCGGGTTTGACCACTAAACCGTCCAGACGGTACAGTAAGGCGCATGAGGCGGGAAGAGCTGTTGGACGCGGCAGAGGATCTGCTCTGCGACCAGGGCTCTCAGGCGCTCACCCTGGCAGCCGTCGCCGAGCGCGCCGGATGCAGCAAGGGCGGCCTGCTCTACCACTTCTCCTCCAAAGAAGCCCTGATCAAAGGCATGGTCGAACGGCTGATCGAAGATTTCGACCAGCTCATCGCCGCCCAGGGCCACGACACCTATACCAAGAACTATCTGGCCGCCACGTTCGCCGCCGTGCAGAGCGGCACACTGCGACGCTGGGCGGTGGTGACGGGCGCCTCCGGCAACCTCTACCTGCTCGCCCCGCTGCGCGTGGCGATGGCCCGGTGGCACCGTGAGGGACTCGGCTCCGAGACCGACCCCGCGGCCGCGCAGATCGTCCGCCTCGCCTGCGAGGGGCTGTGGGACGTGGCCACCCATGATCCCGATCTCTACGACGACGACCACTACGCCGAGTTGAAACGGCGTCTGCTGGACCTGTTGCCCGCGTAGCCGGGATCACTCTCCGTACATATTGGTGGTCGCTTCCGTTCAACGGAAGCGACCGGTTTATGTGTGCCCGATTTTCGGCACCCGAAACATCATTGAAGGGATTGCGTCATGACCCGCGACCTGAGGACCGCTCGAACCGGGGCGGTTCTCACATTCGTGCTTGCCGGCCTCATGTGTGGATCGATGACCGTGCGTATTCCAGCGCTGTCCGACAAACTCGGCCTGTCCGAGGGGTCGATCGGCGTCACCCTCCTCGTGTGGGGGCTGGGAGCGCTGGTCACCATGCAGTCGATGCGCGCTGTGATGACGCGCTTCGGCAGCCGGAGCATCCTGCGGGTCGGCGCCCCCCTCTGCGCGGCCACCCTCGCGCTGCTGGCGTTCGCGCCGACGTTCCCGTTGCTGCTGGTCGCCGCCGGACTCTTCGGCATGGCGTTCGGCGCGGTGGACATCGCGATGAACGCGCAGGGCTCGGCGGTCGAGCGCGCCTACGGTCGCCCGCTGATGAACGGCATGCACGCGGGCTGGTGCGTGGGCGCGATCTCCGCCGGTCTGCTCGGCACCGCGGCCATCGCGGCGGGACTGTCGTTCACGGCCCACCTGGCCCTGATCGCCCTGCTCGCGCTGCCCCTGCTGGTCCTCATCAGCCGCACCTACCTGCCGGACCCCGCCGTCGCCACCGGCGGCGAGGCGCGAGCCCGCCACCGGATGCCCCCGGTGGTCTACCTCCTCGGCGTGATCGCGTTCTGCGCGTTCATGGTCGAGGGTACGGTCGCCGACTGGAACGGTCTCTACCTGCGCGACGTCCTCGGCGCCCCCGAGGCGCTGGCCGCGCTGGGGTACCCGATCTTCGAGGCGGGCATGCTGCTCGGCCGGCTCACCGGCGACCGCGTCCGGGCCCGCTTCGGCGCGCGCGGCATGATCATCGCTTCCGGGCTGGCCACCGCCGCCACCTTCACCGTGGTCATCACGGCCTCGACGTTCCTGGTCGCCCTCTCCGCCATGTTCTTCGTGGGCATCGCGGTGGCGACGGTCTCCCCGATGGCCATGTCCCTGGCGGGCGGCGCGGTCGGCAACCCGGGCCCGGCCATCGCCCAGACCGGCGCGATGGGCTACGCGGGGCTGCTGCTCGGCCCGGTGATCATCGGTTTCCTCTCGGACGTGGCCACGCTCGGGACCGCACTCGGCATCGCCGTGGTGCTCGGCGTCGTGATCGCCCTGGTCGCCCGGTTCCTGCCCCGCGGCCTCAGGGACTCCGCCCCGGCCGAGACCCCCGAGCGCGAGTTCTCGATGGCCGCCTGACCCGCCCGGCGGCACACGGGACGGGACGGAGAACGGCGCCGCACACGATGTGTCCCGGTGGCCGCCTGACCCGCCCGGCGGCACACGGGACGGCAAGAAGAACGGCGCCGCACACGATGTGTGCGGCGCCGTTCTCGCTGTGCGGTTACTTGCGCTTGACGACCTCGTCGGTCAGCTGCGGGACGACCTGGTGCAGGTCGCCCACGACACCGAAGTCGGCGAGCTCGAAGATCGGCGCCTCGGGGTCCTTGTTGATCGCGATGATCGTCTTGGCGGTCTGCATGCCGGCCCGGTGCTGGATGGCGCCGGAGATGCCCGCCGCGATGTAGAGCTGCGGCGAGACGGTCTTGCCGGTCTGGCCGACCTGGAACTGGTGCGGGTACCAGCCGGCGTCGGTGGCGGCGCGGGAGGCGCCGACGGCCGCGCCGAGCGAGTCGGCCAGCTTCTCGATGATGGAGAAGTTCTCCGCCGAGCCCACGCCGCGGCCACCGGAGACCACGATGGCGGCCTCGGTGAGCTCGGGACGGGCGCCCTTCTCCTCCTTGACGCGGTCGACGACCCTGGCGCCCTTGGCGGCGGCGGAGACGGTCACGGAGACCTGCTCCTCGGCACCGGCGCCCGCGGCCGCCTCGACCGGCGTCGAGTTGGGGCGGACCGCGACGATCGGGGTGCCCTTGGTCACGCGCGACTGGACGTTGACACCGCCACCGAAGATCGACTGGTCGGCCACCAGGCCGTCCTGGAGGCCCACGACGTCGGTGAGCACACCCGAATCGATCTTGATGGCCAGCCGGCCGGCGATCTCCTTCGCCTCGGCCGTCGCGGCGACGAGCACCGCGGCGGGGGACTTCTCGGAGACGAGCTGGGCCAGCAGCTCCGCCTTGGGGGCGACGACGTAGTCGCTGATGTCGGCGGAGTCGGCCAGGTAGATCTTCTCCGCGCCGTACTCGGCCAGCCTGGCCTTGGCGTCGGGGGAGTATCCGGGGCCCGCCCACACCGCCGACGGCGTGCCCAGCTTCCGGGCGAGCGTCAGCAGCTCCAGCGTGACCTTCTTGACCTGACCTTCGACGTGCTCGACCAGAACGAGAATCTCAGACATATCAGCTAACCCCCGTTCTCAGACGAACTTCTTCGACGCGAGGAAGTCGGCGGTCTTCACGCCGCCGTCGCCCTCGTCCTTGACGACCGTGCCGGCCGCGCGCGGCGGGGCGGCGGCGAAGTCGGCGACCTCGCTCCAGGAGTTGGCCAGGCCGACCTGGGAGGCGTCGATCTCGGCGTCGGCGACGCCGAGCTTCTCGACCGGCTTCTTCTTGGCGGCCATGATGCCCTTGAAGGACGGGTAGCGCGGCTCGTTGATCTTCTCGACCACGGAGATGACGGCGGGCAGCGAGGCCTCGACCCTGTCGTATCCGTAGTCGGTGACGCGCTCGATCGCGATGGACCCGCCGTTCACCTCGACCTTCTTGGCGAAGGTGAGCTGCGGCACGTCCAGGCGCTCGGCCAGCATCGCGGCGAGCACGCCGGTGCGGGCGTCGGTCGACTCGGAGCCGAGCACGACCAGATCGAAGCCGATCTTCCTGAGCGTCTGCGCCAGGGCGTAGGAGGTGCCCAGCGCGTCCGAGCCGTGCAGCGCGTCGTCCACCAGGTGGACCGCCTTGTCTGCGCCCATCGCCAGGGCCTTGCGGATGGTGTCGCCGGCCTTGTCGGGGCCCATGGTGAGGACGGTCACCTCACCGCCGTGGGCCTCCTTCAGGAGCAGCGCCTCTTCGACCGCGTATTCACACAGTTCGTTGATGACGCCGTCGGCGGCATCACGGTCGAGCGTCTTGTCATCGGACCTCAGCTTGCGCTCGGTCGCCGTGTCGGGGACCTGCTTCACGCAGACGACGATGTTCATGGCCGGTGGCCGACCTCCCGTGTTCGCGTGCGCCACCGCGTCGCTGCGGTTGGCGCCGGATGCTCGGTACGCGCACGCGGGGCACGTGCGCGTGATGCCAAGACTGCCAGGTGCCCGAGGGCGGTGTGACAGCGGGTGGCCCGGTCGGGACGTGCCCGCCCTGGCCCTCCGACATCATGTTACCCATCGGTAGCTTAGGTGCAAACCACCAGGTTGCACAGCTCGCGCCGGACAACCGCCCGCCCGCCCGATCGGTCACCCCTCCACCATACCGAACTATGTTCCAGAATTTGCGCGCGGGACCCCGGGCCGCCGGAGCCCCGGACGCCTCAGCTGGCCATCAGGATCGCGACCAGGACGAAGACGACGGTCCCCAGGGCCAGCGCGAGGGTGAGCGTGCTGAAGAACGTGCCGAGGACGGCCCACAGCGCGATGGCGCCGGCGGCGCCGGCCAGATCGACGACCATGCGCGCGCGGTCCCGGCGGCCGAACAGGGCGATCCCCCCGTCGACGAGCATCACCAGGCCGTAGGAGGTGAGAAGGAGCAGCGACACCTCGGGGAGCGGCTCCCTGGCCGTCGCCGCCGCCAGGGACACGAGCAGGCCGGTGCCGACGATCCAGCGGCGGTGCAGGACCGTCCGGCGGCGCTCGCGGGCCTCCTCCGCCGAGAGCCTGCCGGGCGGCGGGCGGCGTCCCGGACGCCACTGCCGGGTGGTGAGCTCCTGCACGGAGCTCCCCGCCGCCCCCGCCTCGCGCGGGACGGCGTCCTGCAGATGGGTGGCCTCCTGGTCCCGGACGGCGTCCTGCAGGTGGGTGGCCTCCTGGTCCCGGACGGCCCTCCGCCCACCGACGGCGGCGGCGGGGCGCGCCCTCGGGAACGCCGCGTGGACGGCCGGACCGGCGGCGCCCAGCCGGTCCAGGAGCTCGGCGGCGGACGGCCGGGCGGCCGGATCCCGCCGCAGGCACTCCTGGAGCAGCGGCTCCAGCCAGCCGGGCACGCCCTCCAGGTCGGGGGCGTGGTGGACCACACGGTAGCCGACCGCCGAGGGCGGGCCCGTGCCGTACGGATGCCGCCCGGTGGCCGCGTAGGCGAGCGTGGCGCCGAGGGAGAACATGTCGGCCTCCGCGCCCGAGCCCGCGCCCTCCAGCACCTCGGGCGCCAGGTAGCCGGGGGTGCCGAGGACCGCGCCGGACACGGTGACCGAGGCGGAGTCGAGCGCGCAGGCGATGCCGAAGTCGATCACGACCGGCTCGCCGTCGGTCAGTATCACGTTGGCGGGCTTCAGGTCGCGGTGGACGACCCCGGCGGCGTGGACGGCGGCCAGGGCCTCGGCCAGGCCGCGCGCCAGCCGTACGAGATCGTCGCCCCCGACCGGCCCGTCGCCGGCGACCACCGCGCTGAGCGGGCGGCCCTGCACGTAACGGGTGACCAGGTAGGGGCGGGCGCCCTCCAGCGAGGCGTCCAGGACCTCGGCGACGTACGGCCCCTGGACCCGCCGCATGGTCTCCACCTCGCGGGCCAGCCGGGCGAGGGCGGTGCGGTCGGCCGCGACGTGCGGGTGCAGGATCTTGACGGCCACCGTGCGCCCCTCGGGATCCAGCGCGAGATGGACCTCGCCGAAACCTCCCGCACCGAGCGTCGACAACAGGTGGTACGGGCCCAGGCGCTCACCGTCCGGCGCTCCCATGCGACTCCCTCCGGCGTGTCCCCTTCATCGTGCACCAGAGGGGCCGATCGCGCACGGGATCATTTTCCGAAGGTGAGGAACCCCAGCCCCAGGCTCTTCATCAGATCCTTGACCAGACCGCCGATGAGGTCGAGCACGCCCATCTTGCCGTTCTCCACCTGGGTCTGCCACTCCCTCTTCAGCGCATCCATCACATCGGTGGGCTGGTCCCACGGCGCGAACGACGGGGCCATCCCCAGCGCCGCCATCACCGAGAAGAACGCCAGCGTGCCCAGGACGATGGTGGTCACCATGGCCGCCCCGGGGCTGCGGATCACGCCGGTCAGCGCGCGGGAGACGGCCTTGCGCGGCTTGCCTCCGCCAGGCAGCACGAACAGCCCGGCCACGAACGCGCCCGCCGCGTAGGCGGCGGCCGGATCGGTCTTCATCTGCCCGATGTAGACCAGCACGCCCCACACGCACATGCCGAACATGGCGGCCAGCGGGGCCGTGACCACCGTCGCGAGCACCGCCTTGATCAACGCCCAGGGGGTGCCGAGCACGGCGAGCAGCGGGTCGGTGGCGCTGTTGCCCCGGACCGAGCGGCGCTCGGCGAGGTCCCCGAAGAGATACTCGCCGACCCGCAGGCAGAGCACCGCGACCAGCGCGAACGCGCTCACCATGACCGGCAGCACGCAGGCCAGCGCGACGAGGATCGTCAGCAGCAGCACCGCGGCCAGCGGGTGACCGGTGCGGTAGCGCGGACGGTCCTGCGGCGGGGTGTGCGGCCGGGGCTGGACGGCCGGCGGGGCGTACGGCTGCGCCGGACCGGTCGGCGGCGGCGCCGGGTAGCCGGCGACCCGCTGGTCGGCGTAGGGCGGCGGGGCCGACCTCGGCCGCTGCTCCGGGGACGGAGCCGGCACGTAGGGCGGCGGGGTCGCCGGGACGTACGGGGGCGGAGCCGTCCCCGACGGGCGGGTCGGCTCGCCGCGCGGCCTGCGCTCGCGCCGCTCCGGCTTGGCGTACTCCACCGGCGTCAGCAGGTCGGAGTAGCTCCCGTCCTGCGGCAGCGCCCGGGTGCCGTTCGGCGGGGACTGCGTGGTGGAGGACGGAGGCTGGGTCTGGCCGTCCAGGACCCGGGTGCCGTCGGTATTGAGCACCTTCGTGCCGTCGGAGTTGAGCACCCTGGTGCCGCCGTCGATGACGGCGGTGGCGGGCGGCGTCTCCTCGAAGACCGTCACCGAGGGGTCGAGGGCCCGCGCCATCCGGTGGAGCGCCTGCGCGCTCGGCCGGACGGAGGGGTCCACCGCCAGGGCCTGGCGGAGCCAGCCGCGCAGCCAGACCGGGGCCAGGTCGATGTTGGCCCGGCCCTCCATGATGTTGAAACAGACGATCTCGAAGCTGCCCGTGCCGAACGGCGGCTTGCCGGTCGCCCCGAAGAAGACCGTCGAGGCCAGCGCGTGCACGTCGGCCGCCTGGGTGATCTCGGTGTCCCGGATGATCTCCGGGGCGAGGTAGCCGGGCGTGCCGACGAACATGCCGGTCTGGGTCAGCCGGGTGGCGTTGACCAGGTGCGCGATGCCGAAGTCGATGACCAGCGGCTCGCCGTTGACGATCATCACGTTGGACGGCTTGAAGTCGCGATGGATGACGTCGGCGGCGTGGATCGCCACGAGCGCCGCGCACATGCCCTGGGCGAGCCTGACCACCTCGGCGGGCGCGAGCGGCCCGTCGGCCAGGACGGTCTCCTCCAGCGTGCGGCCCGGGGCGAAGCGGGTCACGATGTAGGGCTGCCTGCCGGTCAGCTCGGCGTCGAGGACCTCCGCGACCTGCGGGCTGCGCACCCGCCGCATGGTCTCCACCTCGCGGGTGAGCCGGTCGCGGGCCTTGAGGTCGGCGGCGACGTGCGGGTGCAGGACCTTGACGGCCACCTCCCGCCCGTCCTCGTCGAGCCCCAGGTGGACGACCCCCATGCCGCCTTCGCCGATCTTTCTGAGCAGACGGTACGGTCCCAGTCGCTCAGGCGCCTGCGTGTCCCCCGTCATCGCGCCGCCTTTCGTAGATCCGTCAGTTCCGTCACCACCGTCCCGACATCGACCGGCGCCCACCGCGCCTGTCGTGCCCCGTCCCCCACGGTGCCGATCGCGATAAGAATCATGAGGGCGGCCAACGCGCCGAGCATCGAGGCCACGATCATGGCCGCGCTGCGCGAAGGCAGCATTGATGCCAGGGTACGTCGCATCTGGCGTCCGGGGCCCTCCACCCCGGGGCCCGCGCAGACCGTCCAGAGCGCGACCCCCGCGCCCCAGCTCAGCGCGTTGGCCGGGGACATCTTCGTGGCGACCACGGTGAGCAGCAGCGTCACCGGCAGGCCGAGGATCAGCGCGTACGGCACCAGCGCGGCGGTGATGCCCACCGACTTCAGGAGCGCGGCCGGCTGGCCGAACACCCGGAAGACGTCGGCGGCGGCCTCACCCGCCGCACGGCGGGTGTTGAGCCTGGGCTGGGCGATGTCGGCGGCCCGGAGCAGGATGGCGGCCGGGATCACCACGGCGGCGACGACGATCGGCGCGAGGACCGCCGCGACCGCCACGACGATCATGATCATCCCGCTCGCCACGCCGTACGCCTTGGAACGCTGCAACATGTGGCCCGGCCGCTGGCCGGGGTGCGGCGAAACGGGCGCCTGGGGTTGCGGCGGGTAGGAGTAGGGCGGCGGCGCGGGCTGCCGGACGTGCGGCGTCTGCTCGAACGCGGCCTGCTGCTGCGGGTACGGCTGCGGGACGTGACCCGGCTGCGCGGGGCGGCCCGGCTGCGGGGCCTGGCCGCGGATGTATTCCGCCAGGTCCTGGGGGCGGACCCGCTGGGTCGGGATGTCACCGTCGGCCACGGGTGCCGTGGCCGCCAGCCGGCCGGCGTCGGCCCCGGACCGGTCGGCCCCGGATCGGTCGGTCCCGGGCTGGTCACCGGCGGGGAAACGGTTCCGGGTGGGGATGTCCTCGGGGCTGAGCATGCCGGTGGGCAGGTCGTAGGAGGCCTGCTGGGCCGCCGCCGCCTGACGCAGCTCCTCGGCCGTCACCCGGCGGGTGGGCGACGGGTCGGGCGGCTGCTCGCCCAGCAGCGAGACGTATTCGCGCGGCTGCGCCGCCGGGGCCGGGGGCCATGGCGTGGACTGCGAGGAGAGGCCCGGACGGGAGGCAACCGGGGTCGGCACGTCGCCGGGGTCACCCGCGCGGCCCGGCACGCCGGACCCCGTGGAGAAGCCCTGGACGCCCGGCCTGGAGGGCGAGCCGTCACCGCCGAGGAACCCCTGACCGGCCGGGACGCCGGGAAAGCCCTGGCCCCCCGGCCCGCCGTGGCCGGGGTCGTCGAAGTGCGAGACCGTGGTGATCTCGTCGGGCACCCGGGACCGGCCCGCCCTGGGCAGCAGGCGCTCCACCTGCGCGGCCAGCTCGGTGGCCCTGGGCCGCCTGGCCGGGTCACGCTGGAGCGCGGCCCGCAGCACCGGCTGGAGCGGCGCCGGGACGGCGTCCACGTCCGCCTTGCCCGCGGTGATGTTGTAGAAGATCATCTCCAGCGTGCCCTTGCCGAAGGGCGGCTGGCCGGTGGCCGCGAAGACCAGCGTGCCCGCCCAGGCGTGCACGTCCACCTCGGGACCCGCCTCGTGACCCTCGATGATCTCGGGGGCGAGGTAGCCGGGCGTGCCGATGAACATGCCGGTCTGGGTGAGCCTGGTGGCGTCCACGGCCTGCGCGATGCCGAAGTCGATGAGGACGGGCTGGCCGTCCAGGATGAGGACGTTGCCCGGCTTGAGGTCGCGGTGGATGACGCCGACGGAGTGCACGGCGGCCAGCGCCGCGGCCACCCCGTGCGCGACCTTGAGCAGCGCGGGCAGCCCCATCGGACCGTCCTGCTTGATGAGCTCGTCCAGCGGCTGGCCGGGGACGTATCGGGTCACGATGTAGGGCCGGTGGCCGGTCACGTCGGCGTCGAGGACCTCGGCGATGTGCTCGCTGCGCACCCGCCGCATGGTCTCCACCTCCCGCGAGAGCCGGCGCCGCGCGACGTCGTCGCCCGCCACCTCCGCTCGCAGGACCTTCACCGCCACCTGCCGCCCCTGAGGGTCGACGGCGAGGTGGACCACGCCCATGCCGCCCTCACCGAGCCGCCGGAGCAGTCGGTAGGGGCCCAGTCGGTCGTCCTGATTCATGGCATGAAGAACCATACCGGCTTAAACACCGCCCATGAGATGAACCATCAGGCCATATTCTCCGTTTGAACAACGTCTGCCAGGCTTCAACGGTTTCCCAAACCCCGGTAACACTCAATCTCTTTTCGGCGTCAGTTCGCCAGGCGGAGGACCTCCGCGGTTTTCAGGTCCGCGAGCACCGCGCCCGGCAGCGCCAGCTTGGAGTGCCGGACGCCACTGCCGATCACGACGCCCGGATGGGCCGCCACGGCCTCGTCCACCAGCACCGGCCATTCCTCGGGCAGCCCCAGCGGGGTGATCCCGCCCAATGTCCCGATCGCCATCGTCGTCTCCTCCGTATCACTCGCCCCTGAGACTTTACGGCCGCGCGGCGGGCTCAGGACGTCGTCTGCAGAACCCGCCTGTGCAGCTCGGTGACGGCCTTCCTGGCCGACTCCATGGCCCCGGCCTGCCAGGCGATCAGGTGGGTGAGCCAGTCGCCCGCGAAGTAGACCCGGCCGGCCGGACGCTGCAGGAGGGCGAAGGCGCCCTGGTGGGAGGGCCAGTAGACCCAGGCGCCCTCGATGTGCGGCTGGCGCTGCCAGGCGATCGAAACGCTGGAACGGAGCTCGGCGCGGTATTTGTCGCCGTGGATCTTCTTGCCCTGGGTGAGCGCGCGGTTCCGGCGGTCCCGGTGCGGCAGCCCGCCGTACAGCTCGGCGTTGGCCTCGGTGTTGTAGTAGCCGACGACCAGGCCGCTCCTGGAGTGGTAGCCGTGGGAGGGGTACCAGATGTGGGTGATGTCCAGGTCGGTCTCGGTGATCCCGCCGTAGATGCGGTCGTCGATCTCCCACCAGCGCCTGCCGTACTCCAGGCCGATCTTGCCCGCGGCGACCGGGACGGGGGTGCGGAGCGCGGCGGTGATCGGGGCGCCCAGGTTGTGCGGGAGACGGGCGAGCAGGTGGGGCGGCAGGGTGGCGACGCAGTAGTCGGCGCGGAGCGTGCCGCCCTGGTAGGCGACCTCGACGCCGTCGGGCAGGTTCTTCACACCGGTGACCCGGGCACCCGTTCTGATCCGGTCGCGGCCGACCGCCCCGGCGAGCGCGGTCACGATCGCGTCCATGCCCCCCACCGGCTGGAACATCGGCATGGCCTGCTCGTAGCCGAAGTCCATCGTGAGCGCCCGGCCCGTGCCGGCCGAGAGCACGTCGCTCAGGGAGGGCGGCGTGCCGGCGGGGACGCCGCCGGTGACGCCGGGGTAGGTCTCGAAACCGCGGCGGGTGGAACCCCCGTAGGTCAGGTCGGGGCCGAGGTCGCCGAAGCGCCGCAGGAACTCCGCCAGCCGCTCGCGGTCGTCCTTGGTCAGCCGGCGGTTCAGCGCACCGGCGTGGGTGGCCTTGGCCAGCAGCTCGGCGACGTAGCCGTAGAGGTCCGCCCGTGCCGTGCGCGCCCGCGCCGGAGCCTTCATGCCCCCCGTGTAGACGTACGCCGACGCGTTGTTGTTGACGAACGTCTCGATGGGCACGCCCAGCTCGCGGCAGTAGTCCATGGCGACCATCCACTGCGCGATCCGGCCCGGCCCGGCGTTGAAGTAGGTCCCCTCCTCGAACTCCGCCGTCTGGGTCTCCCCGCCCGTCTCGGGCAGCCGGTCCCCGCGGCGCAGCGTGAGGTTCCTGCCCCCCACCCGGTCGGCGGCCTCCAGGACCGTGCAGTCGTATCCGGCCTTGCCCAGCTCGTAGGCGCAGGTCAGCCCGGCGACCCCGGCTCCGAGGACCACCACCTTCGCCGCGGCCCGGCCGCGCAGCGAGAAGTCGGAGGGCTGCGGGGGGACGAAGTCCTTCTCCTGGGCGTCCGGGGCCAGGCCCAGCGCCCCCATGGCCGCGAACATGGCTCCGGCGCCGCCGGCCGCGCCCACGCCGACCAGCAGCGCCCTGCGCGTCATCACTTTGGACTCACTCATGCGCGTCAGCCGTACACGCCGCTGCCGCAGGCGATCTGGCCGCCGACCATGGAGAAGATGCCCATCAGCGCCATGATCTGGGAGAAGTCGTCGGTGACGAACTCGGTGTGGCGGGGGCCCGCCGACCTGACGCCGGGGATGAGCGCGCATCCGGCGGCGATCGCGGTGGAGTTCCACTCGACGCCGAGGGTGAACGGGGGCTCGGGGGCGCACGGGCGGAAGTCCGCGACCCGGTTGAGCGCGCGGGCGGCGGCCTCCCGGATCCGGGCCTGGGCGACGGCGGGCGGCAGGAGCTCGGCGGAGAACCTGTCGACCCCCTTCTTGACCGCGACCGTCTCGACGTCGCCGAGCAGCTCGCGGGCCTCCTCGCAGACGGCCTCGTCGCCGGTCACCAGGGCCACCGGCACGCCGAGCGACCCGGCGAACGACGCCACCAGGCGGGTCTCGCCGCAGACCTCGCCGTTGAGGTAGACGTTCTGGATCTCCTTGCCCATCCAGGTGTGGTTGAGGACCCCGTGCTGGACCCCGGCCCGCGCGTGGTAGCCGGCGAAGCAGGCCGCCCGGTAGCTCCGGTCGAGTCCCTGCCCCATCCGCAGCGGCTTGCCCGGCCCCCGGATCAGCGTGGCCCGCTCGTCGAGCAGGTCGATCCTGAGGTTCTTGACCGACCCGTGCGCGTCGTTGACGCGCACGGCCTCGGCTCCGGCGTCGAAGGCGCCCTGGATGACCGCGTTGGCGTCACCGGTCATCAGCTCGCAGCCGCGTTCGTACCCCCGGCCCCCGGCGTGCATCTCCTCGGGGTCGGTCAGCCCCGTCACGCCTTCCATGTCCACCGAGACATATACCTTCACGACATCCCCCAGGTCTCGACGCGGCGTGCCTCGTCGTCGCTCATGAACCCGACCTCTCCCGCGACGAAGTCGCGGACCTGCTCGCGCCACGGCTCGGGGATCTCCTCGATCGCGGGCGGGTAGCAGCGGTCCAACCAGGCCGTCGACTCCTCGGTCGCGCCCAGGAAGCCCGCCGCCCTGCCGAAAAGCGTGTCCTCGATGCCGGGCACCCGCGCGCAGCCGTACTCGATCATCTCCTGCCCGCCGTACGGCGGGGGCTCCTGCCACTTGCGCGCGACCGGACGGCCCGGAGCGACCGTGGTGCGCAGCGGGCGGCGTTCGACGGCGGCCTGGATGAGCTCCTTGTAGAGGCACTTGCCGCAGGTGCCGCAGGGACCGTTCACCCCGCGCAGGCACCAGCGGACCTGCTCGCGCAGGTCCGACTCCAGGGCCAGGCGCATGGTGACGGCCTCGCTCACCCCGCCGACCGGGAGCACGATGTGCAGGCCCGCCGCGGCGAAGGCCCGGCCCCAGGCGCCGTGCGGGGACCACATCAGGTTGTCGGGGGTGTAGCGGAGCAGGTAGCGGTCCCCGCCCAGCCAGCGCGAACCCAGCTCGTAGCCGAAGGCCAGGCCGCCCAGGTCGAGCTCGTCGGCCAGCAGCAGCGCCCCGGCCGCCACCGCGTGGTGCTCGGGGTAGCCGGGCCGGGGCTCGGCGAGCGTGAACTCCAGATCGGAGCGGACGACGGTGAGCTCGCGGCCGGTCGCCGCGGCCAGCGAGGCCAGCACGTCGGCGCGGTAGTGGGTCCAGCGGTTGGGCACGCGCGGGTGGGAGACCCGCTGGAAGTGGACGAACGGCGCGTCGGGCAGCATCGCGGCCACCGCCGCGGAGTCGGCGCCGCCGCTGTAGGAGATCGCCAGCCTGCCGCCGGACCGCGGCGTCCCGCCGACGGGCCCCGCCTCGATCCCCCAGCCCGACTGGATCGCCGCGGCGAACTCCGGCGAGACCGGCCGGTCGAAGACGATCGCGCGCCGCGTCCACGGCGCGACGACGGTCCACGCGGCGAGGGCCCGCAGGTCGGGGTGGATGTCGTACGGCGCGCGCGGCAGCTCGACCCGGAAGGAGTTCGTGGCCAGGCGCAGGGGCTGGCCGTCGGCGCAGAACCCGGTGATCTCGTCCTCGGGGTCCAGCCGGAAGGTGAGACGCCAGACGCCGCCGTCGGCCGCCCAGGTGACCCTCACGCGGGCCCCCCGGAGGAGCGCTCCGGGCCCGGGGCGGGCGTGCCGCCGGGCAGGCGGTCTATGGCCTGCCCTGGGGAGCGGTCCGGGCCCGGAGCGGGCAGGCGGTCCACGGCCTGCCAGAGCAGCACCTCGTTCTGGAGCACCCCGTCCATCGCGACCGCGGTCTCCTGGGCCAGGCGATGGGCGTCGTCCCAGCGCCTGGCCTGGGCCTGGTCCACGCCGGCCTTGGCCACCCGCTCCCGGAGCCTGTCGATCTCGGCCCGCAGCGCGGTGACCTCCCGGCCCAGCGTCTGGACCTCCCGGAGCGTGTCCTTGATGTCCTGACGGTGATCGGCCAGGGAGACGTATCGGGAGTCGAACCACCCGCGCACCGCCCGCCGGAGCGGGGCGGGCATCAGAGCACGCTTCACCAACCGAACCATAGTCTGGCACGATACCGGCAAAGCTTGATCTACCAGGACGGTCCCACCGACATCCGGATCCCCGATTCAGGCCGATGCGGATGTCACCGGGTCGCGGGCCCGGACCGATCCGGGTGTCACCACGTCGCGGGCCCGGACCGATGCCGGTGTCACCACGTCGCGGGCCCGGACCGATGCCGGTGTCACCACGTCGCGGGCCCGGACCGGCGCTGTCATCCGCCTTCCGGGACGCGCGTCAGCGGCCGGTGAACTTCGCCTGGGACTTCTCCGCGAAGGCGCGCATGCCGATCTTGGCGTCCTCGGTGGCGAACAGGGCCGAGAACTGCAGGCGCTCGATCTCCAGGCCGCTGTTCAGGTCCACCTCCAGGCCGCGGTCGACGGCCTGCTTGGCGGCGCGCAGCGCCAGGGCCGGGCCGCCGGCGAACGTGGCGGCGTAGGCGAGCGCCTCGGTGTAGACGTCGGCGTCGGGGACGACCCGGTCGACCAGCCCGATCTGCAGCGCCTCGGCGGCCGGCACGTGACGGCCGGTGAAGATGAGGTCCTTGGCCCTGGCGGGGCCGACCAGCCGGGGCAGGCGCTGGGTGCCGCCCGCCCCGGGGATGATGCCGAGCAGGATCTCCGGCTGGCCGAGCTTGGCCGACTCACCCGCGATGCGGATGTCGGCGCACAGGGCGAGCTCGCAGCCGCCGCCCAGGGCGTAGCCGGTCACCGCGGCGATGACCGGCTTGCCGATCTCCGCGACGGCGGTGAAGCAGTCCTGCAGCACCGCGGAGTGCGCCGCCATGTCCGCATAGGACATGTCGGCCATCTCCTTGATGTCGGCGCCGGCGGCGAAGACCCGCTCCCCGCCGTAGAGGACCACGGCGTGGACACCGGGGTCGGCGTCCACCTGCCGGGCACAGGCCGCGATCTCCTCCTGCACCTGCCGGTTGAGCGCGTTCATCTTCGGCCGGTCCAGCCTGATCGTCGCGATCCCCTCGGCCGTCTCCACCCGCACGAACTCACCCATGGCCGTCCCTCCGCCGAAAATATCGTCACCCCAACATAGGGTGCCTGGACGCGAAGTTCCCGACCCTCCGGCGCAGGAATCCGTGACAGGCATCCCGCGGGGAGTGCTAGAGTGCTGATCGTTTAGGTGTTGGATTTCCGGATGAGAGGGAGGTGAGGTTTGATGACCGCGGTGAAGACCGCTGCCGTGTGCAGCGCCCGGACATTCCTCACGTCCCGGGCCCCGGTCTGACCCACTTCTTCCCCTCGCCGTAGCCGTCCGGCTTACGAGGCGGGGGTGATGTCTGCGTCTCGTCGGGGCCCCTTCCCGCAAGGTGTCTCACGTTGCCAAACCTCTTCACCGATCCATCCGACGCCGGCCTGTCCCGGTACGGATGGACGGAAACACTCGACAACTCCTTCGCCGAACACCGCGAGGCCGGCCTGGTACCGGCCCGGATCGCACGGGTGGATCGCGGCCTGTGTGACGCGGTCACCGGGTCCGGCCCGGTCCGGGCCGCCCTCACGGCGCTGTACTCGCCGGACCCGCTCCTGGCGCCCTGCACCGGTGACTGGGCCGCGCTGCGCCGGGGCCGGGAGCCGGAACTGGTGGCCCTGCTGCCGCGTCATAGCGCGATCGTGCGCTCGTCGGCGTCACGCACCTCCCACGGGCAGGTGCTGGCCGCCAACATCGACACCGTCGTCCTCGCCGTCTCACTGGCCACCGCGCTGGACGCGGCCCGGCTGGAGCGGCTGCTGGCCCTGGCGTGGGAGAGCGGCGCCAGGCCGCTGATCGTCTTGACCAAGGCGGATCTGGCCGCCGACGCCGACGCCGTGCACGCCGAAGCGAGCGAGCTGGCGCCAGGTGTGGACATCCTGGTCACCAGCGTGACCACCGGCCAGAACATCGATGTACTGACCGCGTTGCTGAGCGGAACCACGGTCCTGCTCGGATCCTCGGGCGCGGGCAAGTCCAGCCTCGGCAACGCGCTGCTCGGCGACGAGCTTCTGGCCATCGGCGAGGTACGGGCGCAGGACGGCAAGGGTCGCCACACCACCGTCCGCCGCGAACTGGTTCCCCTTCCCGGTGGCGGTGTCCTCATCGACACGCCCGGCCTGCGCGGGATCAGCCTGTACGACGCCGCCGACGGCCTGGAACAGGTCTTCGCCGAGATCGAACGCCTCGCCCGGGACTGCCGCTTCGGCGACTGCGCCCACGACACCGAACCAGGTTGCGCCGTCCAGGCCGCCATCCAGGCGGGCAAGCTGACCGAGCGCCGCCTGAACAGCTACCGCAAGCTGCAACGCGAGAACGCGTGGGCGGCCTCGCGCACCGATGCCCGGCTGCGCGGCGAACGCACCAACCAGCAGAAGGCCATCACCAGCCATCTGCGCGCGACCTACAAGTTCAGGGACCAGCAGTCATGACCGGCCACATCCCGCGCCCCCAGGCAAGCACAGAAACGGACTCGAATACCCCCATGGCCACTTCCTGGATCACCCGCCCTGAGACCGCCGCCGACCTCGCCCAGATCCGCGAGGCCAACCTCGCGGCCTTCCCCACCTCGCACGAGGCCGACCTGGTCGAGGCCCTGCGCGCCGACCGGCAGGCGTGGATCCCCAGCCTGTCCTGGGTCACCGAGGCGCCCGACGGTTCCATCGCCGGATTCGCGCTGCTCACCCGCTGCCACGTCGACGGCTCTGCGGCGCTCACCCTGGGCCCGTGCGCGGTACGGCCCGAGCACCAGCGGCGCGGCGCCGGTTCCGCCGCCATCCGCGCCGCCCTCGACGCCGCCCGTGAGCAGGGCGAGAACCTCGTGCTCGTGCTCGGCCACGCCGACTACTACCCGCGTTTCGGCTTCACCCCGGCCTCCGGCCATTCCATCCGTCCCCCCTTCGACGTCGAGGACAAGTACATGATGGCGCTCGTCCTCGACCCCGCCGTGCCCGTGCCGTCCGGCACCATCCGCTACCCGGCCGCGTTCGGAGTCTGATCCAGGACCTCCGGGGAGGAGACCGCGGCCGTCCCCGGGCCACAACCGCCTCCCCCTGGTGACAGCCGACGCTGGGGCGTCCTTTTCCGGTCGTCTGCCGGAAGAGGACGCCCCGCCGTCAACTCACCTCAGGCCCGAACCGGCGCCTGTAGGCCGACGGAGTGATGCCGGTCGCGCGACGCATGAGCGTGCGCAGATTGGCGGCGGTGCCAAGCCCGCTGCGCCGCGCGACCATGCGGAAGCAGCCGGCCCGACGGGTGACCCCAGGAGATCGATCACCCGTCCGAGCTTCGGTGACGGGCCATCAGTTGGCGGGCAGTGCCAGGCTCATGCCTCCCTCGGTGGGGTCGGCGAGACCGCTGATCACCCGGCGGTAGATCTTCTCGTACTCCTCGGTCATCACCTCGGCGTCGAAACGGCTCCGGACATGCGACCGGCAGGCACGCGGGTCGAGCGTGCCGGCCGCCTCGACGGCCTCGGGCAGCTCCTCGACATGGCTCCGGACGAACCCGGTGACCCCGTCCACGACCACCTCGGGCACGGCCCCCCGGTTGAGGGCGACCACGGGGGTGCCGCACGCCATGGCCTCGATCATGACCATGCCGAACGGCTCCTCCCAGGTGATCGGGAAGACCAGGCAGCGGGCCGCCGACAGCAGCTCGCGCTTGCGGGAGGCGTCGGCCTCGCCGACATACTCGGCGTCGGGGCCGAGCCGGGGCCTGACGTGCTCCTCGAAGTAGTCGTGCTCCATCTGCTCGGTGAGCTTGCCCGCGAGCAGGATCCGCCGCCCCGCCGCCCGAGCGGCGTCGATGGCCAGATGGGCGCCCTTGTCCTCGTTGAACCTGCCCAGCCACAGCACCCAGTCCTCCTTGTCCTCCCGAAAGGGGAAGGAGTCCGTCTCGACGGCGTTGTAGACCACTCCGGCCCAGTTCAGGTCCGGGGCGATCCGCCGCTGCGCCTCGGAGATGCCGACCATCGACACGGTGTCGTAGAGCACCCGGTAGTACTCGCCGAGCTCGCCGTCCACCTCCCCGTGACAGGTGACAAGGGTCGGCACGCTCCGCGAGGCCGCGGTCAGCGGCCCGGCCAGCGAGTGGTCGTGGACGATGTCGGCGTCGAGGCCGGAGACGATGTCATGCGCCAGGGCCGCGTGCAGCACCTCGGGCATCGACTCGCCGATCCGCGCGGAGGGCGCCGGGACGTAGGTGGGCAGGAACCGCGCGGACGTCCCGGCCCGGCCCGCCCCGATGAGGGTGACGTCGTGCCCGCGCCGGGACAGGCCGGCGACGAGCTCGGCCATCATCGACTCGATGCCCCCGTACCCGTGGGGCGGTACGTCGTACCAGGGGGGAGCGATCATCACGATGCGCATCCCGTCGCGCCATCCGGAAACGCCTGCTTCAGCAATCATGTCAACCTCACCTACGGCCGTGCGGCCTGCCTGGAACGTCCGAGCTAACCGATCAAGGGGGCAGGGGATGCGACGGCCGGGAGAGGCCGTGGTGTCAGGAGACCCGGTTGTCCGGAGACCCGGAGCTCAAGGAGACGTGGGCTTGAAGGGACGTGGGCTTCTTGAAGGGACGTGGGCTTCTTGAAGGGACATGGGCTTGAAGGGACGTGGGCTCGGGGAGACGCGGGGCTCAAGGAGACCCGGGCTTCAGCAGACGTGGGCTTCAGGAGACCTGGTGGAGGGCCGCCCTCATGGGATGACGTGGTTCGGAGTGCACGGTGATCCCCGCGGGCACCCCGGTGACGGAGACGTCGCCGTCGGCGACCTCCAGGTCGATCCGGGCCCCGGCGAGCGGGACCCCGGTGATCCGCAGGTTGTCCAGCCCGACGGGAGCCACCCAGATCTGGCCGCGCGGGACCCACGGGTCGAAGCGGAGCAGGGAGCGGACGAGCTGGATGGGGGTCGCGGCGGCCCAGGCCTGCGGGGAGCAGGAGGTGGGATAGGGCACCGGCCAGGCGAACTCGTCCCGGCCGAACCCGCAGAACAGCTCCGGCAGCCGCCAGCCGAAGATCTCGGCCGCCTCCAGCAGGCCGAACGCGATCCGCTGCGCCTCCTCCGTGAAGCCGTAGCGCATCAGACCGGCGGCGATGATGGCGTTGTCGTGCGGCCAGACCGAGCCGTTGTGGTAGCTCATCGGGTTGTAGGCGCCCATGCCGGAGGACAGGGTGCGCACGCCGTACCCGGTGAACATCTCCGGTGAGAGCAGGTGCGCGGCGACGGCGTCGGCCTTGTCCTCGTCGACGATGCCGGTCCACAGGCAGTGCCCCATGTTGGAGGCGAGGCTGTCGATGGGACGTCCCCCGGCGTCGAGGCCGATGGCGTAGTAGCCCCGTTCGGGCAGCCAGAAGCGCTCGTTGAACGCCTCCCGGATCCGCGTCGCCTGGTCGGTCCAGTGCGTCTCCAGCCCCTGGTCGCCGGCCTCGTGGGCGAAGTGGGCGCGCGCGGTGTAGGCGGCGTAGACGTATCCCTGGACCTCGGCCAGCGCGATGGGCGGCCGGGCCAGCGTGCCGTCGGCGAAGTTGACGCCGTCGAAGGAGTCCTTCCAGCCCTGGTTGAGCAGGCCGTGGTCGGTCTTGCGGCGGTAGAACAGGAACGGGTCGGCTGACCTGGTTATCCAGTCGAGGGCGTCGTCGACGTTCGGCATCAGCTCCTCGACCGCCTCCCCGTGCACGCCCCACCGGCGCAGCTCGCCCAGGAGCATCACGAACAGCGGGGTGGAATCGACCGAGCCGTAGTAGGCGCGGCCGCCGTGCGGCGGGGCGCCGGTCTGCACGCCGAAGCGGAGCTCGTGCAGGATCTTCCCGGGCTCCTCCTCGGTGAGCGGGTCGTCGATCCTGCCCTGCAGCCGGGCCAGGCGGCGGACGGTGCCGAGCGCCAGGGACTGGTCCAGCGGCAGCGCCATCCACGAGGTCAGCAGCGAGTCGCGGCCGAACAGGGTCATGAACCACGGCGCGCCCGCGGCGATGCTGGGTGGTTCGTCGGGCCGGTCGGGCTCGAACAGCCGCAGCGCCCCCAGGTCCTCCCTGGAGCGGTGCAGGACCTGGGAGAGGGGGCGGTCGGGGGTGCTGAGGCTGGGGCTGAGGCGCGCCCAGTCGGCGCGGCGTCTGGCGGGTTCGGCGTGCTCCACCGGGCGGTGGGTGGAGAACCAGGCGGGCGACTCCTCCCCCTCCAGGATCGGGTTGACCTGCAGGCTGACGGTCCATTCGCCGCGCGCGGGCACGACGACCCGGAAGATGAGCATGCCCGGGACGGCGAACGGCGCGGGCTCGCCCAACACCCGGGCGCCGCGCGAGCGGCTGGCGGAGAAGACCAGCAGCCCCGACCTGTCGGGGGTCATCTCCACGTCGGGCACGTACCGGACCCGGCCGGCCTTCACCTCGAACAGGTCGGCCACGTCCGAGCTGACGTGGATGTCGACCACGCATCCGGCCGGTTCGTCGGACAGGTTGCGCAGGGTCAGGTCCTCGCGGAGACCGCCCCCGACGTAGCGGTCCCTGATCACCAGCAGGCTGCTCTCCGCCCGCCCCGGCCGCGGCCCCGCCCGGCCGACGAACGTCGCGTGGTACGGCTCGCCCGTGAGCACCCGGAGAGCCTCCACCGGCGCGTCGTCCACCCTCAGCTCCCAGCGTGACAGCAGCCGGGTGTCGGCGTGGTAGACGCCCTGCGCCCCTCCGGGCACGATGTCGCCGCCGCGCGCGCACACGCAGAAGGACCCGCCTTCCACCAGGGTCACCGTGGTGTCGCCCAGGGCGCCGGGCTGGCCTTCGAACGTCCATCCGTTCACTGTCGTCTCCGGGCTGTCGGTCGGGTCTCGGCTCTGTAGCCATTCCCATCTCAGCGGGGAGAAGAACACCTCAGGGTGGGCGGAATGTCCATATAAATCGACAAAGCCGCTGGTCACAGCCTCGCGGCGGCGGCAGGGGTCTCACTCGGCGAAGAACAGCACCGGGCCCTCGACCGTGACGCCCACGCGGTCGCCGGGGCGGTGCGGCACGTCGCCGCGCGTACGGGCCCGGATCACGGTCCCCGGCTCCAGCGCGACCGTGATCGCGGCGTCGTGCCCGAAGAACTCCACCCGCTCGACCAGGCCGCCCACGCCCTCCCCCGGCTCGCGGAGCACGAACTGCTCGGGCCGGAGCGCGACCCGGCCCTTCCCGGCGACCCCGTTGGCCCGCTGCGGCAGGTCGCCGAGCACGCAGGAGGCGACGCCGTGGTCGGAGGTGGCGGCGAGCACCACCGCCTCCCCCACGAACGTGGCCACGCCCAGATCGCACGGGGCCGCGTAGACCGAGGCGGGGGTGCCCTCCTGGACGATCCGGCCCTCGCGCATGACCGCGACGGTGTCGGCCATGGACAGCGCCTCCTCCTGGTCGTGCGTGACGAGCACCGCGGTCGCCCCGGCCCGTTTCAGCGCCGCCCGCACCTCGTCGCGGACGCTCACCCTGAGCGAGCGGTCCAGGGCATTGAACGGCTCGTCCAGCAGGACCACCCCCGGGTGCGGGGCGAGGGCGCGGGCGAGGGCCACCCGCTGCTGCTGGCCGCCGGAGATCTGGTGCGGCATGCGGTCGCCGAACCCGGCCAGGCCGACCAGCTCCAGGCACTCCTCGACGCGTTCGGAGGATCCGCGCGGCAGCCCGAAGCCGACGTTGCGCGCCACCGACAGGTGCGGGAAGAGCGCCGCCTCCTGCGGCACGATCCCGACCTTGCGCCGCTCGGGCGGCAGCCCGGCCACCTCGCGCTCACCGATCGCCACCGACCCCGAGTCGAGGCTCTCGAAACCCGCGACGATGCGCAGCAGCGTGGTCTTGCCGCAGCCGGACGGGCCGAGCACCGCGGCGAGGTCGCCCTCCTCCACGGTCAGCGACGCGCCGCGCAGCACCCGCGTGCCGCCGAAGGCCTTGGTCACGTCCGTGACGGTCAGTCTCAAGTCGTCTCCTTGAGGGATCGGCGGCCCAGGAGGAAACCGGGGACGGCCGCCAGAAGCATGAGCAGGGCGGCGTACGGCGCGGCGGCAGCATAGGCGCCCGAGCCGGTCTCCGCCCATAGCTGGGTGGCGAGGGTCTCCATGCCTGTCGGCCGGAGCAGCAGGGTGGCGGGCAGTTCCTTCATCGCGGTGAGGAACACCAGCGCGGCCCCCGCGAGCACGCCGGGCAGGGCGAGCGGGAGGGTGACGGCGCGGACGGTCTGCAGCGGGGTACGGCCCAGCGACCGGGCGACCTCCTCCAGCACCGGCGGCGACTGGAGGACCGAGGCCCGCACCGCGCCGACCGCGGCGGGCATGAACAGCACGGCGTAGGCGACCACCAGCAGCGGGGAACGCTGGTAGACGGCCGGGACGTAGCGCACGGCGAAGAACACGAACGACAGCGCCATGACGATGCCGGGCAGCGAATGCCCCACATAGGTGGACTGCTCCAGGAAGGTCGCCGTACGGCCGCGGTAACGCGCCGCGATGATCCCGACCGGTACGGCCAGCGCCGTGGTGAGCAGCGCGCCCGCCGCCGCGACGCCCAGCGTGGCGCCCACCGCCCCGGACAGCTCCCCCAGGTCGACCCGGGCCGAGGAGCCGTTGAGCAGCCAGTAGCCGATGCCGGCCAGGGGGAAGCCGACCGCGAGCCCGGCGAGCGCGGTGGACCAGGCCAGCGCGAGCGCCCTGGTCCCGGCGCGCAGCCGGATGATCGGGGGCCTGCGCGCCGGGTTGCCCCGCATGGCGTAGGAGGCCCTGCCCCGGCTGCGGGACTCCGCCACCACGATCAGGAGTGTGATCAGCACCAGCAGCAGTCCGAGCACCGCCGCCGGGGTGCGGTTGAAGCCCGCCCGGTAGGAGGTGTAGATCTGCGTGGTGAACACGTCGAAGCGCATGATCGCCACCGCGCCGAACTCGGCGAGCACGTACATCGCGACCAGGAGCGCCCCCGCCGCGGCCGAGGGCCGTAGCCGGCGCAGGACGACGCCGGACCGGCCGCGCCCCAGGGAGAGCGCGACCTCCTCCGTCGCCGGATCCATCCTGCTGAGCGCGGCGGCCACCGGAAGGTAGACGTAGGGGTAGCTGCAGAGCGTGAGCACCAGCACCGACCCGGTGAAACCCTCCAGATCGACCGCGGCCACCCACGTGTAGGCGGCGACGTAGGACGGCACGGCGAGCGGCAGCGCGGCCAGGATGCCGAAGAGGCGGCGGCCCGGCAGGTCGCTCCTGATCACCAGCCAGGCCAGCGAGATCCCGATGGCCACGCACAGCGCGGTCACCACGGCCGCCAGTCCCAGGCTGCGCAGGGCCAGCTCCAGGGTCCTGGCCCGCAGCAGCGTCCTGGCCACGCCGTCGAGGCCGCCCTCGGCCGAGCGCACCACCAGGTAGCCCACCGGCAGCAGCGCCAGCGCCGCCGTGACGGCGGCGGGCGTCAGCAGCCCCGCGGGGATCCGGCGTACCGACATCTAGACCAGACCCACGTCTTGCAGCATGGTGATGGTCTGCTCCAGCGAGTCGAGCTTGGACAGGTCCACCTCGGGGCCCTTGAGCGAGTCGAACGGGGGCAGCCCGGGGGCGGTCGGCACGCCGGCGACGAGCGGATACTCCTTGGTGGTGTCGGCGAAGTACTTCTGGGCGTCGGCGCCGAGGAGGTAGTCCATCGCCTTCTTGGCGGCCTCGCCGTGCCCGGTGCCCTTCAGCATGCCCACGCCCGCCACGTTGACCAGTGCCCCCGGGTCGCCGCCCGGCAGGTAGGCGAGCCTGGACGGCACTCCGTTCGGCCCGTTCTCGGCCACCTTCTCGTACCAGTAGTAGTGGTTGATCAGGCCGAGCTGGAGCTTGCCGTCGTCCACGGCGTTGAGGATCTCCACGTTGTTCGGGTAGGACTTGGCGCCGTTGGCCTTCATCGCCTCAAGCCACTGCCTGGCCTTGTCCTCCCCGGCGACCACCCGCAGCGCGGTGACGAAGGACTGGAACGACGCGTTGGTCGGGGACCAGCCGACCTTGTCCTTCCACTTGGGGTCGGTCAGCTCGAAGACGCTCTTGGGCGGGGCGGCGACCGTGCGGGGGTCGTAGACGATGACGCGGGACCGGCCGGAGACCCCCACCCACGTCCCCTCCGAGCTGCGATACCTGGCCGCGACCCGGTCCAGCAGCTCCTGGGGCACCGGCGCGAGCATCTGGTGCTTGCTCAGCGCCCCGAGCGCCCCCGCGTCCTGGGAGAAGAACACGTCCGCCCGGGTGTCCGCGCCCTCTTCGAGGATCTGCGCGGCCAGCTCCGCGCTGTCGCCGTAGCGGACCTGGACGTCCAGGCCGGTGGCGGTCCTCAGCTTGTCGATCAGCGGGCCGACGAGGTTCTTGTTACGTCCCGAGTAGATCACCAGGGAGTTGTCGTCGAAGCTCTGGCCCTCACCGCCACCGCCACCACCGCCGCCGCAGGCGGACGCGAGCAGCGCCAGTGGGACGAGAGCGGCGGCGACCAGCCTACGCAGCGACATGGGAGTTCTTCCTTAGTTCGGTATCCGGTACTTCGGTGTCCGGAAGGTCATCTGAGAAGGGCCGGGTGGCCGCCGTCGCCGTCACCACGGCCCGAGACGGGATCGTCCTCAACCGAGCCTCCCTTCAAGAGGTACGGCGTGCCGTACGCGATCAACAGGACGGACGCGAGCGTCCAGGCCAGGTGGAGCGGCCAGAAGCCGTTCCAGCCGAGCCGGTAGTCGGGCAGGAGGTTTCCCAGGAGCCGGTGGAGCGGGGAGCCGACCTGGTCGAAGCCGCTCACCCAGGTGATCCGCCGGGCGTACCCGTCGGCCAGCAGCCACGCGTAGTCGACCACCCCGGCCACGCCGAGCCCGAGCCCGGTCCAGCGGAGCCACCCCGGCCTGCCGGCCAGCAGGACCAGGACGAGCAGCACGGCCAGCGGCAGCACCACGACGGTCTGGCGGCCGGGCCACCAGTAGCCGTGCATGGTCAGCGCGACGAAGGTCGCGGTCAGCCACCCGGCGGCCAGCGGGAGCAGCAGCACCGCGCCGCGCGGGCGCGGGCGCAGGCGCCGGAGCGCGAAGCCGGCGGCGGGCAGGAGCAGCAGCCACGCGGGCTGCCAGGCCGCCAGGCCGTATCCCCTGTCGACCATCAGCCCGACCAGCCGTACGGCCCGGCCCGCGTAGTCGGGGTCGAAGCCCATCACGCCGAACTCGCCGGACTCCTGGAAGTGGTCGCCGCTGGCGTAGACGGTCCAGCCGCCCCAGACGAGGCGGTGGATCCCCAGGTAGACGGTGCCCATGACGGCGAACCCGGCGGCGAGGCCCAGGAGCGGGCGGCGGGCGGCCCTCAGCCGCCACAGGCCGAGGAGCGCGAGCGCGGCGGCCACCGGGGCGTATTTGACCGACAGCCACGGCAGCGCGGTGACCATCAGGCCGAACAGCGCGACGGCCCGCGGCCCCGGCCGGCCGGCTGGCGGGGCCGTCCCGGCGAAGGCGGGCCCGGTCAGGACGGCCACCGCCGCGAGGGTGGCCAGCGCGGCCGGGAGCTCCGGGTAGACCTGCTGGCCGTAGACCGCGAGGGGGGCGGCGGCCGAGGCGAGGATCACCCCCACCGTGGCGAGTCCCGCGGGGACGGCGAACCGGCGCACCGCCGTCCACAGGGTCAGCGCGGCGAGCGCCCCGGCCATGAGCGCCATGACGGCCTTGGCCGCGATCCAGCCCCCGAGACCCATCGGGACGGCCAGCAGGATCGGCAGCAGCGGATCGTGCGGACTGATCTGCGTGCCGCCGGGCAGCACCTCGGTCTGCACCGGCAGGGCTTCGGTCCCCGCCCACGGCATCCAGCGGCCGTCGTCCAGCTCGTCGGTGATGTCGAGGTCGAAGTCCTCGAAGATCGACAACGCGGTCAGCAGGTACTGCGGCTCGTCCACCGCCACATGCGCGCCGAACCGTGCCCGCACCCCGATGCCGAGGAGGGCGGCCACCGTACCGACGACCGCCACCAGGGCCGTCCTCGCCGTCAGCCCGGCGGGCGGGCTGTCCGTCACGCCACCTCCAGGAGGGGGCGGGCGGCGGCCGCCTGGCGGCGGACGACGTCGTGGAGGTCGGTCCGGGGAGACCAGCCGATCAGGGAGCGGAGGCGGCGGGTGTCGGCGAGGGAGGCGCCCGGCTCGATGCGGGGGGCGGGCTCGACGGCGAAGGCGACCTCGGTGTCCAGGACCTCGGCGACGGCGGCGGCGAGGGCGCGGAGGGTCTGGCCACGGCCGGTGCCGACGTTGACGACGCCCTGGGCGCCGGAGGCCGCGAGGTCGATCATCGCCTGGGCGGCCTGGCGCACGTCGGTGACGTCGCGGGTGCGGTCCAGCGAGCCGAGGACCCGCAGCGGGCGCCCCTCGCGCGCGGCGGCCAGCCACAGGGACAGGGCCATGTCGGGCCGCTGGCCCTCACCCGCCACGGTGAACGGCCGAAGCACCGTGGTCCTGCCGCCGCGTTCGAGCCGTTCGGCGCACAGGCGCTCCAGCAGCACCTTGCTCTCGGCGTAGCCTCCGGCGGGCCGGACGGGGTCGGCCTCGTGGCTGGGCCGGCCCGCCCGCGCCCCGCCGTACACCGAGCTGGAGGACGCCACCAGCAGCGGCACGTGCTTGGGGACGGCGTTCAGCACCCGCGCGCCGGCCAGGACGTTGTCGCGGTGGCGGCGCCAGGCGATGCCGTCGCCGTGGTCGCGCACGCCGGGGCAGCCGGCCAGATGGTAGACGGCGTCGGCGTCGGCTAGGGCGGCGCGCACGAGCCCGTCGTCGTCGAGGAGGTCGGCGGTCAGCACGGTCAGCCCTGGCCGCGGAGGCTGGGGAACGCGGTCGATGCCGACGACCTTCTCCCCCGAATCGACAAGCATCCGGGTCAGCATCCGGCCGATGAACCCGGAGGCCCCGGTCACGATGGACGACACCCCTACCCTTTCCTCAAACTCACTAAAGGTAGCCTAACCTCACTAATCGAAAGAACAAAGCTTCCGGTGAGGACCCCCTATGCCCGCTTCCTCCCTGGCCAGGACGGTCCGCCGAGGTCTCGGGCTGCTGGTTCTGGCGGTCGCTGTGACCTACCTCGCACGCGTGGTGTCGGGCCCGGACCTCGCGGCGGCGTTCCGCGCGCTGCTCCGCGATCCGCCGGGAGTGCTGGCGGCCCTGCTGCTGTACGGCTGCGCGTTCGCCCTGCGGGCCTGGTCGTGGCGGCGGGTGCTGCCGGAGCTGTCCCTCGGCCACTCCTGGGCCGCGCTGCACGTGTCCCTGCTCGGCAACCACGTCCTGCCGTTCCGGCTCGGCGAGGCGCTCCGGGTGACCACGGTCCTGCGCAGGACCGGCCTCCCCGCGCCCGCGGTGGTGGCCTCCACCGTGGCCCTGCGCTCGGCCGATCTCGTCGCCGTGGCGCTGCTCGCGCTGGCCGCCGCCCCCGGCCTGGTCGGGACGCTCGCCGGCGGCTGGATCTGGCCGGTGGTCGGCGTGCTCGCCGCGACGATGCTCGGGGGGATGTTCTGGCTCGCCTCCGGCGGTGACGGCCGGGCCGGGTGGGGGACGTTCCGGCTCGCCTCCGGCGGTGACGGCCGGGCCGGGCGGCGGCGGGCGATGACCGCGCTTCCCCCGGTCTTCGCCGCGGCGGTGGCCGCCTGGATACTGGAGTCCGCGGTGGTCTACGAGGTGGCCCGGCTGGCGGGGGTGGCGCTGTCGCCCGCCGAGGCGGTGGCGGTGACGGCCGTGACGATCGCCGCCCAGGCCGTGGCCGTGACCCCCGGCGGGTTCGGCTCCTACGAGGCGGCGGCCACGGCGGCGCTGACCGCCCTCGGCGTCGCCTCCGGGCCCGCGTTCGCGGTCGCCCTGCTCACCCACGCGCTGAAGACCGCCTACTCCCTCGTCGTCGGAGGCCTCGCTCTCGTGACTCCCACCAGGCTCAGGCTGCCCCGGGTGCTTCCCGCGCGGCCGGCCCCCCTGCCCGTCTCCCCGGACGCGCCGGTCGTCGTGTTCATCCCGGTCCACAACGAGGAGGCGACCGTCGGGGAGGTGGTCAGGCGTCTTCCGGCCTCGGTCGCCGGGCGGCGGGTGGTCACGATCGTGGTGGACGACGGCTCCACGGACGCCTCGGCCCCGCTCGCGCGGGAGGCGGGGGC
Organism: Streptosporangium canum; assembly: GCF_900113865.1. Classification (GTDB taxonomy): domain Bacteria; phylum Actinomycetota; class Actinomycetes; order Streptosporangiales; family Streptosporangiaceae; genus Streptosporangium; species Streptosporangium canum. The sequence goes on along the minus strand of NZ_FOQY01000011.1, from coordinate 229,151 downwards.
GACGGTCGTGTCCCAGCCGGGGAACCTCGGGCTGGGAGCCGCGGTGCGGCGGGGGCTGGCGGAGGCGGTGCGGCGGGACCCGGCGGCGGTCGTCTACCTGGACGCCGACCTGGAGTACTTCCCCGAGGACATGGAGCTGGTCGCGGGCCCGGTCCTGACCGGCGAGGCCGACTACGTGGTGGGCTCCAGGTTCGCCGGGAGCATCGAGCGGATGCTGGCGCACCGCCGGTTCGGCAACCGCGTGCTGACCGTCTGGGTCCGCTGGATGACCAGGCACCGCGTCACCGACGGGCAGAGCGGCTACCGCGCCTTCTCCCCCTCGGCGGCCCGCGCCGCCGAAGTGATCCACGACTACAACTACGCCCAGGTCCTCACCCTGGACCTGCTGGCCAAGGGCTACCGCTACCACGAGGTCCCGATCCGCTACGCCTTCCGCGCCACCGGCGAGTCCTTCGTCAAGCTGGTCCCCTACCTCCGCAAGGTCGTCCCCGCCGTCCACCGCGAGCTCAACTCGCCATAGAGCAGCAGAACGGCGGGAACCGGTACACCGCATCCCCGTCCCCGGGCGTGACCCGGTCCGACCCGTCAGGTCATCATGGGCGACCTAAACTGTTCGATGGAGGTCGACCACATGAGCATACGATCGAGATCGGACAGCCCGGCGGACGCGGGCGGCCCGGCAGGTTCGGCACGGGCCCGGAACCTGACCCACGTCCATCCGGCGGACGTCCCCCTGCAGGCCGCCCTGGACGCGGTCGCCGATCCGGTGCGCCGGGCGATCCTGTGCGAGCTCGCCGGGGAACCCGACTGGACACGCGCCTGCGGCACCTTCGACCTGCCGGTCGGCAAGGCGACCCGGAGCCACCACTTCGCGGTGCTGCGCCGGGCGGGTCTCATCGAGCAGCGCGACGCCGGTCCACGCCGGGTCAACCGGCTACGCCGGCCGGAGTTCGACGAGGCGTTCCCCGGCCTGCTCGACCTCGTGCTGAAGGAAACACCGCCTGCGGGCGGATGATCCGGAGCCGCTCCCCGCGAGACCCGTCCCGCCGCCGGCGACCCCGGACCGGGGACCTCCGAGGCTCATGGACTTTTGCCGCCCTTCACGACTTCACCGTTGTACGGCTCCACGGACCTCGTGCGCCTCGCGAGGTCAATCCTCGACGACGTGTTCGGCGAAGCGCCTGCGGGCGGCCCGCCAGGCGGAGCCGTCCCAGCCCTTCTCGGTGAGGGAGTCGACGGCGTCGTAGCCCATGGCCATGGCGTGGTGGGTGTTGTCGTGGGCGAACAGGCCGAGGCGGCCGAAGGTGGTCACGTCCGGGATCGTCCCGGCCCAGGCGTCCAGGCCGGACAGGTGCGCGGCGTAGCCGGTCTCGTAGACCGGATAGACGTGCGGCACCCGCCGTACGACCACCTCGGTCAGGTTGACCGGCGGGAGCCCGGAGTGGGCCAGGGTCTCGCGGACGACGCCGGAGAAGTCGCCCGCGGTCCAGATCTCGTCGCCCACCGCACAGGGGATCTCGAAGCAGAGCACGGTGCGGTCGCCGGGATCGCCGGCGCTGACGCGGTAGTTGGCGGGCTCGGAGATCCGCGTCACCGGCGTCTCGGGGCCCGGCAGGTAGTGCGCGTCGAACGGCGTCCACCGCCCGCCCTCGTGCACCGCGTAGACCAGCACCATCGCCCGGAACCGCAACCGCCCGGCCGCCTCGGCGACCTCCGGCGCGGGGCCGGGCTCCACCAGCCGCGCCAGGGCGGGCATCGGGATGGTGGAGAACACGCGCCCGGCGGTCAGCCGGGTCCCCGCCGGGGAACCCGCATCCGGCACGGGATCCCCGGATACGGCCCCCGACCCCGGTCCCGGTCCCGGTCCTGCTCCTGCTCCTGCTCCTGCTCCCGGTCCCGGTCCTGCTCCTGCTCCCGGTCCTGCTCCCGCCCCCGGTCCCGGTCCCGGTCCCGGTCCCGGGGAGGTGTGCAGGACGACGGCTCCGGCCGCGGGCTCGATCCGCGTGCAGGCCGTACCGAGGCGGATGTCCGCTCCGGCGGCGGTGGCCGCGTCGGCGAGGGCGTCGACGATCTGGCCGAAGCCTCGGCGGGGGTAGTAGAAGATCTTTCCCTGCCCGTCGGACCGTCCCCGGAGGATCCGGCGCGCGATCTTCCACGGGCTGTCGGCGGTGACCCGCTTGCGCGCCTGGTCCCCGTCGATCTCCTCGCCGGGCAGCCCCCACAGCTTGAGCGCGTACGGCGCGTAGAGCGCCTCGTAGAGGGCGGGGCCCAGGCTCGCCCGGAGCGTCCCGGCGTAGGTGCCGCCGCGGCCCGCCCCTCTCAGGGGTGCCGTCACCGCGTCGCGGGCCACCCCCGCCAGCAGCCCCGGAGGCAATCGTTTGGCCAGTTCCGCGGGTTTCAGCGGAAAACCCACGTAGCGGTCTGCGATCCTCAGTCGTCCGTTGCGGGGTCGTCGCTGGAGGTCGTCGCCGAGGAGCCCGCGCAGGTCTGCCAGGAGGTGCGGCGGGGTGGCGGGGTGCAGGCGGTGGCTGCCGTGGTCCACCCGGATGCCGGAGACCTCGAAGCTCGCCGACAGCCCGCCGACGTGGTCGGCCCGCTCCAGCACCGTCACCGACAGCCCGCGCCGGGCCGCCCGCCAGGCGGCTGCCAGCCCCGACGGTCCGGCGCCCATCACGACGAGGTCCGCGTTCATCCCCATAACGGGTCAACCTTACCGAGGCCGCATGGTGAAGAAATTCTTCTCCAAGTGTCACAAATATGAAGAAACTTATTGACATCGCGATCTTAACTTCGCAGTCTGACTGCATCGGATCCCCCAGCCGAGGAGCAACCCCCATGCAACGACTCACGCCGCTCCGCATGACGGCCGCGGCCGTCATCGCCGTCGGCGGTCTCGCCCTCATACAGCCGGCGTCGGCCGCGCAGGCGGCCCCCGGCGACCGGCAGGCGGCCTTCGCCGAGGCCGCCGAGGCCTACGACGTGCCGGAGAGCGTCCTGCTCGGCGTGTCCTACCTGGAGTCACGGTGGGACGCCAACGCGGGCCGGCCGAGCAACTCCGCCGGGTTCGGCCCCATGCACCTCACCGACGCCGCCGCGCTGACCGACCTGCCCGCCACCGACCACCACGGTCAGGGCGAGGAGGACCCCCGCGGCGACGACGGCCGCCCTCTCGCGGTCACCGCCCGGCCGGCGGCGCCCGCCGAGATCCCCGCCTCGCTCAGAACGCTGGAGAAGGCCGCCGAGCTCACCGGCGCGAGCCGCGACGACCTGCGCGCCGACCCGGCCGTGAACATCCGCGGCGGCGCGGCCCTGCTCGCCGACTACCAGAAGCAGCTCGGCGCGCCGCTCAGCGCCGACCCCGCCGAGTGGTACGGCGCGGTCGCCCGCTACTCGGGCGCGTCCGAGGCGGAGGCCGCGAAGTTCTTCGCCGACGAGGTGTACGCCACGATCCAGGCCGGCGCCGAGCGGGTCACCGACGACGGGCAGAAGGTCGGGCTGAAGGCGGTGCCCGGCCTGCAGAAGTTCGAGAAGTGGCTGGAGAGGCTCGGCCTGCGCCGGCCCGGCCGCGACGGCGTCGAGTGTCCGCCCACGATCTCGTGCGAGTGGATCCCGGCGCCCTACCAGGCCCTGCCCGACGACGACTACGGCAACCACGACCTGTCGAACCGGCCGTGGAACCAGAAGGTCGACTACATCGTCATCCACGACATGGAGGGCTACTTCGGCCCCTCGGTGAACCTGGTGCAGGACCCCGCGCGTCCCGCGAGCTGGCACTACTCGCTCCGTTCCAGCGACGGCCACATCGCCCAGCACCTCAAGACCAAGGACGTCGGCTGGCAGGCGGGCAACTGGTACGTCAACGCCAAGTCGATCGGGCTGGAGCACGAGGGCTTCCTCGGCGAGGGCGGCTCCTGGTACACCGAGGCGATGTACCGCACCTCGGCCAAGCTGGTGCGCTACCTGGCCCTGCGGCACGGGGTCCCGCTGGACCGCGCGCACATCATCGGCCACGACAACGTGCCCGGCACGCTGCCGACCACCGTCAGGCAGATGCACGAGGACCCGGGCCCCTTCTGGGACTGGGCGCACTACTTCGAGCTGCTCGGCAAGCCCCTGCACGCCTCCGGCGGCCCGAAGGCGCAGTCGGTGATGATCCTGCCCGACTACGCCAAGAACCAGCCCTACTACTACGGCTGCGACCGCAAGAACCCGACGGCCGACTGCGCGCCGCACGGCTCGTCGTCGGTCTGGCTGCGCACCGAGCCGCGTGAGGACGCCCCGCTGGTCAAGGACATCGGCAAGCACCCCACCGGCGACTCGCTCTACAGCGTCTACGACCACAGCGCCCGCGCCAACACCGGCCAGCGCTACGCCGTGGCCGAGCGCCAGGGCGACTGGACGGCGATCTGGTACCTCGGTCAGAAGGCCTGGTTCCACAACCCCGCCGCCCAGCCCACCGCCGTCCCCTCCCGCGGCCTGGTGGTGACGCCCAAGCCGGGCCTCGCGACCGTGCCGGTGTACGGCAGGGCCTACCCCGAGCCGGAGGCCTACCCGGCGAACGTGCCGGTCCAGGCGATCACTCCGCTGCAGTACACCTTCGCCGCGGGCCAGCGCTACACCCTCGGCCTCGCCGCCCAGGGCGAGTACTACAGGGCCGTGACCTTCGACGCGTCCCAGCACGTGGTGGTACGAGGGAAGCTGAAGTACTACCAGATCCAGTTCGGCCACCGCGTGATGTTCGTCAAGGCCGACGACGTCGTGGTCTCCCTCGCCTGAGGCGACCGCGGGCAAGGACGTGAGCAGGCCGGGGGAGCCGGGGCGCAAGCCCCGGACTCCCCCGGCCGGTTCCCGGGCCGGCCGGCCTCCCAGCCCGAACGGTCGTCCGAGCGGTCGTCCGGCCGGCCTCCCAGCCCGAGCGGTCATCCGACCGACTTCCCAGCCCGGCTCTCCACCCGACCGGCCTCCCAGCCCGAGCGGTCGTCCGGTTCCCGGCGACCTCAGCGCAAAGTGCCGTTGGTCATTCCCGCGGGCTCCTCCGGGACGGCGACGAGGCCGAGCTCGGAGGGGGACGCCACGAGGGGATGGTCGGGGACGACCCGGACGGTGTAGCCGAAGGAGCCGGTGCGGTCCAGCGGGATGCTGCCGCTGAAGACCGCCTTGCCGTCGTCGCCGTCCGCCTCAAGGGTCAGGTCCGCGTAGGCGGGGCCGACCAGCTCGTCGTGGATCCCCACCAGTCCGTAGGCGGCCTGGACCCGGATGTCTCCGGGCTCCAGCTCGCCCAGGGCGATGGTCGCCCGCAGCTCCAGGGCCGCCCCGACCTCGGGGGTGTCTCCCAGGTTCGATGCCTCCACGTGCTCGACCCGGACCCCCGGCCACGCCTGGCCGACCCGCAGCTTCCACGCGGCGAAGCTCTTGGCCGGCTCGTATCCGTCCGCCAGCAGGGCACGCGCGGACCTGGCCGCCGGGGTGTAGAGGTCGACGACGTAGTCGCGGAGCATCCGCCCGGCGAGGACCTTGGGCCCGAGGGAGGTCAGGGTGTGGCGGACCATCTCCAGCCAGCGCAGCGGCAGGCCGTCGGAGGCGCGGTCGTAGAACCTGTCGGCCACCTCGTGCTCGATCAGGTCGTAGAGCGCGCCGGCCTCCAGCTCGTCGCGGCGGTCGGGGTCGGTGACGCCGTCGGCGGTGGGAATGGCCCAGCCGTTGGTGCCGTCGTACCACTCGTCCCACCAGCCGTCGCGGATGGACAGGTTGAGGCCGCCGTTCAGCGCGGCCTTCATGCCCGAGGTCCCGCTCGCCTCCAGCGGCCGGATCGGGTTGTTCATCCACACGTCGGAGCCCTGCACGAGGAGCTGGCCCAGGGCCATGTCGTAGTCGGGCAGGAAGACGATGCGGTGCCGCACGTCCTCCCGGTCGGCGAACTTCACGATCTGCTGGATGAGCTTCTTGCCGCCCTCGTCGGCCGGGTGCGCCTTGCCCGCGATCACGATCTGGACCGGCTTGTCCGGGTCGAGGAGCAGCTCGCGGAGCCGGTCCTGATCGCTCAGCATCAGGGTCAGCCGCTTGTAGGAGGGGACCCGGCGGGCGAACCCGATGGTCAGCACGTCGGGGTCGAGGGCGTCGTCGATCCAGCCGAGCTCGGCGCGGGAGGCGCCCCGGTCGAGCCAGGACCGGCGCAGCCGGGCGCGGGCGGCCTCCACCAGCCGCGCGCGCAGCTGCCCGCGGATCCCCCAGATGTCGGCGTCGGAGATCTTGTTGACGCCCTCCCAGCCCTGGGCCCGCTCGACCAGCGTGGGCAGCTCCCTGCCCGCCAGCTCCATGATCTCGCGGCCGACCCAGGTGGGCGCGTGCACGCCGTTGGTGATCGAGCCGATCGGGACCTCGTCGGCGTCGAACCCCGGCCACAGGCCCTGGAACATCTCCCGGCTGACCGCCCCGTGCAGCTCCGAGACGCCGTTGACCCGCTGGGCCAGCCGCATGCCCATCGCGGCCATGTTGAACTTGCCGGGCTCCTCCTCCGCGCCGAGCGCCAGGATGCGGTCGACCGGGACCGTGGGCCACGCGTTGTCGCCGCCGAACTGGCGGGCGATCATCTCGGCCGGGAAGCGGTCGATCCCGGCGGGAACGGGGGTGTGGGTGGTGAAGACCGTCCCGGCGCGGACCGCCTCCAGTGCCTCGTCGAAGGAGAGCCTGGTCTCGGTGAGCTCGCGGATGCGTTCCAGGCCCAGGAAGCCCGCGTGCCCCTCGTTGGTGTGGAACACCTCGGGCTCGGGATGGCCGCTGACCCGGGAGTAGGCCCGGATGGCCCGGACGCCGCCGACGCCGAGCAGCAGCTCCTGCATCAGCCGGTGATCGGTGCCTCCGCCGTACAGGCGGTCGGTGACGTCGCGGGCGGCGGTGTCGTTCTCGGCCACGTCGGAGTCGAGCAGCAGCAGCGGGACCCGGCCCACCTGGGCCACCCAGATCTGGGCGTGCAGCGCGCGCTGCTCGGGCAGGCTGATCGCGACCCGCACCGGCGTGCCGTCCTCCTCCTTGAGGAGGGCCAGGGGCAGGCCGCCGGGGTCGAGGGACGGGTAGTGCTCCAGCTGCCACCCCTCGGGCGAGAGGGACTGGGTGAAGTAGCCGTGCCGGTAAAGCAGGCCGACCGCCAGGATCGGCACGCCGAGGTCGCTGGCCGTCTTGAGATGGTCGCCGGCGAGGATGCCCAGGCCGCCGGAGTACTGCGGCAGGGCGGCGGCGATGCCGTACTCGGGCGAGAAGTAGGCGACGGCCCGGGGAGCGTCGGGGATGGTCTGGTACCACCTCGGCGCGGTCATGTATTCACGGAGGTCGTCCGCCGCGTCGGCGACCCTTCTGAGGAAGCGGCGGTCGGCGGCCAGCTCACGGAGGCGACCTGCGTCGACCGCGCCGAGCAGCGCGACCGGGTCGTGGCCTACCCGTTCCCAGACGACCGGATCGACCTCGGCGAAGAGGTCGAGTGTCTCGGGATGCCACGACCAGCGCAGATTGTGGACAAGCTCGCCGAGGGAGGCCAGCTCCGGAGGAAGGACGGTGCGGACGGTGAACCTGCGGATTGCTCTCACGGTGCCAGACCCTAGTTACTCAGCGCCACGAGGGCGACCTCAACACTCACGCGTCTCCCCCTCACCGCTATCAATCAACCCCAAACACATCAAAGCCGGGTTGATCACACCTTCGGGCAACGCGCCCGGGGAGCAAGAGATCCCGCAGTCTTCCGCCGACACGCATGAAGATGGACTATTGGGGCAACGCATCTATGGGCCGCAATGCTCTGCCTCCCGGAACCGGCCGTCCACGCGGAGGCGGGACGTAGTCCTGCCCCAAGGCCGGTCACGGGGACGTTTGAAAAAACGAAGATCTTTTTTTGCCGACTTTTTTCCGGCGGTACCGGGCGTGCCGTCGCTACCTTGAGACGCGATGATCGGACGAATCCCAATCCAGGACATCCACCCCACGGTCGACTGCGGGCGCTACCCCGCCAAGGCCGCTGCGGGCGAGACCTTCGAGATCGCCGCCACCGTGTTCCGGGAGGGACACGACGCGGTGGCCGCCGGAGCCGTGCTCACCGGCCCGGACGGCGTGCGCGGCCCGCTGCTGCGCATGAGAGAGCTGGCTCCGGGCACCGACCGCTGGGGCGTCGAGGTGACGCTGCCCACCGAGGGCGACTGGCATTTCCGCGTCGAGGCGTGGAGTGATCCCATGGCCACCTGGCTCCATGACGCGGGCATCAAGATCCCGCGCGACATGGACGCCGAGCTCATGTGCGAGGAGGGCGCCCGGCTCTTCGAACGCGCCGCCAGGGCCGTACGGCCCGCGGACTGCGGCGGCCTGAGCCGCGGGCCCGCGGCCGTGAAGGCGCCGGGAGGCAAGGCGGCGGGCGGCAAGGCGGCGGGCAAGGCCGCCGGTACGGCCCCCGCCGGTTCCGCGGAGCGGGAGGCCGTCGCGGAGGCCCACGTGTGCGGGCACCGGGCCGCGCTCCTGTCGGTGGCGGCCAAGCTGCGCGACGAGGATCTCGACCCGCGCGCCCGGTTCTCCCTGGCCCAGCTGCCGGAGACGGCGGAGCTGCTGCGCGCGCACCCGCTCCGGGATCTGGTGACCAGGTCGCCCAGGCGCGTGGTCAGGGTCGACCGGCGCAGGGCGCTGTTCGGCTCCTGGTATGAGTTCTTCCCCCGCTCCGAGGGGGCGATCGTCGAACGGGACGCTGCCCCCAAGTCCGGAAATTTCACGACCTCCGCGAAGCGGCTGCCCGCCGTCGCGAAGATGGGCTTCGACGTCGTCTACCTGCCGCCGATCCACCCGATCGGGCACAGCTTCCGCAAGGGCCGCAACAACACCCTGACGCCCGAGCCGTACGACCCCGGCTCTCCCTGGGCCATCGGCTCCGAGGAGGGCGGCCACGACGCCATCCACCCCGACCTCGGCACCTTCGAGGACTTCGACGCCTTCGTGGCCAAGACCCGCGAGCTCGGCATGGAGGTCGCCCTCGACCTGGCCCTGCAGTGCGCGCCCGACCACCCGTGGGTCAAGGAGCACCCGGAGTGGTTCAACATCCGCGCGGACGGCTCGATCGCCTACGCGGAGAACCCGCCGAAGAAGTACCAGGACATCTATCCGCTGAACTTCGACAAGGATCCCGAGGGCATCTACGCCGAGGTCAAGCGGGTGGTACGGCTCTGGATGGACCACGGCGTGCGGATCTTCCGGGTGGACAACCCGCACACCAAGCCGGTGGCGTTCTGGGAGCGGCTGCTGGCCGACATCAACTCCACCGACCCGGACGTGCTGTTCCTGGCGGAGGCGTTCACCCGCCCGGCGATGATGCAGGCGCTGGCCAAGGTCGGCTTCCACCAGTCCTACACCTACTTCACGTGGAAGAACTCCCGGCCGGAAGTCGAGGCCTACCTGAGCGAGCTCTCCCACGAGACGTCACACTTCCTGCGGCCGAACGTATTCGTCAATACCCCGGACATTCTCCACGAATATCTCCAACAAGGGGGAGTCCCGGCATTTTATATCAGAGCCATCCTCGCGGCGACGGCGATGCCAACCTGGGGGGTATACGCCGGATATGAACTTGCGGAGAATGTCCCGGTTCGACCGGGTAGCGAAGAATACCTAGATAGTGAGAAATATCAGTATAAACCGCGTGATTGGGTAGAGGCTGAGCGGGAAGGCCGTAGCCTCGCGCCCTTCATCACGCAACTTAATTTGTTCCGAAGAGCACACCCGGCGCTCCAGGAACTGCGTAACCTACGGTTCCATAGCGTCGACCATCCGGACGTGGTCTGCTTCTCCAAGCGGCTGCCCGGCGCCTACGACACGGCCACACGACGGCACGGCCTGGGCGATGTGGTGCTGACGGTCGTGAATCTCGATCCACACAACACCCATGAGGCGACGGTCTCCCTGGACATGCCGTCTCTGGGTCTCGACTGGCATGCCGAGTTCTTCGTCGACGACGAGCTGTCAGGCGAGTCGTATCGCTGGCGACAGAACAACTACGTGCGCCTCGATCCCCATATCCACCCAGCACACATCTTCACTTTGCGTGCCGCGACGGCGAACCAGCGGTGAGCCGGCCGGGTACGCGATACCGGCAGAACAGCGGGGAGTCCACTGGTGAGTCAGCTACCTGAGCCCATCCCGAACACCTTCGACGAGGAGAAGCCGCGCGATCCGTACTGGTTCAAGCGCGCCGTCTTCTACGAGGTGCTCATCCGGGGATTCGCCGATTCCAACGGGGACGGCACCGGAGACATCCGCGGCCTCATCGACAAACTGGACTATCTCCAGTGGCTCGGCGTGGACTGTCTCTGGCTGCTGCCCCTGTACGAATCGCCGCTCCGCGATGGCGGCTACGACATCGCGGACTTCATGAAGATCCTCCCCGAATTCGGTGATCTCGGAGATTTCATCAAGTTGGTGGACGAAGCCCACAAGCGGGGCATGCGCGTCATCGCCGACCTGGTGATGAACCACACCAGCGACCAGCACCCCTGGTTCCAGGCCTCCCGCCACGACCCCGAGGGCCCGTTCGGCGACTTCTACGTCTGGAGCGACTCCGACGAGCTCTACAAGGACGCCCGGGTCATCTTCATCGACACCGAGACGTCCAACTGGTCCCACGACCCGGTGCGGGGTCAGTACTACTGGCACAGGTTCTTCTCCCACCAGCCGGATCTCAACTACGAGAACCCGGACGTGCAGGACGCGATGCTGGAGGTGCTGCGGTTCTGGCTGGACCTGGGCATCGACGGGTTCCGGATGGACGCCATCCCCTACCTGTTCGAGCAGGACGGCACGAACTGCGAGAACCTGCCCCGGACCCACGAATACCTCAAGCGGGTCAGGGCCGAGGTCGACCGCCTCTACCCCGACCGGGTGCTGCTGGCCGAGGCCAACCAGTGGCCGGCGGACGTGGTGGAGTACTTCGGCGACCCGGCGACCGGCGGCGACGAGTGCCACATGGCCTTCCACTTCCCGCTGATGCCGCGCATCTTCATGGCCGTCAGGCGGGAGTCCCGCTACCCGATCTCGGAGATCATGGCCCAGACGCCGAAGATCCCCGAGAACTGCCAGTGGGGCATCTTCCTGCGCAACCACGACGAGCTCACGCTTGAGATGGTGACCGACGACGAGCGCGACTACATGTACTCGGAGTACGCCAAGGACCCCCGGATGCGGGCCAACGTCGGCATCCGGCGGCGGCTGGCCCCGCTGCTGGAGAACGACCGCAACCAGATCGAGCTGTTCACCGCGCTGCTGCTGTCGCTGCCCGGGTCCCCGGTGCTCTACTACGGCGACGAGATCGGGATGGGCGACAACATCTGGCTGGGCGACCGCGACGGCGTCCGCACCCCGATGCAGTGGAGCCCGGACCGCAACGCCGGGTTCTCCGACTGCGACCCCGCCCGGCTCTACCTGCCGGTCATCATGGACCCGATCTACGGCTATCAGGCGATCAACGTCGAGGCGCAGCAGAAGAGCTCCGGCTCGCTGCTGCACTGGACCAAGCGGATGATCGACATCCGCAAGCGTCACCCGGTCTTCGGCCTGGGGGCGTTCACCGAGCTGAACTCCTCCAACCCGAGCGTCCTCGCCTACGTGCGCGAGTACGGCGACGACCGCATCCTGTGCGTCAACAACCTGTCGCGGTTCCCGCAGCCGGTGGAGCTGGACCTGCGCCGGTTCGAGGGATCGGTGCCCGTCGAGACCATGGGTGGGGTGCCGTTCCCACCGATTGGCGAACTTCCGTATCTTTTGACGCTTCCTGGGCATGGGTTCTACTGGTTCACCCTGCCACCCGTAACCCAGGAGGCGTAAAGCCGTGTTGACGGAGCTCCTTACCGGCTGGATAACCCATCAACGATGGTTCGCCGGTAAGGGGCGGCCGATAGACGAGCTCGGCGTCGATTCCGACGTCGAGCTCTCCCCCGGCCTGCACCATCTGATCATCTCGGTGCGCCAGGGCGAAGCGCGCGACCGCTACCAGCTCCTGCTCGGCACCGACGGGGACACCTCCGGGCGCTACAGCCACGCCCGGATCGGCGACGGCTACTACGACGCCGTCTACGACCCCGACCTCACCGGCACCCTGCTCGCGGGGATGGCCGGGGGCCGCGACCTCGGCCCGCTCCGCTTCCGCCACCTGGAGGGGGTGGAGATCGACACCTCCCTGCGGAGCCTCGTGCTCGGCGCGGAGCAGTCCAACACCTCCCTGGTGTACGGCGAGACCTACATCTGCAAGCTGTTCCGCCGCCTGATCCCCGGGGTCAACCCCGAGCTGGAGATCGTCACCGCCCTGGCCCGGCACGGCGCCGGCCACATCGCGCAGCCGTACGGCTGGATCGAGACCGACCTCGACGGCGAGCCCACCACCCTGGCGATGACCCAGGAGTTCCTCGCCACCGCCAACGACGGCTGGGCCCTGGCCCTGGCCAGCGTCCGCGACCTGTACGCCTGCCTGGACGCCTCGGCCTCCGACGCGGGCGGCGACTTCAGCTCCGAGGCCTACCGGCTCGGCGTGGCCACCGCCGAGGTCCACCGCGAGCTGGCCGCCGCGTTCCCCACCGACGTGATGGAGTCGCAGGAGGTCAAGCAGATGGTCGAGGACCATCGCCGCCGCCTGGCCGGGGTGATCGAGGAGGTGCCGCAGCTCGGCCGGTACGCGCGGGTGGCCGAGGAGGCCTACCAGCGGGTCGCCGACGTGGTCTCCGAGATCCCCGTGCAGCGGGTCCACGGCGACTACCACCTCGGCCAGGTGATGCGCACGACCACCGACTGGGTCGTCCTCGACTTCGAAGGCGAGCCCGGCCAGCCCCTCGCCGAGCGCCGCGCGCTCTCCTCCCCGCTGCGGGACGTGGCCGGCATGCTCCGCTCGTTCGACTACGCCGCCCGCCACCTGCTGGCCGACCACCCCGAGGCCGACGAACTGCGCCCCCGGGCCGTCGAATGGGCCGAGCTCAACCGCTCGTCCTTCCTGGCCGGCTACTCCGCCGGCGGCGGCCGCCTGCACGCCGAGGACGCCGTCCTGCTGCGCGCCCTGGAGCTGGTCAAGGCCGTCTACGAGGTCGGCTACGAGGCCCGCAACCGCCCCTCCTGGCTCCCCATCCCGCTGGCCGCCTTCCAGGTCGAGCGGTAGCGAAGGGACCCGCGACCGGCCGAGGGCGGGCCGGGAGCCCGTCGCCTGGTCAGCCGGCGGAGAACGGCAGGGCGACGAGGTTGTAGGACACGGCGACGGTGAAGAACCCCACCCCGCCCAGCGCGACCAGCGTGTAGGACAGCCGTCCGGCCCACCCCCACCAGCCCTTCCACCAGGCGGCGACGGTGGCCGCCGACACGAGGACCGCGGACACCAGGGCCACGGTCGCGGTGATCCGCAGGGCGGCCGGCCACGGCGAGTCGAGCAGCACGACAGCGGGGTCGGACATGACGGCGGCGAACCCGGTCAGGAAGACGGTGACGAGCGCCCCGGTGATCCAGGCCAGCAACCGGGCCGCGCGGGCACCGGGCGCATGCCGGGGGCGTCGTCTGAGGACCCGCATGGACGCCAGGAGCGGGAACCCGAGGAAGGCGAGCACCAGCACCAGTGCCCCGGAGCCGAGCAGGCCGAGGTGCGGTGCCGGGGAGTCGTACCAGGCGAGCTTCTCAAGGGTCTCCGACGGGTTCGCCGAGGTGCTCAGCACCCCCTTGCCGTCGAAGGCGATCCGGTCCTGGCCGTCGCGTTCCGCGAAGAGGCCGGCCTGGATCCGGATCCAGTGCTGGGTCCGCCGGGCGGGGTCCGGCGACAGCCCGGTGGTCGTCAGGGTGCCGTCGGCGTTGACCGACACGGTCGGTGCCGCGAACAGCGCGGCGACCTTCATGAGACTGGTCTGGCTGGTCCGGGCCGACCGATACGTTCCGGCGAACCCGGACTCCTCGCCACCGCCGCCACCGCCGCCGTCCGTGCGGCCGGGCCGGGACGCCTCGCCACCACCACCACCACCACCGCCGTCCGTGCGGTGCCCCGTGTCGGGGAGATAGCGGTCGACGATCTGGTTGACGAGGGCGGCGCCGTCCCAGGGGGCCACGGTGTCCACCCCGTCGCCGTTGTAGACGACGTAGATCCCGACGCCCTCGTCGGGCAGCAGCGCCATGACGTTGTGGAAGCCGGGCACGTCGCCGTCCTTGTAGACCAGCCGCCGGCCGTTGCGGGGGCGCTGCTCGAAGGTGTAGCCCATGCCGGGCATGCGGGTGTCCTGGGTGTGGTGCTGCCGCTGCATCAGGCGGGCCACGTTCCGGCCGAGCCGGGGGTCGTCCCGCAGCTGGGCGAGCATGAACCGGGCCATGTCGGCGACGGTGGTGGCGGGGCCGGTCCCGGTGGGGGTCCACGGGCTGTACAGGGCCTCCTCAGCGGTCTGACCGTCCCCGGCGGGACGGTGGCCGCGGGCGAGGGCGGCGGCGATCGCGGCCGGATGCGGCACCGCCACGGTGGTGGAGACCATGCCCAGCGGCTTGAGGACGCGCTGGTCGACGTAGTGCGCGAACGGCTGCCCGGAGGCGATCTCGACGAGATGGCCGGCCAGCGCCAGACCGTAGTTGTTGTAGGCCACACGCGTGCCCGGCGGGCGCACCCGTCTCGGTTGCCGCTCGGCCACGCTGCGGCCGAGGGGGGCGACGCCCCCGGGATCGGTCGTGGCGAGCCCGACGATGTCGTCGTCGAAGCCCGCCGTGTAGGTCAGCAGATGCTCAAGGGTGACGGGCCGTCCGGGATAGGTGTCCTTGATCTTGAAGGCGGTGAGGTAGCGGTTGACGTCGGCACGCAGATCGAGCCTGCCCTGCTCCACCAGTTGCAGAACGGCGGTGGTGGTGAGCAGCTTGCTCATCGACCCGGTGAAGAAGCCCGTACGGCTCGCGTCCACCGGCCTGCCGGTCGTGACGTCGGCGACGCCGTACCCCTTCGCGAGAACCGTCCGCCCGCCGGCGACCACGGCCACCGCCGCGCCGGGGATCCTGTCCCTGGCGAGCTGCGCGGGCACGATCCGGTCGACCAGCGCCTCGACGTCGTGCGGCTCGATCCGCGGCCGAGGCATCGGCTCGGCTCCCGCCGGCACCTGGAATCCGGCCACCGCACCCGCGGCGAGCACCGCGGCGAAGATCTTCCTGATGCTCGTCTTCATGACGACAACGGTGCCGACCTGCGCGTACGCGTCGCCAGTGTCACGCACACCAACGGGATATGCAGAACACATAATTCGGACAAAATCGATAGAATGCCCCGCCGTGGCGGTCATTCTCGTGGTCCTGCTGAGTGTGGCCTTCGACCCCTCGCATCCGCTGCCGAGCATGGCGGCGGTCGCGATGCTCGGCCTGCAGGTCGTGCACAGCCTGCCGCGGCTGAAGTGGCTGCGCGGCCCGTGGAGCCTCGCCGCCCAAGCCCTGCTCTTCCCCTGGGCCGGTCCGGGGGCGCCCGGCCTGCTGGCGGCCTCGGTGCTCCTGATCGCGGGCGGGCCGATCCGCTGGGTGATGTTCGCCGGAGTCGTGGCCGCCGCCGGGCTGCTCAACCTCTCGGACGCCTACAGCTGCGCCAACGCCATGGGCAACGCGCTGGCCCAGGGATTGATCGTCTTCGGGGTGACCAGGCTCAGCGACCTGCGCGCCGAGCTGCACGCCGCCCGTGGTGAGCCGGCCGCCGAATCCGTGGCGGGAGAGCGCGAGCGGGCGTCCCGCGATCTGGACGCCGTCCTCGGCTCCAGCCTGTCGGCCGTCATCGGCCTCGCGGCGAAAGGGAGGACCGAGGAGATCGTCGTGCTGGGCCGGGAGGCCGCCGCGCGGGCCCGGGAGACGCCCGGCGCGGCGGTGGAGCTGCCGCGCGGCGATCTGACGCCACGGCTCGCGCTGCCCATCCACGTCGCTGCGCACGCCGGATTCCTGATCGTCTCGGTGATCTACCTGTGGCAGATGCGTCCACCGGCCTGGGTGCTGGCCGGAGCCCTGCTCGCCGTCGCCGGGGTGGTCGGGCTGCAGCTCTACCACTCCCTGCCGCGCCCTCCCGGCGTACGGCCCCGGCACGCCGCCTGGACGCTGCCGGTGCAGCTGGCGCTCGCCTGCCTGCCGCTCCTGTCACCCGACCGGCCCTATCCACAGCTGGCCGGCTTCGCCGCCGCGTCCGTCCTGATCGTCATGTGCGGAAACGCGGCATGGGCCGCGTGGCCGATGTCCGGTGCGATCATCCTGGGCGTCTGCGCGACGCTGCTGCTACGGGGTGTCGCTCCCGTGGAGAACCTCTACTGGACGTTCAACGCGGCGGCGGTCGCGGCGATGCTCTACGGGCTGGCGCTCCACACCGGCCTGGTCTTCCAGGTGCGGGAGGCACGGCTGGCTCTGGCCGAGATCGCGGTCGTCAAGGAACGCCGCCGCATCTCCCGCGACGTGCACGACCTCCTCGGCTCCAGCCTGTCGGCCATCGTGGTCAAAGGAGAGCTGGCCGTACGGACTCCCGAGCGGGCCGAGCGGGAGCTCGCCGACATCGCGCGGATCGCCCGCCGCGCGCTGGCCGACCTGCGCGCCATCCCGCGCGACGACGACCCCGGCCTGTCCCTGGACGCCGAACTCGCCTCGGCCCGCGAGATCCTCACCGCCGCGGGCGTGACCGTCCACGTCGACGCCTCGCGCCGGGCGCCCGTTCCGAGCCCTGTCGACGCGCTGCTGGCCACCGTGCTCCGCGAGGCCGTCACCAACGTCCTGCGGCACAGCCGGGCGGACCACTGCCGCATCGAGGTCGCGTGCGGCGACGGCCTGGTACGGCTGCGCGTGCGCAATGACGGCGCACCGGCCGACGGAGCGGCGGGGGCGCCCGGGGAACGGGCAGGCGGCCAGGGGATCACCAATCTCGCCGAGCGGGTGGCGGCCGTGGGAGGCCGGTTGGAGGCGGCGCCGACCGGCGGCGGGTACGAGCTGTCGGTGCTACAGCCAGTCGGCCTCGGTGGCGATACGGACGGCGTCGAGGCGGTTGCGGGCGTCTAGCTTGGTGACGATCGTCCCCAGGTAATTGCGGACGGTCCCCTTGGTCAGGTGGAGCCTGGACGCGATCTCCGCCGGCTCGGCCCCCTCCGCGGCCACCCGCAGCACCTCGACCTCCCGCGGGCTCAGCGGGTTCCGCCTGCCGGTGATGGCCGCGGCGGCCAGCTGCGGATCCATCACCCGTTCCCCGCCGGCCACCCGGCGGATCGCCCCGGCCAGCTCGGCGGGCGGGGCGTCCTTGAGCATGAACCCCCGCACCTCGGCGGACAGGGCCCTGCGCAGCATCTCGGGGCGGCCCAGCGAGGTCAGGATCAGCACGCGGCAGTCCGGGAGCCGCTCGGCGAGCACCGCCGCCGCCGCCAGCCCGTCGATGTCGCCGGGCATGTTGATGTCGAGCACGGCGACGTCCGGCCGGTGCCGGAGCGCCTCGGAGACGGCCGCGTCACCCGAGGAGACCTCGGAGACCACCTCCATGTCGGGCTCCAGGCCCAGAAGCGCGACGAGAGCCCCCCTGATGAGGTGCATGTCCTCCGCCAGCAGTACCCGGATCACGTCACCTGCCCCTTGAAGCTCGCACCGCCGCCGTTGCCGAGCCAACCCTCTCGCCCGGCCCTTGCCACCCGCAACCCGGGCGCGCTCCTGAGGGCGAGCGCGAAGGCCAGAGCCGGATGGAGGCAGGAGGCCGCCTTCCAGATGGGCCGCTGACGTCCTGCGATGGTGTGGAGACTCAAATTCATCATCGCGGAGTTTTACCGTTCGATGATTTCTCCGTAGCGCCCGGTACCGGACAGGCCCGACACTGGTCCCGATGCGCACGACGGCACCGGAGTCGGACCGAGACAGCGGAGGCGGGTCGACTTCCTCCCCAGGGCTGAAGCCCGGGGTCTCCACGCTCAAGGAGATTCGATGACGACCGAGCCCACCGGACCACCCCCGACGGTGCGACGACCGGAGCTGGACGCGATCCGCACCCTTGTGGTGGTCGGGCTGGTGTTCTTCCACTCGGCTCTGGTGTTCGACACGCGCGACGACTACTACGTCAAGAACGCCGAGACCACCGAGGTGACCACGGTCCTCGCCGGCCTCGGCGTGGTGTGGGCGATGCCGATGCTCTTCCTCATCGCCGGCCTGGGCTCGTGGCATTCGCTGCGCAGGCGCGGCCCCGCCAGGTTCGCGGTGGAGCGGCTGCTGCGGCTCGGTGTGCCGCTGGTGTTCGCGATCCTCACGATCATCCCGGTGCCGCAGTGGCTGCGTCTGCGGGCCGACCCCGGTTATCACGAGTCGTATCTGCGGTTCCTGCCCCGCTTCTTCGACGTGCGCCTGGACCTGCCCGACTTCCCCTTCATCCTGCAGGGCAGGTATTTCGAGACCGGGCACCTGTGGTTCGTGGTGCTGCTGCTCGCGTTCTCCCTCCTGCTGGCGCCGCTGGTCCACTGGCTCCCCCGCGACCTCGGCCGCCGGATCCGCGACCGGCTGGCCACGACGGCGGAGCGGCGCGGCGCGATACTGCTGCCGGCCGTCCCGGTCGCGGCGGTCAGCGCGCTGGCGGGCCTGGAGGAGGGGTTCGCCGCCTGGAGCCGCTGGGCGTACCTGCTCTTCTTCCTGTACGGCTTCATGCTCGCGGCGGACGAGCGGTTCCGGACCGCGATGCGCCGCGACGCGGTACCGGCCGCCGTGCTCGGCACCGTCCTCTTCCTGGTCGGCATGCCGGGATTCCTGGTCGTGGGCAACGTCTTCGGCGGCGACCCCTTCACGGACATGACCCCGCTCGCGATCGGCGCCCGCACGCTGTACGGCGCGACGGGGTGGTGCTGGCTCGTCGCGATCCTGGGGCTTCTCGACCGCCGCCGCCCGGCACCGGGCACCGAGCGGCGCCCGCCGGACGGCCAGGGCCGGAAACAGGGCCGGGGGCGCCGGCTGTACGGCTATCTGGCCGCCGCCGCGCTGCCGCTGTACGTCCTGCACCAGCCGATCGTCGTCGCGGTCGCGTACGGCGTGGTCGGCTGGCACGCGCCGATCCCGGTCAAGTACCTCGTGATCGTCGCGGTCTCGCTCACCCTGACCGTGGCGGCGTACGACCTGTTGGTACGGCGCACCCGGGTGACCCGGTCCCTGTTCGGGATACGCGGGTAGGCGCCTCGGCCCGTGACGCGACCACCGACACGCACTTCGCCGACGAGATCGTGCGCGCGTGGTCGATGCGGGGATTCACCCCGGGCGCCGAGTCGGGCCACGACCACTTCTTCGCGGCGTTCGGCAAGTTCGCGGCACTGGTGCTGAGCGAGAACACGGTGAAGTCGCACGTCCGGGCCATCCTGCAGAAGCTGGACCTGCGTGACCGCGTGCACGTGGTGATCTACGCCTACGAGAACGGGCTCGTCGCTCGCCACGAATTCCATCCTGACGGGCGATACCAGGTTCACCCCTTCGGGTGAGGCCGGACCGATTCCGCCCGGCCTAGCTTCGAGATCGTGCGTTTCCTACGTCTCACACCTCTCAGCGTCGTCATGCTCGTCGGCTGGACAGCCCCGGCCTATGCCGGTGACCAGGAGCTGATCGACGACTACCGCTCCGTCTACGGCACGCCGGGCGTCGCAGCTGCCGTGATCGACGGGTCGTCCGTCGAGACGATCGTCCGCGTCCGGGATGGGGACGACAACGCGGTGACGCCCCGGGCGCCGTTCCGTATCGCGTCCTTGAGCAAGTCGATGACGGCGACGGCGATCATGCTGCTGACGGACCGATTCTCCGTGGACGACCCGGTCGTCAAGGTTCTCCCCGAGTTCAAGATGGCCGATCCGCGCCACACCAAGATCACTCATCGAGCTAGATCCTCGCGCCCGCACGAAACGAGGTCATCATGACCGCGTCCCCCACGCGCTCCAGTTCTGCCAGATCAACTGTTATCGATGTCACGTGGTTCTTCGCGATCGCCGTCCTGCTGTGTTTCGCGCTGTCCGTTCCGATGGTCTTCCGGCTGGTCCCGACGGACTTCTACAACCTGATCACTCCGATCCTGCAACTGACCCCGCTGCTCGCGGCGATCATCATGTGGCTTGCCCGACGACCCGGAACGTTCCGAGAGACGTTCGCCACCAGGTGGCGCGGCACACCCAAGTGGGCCGGCATCGGCATCGGCCTCATCGCCGCGATCGCCGCGATCCAAACCGCCATCGCACTGGCATTGGGGATCTGGCAGCTCAACCCGCTTGACCAGATCTTCGCGGCGACCATGTGGATCGTTCCGGTCTTCCTCATGCAGTCGGTCTTCGCCATCGGCGAAGAGTTCGGCTGGCGCGGCTGGCTGGCGACGCGCGCCGCGTCATGGGGATTCTGGCCGCTGGCCCTTGTCAGCGCTCTGGTCTGGATCGTCTGGCACCTGCCGGTCCTCGCCGTCATCGGTGATCGACCACCCTGGGACATCGTTGTCTACTTCGCGGGCATGCTGCCATGGGCGCCGCTGTTGCTCGCACTTCGCTGGCAGTCGGGGAGTGTCTGGCCCGCGGTTCTGACGCACGGAGCGATCAACAGCGTCCGGGTGTACCTGCTGCAATCCGTCCCCAACGCGACGGATCACCTGCTCATCGAAGTGATCGGCTGGGTGCTCACGCTCGCCGCTGCCGTGTGGCTGATGCGCCCGAGCCGGGCGCAGCTCGTCCGCGGGTCTGTTGAAGGTTAGGTTGATTCCCTGCTCGAGTTTGGCCGTTATCCCGTTGCGTAAGCCCAAGCCAGAGCCTCGTCCTCGATCAGCGCCGCCTCCACCTTGACCTGCCCGGCCATGAAGTCCACCGCAGCCCGCGGAACGTCCTCGCGCCGGGGGAAGCGTGCTTCCAGCTCGAAGAACTTGAGCATCAAAGCGAAGCCGAGTCGGGTGGCCCCGGTTTTGTTCGCCGGCAGGGCGAACTCCTCCTCATCCAGCGTCCAGCACTCGATCAGGTCCTCCAACTCCCACTCGCGCCGCTCCCCGGGCGGCGTCGGCATTTCGCCCACGCTACGCCTGCCCGCCATCCGGCCCGCGACGGCAGTTAACGATCGGCCGATTTGATCCAGCCGACACACCTCTCATTGATGCCGATTCAGCCCTTTGGTGGAAATATGCGATATCGCCCACTCGCTCTCCTGGCCGCCGCGGCGATCGCGCTGGCCGGCTCGCCCGCGCTCGCCGCGGTTCAGGCCCAGTCCCCCGCCGGCGACCCCGCCGACGCGACCCTGCTGGCCCGCGCCACGCTCCCCGCCTACACGCCGGCCCCCGGCCCCGCCACCGGAGCCTTCAGCGACCCCAACAACGGCATGGTCCCGCCCTATCCCAGCCAGGTCGTCCTGGGCATCTCCTCCGTGCTCCCCGCCGGCAACGGCTCCTACTGGGCGATGCCGGACAACGGGTTCGGCACGAAGGGCAACTCGGTCGACTTCCTGCTGCGGCTGTATCACTTCACCCCGCACTGGGAGACGGCACGCGGCGGCGCCGGGACCATCGACGTGGGCCGTTTCCTCTCGCTGCGCGACCCGGACCACAGGATCCCCTTCCCGATCGTCAACGAGAACACCGCGGACCGGCTGCTCACCGGCGGCGACTTCGACGTCGAAGCGGTGACCCGGGTGCCCGACGGGTCGATGTGGATCGGCGACGAGTTCGGCCCGTTCCTCCTGCACTTCGACCGCACCGGCAAGCTGCTCCAGGCGCCGGTCGCCCACCCCACGCTCAAGGCCCCGCAGAGCCCGAACCTGGCGAACGGCGAGACGCCGACGGTGCAGGGCAGCCGCGGCTACGAGGCCCTCGCCTCCTCCCCCGACGGTCGCTACCTCTATCCCGCCGTGGAGGGAGGCCTGCCGGGCGACGACAACCGCTTCCGGCGCCAGATCCACGAGTTCGACACCCGCGCGAACCGCTACACCGGCCGTACCTGGCAGTACCGGACGGACGGCGAGGACCACCGCATCGCCGACATGCAGTCCCTCGACGCCAACCGGGCCGTCCTGATCGAGCGGGAGGACGACGAGGGCCCGGCCGCCACCTTCAAGCGCGTCTACCTCATCGACCGGCGCCACGTCGACGCCGACGGTTTCCTCGTCAAGACCGAGATCGCCGACCTGCTGGACCTGCGCAACCCCGCCCTCATCGGCTCGCACGACCCGGCCGGGGGCTACGGCCTCGGCAACCCCTTCAAGTTCCCCCTGCAGTCCGTGGAGGCACTGCTTCCCTTGCCGGGCAACCGGATCCTCATCATGCAGGACAACAACTTCCCGGACAGCACCGGTCGCGTCCCCGGCAAGACGGACGCCACCGAGATGATCGTCATCGGTCTCCGCAACCTCGGGAAGGGGAGCACGCAGGACTGACTCCCCGGCCGGGAGTGACCGGCCTCAGCCGTCGCCCACGGCAGCGGGCGACGGCTGACGCCTCACTCCCGATGATCCGCGGGAGGGCGTGAGCCGGCACCGAGTGGCTGTCGTTCCGCGCGGGGAACAGCGCCCGCGTCCACGAACTGGCGGTCGGCAGGCTGATGAGCGTCGTGTCCGACCGGCACGTCGAGATCATGCGGGACGATCTCGGCGAGATCCTCTACGAAGCCACCCGGCGCGACGTGGAGTACCTCTTCGGCGACTCCATCGCCGCCATGGACGAGAACGCCGACGGCATCGACGTCACTTTCGAGCAGGGGCCCGCCCGCAGGTTCGACCTGGTGATCGGGGCCGACGGGCTGCACTCCAACGTCCGGCGCCCGCGCGGTCTTCCTGTTCCGCCCCGCCGCCGAGCTCGACTACCACCACCGGGACGTCGACCGGCAGAAGGAACTGCTGCGCCGGCAGTTCGCCGGGCTGGGCTGGGAGGTGCCCCGGCTGCTGGGCGAGGAGCTGGACCGCGCCTCGACGTTCTATTTCGACTCGATCACCCAGCTGCGCATGGACACCTGGTCCCGGGGACGGGTGAGCCTGGTCGGCGACGCCGGCTACTGCCCCGGCCCGGCGGTCGGCGGCAGCACCAGCCTGGCCGTCGTGGGCGCCTATGTCCTGGCCGGCGAGCTGGCCGAGGCCCACGGCGACCACACGCGGGCGTTCCCGGCCTACGAGCGGGAGATCGGCGACTACGTACGGCGCAGCCGCACCTTCGCCGTCGGCGCCGCCAAGCGGCTCATCCCCGACACCCGTCTGGGTCTATGGGGCCTGATCCAGGGAGTGCGGCTGATCAACCATGTCCCCACGCCGATCGCCCGCGCCCTGACCGGCCTCGGCGGCGGGGGCCCGCGACTGCACGACGAGATCACGGTGAAGGACTATCCGCAGGCGACCGCCGTGGAGAGCGCCGCGACGCCTGGCCTCTGATCTTCCGGACCGGTGACGGCCGGACGGGTAATCGCCCCTAAACGAGTGGACAGGCGGCGCTCCGGCCGGTGAGATGAGAGGCCGACGCCCCACCGGATCCGGTCCCCCGCCGAGGAGATGTTCGTTGTCCGCCGATGACCCGCGCCCCGACGAGATGTCCACCGAAGCGATCCTGCGCGCCGCGAGCAAGGCGCTGGGCGTCGAGCTCTCCGACCCCGCCGACCTGGGCGGCAGCTTGCGCAGCACCGTTCTGCGCTGCCGTACCGCCGAGGGCGGCAGCGTGATCGTCAAGGCGTACGGCGCCGAGCCGGAGGCGCTGCGCGGCTTCACCGCGGAGGCCGCCGGGCTCTCGCTGCGGCTGGCCGGTCCGGAACTGCTGGGCGTGGACGACTCGGTCCCGCTGCTGGTGATGACCGACCTCGGGAACGCGCCGACGCTGGCGGACGTGCTCCTCGGGCAGGACCCGGAGGCCGCCACGGAGGGCTTGCTGACCTGGGCTCGCGGGCTCGGGCGGCTGGCCGCCGAGTCGGTGCACCGGCGCGCCGACCTCGCGCGGCTGTGGACCACCTACGGCGGGGGCACGCCGACCTGGGAGGAGGATCCGTGGCTCGAACGGAACATGGCCGACCTGCTCGGGCTGCTCTCCGGAGCCGGGATCGAGGCGCCGCCGGGGCTGGCCGGGGAGCTGGCCCGGATCGGGGCGATAAGTGAGGACGACTACCCGGCCTTCACCCCGGGTGACACCTGCCCCGACAACAATCTGCTCACCCCGGACGGCCTGCGGCTGCTCGACTTCGAGTCCGCGTGCTACCAGTCGGTCTTCCTGACGGCCGCGTACTGCCGGATGCCCTTCGCCACCTGCTGGTGCGTCTTCGACCTGCCGGCCGGGCTCGCGGAGGAGATCGAGCGGGCCTACCGCGCGGAGGTCGCCGTGGCGTATCCGGCGCTGACCGACGACGCGGTGTGGCAGGCCGGCGTCCGCCGGGCGATCGCCGCCTGGACGGTGAACATGACGGTGTGGATACTGCCGCGCACGGTGGAGGACGGGCCCGCGCACCGGACCCGGCGGCCGGTGCCGACGAGGCGCCAACTGCTGCGGCACCGCTGGGAGATGGCGAGCACGCTGGAGGAGTTCCCGGCGTTCGCGGAGACCATGCGGCTGATGCTGCGGGAGGTGGCCGGAGCCTGGGACGCGCCCCCGCTGCCGGGCTACCCCGCCTTCGGCGGCTGACCGGCGAATCCGCCGCCTCTCCGTCACTTCTCCGTCGTTTCTCCGCGCGAGGACCCCGGTGATCGAGCCGGACTCGGCACCGCCGGGAACCCGGTCGTCGCCTGCCGGAGTATCGTCCGGTTCAGACACGCTCCACCCCGAAGTCTCCGCGATGCCGAGAACCCAGACGATTCCGGAGGTCAGGTTGGTCCAGGAGGAGATCCGCCGGCTCAATGTCGGCACCCTGCTCCGGCACGTGCACCTGGGCGGCTCGGTCTCCCGCGCGGCGCTGGCCGAGCGGATGAGGCTGAACCGCAGCACCATCATGGCCCTGACAGCCGAGCTCACCGCGGCGGGCCTGGTCCGCGAGGAGCTTCCCGCGGACACCGGCCGGGCCGGACGGCCGTCGCTGGTGGTCCGGCCCGAGTCCGACCGGGTGTACGTGCTCGCCTTCGATGTCGCCGTGGACCGGCTGGTCGCCGCCCGGGTCACGCTGGGCGGGATCACGCTGGACCGCAGGGAGGCGGTCCGGCCGCGCGCCGGGGCCGACCTCGACCGCGTGGTCGAGGTGCTCGCCCGGTTCGGTCGCCGGCTGCACCGGGCGGCGCCTCCCGCTTCCGTGTGCGTCGGCGTCGGCGCGTCGTACTGCGGAATGATCCGGCCCGGCGACGGCATGGTGCGCTTCGGGCCCGACATGGGCTGGGTGGACCAGGCGTTCGGCAGCGAACTCGGCCGCCGGCTGGGGCTCGGCCTGCCGGTGTCCGTGGGCAACGAGGCACACCTCGGCGCGCTGGCCGAACAGCAGCGCGGAGCGGGCGTCGGCTTCCAGAACCTGATCTACCTGCACGGGGACGTCGGCGTGGGCGGCGGCATCATCGTCGGCGGCAAGCTGCTGGATGGCGATGGCGGCTACGGGTGCGAGCTGGGGCACATGGTGGTGAACCCGTACAACGGACGCCCCTGCGGGTGCGGCTCACACGGCTGCCTGGAGGCGGAGGTCGGCGAGCGGGCCCTGCTCGACGCCGCCCGCCGGCCCGCCGAGCTGTCCGGCCGCGACGCCGTACGGGCCGTGGTGGACGACGCCGAACGCGGCGATCCCGTGGCCCAGGACGCGCTGCGCCACGTCGGCGACTGGCTCGGCATCGGGGTGGCGAACCTCATCAACCTCTTCAACCCCGGCATAGTGATCTTCGGTGGAATGCTGCGCGAGATGTATCCGGGCGCGGCGCCCCAGGTACGCGCCCGGATAGCCAGCAACGTGCTGCCCGTCGCCCGGGAGCGGGTACGGCTGCGCACCTCGGCGCTGGGGGACGACGCCACCCTGGTCGGCGCCGCCGAACTCGGCTTCTCCGAACTGCTGGCCAACCCGCTGGACGTACTCACCCGCACGGCACCCTAGCCACGGCGACGCGGACGGCCCGCTCTCCCGTCCGGTGGGGAGAGGTCCTCACCCGGTCGGCTCAGCGGTGCGCGCGGAGCGCCGCGATGAACCACTCGAACGCCGCGGCGCTGGGCGGGAACGGCGGCCGGCCGTTGACGGCCCCGATCAGCTGCCAGTACCGCTCCACCCGCCGGTCGGTGAACCTCTCCAGCTCGTCGGCCAGCCGGACGCGCTCCTCGGCGGGGGTGTCCGCGCCGATGATCCGGTGCAGAGCGGCCCCGCCCTCGGCGGATTCCGGGGCGATCCCCGCGGCCAGCGCGCCGCCGCCGTGCTCAAGGACCGACTCGTGGTCGTACTGCTGCGGCTGCTCACCGGGCTCCGCGCCCGCCACCGCCATCTGGCGCACCCGCCGCTGGAACGCCTCGTCGCCGACGAGCTCGGCGAGCTCCACCCAGGCGTCCACCTGCTCCGCGGTGGGATCGTCCGGCAGCTCCGCCGGCATCTGGCGCATCCGCTGCGCGATCTGGGCCCCCGGCGTGTCGGGGTCGAGGCCGGCGAAGGCCTGGTCGACGAAGTCGTCGATGACGCGCTGCCGCTCCTGCGCGGACAGTCTGGCCAATCTGTGCATGAGTCTCATCTCCTCGGTGGTGCTTCCTCGTCGGGCGATCGACCGCAGCACCGCGCGCCGCAGCCGGAGGAGGCGGATCTCCGCGTCCAGGGCATCGGCGTGCGCCCCGGCGATCTCGGCGACGGTGTCCTGCCGGTCCAGGACCCGCTGGACCGCCTCCAGGTCCAGGCCCAGCTCGCGGAGCGTCCGCACCAGGTCCAGGCGCGCCAGCGCCGCCAGGTCGTAGAGCCGGTAGCCACCGGCCGAGCGACGTGTCGGCGCGACGATCCCCATGTCGGACCAGAAGCGGACGGTACGCACCGACACTCCGGTACGGCTGGCGAGCTGTCCGATGGTGAACAGCTCCGTGTGGTCGTTCACAAGACCAGCTTCGACCTTCCAGCCGCTGGAGACTCAAGGGCATTTTCCCCGGAACCGAGCGATCACGCGATGACCGCGCCCGCGCACCTGGCCGACGAGATCACCGCCCACCGACTGGCCACCGGAACCCGCCTGCCGTCCAACCCCGGGTGAACGCCGACGGCCCGGCGCCCACCGAAGGCCGCCCGTACCTGCAAGAATCCTGGAGCGGGCCAGCTCATATGAGATCCGCATTTTTCGCCTATCTCCCACATATGATCCTTATGTCAAAATTTGATATCAACGGACAATGCCGCATCAATCGATAAACCCTGATCCGCTGGAATATTCACAGAACACCCTCGCGAAGCGTAAATTCATGATCTGATTCACCCGTTCTTCAGTTGTGGGAGTTGCCAAAAGGCATATCGATGGGATGATGCGAGACATGAACGGTGTCGTTGATCTCCTCGGACGACCGACATATACGATGCCCCAGGTCGATCGTCTACTCGGTCTGCGTTCGGGCACCGCGCGACGCTGGATCGACGGATACGTCCGTAGTGGCCGCACCTATGATCCGGTCGTCCGGCAGTGTCACACCGGTGAGGAAATGGCGACATGGGGCGAGTTCGTCGAGACCCGCCTCCTGGCGGAGTATCGCAACGCGGGCATCCCCATCATCAACATGCGACCAGCCATCGCGAAGTTACGGGCCGAGACCCGATCGCCATATCCCCTCGCTCAGTCAGCGAACTTCGTGACCCCGCACGGCAAAGAGCTCGTCCAGTGGGTTCAGGAGCAGGTCTGCCTGCAAGAGGAGCTTCTGCTCGTGGTGGTCCGCAGCGGCCAGCTCTTCATGGCCGATCCCGTCGAGATCTTCGTCAACGCCGTGGAGTTCGACAACGGAACCGCCGTGCGCATGCTCCCCGATCCGGAGCTTCCCGATGTCAAAATCGATCCGTTACGGGCATTCGGTGAGCCGGCGATCCGGTCCGTCCCTACCGAAGTGATCGCTGAGCAGATCAGGGCGGGCGATTCCGAAGAGATGATCTCTGAGCTGTACGAGCTGCCACTTGAACAGGTGCACGCCGCAGTCTTGTTCGAGAAGCGCCGCTGCGCCTGACCCTCTGGAAAGTCATGCCCCCCACAGACCCGCAGAGCCTGCGCTTTTTCGTCGACGAGACCTCTCTCGGCGTTGGCCGGGCGTTGGCCCTCCTCCGCCGGGACGTCATTCACACCCACCATCGGCTCATCCCCGAGGTGCCTCTCGGCACGTTGGACGACGACTGGATTCCCAAGGTGGCGGCCAGGGAACTGGTAGTGATCACACGGGACAAGCGCATCCGTACCAAGCATGCCAAGGCGATGCTCTACGCCCAGAACGGGTTGCGTGTGTTCTGGATCGCCGGCAAGAAAGACCTGTCCAACTGGGACACCATGTGCCTACTGACGCGTCGATGGGACGACATCGAGCGGGAGATCAAGGAGCGGGGACCCGGCCCCTGGTTCATGGCCGTCAACGAGACCAGACTGAGTGACATGCGGATCAGGATCCGCATGCAATAGCGCCTCGGCGTGACATCTCGCCTGACGGGTTGGACCAACCGACGGCACTGGATCGCAGACAGGACGATCACCCGCGTGATAGCAGAGCCCCTGGCCATGGCCAGGGGCTCTCTACACTCCCGAGGGAGCTAGAAGTCGAACTCGCCCTTCTTGGCGCCGTTGATGAAGGCGTCCCAGACGCTCGCGCTCACCACGAAGGGCGCCCGCTCGGGGGCCTCGGTGTCACGCAGGCCCACCCGGCCACCGGACAGCGGAGCCACCTCCAGGCAGTCTCCTTGGTTGGACCCGCTCTTGGTGGCCTTGCGCCAGGCCGCGGTCTTCAACTCGTCGTTCAGGTCCACAGCTTCTCCGCCTCTCTGATCAACGTGATGGACGCAGGTTGAGGTTGCGCCTCGGCTCGCAGGGTGTCGTATCTGCTGTGTATAGCTTCGACATCTTCCGGGCGATTTGTCACGTGGCCGTCAGTCGCAGAATCGATGTAAACCGTATCCGTGCTTCCTGGAAGCTGTGCGATCACGAAACCGCCGAGAATTCCGGTCGTCACTCCCAGCGCCAGAGGGACAACCTGGACGCCGATTCGCGGGGACTCTATCGCCTCCACGAGGCGTTCGACCTGACGACGCATAACCTCTCCACCGCCGATCGGACGATGCAGAACGCCTTCGTCCACTATCGCGCGGAGCAGTGGCGGCGCGGCGCGGGTGAAGATCTCCTGCCGCTCCATACGGGCGGCGACGGCCCTCTCCACCTGCTCCTCGGTTATGCCGGGCTCACCGCGAATGACCGCCCGTGCGTACTCCTCGGTCTGGAGGAGACCTGGCACGACAAGCGGTTGCCAGGTGTGCAGGGTGTGCGCTTTCTGCTCGACGTCCAGCCAGCCCCGGAACCATTGGGGGCTCGCGTCGCGGGTGATGTGTTCCCACAGGCGGACGAGCTCTCCGCCCGCCTCCAGGGCGTCGTCACAGCGCTGCGCGAAGTTGCGGCTGGGTGTGCGCTCGCCTCTCTCGATGAAGCTCAGCAGGCTTCTGCTGAACTGAGTTATTTCCGCCAGGCGCTCCTGGGACAGGTGAGCTCTTCTTCGGCGATTGCTCAGCTCGGTGCCGAAGAAGACCAGGGGCTTCACGTTCGGGTCAAACCCGAGAGGTGCGGACATTTCTACTCCGTCCGACGAGGGGATGCTCCTCCGACACACTTGCGACACAGTTTTGACACAAACTGTCGCAGTGATGTGCCAAGACTTCCAGTGCACAACTTAGCCGGTCGAGGGCAATCTGTGAAAGAGCTTTGAGGGTCCAGGTCGGCGCCGGAGGGCTCCTCTCATGCATATAGAGAAGAGCCTCCCACTCCTCTCGCCAAAATCGCCAATTATGTCCGGATAAAGAGGTGAAAAATGACCGCCGAGCTATCGGAAACGCGTGACCCCGGCCGGCACTTCGCGCATTCGCCGGATACAGACCTGTCACCGCTCGGCAAGTCCTCCCGGGACGAGCGGGGAGGCGCTGCACGCGACGGCCGGACACACCGGGCCGCGCCGTCCCTGACCCAGGGGCCCGATCCGGAGACACCGGAAACGAGAGCGGGGCCCGCCACGGCAGGGAACGCCGGGACGAGCCCCTTGACCGGACACTGGAGGTCCGATCCGATGCAGAACCCTAGCCGAACCCCCCGGCCGATCCGGGTCCGTTGGTCCGCTGACCAGCCACCGATGCCGCTCGGCTGCCGCTGGTGCGGACGGCCACCGGGCACGCGGATCCCGTCCGGGGGACACGAGCCTCACCGGAACGGCAGCGCGCCTCACCGGAACGGGCGCGAGCCGTACCGGGACGGCGGCGCCCCCTTCCGGAGCGGGCGCGAGCCGTACCGGAAGGGGGCGGCGTGAACCCGCGTGGCGCCGAGGCCCGACCGGACACCTCCTCCGCCCCCGCATCTCCCGACGTCACCCCCAGGAGCCCTGATGCCCGCAACGCCGGACGATCCGCGGACCGTCTGCTGGACCCTGCCGCACGAGCTGTCGATCGTCGGCAAAGCCCGTGGAATGGTGAACGAGACCCTCACCGCCTGGGCGCTCCATAGCCTCGCCGACGACGTGGTCCTGGTGGCCGGCGAACTGCTGGCCAACGCGATCACCCACGGCGAGCCCCTGGTCAGACTCTCCCTGTGGGCCGGGGCCGACGAGCTGTGCGTCCGGGTCACCGACCACGGGCCCGAACAGCCCCGCCATCTCGACCTCGGCGTCGAAGCCGTCCACGGCAGGGGCCTGACCATCGTCGAGGCTCTCGCCGACGACTCCGGCGTCATCCCGCTCCCCGACCGCCCTGGCAAGACCGTCTGGGCCCGCTG
This sequence comes from Streptosporangium canum, assembly GCF_900113865.1. Lineage (GTDB taxonomy): Bacteria > Actinomycetota > Actinomycetes > Streptosporangiales > Streptosporangiaceae > Streptosporangium > Streptosporangium canum. The sequence goes on along the minus strand of NZ_FOQY01000011.1, from coordinate 198,341 downwards.
GGACATCCGAGCACGCAGTGCCCGGTCGGCTCTGTGAGCTCGGATGTCCGGATGCGCCGACGATGACCGCCCATGATTTTCGAGGCGTTCGGGCACCGGTGCCGGCGGGCCGGCCTGATGCTGTGACCGGAAACGTTCGCCGGATGCGACCGACCAGGTGGGCATGGCTCGCAGAGTCTCTGGTAGAAACTCCTCCGTGAACCCGCAAACGCCCCAACATCTGCGCATCGTGTCTCCGGTGTTCATTATCGAGCACCTATCTCATGCGGCATCGCCCGAGGACGACTGGATCGTGCTTGTCCGCGCGCCTGAAGGGTTGACCGTTGTCCGTACGGTCCGGCCTCTGGACTCAGGGGAACGGTGGATCGGCTTCTACGGTGGCGCCACAGCCCACGACCTGGACGTTCCCGGGATGCTGTCGGCGCTCGTCAAGCCGCTGGCAGAAGCCGCGATCCCGGTGTTCGTCGCCTCGACTTCCCATGCCGACCTGGTTCTGGTTCCCCAGCAGAGAAAACATCAGGCCGTGATCGTCCTGGAAGGCGCGGGGCACCAGGTGGAGAGTGGGGACGGCGAAGCCGATGAACCTTTCTGGTCACAGCCCTAGCGTGCTTCAGACCCGCTCTGCAGCCTTGCGACCAACTGCCGGACGCCGGTCGAGGGATTCTTCAACGGCTCCCCGCTGTCAGGACTGAGTTTCTGCGCCCTGCGGCACGCGGCGTCGATTCCGTCTGCGAAGTCGGCGAACCTGGTATTGCTCTCGCTCCAGGAGGGGACGATCTCTCTCAGTTTTCGCTTGGCGTCCTCGGCCGACTGGAACGGCCTCGCGCAGTCGACGTGGTGAAGGATCAACCAGAATTCGAAGCACGGCGTGGAGAGGCCGATTTCGACCGGGCCACGCCGCGCCTCGCGCAACATCGCGGCCGTGAGCGTCTCATCCAGCTCCGTGTCCAGGACGCACCAGACGGCGTCGTACTCATTCGACACCCGGCTGACTGCTTCGCGCACCACGGAAAGATGATCCCCTTTGCTGGACTCCGTGATCTCCTGCACCTGCCGCATCGACTACGGAGAATGCTCGCCGTACGAGTATTCGTCCAAACGCCGATGGAAAATCGTGCGCCTCCGCTTCTGCGGATAACCGCATATCCACTCTTCGGTCACCTGCGCATCGTCGACCGAAAAGCCGTATGTGTATCTGATCTCTCCGAGGAGAAGGTCGACAACGTACAAGATTCCACCCCGCCGGGGTGCCGCGGATCCCGCACCACAGCCATTACCGAACCGGCTCTCTCCCGGTCTTCACTACCCGCAGACCGCGCGAAGGCCGTACCGGCACGGAGCACGGCGAGCGAGGGCTCAGCTCGCCCCCGAGGCGCGAAGCAAGCGGGGCTTCAGCCGATGCCAAGACAGGCGCACCAGGTTGGTCCGCATGCCGTTCCTACCGAGAACCCATGAGATTCCCGCAGGCGTGGAGCACGAGAGGTTTCACATCCGGCCCATCGCCATTCATGACGCGGTGCGTGACTTCGACGCCGTGATGAGCAGTGCCTCCCGGCTGCGGGAGCGCTTCCCGTACAGCGGCGGATGGCCGCTCGACGACATGACGCTGGAGGACAACCTGATCGATCTGGCGTGGCACCAGAAGGAGGCCCTGCTCCGCAGGTCGTTCAACTACGCGGTGATGAGCCCCGACGGCTCCCGCATGCTCGGCTGCGTCTACGTCGAGCCTCCGGAGAAGCGGGGAGCCGACGCCGACGTGTCGTTCTGGGTGCGGACCGATGAGGAGGGCACGGGCCTGGAGGAGGAGCTGGAACGGGTGGTCCGCGCCTGGATGCGCGAGGCGTGGCCGTACGCCTCGGTGCGCTGGCCCGGCAGGGACATCTCCTGGGAGGAGTGGGACCTCCTGCCCGACGCGCCCTGACCTCCGTACGGCCTCGGGTCCCGGGCCCCGCCAGGGCCCGGCCCCGGGGCGGCGGCCACCCGCACGGGCAGGCCAGGAGAGCGCCTCCCCACCGGACCCCTCACTATTGCCGCATTACGACTTTTGAGCCACCCGACCTCTTCAGCTTGACTACACTCCGCGACCATAGGTCAACAATAGGTAAAGAGGGTGCTTGTGGGGCGGCAGCGGATCGTGATGGCGCTCGCGGGAGCGGGGGCGGTGGTCGTGGTCGGGGCGGCGCTCCTCCTGCCCGGCGGGCAGGGGTCGCAGGCGGCGGAGGCCGCGCCGAGGGAGCCGGTGCCGGGGGATCCGCTGACCGGTGCGGAGATCGCACGGGCGGGCGACATCGCCTCGGCGACCTCGCGGGCGCACATGGCCGCCGGACGGGTCAACCTGCTCTACGTCGAGCGCGACGACGGCAAGGACGCCGAGGAACGGCGGCGGGCCGAGGCCTACCTCTACGACTACGCCACCGACAGGCTGATCGTGCGGACCGTGGACCTCGGCCGGGGCACGGTCGTGAAGGAGAGCGTGACACGGGGCGTGCAGCCGCCGCCGTCCAAGGCGGAGGAGGTCAGGGCCGCCGAGCTGCTGCTGGCCGACCCGCAGTACGGCACGGGCGTGCGCGAGGCCTACACCAGGGCGGGCGGCGGGCAGTTGCGCTCCGCGTCGGACCTGGGGCTGCGGGGACTGATCTTCACTCCCGGCCAGGAGAACGGGCCGCGCCGGTGCGCGACCCACCGGTGCGTGCGGCTGTTCGTCCGGCTCCCCGGCGGCACCTGGCTGGACACCAGCCGGATCGTCGTCGACCTGTCCGCCAAGAAGATCCACACCCTGGAGTGGTGACCGTGTCCCTGCGCCTGATCCTCTCCTGCGCCATGCTCGCCGGTGTCCTCGGCCCGGCGCAGACCGCGTCCGCAGCCCAGGGTCCGCTCGCCATGCCCGCCGCGCGGATCCCTGCCGTGCCCGCCCAGGCGCCACAGGGCACGGCCGTCGCGCCGGCCGTACGGGCTCCGGCGGCCCCGTGCAGCGCGCCGTACCGGATCGACAGGACCCTGCCGAACGGCGCGCGCTGGCAGCTCTGCTGGGAGATGCGCACCATCGAGGGGCTGACCCTCAACAAGGTCGTCTACACCCCGAAGGGCAACCGCCCGGTCAGCGTGCTGCGCAGCACCGCGCTGGCCCAGATCCACGTGCCCTACGACAGCGGCACCCCCCGCTACCACGACATCGGGGCCCTGGGCCAGAGCGCCATCCCCCTGCTGGCCGCCGACTGCCCCGGTGGCGAGCGCCGCGAGCAGTCCGTCTGCGTGACGACCCGGCCGCGCGGCCACGCCTACCTGAAGTCCGGCTACGAGGAACCGAGCACCTCGGCTCAGGGGCACGACCTGGTGGTGTTCGCCGCCTTCCAGGTGGGCTGGTACACCTATCTGGTCGAATGGGCCTTCTCCGACGACGGGGCGATCACCCCCCGGGTGGGCGCGACCGGCTCGCTGGCCGGGTCCACCACCACCGCCGGGCACGGCTGGCCGATCGGCGTGGGCAGCAGGGACTTCGAGGAGAGCCACAGCCACAACGTCTTCTGGCGCCTCGACTTCGACATCCAGGGCAAGGCCGGCGACGTCGTCGAGCAGTACGACTTCTCCGGGACCCGTACGGCCAAGCGCAAGCTCAAGCGCACGACCTTCACCAAGGAGGCCAAGGCCCTCAACCGCCGGACGCGCTGGTGGCGCGTGGTCGACCGCGGGGTCCGCAACGCCGACGGGCACCCCGTCTCCTGGGAGCTCAACAACTCCGACAGCTCGCAGTATCGCGGCCCAGCCGGCGAGGCCTTCACCCGCGCCGACGTCTACGTCACCGACTACCGCTCCTGCGAGCGCCTGGCGACCGTCAACCCGGCGCCCAGGTGCGCCGGGTCCGTCGACCGCTACGTGAACGGGGAGAGGCTCACCGACCCCGTGCTCTGGGTCAACGTCGGCTACCACCACGTCCCTCGCGACGAGGACGCCGACCCCATGCCGACCCACTGGCAGGGCTTCCGCATCACCCCCCGCGACGTCACGGCCAAGAACCCCCACTGAGACGTCACCGGAGACCGCGTTGACACGTCACGGCGGAGAGATCCCGGCGGCCCAGGCGCGTCGGCCCTCCTGGGCTTCCGTGATCCGCAGGATCACCTTGCCCTCCAGGACCGCCGCGGCCAGGCTGGGGACCAGGGTGAAGACGTCGAGCCAGAACACGCCGTCCGAAGAGTTCCGGCCGACCGCCGCGAGGAGCAGCGCACCGACGAGCGGCAGCACCCAGGTCCCGAGGAGCCACAAGACCCACCAGGACCAGATCAGCTCCGAGTGCGCCTCCCTGCCGATGTGCTCGCCGCGCACGCCACCGGGCCGGGAGGACGCCCAGACGTCGTCCACGATCTGCTTGGGGATCCACCAGTTGACCACCGGCAGGATCCAGCCGAGCACGATGAGGATCCGGAACCAGCGGTGCGGGACCGGGGTCAGCGACTCGGCGTTCACGCGGGCCCGGAAGAGCCAGACCAGGAAGGCGATCGCCGCGACGGCGCGGATCAGGAAGAGCCAGACCACGGCGACGCTCGTCCCGAGGGTGCGGACGAGGAATGTCACGGCCGGGAGCAGGTCCTCGACGCTCCGCAGGGACGGCCCCTCCGACATCCTGTCCAGCACCGAGGTGAGGCCCGGCCCGGCGAGCACCCAGACGATCTCGGCGAGGGCGGCGGCTCCCAGCGCGGTCACCGCCACGACGGCGAACTCCCGCAGTGGCCGCAGGGGGCGGGGCGGTGGGGGGTGGAGACGCATCACTGTCCTCTGCGTGATCAGTCAGACCGACGGCCAGTATTCCTATAAGCGATATGGGCTGCCAATCAGGATTTTTCCTCCTTACGTCTTCGCACGTTTTCACGACACGCATGGTGATAGCGGACAAGGGCATGGGATGAAGCACCCGCATAGGGCAGGGTTAGGGGATACCGATCTACGGGAGTGATCCATGAACGCGCACTTGGACCTGGAGCGCCTGGCGGGTGGGGCACACCACGACCCGCACTCGATCCTCGGGGCGCACCCGGGGGCGGGGGGCGTGACCGTCAGGGTGCTGCGGCCGCTCGCCGAGAAGGTCCAGGTCGTCGTGGACGGCCGGCTCCACGACATGGAGCACGTCGCCCACGGGGTGTTCGCGGTGACGATCCCCGGCCTGGACAAGGTGCCCGACTACCGCTTCCGGGTCACCTACACCGGTGCCGAGCCGTACGAGATGGCCGACCCCTACCGGCACTGGCCCACGCTGGGCGAGGTGGACCTGCACCTGATCGGTGAGGGGCGTCACGAGCGGCTGTGGGAGGTGCTCGGCGCGCGGGTCATGCGGCACGAGGACGTGGAGGGCACCGCCTTCGCCGTGTGGGCGCCGAACGCGCGCGGGATCCGGGTGATCGGGGACTTCAACCACTGGGACGGCACCGCCTATCCCATGCGCTCGCTCGGCAGGTCCGGAGTCTGGGAGCTCTTCATCCCCGGCCTGGGCGAGGGCGACCGCTACAAGTTCGGGGTCCTCGGCGCGGACGGGGTCTGGCGGGCCAAGGCCGACCCGATGGCCCGGCGCACCGAGACCCCGCCCGCGACCGCGTCGGTGATCGACAGGTCGGAGTACGGCTGGCAGGACGACGAATGGATGCGCCGGCGCGCGAGCCGTAACGCGCTGGAAGCGCCGATGAGCACCTACGAGGTGCATCTCGGCTCCTGGCGGCCGGGGCTGTCCTACCGGCAGCTCGCCACCGAGCTGGTCGACTACGTGGTGGACATGGGGTTCACACACGTCGAGTTCATGCCGGTGGCCGAGCACCCGTTCGGCGGCTCCTGGGGCTACCAGGTGACGTCCTACTACGCGCCGACCGCCCGGTTCGGCACCCCGGACGAGTTCCGCCATCTGGTGGACCGCCTGCACGAGGCGGGGATCGGGGTGGTGGTCGACTGGGTGCCCGCGCACTTCCCGATGGACGACTGGGCGCTGGCCAGGTTCGACGGGACCCCGCTGTACGAGCACGCCGACCCGGCGCGGGGCGAGCACCCCGACTGGGGGACCTACGTCTTCGACTTCGGCCGCCGGGAGGTGCGCAACTTCCTGGTCGCCAACGCGGTCTACTGGCTGCGCGAGTTCCACATCGACGGGCTGCGGGTGGACGCGGTCGCCTCGATGCTCTACCTCGACTACTCGCGGCGCGAGGGCGAGTGGACGCCCAACGAGTACGGCGGGCGGGAGAACCTCGACGCGGTGGAGTTCCTCAAGGAGATGAACATGGTCTCCTACCGGGACCAGCCGGGGATCATCACCGTCGCCGAGGAGTCGACCGCCTGGCCCGGGGTCTCCCGGCCGGTGCACCTGGGCGGGCTCGGGTTCGGGTTCAAGTGGAACATGGGCTGGATGCACGACACCCTCGCCTACCTCAAGCACGAGCCGATCTTCCGGCAGTACCACCACCACCAGATGACGTTCTCCCTGATGTACGCCTACTCGGAGAACTTCGTGCTGCCGCTGTCGCACGACGAGGTGGTGCACGGCAAGGGGTCGCTGCTCGGCAAGATGCCCGGCGACGAGTGGCAGCGGTTCGCGAACCTGCGCGCGCTGTTCGCGTTCATGTGGGCCCACCCGGGCAAGCAACTGCTGTTCATGGGCGGGGAGTTCGGCCAGGGCTCGGAGTGGTCCGAGGAGCGCGGGCTCGACTGGTGGGTGCTCGACTTCGACGGGCACAAGGGGGTCCAGCGGCTGGTCCGCGACCTCAACCGGATCTACCGGGAGACTCCGGCCCTCTGGAGCCTCGACGCCTCCCCCGACGGCTTCCGCTGGATCGACGCCGACGACGCGATGGGCAACGTGTTCTCGTTCCTGCGCCGCGCCCCGGACGGCTCGGCCGTGGCCTGCGTGGTCAACTTCTCCGGCGCGCCGCACGAGGACTACCGCCTCGGCCTGCCCTACGCCGGCGCGTGGGAGGAGGCGCTCAACACCGACTCCTACAGCTACGCGGGCAGCGGCGTGGGCAACCTCGGCGCGGTGGAGGCGGTGGAGGAGCCCCGGCACGGCCTGCCGTACTCCGCCCGCCTGCGCGTCCCGCCGCTGGGCGCCGTCTGGTTCCGCCACCCCGGCGTGAGCGCCGAGGTGAAGCCCGTCGCGGAGGTCGTGAGCGTGGAGGCCGTGGCCGGGGACGCCCCGGCCGCGACGGTCACGGAGATCGCGGAGGAGGCCGCGGGCGAGAAGAACCTGGATGAGCCCGTGGCCGGTGGCGCCGTGGCAGGCGCCGCCACGGAGACCGGTGCCGGGAACGCCCTGGCGGGCACCGTCACGGAGATCGCGGAGGGAGCCGGAGGGCGGCCCGCCTGAGCTCCCAGCCGATCCGGGCCGGTCACGCGTGACGTGACCGGCCCGTTCCATGTCCAGCGCCGGAACATCGTCTCTCCTGTCTCACAAATCATCTAAAGTCCCACAAATTTCTTTAAGCTCCCCTTAAGCTGGTGGATCACTGTGCACATCAAGTCACGACTTATGTGCATTTGTCGGGTGGTTGATGGGTGGGGGGCGGGATGGTCGGCATGAGCTTCGTCGGGGAGAGCTCGCGGCCGTCGTTCGTCGTGCCCGGAGACCACGACGACCCAGACCTGACCGGCTGAAGCCGGTCAGGTCCGCCTAGCTCGCACCATGGCCGCGCCGGCGTCGGCGCGGCCTTTCTCCCCCGGAGGACCAGTGAGACTTCGACGTCTCATGGTGGGAACGGCCGTCCTGGCCGTGACCGCCGCCACATTCGCCATCGCGCCGGGCACCGCCTCGGCCGCCTCTGGAACGTTCTATGGAACGTTGCAAGCGCCGCCGGAGATCGACGAGCCCACCAGGGCCGAGACCGAGAAGGCCCTCAAGGCCTTCGAGGACAAGGTCCGCGTCATCATCGACACCAAGGCTGCCTCCCAGGTCGACGATGTCGCCAAGGACCTGAAGACCGACGGCGACAGGGTCGTCCTGGAAGAGGCCGCGGAGTCCTTCCTCGTGGCGATCGTCGACAAGGCGGACGTCGCCCAGCTCAAGAAGGAGCCGGAGGTCGAGTCGGTCAAGGTCGACACCCTCACCTTCCCCACGCTGCTGACGAGCACCAAGGTGATCGGCGCGGACAAGGTCCACGCCGCAGGCGTCACCGGCAGCGGCCTGACGGTCGCGGTCATCGACACCGGGATCGACCTCGACCACCCCTTCCTCAAGGACCGGATCGTCGCCGAGGCGTGCTTCTCCACCGCCGACATCCGCGACATCGCGTTCTCGCTCTGCCCCAACCACCGCGCCGAGCAGGTCGGGGCGGGCTCGGCGGACGCCGAGACGCTCAACTGCTACAGCCTGCTGAAGCGCGGCAACCTCTGCTCCCACGGCACCCACGTGGCCGGCATCGCGGCGGGCAAGCTCACCTCGGGCGCCCCGGCGGACGGGGTCGCGCCGGGCGCGAACATCATCGCGATCCAGGCGTTCAGCAAGATCTACGACCCCGCCTCCTGCGGCGGCTGGGACAACATTCCCTGCATCGGGGCCTACCAGTCCAACATCCGTCAGGCCGTCGCGCACGTCGAGACGCTGACCTCCGCACACAAGATCGCGGCAGCCAACCTGAGCCTGGGCGGTGGCAGCTCCGCCACGGACTGCGACCGCCTGCCGAACGGCCAGGAGACCTTCCCCGAGGCGGCCTCGCTCCGCGCCAAGGGCGTGGCGACCGTGGTCTCCTCGGGCAACGAGCACACCGCGGGCGCCGTCTCCTGGCCCGCCTGCGTCTCCAGCGTCGTCACCGTCGGCGCCACCGACGACAACGACGCGGTCGCGCCGTTCTCCAACCAGGGCAAGCAGCTCGAACTGTTCGCCCCGGGCGTGGGTGTCACCTCCTCGGTCCCCAGCGGCGACTGGTGGAAGCGGAAGAGCAACAACACCTACGCCTCCTACAGCGGCACGTCGATGGCCGCCCCCCACGTCGCGGGCGCCTTCGCCCTGCTCCGGGAGAAGAAGCCGACCGCCTCGGTGGACGAGCTGCTCACGCTGCTGCGGAACACCGGCAAGCCGATCACCTATGACAGCTTCGCGACCATCGGTGACGAGCGGATCGCGACCAAGGTCACCACGCCGCGGATCGACCTCTGGGCCGCGCTGAACCCGGCGCCCACCACCCCGACGCCGACCCCGACGACGACGCCGAGCGCCACTCCCAGCGGCACGCCCACGGTGACCCCGACCGCCACCCCGACGGTCACCCCGACGACGAAGCCGACCTCGACCCCGACCGCCACGCCGACGACGAAGCCGACGCAGACCGCCACCCCGACGCCGACCGCGACGCCCAAGCCGACGCCCACTCCGACGGCCACCGGCAAGAGCCCGAGCAACCTGAACCCGATCCCGGTGCCGGACCTGTGCGGGCGGGGCAAGGGGAAGACCGCTCTGACCGCCGCCCAGTGGGCCGCGGAGTTCCACAAGAAGCCCGGCAAGTTCACGGACAAGACCCTGATCTGCTACCTGAGCCTGTCCCAGAACGGCAGCAAGGTCTTCCCCGAGGCCACCGACTCCAACTCGCTCGCCAAGGCCTACAAGGTGCTCAAGGGCAAGTCCGCCAGGGCCGCCCTGGACCGTGAGCTGCTGGCCGCCTGGCTGAACTGGGCCCACGGCGTCTACAACGGCTCCTCCAAGGTCCACGGCACCACCACACTCAAGAGCGCGGTCGCCGTCGCCGAGAAGCACCGCCTCAACACCAGGGCGACCGCCGCCCAGATCTCCGGCGCCGCCAAGTACCTGAGCGCCTACGTCAACAAGGCGAAGTAAGTTTTCCGACCGAACTCCTGACCGATCCGGGCCGGCCACGCGTGACGTGACCGGCCCGTTTCATGTCCGGGGGCGTCCGGCGGGCGTCCGGGGGCGTCCGGGGGCCGCGTGGGACGAACCTTAAATCAGCCTTATATCGGTCGGTGAGGCATTGACCGCCCGGGAACGAGAATCTACGCTCAGGAAACTAATAGGAAACTTTCCTATGAATTCGGGGGCTTGGCACTCTCTGACCTGGAGCGACCCTTGCGACGAATCACCATCGGCTCCTTGATCGCAGCGGCGGCGCTGCTCGTCCCCGTGGGGATGAGCGCCGCCACAGCCGCCACTCCGGCCACCGCCACGTACTCGACCGCCTCCGACTGGGGTTCGGGCTTCGAGGGCAAGGTCACGGTGAAAGCGGGTACGAGCGCGCTGACGAGTTGGAAGGTCGAGTTCGACCTCCCCGCCGGCAACTCGATCGCCTCGGCGTGGGACGCCGACCTCACCAAGAGCGGCAACCACTACACCTTCGTCAACAAGGCGTGGAACGGCGCCCTGGCGGCCGGCGCGTCCGTGAGCTTCGGTTTCAACGGCGCGCCCGGCGGACTGTCCGGCGTGCTCAACTGCAAGCTGAACGGCGCCGCCTGCGACGGCACCGGCACCCCCGACCCGACCCCCACCCCGACGGTCACCCCCACCGTCGACCCGACCCCCACGCCGACCCCGACGGTCACCCCCACCGTCGGCCCCGACCCCTCGGGCAAGAAGGTCGTCGGCTACTTCACCCAGTGGGGCGTCTACGGCCGCAACTACCATGTGAAGAACCTGGTCACGAGTGGTTCGGCGGCGAAGCTGACGCACATCCTGTACGCCTTCGGCAACACCACCGGCGGCAGGTGCTCGATCGGCGACTCCTACGCCGACTACGACAAGGCCTACACCGCCGACCAGAGCGTCGACGGCGTGGCCGACACCTGGGACCAGCCGCTGCGCGGCAACTTCAACCAGCTCCGCAAGCTGAAGAAGGCCTACCCGCACCTCAAGGTGCTGTTCTCCTTCGGCGGCTGGACCTGGTCCGGCGGCTTCACCCAGGCCGCGGCCAACCCGGCCGCGTTCGCCGACTCCTGCTACAACCTGGTCGAGGACCCGCGCTGGGCCGATGTCTTCGACGGCATCGACATCGACTGGGAGTACCCCAACGCCTGCGGCCTGACCTGTGACACCAGCGGCCCGAACGCGTTCAAGAACGTCATCTCCGCGGTGCGCGCCAAGTTCGGCGCCAACAACCTGGTCACGGCGGCCATCACCGCCGACGCCTCCGCCGGCGGCAAGATCGACGCCGCCGACTACGCCGGCGCGATCTCGCAGCTCAACTGGCTCATGCCGATGACCTACGACTTCTTCGGCGCATGGGACGCGAAGGGCCCGACGGCTCCCCACTCCCCCCTCACCTCCTACACCCCGATTCCCAAGCCCGACTTCTACTCCGACGCCGCCATTCAGAAGCTGAAGAGCAAGGGTGTCCCGGCCAACAAGCTCCTGCTCGGCATCGGCTTCTACGGCCGCGGCTGGACCGGCGTGACCCAGGCGGCTCCCGGCGGAACCGCGACCGGCCCCGCCCCCGGCACCTACGAGCAGGGCAACGAGGACTACAAGGTCCTCAAGACCAAGTGCCCGGCCACCGGCACCGTCGGCGGCACCGCCTACGGCTTCTGCAACGGCCAGTGGTGGGGCTACGACACCCCGGCCACCATCACGGGCAAGATGACCTACGCCAAGAACCAGGGTCTGGGCGGCGCGTTCTTCTGGGAGACCAGCGGCGACACCGCCAACGGCGAACTCATCAGCGCGATCTCCAACGGACTCAAGTAGCATTTCGAACACTCGGCCCTCCGTGCGCGTCACGCCGCGGGGGGTCGAGTCGTTTTCTGAAAAGATCCTTCGAATCAGGATCAAGGTATTCACTCGGAACAAAAGGCTGTTTAGACTCCGAATCGCCCGTTTGATCTCCCCGGAGGACGTGTGCGACTTCGAGCCCTCGTGGCCATGGCGATCGTGCTCACCGTCGCCCCTTGCGTCCCCGCCCTCGCCGAGGAGCCACCACCACCCCCTCCGGCGACCGCAACGGAGACACCGGCTCCCACCGGGGAGACACCGGCTCCGGCGGAACAGCCGCCGGCGCCCAAGCTGGAACCCGGGCTGGCCGCCGACGGCGACGGGGCCCGGGTCATCGTCGAGGTGACCGCACCGGCGGAGGCCGTACCGGTCGCGGGCGAGGCCCGGAGCCTGCCCGGCGCCGAGGTCGTCCTCCAGCCGCCGGACACCTCGTTCATCGTGGTCGAGGGCACGAGCGAGTCGCTGGCCGCGCTGGCCCAGGACCCCCGGGTGGTGTCGGTCCGCCGGGACCGCGCCTACTCCCCCGTCTCGCTGGCTTCGGGCCTGAAGCTGATCGGGGCGGACCAGGCCCAGGCCGAGGGGGCCACCGGCGAGGGCAAGATGATCGCGGTCATCGACACCGGGATCGACCGGGACCATCCCGCGCTGGCGGGCAAGGTGGTGGAAGAGGCCTGCTTCTCCGCGACGGACGGCGGCGCGAAGTCCCTGTGCCCCGGCGGGGCCGGCACGCAGACCGGTCAGGGTGCCGCCGACGCGAAGACCCCCATGTGCGTGGAGGGCACCGTCAATCTGTGCGACCACGGCACCCACGTGGCGGGCATCGCCCACGCCGTCGCCCCCGGCGCGGACATCGCGGCGATCCAGGTCTTCAGCCGCATCGACGACTGCGAAGGCGGAGAGGCCTGCCTGAGCGCCTACGAGTCCACGATCCTGCTCGCCCTCGACCACGTCGCCAAGCTGAAGGACTCCCACCCCGGCCTCGTCGCGGTGAACCTCAGCCTCGGTGGCGGCCTCTACGAGGGGGCGTGCGACGGCGAACCCGAGATCGGGGCGATGAAGCAGAAGATCGAGACCCTGCGCGCCAAGGGCGTGGTGACCGTCGCCGCCGCGGGGAACGAGGGGATGTCCGGTGCCGGCGCTCCGGGATGCATCTCCGGCGCGGTGACCGTGGGCGCGACCGGTGACGACGACCGCGTCCCCGAGTGGTCCAACTACGGCTCCGTGCTCGACCTCTTCGCCCCCGGTGTCGAGATCGACTCCGCGGTGCCGAACGGCGGCACCGCGGTCTACAGCGGGACCTCGATGTCGACCCCGCACGTCACGGGCGCGCTGGCGGCGCTGGCCGGGAAGTCGGCGGACGCCACCCCGGACGCGCTGGTCGGCAAGCTCACCGCGGCGGGCCGCCCCATCGTCTACGACGAAGTGACCACGCCCCGCCTCGACCTGTACGGCGCGCTCACCGGCCGCGCGCCCTCGCCCCCCGCCACCCAGGACCCCGCCCCCGGGGACGGCTCCACACCGGACGACCCCGGCGACGACCCCGATCCCAACCCGAGCTCCGGCCCGTCCCCGGCCCCCGAGCCGGTGGACCCGCCCGCGCCCAGCCCGGTCCCGCTGCCCACGGTGACCGTCACGGTGACCGTGACCGCCACGCCCGCCACCGCGCCGACGGTGTGCAGCCGGGGCAAGGCCACCAAGACCCTGACCGCCGCCGGGTGGGCCACGGAGATGACCCGGGGCAAGGGAGAGCTGCCGGACGAGACGCTCGGCTGTTACCTGCGCCTGGTCGCGAAGGCCAGCGGCGTCTTCCCCGAACTCACCCGCGCCTCCACGCCGGGTACGGCCTACCGGGTGCTCAAGCCCGCCGGGAAGACGAAGCTCACCCAGAAGATCAAGATGGAGAGCGAGTTGCTGGCCGCCTGGCTGAACTGGGCGCACGGCGGGGTCAACTTCACCGCGAAGATCAGCAAGTCGACCACGGTCAGGGACACCCTCATCGCCGCGGAGAGGCAGCGGCTGAAGGGCGCGACCCTCGCCGAATACACCTCAATACTGAAAAAGCATGTGAACGCTCGCCGTATCGCATAAGCCCGAGATGGGTCGCTTAGGGTGATAGCCATGGAAGCGACCAAGGTGATCATCGATACAGTCGACCGGTTCCGGCAGCGGCGTACCGCTCCGCTGGTCCTTGAACTCGACCTCACCGAGGGACTCTCCGACGGGCCGCCGTCGGATCCGCTGAGCGCGCTGCTGTCCATGCGCAAGACGAGCCTGACCGACGTGCTGTCCGGGCTGAAGCGCGCCAGGAAGGACTCCCGGGTCAAGGCGCTGATCGTCAAGATCGGCACCCAGCCGCTGGGGCTGGCGATGGTGCAGGATCTGCGCCAGGCCGTGACCGAGTTCCGGGCGGCGGGCAAGCTGACCGTCGCGTTCGCCGAGACCTTCGGCGAGTTCGGCGCCGGCACGGTGCCCTACTACCTCGGCAGCGCCTTCGAGCGGGTCTACCTGCAGCCGTCGGGCGACGTCGGGCTGACCGGCGTCGCGATGGAGCAGCGCTTCCTGCGGGGGGCGCTCGGCAAGCTCGGCGTCGAGTACCAGATGGGCCAGCGGCACGAGTACAAGACCGCGGCCAACACCTTCACCCAGGACCACATGACCGACCCCCACCGCGAGTCGACGGGCCGGATCACCGAGTCGGTCACCGAGCAGATCGTCGCGGGCGTCGCCGAGGGGCGCGGGCTGGAGCCCGCCAAGGTCCGCGCGCTCATCGACGAGGGCCCGTTCATCGGCGCCGAGGCGGTCGAGGCCGGCCTCGTGGACCGGATGGCCTACCGCGACGAGGTCTACGACGAGGTCAAGCAGGCCGTCGGCGACGACGCGCTCCTGCTGTACGTGGGCCGTTACGCCAAGGGCCCGATCGCGAAGAAGCTCCCGCGCCCCGGCGAGGAGACCGTCGCGCTGGTTCACGGCAACGGCGCGATCCGGCTCGGCCGCAGCGGGCGGAGCCCGCTGGGCGGCGGCAGCGCGATGGGCTCCGACACCGTCTGCGCCGCCCTGCGCGCGGCCCGCCGCGACGAGCACGTGAAGGCCGTCGTCTTCCGGGTGGACAGCCCCGGCGGCTCCTACGTGGCCTCCGACGCCATCTGGCGCGAGGTCGTGCTCACCCGCAAGGCGGGCAAGCCGATCGTGGTCTCGATGGGCGACCTGGCCGCCTCCGGCGGCTACATGGTCTCGATGGCCGCGGACGCGATCGTGGCCCAGCCTGGCACGCTCACCGGTTCCATCGGCGTGTTCGGCGGAAAGGCGGTCATCAGCGGGCTGCTGGAGAAGATCGGCGTCTCCTCCGAGACGGTCGGCGAGGGCGCCAACGCGGGGATGTTCTCCTCCACCAACGCCTTCTCCGAGGCGCAGTGGGCGCGGATCAACGCCTGGCTCGACCGGGTCTACGAGGACTTCGTGAACAAGGTGGCCGAGGGCCGCGGCCTGTCCCGGGAGCGCGCCCACGAGCTGGCCAAGGGCCGGGTCTGGACCGGTGCCGACGCCCACGCCCACGGGCTCGTCGACGAGCTCGGCGGACTCCAGGACGCCCTCGCCCTGGCCCGCGGGAAGGCCGGCCTGTCCGCCGACGCCCCGGTGCGCGCCTACCCCAGGCTGAGCCCGCTGGAGCGCCTGCGCCCGGCGGACTCCAGCGAGGACAGGACCGCCGCCATGGCACGTGTCCGGCTGGAGGCCTGGGGCCCGCTCGCCCACCTGGCCGGCGAGCTGGGCCTGCCGTCCTACGGCCCGCTCATGCTCCCCGGCGGGTGGACGATCCGCTAGGAGACCTCGGCGACGACAGCCGGGGGTCCTCCCCGGCCGTCCCGCGCGGGAGCACGATCACCGGGCCGGCGGGACCCCGTACGGAGATCAGCCTTGGCGAGCGTCCCGGCTCAGCGGACGGTCTCTCCCTCGGTGAGCGTGAGCAGTCCGAGCTCGTCGCGGGCCGGCAGCCCGTGCCAGTCGCCGTGGGAGGCCACCGCGAACGCGCCCAGCGTGACGGCGCGTTCGAGCCGCGCCCCGAGTGGCAGGCCGTCGAGGAGGCCGGACAGGTAACCGGCCACGAACGCGTCGCCCGCGCCGACCGTGCTCGCCACCCGGACCCGGCGCGCGGGCACCCTGACATGCTCGGTCCCGGCCCAGGCCTCGGCCCCCTCCGCCCCGTGCTTGACGACCACCTCGCCGGCCCCTGCCCGGAGTGCCTCCTCGGGTCCGCCGGCCGCCACGATCGGCAGCTCGTCGTGGGAGGCGACCAGCACGTCCACGTACGGCAGCAGCCCGGCGAGGACGTTCGACGCCTCCGCCGTGTCCCACAGCCGGGCGCGGTGGTTCACGTCCAGGCATACCCGCACCCCCAGCTCGCGCGCCCGCCGTACGGCGTGCTCGACGGCGGTCCGGGGACCGGGGCCGAGGGCCGGGGTGATGCCGGTGACGTGCAGCATCCTCGGCACGTCCGCGAGCGCGGCCGTCACGTCGCCGGGAGCCAGCCGCGACCCCGCCGACCCCGACCGGTAGTAGTGGACGCGGGTGATGTCGGAGATCCTGCTCTCCTGGATGAGCAGGCCCGTGGGGTGCCCCGGATCGACGCGCACCGCGCTGACGTCGACCGCCTCGGCCCTCAGGGTGCGCACCACCAGCCGGCCGAGCTCGTCGTCGCCGACCACGCCCGCCCAGCGGGCGATGTGACCGAGCCGGGCCAGCCCGATGGCGACGTTCGTCTCCGCCCCGGCCACCGACAGCGCGAGGGTGCCGCCCAGGCGGAGCGGCCCGGAGCCGTGCAGCGAGGCCATCGCCTCGCCGAAGGTCAGGACGTCGATCATGGTGCCACGGCCTCGCGGAACCGCCGGGCGCGTTCCCTGAGCGCGGCCAGGTCGCCCCCGTGCGGTGCGTCCCCCACAAGGGGGGAGCCCACGCCCACGGCGACCGCCCCGGCCTCCAGGAAGGCCCGCACCTGGTCCGCCTGGACGCCGCCGACCGGCACCAGCGGCACCGCGGGGAAGGGGTCGCGCAGCGCCGCGAGATAGCCGGGACCGCCCAGCGACGCGGGAAACACCTTGACCGCGGCGGCGCCGGCACTCGCCGCGTTCCACACCTCGGTGGGCGTCATGGCCCCGATCAGCGTGGGGACGCCGCGTTCGACGGCGCGCACCGCTCCCGTGCCCATCGCCGGAGTCACGACGAAACCCGCGCCCGCCGCCACGGCGGCGTCCGCGTCGGCCTCGCTCAGCACGGTTCCCGCACCGAGGACGACGCCGGACCCCAGGATCGAGCGCACCCGCGCGATGACGTCCAGGGCGTCCGCGCCGGTGAGCGACACCTCCAGGACGTCGATCCCCTCCTCGACGAGCGTGCACGCGGTGCGCACCGCCGCCTCGGGATCCCGCCCGCGGATGATGGCCAGCAGCCGCCTGCGCCTGACCGCGTCCAGCATGTCCTCCGTCACCACTCCGCCACCGATCCGTCATCGTGCCGCCACAGCGGGTTGCGCCACCCGTGGGGGCGCTTGTCCGCCTGCCGTACCGCGTGCTCGTCGACCGTCACCCCGAGGCCCGGGAGTGCGGTCCGGCGCGCGTGCCCTTCGACGAAGGTGAACGGCGCGGGATCGATGACGTAGTCGAGCAGCCCCGCGTCCCGGTGGTAGTGGATGCCCGCGCTCTGTTCCTGGATGAGGAAGTTCGGGGTGGCGAAGGCGATCTGGAGGCTGGCGGCCAGCGCGATCGGACCGAGCGGGCAGTGCGGCGCGAGCTGCACGTCGAAGGTCTCGGCGAGCGTGGCGATCCGCCTGACCTCCGAGATGCCTCCCGCGTGGGAGAGATCGGGCTGGGCGACGGCGAGACCGGACGTCAGCGCGGGCAGGAAGTCGGAACGGGAGTAGAGCCGCTCGCCGAGCGCGATCGGCACCTCGGTGGCCCCGGTCAGCTCGCCGAGCCGGTGCAGGTATTCCGGGGCCAGCGGCTCCTCGACGAACAGGGGGTGCAACCCGGCCACCGCGGCGACGATCCGCCGCGCGTTGGCCGCGGTGGCGCGGCCGTGCAGGTCGATCGCGAAGTCGCGGTCGGGTCCCAGCACCGATCGGGCGACCTCGGCCCTGCCGACGATGGAGGCCAGGCCCCCGGCGGAGATCGACCGGTCCATCCGGCCGGAGCCGTTCATCTTGACCGCGGTGAACCCCGCCTCGACCTGCTCGCCGATCATCTCGCGGAGCTCGCCGGGATCGTCGCCGCCGACCCAGGCGTAGACCCGCACCCGGTCCCTGACGGGCCCGCCGAGCAGCGCGTGCACGGGCGCCCCGTAGTGTTTGCCCGCGATGTCCCACAGTGCCTGGTCGAGTCCGGCGACCGCGCTCGACAGCACGGGGCCGCCCCGGTAGAAACCGCCCTTCGTCAGCACCTGCCAGTGGTCCTCGATCCGCAGCGGGTCCCGGCCGACGAGATATTCGCTGAGGACCTCCACCGCCGCCCGCACGACCTCGGCCCTCCCCTCCACGACGGGCTCACCCCAGCCGACGACGCCGTCGTCGGTCTCCACCCGGCAGAACAGCCAGCGGGGCGGGACGAGGAACGTCTCGATCCTCGTTATCTTCACTTTCTCTCCTGATAGAGCCGTTCGACGTCGCTCCACGCCTTGGCCAGCAGCTCGCGCATCGCCGCCTCGGCGGCGTCGGCCTCCCCGGCCGCGACGGCGTCGAGCACGGCGAGATGGCTGGGCACCGGGTCGTCGCTGTCGTGGGAGCCGTGGACGAGCCGGTCGCGTCCCGCGAGGCCGGCCCCCATCACCACCTCCATCCTGACGAGCAGCTCGTTGCCGCCCGCCGCCAGCAGCGCGCGATGGAACTCCAGGTCCGCCTCGACGGTGGCGGCGGGGTCCACCGCCCCGGCCATCCGGTCCAGTGCCGTCTTCAACGCGACGAGCTGCTCCGGAGTACGGCGCAGCGCGGCCAGCCCGGCGACCGGCGGCTCGACGATGGCCCGCAGCTCGTGCAGGTCACGGAGGAACCCGTGATCGGGACTGCCGGCGAACTTCCACCTGATCACGTCGCCGTCGAGCAGGTTCCAGTCGGAGCGCGGCCGCACACGGGTGCCCAGTTTGGGCCTGGCCGCGATGAGCCCCTTGGCGGTGAGGACCTTCATCGCCTCACGCAGCGCCGTCGAGCTCACGCCGAGCCTGTCCTGCAGGATGGTCACGTCGAGGCTGTCACCCTCCCCGTACTCGCCGCTGAAGATCATCGCGGCGATCGCCTCCACCGTCTGGCCGTGAAGGCCCCGCCCGCTGTATTCCGCCATCACGCCGAGTCCTTCATGATGCTCCATCCGCCGTCCACGACCAGGGAGGCGCCGGTGACGAAGGAGGCCTCCGGCGACGCCAGGAAGGCGATCACCGTGGCGACCTCGTCCGGAGAGCCGAACCTTCGCAGCACGGTCGCCCTGACACTGTCGGTACGGCCCTCCTCGTCCACCCTGTCCCAGGCCGGAGTCATGATCGGCCCGGGGACGACGCAGTTGACGCGTGCCGCGGGGCCGTACTCGACAGCGAGCTGCCGGGTGAGAGCCGTCAGGCCGCCTTTGGCCGCCGCGTAGGCGGGATGCCCGGGGAGACCGACGAGAGCGTGTACCGATGAGGTGATTACCATGGCGCCGCCACTCCGAGCAAGATCGGGTAGCAGCCGGCGTGCGGCCAGGAAGGTCCCGGTGAGGCTGACGCCGAGCTGGCGGTTCCAGGAGTCGAGCGAGGTCTCGTGGGCCGGCGCCACCTCGACGGTGTAGGCGTTGCTCACGATCACGTCGATCGGGCCCCAGCCCGCCACCCGTTCCCAGGTCTCCTCCCGGGAGACGTCGCCTTCGAGGAAACCGGCCCTGCCGCCCAGCTCGCGGAGTTCCTGCGCCACCTCCGCGCCCGCGCCGGAGACGTCGACGACCAGCACGGCCGCCCCCTCGGACGCCAGCCTCCTGGCGGTCGCGGCACCGATGCCCGACGCTCCCCCGGTCACGACGGCGGTCCTGCCGTCGAAGCGGCCCGTCACACGTCCTCCCGCCTCAGCACGACGACGTCGTGCGGCCCCAGTTCGGCGCCGGCGGCGAGCACGGGCCGGTCACCGTGGTTGAGCAGGAACAGGAACCGCCGCCCGTCCTCGCCGGCCCGCTCGACGGCCTCGACCCCTTCGGGGAGACCCGGCAGCACCGGGGAGACCCCGGCCAGGCCGAGGACATCGCGGACCACCTCGCGCATGGCGTCCTCGTCGGGGCGAGTGCCCAGGTAGGTCGCCGTGCCGGCGCCGTAGGAGTGCCTGGTGACCGCGGGCAGGCCCGCGAGCGGCCCGTCGGCGTAGGCGGCCAGCTCGCTCGCGCCCTCCAGCACCACGTGGTCGGCCCAGAGATCGGCCGACCCGCCCGAGCTTAGCCCGGCGCGCTCGCCCTCGCTCAGCGGCCAGAACTCCTCGACGCGCAGTCCCAGCAGCTCCCGGAAGGCGCCCGGATAGCCACCGAGCCGTATCCGGTCGCACTCGTCGGCGATCCCGCTGAAGAACGACATCAGCAGGTGCCCGCCGCGTTCGACATAGCCGGAGAGGTTGCGCGCGGCGGCGTCGGAGCAGAGGTAGAGGTTGGGCACCACCACCAGCTTGTAGCCGGACAGGTCCGCGTCCGGCGGCACCACGTCGACGGTGACGTTCTCCCGCCACAGCGGGGTGTAGTGCGCCAGCATCCGCTCGGGCAGCTTGAGCTCCCCCGGCCGGGCGTCCAGCTCCAGGGCCCACCAGTTCGCCCAGTCGTGCACGATCGCCACGTCGGCGTGGACCCGCGAGCCCGTCACGTCGCGCAGGGCGCCGAGCTCGGCGCCCAGGCCGGAGACCTCGCGGAAGATCCGGTTGTCGCTCCCGCCGTGCGAGACGATCGCCGAGTGGAACTTCTCCGCGCCGCCCGCGGAGGCCCGCCACTGGAAATACATGACGGCGTCGGCGCCGCGTGCCAGCGCCTGATGGCTCCAGAGCCGGTTGAGCCCCGGGTGCTTGGGCCGGTTGGGCGGCCGGTAGCTGATCGCGCCGGTCGCGCTCTCCATCATCAGGTACGGCCGGCCGCCGCCCACCGAGCGCATCAGGTCGTGGAAGAGGGCTGCGCCGATATGCGCCCCGGGGTCCTTCGGCTCCGGATAGATGTCCAGCGCCACGATGTCGAACTCCTCGGCCCAGGAGAAGTAGTCGACCGAACGCCACATGCCCATGATGTTGGTCGTCACCGGCACGCCCGGGGTCAGCTCCAGCAGCGCGGCGCGCTCGGCCCGGTAGCAGGCGAGCAGGGCGTCGGAGCTGAAGCGCCGGAAGTCGAGCTCCTGCGCCGGGTTGGTCAGGGTCGGGGCCGTCCTGGGCGGCGCCACCTCGGCCCAGTCGGTGACGCGCTGGCTCCAGAAGGTCGTCGACCAGGCGGCGTTGAGCGCGTCGAGGTCTCCGTAGCGCCCACGCAGCCAGCGCCGGAAGTCCTCCGCCGAGACCTCGCAGCAGCACTCCTCCAAGTGGCAGCCGTACTCGTTGCCCACATGCCACAGGGCGAGGGCCGGATGCGTGCCGTACCGCTCGGCCAGCCGCGTGGCCAGCGCCACCGCGGCGTCGCGGTAGACCGGGGAGCTGGGGCAGTAGTGCTGGCGCGACCCCGGATGGAGCGTGACTCCGTCCCGCCTGACCGGCAGGCTCTCCGGGTGCAGCCGGGGCAGCCAGGAGGGCGGCGAGGCGGTGCCGGTGGCCAGGGACACCGCGATCCCGGCGTCGCCCAGCAGGTCCATGACCTCGTCGAGCCAGCCGAAGTCGTACTCTCCCGGAGCCGGCTCGATCATCCCCCAGGAGAAGATGCCCAGGGTGACGATGTTGACCCCGGCCTCGCGCATGAGGCGGACGTCCTCGCGCCACACGTCGGGCGACCACTGCTCCGGGTTGTAGTCGGCGCCGAAGCCGAGCCCGTCGACCCTGTCGTAGAGATGAGTGATCCTGGTGTTCAACCCTTGACGCTCCCTGCGGTCAGCCCCGCGCGCCAGAAACGCTGCAACGAGGCCATGGTGAGGACGAGAAGAAGTGCGGACACGGCGGCGCCGGTGACCGTCAGCTCGTAGAAGGCCGGGTCCCTGAAGGTCTGGGAGTTCCACTGCGCCAGCCCGAGCGTGACCGGGTAGAGCCGCTGGTCGGAGAGCATCACCAGGGGCAGGAAGTAGTTGTTCCACACCCCGATGAACTGGAACAGGAAGATCGTGACGAGCGCCGGACTCATGATCTTCATCGCGATCCCGAAGAAGATGCGGTACTCGCCCGCCCCGTCCAGCCGCGCCGACTCCAGCAGCGCGTCGGGGATGGCCGCGGTGGCGTGGATGCGCGCCAGGTAGACCCCGAACGGGCTCACGATGCCGGGCAGCAGCACCGACCAGAAGGTTCCGGTGATCCCCACCTCGCTGAAGATCAGGTAGGTCGGCAGGGCCAGCACCGTCGAGGGCACGAGCACACCGGCGAGCACCAGGTTGAACAGCGCCTCCCTGCCCCGGAACGGATATTTCGCCATGGCGTATCCGGCGCCCGCCGACAGGAGGGTCGCGGCCAGCGCGCCGATGCCCGCGTAGAGGAAGCTGTTGACGATCCAGCGGCCGAACAGGCCGTCCCCGGTGCCGAACAGGCGCCCGAGGTTGGTGCCGAGCTGCGGCTCCGGCGACCAGAGGCCGAACGTGCCGAACAGGTCGGCCGAGCTCTTGGTCGCGGCGACGAGCACCCAGACGACCGGCAGCAGGAAGTAGACCGCCGCCGCGCCCAGCAGGGCCATGACCACCACCGTGGCCGGGCGGATCCTTCTCACCATGCCCGCTTCCCCTTCCTGTTGACCAGCCGGAGGAAACCGAACGAGATCACGAATGACATGATCGCGATCAGCGTCGCCTCCGCGGACGCGAGATGGATGTTGCTCTGGGCGAAGGCCTGGTTGTAGGCGGCCAGGTTCGGCGTGTAGTCGCTGCTGATCGCCGTGGTGAGCGGTTTGAGCACCAGCGGCTCGACGAACAGCTGGAGGGTTCCGATGAGGGTGAAGACCGTGATCAGCACGAGCGGAGCCCGCACCAGCGGGATCTTGACGTGCCAGGCGATCCGGATCTCGGTCGCGCCGTCCACTCTGGCCGCCTCGTACAGCTCCTGCGGGATGGCCTGCAGGCCGGCGATCAGAACGAGCATGTTGTATCCGGCGAACTGCCAGGTCGAGATGTTGGCGATGGCCAGCAGGATGGTGCCGGGGCCGAGGAAGTCGTGCGGCAGGCCCACCAGGGCCAGCGCGTCCACCAGCGGGCTGGTCTGCGGCACGTAGAGGAAGCCCCACAGGAGCGAGGCGATCACACCGGGCACGCCGTACGGCAGGAAGAAGGAGACCCGGAAGAAGGCGCGGAAGCGCGCCCTGGCCGAGTCGAGGAGCAGGGCCAGCGTCAGCGCGCAGACCACCATGACCGGCACCTCGATCAGGCTGAACAGCAGCACGCGGCCGATGCTTCCGAGGAAGGCCGGGGAGGTCAGCGCGGCGGTGTAGTTGTCCAGCCCGGCGAAGTCCAGGGTGGGCTCGGTGAGACCGAGACCGCTGCTGGTGAGCTTGAAGAAGCTCTGGTAGACCGCGTAGCCGATCGGCGCCAGGAAGAACAGCGCGAAGACCACGAAGAAAGGCGCGACGAAGACCGCCACGTGCGACCGGGAACGGCGGGGGTGCCGCGGACGCGCGTGCCCCACCGCCTCCGCTCCGGCCTTCGGCGTCTCCCGCTGCAGCACCCCCGCCACCGTCAGCCGCCCGTCGTCACGTTGAGGCCCTTGGCCTTCAACTGCTCGACCATCGCCTGCTGGGTCTTGGCGAAGGCGTCCACCAGCGTGCCTTCGCCCTGGACCGCGGCCTTGGCGTTGTCGGTGATGGAGGCGTAGAGCGCGTCGCTGACCGGGGGCCAGCGCCAGTCGCTGTCGACGGCCGCGTCGGCCTCCTTGAAGACGTCCCAGATGTTCTGGCCGCCGTAGAAGGGGAAGACGGTGTCGTCCTTCTGCAGGTTGGCGATCTGGCTGGTGTCCTTGATCGACGGCCAGCCGTACCCGGCGGAGAGCAGGATGTTGACGCTCTCGGGGGCGCTGTTGAGCCAGACCGCGAAGGTCGTCGCCTCCGCGGCGTGCTTGGTCCCCTTCAGCACCGCCGAGGAGGAACCGCCCGCCCAGCTCGCCGAGGTGAACTTGTCGGCGCCCGGCCACTGCGGGATCGGGGCGACGGCCCACTTGCCCGAGGTCTTCGGCGCGTTGCCGCGGATGATCGCGTCACCCCAGGAGCCGCCGATCCAGCCCACGATGCTGCCGGTCTGCAGGTCCCTGTACCAGGCGTTGGACATGTCCGCCTCGGTCTTGACCAGCTTGCCGTCCAGCATCTTCTGCCAGTACTCGGCCACCCGGCGGGTGTCCGGGTTGTCGATCGTCACTTTCCAGGCGTCGTTCTCGGTGCTGAACCACCCCTGGCCGGCCTGCTGGGCCAAGGAGATCAGCCAGGGCGCCTGATTCGCCGCGAAGGTCGAGATGTAGGCATCCTTGTCCTTCTTGCGGATGGTCGCGGCAGCCGCCGCGAAGTCGTCCCAGGTCTTGGGCGCCTCGATGCCCCACTTGTCGAACAGGTCCTTGCGGTAGTAAAGGCCCATCGGCCCGCTGGCCTGCGGGATGGCGTAGACCTTGCCGCCGAAGACGCCGGTCTGCCACTGCCAGTCCACGAACGTGGACGCCTTGTCCCCGGCGTACTGCGTGATGTCCTCCAGCGCCCCGTTGACCAGGAACGACGGCAGGGAGTCGTAGCCCACCTGCGCCACGTCGGGGGCGTTGCCCGCCTTGACTCCCGCGAGCATCTTGGCGTAGCCCCCGTCGGGGCCGGCCGTGATGGTCTCCAGGTCGACCTTGATCCCAGGGTGGGAGGCGTTGAACGCGTCGACGGCCTTCTGGATGTTGGGCACCCACGACCAGAACTTCACGGTGACCGGACTGGCCGGGTCACCGCTCGCCTGGTTCTTCGCCGGCTCCGTGGCGGCGCCGCCGCCACAGGCCGCTGCCAGGCCCAGCGCCGCGGTCATGGTGACGATGACCGCGAGCCGGGCGGTCCTTGGAATCTTCGATCCCATGCTGACTCCCCTTCAAACGGAAGAGATGCCCGGCGTAAGTCCCCGGGCGGTGCCTCCAGACCTGCAGGATCCGATTGAGAGGGGACTTTAATCGTATTTTATTAATAATACAAGGATGAGTCCGTCTCGTTACGTTGCGTTGAATGAGCCGGCTCAGCCGACCGGGCGGTACCGGCTGCGGAGCCGTACGAGTGGGAGGACTCCCGGGTTGACGTAGCTCACGTCGAGCACCCGGGCGACGTAGAGGGTATGGTCCCCGGCCGGGACGACCTGGGTCGTCTCGGCCTCCAGGGCGGTCACCCCGCCGTCCACGATGAGCGCCTCGCTCAGCTCCCCCCGGTGGTGCGGCGTGCCGGCGAGCAGCAGCCGGGCGCCGGGCCGGCCGGCGGTGGCGAAACGGCTGGCGATCGCCTTCTGCCCGGCGGACAGCACGCTGGCGGCCCAGCGGTCACGGCGCAGCAGCAGCTCGTTGAGGTAGCCGGTGTTCTCCAGGCTCACCATCACCAGCCGGGGGTCGAGCGAGACCGAGACGAGGGTGCCGACCGTCGCCCCCACGTCGTCGCGCTCGTCCTTCACGGTGATGACCGTCACTGCGGTCGGGACCTGCGCCATGGCCTCGATGAACTCGTTCATGGGGCAATCATTCCGGAAGGCGGCCGGCCCCAGGGGCGGCGGCCGTCAGGGCCGGCCCCGGACTCTCCGTCCGGGACCGGCCCTTCTCGCTGTCATCCCCGGCCGCGGCCGTTCCCGTTGCCCCGGCCCCAGTCGTTGCCCCGGCCCCAGTCGTTCCTGCGGCCCCGGTCGCCCCTGCCGTTCAGGTCGCGCCCGCCGTTCCGGGGGTCGTCGCGGACCTCCCGGCTGTCACGGGCCGGCCGCTCGGGGGCGCAGCCCTGGCCGCAGCCGCCGAAGCGGGCGGAGTTGACCGGGTGGAAGGGGGTGGCCCTGACGCCCTTCAGCGCCGCCATCATGGTGTCCTTCCAGATCGGGCCGGGAAGGCTGGCGCCGGCGACGATGCCGTAGTACTTGCCGCCGATGGTGACGCCGGTGAGCTTGTGCTCCGTCGAGCCGCGGGGGTCGCCGATGCTCACCGCGCCGGCCAGGTCGGGGGTGAACCCGGCGAACCACGCGGTGGCGTACGCGTCCGTGGTGCCGGTCTTGCCCGCCGCGGGGCGGCCGATGCCGCCCACGCCGCGCATGGTGCCCTTGGTGAACACCCCGGACAGGATGGCGGCCGTCGCGTCGGCGATCTCGGGGTCCAGCGCCTGACGGCACTGCGGCGTGTAACGCTTCACCTTGCCGTCGCGGTCGGTGATCTGGGTGATGGCCATCGGCGCGCAGTACTTGCCGCGCGCGCCGATCGCGGCGTAGGCGTTGGCCACCGTCACCGGGTCCATCTCGTTGATGCCGAGGGTGAAGGTCTCATACTCCTGCAGCGCCTTCCCGTCGGCCCGCTTGATGCCCAGCGACTTGGCGGTCTCCACCGTGTCGCACAGCCCCACGCGCTGCTCCAGGGCGACGAAGAAGGTGTTGACCGACCCCCAGGTGCCGGTCTGCAGCGTCTTGAACCCGGGCGAGCCCTCGTCGTTGGTGACGGTGTGGGTCGGGTCGCCGATGCTCTCGCCCTTGCAGTTCTTGAAGGCCGCGTAGCTCGGGGCGGTGTAGCCGGCGCCGGTGGTGATGCCGTCGTTGATCTTCATGCCCTTCTTCAACGCGGCGATCAGCGTGAAGGTCTTGAACGTCGAGCCCGCCTGGAACCCCACCCCGCCGCCGTGCGCGGCGTCGGCCACCACGTTGTAGGACATCTCGTTCCTGCGCTTGGCGATGCCGTACTTCCGGCTGGCCGCCATCGCCCTGATCGCGCCGGTGCCGGGCTGCACGAGCGCCTGGGAGGCCATCGGGTTGTCGGAGGCGTACACCCGCTTCCTGATCGCCGCGTCGGCCGCGGCCTGCATCTTCGGGTCCAGCGTCGTCCTGATCGTCAGCCCGCCGCGGTTGAGGAACCGGAGCCGGTCCTCCTCGGTCTTGCCGAAGGCCGGGTTGCCGGAGATCTCGCTGCGCACGTAGAAGCAGAAGTAGGGGTAGGGGCTGGCCTCGCACCCGCCCGGCAGCGGCGTGCCCCGGTAGCCCAGCTTCTCCTTCTTGGCCTTCGCGGCCTCCTCCGGCGTGATCTTCTTGAGCTCCGCCATCCGGTCGAGCACCAGGTTGCGCCGCTCCAGCAGCAGCCGCTGCGCCTTCTTGCCGGCGTCGGGGTTGGTGCTGTTGGGCGACTGCACGGCCGCCGCCAGGGTCGCCGCCTGCGACAGGGTGAGCTTGGCCGCCGGCACTCCGAAGAACCGCTTGGCCGCCGCCTCGACCCCGTTGGCCCGCGCCCCGAAGAAGGCGATGTTCAGGTATTTCTCCAGGATCTGGTCCTTGGAGTATTTCTGCTCGACCGCCATCGCGTACCGCAGCTCGTTGAGCTTGCGCGCGTAGCTGGCCTCCAGCGCCTTCTCCTGCTCCTTCTTGGTGACCGCCGTGGTGAGCAGCACCTGCTTGACGTACTGCTGGGTGATGCTGGAGCCGCCCTGGCTGACCCCGCCCGAGGCGAGGTTCTTGGCCAGGGCCCGCATGGTCCCCTCAAGATCGATGGCGCCGTGCTCGTAGAAGCGGTAGTCCTCGATCGAGATGATCGCCGTCTTCATCACGTCGGCCACCTGGCTGAGCGGCACGACCTCGCGGTACACATCCCAGAACTGCGCGATCTGGTTGCCCCTGGCGTCCAGGACCGTTGTCTTCTCGGCCAGCGGAGGCTCCTTGAGGTCCACCGGCTTGATGTTCAGCTCGTCCGACGCGGTGACGACCACCGCCCCCGCGCCGCCCACGGCCGGCAGCGCGAGGCCGCTGGCCAGCAGTCCCGCGGCCACTGCCGCTCCGGCGAGCCGCGCGATCTTCCCGCCGGCCGATGTGCCGGCTCCGGTGTCGCGCGACGGACGACCGGCCCCCCTGGCGTCAGTGAGCAGACGCTCAACGGGCGCACGCATACGGTTCCCCCCATTACACCTTTATGACTCGCCTATAACTTATGGGTGGAATGAAGGGTATGCCGTCAAGGACTTCGCTCGCCGACCTCCGGAGCTCAAGTACGGCCGGCGGCCTACAGCCGTACGGCCCGCGCACGGGGAGTCCGCGCGCGGGCCGTAGGTGACGGCGAGCCGCCTAGAGCAGGCTGTTCTGGGTCAGCCAGTCCTTGGCGACCGTGGCCGCGTCGTCCTTGTCGATCGCCACACGCTTCATCAGCGCGAGGAGACCGGGAGTGTCGAGCTTGGCGGAGACGGCGTTCAGCGCGCTCTTCACGGTGTCGTTCACCGCGGCCTTGTTGACCAGGGGCGCGATGTTGTCGGCGGCGAAGGCGTTCTTGGTGTCCTTCAGCGAGACCAGGTCGTTGATCACGATCTTGGGGTCGGTGGTGAAGACGTTGCCCACCTGGACGGTGCCGTCCTTGATGGCGTCGGCGGTGGCGTCACCGGTCTTCTTCCACTCCTTGAACTCCAGGCCGTAGGTGTCCTTGAAGTTCTTCTCCTGGCGGGACTGGAACTCCGGCGGGCCGCCCACGGCGAAGTTCTTGCCGACCTTGACCAGGTCCTCGATCGTGGCGAGGCCGTCCTTGTCGGCGGTCGCCTTGGTGACGGTCAGCGAGTTGTTGTCCTCGGCCGCGGCGGGCTCCAGGACCTCCAGCTCGGCCGGGAGCTTCTCCTTGAGCCCGGCGACGACGTCGTCCTTGGTCTTCGCCGTCGTCGTCTTGTCGACGAAGGCGAGCAGGGAGCCGATGTACTCCGGCAGGACCGTCAGGCCGCCGCTCTTGGCCTGGTCGAACAGGACCTCACGGCTGCCGATGTTGAGCTTCTTGTCGACCTGCACCCCCTTGGCCTCCAGGGCCTGGGCGTAGATCTCGGCGAGCAGGACGTTCTCCGGGAAGTTGGCCGAGCCGACGACGACCTTCCCCCCGGCCGCGGATCCGGAGCCCGCGGGGCTCACGGACGCGCTGGTGAGCGGGTCGCCACCGCCACCGCACGCGGTAAGTGTGAGCGCCGCGGACAGGATGACTGCCGCGGTGCTGAACAGGCGCTTCATCGTGCTTTCCCTTCTAAAACGGGGGGTAATAAGGAGATTAGCGTATGGTCTGGCGCTGACTCACCCCCGGGGAGACCATGACGCGTTGCACCAGAGCGAAACCCAGCTGGACGATCAGAGCCAGCAGCGCCACCAGGACGGCCCCTCCGATCGTGCGCGGGAAGTCCTTGGTCGCCAGGCCGTCGACGATGAACCGGCCCAGGCCGCCCAGACCCACGTAGGCGGCCACGGTCGCGGTCGACACCACCTGGATCGCGGCGATCCGCAGGCCGAGCAGGATCAGCGGCAGCGCCACCGGCACGAGCACCCGGCCGAGCACCTCGCTCCCGCGCAGGCCCATGCCGTACGCGGCGTCGCGCAGGTCGGGATCCACGCCGCGCAGGCCCTCGTAGGTGTTGACCAGGATGGGCGGCACGGCGAGCGCCACCAGCGGGATCAGCACCGGAACGATGGTGCCGACGCCCATCAGCAGCACGATGAGCACGAGCAGGCCCAGCGTCGGCAGGGCGCGGGCCGCGTTGGCGCTCAGGATCGCGAACAGCGCCCCCTTGCCGGTGTGGCCGATCCACAGCCCCAGCGGCAGCGCGATCAGCATGGCCAGCAGCAGCGAGAGCCCGGAGAACTCCAGGTGCTCCAGCAGCCGGACGGGGATGCCGTCCGGGCCGGACCAGTTGTCCGGGTTCCCGAAGAAGTCGATCAGCCAGTTCACGCGGCCCCCCTTGCCCGCGACCACGGGGTCAGCAGGCGCTGCGCCAGGACCAGCAGCAGGTCGGCGATGGCCGCCAGCACCACGACCAGCACGATGCCCACGATGATCGGGGTGTAGAACTGCCGCTGCCAGCCGTCGATGAACAGGTAGCCCAGCCCGCCCCGGCCGACCAGGGCGCCCACGCTGACCAGGCTGATGCTGGAGACCGCGGCCACCCTGAGCCCGGCCAGCACGACCGGGACCGCGATCGGCAGCTCCACCTGGAGCAGCCGCCGCAGCGGGGTGAAGCCCATGGCCACCGCGGACTGGCGCACGTGGTCGGGGACCGAGGTGAGCCCGTCCACGACGGCCGGGATCAGCACCGCCATGGCGTAGAAGGTGAGCGGGACCATCACGGTCGTCCGGGTGGCGAGGCCGGTGACCGGGATGAGCACGATGAAGACCGCCAGCGAGGGCAGCGAGTAGATCACGTTCATGACGCCGACGGTCGGCTGGTAGAGCCAGCGCCAGCGGACGCCGGCCAGCCCGAGCGGGAGCGCGACGAGCAGCCCGATGACGATCGGCACCAGCGCCATGACGACGTGGTCCTCCAGCAGGACCTGGATCGAGGGCCAGTTGCGCCCGATCCAGTCCCAGCGGACCAGCGGTTCCTCATGCACCGACGCCTCCGGCGACCTTGCCCAGCGCCTCGTCCAGCGCCTCGCGGGTGGCCACGCCCTCGGCCCTGCCCTCCTCGTCCACCGCGATCGCGCTCCCCGAGGGGGACAGCAGCGCCGCGTCCAGCGCGCCGCGCAGCGAGTCACGGCCCCTGACGAACGTCCCGTACGGCGCGAGCCGCACGTCCGCGAGCGTGCCGGTCTCCGGCAGGTCCTTGACGGAGGCCCAGCCCAGCGGCCGGTTCTCCCCGTCCACCACGGCCAGCCAGGACTCGTCCGCGCCGCGCACCGTGGAGACGTCGGCGGAGACGGACACGGTCAGGTCGGCGCGCAGCCGCAGCCCCTCGTCGGAGACGAACGACAGCCGCCGGATGCCCCGGTCACGGCCGAGGAACTCCCGGACGAAGTCGTCGGCGGGGCGGGCCAGCAGCGTCGGGGGGTCGGCGAGCTGCGCCAGGCGTCCGCCGACGCGGAGCACGGCCACCCGGTCGCCGAGCTTGATGGCCTCGTCGATGTCGTGGGTGACGAACACGATGGTCTTGTTGAGCTCGGCCTGCAGCCGGAGCAGCTCCTCCTGCAGGCTCGTGCGCACGATCGGGTCCACCGCGCTGAACGGCTCGTCCATCAGCAGCACCGGCGGGTCGGCCGCCAGCGCGCGGGCCACGCCGACGCGCTGCTGCTGGCCGCCGGAGAGCTGGAAGGGGTACCGGTCGGCCATCTTGAGGTCGAGCCCGACCCGCTCCAGCAGCTCCATGGCCCGATCCCGGGCCTTCTTCCTGTCCCAGCCGAGCAGGTAGGGCACCGTCGCCACGTTGTCGACGATCTTGCGGTGCGGGAACAGCCCCGCCTGCTGGATGACGTAGCCGATGCCCCTGCGCAGCGTCGGCGGGTCGATGGTCTTCACATCCACGCCGTCGAGGAGGATCTGCCCCTCGGTCGCGTCGATCATCCTGTTGATCATGCGGAGTGACGTCGTCTTGCCGCAGCCCGAAGGGCCGACGAACACGGTTATCTCCCCCGTGGGCACCTCAAGGCTGAGGTCGTCCACGGCGACGGTCCCGTCGGCGTAACGCTTGGTGACCCGGTCAAATTTGATCATGCGCAACCTCTTGCTCCTCGGCAGGGCTGCGGCCCCCTGCCACAACTGCCCCATGATCTGACGCGGACCACCCTAGGGCCTATGACCGACATTTCCGATCTGACATCCCGCCTTCGATCGGCGCCCCGCCGTCCCCGCGATATCTATCAAATGGGCATTCAATCCTGCGGAGAACCTCAACAGATCGGCATGATTACCCATATCGTGGGGATTGACACCTCCAGCGCCATACGTACCACAGGCCTCGCGGTCTCTCTTCATCACCACACTCGCTCGAACCCCCAGAGGAACCGGTCACGTGACCCAACCGCTCCTCGGTCAGCGCTCGCGCGGCGAACTGATCGCCGAGCTCTACGACCGTCACGCCGCCGGGCTGTTCGCCTACTGTCACGACCAGCTCGGTGATCCCGGCTCCGCCGCCGCCGCGCTGGTGGCCGTCCTCACCGCCGTCCCGGACATAGAGCCCCCGCGTGCCGCGCTCTACGCGTTCGCCCGCCGCGAGATCCATCTGCGCGACGTCGTCCACGCCCCGCCCGCCGCCGACGCCGACCCGGTCTCCTCCTTCGTCGAGCGGGTCCTGCGCGACCTGCGCCCGCACCAGCGCGAGGTACTGTACCTGTCCGGTGTGTGTGAGATGGACACCTCCGAGCTGTCCTGGGTGCTCGACGTGGCGGCCGACACCGCCGACGAGCTGACCGTGAGCGCCTGCCGGCGCTTCGCCCAGTCGCTGAGCCTGGCGCTGCCCTCGGCGCGGGTGCCGGATCATCTGGCCGAGGTGTTCGGCGCCCTCTCCGTCGCCCCGATCCGCGATGTGCTCGTCCGCGCTCCCTGGGCCACCCCGCCCGCGACGCTGCGGACCCTGGCACTGGGATCGCCGTCCGCGCCGGCCACCGCCCCGCCGCCGCCCCCCGTCCTGCAGGTCAAACCGCTCTGGCCGACGGCTCCCTCCTGGCCGCCGCCTCCGGCCGGAGCCGGCGCGCGGACCGGCACCGGCGCGTTCTCCCCGCCGGACCGCTTCCCCGACCCCTTCTCCGACCCTTTTCCCGACCCCTTCTCCGCCCCGGAGCCCGGCGTGGTCTCCGCGCACGAGGCCGCCACCGAGCCGATGCCCAAGCTCAGGGACGCGATCCTGACGGCGCTCGACGACGCGTCCCCCCGTGCCCGGCGGGCGAGGCTCCAGCGGCCGAGACCGCGCGGCGCGGCCCCCTTGCCCGCCAAGGCCCCGCAGCCCCCGGCCACGCAGCCCCCCATCACGCAGTCCCCCGCCGAGTCGCCCCTGGCCGCCGCCCCGTCACCACGACCGGCCGCACCCCCGCTGCCCGCTCCGCTCCCCGCCGACGTGCTCGACGACCCGCCGGCACCGCCTGCCGACGTGCTCGACGACCCGCCGCCGGCGCCGCCCGCAGGCCTCCCCCCGCTGGAGGACCTGTTCCGCCCCCTCGCCCCCGAGACGCGGGCGGCCCTGGCCTACACCGACAAGCTGGTCGCCGCCGCGCCCCGCGAGGAGCCGATCCCCGCCGCGTTCGCGACCTGGCCCACGCCCGTGGCGCCGCCGGAGCCCCCGGACGCCGCACCGGTGCCGGCGGCCACCGGCGGGACCGCCCAGGCGCAGCCGCCCCTCCCCGGCTGGCCTCTGCGCCCGGACGAGCTGGACGGACCAGCCCATCAGGACCGGACGCCCCCCGTGGAACGGCCCGCCACCGATCAGCGGGTCTCCCGGCCGGCGCGGGCGGGCAGACGGGCACGTCGCAGGCACAGGGCGGCCGGCGGCGGCCACCGTCACCGCCACTACGACTGGATATGGGAGCTGGTCGGCTTCCTCATCTGCGTGGCGATCGCGATGCTCGTCTTCTTCGCGGTCCCCACGATCGTCACTCCCTGAGCGCGGGTCCCGGATCGGGCCGTCGGTGACGGCCCGCTCCGGACACCCCGAGTTGTCGCATTGGCGACATGTCACATTTTCGGCAGGCGATAAATCGTGACGTGAGGGAGTCCTGTCGCCCACTCTCGTGATCAGCAGTACCGAATCACGGAAGGCCACCCCCTCATGCACTGGCTCGCGCGTCTTGCCGCCACCGGAGCGGCGCTCTCCCTCGCCCTACCGGCGTTACCGTCCGGGGCCGAGACCGCTTCCGCCCCGCCCCCGGCCACCGGCCTCCACCGGATCACCCTGATCACCGGCGACGTGGTGACCGTCCGCCAGGCCGCGGCCGGGAAATGGGCCGTCACGGTCGATCCGGCCAAGGGCCGGGAGAAGATCAAATTCACCACTCACGACATCGACGGGAAGCTGCAGGTGCTGCCCGACGACATGGTCCCGTACGTGGCCGAGAACCTGGTCGACAAGGGGCTTTTCGCCGTCGGCGACCTGATCGAGCAGGGATACGACGACGCCGGCAGCCGCACGCTGCCGCTGCTGCTCGCCTACGACAAGGGCGCACGGACCTCCGGCGCCCTGCCCGGCGCCAAGGCGGGGACCGAGCTGGAGAGCATCGGCGCGCGGGCGGTGGACGCCGGCAAGGGCGAGCTGGCCGAGTTCTGGAAGGCCGTCGAGGCGGCGCCGTCGGCTCGCTCCGGCGGACCCCGGCTCGCCTCGGGAATCCGGAAGATCTGGCTGGACGCCAAGGTCACGGCGGACCTGGAGCACAGCGTTCCGCAGATCGGCGCCCCCGACGCCTGGAAGAGCGGGTTCGACGGCAAGGGCGTCAAGGTGGCCGTCCTCGACACCGGCGCGGACGAGAACCATCCCGACCTCGCCGGAAAGATCACCGACAGGCGCAACTTCACCGCCGACCCCTCGACCCAGGACGGCCACGGGCACGGCACCCACGTGGCGACCACCGTCGCGGGCCTCGGGACAGCCTCCCAGGGCCGCCGCAAGGGCGTGGCCCCCGGCGCCGAGCTGATCGTCGGCAAGGTGCTGGACAACGGCGGCTCGGGCCAGTTCTCGCAGATCATCGAGGGGATGGAGTGGGCCGCGGCGTCCGGCGCCGACGTGGTGAACCTGAGCCTCGGCGGCGAGGCGACCGACGGCACCGACCCCGCCAGCGCCGCCCTGAACGCGCTGACCGAGCAGACCGGCACCCTCTTCGTCGTCGCGGCCGGCAACGCGGGCGAGGAGTACTCCGTCGGCACCCCCGGCGCCGCGACCTCCGCGCTGACCGTCGGCGCGGTCGGCGCCGACGAGGCGCTCGCCCCCTTCTCCAGCCGTGGCCCGCGTCTCGACGGCGGCGCCAAGCCGGACATCACCGCCCCGGGAGTGGCGATCGTGGCCGGGCGGGCCGAGGGCACCTCGATGGGCGAGCCCGCCGACGAGAGCTACACGGCCGCGTCCGGGACCTCGATGGCGACCCCGCACGTGGCCGGCGCCGCCGCGATCCTCAAGCAGCGGCACCCGGACTGGAAGGCCCCGCGGCTCAAGGACGCCCTGATCTCGACCGCCAGGACCGCGCGGGACCTGACCGTCTACGAGCAGGGCGGCGGGCGGGTGGACCTCGCGCGCGCCGTACGGCAGGACGTCACGGCCACCGGCGTGCTCGACCTGGGCACCCACCAGGACGGCGGCTCCACGAGCCCTTCCGGGACCGTCGCCTACACCAACTCCACCCAGGCGCCCGTCTCCCTGGCGCTGACCGCCACCTTGAACAACCTGGACGGTGACGCCCCCGCGCAGGGCGCGCTCACCCTGGGATCGGCGTCGGTCACCGTCGACGCCGGCGCCACGGTCACGGTCCCGGTGAGCGCCGACCTGGCGAAGCTGGCCCACGGCCGGCACTCCGGCCATCTCACCGCGACCACCGCGGACGGCTCGGTCGCCCTGCAGACCACGCTGGCGCTGACCAGGAGCCCCCGCACCCACAAGGTGCGCATCAGCGCCGTCGGCAAGGACGGCAGGCCGTCGAGCATGAGCACCATCTTCATGTTCGGCCCCGGCACGCGGGACAACCTCCTCACCTACATCCTGCCGTGGGAGGCCGAGGAGGGGAAAACCTTCGAGATCCCCGAAGGCACCTACTACGCGCAGGGGCAGTTCGGCGAGGAACGGTCGGGCGCGCACTACATCGACATCAAGATCGACATCCCCGAGTTCCCGGTGACCGGCGACGCGGAGCTGGTGTTCGACGCGCGGAAGACGCGGCCGATCGTGATCAAGACGCCGCAGCCGGTGGTCCAGGAGGGCATCTCCACGTTCGCCAGCTACCGCGACACCGGCTCCCGGAAGATCTCCTCGTCGTACATGAACTTCCCCTCGGTCGAAGAGCTGCACGTGGCCGAGACGCAGCCGGTCCGCCAGGGCGCCTTCGAGTTCACCTCGCGCTGGCAGTACGGCGCGCCGAGGCTGTCGTCACGGGTCAGCGGCCTCAAGGGGCCGCTGGACATCTCCCCGACGGTGAGGTCACCGGAGTGGAACGGCAGGTACCGCTGGGAGCTCGTCGACGGCGGACACGGCACCCCCGAGGAGCTCGGCGCTCTCAAGCCGCGCGGCCGGGCGGTCGTCATGTCGAGCGCCTCGCAGGACGACCCCCGGTGGGACGAGATGATCGCCGCCGCCGCCGAGGCGGGCGCCGCGGCGGCCGTCGTCATACCGGCCGCCGACGACAACCCGTGGCAGTACTGGTCGCCGATCATGGACAGGCAGGCGATCCCGGCCGCCACGATCCCCTACGAGCAGGGGAAGAAGCTGCTGGAGCGGGTCCGCAAGGGCAAGGCCGTCCTCGACGTGACCGGGAACATGGCCATCCCCTACCTCTACGACATCTCGCAGGTCTCCAAGGGGCGGATCCCGGAGCAGATCGTCTACGAGGCCAACGCCTCCAACCTGGCCCGGGTGGACACCGGCTACCACGAGACCGGCGGCTTCGGCTGGGCCAAGGAGCAGCGGTTCGGCTGGCGGCCCTGGCAGGTCTTCTCCAACGAGGGACAGCGGTGGGTCCGCATGGGATCCGCGCGCGCCGAGTACGTCACCTCGGGCGACACCGAGTGGGAGCACGTGGCGCAGCACATGTTCACCTGGGAGTCGATGCGCCCGCTCACCCCCGGGCTCACCGGCGGGCTGCGCGGCTACGCCGCCGGTGAGAAGGTCGGCGAGCGGTGGTTCGGCCCCGTCGTGCGGCCGGCGGTCCCGCCGGGCAGGCCGGAGTTCACCCCGACCCGGACGGGGGACACGCTGAGGCTCGACATCCCCGAGTTCGTCGACGCCGCCGGCCACTACGGCTACGCGTTCAGCTCCGACGAGGAGGACACGGTCTCGGCCCGCTTCTACCGCGACGGCACGCTCGTCGAGGAGCCGCGACGGGCCGTGGGGAACTTCCCCGCCGTTCCCGGGAAGGCCACCTACCGGATGGAACTGTCCACCAAGCGCTCGTCGGAGGAGTGGACGTACGCCACCGAGACCAGCACGGCGTGGACGTTCGGTTCCGCCCGCCCGAAGTCCGGCTCCGAACCGCTGCCGCTGCTCGGCGTCGACTACACCGTGCCCGCCGACCTCGACGGCCGGGTCCGCCGGACGCTGCCGATCCCGCTGGACTTCGGCGTGCGGAGCGCCGCGCCCGGCCTCGCCCTGCGGCAGGTCACGGCCGAGCTCTCCTATGACGACGGAAAGAGCTGGAAGCGCCTGGTGCTGCTGCCCCGCGGCAAGGACCGCTACTCCACCCTGGTCTCCCACCAGGCGAGCAAGGGACAGTACGTCTCGCTGCGGGTCACCGCCAAGGACGCCGCCGGGAACGCGGTCGAGCAGACCGTGCTCCGCGCCTACGGCGTGAAGTAGAGGCCGGACTCTCCGGGGCCGGTGCGCGAGCCGTACCGGCCCCCGGAACCGGCCGGTCAGAGCCATCGTTCCCGGGCGGCGTGCCAGGCGAGCTGCATCCTGGTCTGCGCGCCGGCGAGCTCCATGATGTGCGACAGGCGCCGCTGCACGGTCCGCTGGCTGAGCCCGAGCTGGCTGGCGATCGACTTGTCCGGCACCCCGGCGACCAGCAGCGACAGCAGATACAGGTCGGCGGAGTTCAGCGGGCAGGGATGGGTTCCCTCGGTGAGGGCGCCGTCCTCGGCGATCCGCAGCGGCGTCGCCCGGTCCCAGTAGCTGTCGAACAGCGCGATCAGCACCTCCAGCAGCTCGCCGCCCCGGATCAGCGCGGCCGTCGGCTCCGCCGTCCCGGCATGCCGTACCAGCGGCATCAGGCCGACCTCCCGGTCCACGACCATCAGCCGGACCGGCAGCCGGGGCAGGGCTCGGGCGCTCTCCCCCAGCTTGACGCCATAGGCCACGTTGGCCTGCATCCCCGGCTCCTCCAGCAGGTCGCGCTCGTAGATCACCCGGTAGACCACCCCGCGGCGCAGCGCGTCGAGCTCCTCGTCGTTCTCGGTCGCGTGCATCACGATCGCGCGTCCCCGGCAGAAGCAGAGGACCTCCTCGCGGGCGTTCTCCTGCAGGTGTTCGAGCTGCTCGCGCATCGCGATCCGGTTGGGGAGCACCTCGACGAGCCGGTCGGCGTCGCGGCGGCGGGCGTTGCCCCGGTGTTCCTCGGCCAGTTGCTCCACCTCGCGCCGCGCCCAGTCGAGCGACTGCTGCTGGCGCAGCAGCCGGGCGCCCAGCACGATGTCGGGAGCCACCGCGGTGAAACGCCGCTCGGCCGGGGCGGCCGGCTCCGGGACGGCCTGCCGGACCAGGCCCCTGGCCTCCATCGACCGCAGCGCCGCCTCGGCTGCCGCGACGTCGAGCCCCAGCTCGCCGGCCAGGTCGGTGACGTCGGCCTCGGCTGCCGTGACCAGGAACCGGTAGACGCGTTCCTCCAGCGGATCCAGCCCGACCGTTTCCAACATGTCGCAATAATGCCATCCGAAACACGCATAACGGGCGCAACTTCACCGCACCATGTCAAGGCCGCCATGGTGAGCGGAGGCACGGGGAACATCCCGCACCCGTTCGGGCGGCGGTCCGCCGCCGGCCGTCCCGGCCCGCCCGGCACCGCGGCCCCGGCCCCGTCCTGGCGGCGGGGCCGGAGCAAGGGACATTTCCCAAGATTTCGTTGATTGAGGAGAAATGATCGTGGCACCTCCGACATGGGTGGGTGCACACGACCCCATCACCGAGGAGGCCGCCGTGGGAACCGCCCATGGATGACGACCGAAGAATCCTGTTCGAGAGGGTCTATCTCGATACTTATGGCCAGATTCTCGGCTACGCGATGCGCCGCTGCGACTCCCCGGAGGACGCGGCGGACGTGGTGGCCGAGACGTTCGAGATCGCGTGGCGGAAGGTCGACGACCTGCCATCCGGCGAACAGGCCAGGCTCTGGCTGTACGGCGTGGCCCGCAACGTCCTCGCCAACCACCGTCGGGGCCGGCTCCGCCGCCACACCCACCAGACGGCGCTGCGCGAGGACATCGCCGATCGCTACGCCCGGACACCCTCACCCGAAGAACACGTGGAACTCGGCGCGATAGGCCGCGTGTTCCGTGAGCTGTCCGACGACGACCGCGAGCTGCTGTCGCTCGTCGTCTGGGAGGGCCTGGACGCCGGGGAGATCGCACGCGTCCTGGGCGGCTCCCGCAACGCCGTACGCATCCGGCTGCACCGTGCCCGCAGGCGCTTCTCGCGCGGGCTGGCGGCGGCGGGCGTCGAATCCATTCCGATGAGCCCGGACGTGCGGCTCACGACGGGGAGGTCACTGTGAGGAATATCCATGAGCCGCTGGACCGGCTGGCCCGCGTCCACGACGGTGAACTGACCGATCAGGTGTCTGCCGCGGGGGCGCAGGCACTGCTCGCCTCGATCGTCTCCGGCCCTGGCGCGACCACCACCGCCGTCACCGCGCCGTCACCGTGGCGGCTGCGGATGCCGCGCCTGGTGGCCGGGGCGCTCGCGGCCGGCGCGCTCGTCACCGGTGTCATCGTCGGCCCCGGTGTGCTCGGAGACGAGAGCGCCACGAGCTACGCGAACTCCGCCATCGCCATCGAACTGGACGGCGACCAGTACGTGGCCCGCATCAAGGACCCGCTCGCCGACCACGTGAAGTACACCGAGGCGTTCCACGCGGTCGGCCTGGACATCGATCTCCGCCTGGTGCCCGCCTCGCCGACCGGAGTGGGGAAGTTCCTGAGCGTCAGGTGGAGCAAATCCTCCGGCGCCGGACCGGCCCGCTCCGCCTCGGGCAGCTCCCTCCCCACCCTGGATTTCACTCCCGAGGGCTGCCAGCTGCACCAGGCCGGCTGCGAGCTGATGATGCGGGTCCCCGCCGACTACACCGGCAACATGAGCCTCTCGCTGGGGCGCCGGGCAGAGCCGGGAGAGGAGTACGGAAACCCCGACTGGGCCACCGCGCCCGGTGAGATGTTCGGCGGGGTGCGGCTGCAGGACGGCCGCCCGGTGGACGCCATGCTGGCCGAGGCCCGCAGGCGCGACCTGACCGTGGAGTTCAGCCGCATCCGGCCGGACGCCGAGACCGGCGCCCTGTCCTTCGAGCCGCTCCCCGCGGACCAGGTGCGAGGCGACTGGACCGTCTGGCACGCCTGGCAGGTGAAGGCCGGCGTCATCCGGCTGCTCGTGACCCCCGAGCGTCTGCCGGAGAACCCGTTCGAGAAGGGAGCGCACCTCCCCTCCTGACCTCGCACGCGGGTACGGCTGCCGCGCGTCACAGGCGGCAGCCGTCCGGTGGCCGGCAAAAGAGGCCTGACCTGGCTGGGATTTGCGCCGCTGCTGAAGTTCTACGAGATCGAGGGCCGCTTCCCCTGGCCGGTGCGCAGGGAGCGAGCCAGCGCCAACCCGCCGAGAACCATGGCGATCAGCCCCACCACCAGGGCGATGAAGCCCCCGACTATTCCGTAGCCGGTGCCGGGACCACCATCGGCGGCGGCCACCACCAGCCCGCCGAGGACCACGCCGGCCAGCCCCGCCGCCAGGGCCGCGATGGCCCCCCTTCGCCCGGTGCCGGTGCCGATACGACCGGCGGAGCGGGCCAGAGCCAACCCGCCGATGACCACGCCGGCCAGCCCCACCAGCGCGGCCACCAAGGACCACAGACGCCCCGCGGTCAAGGTGTAGGCACTGACGGGGGCCGGCTGGACCCAGGCGTACGCGGCCGCCGGTTCGGCAAGCTCGAAACCTCCGATCAGGACGGCTCCGGCCACCGCAAGCACAAATCGGACTGACATGAGGTGCTCCTTCTCCTCCTGCGACTGGAAATCACCTGATCATGTCCGCCCGACCCACCGCCGGGCGTCCAGCGGGCGCAGGCAATTCGCGCTGCCGCCAATGCCGCAGCCGGCTACCGCGGACGCCGCAGGAGCCGCGGAGGTACCGCGTATGCGGTAGCCGACCGATCATCCGCGCGCAGGAGCCGCCCGCGCAGACATCCGGCTAAGGTGCGCGCATGAGTACAGGACGGCCCAGCGTCCGGGCCGGTGTCAGAGACTGGGCGATCGCCGTCGGCGTGGCGGCGACGCTGCTGGTCACCGGGCTGTCCGGGCAGAACTCCGCCACGAGGCTCGACCTGTTCGGCTACGCGTTGCTGACGGCCGGCGGTTTGGCGCTGGCCGCGCGCCGCCGGGCTCCGGTTCCCGTCCTGGCCGTCACCGGGCTGTGCGCGGTGGGTTACCAGGCGGCCGGTTTCGACGTGCCTGCTGTCGCGTATCTGTTCGCGGTGTACGCCGCTGTACGGGCGGGACACCGCACCATCACAGTGGCGGCGAGCGTGACCATGCTGGCCGCTCTCCCCCTCGCGGCGCTGGCCTCGGGCCTGCACGACATGGGCGAGGCGCTCGCGCAGGCCCGAGGCGCCCTCGAACTGGCCTGGCTGATCGCGGCCGGCGCCGCCGGTGAAGCGCTGCGGCAGGCCGAGCGGCGGGCGGACGAAGCCGAGCGCACCCGGGAGGAGACCGCGCGGCGCCGCGCCGACGAGGAGCGGCTGCACATCGCGCGGGAGCTGCACGATTCGCTCACCCACCAGATCTCCGTCATCAAGGTGCAGGCCGAAGTCGCCGTCCACGTGGCCCGCAAGCGGGGTGAGCAGGTGCCGGAGGCCCTGCTGGCGATCCAGGAGGCCGGACGTGAGGCGACCCGGGAACTGCGAGCGACCCTGGAGGCACTGCGCGACGACGGCAAGAGCCCGCCGCATGGGCTCGACCGTGTCCCGGAACTGGTGGAACGGGCTCGGACGACCGGCCTGGACGCGAAGCTGACGATCAAGGGACAACGACATGACGTGCCGGCCGCGGTGGACCGGACCGCTTACCGGATCGTTCAGGAGTCGCTGACCAACATCGCCCGTCACGCCGCCGCAGCGACGGCGTCGGTCCGGATCGACCACCGTCCCGACGCCCTGGTCATACGGGTCGATGACGACGGCAAGGCCACGTCGGACACCGCGGCGGTGCCCGGCGTCGGGCTGCTTGGGATGCGCGAACGGGTCACCGCCCTCGGCGGTCGCCTGCGGGCGGCACCGCGCAGCGAAGGCGGCTTCTCCGTGCACGCCGAACTTCCCGTGGACCGAACGTCATGATCCGTGTTCTGCTGGTCGATGACCAGCCGCTCCTTCGCAGCGGATTCCGCGCGCTCCTCGACCTCGAAGACGATATCGAGGTGGTGGCCGAGGCCGCCGACGGGAAGGAGGGCCTGGCACTGGCCAGGGAACATCTGCCCGACATCGCGCTCATCGATATCCAGATGCCGGTCATGGACGGCATCGAGGCGACCCGGCGCATCGCCGCGGACCCGGCCCTCGCCGGGACGCACGTCGTCATCCTGACCAACTACGGCTTGGACGAGTACGTCTTCAACGCGCTGCGCGCCGGCGCAGCCGGATTCCTCGTCAAGGACATCGTGCCGGAAGACTTCCTGCACGCCGTACGCGTCGCCGCGCGCGGCGACGCCCTGCTCGCACCGTCGATCACCCGCCGGCTGATCAACCGGTATGTCACCCAGCCGCTCCACACCGCCACCGGCGCGGGGCTGGAAGAACTGACCAACCGTGAGCGCGAGGCCGTAGCCATGGTCGCGCAGGGCCTGACCAACGACCAGATCGCCGACCGCATGGTGATCAGCCCGCTGACCGCGAAAACCCACATCAACCGAGCCATGATCAAGCTCCACGTCCGCGACCGCGCCCAACTCGTGGTTCTCGCCTACGAATCCGGCCTGGTAGCCCCGCGCGACTCCTGTCATCCACGGCCCGGGGGCGCGCCTGCCCGCCGATGATCCTCTTACCGAACGCCCTCGCGAGCCTCACAAGAAAGACACCGGTTTCACGTGAGCCCACAACCGCCCAGGCGGAACGACCCGCCGAACAACCCGGACGACGGGGACCGGAAGGCGGCCCGGCGCCGCCTGCGGGAGGTGACGCTGGTGTTCCTCAAACTGGGCACGATCGCCTTCGGCGGCCCGGCCGCGCATACCGCGATGATGCGCGACGAGCTGGTGCGCCGCCGCGGCTGGGTCAGCGACCAGCGGTTCGTGGACCTGATGGGCGCCACCAACCTCATCCCCGGCCCCAACTCCACCGAACTGGCCATCCATCTGGGCTACGACCGGGCCCGCCGGGGCGGCCTGATCGCTGCCGGCGTGTGCTTCATCCTCCCGGCCGCACTCATGGTCACCGCACTGGCCTGGGCGTATGTCACCTACGGCCACACCCCCGCGGTCGAGGGCGTCCTGTACGGCATCGTCCCGGCGGTAATCGCGATCATCGCGCACGCCCTGTTCGGCCTGCTCCGCACCGTCATCAAGAACATCTGGCTCGGCGGGCTGGCGATCGCCGCCCTGGCCGCCTACCTGCTGGGCGCCAACGAACTGCTGATCCTGGCCGCCGGCGCCCTGCTGGCCGCCGCCACCCGGCTGGCTCGCCGACTGCGCCGCGACTCCCCCCAGGGGCTGCTGGCCGTACCGCTGCTCGGCCTCGGCGGCTCCCCGGTCTTCCCCGACCCCACCGGAGGGCAGCTGGCGCAGTTGTTCTTCACCATGCTGAAGATCGGCTCCGTGCTGTACGGCAGCGGATACGTGCTGCTGGCCTTCCTGCGCGGCGACTTCGTCGACCGGCTCGGCTGGGTCACCAACCAGCAGCTCATCGACGCCGTCTCCATCGGCCAGGTCACCCCCGGCCCGGTCTTCACCACCGCCACCTTCCTCGGCTACCTCATCGCCGGCCCCATCGGCGCGTTCCTGGCCACCGTCGCGATCTTCCTGCCCTCGTTCCTCTTCGTCGGCCTGCTCACCAGACTCACCGACAAGCTGCGTTCCAGCGACTGGACCTCCGCCCTGCTGGACGGCCTCAACGCCGCCGCGCTCGCGCTCATGGCCGGAGTTTCGTTCCAGCTCGGCCAGAGCGCGATCATCGACTGGCTCACCGCCGCCATCGCCCTCATCGCCTTGGTGCTGCTGTGGAAGACCAAGCTCAACAACGCCTGGCTGATCGCCGGCGGCACCGCCGTCGGCCTGGCCCACACCCTGCTCACCTGACCCGGCCCGCCGCCCTGTCGGGTGTCAGGGCCAGGTCGACCAGCGGCGTCCAGCAGACGCACGTCACTCCGCCGACAGGACCAGGCCGCTGGTCGGGACGCCGGTGCCCGCGGTGACCAGGACGTTGCGGACGGCGGCGACCTGGTTCACCGAGGTCCCCCGGATCTGCCTGACGGCCTCGGCGATGCCGTTCATGCCGTGGATGTAGGCCTCGCCGAGCTGGCCGCCGTGCGGGTTGACCGGCAGACGGCCGTCGATCTCGATGCCGCCGCCGGCCACGAAGTCGCGTGCCT
Source organism: Streptosporangium canum (assembly GCF_900113865.1). Taxonomy (GTDB): domain Bacteria; phylum Actinomycetota; class Actinomycetes; order Streptosporangiales; family Streptosporangiaceae; genus Streptosporangium; species Streptosporangium canum. The sequence goes on along the minus strand of NZ_FOQY01000011.1, from coordinate 154,176 downwards.
CGCCCCGGCCGCAGAAGCCGAGCTCCTCCAGCTGGGTCAGCACGAACGGGGTGAAATGGTCGTACAGGATGGCGGTCTGGATGTCGGCGGGCCCCAGGCCGGACTGCTCCCAGAGCCGGCGGCCGACCACCCCCATCTCCGGCAGGCCGGTCATGTCGTCGCGGTAGTAGCTGGTCATCATCAGCTGGCCGGCGCCGGCGCCCTGGGCCGCGGCGCTGATCAGCGCGGGCGACCGGCGCAGGTCCCTGGCCCGCTCGGCGGAGGTGACCACCAGGGCCACCGCGCCGTCGCTCTCCTGGCAGCAGTCGAGCAGGTGCAGCGGCTCGGCGATCCACCTGGAAGCCTGGTGCTCCTCCAGCGTGATCGGACGGCCGTGGAACCACGCCGCGGGGTTGGTGGCCGCGTGCCGGCGCATGGCCACGGCCACCCGGCCGAAGTCCTCGGACGTCACGCCGTAGGCGTGCATGTAGCGCCGGGCGAACATGGCGACCCAGGCCGCCGGGGTCATCAGCCCGTACGGCACGTGCCAGCTCATCTCCAGGCCCTGCGACGAGGGCTCGCCGCCGATCCGGGCGTCGGGCTGGCCGAACCTGCGCCCCGAGCGCTCGTTGAACGCGCGGTAGCAGACCACGGTCTCGGCGACCCCGGTGGCCACCGCCATCGCCGCGTGCAGCACGGTGCCGCACGCGGCGCCGCCGCCGTAGTGCACGCGGGAGAAGAACGTCAGATCGCCGATGCCCACCTCGCGGGCCACGGCGATCTCCTGGTTGGTGTCCTGGGTGTAGGTCACCAGCCCGTCCACGTCCGAGGGGCTCAGGCCCGCGTCGTCCAGCGCCGCGAACACCGCCTCGGCGGCGAGCTGGAGCTCGGACCGTCCTGACTGCTTGGAGAACTCGGTCGCGCCGATGCCGGCGACAGCCGTACTCCCCGGAAGGGAGACCACGGTGATGGGTGCCTTTCTTCGGATGGAGCGCGCGGAGGCCGCGGTCAGCGGTCGGGGAGGGCGAACCGGACGGTGCCGGAGGCGTGGTCGCCGAGGCTGACCTTGCCCCGGACCTCGACGGTGAACTCGCCGTTCTCGCAGGCGACGACGGTGCCGGTGAAGGTCAGCGTGTCACCCGCGTAGGCGGGGACGCCGAGCTTGACGTTGATGCCGCGGATCAGCGCCTCGGGACCCGCCCAGTCGGTGACGTAGCGCTCGACGAGGCCCATCGTGGTCAGGATGTTGAGGAAGATGTCCTTGGAACCCTGCGCTCTGGCGCGTCCGACGTCGTGGTGGACCGGGGTGAAGTCCATCGTCGCCAGCGCCGTCGAGACGATCGCGGTGGGCGTCAGCTCGATCACGAGATCGGGGAGGACGGATCCGATCTCGACCTGGTCTCCGGTCAGCGTCCGCATCACGACTCCTGGGGGACCCACATGGGCAGGATCAGCTCGTCGTCCATCTGGCGATACGTCACACGCACCTGCATACCGATACCCACTTCTTCAGGCGGACAGTCCACAACATTGCCTACGATCCGCACACCTTCCGGCAGCTCCACCACCGCGACCACGAAAGGGGTGCTCCGCCCCGGAACCGGGGGGTTGTGGTGCACGACGTAGCTGTAGACCTCACCCACGCCGCTCGCCACGACGTGCGTCCGCTCGACCGAACGGCACGACGGGCAGACCGGCCCCGGGGGGTGCCGGAGCTCACCGCAGTCGGCGCATCTCTGGATCAGCAGCTCGCCTCTGCCGACACCCTCCCAGAAGAACGCGGTGTCCCTGTTGATCGCGGGCTTCAGCGGGTACGGCTCGCGCGCCTCGGGCTTGGTTTTCCGCTCCCGGGGGCGAAATTTCAGTACCCGGAACAGCATGTCGGCCACGGGCTCGTCCTGGGAGTACCACGTGATGTTCCAGGTGACGAAGTAGCCCTCGCCGAGCGCCGTCCTCTTCGGCCCGGCGAGCCCGGTGAACCGGGTGGCCGGGACCAGCCGCTCGCCGAGCCTCAGGTAGCGGTGGTAGGTCTGCTCGCAGTTGGTGGCGACCACCCCGGTGTAGCCGCTGCCGTCCAGCGCCCGGAGCACGTCGTCGACCGGGGTGGTCGCCTGCCTGCCGTCCCTGACCACGCCGGGCATGGTCCAGACCTGGATCATCGCCGGAGGCGCCACGATCTCCCCGTGCGCGCTGCCCGCCGCGGCCTCCGCGTCGGTGTAGACCGGGTTGGCGTCCCCCATGGCCGCGGCCCAGTGCCGGATCATCGGGAGGTTCACCGGGTCCGCCGCCGCGACGCCCCGGACCTCGCCGACCGCGATCTGCCGCTCGGCCAGAGCCATGAGCCGGTCGTGGAGGTCCGCCTCCGCCGTCGCGGTCATCGGGGCGGCCTCGGCAGGCTCAGGCCGAGCATGGCGATCAGCTCGCGCTGGACCTCGTTGACGCCGCCGCCGAAGGTGAGCACGATCGCGCCCTTGACGCCGTGGTCGAGGCGGTCGACGAAGTCGGCCGTCGCCGGGTCGGCCGGGTCGCCGAAGCGGGCCAGGACGTCGCCGACGATCCTGCCGACCTCCTGCATCCGCTCCGAGCCGTAGATCTTGGTGGCCGAGGCGTCGGGGGCGCCCAGCCAGCCCAGGTCCATGTTGGCCGCGACCTGCCAGTTCAGCAGTTCGTTGGTCCGGAGGTAGGCGTAGACCCGGCCGAGCGCCCGCCGTACGGCGGGCTCCTCGATCAGGCCGGTGTCGCGCGCCCAGCGCAGGAAGCGGTCGTAGGTGTGGGCGATGTTGCCCGCCGGGCCCAGCGTGACCCGTTCGTGGTTGAGCTGGTTGACGATCAGGTCCCAGCCCTTGTTCTCCTCCCCCACCACCATGTCCACCGGCACGCGCACGTCGGCGTAGTAGGTGGAGTTGGTGTGGTGCCGCCCGTCCATGGTGGTGATCGGGGTCCACGAGAAGCCGGGGTCGGCGCAGTCGACGATCATCATCGTGATGCCCCGGTGCTTTTTGGCGGCCGGGTCGGTGCGGGCGGCCAGCCAGATGTACTGGGAGTAGTGCGCCCCCGAGGTGAAGATCTTCTGGCCGTTGACGACGTAGTGGTCCCCGTCGCGGAGCGCGGTGGTGCGCAGGGACGCCAGGTCGGTGCCCGCCTCGGGCTCGCTGTAGCCGATCGCGAAGTGGCACTCCCCCGCCAGGATGCGCGGCAGGAAGAACTCCTTCTGCGCCGCCGTGCCGTACTGCATGAGGGTGGGGCCGACGGTCTGCACCGTGATGATCGGGTAGGGCACCTCGGCGCGGGCGATCTCGTTGGCGAAGATCTGCTGCTCCAGCGGGCCGTACCCGCCGCCGCCGTACTCCTTCGGCCAGCCCAGCCCGAGCTTGCCGTCGCGGCCGAGGTTGCGGCAGTGCTCCATGTAGGCGTGGCCGAACGGATCGGTGGATATCCTCCTGCGGTCCTCGGCGGTCAGGCAGCCCCGGAAGTAGTCGCGCAGCTCGTCGCGGAGCCGCCGCTGCTCGGGGGTCAGGTCGATCAGCATCAGACGAGCGCTCCGATCGTGTCGAGCCGGGCCTCCACACCGCCCAGCAGGTGGGCGTGGTGCTTGCCCCAGGCGAAGTAGCGGTGCAGCGGGTAGGTCACGTCCAGGCCGATCCCGCCGTGCAGGTGCTGGCAGGTGTAGAGCGCCTTGAGCACCGGGTCCGTCACGGTGAGGGCCGCGACGGCCAGGTCCGTCTCGGCCTCCTCGGCCGATCCCTCGGCCAGCCGCCACGCCCCGGACCACACGGCCACATCCAGCGCGCGGCCGGCGATGTAGACGTCGGCGATCTGCACGGTCACCGCCTGGAACTCGGCCAGCGCCCGGTCGAACTGCCTGCGGGTCCTGATGTACTCCGTGGTCAGCGCCAGTGCCCCGGCCAGCACGCCGGAGGAGACGGCGACGATCCCGGCCAGCGCCAGCCGCCGCAGCCCGGCGAACGCCTCGCCGTCCCGCGCGCCCACCGGCTCGCCCGGGGCGCCGTCCAGCGTGAGCGTGGCGGCGGGCTCGCCGGTGGAGACCGGTGCCGCCCGCACGGTCATCGCCTCCGGGTCGACCAGGAACAGCCCGACGCCCTCCTCGGTGGTGGCGGGGACGAGGACCTTCGACGCCTGGGCCGCGTACGACACCGTGCTCTTGCGCCCGTGCAGCACCCATCCGCCGCCGTCCCTGCGGGCGGTCACGGCCGGTGCGGCGCCGAGGTCGCGGCCCGGCTCGCGCAGCGCGGAGGTCAGCACGAGGTCGCCCTCGGCCAGGGGCGCCAGCGCCTCGCGCTGCTCGCGGGAGCCGTACCGGGCGATGGCCAGCGCGGTGACCAGGCTCTGCTGGACGGGGACCGGGGCCACCCGCGCGCCGATCTCCCGCAGGACGACCGCCAGCTCCACCGGCCCGAGCCCGGCGCCACCCGCCTCCTCCGGGAGGCAGGCGCCCAGCAGCCCGGCCCGGGCCAGGGAGCGCCACAGCTTCGCGTCGTACGGCGCGCCGCTCGCCTCGTGGGCTTCGAGCCTGCCGGCTGTCACCTCGCGGCCGAGCAGCTCGGCCGCGAGGTCGCGCAGGTCACTCTGCGTCTCGTCAAGGTTGAAGTCCACTAGCGCTCCAGGGGGTGCGGCCGGCCGTGCCGGACGAACTCGGCGTCGATCTCGGTGATGTCGTCGGGGGTCAGCGGCCGCCATCCCCGCCGGCCCGGGGGCCGCCACCAGACGGGGTCGCCGGTGTGCCAGCCCTCCGCGGCGAGGATCCGCTTGACGACTTTGTGCGAGGCGGTCTGCGGCAACTCCTTACATATGCGGATATATCGGGGTATGGCTTTCGGGCCGACGTCCCGCCGTCCGGCCAGGAAGCCCTCGAAGGCCACCTGGTCGAAGCCGTTCTCCAGCACCAGGGCCGCCATGACCTGGTCGCCCGCCGCCGCGTCGGGAACCGGGTAGACGGCCGCCTCGACCACGCCGGGGAACTCGCGGACGACCGCCTCGATCGGCGCGACCGCCAGGTTCTCCCCGTCCACGCGGAGCCGCTCGGTGCCCCGCCCGGCGAAGAACACATAGCCCCGGGAGTCGGCGTAGGCCAGGTCGCCCGACCAGAACACGCCCTCCCTGATCCGCTCGCGGTCGCCCTCGGGGTCGTTGTAGTAGCCGTCGAACAGGCCCGGCCCCTCGGTGTTGACCAGCTCCCCGATCGCCTCGTCCGCGTTGAGCAGCCGCCCGTCCTCGATGACCGCGGCCGGGCACCTCCGCCCGGCGGGGTCGCGGATCTCGACGCCGTCGGGCAGCCTGCCCAGGCAGCCGCTCGGCCCCGCGGGGTCGGGGGTGATCGCGATCGCGGTCTCGGTGGACCCGAACGCGTCGATGACGTGGCAGCCGAACCGTTCCCCGAACCTGCGGACCGCGGTGGCGCTGCCCTCGTTGCCGAAGGCGATCCTGAGCGTGTTGTCCCGGTCGCCGGGCTCCGGCGGGGTGGACAGGACGTAGGAGAGCGCCTTGCCGACGTAGTGCAGATACGTGACCCCGTAGCGCCTGACGTCGGCCATCAGCCCGGACGCGGAGAATCTGCGCCGGATCACCAGGGCCGCCCCGGACGCCACCGCCGGCGCGTACGCCGCCATGACGGCCCCCGAGTGGAACAGCGGCATGGAGCAGTAGACGACGTCCCGCGGCGAGAGCATCGCCGCCAGGTTGACGCCCGGGACGGCGATCTTCCGCTGCGTGACCCGCACCGCCCGGGGCCGGCCCGACGTCCCCGAGGTGAAGATCAGCATGACCAGCCCGTCTCCGGTGTCGCGCTCGGCGGGCGGCGGCGTGGCCCGCAGGCCGGCGACCTCCCCGGCCAGCTCCGCGTACGCCGGTCCGTGGACGACGAGGTCCACGTGGGTCGCGTCCGCGTCGCGGGCGAGCTCGGCGGCGCTCCTGGTCGGGTTCAGCGCGACGAGCACGTGGCCGGACAGGGCGGCCCCGCCCAGCAGGAAGAGCGTCTCGGGAACGTTGTCGGACAGCACCCCGACATGCACGGCCCGGCCCAGGGCGTCCATCCGGGCTCCTCTGACCCGGCACTCCGCGACGTACTCGCGCCAGCTCCACACCTGGTCCTCGAAGAGCAGCCCGGGCCGATCGTCCCCGGCACGCCGCTCCAGCAGCTCCGCCAACGTCTCCCCGGACATAACGCCTCCCAGCAATGAAGCTCAGGCCAGCAGTTCCGAAAAGTAGAACACATTCTATTATTTGTCCAGGGGCGGTCGGCCGCAATGAGCCGCGACATGCCGCTCAAACGCATATGCGGTGTAAGGACGGGGCACCTTTGTGACCGGCGAGTAACCCATCGGAGCATCCGGAAATCAGATAACGTGTTCTCATGCGTACCCCGCATGTGACCATCGAGGCGCCGGTCGCCTCGCGCCTCCCCGGCCCGCCGCCCCCGAGCGCCGCCGGACCGGCCAAGACCAAGGGGGCACCCGGCGTGCAGAGCGAATCGGCGTCCACCGGCGTCCGCACGAGAAGCCAGCACCAGCGGCGCAAGCGCATCGTCCAGGCGGCCGCCGCCCTCGCCTCGCGCGGCGGCGTCGAGGCCATGCAGATGCGCACCGTCGCCGAGCGCGCGGGAGTCGCCCTCGGCACCCTCTACCGCTACTTCCCCTCCAAGATGGATCTGGTCGTCGCCGTCGTCGGCGAGGAGATCGACCTCCTGGAGAGCAGCATCGAGCGCCGCCCGCCCGGCGCCACCACACCCCCGGGCCGCGCCGTCGACGTCCTGATGCGCGCCACCCGCGGCCTGATGCGCGAGCCCGAGCTCGCCGACGCGCTCATCCGCTCGCTGATCATGGCCGAGGTGGACACCCCGTTCGGGGACCGCATGGCGGGCCTGCTGCTCCGCGTCGCCGGAGACGGCCTCACCGCCGAGACCGCCACCGAGGAGCAGTTCGCCCTCGCGGGCTCGCTGGCCAGCGTCTGGGTGCACGAGCTGCTGGAGATGCTCCGCGGCCGCCGCACGTACGAGCAGATCCAGCGCCGCATCGAGATCGCCGCCACCCGCCTGCTCGTCGATTTCCAGCCCCCTCCTTCCGCCTGAAATTAGAACGCGTTACAGTCACAGTCGGAAGACGACCAGAGCGACGTTCTAGAGCGACGCGCCGAGGGGCCGGCCCGCGGGCGCCGGCTCCGGGCCGCCGGGCGAGGGGATCGTATGGGTGCAGTGATCGTCGAGGCCGTGAGAACCCCGATCGGCAGGCGTAACGGCTGGCTGGCGGGGCTGAAGCCGCAGGCGGTGCTCGCGGCGGCCCTGACCGGCCTGGTGGACAGGGCGGGGATCGACCCGGCGATCGTGGGCCAGGTCTTCGCCGGGTGCGTCACCCAGGCGGGCGAGCAGGGCGGGCACGTGGGCCGGCACGCCTGGCTCTACGCCGGCCTGCCGTACCAGACGGGCGTGACCACGATCGACGCCCAGTGCGGCTCCTCCCAGCAGGCCGTCCACCTGGTCGCCGCCCTCATCCAGTCGGGCGTCGTCGACGTCGGCATCGCCTGCGGCGTCGAGGTGATGAGCCGCGCCCCGCTCGGCAGCAACGTGCTCCCGGCCCGGCCCCGGCCCGACGACTGGGCCGTCGACCTGCCCGACCAGTTCACCGCCGCCGAGCGGATCGCCCAGCGGCGCGGGCTGACCCGCGAGCGGCTCGACCGGTTCGGCGCCCGGTCCCAGCGGCTGGCCGCCGAGGCGTGGGCCGAGGGCCGGTTCGACCGGGAGATCGTCAAGGTGACCGCGCCGGTCCTCGGCGAGGACGGGCAGCCGACCGGCGAGAGCCGCACCGTCGACAGGGACCAGGGGCTGCGCGAGACGACCGTCGAGGGGCTGGCCCGGCTCAAGCCGGTGATGGGCGACAACGGCCTGCACACCGCGGGCACCGCCTCGCAGATCTCCGACGGCGCGGCGGCGGTGCTGCTGATGAGCGAGGAGGCCGCCGCCCGGCACGGCCTGCGCCCCCGGGCCCGCATCCTCGCCCAGGCCCTGGTCGGCGCCGAGCCCTACTACCACCTGGACGGCCCGGTGGACGCGACCGCCAAGGTCCTGGCCGCCACGGGCATGACCGTCGCGGACATCGACCGCTTCGAGGTGAACGAGGCGTTCGCCTCGGTCGTCCTCTCCTGGGCGTCGGTGCACGGGCCGGACATGGACCGGGTCAACACCGGCGGCGGCGCCATCGCCCTCGGCCACCCGGTCGGCGCGACCGGTTCCCGGCTGATCACCACCGCCCTGCACGAGCTGGAGAGGTCGGATTCGTCCACCGCGCTGGTGACGATGTGCGCGGGCGGGGCGCTCGCCACCGCGACCGTCCTCGAACGACTGTAGGAGCAAGGAGCACCGTTTGAGATCCCGCCGCAGGCCGTACAGCGAGCAGCGCCCGATCGACGTCGGCGGCGGGGTGTGGAGCGTGCCCGTCCCGATCCCCGGCAACCCGCTCGGCTACACCCTGGTCTACGCGATCGAGTCCCCCGCCGGGCCGGTGCTGGTCGACGCGGGCTGGAACCACCCGGAGGCCTGGCTGGCGCTGCGGGACGGGCTGGCCGCCGTCGGCATGGACGTCCGCGAGGTCCGGGGGGTGGTGGTCACCCACTTCCATCCGGACCACGCCGGGCTGGCCGGGCGGGTCCGGGAGGAGTCCGGGGCGTGGGTCGCCATGCACGAGGCCGACGCCGCGCTGGTCAAGCTCATGTGGAGCTTCGGGGAGGGCGCGCAGCGCGACCTCCAGGCCGACATGCTGCGCCGGGCGGGGGCCGCCACGGTCGAGGTGGAGGAGGTGACGGCCGAGCGGCCGCGGCCGCCCGCGCTGCCCGACCGGACGCTCCACGACGGCGACCTGGTCGACCTGCCCGGACGCGGGCTCCGCACGATCTGGACCCCCGGCCACACCCCGGGCCACATCTGCCTGCACCTGGAGGACACCGGCCGGCTGTTCACCGGCGACCACGTGCTGCCGGCCATCACCCCGCACATCGGCCTCTACCCCTACGACCGCAGCGACGTGGATCCGCTCAGCGACTACCTGGACTCGCTGATGAAGGTGGCGGACCTGGGCGACCTTGAGGCCCTGCCCGCCCATGAATGGATATTTCAAGATACGGCCGCTCGGGCGACGGAGATCCGCACGCACCACGAGGAGAAGCTCGTACGGCTGGCCGCCCTGCTGGCCGACGCCGGGGAGCCCCTCACCATCTGGGAGACCGCCGGCCGGATGACCTGGAACCGCCCCTGGGAGGAGCTCCCGGCGATGCTGCGGGGCATGGCCGCCGGAGAGGCGGCGGCCCATCTGCGCACCTTGGAGGTCCGAGGTGTGATCCGCCGTGTCTCCGGGATGGACCCGGTCCACTACGCCCTACACTCTTAGACATCCGATGTCTGAGGATCCGAGGATGGTGAAGCGTGGCGGTTACCGACACCGCTATCGACAAGATCAAGCAGATGATCCTCTCGGGCGAGCTCGCCCCGGGCAGCAGGCTGCCGAAGGAGGCCGACCTGGCCGAGCGGCTCGGCCTGTCCCGCAACTCCCTGCGTGAGGCCGTCCGCGCCCTGGCCCTGATCAACGTGCTGGACGTGCGCCAGGGCGACGGCACCTACGTGACCAGCCTGGAGCCCCAGCTCCTGCTGGATGCGATGTCGTTCGTGGTGGACTTCCACCAGGACGACACCGTGCTGCAGTTCTTCCAGGTCAGGCGGATCCTGGAGCCGGCGGCGACCGCGATGGCGGCGACGCGGATGAGCGAGTCCGAGGTCGCCGAGCTGCGCAAGATCCTCGCCGAGCTGCCCGCCGACCCGAGCGTCGAGCAGCTCGTCGCCAACGACCTGGAGTTCCACCAGCACATCGCGGCGGGCTCGGGCAACGCGGTGCTGTGCTCTCTCATAGAGAGCCTGTCGGGCCCCACCACCAGGGCCCGGATCTGGCGGGGCCTGACCCAGGAGAACGCGCTGGAGAAGACCCGCGAGCAGCACGCCGCGATCTGCGACGCCATCGCCTCCCGGCAGCCCGAGGTCGCCCGCGCCTGGGCGACCGTCCACATCGCCGGTGTCGAGGAGTGGCTGCGCAGCGCTCTCGCCTGAGCCGATCGCACATCAGGAAAGATCACAAAGTCGTACTCTTGGGGCGGACCGGTCCTGCGACTACGAGGATGACCCGATGCAGCCACTCGACGGAGCCGATCTCAGGGTGGTCGCCGCCCTCCAGGTGAACGGGCGGGCCACCTGGGACCGGATCGGCCGGGTGCTGGCGGAGCCCACCCGCAACGTGGCGCGCCGGGCGACCCGGCTGATGGATTCGGGCGTGCTCTCGGTGATCGGGCTGCTCGACGACCGGCGGCTCAGCTCGGCCGCGCTCCGGCTGCGCTGCCGTCCCGGATCGGTGATCGAGGTGGGGACGGCCCTCACCGAGCTGCCGCAGACCCGCTCCGTCGCGCTGGTCTCGGGCTCGGTGGACTGCGCGGCGGAGCTCTCCGTGTCCGACGAGTCGCTGGTGGACCTGCTCTTCCGGGACATCCCGGCGATCGACGGAGTGCTGGAGAGCACCGCGTATCCGGCGCTGAAATACTTCAGCACGCCCCTGGACTGGCACCTCGGCGTGCTCACCCCGCAGGAGGTCGAGGGGCTGCGCGAGCACTGCGCCCCGCCGGAGCACTCCCCGCGCGGGACCGAGGAGCCCTCCGCCGAGGACGGGCGGATCATCGCGGCGGTGGTCACCGACGGCCGCGCCACCCACGCCGAGGTCGCGGCGGCCACCGGGATCAGCGAGTCGACGGCCCGCCGCCGCCTGGACGCCCTGCTCCGCAGGGGCGTCCTGCGCATCCGGGCCGAGATCGAGCCCGCCTACCTGGGGTTGCCGGCCGAAGCCGTGCTCTGGCTGCGGGTGGCCGAGAACGAGGTGGAGGCCGTGGGCCACACCCTGGCCGCCCGTCCGGAGGTCAGATACGCCGTGGCCGTGGCCGGCGACCACCAGCTGGTGGCGCAGGTCGCCCTGCCCGGCCGGCCGGAGCTGTACGGGTTCCTGCGGGAGATCGGCGGGCTGCCGGGCATCCGGGCCATCGAGACGACCATGATGCTCCGGTCGCTCAAGCGCGGCTTCATGATCAAGCGAGCCGGCCGGGTGGAGCGCTGGGCCGGGCCCATCGGCTCCTCGTGACGCCCAGCGCGGCGGCGAGGCAGGCCACGGGGATCGCGGGCAGCACGTAACGGTGGTCGAAGTCCAGTGCGGCGACAGGCGCGACGAGCAGGAATGCGGCCGTCGCCCACGGCAGCAGCGCCGCCCGCCGCCGGCCGATCGAGCCGAGGCCGCCCAGCAGCAGCACGATGCCGAGCAACGGGCCGTGCAGCACGGCGGGATAGGCATAGGCGGCGAGGACGCTCCCGTACGGCTCGACGGAGGACATCCCGCGGATGCCGCCGTCGTACTCCCCGCGTACCTTGTCGATCAGCGGGAAAGCGGGCAGCGGCCACGAACCGCGGGGGAATGTCAGCGTGGGCGAGACGCGCAGGGGGTGGCGTACCGGGGTCCACGCGAAGGCGAGCGAGGTGTCGTGGACGACCGCGCCCAGGTAGTCCAGCGGCTGCGCGGCGATGGCGCGCAGGGCGAAGGAGCGGGCCAGGCCGTTGTGGGCGAAGCGGCCGCCCGGCAGCCTGTTCAGCGAGGCGTCCGCGGCCCACACGTACTCCGAGGCGGCGTCGACCACGGTGCCGTTCGGGCAGAGCTTCGCCTCCTCGGCCGGCGGCTTGATCACCGAGCAGTCGGCGAACGTCATCGTGCGCGCCCACAGCGCCACACCGTCCGAACCGCTGAGCGCGAACCGGCCGTGATGCGCCTGGTACCAGCCCGCGTAGCCGGCGAGAGGAAGCAGCCCGGCGACGGCGAGCGCGATCACCTGCCGGCGGCCGGCCCGCTGGATGATCAGATGGATCAGGACCAGGCCGAGCAGCGGCACCGCGACCGTCCGGGTGAGTCCGGCCAGCGCCAGCAGCAGGCCCACCGCGGCGCAGGCGCGCACCGACGGCCTGGTCCGCCACAGCAGGGCGGTCAGCGCGGCCACGACGAGGAAGATGACCTGGGTGTCGGAGAGCACGGCGTGCTCCAGCCTCAGGAACGCCGGGTCGAACAGCACGGGCAGGGTGGCCAGCGTCGCCCCCCACCCGGGAAGCGACCGGCGGCGGAGCACCAGATAGATCATCGAACCCATGCCGACCCCCATGGCGTGCTGTACGCCCGCCACGAGTTCGACACTGTGGAACGGCAGGAGCAGCCGCAGGAAGAAGGAGTACCCGGCGGGGTGGAACGCCCCGCCGGGCTGAAGGTGGACGGCGGTGTCCAGGTAGGTGAAGGAGTCGTACCAGTAGAGCTGCGCGGTGTCGTAGCCCAGCATGACGAGGCAGCGAAGCGCCGCCGCGAGAACGAGCACGGCGGCGAAGACCCCGTGGCCGGTGGCGAAGAACCGGCGGAGGAAGGACGGTCTGCCCTGGTCCACGGGGTGGACGGCCTGGACGCCGGCGGTGGAGACAAGCATGGTCGAGCCCCCGATCAGGCGCCGGGCGGTCCCCGGCACGGTGAGGGCAGTCCAGCGATCGACCGATAACCTTGGCGTGACCAAATCCGGTTATGTCGGCGTTATGCCGCTTCTGGCACGCTGGCACGCTGCACGATCCAAAGATCAAGGAGCTGCCGTGCGGGTACTGGTCGCCGAGGACGAGCGCATGCTCGCCGACTCCATCGGTGCGGGGTTGCGTGGCGAGGCACTCGCCGTCGACATCGCCTACGACGGCGAGACGGCGCTGGCGCGGCTCCGTGTCCACGACTACGACGTGCTCATCCTGGACCGCGATCTGCCGGGCATGCACGGTGACGACGTGTGCAGGGCACTGGTGACCGACGGCGCGCTGGTCCGCGTCATCATGCTCACCGCGTCCGGCGACGTGCGCTCCCGGGTGGAGGGCCTGTCCCTCGGCGCCGACGACTACCTGCCCAAGCCGTTCGCCTTCGAGGAACTCGTCGCCCGCGTCCACGCGCTGGGCCGCCGGGTACGTCCGGCCGACCCTCCGATGCTGGAGCGGGCCGGCATCCGCCTGGACTGGGCGCACCGCCAGGTGTTCCGGGACGGCCGCTACGTGCCGCTCGCCCGCAAGGAGTTCGGCGTGCTGGCCGAGTTGCTGCGCGCCGACGGAGCGGTGGTCTCCGCCGAGACGCTGCTGGAGAAGGTGTGGGACGAGCACATCGACCCGTTCACCAACACCGTGAGGACGACGATGATGAAACTACGGCGCAAGATCGGCGAGCCGGCGGTCATCGAGACCGTCACCGGGGCCGGGTACCGCATCCCGTGAAGACGAGCGTACGGCTGCGCTCCGCCCTCGCCTGCGGCGCGGTGTTCGTCCTCGCCGGCGCGGTGCTGCTGGCCGCGGTCTCCTTCGTCGTCCGGCAGAGCCTGGAACCCCGTGACGGGCTGCGCCAGCCCGAGTTCATCTCGGTCGCGGGCAGGAGGTACCTGCCCCCGCCCACCGATGCGTACCCCTTGAAGATCGTTTACTCGTCGGAGCAATCCGATGCGTACTACGTGGCCCAGCAGCGGGTCGCGCAGGTCAGGCGGATCTACCAGCGCGACACCGTCAAAAACGTGCTGACCGTGGGCGGTCTCGGGCTCCTCGTGGCCGGCGGCCTCGCCACCGCGGCCGGCTGGCGGGCCGCCGGATGGGTGATCCGCCCCGTCAGGTCGATGACCGGGAGCGTGCGACAGGTCGCGCAGAGCCACGATCTCGCCGAACGCATCGCCCATGACGGGCCGGAGGACGAGATCAAGGAGCTCGCCGACGTCATCGACGGCATCCTCGGCCGTCTGGCCCGCTCGTACGACGGTCAGCGGCGCTTCATCGCCAACGCCTCACACGAGCTGCGCACCCCGCTCACCATCAACCGCACGCTCGTGGACGTGGCGGTCCGCCGGCCCGACGCGACCGAGGACGTCAGACGCCTCGGCGAGTCCCTTCTGGTGGTCAACACCAGGCACGAGCGGCTGATCGACGCGCTGCTCGCCCTGTCGGAAGGCGAGCGCACGGTTCTCGACCGGCGTCCCTTCGACCTGGCCGACGTGGTCGAGCACGTGCTGGACCTGGCGGCCGAGGAGGCCGGGGACAGCGAGGTCACCGTCCACCGGCTGCTGGATCCCGCGCCGACCGCCGGCGAGGCGGTGCTGGTCGAGCGGCTCGCGCAGAACCTCGTGGAGAACGCCGTACGGCACAACCACCCCGGCGGCGAGGTGTGGGTGTCCACCCGGCAGCGGGCCGACCGGGTGGAACTGGTGGTGGCGAACACCGGGCTCCCCGTGCCTCCCTACGAGATCGAGACGATCTTCGAGCCGTTTCGGCGGCTGCACGGCGACCGGCTGCGCTCCGACCGCGGCAGCGGCCTCGGGTTGTCGATCGTCAGGGTCGTGGCCGAGGCCCATGGCGGCGACGTGACCGCCAGCCCTCGTGAGGAGGGCGGCCTCACCATCGCCGTCGAACTGCCGCGCGAGCGACTGTGAGCGCCTCCCGGCCCGCTCAGGTGGCTCCTCCGCCCCGACTCGCCTGAGCGGTACGGCCGTCCGCGCCGGGCCTGCCCGGATGGCCGTCTCTCAGACGACCCAGGCCGGCAGGACCTTGTCGCCGTCGGGGGTGGCGCAGTCCGCCGGGACCCGGGTGTCGTCGATCACGTAGGCGCGCATGCCGGCGGGGGCGACGACGATGGCGGCCAGGCCGGCCGCCGGGTCCGAGCTCAGGCGGCGCGGCACGTCGGCCGGGAGGATGAGGGTGTCGCCCGGCCCGGCGGTGAGCTTCTCGTCGCCGAGTTCGACGGTCGTGCCCCCCTCCAGCACGGTCCACACCTGCTCGGCGTCGATGGCGTGCAGCGGGCCCGCCTGGCCGGGGCGCATGTCGACGCGCCAGACGACCTGCCCCGAACCTCCCTGGGTCGGTGAGGCGAGCGTGGTCATGACGGCGTTGGGCGTCTCGGTCCGGCGGCTTTCGGCATGGCGGATGACAGTCATCGCGTGATCCCTTAAATTAGACAACGTGGTTGCCGAAATAGTGAACCAGGTTGTCTATCGTGTCAAGTGACCCTCCGGGATTCGAGCTGCCGCTCCGGCTGTTCCTCGGCTTCCGTGTCCTCATCGACGAGCTGCACGCCGAGCTGGCCCGGCAGGGCCATCCGGACATGCGGCCGATGCACGGCTTCGTCTTCCAGGCGATCGGCGTCGACGGCACGACGGCGGCCGAGCTCGGTCGCCGCCTGGGGGTGTCCAAACAGGCGGCGGGCAAGACCGTCGACGCGCTGGAGCGGCTCGGCTACGTGGAACGCGGCTCCGACCCGCACGACGCGCGGCGCAAGGTCGTACGGCTCACCGAGCACGGCGTCGACTCCCTGGTGCGCTCGGCCCGCATCTTCGACGAGCTGCGGGCCCGCTGGGCCGAGACGCTCGGCGAGGAGCGGCTGCGCGCGCTGGAGGCCGACCTGCGCAAGGTCACCCCGCCGGACGCCTTCCCGCTCGACGTCCCCGGCTGGTTCGGCGGCCACTGACCGCCCCCCGCCTCCCCGTCCCGACCGGCCGGACACACGGCGCCCACGCGCCCTGTCCCCGACACGCCGTACCGAGGGGGCGCCCCGTGCCGGGAGAGCACGCCGTACCGGAGAGACCCCGGCGGGCGGGTCCGCTCAGGGGATCAGGTCCTCGGCCGCCAGTTCGGCCCAGAGGTCCTCGGGGACGGGCCGGGCGGTCAGGGCGGCGTTGCGGGCGACCTCGGCGGCGGACCTGGCGCCGACGACCACCGAGACGACCGCCGGGTGGCGCAGCGGGAAGGCCAGCGCCGCCTGGGGCAGGGTGACGCCGTGGCTCTCGCACACGGCCGCGATGCGGCGGGCGCGGGCGAGCAGCGGCGCGGGAGCCGGGGCGTAGTCGTAGGTGCCCGACGGGTCGTGGGTGGCCAGCAGGCCGCTGTTGAACACCCCGGCGGCGACCACCGAGACGCCCCGCTCCTGGCAGAGCGGCAGCAGCTCCTCCTCCCCCGACTGGTCGAGAAGGGTGTGGCGGCCGGCCGGCATGACCAGGTCCACGCCGGTCTCGCGGACGAACCGGGCGAGCATCTCCGACTGGTTCATGCCGACCCCGACGGCCTTGACGACCCCCTGGTCGCGCAGCTCGGCCAGGGCCGGGTACGCCTCGGAGACGGCCTGCTCCCAGTGGTCGTCCGGATCGTGGATCAGCACGATGTCGACCGCGTCGAGACCGAGCCGTTCCAGGCTCTCCTCCAGCGACCGCCGTACGCCGTCACGCGAGAAGTCCCACACCCGGCGGAGGTCGGCCGGGACGTCGAACCCCTGGTCGTCGCGGCCGGCGGGACCGCCGGTGGGCGCCGGCACGAGCAGGCGGCCGACCTTGGTGGACAGGGTGTAGGAGTCGCGGGGCCGCCCGGCCAGGGCGGCGCCGAGCCGCCGTTCCGACAGGCCGAGCCCGTAGTGGGGCGCGGTGTCGAAGAGGCGGAACCCGGCGTCGTAGGCGGCGTCCACCGCCGCACCGGCCTCGGCGTCGCCCACGGCGGTGAAGAGGTTGCCGATGGGGGCGGCGCCGAAGCCGTACTCGCTCACGGAGAGGGTCATGACCGTCAATCCTGTGCCTTGCCGTGGTCCCCGGGGAGGGGATGGTGGTCGATCCTGCGCCTTGCCGTACCCGCCCGGGAGCGGGTACGGCCGTCGTCAATCCTGTGCCTTGCCGCCGGCGAGGCGGCTGATCATCAGGGCGACCAGGATGATCGAGCCGTAGACGAGCTGCTTCCACTCGCCGGGGACGCCCTTCAGCGTCAGGATGTTCTCGACGAGACCGATCACCAGGACACCGGTGAGGGCGCCGAGGATCGTGCCCTTGCCGCCGTCCATGCTGACCCCGCCGATGACCGCGGCGGCGAAGGCCATGAAGATCCAGCCGACGCCCTGGTTGGCGCTGATGCCGCCCAGGCGGCCGGTCTCCAGCACTCCGGCGAGCGCGGCGATCACGCCGCCGATGATGAAGACGATCCACAGGACCCGCTCGACCCGGATGCCCGCCGCGCGGGCGGCGTCGGCGTTGCCGCCGATGGCGTAGAGCGAGCGGCCGGCCCGGAAGTAGCCGAGCGCGACGATGGCCGCGGCGAAGAGCAGGCCGGTGATCCAGATGGCCGCCGGGAGGCCCAGCCAGGTGGCGCTGCCGAGGTAGAGGAACGACTCGGGCAGCTCGAACAGGCTCTTGCCCTGGGTGAGGCCGAGCTGGAGGCCGTGGACGACGATCATCATCGCCAGGGTGACGATGAAGGCCGAGAGCTGGAACCGCATGATCAGGAAGCCGTTGAAGGCGCCGACCAGCCCGCCGATCAGCAGGCAGAGCGGGATCGCCAGGATGCCGGGGAGCTCCAGGCCGAACCCGCCGGCCGCGACCGGGATGACCAGCATCACGCCGACGGCGGGGGCCATGCCGACCGTGGACTCCAGCGACAGGTCGAACTTGCCGGCGATGAGGATCAACGCCTCGGCGAGCACCACCAGTGCCAGGGCCGACTGCTGCTGCAGGACGTTGGTCAGGTTGCCGGGAGTGAGGAACACCGGGTCCACGAACGACCCGACGATCAGCAGCACGATGATCACCGGGACCAGCGTGAGGTCCCGGAACCGCCCGAGCTGGAACCGCCGGCCCTGCGCGGGCAGGCTCGCCACGGGCGTCGTCTTTGTAGTGGCCATCAGTGATCGATACCTTCCATCGCCGCCACCAGCTCGCTGTCGGTCCAGCCGCGGGGCACGTCCTTCACGACCTTGCCGTGAAACATGACCAGGACCCGGTCGCAGATCCGCAGGTCGTCGAGTTCGTCGGAGACCAGTACGGCTCCGGTCCCCTGGGCCACCGCGTCCTCCACGGCGCCGAGGAGCGAGTGCTTGGCCTTCACGTCCACCCCTGCGGTCGGGTTGATGACCACGAGCGCCCGGGGGTCGTCCGCGAGCGCTCTCGCCAGCACGACCTTCTGCGCGTTGCCGCCGGACAGGTCGGCCACCGGCTGGTCGGGTCCGGTCGTCTTGATGTCCAGCTCGGCGATCATCCGGGCGCCGCGCTCGCGCCGCCTCGCCGGGGAGATCATGCCGTACCGGCCGAGCTTGCCCGCGATCGGGATGGTGGCGTTCTCGGCGATCGACAGCAGCGGCACGAAGCCCTCGTGGTGCCGGTCCTGGGGGACGAAGCCGAGACCGGCGGCGAGCGCGGACGGCACGTCTCCCGGCTTGACCTCGGTGCCGTTGACGGTCACCGTGCCGGCGTCGGCCCGGCGGAGGCCGACCAGCGTCTCGGCCAGGCCGACCTTGCCGCTGCTGCCGGACCCGGCCAGGCCGACGATCTCCCCGGACCTGATGGCCAGGTCCACGTCCTCGTAGCGGCCGTCGAGGCTGAGCCCCCGGGCGGCCAGGACGACGGGGGCGGAGGCGTCGGCCGTACGGGAGCGGTATTCGTAGGCGGCGGTGGCCTCGCCGGTCATCGCGTCGACCAGCTGGGCGTGCGGGAGGTCGCCGACCGTGGTGGTGACGATGTGCCGGGCGTCGCGGAAGACCGAGACGCTCTGGCAGATCTCGTACACCTCGTCCAGGTGGTGCGAGATGAACATCATCGTCACACCCTGTTCCCGGAGGGCGCGCATCCGGTCGAAGAGCCGCTGGATGGCCGGGCCGTCGAGCTGCGCGGTGGGCTCGTCCAGGATGATGAACCGGGCGCCGAACGACAGCGCCCGGGCGATCTCCAGAAGCTGGCGCTGCTCGACGCTCAGGTCTCCGGCCAGGCCGTCGGCGTCCACGTCCACGCCGTACTGCTCCAGGAGCTGCCTGGCCCGCGCGCGCAGGCCGCGCCACTTGATCGCGCCCCGGTCGGTCTGCCGGTTCAGGAAGAGGTTCTCCGCGACGGTGAGCGTGGGGATGATCGTCGACTTCTGGTAGACGCACGCGACACGCTGCCGCCAGGCGTCCCGGTCGGCCAGCGGCGGCGCGGGCTCCCCGCGGAAGCGGACCTCGCCCTCGTCGGGGCGCTGGAGCCCGGTCAGGATCGACACCAGAGTGGACTTGCCCGCGCCGTTCCGGCCGACCAGCGCGTGCGTCTCCCCCTCGGTGATGGCGATCCCGGCACCGTTGAGGGCGGTGGTCGGGCCGAAGCGCTTGGTGATACCAAGCGCTTCAACCGCTTTAACGGAAGATGTCATCACTTGACCTGGTTGCCCCAGAGGCTCTGGTCGTCCACGTTCTCCTTGGTCACCAGCGGGGCGGGAAGCTGGTCCTCAAGGCCGTTCGGCAGCTGGATGATCGTGCTGTCGTGGTCGGTCGGGCCCGGCTGGAAGGTCTTGCCCTCGATCGCGGCCTTGGCGTAGAAGAGCGCGTACTTGGCGTAGAGGTCGGCCGGCTGGGAGAGCGTGGCGTCGATCTCACCCTTGCGGATCGCCTCGAACTCCTGCGGGATCCCGTCGTTGGAGATCACGAAGACGTGCTTGGGGTCCTCCGGCGGCGCGATCAGGCCCTTGGCCTTGAGCACCTGCAGGGTCGGGGCCAGGTGGACGCCTCCGGCGTGCATGTAGATGCCCTTGACGTCCGGGTGCTGCTGGAGGCGGGTCTGCAGCATCGAGGCGGCCTTGGTGCCGTCCCACTCGGTCGGCTCGTCGAAGACCGTGATGCCGGGGAACTTCTCCTTCATGCACGCGCCGAACGCCTCGGCCCGGTCCCTGCCGTTGATCGAGGACAGCGCGCCCATGAGCTGGACGATCTTGCCCTTGCCCCCCAGCTTCTCGCCGAGGAACTCGCACGCCCTGGTGCCGTAGGCCTTGTTGTCGGCCCGCACGACCATGAAGATCTTGCCCTTGTCGGGGCGGGTGTCCACCGAGACGACCGGGATGTTCTTGTTCTCCAGGGTCTGCAGCGTGGAGGCGATCGCGCCGGTGTCCTGCGGGGCCATGACGATCGCCTTGGCGCCCTGGCCCATCATCGCCTGGGTGTTGGCGACCAGCTTGGCCACGTCGTTCTGGGAGTTGGTCGGCGGCATCAGCTCGACGCCCAGCTCACCGGCGAGCTGCGGGACGTACTTGTTGTAGGAGTTCCAGAAGTCGGAGTCGGCGCGCGGGAAGTCGATCCCGACCTTGCCGCCCTTGGCCCCGGCGTCGGCCGCGGGCTTGGCGCTGCTGTCGGCGCCGGTGGTCTCCGACGAGCCGCATGCCGAGACGGTGAGAGCGAGCGCGAGCAGTGCCGCGCCCGTCGCCGCAGTTCCGAGTTTCATACCGTTGCCTCAATTCGAAACCATGTGGGGGGTGAATTATTGCTAGACCGATATCTCGTATATCTCGTTCGGCGGCCGGCCTCCGGAGGGAGGCCCCGCCGTGTCACGCCACGTCGCGCCGTGTCACGTCGCGGGCCGGAGCCTGAGTCCCTGCATGCCGCCGTCGACCGCCACGGCCGCGCCGGTGGTCGAGGCCGCGAGCGGGCTCGCGAGGTAGGCGATCGCGGCCGCGACCTCCTCCGCGCTCACCAGGCGGCCCATCGGCTGACGCCCCTCCAGGGCCGCCCGCTCGGCCGCCGGGTCCGCAGCCGCGTCGAGCAGGCGCTGCACCCAGGGGGTGTCCGCGGTGCCCGGGTTGACGCAGTTGACGCGGATGCCCTCGCGGACATGGTCGGCGGCCATCGCCAGGGTGAGCGACTGGATGGCCCCCTTGGACGCGCTGTAGAGCGCCCGCTGGGGCAGGCCCGCCGTGGCGGCGATGGAGCAGGTGTTGACGATCGCCGCGTTCGCCGAGCGCCGCAGGTGCGGCAGGGCCGCCCGCGTCACCCGGACGATGCCGAGGACGTTGACGTCCAGGACCCGGGACCACTCCTCGTAGGGGTTGTCCTCGATCGTCCCGGCCGCGCCGATCCCGGCATTGTTCACCAGGATATCCAGGCCGCCCAGCCGTTCGGCCGCCTCGGCGACCGCCGTACGGACCGCGTCCTCGTCGGTGACGTCCGCCGTGACCGGGATGAACGGCTCCCCGGGCGGGTTGAGGTCCAGGCAGGCCACCGCCGCTCCGCGCGCGGCGAGCAGGGTGGCGGTGGCCAGGCCGATGCCGGAGCCGCCGCCGGTGACCAGGACGCGCAGGCCGTCGAACTCAGCCATTGAGGGACCTCCAGACGGGGCCGTCGGGGTAGGTGTGGTCGGTGATCGACCGGGGGTGCATGGCGGCGCCGAAGCCGGGCAGGCTCGGCGCGACGTAGGCGCCGTTCCTGATCACCACCGGGTCGGCGAAGTGCTCGTGGAGGTGGTCGACGTACTCGATCACCCGGTTCTCCATCGAGCCGCTGACCGCGACGTAGTCGAACATCGACAGGTGCTGGACCAGCTCGCACAGGCCCACGCCGCCCGCGTGCGGGCAGACCGGGACACCGAATTTGGCGGCGAGCAGCAGGATCGCGATGTTCTCGTTCACGCCCGCGACCCGGGCCGCGTCGATCTGCAGGTAGGAGATCGCCTCGGCCTGCAGGAGCTGCTTGAAGACCATGCGGTTCTGCACGTGCTCGCCGGTGGCGACCGGGATCGGCGCGATGCCCCGCGCGATGGCGGCGTGGCCGAGCACGTCGTCGGGGCTGGTCGGCTCCTCCACCCAGTGCGGCCGGAACTCCGCCAGGGCGTTGACCCAGGCGATGGCGGAGTCCACGTCCCAGCGCTGGTTGGCGTCGATGGCGATGGGGAAGTCGTCGCCGCAGGTCTCACGCGCGATGCGCATCCGCCGCCGGTCGTCCTCCAGGTCGGCGCCGACCTTCAGCTTGATCTGGGTGAAGCCCTCGGCCATCGCCTCCTTGCACAGGCGGCGCAGCTTGTCGTCGCTGTAGCCGAGCCAGCCCGGCGAGGTGGTGTAGGCCGGGTAGCCGTGCTCCCTCAGGTGGGCGATCCGCTCCGGCCGGCCCGGCTCCGCGGCGCGCAGGATCTCCAGCGCCTCCTGCGGGGTGAGCGCGTCGCTGAGGTAGCGGAAGTCGACCAGCGCGACGATCTCCTCGGGCGACATCTCGCCGAGCAGCAGCCACAGCGGCTTGCCCTCGCGCTTGGCCTTCAGGTCCCAGAGCGCGTTGACCACGGCGGAGATCGCCATGTGCATGACGCCCTTCTCCGGGCCGAGCCAGCGCAGCTGGGAGTCGTGGACCATGTCCTTCCAGAGCGCGCCCAGGTCCTCGACGTCCTTGCCGATGACGTACGGCTCCAGCGCCTTGACGGCGGCGGTCTGCACCTCGTTGCCCCGGCCGATGGTGAAGGCGAAGCCGTGGCCCTCGAACCCGTCGTCGGTCTTCAGCACCACGTAGGCGGCCGAGTAGTCCGGGTCCGGGTTCATCGCGTCGGAGCCGTCGAGCTCCAGCGAGGTGGGGAAGCGGATGTCGTGGGTCTCCAGCGCGGTGATGCGGTAGGCGCTCATGCCTGCCCCACCGTCTGGCGCTGGCGGCCCAGGCCGTCGATCTCCAGCTCCATGACCTGGCCCGCGCGCAGGTACGGCGTGCCCGGCAGGCCGAGCGCGACGCCGGCCGGGGTGCCGGTGTTGATGACGTCGCCGGGCTCCAGGACCATGAACCGGCTGAGGTAGCGGACGACCTCGGCGACATGGAAGATCATGTTCTTGGTGTCGCCGTTCTGGTACGGCTCGCCGTCCACCCACAGCCGCAGCCCCAGGGACTGCGGGTCGGCGATCTCGTCGGCGGTGACCAGCCAGGGGCCGAGCGGGTTGAAGGTCTCGCAGGACTTGCCCTTGTCCCACTGTCCGCCGCGCTCGAGCTGGAACTCGCGCTCGGAGACGTCGTTGGAGATCGCGTAGCCCGCGACCGCCGCGAGAGCCTCCTCGTGGGTCTCCGCGTAGCGGACGGTCCGGCCGATGACGACGGCCAGCTCGACCTCCCAGTCGGTCTTCACGCTGTCTCTGGGGATCAGGACCTCGTCGTAGGGGCCGACGACCGTGTTGGGGGCCTTCATGAAGATGATCGGCTCGGCCGGGATCGCGGCGCCCGTCTCCTCCGCGTGGTCGCGGTAGTTGAGCCCGATGCACACGATCTTCCCCGGCCTGGCGACGGGCGGGCCGATCCGCAGCCCCTCGGTCTCCAGCACGGGCAGTTCGTCCCGCTCCAGCGCCTCGCGGACGCGCGCCACTCCCCCGGAAGCGAGGAAAGCCCCGTCGATCTCGGGTTCCGAGATTGCACGGAGGTTACCGGCCTCGTCCATGACGGCCGGGCGCTCCTGGCCGACGGGTCCAACTCGCAGCAGCTTCACACCGCACCCTTCAGTCATACATCGGATGTCTTGTCTCGTGATGCTGAACGACATCGAACCTCCATGTCAACCCTTCAGCGGGGGATACATCCGATCTGTTATAGAGGATAAACCGCAGGTGGCAGTGGTATAGCGGGATCTCCCCCACACTCCCCGCCGCCAGTCATCGGATTTAACCGCGCGGGCGTCGACGGGGCTCACCGGTCGGATCCTCCGATGTGAGCGGCGATCCCACGGATCGATGACCGCCAAACATCGGAGGATGCGTCTTGTTACAGCGGGGTTTCGGTGCTATCTCCTTGAGTCAGGCCGGTCCTGTGATCGGAGGAATCGGTTGTCTCACCCTCCAAGACGACGACTCGGCATCACCCTGCCGGCCACACTCACCATCACCACCTGCCTCTATGGACGGCACACGGCCCCCGCGGAGCCGGAAAAGAGCGCGACGGCCGCACAGACACCCGATGACTTGACGCTCTGGCGCGACAAGCCCGCCACCAACCGGGAGACCCGCACGCCGCCTCCGGGGCTCCCGCGCCCCGGAGGCGGCGGGCCCTCACTTGACTCTCCCGCCCACCCGTAATAGAACACGTTTCAGAAAGCCGTCTGGCCAAGCGCTTGATCGAACGATCGGCGCCGCACCCGCCGGAAAGCGCGGCGGGCGCGTTCCGGTTCCGTCAGCGGCATCGGGGAGATGCGCGTACGGTTCGCCCAGGAGGATCAATGGACATCAACCTTGTCGACCAGGATTTCTACTGGCGGAACGGCGCGCCTCACGACCAGCTCGCCTGGCTGCGGGCCAACGCGCCCGTCTACGCGCACCCGGGCGACGCCGAGCGGGGATGGCCCGGATTCTGGGCCGTCACCGGCCACTCCGACGTGGTCCACGTCTCCCGCCGCTCCGACCTGTTCTCGTCGAGCAGGAAACTCGCACTGTTCGACGAGATGCCCGAGGACCAGCGCGCGCTCCAGCGGATGATGATGCTCAACCAGGACCCGCCGGAGCACACCCGGCGTCGCTCCCTGGTCAACCGGGGCTTCACCCCGCGCATGATGGGCGCCCTGGAGCAGCACATCCGCGACATCTGCCACGAGCTGGTGGACGAGGCCAAGGGACGCGGATCGGCCGACTTCGTCAGGGACATCGCCGCCCCGCTGCCGCTGTACGTGATCTGCGAGCTGCTCGGCGCCCCCGTCGAGGACCGGGACAAGATCTTCAACTGGTCCAACCAGATGATCGGGGCCGAGGACCCGGACTACGCGGCCGACTCCTCCGGGGGTCCGGACGCGGCCATGCAGGTCTACGCCTACGCCAACGCCGTGGCCGCCGAGCGGCGCGAGCGGCCCCGCGAGGACATCGTCACCAAGCTGATCATGCCCGACGCCGCGGGCGAGACGCTCACCGAGGAGGAGTTCGACCTGTTCGTGCTGCTGCTGGTGGTGGCGGGCAACGAGACCACCCGCAACGCGGCCTCCGGCGGCATGCTCGCCTTCTTCGAGCACCCCGAGCAGTGGGAACGCCTGGTCGCCGACCCCGCCCTCGCCCGCACCGCGGCCGACGAGATCGTCCGCTGGGTCTCCCCGGTGAACCTCTTCCGCCGTACGGCCACCGCCGACACGACGATCGGCGGGCAGGAGGTCAAGGAGGACGACAAGGTCGTGGTCTTCTACAGCTCGGCCAACCGGGACGAGAAGGTCTTCGCCGACCCCGGCGTCTTCGACATCGGCCGCGACCCCAACCCGCACATCGGCTTCGGCGGCGGCGGGGCCCACTTCTGCCTCGGCAACCACCTCGCCAAACTGGAGCTCCGGGTGCTGTTCGAGGTCCTGGCCGAGCGGCTGCCCGGCCTCACCCAGGCCGGTCCCGCCCGCCGGCTCCGCTCCAACTTCATCAACGGCATCAAGGACCTGCCGGTCACCCTCACCTGACGAGCAGCGACTCCGTCCAGTCGATATAGGCGGTCGGCAGGCCGTACAGGGCGGCGGCGATCACAGCAGCCCGATCTGGAAGAGCCCGACTGTCCTGGATGACCGATTTACCGAAAGGCGAGTGCGGATCCGAACACGAGGTCCAAGCTCGCCGCTCTGCCTATGTGGCCGATCACGGCTCATCGGATACGGCGGGCAGGCGGTTGCGTGCCCGCCGGGCGAAGACGGGCACCCCGGCGCGCTCCAGCGCGTGGGTGATGTCCAGCCCGGTCATGGGAGGGCGGCGCTTGCCCTTCGCCATCCGGGCCAAGACAGCGACCACCTCGTGGGGACTCTGCGCCAGCAACGAGCACAGGTAGGTGTCGGGGTCGGTGACGGTCAACCCGTATCGGCTCAGGGTCGCGACGGGGAAGTCAGTGAGGTTCCAGGTGACCACGGTCTGGGCGCGGCCGACGATGGCGGCGGCCATGTGGTGGCAGTCGTCTGGGTCAGGGCCGTCCAGATGTTCGAGCACGTGCTTGTAGTCGTCCTCGGACACGCGGGTGTCGGCGAAGAACTCTCGCATCGCCGCGCTGATACGTGCCGCCGCGGACGTGGAGCGATGCCGCTCCCGCACGATGACGCGTTCCCACTCCTCCAGCAGATGATCGCTCCAGACCACGGTGTGCACCGCGTCCTCGGTCAGGGCGAGCATCAGATCCATCAGTGAGAACGGGAACAGCACGTTGGTGTCAACGAAGACGCGCGCCATCGGCGGGCACTCCCGGGAGGTCAGTAGGGCAGATCCGCCTCTTCGGCCACTTCCGCGATTCTGCGGCGTCCTTCGGCGCGGCGCTCGCGACGAGCCTGGAACTCCACGACGTCGGAAAGGCGGACCAGACGATGACGGCTGTCGGGCAGATACTGAGAGGGGATCTCGCCTTCGTCCAGTAGCCGGGCGATGAAGGGCCGCGACACACCCAGCAGTTGCGCGACCTCGTTCGGCGTCAGCCGTGTCTCCACCGGCAGAGCCAGAACGGCGTTCCCCGCCGCGAGATCCTGAGCGGCCGCCAGCACCAAGCGCACGAGTCCTTCGGGGAGCACGATGTCCCGCCCACCCGACCCACGCAGCACCAGTTGCGCCTGAGGGCGGTCGGCGGCCTGCAACTCGGCCAGCACCTCGCGATCAGCGTTGACCGGCTCGACGCGGGTCGCATGGGCCAGAACTCCGGGACGAGACATGATCACCTCCAACATCAAGATGTTATCTGAAATAAATGTAACCCGAGGGGAGACGGAGCGACAGACTCCGGCGTCTTTTGCTGAGAAGAGCGATGAAAAGGACCTACCGGTCACCCTCACCTGACGAGCAGCGACTCCGTCCAGTCGATATAGGCGGCCGGCAGGCCGTACAGGGCGGCGGCGATCTCCGGGTCGGCGATGACCGGGAGCGAGGCCAGGGCGTCGGACGCCAGCCCCCGGCAATACTCCAGGGTGTCGTCGATCATGCGGCCGCTCCGCAGGCGGGTGAGCAGGACCATGATCTCGTCCTCGCTCAGCCGCCTGCCGAGGAAGGACCGCAGGTCCCCGTGGTCGTGCTGGAGCGCCAGCAGCAGCGGGAGGGTGTAGACACCCTGCCTGAGGTCGTTGCCGACCGGCTTGCCGAGCCGCTTGGCGGTGGAGGCCAGGTCCAGCAGGTCGTCGAGGACCTGGAACAGGACGCCGAACCGCTCGCCGTACTCGGCCATGCTCCGCCCGTCCGGGTGGGCGACCAGGCAGCTCGCCCGGAACAGGGACGCGGTCTTGCCCGTGATCGACCGCAGCGCGTCCTCGGGGGCGCGGCCGGGGTCGAACAGCTCGGCGATCTCCTGGAACTGCCCCTCGGCCAGCTCGACGACCACGGCGGCGAGCGTCTGGGCGACCGGCTTGGAGACCACGGAGAGCGCGGCGAGCCCGGCCCTGGCGAGCATGAAGTCCCCGACCACCAGCGCCCTGGCGTCACCGAGCTCGGCGTTGAGGGTCCGCACCCCCCTGCGCTCGGCGGCCTTGTCCATGAGGTCGTCGTGGACCAGCGACCCAGCGTGGATCAGCTCCACGCACGCCGCCGCGGTGACCACCCGGTTGCTGAGGGACCCGTCCAGCGCGAGCGCGGTCGCCAGCGTCAGCGCGGGCCGCAGCCGCTTGCCCCCGGCGCCGGTGATCCGCCCGGCCGCGCTGTTGATGAGCGGTAACCGGGAGGAGGTGCTCAGCCGCCGGATACGGCTCTCCACCCGCACCAGCCCGGCAGAGATCGCCGGGCTGTTGAGGATCTCCTCTGGACGCGCGACATGGGTAAGCACGGCACTCCCTCTCCTCGCCTCGGCCCCCTGGCCAACCGCCTCCCACGCTGCCCGATGATCGCTGTGGCGACGCTGAGCGTCGCTGAGACCCCTCTCAGATCGGGATGCCGCAGTTGCCGGGGAGGATGTCGGCCCTTGTGGAATACGCGGCGGGTCACGCGCCAGAGCCCCGGCCCCTCCATGGCCACGGCCGCGGCAGCGCCCGCCGAGAGCGAGATGACCACGTACCGTATGTGATCACCCAGCGTTCGCGCTCGGACCGACCGGCCCCGGCCGCCGAGAGGCCGAGCGGGAACGACCTCAGATCGATAGGCGGATTTTTGAGCACCGTGAACTCCCCCCGCGTCCGAAGGAAGACGATCCTGCCCGTCCTCGTGGCCGCGGCCGTCATCCTGGTCACGGTCGCGATCACGTCGAGCAGGCCCGACGGCATTCCCGCGAACGCCGCCACGCCATCGGATCTGATCACTCTGCGGCCCGACGGCAGCGTCGTCATGGCCCAACGCGGCGTGAAAAGCCCTGTTCTGGAGGTTTACGAGGACTACCAGTGCCCCTACTGCCAGGAATTCGAACGGACCAATGGCGAGACCATCAAGCAGTGGGCGGTTCAAGGAAAGATCAAGGTCGTCTATTATCCGATGACCATTTTCCGCAAGGAGAAATCGCCCGTCACTCACGACAACTCACACCGCGCGCTGAAAGCATCGTTGTGCGTGACGGATCCCCGCAAATGGCTGGCCTATCACGACGAGCTGTACACCCACCAGCCGGAGGAAACGGCGGAGGGCGGGTTCGCCATCGAGGATCTGGTGGCCTATGCGAGAAAGGTCGGCATCGCCGAGGCCGATTTCGCCGCCTGCCTGAACTCCCGGGAGAGCTCCGACCGCGCCGCAGAGGTGTCCGAACTGGCCCTCACCCGGAAGGTCGAAGGGACACCGACAGTACGTCTGAACGGTGAGGACATCGACTGGAGCACGCCCTGGGCCGGCCCCCAGCAGCAAGTCTGATCACGCGGCTGAATCCGGTCGTCGGCAGGTGCGGACGACCGGTGCTCCGTTCCTGATGACGGCGTGGGCGTCTCCTCGCGCGTCACGGGGAGGGGAAGTCGAACTCCCCGTCCTTGACGCCGCCGGTGAACGCCTCCCACTCGGCGCGGGTGTAGACGATCACCTGGCCGTCGGGGTGATGGCTGTGCCGTACGGCGACCCGCCCGCTGCCATCGGCCAGCGGCCCGGCTTCCACACAGCTTCCGCCGCCGTTCTCGCTCTTCGTGCTGATGTGCCAGGCAACATTGGCCAGGTCCTCGGGGGTAGGCATGCCATGCCCTTCCATCCGGTTCACCGCGACAGTTTCTCTGCCGTCGCGGAGATCAGCTCAGCCGACGCCTCGGGCGTGAGGGCCAGCTCTCGCAATTCATCGTACGTCCGTGCGAAGCGCTGGGTATCGGGTGATTCCACATAGATAGCGCCCTTCGGCGTCTCCGCATAGCCGACCTCGGGGAACGGCTTCTCCATCGTGAAAATACGGAACGCGCCGGTCGGGCTGGCGTGCGCCCCGGCGCTGAACGGCAGCACACGGATCTCGATGTTCGGTCCGGCAGCACATCCGGCCAGGTGTCGAAGTTGGGCCGCCAGACATTCCGGGCCGCCGACCTCGCGACGCAGTACGGCCTCATCGATGATCGCTGAGAACCGAGGCGGATCTTCCCGTTCGAGGATCCCTTGACGGGTCATGCGGAGTTCGACCCAACGGTCGATCTGCTCGCTCTTCGCGTCGTACTCGGCCGCCGTGATCGCCGCCCGCGCGTATGGCGAGATCGGAGACGGCGGGGACGACTTGGCCCGGAAGCCCGATTCGTCTCTCGCCGGGGACGACCCGCCTCTCACCGGGGAAGGGGTGCGGGCACTGGCCGGGGGGCTGCCGCGTATGTTCGCGCTGGTCCAGGAGACCGGGGAGGACGGCGAGGAGATCGTCGTGGAGGTGGTGGCCTACGGGCTGGCCCTGCCGTGCGGCACGGCGGCGACCGTCGGCGTGGTCAACGGGTTCGGCCGATGGACGAGCGCCCGCAGCGCCGCGTCGCGGCTCCGCTCCAACCTCGTCTGGCTCGGAGACGACGGTGGGTGGCCGAGCTCATGACACTCGAAGACGGCGGCGGCCCGGCCGATCCCCGTCCACCGCGGGACCGCGGGGATGATCGTCGGAATGCGGGCACCCGGTGCGGGCAGAGCGGTCGGAGCACCCGGCGCGGGCGGCGCGGGCAGAAGGCGACGGCCGCTCAGGGGCCGGGCACCGGGAACTCGCGAGCCGGGCGCCGGGGTTCAGGAGCCGGACGCCGGGGCGGGCGGGCCCAGGCTCCACACCCGCACTCTGCCGTCGAAGTCGCCGGTGAGGAGGACCGGCCGCCCTTCCAGCTCCGTCACCAGCATCGACGTGATCCCGTGGGTGGGGGTGCCGAACACTTTGCCGATCTGTTCGCGGGTGGCCAGATCCCACACCCGTATTCCGTCGTAGCCGCCGGAGACGACGACCGGCCGCCCCTGCAGCTCCGTCACCACCACCGACTCGACGCCTTCGGTGTGGCCGGTGAACGGCTGACCGATCTGCTCACGCGTGGCCAGGTCCCACACCCGCACCGTGCTGTCGTCGCCACCGGCGGCACCGGAGACGACGACCGGCCGCCCCTCGAACTCCGTCACCGTCACCGTCACGGTCGTCGTGTCCCCGTCGGTCTGCGCGGTGAACGGCCTGCCGATCTGCTCGCGGGTGGCCAGATCCCACACCCGTGCCCCGTCGCCGCCGGCGGAGACCACGACCCGCCGCCCCTCCAGCTCCGTCACCACCACCGAC
>NZ_FOQY01000011.1:0-123584 GCF_900113865.1 Streptosporangium canum | reverse complement strand
ACGACGACCGGCCGCCCCTCCAGCTCCGTCACCACGGCGTGGGCACCGGTGTTGTGGGCGGTGAACGGCCTGCCGACCTGCTCGCGGGTGGCCAGATCCCACACCCGCACCACTCTGTCGCCGTCGGAGACGACGACCTGCCGCCCCTTGAACTCCGTCACCGCCTCCACCGATGCGGACGCGTCAGTGCGGAAGGTGAACGGCCTGCCGACCGGCATGCCGAGGGGAACGGTGCTCGGAGTCCGATCGGGCGACGGAGCGGAGGGACCCGTGGACGACGGGCCGGAGGGTTCGGGGAGGCCCGTGGGGGATGACGAGGGAGCGGAGGTCCCAGAGGGGGCCGTGGACGACGGGGCGGAAGATACGGGGAGGCCCGTGGGCGACAGGGCGGAAGTTCCGGGGAACTCCGGCTGCCACAGCCAGAAGGCCACGGCGACCAGGACGAGAACGGTGACGACCGCCCCGGCGGCCACGAGACGGCGCCGGACAGGACGGTGCGGGGCGCGGGACCCCGGAGGCATGGCAGGAGAGCTCGTAGCAGGAGACCCCGGAGGCGCGGCAGGAGAGCTCGGGGGGCGGGACCTCGGGGACGTGACAGGAGAACTCGGGGCACGAGACCCCGGGGACATGCCAGGAGAACTCGGGGCACGAGACCCCGGGGACATGCCGGGAGAACTCGGGGCACGAGACCCCGGAGGCGCGGCAGGAGAACTCGGGGCGGGGGACGCCGGGGGCGGTGGGAGCGGGGCGCGCGGCCGGTGATCCGCGGTGCCGATCTCTTCGTGGGTGGTGACGGTCTCCTCGCGGGTGAGGGCGGCGAGCAGGCTGCTGACGGCAGGCCGGGCGCCGGGGTCCTTGGCCAGGCAGGCGGCCAGCAGCGGGCGCAGCCGCTCGGGAACTTCGGCGAGGTCGGGTTCGCGGTTGGAGACGGCGTTCATCACCGCCGCCGCGACGTCGCCGGGGAACGCCCGATGCCCGGTGGCGGCGAACACCATGGTGGCGGCCCAGCTGAACACATCCGACGCCGTACCGGCCTGGTGACCGTCCAGCTGTTCCGGCGACAGGTAGGCGGGGGTACCCACCAGCCCCGATGACGTGGTGGTGCCGTCCAGCACGCGGGCGATGCCGAAGTCGATGACCACGGGCCCCTCCGGCCCCATGATCACATTGTCGGGTTTGAAGTCGCGGTGGACGATGCCGGCCCGGTGGATCGCGGCCAGAGCCGTCAGGGTGGCGACCGCGAGCCGGTCCAGGCCGCTGCCGGCCCGCGGCCCGTCACCGGTGACCAGCTCCTTCAGGGAGGGCCCCGGAATGTACTCACTGACCAGGTAGGGGCGGTCGCCGGTGATTCCCATGTCCAGGACCTGGGCGGTGCAGAACGCCGCTACCCGGCGGGTGACCTCAGCCTCGCGCATGAACCGCTCGCGCACCTTGGGGTCGGCCGCCATCCGGACGTGCAGCAGCTTGACCGCGACCTGGCGGTCCGACGGATCACGGCCGAGGTAGACCACGCCCTGGCCGCCGTCGCCCAGCACCCCGGTCAGCCGATAGTCGCCGATCCGCTCGGGCTCACCCGCCGCCGGCGGGCCGGGACCGGACACCGCGCACCTCGTCTCCTTGACCCCGTGGGCGGACGGCCGGGGCCGTCCTTGATCCAAGAAATGACGATAGGCGCTGGCCTGCCGCAGCAGAAGCCCCACGGCCGGAGACGCTCCCGGAGATCTCGGTCACGCGGCAGGCAGGCGGCTCTACGATGCCCGTGTCGGCGCGGCCGTCTCCAACAGTCGCTCGACGAGGTCGGCGGCGCGGGCGGTGCCGCCCTCGGCGCGGACCTCGGCGCTGATCTTCTCCAGCCGCAGCGCGACCTCCGGGTCGGAGGTGAGTTCGAGCAGAGCCGTCCGCAGCGCCTCGGGGGTGGCCTGTGCGGTGTCGATCCGGCGGCCGGCGCCCAGTTCCACGATCTTGTCGGCGTTGTCGAACTGGTCGGCGCCCTGCGGGACCGCGATCATCGGGACACCGCAGTACAGGCCCTCCTGGGTGCCGCCCATGCCCGCGTGGGTGACGAACGCGTCGGCCTGCTCCAGGATCGACAGCTGCGACACCCAGCTGTGCACCTCCACGTTGGCGGGGATCTCACCGAGCTCGGCCGGGTCGACGAACCTGCCGATCTGGAGCACGACGTGCCAGCCGGGCAGGTCGCCGAAGGCGGCCAGGCAGGAGCGGTAGAAGCCGGGCAGGTTGGTGAAGGCGGACCCCAGGGAGATCAGCAGCACCTTCTCGGCCCCCTCGGGCCGGGCCCAGGCCTCCTGATGGGTGCGGGCGCCGAGGCACGGCCCGGTGAAGGTGATCCGCGCCGGGTCGACCCGGTCGGCGTTGGGCTGCATCATCCTCGGGATCAGCGCGAGCGCCCGCTCCGGATAGCCGACGAACGCCTGGGAGTCGGTCCCGGTGATGCCGTTGTCCACCAGCCACTGGTCGAACCGCCGGTAGTGCTCGGCCCCGCCCGGAGCCTTCTTCAACTCCTCGACCATCGGCGCCGTGTCCTCCTTGTAGCCCTCCCAGGCCACGTAGCACGGCGAGAGCTGCATCGCCGGGATGCCCCAGTTCTCGGCGAGGATCCGCGCGGAGTAGCCGGCGATGTCGTAGAGGAACAGGTCGGGCCGGTCGTCGCCGTAGGCGTCGCGGAGTTGCGGCAGCATGGAGACCGAGTCGTCGAGGAAGACGTCGAGCTGGGCGATCGTGTCCTCCGGCCAGCCCTCGGGGTCGTTCATGGGCAGCGTCGAGGCGTACGGCACGGGCTCGGCCCCGGCCCCCTCGATCACCTCGGCGAAGGACGGGTCGTTGGCGTAGGTCACCCGGTGGCCCCGGGCCGCCAGTTCCCTGATCACCTCAAGGCTGGGGTTGACGTGGCCGGGGGCGGGGATGCTGACCATGGCTATGTGCGCGCGCCGGGGCATGTGGTCCTCCTTTGGTAGCGTCCACCATCGTGACGATACGTCTCGTCTCGGGACGACTCCATCGTGCCCTCCCCTCCATTTCCTGTCAAAGCGTTAAGCCGGCTCCCTGTCAAAGCGCTGAGCCGGCACTCTCGCGCGGCGGTCCGGCCTCCCCCGGCGCGAGCACGCTCCGGCCACGCCGGTCTCCAGGAGACGGACAGACCGCTTTCCGTCACGTAATGTGACGTCATATCGGCCGACGTCATTGATATAACCGAGGGTCAAAAAACCAGGAAATCCGGATATGCACTATTTCTTGTTGGACAGAGCTCATGCGTGAGGGGAACAGCTCCCGCACAGCCGTCCGCCCGGCCGCCGGAGCCGCGGGTGCGGCCGCCCTGGCCGTCCTGACCATCCTGGCCGTGAGCTCCTCCTGCGGGACCGACGACCCGCCGCCCGTCGCCTCACCGGCCGTCTCACCCGCCGTGCCGTCGCCGGCCACCCCGCCGGAGGAGATAAAGCCGGCCCCCGTATCGCCGGCTCGAATGGCGAAACTACCAATTGCCACGACTTATGCGACATTACGCCGGGCGCCACGGGATCCCCGCCCATTCGGAACGGCGAGCGGGGTCATCGTCCACCCGAAAGGGAGACAGGTGGTCTATTCCCGTCCGGGCGGGCCGCCGGTGGCCGTTCTGCCGCCCGTGCAACTGGAGAACCCGACCTGGGTGCCGGTGGTGCGGACGCTGCCGGGGTGGGCGCGGATACTGCTGCCGAGCCGGCCGAACCGGTCCACGGGATGGATCCACACCGGCGCCGGCGGGGTGCGGACCGCCCGCAGCACCCATCGGGTCCAGGTCGATCTGGCCGCCCGCAGGCTCAGGCTGTCCGACGCCGGCCGCAGGACGGGGTCCTGGGCGGTGGCCGTCGGCACCGACCGGACTCCCACCCCGGCGGGGCGGACGTTCCTGCTCGCCTCCGTGTCCCCGGAGCACCCGACCTACAGCCCGCTGTTCCTCGCGCTCGGCGCGCACTCGGGCGCCCTGAGGACCTTCGCCGGCGGCCCCGCGACGATCGCCCTGCACGGCTGGCCGGACAGGGCGGTCTTCGGCCGCGAGGTGAGCTACGGCTGCGTGCGTGTCCCGGCCGCCGCGCTGCGCGCGCTCTCCCGGCTCCCGCTGGGCACCCTCGTCATGATCACCCGCTAGCCGCGAGAGGACCGGCCGGGGCCGTCATCCCACGTAGCTGATGAGGAAGGGGAGCGGCTGGGCGCCGTCCTCCAGGGTGCCGATCGACCCGTTGGGGTGGAGCACGACGTTGCCGCCGCCGTAGCTGTCGCCCTTCCAGGAGTAGATCCACGCCGGGCCGTCGAGGTACGTGGCGGCGCTGGTGCGCCACACGTCGGAGGGGAGGTCGGCCAGCTGGTGCCCCTCCCCACGGGAGGCGGCGAAGGCGCGCGCCTCCTCGCGGGTCTTCTTCATCCCCTTCCCGTACCAGTACAGGCGGTATGTCCCGGCGGCGGCCGCGTCGTCCGCGTACTCGGCGTCGATGGTGATGGGGATCTGCGTCAGCTGTTCGGTCATGGCCGTTCCGCCTCTCAGTCGGGGGAGGCGCGCGAAACACCTCCCCACCGTTACTCACTGCTGCATTTCCGTTACTGACAGTAGTGAAACGGGAGAGGGGTGATCATCCTCCGGAAGGAGGACGATCTC
The DNA here is from genome assembly GCF_900113865.1 of Streptosporangium canum. Lineage (GTDB taxonomy): Bacteria > Actinomycetota > Actinomycetes > Streptosporangiales > Streptosporangiaceae > Streptosporangium > Streptosporangium canum. Next base: position 118,936 of record NZ_FOQY01000011.1, on the reverse strand, counting down.
GGGAGCCGGGGCTCAGGGCCAGGAGGAGTCCTGGTCGGGGTCGCCGCCGTCGGACAGCAGCTTGACGTCGGACTCGACCATCATCGCGACGAGCTCCTCGAAGGAGACCGAGGGTTCCCAGCCGAGCTGGACGCGGGCCTTCTTCGGGTCGGCGCAGAGCAGGTCCACCTCGGCGGGGCGGTGCAGGGACCGGTCGCCGACCACGTGCCGCTCCCAGTCGAGTCCGGCGGCGGTGAAGGCGGCCTCCACCAGCTCGCGGACGCTGTGGGTACGGCCGGTGCCGATCACGTAGTCCTCCGGCGTGTCCGCCTGGAGCATCAGGTGCATCGCCCGGACGTAGTCGCCCGCGTAGCCCCAGTCGCGGCGGGCCTCCATGTTGCCCAGACGCAGCTCGGAGGCCAGACCGAGCTTGATCCTGGCCACGCCGAGGGTCACCTTGCGGGTGACGAACTCGGCGCCCCGGCGCGGGGACTCGTGGTTGAACAGGATTCCCGACACCGCGTACATGCCGTACGACTCGCGGTAGTTCTGGGTCAGGAAGTGGCCGTACGCCTTGGCCACGCCGTACGGCGAGCGGGGGTGAAAGGGGGTGATCTCGGTCTGCGGGGTCTCGCGGACCTGGCCGAACATCTCCGACGACGAAGCCTGGTAGAAGCGGATCTGACCGGATCCGGCGGCCGTACGCGAGGACGAGATGCCCGAGCAGACCCGGATGGCCTCCAGCATGCGCAGCACGCCCATGCCCGTGACCTCGGCCGTGAGCTCGGCCTGCTCCCACGACATCGGCACGAACGAGATGGCGCCCAGGTTGTAGACCTCGTCCGGCTGGACCTTCTCCACGGCGGAGATCAGCGATCCCTGGTCGAGCAGGTCACCCCGGACGAGCTGGACGTCCTGCAGGAGCTTGCGCACCCGGGAGACGCGCGGATTGGCCTGCCCCCGGGCCAGGCCCCACACCTCGTATCCCTCGCTCAGCAGGCACTCGGCCAGATAGGAACCGTCCTGCCCGGTGATACCGGTGATCAGCGCGCGCCTGGCCAACGCGTCCTCCTTGTTCGTCGAGCGGACCTTGTACCACTGATTGGCGAATGTACCGCCATGCCCATGGATGGGCACCATGTCGGTCGGAGCACGACTAGAACGCGTTTCACCGAATCTTGCTCGGTCCAGGTAACGCCGCAGTTCGGACCCAGTGCGACCTGTTCTAGGAACAATTCCACACCGGGTCCAAGAGAGCTACCGAATGGTAGGGTCCGAGGACTAAGGTCATCTTTCACGGTACCTGTCCCCTTCCGGACAGGGTGAGGAAGGGGTTGCCGTGCCAGGTGCGGACTCACTGCGGATCGCGCTGCTGTCCTACCGCAGCAAGCCGACCTGTGGTGGCCAGGGCGTCTACCTGCGTCATCTCAGCCGCGAGCTGGTCGCCCTCGGACATCACGTCGAAGTCTTCTCCGGCCAGCCGTACCCAGAGCTCGACGAGGGCGTCATCCTCAACAAGGTCCCCAGCCTGGACCTGTACCGCGACGAGGACCCCTTCCGCACCCCCAAGCCGCATGAGTATCGCGACTGGATCGACTGCCTCGAGGTCGCGACCATGTGGACCGCCGGATTCCCCGAGCCGCTGACCTTCACCCTCCGGGCGCACCGCGAGCTGAAGAAGCGCGTCGGCGACTTCGACGTGGTGCAGGACAACCAGACGCTCGGCTACGGCCTGCTCGGCATCCAGAAGCTGTTCCCCGTGGTCGGCACCATCCACCACCCGATCAGCGTGGACCGGCGGATCGAGCTGAAGGCCGCGCCGCTGCGCAAGAAGCTCTCGCTCAGAAGGTGGTACGGCTTCGTCCGGATGCAGGCCAAGGTCGCGCCCAGGCTGAACCCGATCCTGACCGTCAGCGAGTCCTCCCTGGCCGACATCCACCGCGACTTCAACGTGCCCCAGGCCAACATGCGGCTCATCCCGCTCGGCGTGGACACCCGCTACTTCCACCCCCGCCCGGAGATGCCCAGGCGGCCGGGCTCGATCGTCGCGGTGGCCAGCGCCGACTCCCCGATGAAGGGCGTCTCGACGCTGCTGCGGGCGGTGGCGAAGCTCGCCACCGAGCGGGACGTGAACCTGACCGTGGTCAGCAAGCCCACCCCCGGCGGCCCGACGGAGAAGCTGGTCGCCGAGCTCTCCCTGCACGACCGGGTGACGTTCGTGCACGGCATCTCCGACACCGCGCTGGGCGAGCTGATCGCCACCTCGGAGATCTCGGTCGTGCCCTCGCTCTACGAGGGCTTCTCACTGCCGGCCGTCGAGCACATGGCCTGCGGCACCCCGCTGGTCGCCAGCCGTACCGGCGCGCTGCCCGAGGTGGTCGGCGACGCGGCCGTCCAGGTTGCCCCCGGCGACCCCGAGGAGCTGGCCGCCGTCCTGCGCCGCCTGCACGACTCCCCCGAGGAGCGGGCCGAGGTGGGCCGGAAGGGCTACGAGCGGGTCATGGAGCGCTACACCTGGAACGTCGTCGCCCAGCGGACCGTGGAGGCCTACCACGAGGCCATCCAGGCCCGCCGCGCGAAGTGATCGACCTCACCCCGATTCATCTCAAAAGGCTCAAGAGGAGCGGCGAGTGCTGACTGTCGACTTCGGCCGGTTGCCCGTGGGGCCCGGAACCCGAGTTCTGGACCTGGGCTGCGGCGGCGGACGGCACGCTTTCGAGGTGCTGCGCCGGGGCGCCGACGTGGTGGCCTTCGACATGGACGCCGAGGAGCTGGAGGGCGTGGCGAGCATGTTCGCCGCGATGGACAAGGCCGGCGAGGTGCCCCCGGGCGCGACGGCCGAGACCGTGACCGGCGACGCGCTCAAGATGCCGTTCGAGGACGCCAGCTTCGACCGGGTGATCGCGGCCGAGGTGCTGGAGCACATCCCCGACGACATGGCCGCGATGCGGGAGATCTTCCGGGTGCTCAAGCCGGGCGGCCGGGCGGCCATCACCGTGCCGAGCTTCCTGCCGGAGCGGATCTGCTGGGCTCTCGACGAGGCCTACCACACCGCCCCCGGCGGGCATGTCCGCATCTACACGCTGGCCGAGCTGAGCGCCAAGCTCAAGTCGATCGGCATGGAGATCGGCCCGCACCACCACGCCCACGGCCTGCACGCGCCGTACTGGTGGATCAAGTGCGCGGTCGGCGTCGGCAACGACGACCACCCGCTGGCCAAGGCCTACCACGAGATCCTGGTCTGGGACATCATGAAGCGCCCGGCCGCGACCCGGATCGCCGAGGCGGTGCTCAACCCGCTCATCGGCAAGAGCGTCGTGCTCTACGTCCGGAAACCCGCATGATCTACTGGGAGCGCACCGGCCCGGCGAGGGACGAGGCGGGCACCGGAGCGGATGAGGAGCGGTGAGCGGCCAGTTGAGGTGGGAGCAGGTCGTCCAGACCGCCCAGAGCATCGCCGGCGTGCAGGAATCCGACGGCGGCATCCCGTGGCCCGAAGGACACGTGGACGCCTGGAACCACGTCGAATGCCTGATGGCGATGAGCGTGGCCGGGCTGACCGGGCCGGTCCGCAAGGGTTATGACTGGCTGGTCCGCACCCAGCGGGCCGACGGCTCCTGGCCGATGAAGCTGGTCGGAGGCCGGGCGGTCGAGCAGGGCGGGGAGTCCAACCACGCCGCCTACGTCGCGGTCGGCGTCTGGCACGAGCTGCTGGTCACCGGGGACGAGGACTTCGCCCGCGAGATGTGGCCGGTCGTCCGGTCGGCGCTGGACTTCGTGGTGGAGCTGCAGACCATCCGGGGCGAGATCGTCTGGGAGCGGGCGGCCGACGGCAGGCCCGCCCGGTACGCCCTGCTGACCGGCTGCGCCTCCATCTACCAGGGGCTGCGCAGCGGCGTGCTGCTGAGTGAGCAGCTGGGCGATCCGCAGCCCGACTGGGAGCTCGCGGCCGACCAGCTCGGCCACGTGCTCGCCGCCCACCCCGAGGCGTTCGCCGACAAGAGCCGCTTCTCGATGGACTGGTACTACCCGATCCTCGGCGGCGCGGTGCGCGGTCCGGCTGCCCGGGCGCGGCTGGCCGAGGAGTGGGACACGTTCGTGGAGCCGGGCCTCGGCATCCGCTGCGTCTCCGACCAGCCGTGGGTGACCGGCGCCGAGTCGTGCGAGCTGGTGCTCGCCCTGGACGCCGTGGGCGACCGGGACCGGGCGCTGAAGCTCTTCGCCGACATGCAGCACCTGCGGCACGAGGACGGCTCCTACTGGACCGGCTGGCAGTTCGTGAACGACAAGTGGTTCCCGTACGAGCGCTCCGCCTACACCGCGGCCGCCGTGGTGCTCGCCGCCGACGCGCTGACCGAGCACACCGCCGCCTCGGGCATCTTCCGGGACGCGGGCAGATACGTGACGGATCGCCCCACGACGGACTGCGGCTGCAGTCACGCCGGTTCACGGGCCTGACCCGCGGCCCCGGCCGGGACCCGCGGGACCCTCCGTCCCCGGGGCCGCCGGCCGGCAGGCCCGTCACGTCCTCAGGAGCACCGGCCCGAACAGTCCCGTGACCCGCTGGCCGGGGAAGACGAAGTGGGTGGGGCTGACCGCGTCGAGGTAGGGGGCGAGGGTGCCGAGCACGAGGATCTCGACCGTGTTCTCCCCCTCGTCCAGCGACAGGTCGAAGACGTACGGCCAGCAGACGCGCACCCCGGCCGGGCGCCCGTTCACCGTGACCTCCGCTGTGCCGCGCACCCGTCCCAGGTCGAGTTCGGCCCGCCCGCGCTCCCCCGCGAGTCCGGGCCGCCCCGCCGGGGAGGCGGGGAGCCGGACGACGGTGCGGTAGCGGACGCCGCCGCTGTACCCGGCCAGTCCCTGCGCCTCCCAGTCGCCCAGCCTGATCCGTCCGGGTCCGCAGGCGAACCTGACCGGCCCGGCCAGGGCCGCGCCGCCCTGGAAGCCGGGGCGGGTGGTGACCAGGAGTTCCGCCCTGCGGGCCGAGCCGTCGAGGACGGCGGGCAGGTCCGACTCCACGCCGTCGACGAGCACCCGGACCGGACCGTGGGCGTCGGCCTCCATCAGCGTCGCGCCGGGCGGGACGTCCACCCGGAACCGTTCGACCCGTTCCGCCGCACCGGGCACCGCGAAGATCGCGGGCAGGGCGGTGGCGCGGGAGTCGATCCATCCGGCCCCGGGGAGGGGATGCGGGCGGGGGCGCAGGTGGAGGGCGGCGGGGTCGCCGTGCTGGCGCCGCCGTACGCCGGGGCGGCTCGTCCAGCCGGGGCCGGAGACCGCCAGGCCGTCGGCCAGCACCGCCCCGTCCGACTCCACGCGGACGGTGTTGGGGCCGGGACGGAGCAGGTGCGACACGTCGTAGCGGCGCACGCGCGGGATGTCCGCCTCGGCGTACGGGTCGAATCCGCCCTGCCGGCCGGCCTCGGCGCCGTTCACCAGCACCAGGCAGGGGGCGGTGGAGGCGATCTGGAGGACGCGCTCGCCGTCCTCTCCGCCCGCGCCGGCCCGCACGACCGTCTCCAGCACCGGACCGGCGATCCACTCGGGCCTGCGCGCGGCATCGGGATCGGCGGTGAAGGACACGTGTGCCCGCAGCGTCGTGAGGTCCTCGTCAGGGACCAGCCGGAGCTCCAGCACGTGCTCACCGGGCTCGACCGGGTTCAGGCCGACGGCGAGGTAGCCGGAGTCGTCGAGCGGCAGCTCCCTGCCGTCCACCTGGACCTCTTTCGCCGCCGCCGCCCCGACGACGAGCCTGGCCTCCGGCGTGCCGGGCACGGTGACGCTCGCGCGGAACCAGACGGGCCGGCCCGCGGGAACGGGGCCGAAGTCGAGGAACTCCTCGGGGACGTGTCCCTTCGGGCCGAGCGTGTCGCGGTGGATCGGGTCCTTGTGCAGGCCGCGCGAGGTCGACCAGACCGCGGGACGCCAGTCGCCGTCGCCGGTCCGCCACAGCCCGTGCGGGCCGAACGTCGCGTGGACGGGGTCGCCGTCCGGAGTCTCCAGCGTCCACCGCTCGACCGTCGCGGACGTGCCGAAATCGCCCCAGGTGTCGTCCAGCGTCGGCACCAGCTCCATGTCCCACTCGTCGCCGAGGTCGATCTCACGCGTGTACGGCGCGCGTGCCTCCGGGGCCGCCGCCGTCTCCCACGTGTACGGCGCGCGTGACCCCGGGGGCGCCTCCGTTCCCCCCGTCCCGGGGACCGCCACCTGGCCGGTGAACAGCAGCAGGGCGGCGGGACCGTCTTCGAAGGGGACGGTCACCTCGACGGCGCCGTCGACGAGCGTGTACGGCAGGGGGCGGACCGCGCCGCTGAAGGGACTGGCCAGCAGGGGCGTTCCCGTGACGTCACGGATCCGGACCCGCATCTCCCGCCGGTAGCGGCCGGAGTCGAAGTCGCAGGTCGCGTCCAGCCAGCCCAGCTCGACGCCGCGCTCCTCCGGCCTGCCGACGCCGATCTCGCTCGCCCTCGGGAAGGCCGCGGTCAGGAAGACCACGGTCGTGCCGTCCACCTCGCGCACCAGCGGCGGGACGGGTGCCTCGACCCGGGGGACGTGCCCGGCCAGCGCCTGGCCGAGGTCCGCGGCCGAGGCGACGGACCGGGCCGCGCCCCTTCCGGAACTCCACTCGGAACCGCCGGCCGGCCCCGCCACGGAACGCTTTCCGGCAGGGTCTTCCCCCTCGGGAATCGCCTCCTCGGGGGCCGTCTCGCCGGGGACCTCCCCGCCGGGGGCCTCCTCGAAGTGGCGGCGGAGGCGCGGGGAGTCCGGGAGCGCCCCGACCGCGACCAGCAGGCCACCCGCCGCCACGAACCCGTCCAGCCGCTCGGCGGTCGCCTCGTCGAGGACGGTGGCCGCCGGGAGGATGATCACCCCGTACGACTCGGTGGACACCTCCAGCCGGCCGCCGGTGACCACCGCGCGCCGGACGGACTCCTCGTCGATCACGTCGGCGTCGAGGCAGAGCCGGTCGAGCGCTCCGGGCACGGTCTGGAACCAGGCCATGTCGCCCACGAGTTCCCGGTAGACCCGCTGCGCCCGCACCGCCGCGTCCCGCTCGCCGGTTCCGGGCCCCACCGCGTCTCCCGTGCCGCAGTCGCGGGCCGTCCCGGCGGGTGCGGTGCCCGCCTGGGCGGTCGCCGTGGGGAACAGGACAGCGATGTCGCAGAGGTGGCGGCCCAGGGACAGCACCGCGCACAGGCGGGTGACCGCGTCGGCGAAGACCCGGTGGTGCCGCCAGTACGGCTGGCGCCAGTCGGTCGACGGCGGCGCCCACTCCCACCAGCCGGCCCTCGTCGTGTAGTAGACCGCGTGCGGGTTGTAGAGGTTGGCGCCCGCCCGCAGCCAGGGCAGCAGCCAGTCGAACGTCTCCTCCAGCGTGCCGCCCCAGCCGCTGGAGTGGAACGCCTCGATCCACGTGCGGGGCCGGCCGTACAGGTGGGCGAGGGAGGAGTGCACCCGCGCGTCTCCGTGGTGGTCGGAGCCGGGCGCGCTGAACCAGCGGTGCGTGCGCGTGTAGTCGGCGTACAGCTCGACACCCTCCACCGGGTGCCCCGCGCGGGCCGGGTCCTGCTGGTCGCAGCCGTTGAGCAGCCCGTGCTCGGCGTGCCACTCGGCCAGCGGCCGGAAGAACGCCTCCTCGGCGAGCTCGGCCCTGGTCCGCTGGTAGTCGCGCCGGACGGCGGGGCCGCCGCCGGGGGAGAACGGGTAGCCGCGCCTGGCGAGGAACTCCTCGGCGAACGTCGCCGACCAGGTGGGCATCGACGGCAGCTCGTCCTGGAACGAGCCGGCGATCACGTTGCCGAACCGGTGGCCCAGCCGCCGCGCGAACTCGCCGTGCACCCGGTCGAGCAGCACCTCGCAGGCCGTGCGGGACAGGTAGTCGAACCCGCGGAGCGACACCGAGCCGTCGGCGGCCAGCCACTGCCCGGCGAAGGCCGGGTTCTCCTGCACGAGGCGGGCCTGCAGGTCCGCGCCGGAGAAACCGAGCTGGTCGTAGAACCACAGGTAGGCGCCGGCCCGCAGGGCGTCCTCGCAGACTCCGTCCATCAGCTCCCACCACGCCTCCGACAGGAACGGAGGGTCGTCGGCGTCGGCGCCGAACAGCGGTCCCGACGGCGCCAGGTTCAGGATGACCAGGTTGTGCACGCCGCCCGCGACGAGGCGCTCCATCTGCCAGCGCAGCCGTTCCCTGCGCAGCGGCTCGCCGCTCCACCACCAGATCGCCGCGGGTGAATGGCTGCGGGGCGGGTTCCGCAGCGCGTCGAACACATTCATCGAATACCTCCGGTGGGAGCCCCGGCCTCCCGCCGGAGACGGGCGTCAGCCCTTGAGACCGCTGGAGAAGCCCTTGATCACGTACTTCTGCAGCACCAGGAAGACCGCCACGATCGGCAGCGCGGCCAGCACCAGTCCGGCGAAGACCAGTCCGTAGTCGGAGACGTACTGGCCGACGAAGGCGAAGACGCTCACCGGGACCGTCTCGAACCCGGAGCCGCCGAGATAGAGCAGCGGCGTGAAGAAGTCGTTCCAGATGAAGACCGCGTTGAGGATCAGCACGGTGCCGGTGATCGGCCGCAGCAGCGGGAAGACGACCTTGGTGAAGGCCGTCAGGTGCGAGGCGCCGTCGATCTGGGCGGCGCTCGCGTACTCGCGGGGCAGCGCCCGGATGAAGCCGGTGTAGAGGAAGACCGTGAACGGCAGCTGGATGCCGGTGTAGAACACGATCATCCCGGTGTGCGTACCGATCAGGCCCAGGTCGTTGACCAGTCCGTACAGCGGGATCATGCCGAGCTGGAACGGCAGCACGATGCCGAGCAGGAACAGGACGTACAGCGCGTAGCCGAGACGGGTCGCGGTCCGCGCCAGGAAGTAGGCGGCGAACGAGCCGAGCCCGATCAGCGCGATCAGGCTGGCCACCGTGATCACGGTGCTGTTCATCAGGGACGGGCCGAGCGCCGCCGCCGACCACGCTTCGCCGAAGTTGGCCGTGGTGGGCGGGTTCGGCAGCGCGAGGGGGGCCTGCGAGATCTGCCCGGGATCCTTCAGCGACAGGGTGACCAGCGCGTAGACCGGGAAGAGGAACGCGACCGCCACCGCGATCATGACGATCTCCAGCAGGAAGGTCCTCGACCTCACTGGGCCACCTCCCTTGAGCGCAGGTAGGAGATCTGGATGAGCGAAACCGCCGCCACGAACAGGGCCAGGACGAGGGCGATCGCCGTGCTGTAGCCGAACTTGCCGAAGACGAACGCCTGCTTGTACAGGACGGTCGACAGGGTCTCGGTGGCGTAGCCGGGACCGCCGTTGGTCGCCGCGAACACCTGGTCGAACAGCTTCAGCCCGCCGATCGTGGACAGCATCAGGTTGATCGTCAGCGCCGGGGCGAGCAGCGGCCAGGTGACGTAGCGGAAGCGCTGGAGCGTTCCCGCTCCGTCGATCATCGCGGCCTCGTGCAGCTCCTTCGGGACGCCCTCCAGCCCGGCCAGGAAGATGACCATCGAGTAGCCGGCGTACTGCCACACCACCATGCCCGCGATCGACCACAGCGCGACCGACGGGTCACCCAGCCAGTCGACCTCCAGGCCGAGCAGGCCGTTCAGCCCCGTGGAGGAGTCCGGGGTGTAGACGTACTTCCACAGGAAGGCGACCATGACCGGGCTGACCACGACGGGCGCGAAGAAGACCACCCGCAGCAGCGCGCGGCTCTTCAGCCGGGCGTGCACGCCGAGCGCGAGCAGCAGTCCCACGCCGTTCTGCACGACCAGGATCGCCATGGTCAGCAGGAGCGTGTTCCCGAGGGAGCCCATGACCTGCTCGTCGCCGAGGATCGCCTGGAAGTTCGACAGCCCGACGAAGGACATGTCCTCGCCGACGCCGCTCCAGTCGGTGAAGGCGTAGACCACGCCGACGACGCTCGGGTAGAGCACGACCGCCGCGTAGACCAGCAGGGCCGGGACGGCGAACAGCCAGGAGGGGGAGAGACCGGCCAGGGGCCTGGCCCGCCGCGTCCGTGCGGCGGGTGGCGTCTCGACCGGCAGGGTCGTCAGGGTCACGAGGTCTCCCGCCTGTCCGGGGCGGCATGCCCTTCATCGCGGCACGGGCCTGTCATGGGGTGCGGGCCGTTCACTTGGCGTACGCCTCGTCCATCTTCTTCAGCGCTTCGTCGATCTTGCTCTTCCCGGCCAGCAGGTCCTGGACGACCGCGAAGTGGGTCGGCTGCACCTCCGCGTTGGGCCAGCGCTGGTCCATGAACGGCACCGCCCGGTCCTTGGTGAAGGGCAGGAACGACTCCACCGCCGGGTCGACGGCGGAGCTCGCGTCCTGGGTCAGCGGGATCGCGGCGATCGCCTTGGCCCAGCGGTTGATGTTCTCCTGCCTGCCGAGGAAGTCGATGAAGGCCTTGGCCTCCTCGGCGTTCCTGCCCTTGGCGTTCGCGCCGAGCCCCACGACGACTCCGGCGGGGATCCACACCGAGGCGGCGTCGTCGGCGCCGGGCACCGGGAACATCGACAGGTCGTCGGGACTGGTGGCGGCGTCCCGGAAGGACGGCAGCACCGCCGACACCTGAATGGCCATCGCGGCCTTGCCGGTCGCGACCATCGAGGTCTGCTGCTCGAAGGTGGTGCCGTTGGGCTTGTCGTTGAAGTAGCCGCGCTTGTGCAGCTCCAGGTACATCTCCATGGCGTCGCGCCAGCCGGACTGGGCGAAGCTCGCCTGCCCGGCGGCCTGCTTGTCGTCGAAGGTGGGGTCCTTGGCGTAGACCGTCGAGGGCACGAGCGCGTAGGTGATGAGCTGGGTGACCCACGGGGTCTGCGCGCCCAGCGCGATCGGGACCTTGCCCGCCTTCTTCAGCTTCTCGCAGACGTCGAGGAATTCGGTCCACGTGGTGGGCGGGGCGTCGATGCCCGCCTCCTGGAAGACCTTCTTGTTGTAGATGGCGCCGATGACCGACGAGCCCGCCGAGTACATGAGGGTCTTGCCGTCGACCTGGAAGGCCGGCTTGAAGCCGGTGGGGATCGAGTCCGTCCACGCCTGGGCCGACAGGTCGGCGAGCAGCCCGGCCCCGGCGATCTGGGTCATCGACATCGCGCTGCCGCTGCCCGGATAGACCACGTGCAGGTCGGGGGCGTTGCCCGCGCCGAGCTGGGTGCGCAGCGAGGTCTGCACCTGGTCGGTCGGGGCGTAGGAGGTCGTGATCGTCACACCGGCTCTGGCCTGCCGGTAGGCGGCGACCAACTCGTCCATCGGCGTCTTCTGGTCGGCGACGCCCACGAACTTCAGGTCGAGCGCCGTGGCGCCGCTCGCGCCGGTGGTGGCGCCCGTCTGCGGCTTGGTGGAGCACCCGGCCGCCGCGGCTGCCGCGGCCAGGCCGCCCATCATGCGGAAGAACTGGGCGCGGCTCATCTTGGCGTGGCGAAGGTCGGTCATGCTTTGTCTCCTCGGACTAGCTCGAAAATGTGGTCCCCCGAGGTCACCCGACGGATGTCGCCGCCGGGCAGGTGCACCGTCGCCGTGGCGCCGGGCGGGATGCGGGTCTCAAGGCGGAAGCCCTCCGCGTCGTTGTGCCAGCTCACCGAGATGAGGCCGCGCGCCGACTCGTAGCGGGCGCAGGCCCGGCTCAGGTCGCCGGGGAGGGGGCGGATCACCACTTCCCGGAAGGCGACGGAGCCGGGCGCCTGGTCGATCCCCGCGACGCCGCTGTAGAGCCACTCGCCGATCGATCCGAAGGCGTAGTGGTTGAAGGAGTTCATCGAGGGCGCCCCGACCCCGTCCCAGCGCTCCCAGACGGTGGTCGCGCCGTGCCGTACCTGGTAGAGCCAGGACGGCGGGTCGGTACGGCGGAGCAGGGCGTGCGCGAGGTCGTCGCGGCCGTGGGCGGACAGCACCGGGCAGAGCAGGTTGACGCCGAGGAAGCCGGTCTGCGGGCCGGACTCCTCGACCAGCGCGGCCAGCCGGGCGGCGGCGCCCCGGCTCTGCTCGGGGGTGAGCAGGTCGAACGCGAGCGCCAGGAGGTAGCCGGTCTGGGTGTCGCCCTCGACCAGGCCGCCGTCGCCGACGAACGCCTCGACGAACGCCGCACGGACGCGGTCGGCCAGTGCCCCCAGGCGCTCCGCCTCGCCGTGCCGGCCGCGCACCCGGGCGGCCTCGGCGGTGAGCGCCGCGCTGCGGTGGAAGAACGCCGTGGCCAGCACCTCGCGCGGGGTGGCGGGGCCGGGGGCCAGCCAGTCGGCGAAGTGCGGGCCGGTCCGGTGCCGCCAGATCAGGTCGGGGTTGTGCCGCGCGACGAAGTCCACCCACCGGACCATGGAGTCCACGTCGAGGAACCTGTCGTCGCCGTACACCCGGTACAGGTGCCAGGGCACCAGCACGCCCGCGTCCGCCCAGCCCGGCGCGCCCTCGTCGGCCACCCCGCTGAGCAGCGGGGCGACGTTGGAGAAACCGCCCTCCGGGGACTGCGCGTCCACCACATCCCGCATCCATTTACTGAAAAATCCGGAGACGTCGGCGTTGAAGCAGGCCGTCGGCAGGAACACCTGCGCGTCGGCGAGCCAGCCCAGCCGTTCGTCGCGCTGCGGGCAGTCGGTGGGGACGCTGACGAAGTTGCCGCGCTGGCCCCAGCCGATGTTGTCGTGGAGCCGGTTGACCTCCGGGTCCGAGCAGTCGAACGTGCCGGTCCACGGGGTGTCGCTGTGCAGGACGACCGCCCGGATGTCGTCGAGCCGGTCGAGCCCGCTCACCTCGGCGTAGCGGAACCCGTGGTAGGTGAACCGCGGCTCGAACACCTCCTCCACGCCGCCCGCGGTGATCAGCACGTCGGTCGCGTCGGCGGTGCGCAGGTTGGCGGTGTGCAGGCGGTCCTCGCCGTCGAGCGTCTCGCCGTGCCGTACGGTCACCCGCCGTCCCGGCTCCTGGTCCCGTACGGCGAGCCGGACCCGGCCCGCGATGTTCTGCCCGAAGTCCACCAGGTGCACGCCCGGCCTGACCAGGACGGTCGAGATCGGGAGCAGCTCGCCGAGGGCGCGCACCGGCTCGTCGCGGGAGGCGACGAGGAGGGAGTGGTCGTCCCCGGTGACCACGGCGGGGCGCCAGGAGGAGTCGTCGAACCCGGGCAGATCCCAGCCGGGGGTCTCGGCGCGGGCGTCGTGGCACTCGCCCTTGAGCAGGTCGCCGTAGCGGACCCGGCCGTGGCCCGTACGCCAGCCCTCTCCGGTGGCCACGACCCGGGTGGAGCCGTCGTCGAACGTCAGGTGGAGTTCGGCGATGAGCTCGGGGAAGCGGCCGTAGTGGTAACCGGGGCGGCGGGGGTCGAAGCCCGTGAAGCCGCTCCACCAGCCGTCGGCGACCGTCGCGGCCAGCACGTTCTCGCCGTCGAGCAGGAACGGGGTGACGTCGTGGACCTGGTACTGGATCCGCCTGCGGTAGTCGGTCCAGCCCGGGGCGAGCTCGGCGTCGCCGACCCGGTGGCCGTTGACCCTGGCCTCGTACAGGCCCTTGGCGCTGATGAGGAGCCTGGCCCGGGTCACCCCGGCCGTGCTCTCGAAGCTCGTGCGCAGCTGGGGGCAGGGCAGCAGGCCGTGGTGGCTGAGCGCCTGCTCGCCCTCCGTCGGCGGGTCCATGTGCGCGACGGCGGCGGGGTCGTGCGCGATCCAGGAGGCCTGCCAGACATCCTGGCCGGTCTCGAACCACGACTCCGCGCTGCCCGCGGCGCCGTCCCGCGCCCAGACCGTGACGCGCCAGCCGTACCTCGTGCGGGGAAGGAGCGGCGGCCCGCCGTAGACGGCGCCGATCGCCGCGGGGTCCTCGACCCTGCCGCTCGACCAGTCGCCCACCTCCAGCTCGTAGGCCACCGGGTCGTCGCCCGCCCGCGCCGACGCGAGCCGCCAGGACAGCAGCGGGCGGGGCTCGCCGACGCCGAGCGGCGTCCGCCGGTGCTCGCAGCGCAGGCCGTACGGCGTCAGCCTCGGCGGGACCGGCGGCCGGGCCGGAGCGGAGCGGGAGGCCGGCGTCTGGGCGGGGGCACAGTGGACCGCATCGCCGATCATGCGCACCTCCCTGCTATCTCTTTGTTAAATCTAACGACTTATGATGTGATTTTGTGATTGATGGGTGGAGACTATGAGCCACCAGATCCGAGTGTCAAGGGTGGCCGATGCGGGATTCCGCCGAAGCCGGGGCGTGAGAGGGCGCATGGTTTCCGAGAGATTCACAGGTGAACCCGCGTGGGCCGGGATGGACATCGGCACACAGGGAGTGCGGGTGACCGTCGTCGACGGCCGGGGCACGCCGCTGGCGACGGGGTCCGCCCCGCTGCGCAGCCGGCGCGGCGAGGGACGCGGGCACGAGCAGGACCCCGAAGACTGGTGGCGGGCCGCGGTCACCGCGTGCCGGCAGGCCACCGCGGGCCTCGCCCCCGGGCGGATCCGGGCGCTGGCGGTGTGCAGCACCTCCGGCACCATCGTGCTCGCCGACGCCGCGGCCAGGCCCGTCTCGCCGGCGCTCATGTACGACGACGACCGGGGCCGCCCCTACGTGGAACGGGTGACCGCCGCCGGGCAGGAGCTCTGGGACGACCTGGCCGTGCGGATCCAGGCCTCGTGGGCACTGCCCAAGCTGCTCTGGCTCGCCGAGAACGGCGGGCTGCCGGCCGGCGCGCGCGTGCTGCACTCGGCCGACCTGGTGACCGCGCGCCTGGCCGGCGAGCTGACCGCGACCGACTCCAGCCACGCGCTGAAGACCGGCTACGACTCGCTCAGGGAGCGCTGGCCCCTGGAGGTGATGTCCAGGCTCGGCCTGCCCGCCGACCTGTTCGGCCCCGTCACGCGGCCGGGCAGCCCGATCGGCGAGGTGGGGGCCGAGGCCGCCGCCCTCACCGGGCTGCCCGAGGGGTGCGGGATCGTCGCGGGCATGACCGACGGCTGCGCGGGCCAGATCGCCGCCGGCGCGCTGACACCCGGCAGCGGCGTGTCCGTGCTGGGCACCACGCTGGTGCTCAAGGGGGTGAGCGAGAAGCTCCTGCGCGACCCCGCCGGCGCCGTCTACAGCCACCGCCACCCCGGCGGCGGCTGGCTGCCCGGCGGCGCGTCCAACGTCGGCGCCGGCGTGCTGGCCTCGGCGTTCCCCGGCCGCGACCTGGCCGCCCTCGACGAGGCCGCCGCCCGGTACGAGCCCGCGGGGGCCGTCGTCTACCCCCTCACCACCCGGGGTGAGCGCTTCCCCTTCTACCGGCCGGACGCCGAGCAGGTCGTGGTCGGCGAGACCGCGACGGAGGCCGAGCACTACGCGGCGCTGCTGCAGGGCGTCGCCTACGGGGAACGGCTGGGCCTGGCCTCCCTCGCGCTGCTCGGCGCGCCCGTCTCCGGGCACCTCGCGCTGGTCGGCGGGGCCACGCGCAGCCGCTACTGGTGCCAGCTCCGCGCCGACGTCCTGGGCATGCCGGTCCGGATCCCCCGCCACCCCGAGGCCTCGGTCGGCATGGCGGTGCTCGCCGCCTCGTCCGGGCGCTCGCTCGACGACACCGCCGGGGAGATGGTCTCCCACGGCGAACAGCTCGATCCCCGCCCGGACCGCGTGGCACGGTTCGAGCAGAGCTTCCGCCTGCTCGTCGACGCGCTCACCGAGCGGGGCTACCTCACCACCGAACTCGCAGCGAAGGCGGTCACATCATGACGATCTTCCTCTCCCGGCACGGCCGTACCGAGTGGAGCGTCCAGGGGCGCTACGCGGGCGTCAGCGACATCCCCCTGGACGAAGTGGGGCGGGGACAGGCGCGGCTGCTCGCGGACTGGGCGCGGGGGGCCGGGCTGACCGGCGTGGTCTCCTCACCGCTGCTGCGCGCCCGCGACACCGCCGCGGACGCCGCCCGCGCGGCGGAGCTCACGCTGCGCACCGACCCCCGCCTGCGCGAGCTGGACTTCGGCGACGCCGAGGGGCTCCGCCGCGCCGAGGTGGACCCCGAGGCCATGCGGCGCTTCCAGGCCGACCCCGTCGCGGACTTCCTGCCCGGCGGGGAGGACCCCGTCGACGCCGCGGCGCGGGTCACCGGGTGCCTGCGGGAGCTGGACCCGGCGGGACGGATCCTCGTGGTCGCGCACAACACGATCCTGCGCCTGGCCCTGTGCGGGCTCCTGGGCATTCCGCTGGCCGACTACCGCAGGCGGCTGCCGCTCATCGAGCACGGCTCGGTGACCGAGCTGGCGCTCGGCCCGGCGGGACCGGCTCTGCGGCGCTTCAACTCTCCCATCCGATGACGCTACGATGCGCGATCAACAACGACTTGGAGTTCGCCAGGTGAATTCGCGTCAGCACACGGCCGGCGGCGCCTCCCGTCGCCAGGCGATGGCAGAACACGTCATGCGTCAGGGGTCGGCCTCGGTCACCGACCTCGCCGAGGCCTTCGGCGTCAGTGTGATGACGGTCCACCGCGACCTGGACGAGCTCGAACGTCAGGGGATGGTCCGCAAGTTCAGGGGCGGCGCGACCGCGCAGGCGTCCAACGTCTTCGAGAGCAACATCGTCTACCGGCGCACGGCGCACCTGGAGGAGAAGGAGGCGATCGCGCGGCACGTCGCCCGGCTCATCGAGCCCGGCAGCTCGATCATGCTCGACGACTCCACGACCGCGCTCGCGGTGGCCAGACATCTCGGCGAGGTCACCCCGCTGACCGTGGTCACCAACTTCCTGGAGGCCATCAAGCTGCTCGCGGCGGCGCCCGGCATCCGGCTGATGGCGCTCGGCGGGGAGTACCACCCCACGCACGACTCCTTCCTCGGCGTCGCCTGCGTGGACGCCATCGAGGCGATGAGCACGGACATGGTGGTCGTCTCCACCTCCGCGGTCTCCGACCGCTACGCCTTCCACCAAGAGCAGGAGATCGTGCTGGTGAAACGGGCGATGCTCCGCTCCGCCTCGCGCCGCGTCCTGGCGATAGACCACTCCAAGCTCGCCCGGGTGGCACTGCACAAGGTGGCGCCGCTGGACGACTTCGACACCATCGTGGTCGACTCGCGCGCCCCCGCCGAAGCCGTCCAGCGCCTGCGCGACAGGCACCGCAACGTCGAGATCGCCGAGCTCTAGGACCTCCAGGCTCCAGAGGACGGCGCGTTCCGGGAGCGCCGGACTCCGGGGACCTCCGGAGTTCCGGGGGCGGCGCGTTCCCGGGGGCGTTCCGGGGGCACCGGGTCTTGGAGAGCGGCGGGTTCCGGGGAGCGGCGCTCCGGATGGTGTCCGTCCGGGGCCACGGGGTGATCCATGACGGGGCATTTAACATTTTCTATGTTAATTTTCACAGAGCTGATGTAGCGTTTCACGACATGCCGAGAGATGTAGTGAACGTGCTCGCAGCCGGAGATCATTTCGTCCGGCCCTCCGCCGTCGCCGACGGGCTCCGCGCCGAGCTCGGCGAGCGTGTCGCGGTGACGTCCCTGACCGGGCCGTGGCCGGTGCGGCCGTTCGGCCCGGTCGCGGAGGTGCACGAGGCGTCGGGAGACGAGGACGAGCTGATCGCCGCGCTGCGGGACGTCGAGGTGGCCGTCACCCAGATGGCCCCGTTCACCGCGCGGGTCCTCTCCGCCGCCCCCTCCCTGAAGCTGCTCGTCGTCACCCGCGGCGGCCCCGTCAACGTGAACCTGGCCGAGGCCGCCGAGCGCGGGGTGACGGTGTGCTCCACCCCGGGGCGCAACGCCCCCGCCGCGGCCGAGCTGGCCGTGGCGCTGACCCTGGGCGTGCTGCGCCGCCTCAGCGAGGTGCACGCCACGATGCGCGACGGGCAGTGGCGCTCGGACCTGTACTCCTACGACCTCTGCGGCGGCGAGCTCGACGGCGCCGAGGTGGGCGTCGTCGGGTTCGGCGCCATCGGCCGCCGGGTCGCCGCCGCCTTCCGGGCGCTCGGGGCGCACGTCCTCGTGGCCGATCCGTTCGCCGGCACGCTGCCCGAGGGCGTCACCCCGGTGGAGCTGCCCGAGCTGCTCGCGCGCTCCCGGGTGGTGAGCCTGCACGCCCGGCTCACCCCCGAGACACACGGCCTGATCGGCGCCGCCGAGCTGGCTCTGATGCCCCGCGGCTCGGTCCTGGTCAACACCGCGCGGGGCGCCCTCGTGGACACCGACGCGCTCACCGCCGCCCTGGAGTCGGGGCACCTGGGCGGGGCCGGCCTGGACGTCTACGAGCCGGAGCCGCTGCCCGCCTCCCATCCGCTGAGGTCGGCGCCCAACACCCTCCTCATCCCGCACCTGGCGGGAGCCACCCGGCAGACCGCCGACCGCGCGGTCCGGATGGCCGTCGAGGAGGTCGCCCGCTGGTGCCGCGGCGAGCCCCTCGCCTACACGGTCGCCGCCCCGGCCCTCACCGGCTGAGCGTTTCCCTCTCTGCGGGCCGGCGATCCCGGGCCCCGGCAATCCCCGACACTCAGGAGTTGGCGTTGACTTCCTCCCCACGACCGAAGCCCGGGGTCTCCACGCCCGAGGAGATCCGATGATCGTCGGAGTCGACGCCGGGACGTCCGGGGTCAAGGCGGTGGCCTTCGCGCCGGACGGCGAGGTGCTGGCGGTCGGGTCGCGGCCGCTCGCGCTCGGCCATCCGGGCCCCGGCCAGGTGGAGCAGGACGCGGAGGCGGTGGTCGCGGCCGTCGAGGACGTCCTGGGCCGGCTCGCGGCGGGCGGCGTCCGGACCGGCGAGGTCCAGGCGGCCGGACTCACCGGCCAGGGGGACGGGCTCTGGCTGCTCGACGGGGACGGCAGGCCCGCCGGGCCCGCCCTGTCCTGGCTGGACGGCCGCGCCACCCCGCTGGTCGACGGGTGGATGCGCGACGGCACGTTCGAGGAGCTCTTCCGGCGCACCGGCAACGCCGCCTTCCCCGGCGCGGGCGCCCCCCTGCTCGCCCATCTCGACCGCACCAGCCCCGCGACGCTCGACCGGGCGGCCACCGCCGCGCGCTGCAAGGACATGATCATGCAGCGGTTCACCGGGGTGCGCGCCACGGACCTGTCCGACGCCTCCAACCTCTTCACCGATCCGCGGACGAGGGAACGCGACGCCGGTCTCCTGCGCCTGTGCGGCCTGGAGCACCGGCGGGGACTGCTGCCGCCCGTCGCGGCGGAGCTGCCGGCCGGGGAGATCCTGCGGGGCGCCTTCCGGGGCGTCCCGCTCTCCTGCGGGCCGTACGACCTGCCGGCCTGCGCCGCCGGGGCGGGTGTCGTCCGGCCGGGCGACGGACTGCTGATCATCGGGACCACGCTCGCCTGCGAGGTGGTCACCGACCGTCTCGACCTCGACGGGGAGCCCGCGGGCCAGACCCTCTGCACGCCGGACGGCTGGCTGCGCGCGATGCCCGCCATGACCGGCACCGCGGCGCTCGACTGGCTGCTGCGCCTGGTCGGCGCCGGGCACGGCGAGCTCGGCGACCTCCTCGCCCAGAGTCCGCCGGGCGCGCGGGGCGTGCGCTTCCTGCCCTACCTGTCGCCGTCGGGCGAGCGCGCGCCGTTCGTCGAGCCGGCGGCGCGGGGCAGGCTCGACGGCCTGGAGCTGGCCGTGACCAAGGCCGACGTCGTCCGCGCCGGGTGCGAGGGCCTGGCGTTCGCGGCCCGGCACTGCTTCGAGGCGGCGGGACTCACCGGGGAGGTGGCCGTCTGCGGCGGCGGCACCGGCTCGGAGGCCTGGCTGCAACTGTTCGCCGACGCGCTGGGGCGCCCGCTCCGGCTGGCCAGGGGGCCCGAGGTGGGCGCGAGGGGCGCGGCGCTGGCCGCCGCCCGCCGGTTCGGCGTCGCCGTGGACGAGGCCGCCTGGACGGCGGGCACCCGCTGGTACGAGCCCCGCCACGACCTGGAGGGGCACTACCGCCGCTACCTCGACGACGTGCGGAGTCTGAGAAGTTTCCTGTGAAATATAAAGTCAGATCTTGTTAAGAACGCATTTCACTTGCTAAAGGTGTGGGCTGCAGCAGATCTCCTCCCGCCGCCGCCCTGGGAGAACAACGGACGACGCTCGGCGGCTCGCCGCTCCGCGACGCGAGCCGGCGTTGTCAGCGCACGATGTCGTAGCCGAAGCACATAATGCAGCACATGACTCAGCCATCTCCGCACCGACACCATGCCATTGACTACGTGGAGCTCACGGTCACCGACCTTGAGCAGGCCAAGCGCTTCTACACCGAAGCGTTCGGCTGGCGATTCAACGACTATGGGCCAGGGTACGCCGGCATCCAGAGCCCGCAGGGGGAAGCCGCACCCGAAGTGGGCGGTCTCCGCACAGGCCAGGAGGTGCGGGCAGGCGGCCCGCTTCTGCTGCTCTACTCCACCGACCTGGACCGGTCTGTGGAGGCTGTGAAGAACGCGGGCGGCCAGGTGGTGAACGGGCCGTACGAGTTCCCCGGTGGACGCCGGTTCCACTTCACCGATCCGAGCGGGAACGAACTGGGCGTCTGGGCTGAGGCGTGAGCTACCGATGCCACCCTCGGCCCGTATGAGCTCTGCCACCCGCACAGCATGACGGCCGCGCGCCGCGCGCGACAGAGTCCGGGCGGCGCATCACATCACAGCAGGGCGAACGTTGCCTGCTGCGGCACTGGCCCGACGTTCCGGAGGAGGGCCTCCGCGGCCCTCCCCGCTCAGGCGCCCGGCTGCACCAGACCGGTCTCGTAGGCGAGGATCACCAGTTGCGCCCGGTCCCGGACGTTCAGCTTCATCAAGGCACGGGTCACGTGTGTTTTGGCGGTCAACGGGCTGATCACGAGCCTGGCGGCGATCTGATCGTTGGACAGCCCCTCGGCCACCAGGCGGACGACCTCGCGCTCGCGGACGGTGAGCACGGCGAGCCCGTCGCCGCTCACCGGTGCGGGCCGGTGGGCGAACTGCTGGACGACCCGCCGCGTGACGCTCGGCGACAGCAGCGCCTCTCCCGCGGCGACCACGGCGACCGCGTGGCGGAGCTCGGCCGGCGCGACCTCCTTGGTGAGGAAGCCGCTGGCGCCGGCGCGCAGCGCGGCGAAGACGTGTTCGTCGGTGTCGAACGTGGTGAGGATGACGACCTTGGTCGCCGGACGTTCGGCGAGCACCCGGCGGGTGGCCTCGATGCCGTCCATCCCGGGCATGCGGATGTCCATGAGGATCACGTCGGGTTCGGTGGCGCGGGCCAGCCGTACCGCCTCGTCGCCCGTGGCGGCCTCCCCGACCACGGTGAGGTCCTTGGATCGGCTGATCAGGCTGCGGAAACCCGCCCGGACGAGGGCCTGGTCGTCGGCGAGCAGTACCTTGATCGTCATGTCCCCAGGGGGATGCTCGCCCGCACGGCGAAGCCCCCGCTCCCTTCGATGCTCAGTGTGCCGCCCAGGGCGGTGACGCGTTCGCGCATGCCGGTCAGGCCGTGCCCCTCTGCCGGAACCGGCGCCCCGCGGCCGTCGTCGATCACCTCGACCGTCACCGCGGCGCTCGTGTAGCGCAGCCGTACCGACACGTGGGTGGCGTTCGCGTGCTTGATGGTGTTGGTCAGCGACTCCTGGACGAGCCGGTGGGCCGCGACGGCCTGGGGGCCGGTGACCGTCGCGGAGTCACCCTCCTCGTGCAGGTCGACGCTCAGGCCGGTCGCCCCGGCGGCGGCGACGAGGGCGGCGATGTCGCCCAGGTCCGGCTGAGGGGCGGTGTCACCGTCGATCCGCAGGACGCCGATGAGCGAGCGCAGGTCCGCCATGGCCCTACCGCGCACGTCCATCGCGGTGCGCAGGGCCTCGCGCGTCTCCTCGGGAGACTCCTCCAGCGCGTCGGCGGCCACGTTGAGGTGGACGCCGACCACGGCCAGGGTGTGGGCGACGATGTCGTGGACCTCGCGGGAGATCTCCAGCCGCTGTTCGGCGAGCCGTCGGCGGGCGTCCGCCTCGCGCGCCTGTTCCAGTTGCGCCCGCCAGCGCGCCTGGAGGTGCCGGGCGTTGCCGATCGCGAGCACGAGCGCCAGCCAGAGCGTCTCGGCTCCACCCGCCGCGAGTGCGCGGGCCGGGGAGCCGTTCGTGACGGCCCAGTCCCAGGCCAGCGCGTAGACCAGCAGGAACAGTCCCACACCGATGGCCCAGCGGGTCCGGCCCGCCGCGGCGACGGTGTAGGCGGCCACCGTCAGCGGCCACACCCAGCCGCCCTCGAACAGCCCCGCCCCCTGGAAGGCGATGAGCACGACCGCCGACATCAGCAGGACGCCGACCGGCCATCGCCGCCGCGCCACCAGCAGCCCGCCGAGCAGGATCCCCATCGTGATCGCCGGCCAGCCGATCGGGGCGCCGACCGCCGTCATCCCGGTCAGGACGGCGACGGTCGTGAGAACGGCGGGCAGCACAGTGGTGATCATCGACTGGTGCGGGGCAGGCGGAGGGCTGCCAGGGCCATCCAGCCGAGGCAGGCGGCGATGGCGATGCGCTCGGTCAGCCCCACCACCGGGGGCAGGGACCGGGAGATCATGACATCGACTAGGGTGACCACAAACAGGATCATTCCAGACACCAAGGCAGCAGTCGCTCCGGTGAGCAGGGCGTTCCGCGGCCAAGCCCTGGTGAGCACCACGGCGGCGGCCGTGAAGGCCGCGAAGGCCGCCCAGGCGGAGAAACCGTGAACGCTCTCCGAAACCGACGGGTTGTCCCACTGCCCCGGCGGGTCGGCGGGGAAGATCGCGGCCAGCAGGAGCCCCAGCGACCAGACGCCGAGCAGCCAGGTCCCCGCACGGCTGGCGCCGGTCCGGGCCACCGCCACCGTCAGGGCCGCCGCGGCGAGCGCGACGGCGACCAGCCCGAGCGGGACCAGCCAGCCGGCACCCGTGTTGACGAACCTGCTGACGGTCTCGCCGACGGGGCTCATCTCCCTGTTGACCACGTCCGAGATCGTGAAAGCCGCGACGCCGACACCGATACCGGCGAGAACTGTCTTCTTCATGGTTCATGACGTTAGGGACGGCCCGCTGCCCCGGCGTCGTCCATTCGCAGACACCCGCGCGTACACCGATCGGTGTACGCGTGCTCCGGAGAGGCCCCGGCCGACCAGGATCAACAGCGTTCGGGGCTCGGAGGAGACTCCCGCCTGGCGGGCGGCCGGCGGTGAAGCGGGAACCCGCACGGGCGACCGCGGGACTTCCCTCCCCTCGGGAGGGCAAGATGTCGGCACACCAAGCTTGCCTGCCGGGTCAATAGCGCTTTCTTTGCCAGGAATCCGAAACGCAGTGCTTGAAGGCCAGAATGCGACTTACTACGTTCAGCCCTGTGAGCAATGCGGAGGGCACCCGAGTAGTGGCTCAGAGCGACGGAGCCGGCAGGGCCGACGCGGAGCAGATCCCCGACGCGGAGCGGCCCCCCGGCGCGGAGCAGATCCCCGACGCGGGCGACAGCGGAGCCCGGACAGCCCCCGGCGCGGAGAAGGCGGAGGCCGGGCAGGTCACGGAGGCGGAGAAGGCCCCCGGTGGCACACCGGAGCCGGCCGCCCCTGCCTCGGCGGACCCTGCGGACCCGGCGGACCCTGCGGTCCCGACGGACCTGACGGCCCAGACGGCCCCGATGGACGCGGTGGTCGCGACGGCGCCGGCGGCGCGGGTGGTCGCGACGGCACCGGTGGACCCGGTGGTCACCACGACACCGGTGGACCCGGCCGAGCTGGAGCTGACCAGGCCCCGGGGGCTGCCCGGCCTGTTCTGGAAGGATCTCGCGCAGGTCGACTTCGGGCCGCGCCGGTTCCGGCTGGGCCCGGCCCGTGAGCGGCTGGAGACCGTGAGCCAGTCGTTCCTGACGGGCTTCAACGCGGTGATCGCGGGTGAGACCGGGCGGATCGACGACATCCACGAGGAGCTGCGCGGGTTCGCCTACGAGGGCGCCGGCATGGCCTGCACGACCCTCGACGTGCTGACGATCACCGGCGGCCGGCGGCTCAGGGACCTGCTCAGCGGGCAGGGCATGCGCTATCCGCACATGATCCACATGGGTGCCGGCTGGGCGTACGCCCGGCTGCACATGCGGCCGATGTGGGGCATCCGCTCGGTCCACCCGCTGCTGCGCTGGCTGGCGTTCGACGGCTTCGGCTTCCACCAGGGCTTCTTCGCCACCGACCGGACGGTCGGGCGACAGCGCTCGGCGGGCCTGATGGACCGGACCCGGCGGGCGATCTTCGATCAGGGACTGGGCCGGATGCTCTGGTTCCACGAGTGCGCGGGCGTGGACGACGTCATCCTCCGCATCGCCGAGTTCCCCCCGGGCCGCCGCGCCGACCTGTGGAGCGGCGTGGGCCTGGCCGCCACCTACACCGGCGGGGCGAGCGCCGCCGAACTGGAACGGCTGAGCGTGGCCGCGGCCGAGGACGGCTTCCGCGCCCACCTCGTGCAGGGCAGCGCCTTCGCGTGCGCCTCCCGGCTGATCTCCGGAATCGTGCCCGAGCACACGGTCGCCGCCACGCCCGCGCTGTGCGGGGTGGAGGTCGACGAGGCGGGGGGCTGGACCGACACCGCGCTCATCGCCCTGGGGCACAACGCCCACAGCGGCGACCACTACCAGATCTGGCGGGCGGGGATCAGGAAGGCCTGGGCGCGGCGCAACCGCGACTCTTGACCACAGCTCGGGGGAGCCGTGAAAGCGACATCGAGGATTCGCAAGTACGCGGCGGGGGCTCTGGCACTGACGGCCTGCACCACCGGTTGGAGGCTGACCGGGCTGCCCGACACCTCCGCGGCGGAGGCCGCCGCGAGCTTCTCCTTCACCGCCGGCCCCCTCGGCCCGGCCGACCGGCCGGGCGACCGGAACCTCCGGCCGGTCGCGCCGGCCTACCGGGACATCCGGGCCTGGGTGTCCTCGACGGGCGCGGGCATCGCGCTGTTCGACGCCGACAACGCGGTCGTCTCCGACGACGTGTGCCTGGTCGACCCGCGCCATGACACGGTGACCGTGAGCCCCGCGCCGGGCACGCCCCGGCACTACCGGCCGTTCACACTGGCCGCGCCGGCGCGCAGGCCGTACGAGGCCCCGACGGGGTGCCTGCCCGCTGACCTCGACCAGGACGGCTGGCAGGACCTGGTCGTCTACTACTGGGGCCGCTCCCCCTCGCTGTTCATACGGGTCCCCGGCGCCCCGCCGTCCGGCGCGGCCTTCCGCCACCGCGACCTGACCCCGGGGCCGGAGGTCTGGAACACCGGCGCCGCCACGGCCGGTGACTTCGACGGCGACGGCCGCCTCGACCTGGTCTTCGGCAACTACTTCCCGGACGGCGCCAGGGTGCTGGACGACACCGCGGACCACGCCGCCGTCGCGATGCCCGGCTCGCCGTCCGACGTCGACGCCGGGGGCGGGGGCGGGGGCGGGGGCGTCAACCGTCTCTACCGGGCGACGGGGCCCGCGCGGTTCACCGAGGCGGAGGGGGTGTTCGACGGGGCCGGGACCGGGGGCAGGGGGTGGACGCTCGCGCTGGGCACCCAGGACCTGGACGGCGACGGGCGGCCCGACCTGTATGTGGCCAACGACTTCGGGCCGGACGAGCTGCTGGTCAACGAGTCCGTACCCGGGAGGATCAGGTTCCGGGAGGCACGGGGCACCAGGCACCTGACCACGCCCCGGTCCAACGTCGTCGGCCAGGACTCCTTCAAGAGCATGGGGGTCGGCTTCACCGACCTCAACTCCGACGGCACGCCGGACATCCTGGTCAGCAACCTCACCGAGGACCCCGGGGCGTACGAGAGCGACTTCGCCTTCGTCTCCCGGCCGGGCGGGCTCCACGAGGGCCACGCGCCCTACGACGACCGCGGCGAGGACCTGGGGCTGAGCCGTACCGGATGGTCCTGGGACGTCAAGGCCGCCGACTTCGACAACGACGGCACCGACGAGATCATGCACGCGACCGGGTCCGTCCGGGGAGCGAACGGCCTGTCGGGCGGCGGCACCAACAGCTTCTTCGTCCGGGGCCCCGGCGGCCGTTACGTGGACGTGGCCCGGCGGGCCGGGGTCGGCGGTGACACGGTCAGCCGGTCCTTCGCCGTCGGCGACGTGGACGACGACGGGCAGCTGGACTTCGCGGTCGCCAACCAGTGGGCCGCGTCGGTGCTCTACCGCAACAACGGCGTCACCGCGCCGTTCGTGGGCCTGCGGCTCCGCCTTCCCGCCGGATCCTGCGGCACGCCCTCCGCACCGAACGCCCCCTCCGCCCACCGCCCCGCCCCGACACCCTCCGCAGCGACACCCTCCGCACCGAACGCCCCTTTCGCCCACCGCCCCGCCCCGCCGCTCTCCGTGCTGACCGCCCCCCTCGGGCACCGCCCCGCCCCGCCGCTCGTCGGCCCTTCCGCGCACCACCTCCTCTCCCCGCTCTCCGCGCTCATCAGCCCCCTGCCGGCCCGTCCCCCGCTGGTCCGGTCCAGGCTGACGCTCTCCGCCCTGGTCGGCCCCGCCCCGTCCGGCTCCGGCCCTCCTCCGTCCCGCCCGCCCCTGATCCGTCCCCCCGCGCCCGGTCCGGCCTGGACGCGTCCCGCGATCGGAGCCACCGCCACGGTGCGCCTGCCCGGCGGGAGCACGCTCAGCCGGCAGCTCTACCCGGCCAACGGGCACAACGGCGTCTCCGCGCCGGAGCTGCTGTTCGGCCTGGGCGGCGACGCGCCGGGCGGCCCGTTGCCGGTCGAGCTGTCCTGGCGCGACGCCTGCGGCGTCCTCCGTACCGCGTCGGTGTCCGTGCGGCCCGGCTGGCACCGGATCCTGCTGGCCGACGGCCGCGCCTCGGAGATGGACTGACCATGGACGCCGCCTGGAAGCGCGGCCGGGCGCTCCGCCGCTTCGCCGGGTCGATCACCGTGATGACCGTGCTCGGGCACACCGTGCTCGGCTTCGAGCAGGCCTACCTGACGCCGATCGCCGGCGCGGTCACCGGGATGGTCGCCGAGTTCGTGCTGGAGACCGCGGAGGCGTGGGCGTGGCGGCGCCCGGCCCGCTACCGGGGGACGCCCGGCCAGGCGGCCGACTTCTTCCTGCCCTCCTACATCACCGGGCTGGCCTGCGCGATGCTGCTGTACGGCGGCGCCGACCCGATGCCGGTCGTGCTGGCCGTCCTGATCGGCGTGGGCAGCACGTACGTCCTGCGGGTCAGGGCGCCGGGCGTGGCGGGTCCTCGCACCGGCGGCGTGCCCGGCAGGCACTACCTGAACCCGTCGTGCTCCGGCGCCCTCGCCGTGGTGCTGCTGTTCCCGTGGGTCGGCGTCGCACCGCCGTACCGGTTCGCCGAATGGGTGCCGGGGCCGCCCGGCGCGCTCGTGCCGCTGGCCGTGCTGGTGCTGGGCTCGGCGGTGAACGCCAAGCTGATCGGGCGGCTGCCGCTGGTCCTGGCCTGGGTGAGCGGGTCCGTCCTGCAAGGGGCGCTCCAGGACGGGCCGACCGGCGTCTCGACGATCGGCGCCCTGCTGCCGATGACCGGCGTGGCGTTCGTCCTCTTCACCGGCTACATGCTCACCGACCTGGGCACGACTCCCGTCCGGCCC
Source organism: Streptosporangium canum (assembly GCF_900113865.1). Lineage (GTDB taxonomy): Bacteria > Actinomycetota > Actinomycetes > Streptosporangiales > Streptosporangiaceae > Streptosporangium > Streptosporangium canum. The sequence continues at coordinate 91,495 of NZ_FOQY01000011.1, read as the reverse complement.
CGTGGCCAGGTCGCGTTCGGCCTGGCCACGGCGGCGGTCCACGGCCTGCTGGTCCAGTTCCACCTCGTCCCCGGACTGTTGCCCGCCCTCGTGATCGTCTGCGCCGGCCGGGGGGCGGGCCTGGCCCTGCTCGCCCGCGTCCGCCCGCCGACCCTCCCCGTTCCCGCCGACGCCCGCGGCCTGTCCGAGGTGCCGGCGGGCGCCCAGCCATGACCCATGCGAACACCTGAGGGGTACGCCGAATGTCCGTCGCGATCGTGGGATTGGCCTGCACCTATCCGGACGCGCCCGACCCGGGGGCGCTGTGGGAGGCGGTGGTGTCGCAGCGGCGGGCGTTCCGGCGTCTGCCGGTCGAACGGCTGGACCTGGCCGGCCACCACTCCCCCGACCGGACCCACAGCACCCGTGCCGCCCTGATCGAGGGCTGGGAGTTCGACCGGGCCGCCTTCGGCGTCCCCGACCCGGTCCACCGCGTCACCGACCCGGCCCACTGGCTGGCCCTGGACACCGCGTCCCGCGCCCTGGCGGACGCGGGCTCGCCCGGCGGGGAGGGGCTCGACCGGGACCGGGTCGCGGTGATCGTCGGCGACACCCTGACCGGCGAGGTCGCCCGAGCCGCCACGCTCCGGCTGCGCTGGCCGTACGTGCGGCGCGTGCTGGCCTCGGCCCTGGCCGAGCTCCCCGAGGGGACGACCGCCCGGCTGCTGGCCCAGGCGGAGGCGGAGTATCTGCGGCCGTTGCCGGAGACCTCCGGGGAGAGCCCGGCCGGGAACCTGGCCGGCACGATCGCCGCGCGCATCTGCACCCACTTCGACCTGCGCGGCGGGGGATACACGGTGAACGGCGGATGCGCCTCGTCCCTGCTGGCGGTGATCACCGCCTGCCGTTCGCTGCTGGACGGAAGCGTGGACTTCGCGCTGGCCGGAGGCGTGGACCTCGGCCTCGACCCGTTCGAGCCGGCCGGCCTCGCCAAGGCGGGCGCGCCAGCCGGCGAGCGCATGCGGGTCTACGACATCCGGTCGGACGGCTCCCGGCCGGGTGAGGGCTGCGGGATCGTCGCCCTGGCCCGTACGGCCGACGCCCGCGCCGCCGGGCTCCGGATCCACGCGGAGATCGCCGGCTGGGGCGTGTCCTGCGACGGCAGGGACGACGCCACCCGCCCCGAGGCCGACGGCCGGCTCCTGGCCCTGCGCCGCGCCTACGCGCACGCGCGTGTCTCCCCCGCCGGGGTCGCCCTGTTCGAGGGCGCCGGCGCCGGCGACGACACCGTCGAGCTCACCGCCCTCACCCGCCTGCTGTCGGACGCCGCGCGCCTGTCGGACGCCGCGCGGCGGGCGGTGACCGGATCCGGCGCACCGGGGCGGGCGGCCACCCGCCCCGGTGCCGTACGGGGGGCGGCGATCGGTTCCGTCAGCGCCAACATCGGGCACACCGGGGCGGCCGCCGGAGTAGCGGGGCTGATCAAGGCCACCCTGGGCCTCGCCTCCGGCGTCCTCCCCCCGACCACCGGCTGCCGATCCCCGCACCCCCTGCCGACCGCCCCCGACGCTCCCCTGCGGGTCCTGGCCGTCCCCGAACCGTGGCCCGCCGGGCCCCGCCTGGCGGGGGTGAGCGCCATGGGGTCCGGCGGCGTCAACGCCCACCTCGTCCTGACCGTCCCGGCGCCGACCGGCGAGGACGGCCGCCCCACCGCGCCGGGGGCCGGGCCGCGACGGCGGGTGATCGACGGGCCGTCGCGGGAGGAGCCGGTGGTGTTCGCGTTCTCGGGTGAGGACCTGGGAGCCGTACGGCCGGTGCTGGAGCGGGTCGCGGACCAGGCGGCGCGGTGGTCGGAGGCGGAGCTGTGCGATCTCGCGCACGCGCTGGGGACCGCCCCCGCCGGGCCGTCGCGGATCGCGATCGTGGCGGGGTCGGCGGAACAGCTCGCCGAGCGGGCCGGTCTCGCCCTGGACTGGCTGGACGGCGCCCAGCCCGGCCTGCCGGCCACCCTGCCGGGGGTGTATCTCGGACCGGACACGAAGGACGGGATCGCGAAGGACGGGATCGCGAAGGACGGGATGGAGCCGGCGTCCCCCTCCGGCGGGATCCCCTCGGCCGAGGCCGCCGCCGCCCTCTGGGCCGCCATGGCCATCCCGGATCTCACCGCCCTCTACGGTGATCATCCGGCCCGTCCCTTCGACATCTGGCGCGACCGCGTCTTCATCTCCATCCCCTTCCCGCCCGTGCCGTACGAGGGCTCCGAGGCCGCCGGGAACGGGGAGGCCCCGGACGAGCCGGCCGAGAGGGCGTGCCGGGAGCGGGCGGACACCGGGCCGGTGGCCGGTGTGGCGCGCTGGGTGAGGTGTTTCGCCGACGACCCGGCGGCCGTCGAGCGGCCCGTCCCCGCGGGGACCGGGGAGGTCCGTCCCGGCGGCCAGGCCCCTCCCGCCGCGAACGGGAAGGGCCGCCCCGGCGTCCGGCCGGGGGCGGATGACGGCGAGAAACCGGTCAGGCGGGTCGAGATCGACGATCCGCTGCGGCCGGGGGCGGTCGAGACGCTGGTCACGGCGGTCCGCGAGGCGATCGCGAGCGGCGAGGGGCTGGCCGTGCTCTGCGAGGGCGACGCCCTGTCCGGGTTCCTGGCGTCGTTGGGGCAGGAGTACCCCGATCTCGGCCTCGACGCCGGGCGTCCATGCGGAAAGGTCCCGCTCGACCTCGACGGGCAGGGGCCGCTCCCGGTGGGCCCGGCGGACGTGGTGCTGGTCAGCGGGGTCGGCGAGGGGATCGGGGCCGCCTGCGCCATGGCGCTGGCCGAGACGAGCGGGTGCGCGCTGGCCCTGCTCGGGCGGGGCCGGCCGGGCCACGACGCGCCCCTGGCGGAAGTCCTGGAGGAGCTGGCCCGCAGGGGCGTCCGGCACGGCTACGCGACGGTGGACGTCGGTGACGCCGGGGAGGCGGCGCACGCCGTACGGGAGCTGGAGAGCACGCTGGGACCGGTCACCATGGTGATCCACTCGGCGGACGCCGACCGGCCGGTACGGTCCGCCGGCCTCACGGCCGAGGACGTCGAAAGGCACATCGCGCCCAGGCTGACCGGCCTGGACAACCTGCTGGCCGCGGCCACGCCCCGGCGGGTGGTGACCTTCGGATCGGTAGCCGGCCGGTACGGCCTGGCGGGCGGCAGCCACCGCGCGCTGGCCGAGGGGCTGCTGCGGGAGCGGGTCAGAAGGATCGGCGGGCTGCACATCGACTGGCCCGTGTGGACCGGGACCGGGACCGGGACCGGCCCGGAGCGGCGGCCGGGCGCCGCCGGAGCGGAGGTGACGGCCATCGCGCCGCAGGAGGGAGTGGAGCTGTTCCTCACGCTGCTCAGGACCGGCGACCTGCCGCCCAGCGTGGCCGTCCACGGCAGGCTGGGCGACCCCCCGGCCCCCTGCCCGGCGGGAGGGCGGTTCCTCGACGAGGTCCGCGTGCACGTCCCCGGGGTGGAGTTGGTCGCCGACAGCCGCCTGTCGCTCGGCAGCGACTCCTACCTGGACGACCACCGGATCGACGGGCTGGCGGTACTGCCCGCGGTGGTGGCGCTGGAGGCGATGGCGCAGGCCGCCGGAGTGCTGGCGGGACGACCGCTGGACGAGGCCGGGCAGATGACGTTCGACCGGCCGGTGGCCGTGCCCGACGAGGGCGGCACCACGATCCGGGTGTGCGCGCTCCGGCACGAGCAGACGGTCGAGGTGGTGGTCCGCAGCGAGGAGACGGGATTCCGCGTCGACCATTTCAGGGCCGTGTTCCCGGTGGACCCGGCCGATGAGACGCTGGCCGTGCCGCAGCTGAACCGGGACGGCGCCGAGCCGCTGGACGCCGGGGAGCTGTACGGCGCGCTGTGCTTCCACACCGGCCGGTTCCAGCGGGTCAGGGAGCTGACCCTCGTCGAGGCGCGGGGATGCCGGGGCGAGTTGCACGGCGACGACCCCGACGGCTGGTTCGCCGACAGGCCGGTGCTGGGCAGTCCGGGGCTGAGCGACGCCACGATCCACGCGCTGCAGGCGTGCGTGCCGCACCGGCGGCTGCTGCCGGTCGGCGGCGAGCGGCTGGTGGTCCGCCCGTCCCAGGGGGACGTGAGGCTGCACGCCACCGAGCGTCACCACGACGGAGGCGAGTACGTCTGGGACGTCACCGCCACCGACGTGCGCGGGCGGCTGGTGGCGGCGTGGACCGGGCTGCGGCTGAAGGACGTCGGCCCGCTCCCCCGGCGTGACCCGTGGCCGCCGAACCTGCTGGCCGTCTACCTGCAACGGGCCGCGGTCGCCCTCGGCCTCGATCCGGCACTGCACGTGACCATGGACGGCGGGACGTCCCACAGCCGGCTGGGCGACCTCGTGCTCGGCGTGGACGGCCCGGCCCACTGCTCCTGGGAACGGGTGGGCCGGGCGCGGGGAACGCTGGGACCGGCCTCCGTCTCGCTGATCGAGGAGCTGCGGCCGTGCTGCGACGAGCCCGAGGAGACCGTGACCACCCGGATCTGGACGGCTCTGCAATGCCTGTCCGGAGCGGGCCGCCCGCCGACGACGCCGCTCACCGTCGTGGACGGCCACGAGGGCGGCTGGCTGCTGCTGCGGGCCGGCACCGACCTGATCGCCTCGACGGTGGTCCGGGTCAGGGGCGTGGAGGAGCCGGTCGCGGTCTCGATCATGACCGGGGAACGGCGGTGAGGTCAGCCGATGCCGGGACCGATCCGCTCCAGCACCCGCAGCGAGCCCTCCTGCCTGACCTCCTTGAACGCGCCGGAGGCGAGGACCCGCCGGTAGACGCGGTAGGGCGCCTGCCCGCCGGCGGCGGGGTCGGGGTAGATGTCGTGGAAGACCAGCGCGCCGCCCTGGACGACGTGCGGGGCCCATCCCTCGTAGTCCTTGGTCACCGGCTCCTCGGAGTGGCCTCCGTCGATGAAGAGCATCGCCAGCGGGGTTCTCCACAGACCGGCGACCCGCTCCGACCGGCCGACGACCGCGATGACCTCGTCCTCAAGCCCGGCGGAGGCGATGGTGGCGCGGAAGGTGGGCAGCGAGTCCATCTTGCCGAAACGGGGGTCCACCAGCGTGGGGTCGTGGTGCGCCCAGCCCGGCTGGATCTCCTCCGAGCCCCGGTGGTGGTCCACGGTGAAGACGACGGAACCGGCCTGCCTGGCCGCCGCGCCGAGGTAGACGGCGGACTTGCCGCAGTAGGTGCCGATCTCGCAGATCGGCCCGCGCGGGCCGTACTCGACGGCGGTCTCGAACAGGGCGAGACCTTCGGCGTGGGGCATGAAGCCCTTGGCGCGCTGGGCCGCGTACAGCAGGTCGGCAGGCATGGTCGCGTTGCTCATCCGAGCAGGGTATCCAGACCGAACAACATTCCGAAGGTCTCTTGCCGGGCCTTATGGAACGTGTTCTACTTTGCACCGTGAACCAGCGCGCCCGCATCGTGATGACCGAGGATGAGATCACCGCCTTCATCGGTGAATCCCGGAAACTTCAGCTCGGCACGATCAATCCCGACGGGACACCGCACATGGTGACCATGTTCTACGGGCTGACCGAGGGCAGGATCTCCTTCTGGACCTACGGGAAGGCCCAGAAGACACTCAACATCCAGCGGGACGCCCGGGTGAGCTGCCTGATCGAGGCCGGGGAGGAGTACTCCGACCTGCGCGGCGTCCTGATGTACGGCATCGCCCGGCGGATCGACGACTCCGGGGGCATCCTTGAGATCGGCATGAACGTCGCCCGGCGGATGGCGGGAATGCCTGACGCCGAGGAGCTTCTCACGGAGTATGTCGCCTACACCGGCCGCAAGAGGGTCGCCTTCGTGGTGGAGCCCACTCGAGTGATCTCATGGGATCACCGTAAGCTCGCCACCCCGGTCTAGGAGGCTGACATGAAGATCAAAGTCGACTATCTGGTATGCGAGGCCAACGCGGTCTGCACGGGACTCGCCCCGGAGGTCTTCGAGCTCGACGACGACGACCAGCTGCACCTGCTGCTGCCTGAGCCGCCGCCGGAGATGATGGACCGCGTCCGGCACGCCGTGCGGTCCTGCCCCAAAGCCGCCCTCTCCCTTGAGGAGAACTAGGAGGACCCCCCATGCGTGGTGCGCTTCTGCATGCCGTCGGCGACGACAAGCTCGACATCCGCGACGACTTCACCCTCGCCCCGATGGGCCCGGCGGACGTCCGCGTCAAGATCAAGGCGACCGGCGTCTGCCATTCCGACCTGTCGGTGATCAGTGGGCTGCTGCCCATGCCGCTCCCGGTCATCCCCGGTCACGAGGGGGCGGGCGAGGTCGTCGAGGTCGGCGACCACGTGACCACGGTCCAGCCCGGCGACCATGTCATCGTCAACTGGACCCCGGCCTGCGGCTCCTGCGCGAACTGCCTGGTGAACCAGCCGTTCCTGTGCATGACCTACGTCATGGACAGCTTCGTCAACGCCCGTTTCCGCTACGGGGGCGACACCCCGGCGTTCGGCATGGCCGGGTGCGGCACCTGGTCCGAGGAGATCGTCGTGCCCTGGCAGGGTGCGATCAAGGTCGATCCCGAGGTGCCCTACGAGGCCGCGGCACTGATCGGCTGCGGCATCACCACCGGGGTCGGCGCGGCGCTCAACACCGCCCGGGTGAAGGCCGGCTCGACCGTGGCCGTGGTCGGCAGCGGCGGCATCGGCCTGTCGGTGATCCAGGGCGCCCGGATCTCCGGTGCGACCACGATCCTGGCGATCGACCCGCTGGAGTCCAAGCACGAGCTGGCCAAGAAGGTCGGCGCCACCCACGCCGTCACCCCCGACCAGCTCATGGACGCGGTCGGCTCGCTGACCGGCGGCAGGGGATTCGACTACGGCTTCGAGGCCGTCGGCAAGTCCGCCGCCATCATGACCGCCTGGCAGGCCACCCGCCGGGGCGGCGACGTGATCGTGGTGGGTGCGGGCGCGATGGACGACATCGTCCCGCTGAGCGCCTTCAACCTGCTGTTCGAAGGGAAGAACATCCTCAGCTCGCTGTACGGCGGGTCGGACGTCCGCCGGGACTTCCCGTTCTTCGCCGAGCTGTACAAGGCCGGCAAGCTCGACCTGGAGAGCATGATCAGCGCCCGCATCAAGCTCTCCGACCTCAACGACGCCGTGGCCGCGCTGAAGGGCGGCGAGGTTCTGCGCCAGATCGTCGTCATGGACTGACCCGTTCCGGTACGGCCCGCCTCGCCGGCGCGACCGGCGGGCGCGGGCCGTACCTCAGCCCGGCGGCAGCCTCACTCCGAGGAGAAGGCGGAGTCGAAGGCGGCGGCCGGCGGGGTGATCGCGTTGAGCTCGCGGATCACGCCCAGCGCCTCCGGCGCCCCCGCCAGCCGGTCCATGCCCGCGTCCTCCCACTCGATCGAGATCGGCCCGGCATACCCGATGGCGTTCAACGCCCGGAAACAGTCCTCCCACGGCACATCGCCGCGCCCGGTGGAGACGAAGTCCCAGCCCCGCCGCAGGTCGGCCCAGGGCAGGTGCGAGGCCAGCCGGCCGCGCCGGCCGTCCCCGGTGCGGACCTTGGCGTCCTTGCAGTCGACGTGGTAGATCCGCTCGGCGAAGTCCAGGATGAACCCCACCGGGTCGATCTCCTGCCACACCATGTGCGAGGGGTCCCAGTTCAGCCCGAACGCCGGCCGGTGCCCGATCGCCTCCAGGGTGCGCACCGTGGTGTGGTAGTCGTAGGCGATCTCGCTGGGATGCACCTCGTGCGCGAAACGCACCCCCACCTCGTCGAAGACGTCCAGGATCGGGTTCCACCTGTCGGCGAAGTCGGCGTAGCCGTCCTCGATCATGGAGGCGGGCACCGGCGGGAACATCGCCACGGTGTGCCAGATGGCCGAGCCGGTGAACCCGACCACCGTGTCCACGCCCAGCCGGGCCGCGGCCCGGGCGGTGTCCTTGATCTCCTCGGCTGCGCGGCGGCGCACGCCTTCGGGCTCGCCGTCCCCCCAGATGCGGGCGGGCAGGATGGCCTTGTGCCGGGCGTCGATGGGGTGGTCGCAGACGGCCTGGCCGACCAGGTGGTTGGAGACGGTCCACACCTTGAGGTTGTGCTTGGCCAGCACCTCCAGCTTGCGCTCGACGTAGGAGTCGTCGGCCAGAGCTTTGTCGACCTCGAAGTGGTCGCCCCAGCAGGCGATCTCCAGGCCGTCGTAGCCCCACTCGGCGGCCAGCCGGCAGACCTCCTCGAACGGCAGGTCGGCCCACTGGCCGGTGAACAGCGTGATAGGTCGGGTCACGATTCCTCCACAGGGGTGAAACGGCTTCCGTCGGCCGCGCTCGCCTCGACCGCGGCCAGCACCCGCTGCACCCGCAGCCCGTCGGCGAAGGACGGCGCCGGAGCGACGCCGGCGGCGACCGCCTCGACGAAGTCCTTGATCTCATGGGTGAAGGTGTGCTCGTAGCCGAGCCCGTGTCCGGGCGGCCACCACGCCGCCGCGTAAGGGTGCTCGGCCTCGGTGACGATGACCCTGCGGAAGCCGGCCTCGGCCGCGGGCAGGGTGTGGTCATGAAACCACAGCTCGTTCATCGCCTCGAAATCGAAGGCCAGGCTCCCCTTTGAGCCGTTGACCTCGATCCGCAGCGCGTTCTTACGGCCGGTGGCGAACCGGGTCGCCTCGAACGAGCCCAGCGCGCCACCGCTGAAACGGCCGATGAACAGCGCGGCGTCATCGACGTCCACCGCCCCGGTGGCCACCGCGCCGTCCACCGTACCGCCCGCCGCGCCGCCCGCCGTACCGCCCGCCGCGCCGTCCGCCGTACCGTCGGCCGGGGCGGTGGCGCCGGTGGCGCTCAGCCCGGCCGAGGCCCCGGCCAGCGGACGCTCCTTGACGAAGGTCTCGGTCAGCGCCGACACCCCCTCCAGCAGCTCGCCGGTGATGAACTGGGCGGTGTCGATGACGTGCGCGCCGATGTCGCCCAGCGCGCCGGAACCGGCCCGCTCCCGCTGCAGCCGCCACACCAGCGGGAAGGCCGGATCGGCGATCCAGTCCTGCAGGTACTGGGCGCGCACGTGGTGCAGGCGGCCCAGCCGGCCCTCGGCGACCCACCGGCGGGCCAGCGCGACCGCCGGCACCCGCCGGTAGTTGAAGGCGACCATGGCGTGCACGCCCCGCCCGGCCGCGGCGCGGGCGGCGGCGGCCATCGCCTCGGCCTCGGCCACGCTGTTGGCCAGCGGCTTCTCGCAGATGACGTGCTTGCCCGCCGCCAGCGCGGCGATCGCGATCTCGGCGTGGCTGTCGCCGGGGGTGCAGATGTCGACCACCTGCACGTCGTCGCGGGCGATCAGATCACGCCAGTCGGTCTCGGCCGCCGCCCAGCCCAGGTCGCGGGCCGCGGCGGTGGTGGCCTCCTTCGAGCGGCCGCCCAGCGCCGCCATCACCGGCCGGACCGGCAGGTCGAAGAACGCGCCGACGCTGCGCCAGGCCTGTGAGTGCACCCGCCCCATGAACGCGTAGCCGACCATGCCGATCCCCAGCGTCGGCCTGTCGTCAGCGATCATCAGGACTCGAATCCGAGCGGCAGGTACTTCGCCACGTTGTCCTTGGTGATGGTCTCGGAGGCCAGCGTGATCGACTGCGGCACCTGGTTCTCCAGCAGATCGCTCATCCCCTTGCCCTGCGCGATCAGCCGGGCCAGCTTCACCGCCGAGGCGGCCATCGTCGGGCTGTAGGTCACGGTGGCCTTCAACACCCCGCTGTCGGCCTGGATCTCCCGCATCGCGTTGGCCGACCCGGCCCCGCCCACCATGAAGAACTCGCTGCGCCCGGCCTCCTTGACCGCCGCCAGCACGCCGATGCCCTGGTCGTCGTCGTGGTTCCAGATCGCGTCGATCTTCTTGTGCGCCTGCAGCAGGTTGCTGGTCACCTTCGTGCCCGACTCCACCGTGAACTGCGCGTCCTGCTTGGCCGTCACCGTGAACCCGTAAGTCTTCAACGCGTCCTCGAAGCCCTTGCTGCGATCCTGGGTCAGCGGCAGCGTCGCGATGCCCTGGATCTCCAGGATCACCGGGTCGGCCACCCCCTTGTCCTTGAGCGTCTTGCCGATGTAATGCCCGGCCGCGACCCCCATGCCGTAGTTGTCGCCGCCGATCCAGGTCCGGTACGACAGCTTGTCGGGGAAGACCCGGTCCAAATTGATCACCGGGATGCCCGCGTCGGAGGCCTGCCGGGCGATCTGGTTGAGCTGCTGGCCGTCGTTGGGCAGGATCACCAGCGCGGCGACCTTCGCCGCGATCAGCGACTCCACCGCCGAGATCTGCGCGTTGATGTCGTTGGTCGGCTCGACCGGCTTGAACTCCACATCGGTGTACTGCTTGGCCGCGGCCTCGGCGTTCTTGGCGATCGCGGCGATCCAGCCGTGATCGGCCGCCGGCGCCGAGAACCCGATGACGACCTTGTCACCGGGGGCGTCGTTGCCGCCGGTGGCCGCCGGCGCCGGCGCACTGGCTGCGGCCGGGGCGTCCGGGGTGTTGCCGGTGCAGGCGGTCACCAGCGCACCGGCGCCGATGACGGCTCCGCCGACCAGGAAACCCCGACGGGCGACTCTTTCTGTCATGACCATGCTCCTTCGCGGAGGGGAAGACCGGTTTTTCGGAGGGGAGGACTGCTTCGGGAAGGCTTTTTCGGAAGGGAGGACCGCTTCGGAACGGCTTTTTCGGAAGGGGACGGATCCGCCTCCGGCAGGGGCCCGAGGGCCGGGGCCGGACGGTGGCGGATCCGGTGGTGAGCGGGCGCCCCCGCCCGCCGCGGGCCCTGACCGGTCCGCGGCGGGCGGGGTCGTCAGGTCGAGGAGCGGAGGCTGCGCCGCTGCAGCAGCACGGCCACCACGATGATCAGGCCCTTGGCGATCAACTGATCACTGGTGTTGAGCCCGTTGAGGATGAACAGATTCGTGATCACCGTGAAGATCAGCAGCCCCAGGATCGACCCCACGATCGACCCCCGGCCCCCGGTCAGCAACGTCCCCCCGATGATCACCGCGGCGATCGCGTCCAGCTCGTACAGATCCCCGTGCGTGGAGGAACCGGTGGTGGTCCTGGCCATGATCAGCACCGCTGCGATGCCGCAGCACAACCCCGACAGCGCGTACAGCCACACCGTGTGCCGCCGCACGTCGATGCCCGCCAGCCGCGCCGCCTCGGGATTGCCGCCCACCGCGTAGGTGCGCCGGCCGAACGTGGTGCGGTTCAGCACCACCCAGCCGGCCACCACCACCAGCGCGAAGACGTAGACCAGCAGCGGCAACCCCAGCAGCCGGGTGGTCGACAACTCCACGATCATCTCGTTGCCCTGCTGCACGAGCTGGGTCTTGCGATCCGACATCCGCTGGGCCAGCCCGCGGGCGGCCACCAGCATCGCCAGCGTCGCGATGAACGGCACCAGCCGCCCATAGGCGATCAACCACCCGTTGACCAGCCCCGCCCCGGCCCCGACCAGCACCGCACAGACGATCATCACCAACGGCCCGTAGGACTGGGTGGCCAGCGTGGTCGCCCACACCGACGCCAGCGCCATCACCGCCCCGACCGACAGATCGATCCCGCCACCGATGATCACGAAGGTCGCGCCGACAGTGATCACGCCGATGGTCGCCGCCAGCGCCAGGATGCTCACCAGGTTGGAGCCGGTGGCGAAGCTGTCCGGCACCGTCACCAGTCCGACCACCGCCAGCAGCGCCAGCGCCGCCACCAGTCCCAGATGCGGCACCTCCCCCAGCCGGGCCGGCCAACCGGGGCGCCCGGCAGACCTGTGCCCGGACGCCTCGCCCCGGCCACGCTCATCGGCGGACGGCTTCACCACCTCCACCGGGCCCTTCGCGTTCGCCGCCGGACTCTCAGCAGCCTCCACCGGGCCCTTCGCACTCTCCATCGGACTCTCAGCAGCCTCCGCCGGGCTCGCGGCGGCCTGGCCTCGCGGGTCGGTCACAGCGCACTGCCTTCCATGATCATGTCCAGTACTCGATGTTCGTCCAGGTCACCGGCGTCGGCCTGGTGGATGATCGTGCCCTCCCGGATCACCAGGACCCGGTCGGCCAGGCCGAGCACCTCGGGTACCTCACTGGAGACCAGCAGCACCCCCACCCCCTTCTCGGCCAGCTCCCGGATCACCGCGTACAGCTCCGCCCGCGCGCCGACGTCCACCCCCCGGGTGGGCTCGTCCAGCAGCAGCAGCTTGCGGCCGTTGAGCAGCCAGCGCGCCAGCACCGCCTTTTGCTGGTTGCCGCCCGACAGCGTCTTGACCGGCCGGTCCGGATCGGGTGGACGGATGTCCAGCGTCTCGACCAGAGCGCGCGCGTCCTCGGCCTCGCGACGCCGATCCAGCCAGCCGAACCGGGAGTACCGGCCGAGGCTGGCCAGCGAGATGTTGCGCGTCACGCTCTGGTCCAGCAGCAGCGCCTGGGCCTTGCGCTCCTCCGGCGCCAGGCCCATGCCCAGCCGGACCGCGCCCGTGGTGCCGCCCCGGCGGACCGGCCTGCCCTCCACGACCACCCGCCCCGAGAAGCGGCGCGCCCCGTAGACCGCCTCGATGATCTCCGAACGGCCCGAGCCGACCAGCCCGGCCAGCCCGACGATCTCCCCCGCCCGGACCGCGAAGGAGACGTCGGCGAACACGCCCGGGACGGTGAGCCCCTCCACCCGCAGCACTTCCTCCCCCGTCGCGGGCCCGTCACGACGCGGCGGGAAGACGTGCTCCACATTGCGGCCGGTCATCAGGGAGACGATCTGCCGGGTCGGGGTGTCTTTGGCCGGCAGGCCCACCGCGACCGTGCGGCCGTCCTTGAGCACCGTCACCCGGTCGCCGATCTGGCGGATCTCCTCCAGCCGATGGGAGATGTAGACCACCGCCACCCCCTGGGCGGTCAGCTCCCGGATGATCCGGAACAGGTTGTCCACCTCGTCATGGGCCAGTGCCGCCGAGGGCTCGTCCATGATGATCAACCGGGTGTCGTGCGACAGCGCCCGCGCCATGCTGACCACCTGCCTGGCCGCCGGCGACAGCCGCCCCACCTGCGTCGTCGGCCGGATCTCCCCGTGCCCCAGCCGTGCCAGCAGCGCCCGGGTCGCCCGGTTGGCCTCCCCCTGGCCGACGAACCCCAGCCGGGCCGGCTCATGGCCGAGGAAGACGTTCTCGGCCACGCTCAGCCCCTCCACCAGGTCCAGCTCCTGGTAGATGGTGGAGATGCCCAGCCGGATCGCCGCGATCGGGCTGCTCAGCCGTACCGGCTCACCGCCCAGGGTGATGGTGCCCTCATCCGGCTGGTGCGCGCCCGCGAGGGTCTTGATCAGGGTGGACTTGCCCGCGCCGTTCTGGCCGAGCAGGCAGTGCACCTCACCGGGCAGCACCTCCAGGTCGACGCCGTCGAGCGCGCGGACACCGGGAAACTGCTTGACGATCCCCTTCATCAGCAACAAGGGGCTGTTTTCGGACATGAGGCCTCGCTGGTTGTTCATGGGGCCGAGAAGACGTGGTCGCTGCAGAGCCGGGCCGCGCCGATCACTCCGGCGCTGTCGCCGAGCTCCGACAGCACGATGGGCAGGTTGCCCGTCGCCAGGGGCAGCGACCGGCGGTAGACGACGCTTCTGATCTCCGCCAGCAGCAGGTGGCCCAGCCGGGCCACGCCTCCGGCGACGATCACAAGGCCGGGGTTGAAGAAGCTGACGAGCCCGGCCAGCACCAGGCCGACCCGGTGCCCGCCGTCACGGATCAGCCGCACCGCCTCGGCGTCGCCCAGCTCGGCCGCCGCGGCGACGTCCTCGCCGGTGAGCGCGCCCGTCCGCCGGAGCCGCTCGCCGAGGTACGGCGAGCGCTCGGCGACGGCCGTGGCCTCCCTGGCGAGGGCGGCACCGCCGAAGTAGGCCTCAAGGCAGCCGGCGTTGCCGCAGGCGCAGATGGGGCCGGTGTCGTCGACGCGGATGTGGCCGATGTCGCCGGCGCTGCCGGAGACACCTCGGTAGATCTTGCCGTCCACCACGATCCCGCAGCCGATCCCGGTGCCGATCTTGACGAAGAGGAAGTCGTCGACCTGCTTGGCCAGCCCCGCGTGGAGCTCGCCGAGAGCCATGATGTTGACGTCGTTGTCGACCACTACGGGACAGCCGAGCTCCTGCCCGAGCGTCTCCCTGACGGGGTACCGGTCCCAGCCGGGCATGATCGGCGGCGCGACCGGCATTCCCTCCCGGAAGCTGACCGGTCCGGGGACGCCGATCCCCGCACCGTGGAGCTGGGTGAACAGTCCCTGACCGCGCAGCTTGGCGAGCATCTCGGTGGCCCGGTCCAGCACGGCCACCGGCCCGTCGCGCACGTCGCAGGGCTCGCTCGCGCGGCCGAGGACCTCCAGGCCGCCGTCGGTGACGGCCACGTCGACCGAGGTGGCGCCGACGTCGACGCCGGCGAACCGCATGGTCGCGGCCAGCCGCACCATGCCCGACCTGCGCCCGCCGCGCGAGGCCGCCAGGCCCGCCTGCTCGACCAGCCGCAGCTCGACCAGCCGGTCGAGTTCGAGGTTGAGCCGGGAGCGGGAGAGCTCGGCCACATCGCCGAGCTCGGCACGTGACCGTGCCCGTTCCCGTAGCAGCCGGAGCAGCGTGGCCTGGTGGGGGTTCTCCGGCCGAGCGGTAACGCGCTTCACAACACCTCCGCATTGGGAGTTGGTGTGCAGAAGCTAACCCTCTTCTGCTCGTGTTGTGAAGGCTTTTAGCGAAAAGTCCGCCGACTTTTGCAGATTTCCACAAAAGTCGGCGGACCTGCCGGTTGCTCCCGGCGCCTCGTACGGGCGTGGTGGACAGCCGCCGGCCGGTCGGCGAGTCGGCGCACGGCTCGATGGCGCCGTCCCCAAAGGAAGCCGCCCCCGGAGGAAGCCGCCCCGAAGGAAGCCGTCCCCCGAGGGAGCCGTCCCCGGAGGGCAAGAGCACCCGGCAGGCCACCGAGGTGATCCCCCTGCGCGCTCATCGGCGAGAAGACCCGGTCGTCGCAGGAGATGTATCCGGGCGCCGGCCTGCTCGCCCCGGGACGCCGGAGATGCATCCGGGCACCCGCCTGCCCGCCCCCGGGACGCCGGAGGAACCGGTGAAGTAGGGGTGCCGGTAAAAAACGCGCCACCAGCCCCAAACAGCAATCGGCGCACCGGACAGAACCTTAGCTCTGTCGGGTCTCCCGAATCACATCCGCTCAGGTCAGCGTCCTAGGACGCCCGAACGCCATGATTCGGCCACTGCCCCCGCCCGATTGTCCGCAGCCGTAACCGCTCCGGCCGCCGCGCAGGTGGCCGAGGCTGACCGGCGAGCCACCCAGGCCGAGGCTGAGGTGGAGCGCCAGCGCGCCGAGGTTGCACAGGTTCGCGCCGATGCTGCCCGCCAGCTCGACACCCTCACGGCCGCGCATGCCGCTCAGGTGGGGGGCAGACCAAGTAAGCCGGAAAGGGCTAATAGCCGTTCCGGTGGTTGAGAGCTGATCTCAGTGCTGGTCTTCCAGTAGCGGGAGCCCGGTGTCTTCCCCCGGTGTGGCAGGCTCCGGCGTCGGTTCGGGACGGAAACCGAACGGACCGGCCTGTCCGGGCAACGTGACCCCGAGCTGGGCGGCGCCTTTGGCCCGGTAAGGAGTGCGGATCACCGGTTGCCTGCTTCCACCGCTCAGCGGTAACTACGCTCAGCGGTAACTAAAGGTGCGTTCTGAGCTAAAGACAGGCTGATCACGGAGTGCCACCCTCGTTTGAGAAGGCCCAACTGGCAGAACTCGAATGAATGGAGAGCGCGTGTCCAGGATCAAGCGCGGCCTCGCCTTCGCGGCGGTGGCCCTCACTCTCACAGCCGGCCCCGCCCTACTCACATCTGCACCGGCCACCGCTGCGACGGCCACCACCACGGCCACCGCAGAGGCGGCACTAGGCCACTACGAATTCGCGGGGAGATACGCGTCCTACGCCAATGGTTATGAAAGATGCCACCTAGATGGCCAGCGCTCTGCCCGCGCCTACCAGTGCCTGAGCAAGTATTATGAGAATGAAGGCTTTTTCTGGACCCTGTGGCTCTGGACAGCATGAGCAACGTGTCAGCAGGCCGTTACCGGGCTCTCACATCCGGCTAAAAGGCCCGGCGCTCGGATCGGTGTCACCAGACGCAAAGTAGCTCAGCATGAGATCTGACCAGACAGAATTTCAATTCTGTCTGGTCACCGGAACCGCATTGTTCCAGGTCACGGCCCTGACTCCGATCGCTCCGCCAATCCGGTCCCTGATGCCGACCCGGGACAGGCCGCCGAAATCCGGCTCTGGCGAGCGGTACGGAAACCCGCGCTGAGCTGGATCAACCTGCCTACTTTGCGGCTCGCCGCAGCTTCGGGAGTCTTGGGCCGGCACCGGCTGGACCGGCCGGACGTTGCCGCGCCTGGTTGGGACGGACTGCTGCCCTCGGACTGACTATCCGAACACACAGGACGGCAGAAGCCCCTGCCGACTACACGTCGGCGGGGGCTTTTTCACGCCAGCCCCCGGCAGTGCATGTCAGAACACCATCCCGGGATTGAGGAACTCGCTCAGATCAAGGAAGACATCCCCGCGCTGGTCCGTGCCGTCAGCCTGCTCACCGCCGAGAACGCCGAGCTGCGCGAACTCCTGGAAATGCCCACGGCCAACGTCGTTCCCCTACGGCCTGATGAGCACTGGCGACAGTGTCGTAACGGGCGGCGAAGCTCCTGGCGTCCGATGGTTTCGGGAGCCACAGAGGGCTCACCGAGGGTGATCGTCCGCCAAAATAGCGGGATGCCCCAACCAGTCCCCGCCGACCTCCTGGAAATCGCTGAAGCACTGGTTCCTGACGCTGCTCTTGCCTCCGCACGCCTTGCCGAGCACGGGAACATGCACCACGTCGTGCTGTTCCCCGGCATCGCCGCCGTGCGTATCAGCAAGCGCCCCAGTGCCGCCGCCGAGCTGCCGCGCCGGGTCGAAATTCTTCGGGCCGTTGCGGCGGCCGGCCTGCCTTTCGCCGTGCCGGAGCCGCTGACTGCGGTGGCCACGTTCGGGGAACGTGCGGCCGTCGCGATTTCGTGGATTGACGGCGAGGGGCTGCCGGAAGGCAACGGGGACCCGGCGGCGTTCGGCCTGCTCTTGGAGGCAGTGGGCAAGGTTGAGATCTCGCCGGAGCTCGAGGCCGTTCTCCACAGGCCGCGCCGGTATGCCGATGGCTTGGGATGGGCCGACATCCTGAACGACGAGATCGTTCCGCGCCTGCCGGCGAAGTGGCGTGACGGAGTTCGGCAGCGGCTGGACACGCTGCTGGCGCTTGAGGAGGTCCCGGCCAGGCTTGTCCACGGCGACCTCGGCGGCAGCAACTTCCACTTCGGCGAGGACGGCAAGCTGACCGGCGTCCTCGACTGGGACATGGCGATTCTGTCGGACCCAGCGATCGACGCGGCACTCGTCGCGGCCTGGCATGGCTGGGACGTCCTCCGGGCCGCTACCGACGAGGAGACCTACCGACGCGCCTGGGCCTGGAACGACGCGGTCGGGGTCGGGCACCTCCACCCGGTGTTTGCCGGCAAACCCTTGTCACGCGTCGACGGTCTCGTCCGGTCCGTCATCGCGTGGTTGGAGGAGCGCGGCTGATGCCATCTCTCCGGATCGGGCGGGGACGGTCCGGGTAGCGGTTTCGATCTCACACAATGCGGGTTGCGTGAGGCCCCGGTCCGCCCGACCAGGGAGAACCGGAGTTTCGATGCGGAAACGACGGGCCTGGGAGGCGGAATTGCCTACCTGGGCCCATGTCCGTTGGTCCACCAGTCAATGGCGATCAGGAACGCTCGAACAGCGAGTGCCGCCCCTTCCCCGAAGACCAGCTTCTTGCGGCGTCGCCGGTGCGCAGCCATGAGAGATATCTCCCTCCTGGGCCCCTGTGACCAAGGAAACGACCGTGGGGCCTGCTTCCGGTCGATCCCTGCAGGAGACCGACCGCTGAGCGGCGATGCTCGGCGACGCGGAGTGGGAGAGACGGTTCAGTGCTGCATCTTCTTGCGGTGCACGCGAATGCTGGCGGGGGCACCGAGGTAGTTGCAGCTCGCTTCGGGGCAGGCCTCCCAGTAGCCCTTCTCCACCGCGGCCTCGCGGACGCCGTTTTCGGGGCCGAAGCCGTGGTGGGCGATGAGTCGGGCGACGGAGTTGTCGTACCGGGCCGCCAGGAGGGCGGCTTCTGCGATCTTGTCGTGTCCCTGGGAGAAGAAGGAGCCGAGACCAACTTCGGTCCCACATCCACACCAGCACGTACCTGTCGGCATCAGGCGGGGTTCGCTCTTAGGCATACCTTCAAGTGACCGAGTTGGTACGGCTGGCACCTGGCACCACGACCTCGGCGACCATCGCCGCGGCGCACACCGCCGATCGGGAGCTGAGCGAGGCGGCCCGCGCCCGGGTCGCCGGCGGACTGGCCGACAACACCAGCCGTGCCTACGCCCGCGACTGGGAGACTTTCACCGCCTGGTGCGCCAAGCACCATCGCACGCCGCTGCCCGCCTCGGCCGAGACGCTCGCCGAGTACGTCACCCATCTGGCCGCCACCCCGACCCGGCGCGGCACGCCCCCGGCGCCGTCGACGATCGAGCGGGCCCTGGCATGCGTGCAGTCCCGGCACAAGAAGGCCGGGCTGACCGTGAACGCCGAGGGCGGCCGCCTGGCCCTGCGCGCCTACCGCAAGGAGCGGGCCAAAGCCGGGACACGCACCCGCAAGGCGCCGCCGGCCGAGCTCGACCTGCTGCGCCGGATGATCGACGGATGCGACCCCGCCACCCTGGCCGGCCTGCGCGACCGCGCCACCCTGGTGCTCGGCTTCGCCCTGATGGGCCGCCGCTCGGAGCTGGCCGCCCTCGACTTCGGCGACCTGGCGCTGACCGCCGACGGCCTGGAGGTCACCATCCGCCAGTCCAAGACCGACCAGGACGCCCGCGGCGAGGTGGTGCCGCTGCCCTACGGTTCGCACCCCGGCACCTGCCCGGTGCGCGTTGTGCAGGCCTGGAGTGCCGCCCTGGCCGAGCACGGCATCACCGCCGGGCCGCTGCTGCGCGGCATCGACCGGCACGGCCGCATCACCACCGGCCACTCCGGCGCCTCGGGCAAGGCAGCGGCGCGGATGAGCGGGCACGGCCTGAACCTCATCGTGCGCCGCGCCGCGACGCGGGCCGGCCTTCCGAACGCCGAGGCCTACACCGCCCACTCGCTGCGCTCCGGCGGGGCCACCACCGCCGCCAAGAACGGGGCGCCCGTCTCGGCGATCGCCCGGCACGGCCGCTGGTCGGAGAAGTCCCCCGTGGTGCACGGCTACATCCGCTCCGCCGACAAGTGGCGCGACAACCCCATGCGGGGAATCGGCCTGTGACCCCGATACCGTGCAAAGTTGCAGCAGATACAACACTCGGCATGATCGGCTACAACTCATCATGCCTAGTCATACGCGTATAGGTAGTTGCTTTGTCGTTGACTCAGACCGCGTTGGCCAAGGAGGTGACGGCATCCATGATTGACCTCAACCATGTTGCATTAGATGCAACGGAGGTGACTTGTGGTGCAAGCGACCGATTTGCCTGGTGCCGCGCATCTGGAGTTGGTAGGGGAGTGATCCATCTTGATCCGGCATAATTCGGTTGGCTGTCGTCGGCCGTGTGTGGATACTGCCGGAATGTTCTCTGATGCTGAGGCCGCAGCTCTCTACGACGTGATGAACCCGTGGGCCCCCGCCCGATACCCCGAGGTCGTCTTCTGCACCGAACTCGTGATGGCGGCCGGCGTCGTACTGGATCTCGGCTGCGGCACCGGGAGCATGCTGCACTACGCCCGCGACCTTGGTCACACCGGACGTCTCGTCGGTCTCGACCCCGACCAGGGCATGCTGGATCGGGCCAGGCGCCGCGCCGACATCGAATGGGTCTCCGGCGTCGCCGCCGACGCCGCCTGGGACAGGGAGTTCGACCTGGCCACGATGACCAGCAACGCCTTCCAGTGCCTGGTCACCGACGACGAACTGTGGGCTTCCCTGATCGCGATCCGTACCTCGCTCCGTGACGGTGGCCAATTCGTCTTCGGCACCCGCCACCCGCAGGCTCGCGCCTGGGAAAGCTGGAACCCCTCGAACGCCTTCGACATCGAAGATGCCACCGGACGCAAGCTACGCATGTGGCATGAAGTTGAGTCTGTCGTTGGCGATGTCGTCACGTTCACCGAGACCACCGCCGAGCGCGACGACACAGTCCTCCGCGTCGACCGGACAAGCCTGCGCTTCCTCGACGTCCCGGCACTGGCCACGTTCCTGACCGAGGCCGGGTTCACCATCGAGGATCAGTACGGCGACTGGCACCGGGGTCCCATCACCGAAACCAGCCGCGAGATCATCACGATCGCCCGCCGCATTTGAACCAGCACCCGACACCAGATGGGAATACTGCACACTTCGAATAAGTGCACTTCACCAGTCAAGCACGCGAACATCAACGGGATGAGGGTCTGGCTACAGCTCCCCGGGCACTCCCCCGCCCGAGGGTTTCGTGACATATGAGACACCCCTACGCGTGCGCGGGTAAAGGTGTCGGACCGGAGCCTGTGACCTGCAACGCAGCTTGACCGGGAATCCGCAACATTATTTGGCCGCATGTCATCCGTAGTGCCATCGTTATCTGGGGTTATTTGGGTGACTCCGATGTCTTCAGCCCCGACCCCTCGCCGCCCGCTAGGTAGCGCCTTCGCCATCTGCACCGAATGGCATCCGGCCGGTCTCCATCAGGCGGTCCCGTGGGGCGTGATCCCGATTCGCGTTCCGACGCCGTCCCATAGGGGTGGCTCGGCCCCCACCGATGAGTTTCCGGCTCCCGCCAAGGCGTGGTGAGTGGACGTCGTGAACACTTGTCTCCTGATCGGTGAAGAACCGGGTGTGAACCCAAGGATCGAGAGGTGACCTCGATGTCACGCGCGCTGCCGGCCCAAGCAGCGGACGCCGTGATCATCGAACAGTCCCGGCGGGAGCCCGAACGCTTCGCCGCCATATTTGACCGCTACTACCCCGAGATCCACGGCTACGCCGCGCGCAGGTTAGGCCAGGGCCTGGCCGACGATGTCGCTGCGGAGACGTTCCTCATCGCCTTCGACAAACGGGCAGGCTACGACGTCTCCCGCGCCAACGCGCGGCCCTGGTTGTACGGCATCGCCTCCAACCTCATCGCCCGCCATCACCGCGCCGAACTGCGCCAGTACCAAGCCCTGGCCAAGGCGGGCGCCGACAGCCCCGTGGAAGACCACGCCGACCAGGTCGCCGGGGCCGTCGACGCGGGAGCCCGCACGTCCCGGCTCGCCGAGGCACTCGCCGAGATCGCCGATCGCGATCGGGACGTGCTGCTCCTGGTCGCCTGGGCGGAGCTGACCTCCGAGGAAGCGGGCAGCGCGCTCGGCATCCCGGCCGGAACGGCCCGCTCACGACTGCACCGGGCCCGCAGGAGTCTCCAAGCCGCACTGGAAAGGGACGGATCATGAACGACCTCGAGAGACTGCGCGAGGACTGGGCGCGTCCGGCGCCGCCGGCCCCCGACGCCCAAGCCGCCGCCCGAGCGGCTCTCATGGCCCGAGCCCACCATCCGCGTCGCGGGCGCGGATGGGCGACCCGGGCGCTGGCGGTGGCCGCCGCCGCCGTGGTCATCGCTACCGGGGTGAGCGTGTTCCAGGGAGAGCGCACGCTGCCCGCCGCCAACGCTCAGGTGGTGCTGACCAGGATCGCGGCGGCCGTACAGGAGAAGGAGTTCACGCCGCCCCGCGACGACCAGTGGATCTATACCGAGAGCCGTGACGCGGCCTGGGGCAAGGATATCGGCCAAGGCGAACGGATCACCCCGCAGACACCGCTGCCGGAGACGGTCGAACCGTTCTGGACCCGGGCCGACGGCAAACGGGTCGGCTACCTGGTGAACGGCAAGCTGCAGACCTCCAATCCCGGCGAGAGGACGCCGGAGAACACCTATGCGCTGCTGGCCTCGCTGCCGACCGACCCCGACGCGCTCCTGGCCAAATACCGCGAGCTCTACCGGGAAGCGAGCGGCCCTGCCCACGACGAGTGGATCTTCCTGCGGTTCGCCGTGACCCTGAGCCAGAACCTCGTCACCCCGGAGCATGAGGCCGCGATCTTCCGGGCGATGGCCAAGCTGCCCGGGGTGACGGTGGACGAGACGGCGACCGACACCGAGGGACGGTCGGCGCTGTCGATCTCCCAGGTCGCCGAAGACTATCTCAAGGTCGAAATTCTCCTGGACCCCGTGACCTACGCCTACCGGGCGCGACGGGAGACGGCGATCGCCGACCACGAGGAGCTTAATCCCAAGCCGAACAACCGCAGCCGGATGCCCATCCCGGTGGACGACAAAGGGGTTCCCGTTCCCCGTTACCTGGCATGGAGCATCGAGAAGGGAACGACCTGGTCGATCTCGACCCGCGTCGCGATAGGCGTCGTGGACCAGGCCGGGGAGCGGCCATGACCCTTTGCATGCCGTGCTCAGGCGAGAGTTGAGATCTTCGACCAACGCCTCGGCCGGCGCCAATGGGGCGCGTCTCGAATCCACGCTTTCGAGACGCGCCCCGGGCGCACCCCGGCAGCGACATCCCTGCAGGTCGGCCAGTCTCATAAGTTGGTCTCGAACGAACCAGGTGTCCCCGGTGAAGGTCGCCTCGTCGAACACGGCGCCCCCCAGCATCTGAGCAGGGCTCTAGCCCCTAGGGGCACTGGCCAACGTAGGCCACCGGTCGAGCTCCACCACCCGCTGCCCGACTCCGGGATGCTCCAGCGGCCCGAAGACCTCGCCGCGTTCCTGGTCGCGGTCTTCCCACTGATCGCCACCCCCGGCGCCAGCCTGGCCCTGCTGACCCGCCAGGTCACCCACGAGGGCCACCGCCGGTCGAACCTCGCCGGCGACCATCCGGCCGGCCGGTCGTCGGACAACGTGTCGGCTATGTCAATCGGTCGTGCCGGCGTGCACGGCGATGATTCGCCAGCCGTGCGTCTCGTCGTACAGCCAAGTACGGGTGTAGCGCATCCTGGCCGCGAACGGCGCACCGGAGACGGTCCCTTCGACGGTGCCGAGAAACCACGTCACCCCGGTGTGCCCATCGGCGAGCACGGTCAACTCCTCCTCGGCCACCTTCGTCAGCACCTGCGTCCGAGTGCGGTGCAGCTCCAGGTCGTCCGCCTTGGTCGCAACGTTCGCACCGAAGGTAAAGATCAGCCGATCATCCAGCAGCCGATCCAGCGCCTCGACATCTCCAGCGAGCTGCGCGGCCTGGAGCCGGCGCTCGGCGTCCCGCAAGTTCTCCATCATGAGGTCCACCCTCCCAGCCGGCACCGTACCCGCGCCAGGACGTTCACGCTCGGCTGATCTTTGCAGTCCGATCCAGGGACTCCGATCGTCGGTGAGTGGGTGCCGGGTTCAGCAGGCTTCCCGACAGGCGTTGAAGTGGTGCGCGGCGGCCCGGAAAATCAGACCGTCGCGAGTTCGCCACAGCCTGCGGAACCACGAGCGGGCACATCCGCTACATCCTCGACGAGCACCCCGTCGATCGACCGATCCTGACCATCAGTCCCCACAGGTGAGGAAACCGCCATGATCGTGAGACAGTGCGGAAACCCGCAGGTCAAGATGTCACGAAGACTGAGACCCTACACATTCAAGACCGTCGTCACCGGGATCACCGCGGTCGTCCTGCTCGCCCTGGGCATCCGGTCAGCCGTGACGTAGCGGGGCCACCGGATCCGGGTGAGCCCGGACCGCGGAGCCCGGACCGCGGAAAGGGCGCCCGCACCTGCGCGGACGCCCTTTTTCGCGGTCATCCGGTCAGAGCATGGCCTTCATGGAGGCGGACGCCTGCTGGCCGAGGGCGATGGGGGTCAGGTACGGCTGCTCGGCCATGATGGCCTCCCAGTTGTCCCGGATGTCCTCGACCGTGTGGTCGTCCTGCCGCCAGCCGGGCCCCTCGGCCACGAAGACCCGGGCGATCCGGCCGCCGCCGACGCTGAAGACCTCCCCGCTGGTCTCGCAGGACTCGTGCGCCAGGAACGTCACCAGCGCGCTGACCCGCTCCGCGGTGAACTTGGCCTCGAACTCGGCCGGCAGCAGCGCCTCGGTCATCCGGGTCCAGGCGACCGGCGCGATCGCGTTGGCCTTGATCCCCGCCCTGGCGCCCTCGATGCCGAGCGTCTTGGTCAGGCCGACCAGGCCCATCTTCGCCGTGGAGTAGTTGGCCTGGCCGAAGTTGCCGAACAGTCCGGCGGGCGAGGAGGTGTTGACGATCCGGCCGTAGCCCTGCTCCTTGAGGTACGGGAAGGCCGCGCGGCTCACCAGGAACGAGCCGCGCACGTGGACGGCGAGGACCTGGTCGAACTCCTCGACGCTCATCTTGCCGAAGGACTTGTCGCGCAGGATGCCGGCGTTGTTGACGACGACGTCCAGCCGCCCGAAGGCGTCGATCGCGGCCCGCACGATCGCCTGGGCGCCCTCCGGGGTCGCGACGTCGTCGGTGCTGGCGACCGCCTCGCCGCCGTTCTTGTTGATCAGCTCGACCACGTCGGCGGCCGGGCCGGTGGAGGCACCCGTGCCGTCCAGCGCGCCGCCGAGGTCGTTGACGACGACCTTGGCGCCGCGCTCGGCCAGCGACAGCGCGTGTGAGCGACCGAGACCGTGCCCGGCGCCGGTGATGACCGCGACCTTGCCGTCAAACCGCAGCTCTGACATCCGCACTCTCCCACGAGAACATAGTTCTGTTTTCCTTGAACCATAGCCTGCCGGTCCCCGCAGGACCATGACGAGAGACGACAGGCTGCCGAATCGTCGCGGATAGTGATCGGGCGCGTGAATTTCTGTTAAAGTTTCTGCCCCGAACAGGGCGAGGGTCAACGACGACACTCCTCCCAGCACGGCCCCGCCCAGAGACCCGGGCTGGAGGCAACGCATGCCCTCATCTCCGCCCCTCCGAGTGATCCAATGGGCCACCGGCGCCGTTGGACGCTACTCACTGCGCGCCCTGATCACCCGTCCGGAGTTCGATCTCGTCGGGGTCCTCGTCTACGACCCCGACAAGCTGGGTCAGGACGCCGGCACGCTCGTCGGACTGCCCGCGACCGGAGTCACCTGCACCGACGACGTCGACGAGATCCTCGCCACCGAGGCCGACTGCGTGCTGCACATGCCGCTGCCCGCCTCCTACTTCGGCGGCGACCACCCGAGCGACGTGGAGACGATCTGCGCCCTGCTCGCCTCGGGCAAGAACGTCGTCACCACGACCGGGTTCGTCTACCCCCAGTGCTACGGCCCCGGCGTGGTGGAACGCCTGGAGGCCGCCTGCCGCGCCGGGAACGCCTCCCTGCACGGCACCGGCATCAATCCCGGCTTCATGAGCGACCTGCTCCCCCTCGCCCTGACCGGGCTGTCCAACCGGATCGACCACATCTACGTCCGCGAGTCCTCCGACTTCCGGGGCCACCCGTCCCGCCAGATCGTGGTCGACCTGTTCGGCTTCACCCGCTCGGCCAAGGACTACGCCGCCGCCGTCCGCCCGTTCCGCGCCTTCCAGCGCTCGCTGTTCGCCGAGAGTGTGCAGTTCGTGGCGGGCAACCTCGACGTGACCCTCGACGAGGTCGAGGAGAGCGACGAGTTCGAGCTCGCCGCCGAGGAGTTCGAGATCGCCGCGGGCATGGTCAGGGTCGGCACCGTGTGCGCCTCCCGCTGGACGTTCACCGGCCTCGTCCGCGGCCGCCCCTTCATGACCGTGGAGTGCGTCTACAAGGCCGACGCCACCAAGGTGCGCCGCTGGCCCGAGCCCGGCTTCACCGTCCACATCGAGGGCGTCCCCCAGATGACGCTCGCCGTCGAGGAGATGTCCCACGGCCTGGCCGGCGCCGCCGCCCACGCGGTCAACACGGTGCCCGCCCTCTGCGCCGCCCCGCCCGGCATCCGCACCCTCCTGGACCTGCCCCTCGCCACCGGCCGGGGCACCGTCCGTCTCACCTGACCGCGCCCGCCCGGGACGGCGTCGCCACCGGCCGCGGGATCGGCTGCCCCCGATGCGCGGGCGTCCGCGACGGGCCGAGCTTCGACGGCCGCCGCCGACCCGCCGTCCATGGGGGAACGCCCCGGACGAGAGGCGTTCCCCCGCGGGGTCAGGGGTGCGGGATGAAGCGGCCGAAGCGTCCCTGGTGGTAGAGGAGCGGGCGGCCGCCGGGGTCGAGGTTGGTCTCGGTGACGAGGCCGACCACGAGGACGTGGTCCCCTATGTCGACGGTGGAGTGCGGGGAGCAGATCAGCTGGGCGGACGCGCCGTTCAGAAGGGGGACGCCCAGCGGGCCGGGCCGCCAGGAGGTCGGGGCGGCGAAGCGGTCGACGCCCTTGCGCGCGAACCGGGAGGCCAGCTCGGCCTGGTCGCTGGCCAGCACGTTCACCGCGAAGTGGTCGGCCTGGCGGAGCCAGGGCCAGGTGGTCGAGGACTGGTCGACGTAGAAGGAGACCAGTGGGGGCGCGAGACTGACCGAGGAGAACGAGGTGGCCGTCAGGCCGGCCGGGATCCCCTCGGACTGCGCGGTGACCACGACCACCCCGGCGGCGTGGACCGCCAGCGCCTGCCGGAACCGCTCGCCGTCGACCGCCCGGCCGGGCAGGGTCTCGGTCATGAGTCCTCGTTCGGGAAGCCGGGGGGACGCGTGGGCTCGTGGGACCTCGGCGGCTCATCGAACATCATCAAGGTGCTCCGCCTTCCGGCTACCTCGCTCCGCCCGATCACGTTTCCTCCTCGGCGGCATGAAACACGCTTATGGTCGGCAACCCATTCATAACCCCATCTCTTCCCGATGTCATGCCGGAGCTCCTTCCCTGAGCGCCGCGGCGACCTGAGGAACGACCCGTCCGGCCCAGCGGCCGAGAACGGCGTCGAGGTCGGGGATCTCGGACTCCAGCAGCGCCAGACCCGGGGTGGGGACCGTGGCTCCCAGCTCGACCAGGAGCGGCCGGAAATGGACCTCCACCGCCAGGGCATGCCGCGCGTCCCCCATCACCAGCAGCGGCAGCGCGACGGTGGCGGCCAGCGCGCCCCCCGGCAGCCGGTCGAGGAAGGTCTTGAGCAGGCCGGTGTAGGTGCCCTTGTAGGTCGGGCTCGCCACCACCAGGACGCTCGCCTGGGTGAGGATCTCCAGCGCGGCCTCCACGGCGGACGACGCCTCCGGCGCGAACAGCAGGGGGGCGAGGGCGGACAGGTCGACGATCTCGGACGGCCCCTCGCGGCCGATCCGCCGGGCGATGGTCCGGGTGGCCTGGACGGCCACGTCATACGTGCGCGACCCGGCTCGCGGGTTGCCCACCACGGTCACGATGCTCATGAAGCCACCGGCGCCTTCTGCTCGAAACGGGATGCCGGACGCGCCAGGCCGTAGTTCTGGCGCAGCGTGCGGCCTTCGTACTCGGTGCGGAACAGGCCACGGACCTGCAACTCGGGTACGACGTGGTCGACGAAGTCCTCCAGGCCGCTCGGCAGGACCGGCGGCATGATGTTGAAGCCGTCGGCGGCGCCGCTGGTGAACCACTTCTGGATCTGGTCGGCGACCTGCTCGGGAGTGCCGGTGACCACGCGGTGCCCCCGGCCTCCGGCCAGGCGGTTGATCAGCTCCCGCAGGGTCAGCCGCTCGCGCCGGGCGAGATCGGTGACGAGCTTGAACCGGCTCTGCTGGCCGTCGGCCGGTGGGGACACCTCGGGCAGGGGGCTGTCGAGCGGATGGCCCGACAGGTCCACGCCGAGGATCCCCGAGAGCTGCCGCACGCCGTACTCGGGGATGATCAGCTCTTCGAGCTCCTTCTCCAGCAGGAGCGCCTCCCGCTCGGTGGAGCCGATGATCGGCGAGATGCCGGGGAGGATCAGCAGCTCGTCTCCGCGCCTGCCGTACCGGCCGAGACGGGACTTGAGGTCGGCGTAGAACTCCCGGCCCTCCTGGAGGGTCTGCTGCGCGGTGAACACGGCCTCGGCGAAGCGGGCGGCGAACTCCTTGCCGTCCTCGGAGGAGCCGGCCTGGACCAGCAGGGGGTGGCCCTGCGGGGGGCGGGAGGTGTTCAGCGGGCCCCGGACCCGGAAGTGGTGGCCGGCGTGGTCGAGGGCGTGGATCCTGGTGGTGTCGGCGTAGTCCCCGCTGCGGCGGTCGCCCAGGATCGCCCCGTCCTCCCAGCTGTCCCAGAGCTTGGTGACGACCTCCAGGAACTCGGCGGCGCGGTCGTAGCGGTCCTTGTGGGCGGGGCGTTCGACGCCGAAGTTGTGCGCCTCGGCCTCGCTCGCCGAGGTGACGATGTTCCAGCCGGCCCGGCCGCCGCTGATGTGGTCCAGCGAGGCGAACTTGCGGGCCACGTGGAACGGCTCGTTGTAGGTGGTGGAGACCGTCGCGACCAGGCCGATGTGCTCGGTCGCGGTGGCCAGCGCCGCCAGCAGCGTGAGGGGCTCCAGCCCGCCGAGCGCGTTGTGCCTGACGTCGCCCCACAGGGCCAGGCCGTCGGCGAGGAAGACCGAGTCGAGCCTGCCGCG
Source organism: Streptosporangium canum (assembly GCF_900113865.1). Lineage (GTDB taxonomy): Bacteria > Actinomycetota > Actinomycetes > Streptosporangiales > Streptosporangiaceae > Streptosporangium > Streptosporangium canum. The sequence continues at coordinate 62,912 of NZ_FOQY01000011.1, read as the reverse complement.
CTCGGCGATCCGGGCGAGCTCCTGGTAGTGCCGGACGTCGGCGATCCTGGCGGGTTCGGTGCGCGGGTGCCGCCAGGCGGCCTCGTGGTGGCCGACGCCCATCAGGAAGGCGTTCAGATGCAGTTTCCGGGTGGCCATCAGGTGGTCCTCCACGTCGAGAAGCGGCGCTCCAGACGGACGAGGAGCTGGTTGAAGAGCAGTCCGAGCACGGAGATCGTGAGGATTCCGGCGTACATGTCGGGCACCCGGAAGTTGAACTGGGCGTAGGTGATCAGGTAGCCCAGGCCGGCCTTGGCGCCGACCATCTCGGCGGCGACCAGCACGAGGATCGAGTAGGCCCCGGCGAGCCGGATGCCGGTGAAGATCGTGGGCACCGCGGCCGGGAGGATCACCTTCTGGAACAGCCGGACCGGGCGGAGCCCCATGGACCGCGCCGACTTGATCAGCAGGGGGTCCACGCTCTTCACCCCGGCGACCGTGTTGAGCAGGATCGGCCAGGCGCAGGCGTACAGGATGATCGAGATCTTGGAGGTCTCGCCGAGCCCGAGGATGAGCACGAACACCGGGAGCAGGGCGAGCGCCGCGGTGTTGCGGAACAGTTCGAGCACCGGGTCGAGCAGCTCGGCCACCGGCTTGTACCAGCCGATCAGCAGGCCGAGGGGGATGGCCACGACGATCGCCAGGGCGAATCCGGCCAGGGACCTGATCAGGCTGGCCTGGGTGTGTTCGAGCAGCTCCCCGGACAGGAGCAGGTCCCACCAGGCCACCAGGACCTCCGACAGCGGCGTCAGGAAGGTGGGATCCACCACCCGCAGGCGGGGCAGGCTCTCCCAGAGCGCGGCGAGCACGCCCAGGGCGGCGACGCGCCGGCCCGCCGTCGCGGCCAGGCGTCCCAGGCCGGCGGAGACGCCGGCCGGGAGACCGGCGGCGGTGACGCCGGTCGAGAGGCTAGCCAACGTGGACCACCTCCTCCGTTCTGGCGGCCGCGACCTCGTCACGGAGCAGCGTCCACACCTGGTGCCGGTACTCGCCGAAGCGCGCGTCGGCCCGCAGGTCTCCGTCGCGGGAGTCGAACTCGACGTCGACGACCCGCTTGATCCGGCCGGGCCGGGAGGTCATGACCGCGACCCGCCGGCCGAGATAGACGGCCTCGTCGATGCCGTGGGTGATGAACACGATCGTCTTGCCGGTCTTCTCCCAGATCCGCAGCAGCTCCTCCTGGAGGGACTCGCGGGTCTGCGCGTCCAGCGCGGCGAACGGCTCGTCCATCAGCAGCACGTCCGGGTCGAAGGCGAGGCTCCGGGCGATGGCCACGCGCTGGCGCATGCCTCCGGACAGCTCGTGCGGATAGCGCTCCTCGAACCCGCGCAGCCCGACCAGGTCCAGATAGGACCTGGCCCGCTCGGCGCGCTCCTTCCTCGGTACGGCTTTCGCCGCCAACCCGAACTCGACGTTGGACAGCGCGGTGCGCCAGGGGAACAGCGCGTACTGCTGGAAGACGATCCCCCGGTCCAGGCCGGGGCCGTCGACGGGGGCGCCGTCCAGCAGGATCCGGCCGCTGGTCGGCTCGGTCAGCCCGGCGAGCAGGTCGAGGAGGGTGGACTTGCCGCAACCGCTCGGCCCGACGAGGGTGAGCAACTCCCCGGCCCGCACGTCGAGGGTGACGTCGTCGAGCGCGGTGAACGGCCGGCCGGCGCCGCGCACGCGGAACTCCTTGCCGACTCCCTGGATCTGGATCTTCATCGGGTGCCTCCGAACGGGTTGTAGGCATTGGTGAAGAGGTCCTCGGCCCTGACCTGACCCTTCTTGATCTCGCCCTCGCGCTCCAGCCAGTCGACCCAGGTCTGGAACTCCCTGGCGTCGATCACGCCGCCCTTGTTGGCCACCCCGCTGCTCTTCCAGAACTCGATGGCGGTGGTGTCCTCGTTCCGCTTCCGCTTGGCGATGATCTCTTTCGCCTTGGCGACGACCTCTTCGCGGGAGTGGGTCCGGGTCCACTCGACGGCCTTGGCGAAGGCCTCGACGAACTTCTTCGTGGTGTTCGGGTTCCGCTCGATGAACCGCTCGGTGAGCACGACGCTCCCGGCGGTGAAGGGGCCGAACAGGTCGACGTCCTTGAAGAGCGGGCGGATCCCGCCGCGCAGCAGCGCCTTGTCGCGGAGGATGCCGCTCAGCGCGGCCACGTCGATCCGGCCCTGGCGGAGCGCCTGCTCGGTGTTGACCGGTGGCACGACGACCAGTTCGACCTGCTTGATCTCGCCGGGGGTCAGCCCGCCGCGCTTGAGGTACTCCTTGAGCGCCGCCTCCAGATGGGCGCCCAGGGTGTTGACCCCGATCTTCTTGCCGATCAGGTCGCGCGGGCCCCTGATCGGTGAGCCGTCGGCCACGAAGTAGCCGATGTAGCTGTCCTTGTCGCTGCCGTAGTAGCCGATCACGGCCTTGATGGGGGCCCTGGCCGCGACCAGCTTGACGATGGCGCCGTTGAAGGCGCCGCCGAAGTCGGTCTGACCGGTGGCCGCGGCCTGGATGTCCTGCGGACCGGAGATCGTGTTGCCGATCCACGTGAGCTTGATGGGGCCGAGGTAGCCGAGCTCCTCGGCGAACTCGGGGAAGGTGACGGCGCCGACGCTGCCCTGGTAGCGGAGCTCCAGGGTCTCGGGGCCGCCGGGTTCGGCGGCGGCCCGCGCGCCGCAGGCGGTGAGGAGCCCCACCAGCAGCACGGAGAGAGGGACTTGTCTGAGCTTGATCACGATTGACGTCCTGAGAAATGAGGGGACGGTGGAGTCGGTTCGTGATCACGGACACTGGGCGCTGGACACTCGACAGAAGTCGACATGTGCACACCGGGTCAGATAGAGGCCCATACCGGAGAAGCTACGCACGACTCGGCACTAAGTCAATATTTCCTACTTGTTTTGCATGAAATGCTTTGGAGGGAATCGACACCCGACCCCACCAGGGATTACGCGGGAAACCACAGGTCGGGCTCACCGGCGACCCGGCGCAGCCGGCCCCTGGCCTCCAGCCAGACCAGGTGGGCCAGCGTCTCGTTGTTCGCCCCCCGGCGCATGAACGGCGGGATGGTCTCCCACGGGCGCGCCCACCTCAGCCCGGTCGCCGCGCCCCAGCAGGTGACCCCGTCCCCGGCGCCGACCACCGCCTCGATCTCGGCCAGCCGCTCCTCGTGGTGGGCGATCACGTGGTCGACCCGGTCGGCCAGCTCCAGGAACCGGTACTCGTGCGCGGGCAGCACCTCGTCCACGTCGAACTTGCGCACCGCCGCCAGCGCCTCGAGGTAGTCGGCGAGCGGGTTGGGCGCGGACTGCGGATGGACCGCCACGATGGGCGTGATCCGGGGGAGCACGTGGTCGCCGGAGAACAGCAGCCGCCGCTCCTGCTCGACGAAGCACACGTGCCCCGGCGAGTGACCGGGGGTCCAGACCGCCCGCAGGTCCCAGCCGGGCAGGCCGAGGAGGTCGCCGTCCTCGACCAGCCGGTCGGGCCTGGCCATGGTCACGTAGTGCCGGAGCGCCATCGAGGCCCCGGCCAGCTCGTCCAGCAGGGGCGACGGCACCCCGGACCGCACCAGCAGCAGGCGCTCCCGCGCCACCAGGTCGTCGATTCCGGCCTCGTCGTAGCGGTCGCGCAGCAGCCGGGAGTCCGCCGGGTGCAGCCCGATCCAGGCGCCCGACACCTCGCGGATCCGGCCGGCCAGCCCGTAGTGGTCGGGGTGGATGTGGGTGACCAGGACGGCCTTGACGTCGGTCACCTCGTATCCGGCGGTCCCGAGCCCGGCGGCCAGCGCGCCGTACGCCTCGTCGGTGTCCCACCCCGCGTCCACGATCGCCACCCCGTCGGGGAGTTCGAGGGCGTAGACCAGCACGTAGCGGAGAGGGTTGATCGGGATCGGCACCGGGATCGACCAGAGCCCCGGCCGCACCCGTTCCACCTCGGGAAACCCTCCGCCTCGCCATGCCGCGCGCTGCGCCTCGTTCGCCGCCGTCACCATGTCCCCGGCTCCCTTCGTCGCCCCGCATTCTGCCCCCTGAACCGAATCATGTTCTACTCGGGGTGGCGTACGGTCGATCCATGAAGCTGGGACGCGAGATCTCCGAGGGCGGACGCTTCGTGCGGCAGCCGAACCGGTTCACGGAGCGGATCGAGGAGGGCGGCGAGCACCCGCCCGAGCCCGGCCGCTACCGGCTCTACGCCTCCTACGCCTGCCCCTGGGCGCACCGCTCGCTCATCGTGCGCGAGCTGCTCGGCCTCCAGGAGGCCGTCGGCGTGACGATCGTGGACCCGATCAGGGACGAGAAGGGCTGGCGGATCCCCGGCGGCGACCCGGTCACCGGCGTGGAGTACCTCTCCGAGCTCTACCTGGCCTCCGATCCCGGCTACCAGGGCCGCTACACCGTGCCCTGCGTCTGGGACGCCACCGCCGGCCGGCTGGTCACCAACGACTACCCCCAGATCACCCTCACGCTGGAGACCGCCTTCGCGCCGTGGCACGCCGAGGGCGCGCCCGACCTCTACCCGGCCGCGCTGCGCGGGGAGATCGACGCGCTGAACGAGGTGATCTTCGACGGGCTCAACAACGGCGTCTACCGGGCCGGGTTCGCCACCTCCCAGGAGGCCTACGACGAGGCGGTCACCAAGGTCTTCGACACCCTCGACCTGCTGGAGGAGCGGCTCGCCACCCGCCGCCACCTGCACGGCGACGCGCTCACCGAGAGCGACGTGCGGCTCTACCCGACGCTCGCCAGGTTCGACGCGGTCTACCACTCCCACTTCAAGTGCGCGGTCCGGCGGCTGACCGACTATCCGGTGCTGTGGGCCTACGCCCGGCGCCTGTACGCGATCCCGGCGTTCCGCGACACGACCGACTTCGACCACATCAAGCGGCACTACTTCATGACGCAGACCAACATCAACCCGAGCCGGATCGTGCCGCGCGGCCCGGAGCTCGACTGGACGGCCGGGTGACGGCCCCGGCGGATCCGCCTGCGGGCGAGAGGTGACCGGTGATCGAAGGCTCGTCCGCCGCCTCGATGCGCACGGCTCCTCCCTGACCGAAGGGCGGGCAAGGCCTAAGCTGAGGGGTGTGATCGAGGACATCTGGGTGGACCCCGCCGTAACAGCGCTCAGACCGGACTTCGCGGTCCTGGCCATGGGCGTGTACGGCCTGCGCAACGGACCGACCGACGACAGGTCCCGGGCCTGGCTGGCCGGGGCGGCCGACAGCGCGGTGAGCGCCGAGGACCCGAAGGTCGAGGCGTGGCGGGAGGCCTACCGGGCCTTCGGGGCGAAGCCGCAGCGGACCAGACCGTCGGTGGACGCGCTGGTCAGGCGGATGCCGCTGCCGGAGATCAACCAGGTGGTCGACGCCTACAACGCGATCAGCGTCAGGCACGGGCTGCCGATCGGCGGGGAGGACCTGGCCCACTACGAGGGGACGGCCCGGCTGATCCGCGCCACAGGCGAGGAGCCGTTCGAGGTCGTCGAGAAGGGCGAGCCCGGCGTCGACCATCCGGAGATCGGCGAGGTGGTCTGGCGCGACGACAGGGGCGCCACCTGCCGGCGCTGGAACTGGCGGCAGTGCGTGCGCACCCGGATCACCGAGGAGACCGTCGACGCGCTGTTCCTGCTGGAGCGGCTGGCGCCGATGTCGCTGGAGGAGCTGCGCGCGGCGGGGGACGAACTGGTCGAGTCGCTCAAGATCGTCACTCCGGGCATCCGGGTCGAGTCACGGCTCATAGCGCATGGGTGACCAGGCCCGCACCCCCCATATAGACCCCCCGGGGGTGGCTGTTTTGGACGATACTGGGAGGATCGAGCAGCGAGCTGCGGTCAGATCGGCGCAGCTCCGGGTCCAGGCGAGTAGCCTTGGACAGGTTCTCTATCATCAACGCCGATCTGCGGAAGAGGGCGATTTCCGCCGTGTCGTCTGAGTCGTCGCGGACAAACCCGCTGGCAGCCTTTGGTCAAAACGAATGGCTTGTCGACGAGCTGTACCAGAAGTACCTCCAGGATCCCGAGTCTGTGGACCGTGCCTGGTGGAACTTCTTCGCTGATTACACCCCTGATTCCGGGTCCGGCAGAGCCGCGCCCCCGGGGGCGGCCAAAGCCGCGCCCGCCACTCCAACCCCGGCTGCGACTCCGGCGACCCCTGCCGCCGCACCGGTGACCACCGCGCCGAAGGCCAAGGCCACCCCGGCGGACAAGCCCAAGCAGGAGACGCAGTTGCCCGCCGGTGCCGAGGAAGTCCGACTGCGCGGCGCCGCCGCCAGAACGGCTGCCAACATGGAGGCCAGCCTCGAGGTCCCGACGGCCACCAGCGTGCGCGCGGTCCCGGCGAAGCTGCTCATCGACAACCGCATCGTGATCAACAACCACCTGTCCCGCGGTCGCGGCGGCAAGGTCTCGTTCACGCACCTGATCGGTTACGCGGTCATCAAGGCCCTCAAGGCCCTGCCGGAGATGAACCACTCCTACGCCGAGGCCGACGGCAAGCCCGTGCTGGTCAAGCCGGAGCACGTCAACCTCGGCCTGGCCATCGACGTCGCCAAGAGCGACGGCACCCGGCAGCTCCTGGTGCCGTCGATCAAGGCGACCGAGGGCATGGACTTCCGCCAGTTCTGGGTGGCGTACGAGGAGGTCGTGCGCAAGGCCAGGGCCGGCAAGCTCGGCGTCGACGACTTCTCCGGCACCACGATCTCGCTGACCAACCCCGGGACGATCGGCACCGTCCACTCGGTGCCGCGTCTGATGCCGGGGCAGGGCACGATCATCGGTGTCGGCGCGATGGAGTACCCCGCGGAGTACCAGGGCGCCTCTCCCGAGACGCTCTCCCGGCTCGCGGTGAGCAAGGTCATGACGCTCACCAGCACCTACGACCACCGGATCATCCAGGGCGCCCAGTCGGGTGACTTCCTGCGCCAGGTCCACCGGCTCCTGCTGGGCGAGGACGGCTTCTACGACGAGATCTTCGAAGCCCTCCGGATCCCCTACGAGCCGGTCCGCTGGGTCCAGGACATCTCGACCACGCACGACGACGACGTGGCGAAGTCGGCCCGGGTCATCGAGCTGATCCACGCCTTCCGGGTCCGCGGCCACCTGATGGCCGACACCGACCCGCTGGAGTACAAGCAGCGCAAGCACCCCGACCTCGACATCAAGTCCCACGGGCTGACCCTGTGGGACCTGGAGCGCGAGTTCGCCACCGGCGGCTTCGGCGGCCGTCCTCTGATGAGGCTGCGCGAGATCCTCGGCGTGCTGCGTGACTCCTACTGCCGCACCATCGGCGTGGAGTACATGCACATGCAGAACCCCGAGGAGCGCGCCTGGATCCAGGCCCGGGTGGAGCGTCCCCACGCCAAGCCCGACCGCGAGGAGCAGCTGCGCATCCTGGAGCGGCTCAACACCGCCGAGGCGTTCGAGACGTTCCTGCAGACCAAGTTCGTCGGCCAGAAGCGCTTCTCGCTCGAAGGCAGCGAGTCGCTGATCCCGCTGCTCGACTCGGTGCTCTCCGCCGCCGCGGAGGAGAACCTCGACGAGTCCGTCATCGGCATGGCCCACCGCGGCCGCCTCAACGTGCTGGCCAACATCGTGGGCAAGTCCTACGGCCAGATCTTCGGCGAGTTCGAGGGCAACATCGACCCGCGGACGGCGCACGGCTCCGGCGACGTCAAGTACCACCTGGGCGCCACCGGTGACTTCGTCTCACCCGACGGCAGCAAGCTCAAGACCTCGGTCGTGGCCAACCCCTCGCACCTGGAGACGGTGGACCCGGTCCTGGAGGGCGTGGTCCGCGCCAAGCAGGACCTGCTGGAGCGGGGCGAGGAGGGCTTCACGGTCCTGCCCGTGCTCGTCCACGGCGACGCGGCCTTCGCCGGCCAGGGCGTGGTGGCCGAGACGCTGAACCTGTCGCAGCTTCGGGGCTACCGCACCGGCGGCACGGTCCACATCGTGGTCAACAACCAGGTCGGCTTCACCACCTCGCCGGCGTCCTCGCGCTCCAGCGTGTACGCCACCGACGTGGCCCGGATGATCCAGGCCCCGATCCTGCACGTCAACGGGGACGACCCCGAGGCCGTGGTCCGGGTCGGGAAGCTGGCGTTCGAATACCGCCAGGCGTTCCGCAAGGACGTCGTCATCGACCTGATCTGCTACCGGCGCCGCGGCCACAACGAGTCCGACAACCCGAGCTTCACCCAGCCGCTGATGTACGACCTGATCGACGCCAAGCGCTCCACCCGCAAGCTCTACACCGAGGCGCTGATCGGCCGGGGCGACATCACGGTGGAGGAGGCCGAGGGCGCGCTCCGCGACTACCAGGCCAAGCTGGAGAACGCCTTCGCCGAGACCCGCGCGGCGTCCAAGGAGTCGACCGGCGAGTTCGCCCGCCCGGTCGACGTGGACTCCATCATCCCCTGGTCGCACGAGGACACCCCGACGGGGATCTCCGAGGAGACCGTCAAGCGGATCGTCGACACCCAGCTCAACCTGCCGGAGGGCTTCACGATCCATCCGCGCCTGCTGCCGGTCATCCAGCGCCGCGGGCAGATGGTCGCCGAGGACCGCATCGACTGGGGCATGGGCGAGACCCTCGCCTTCGGGTCGCTGCTGATCGACGGCCACCCGGTCCGCCTGGTCGGCCAGGACTCCCGGCGTGGCACCTTCGTCCAGCGGCACGCCGTGCTGGTGGACCGCGTCACGGGCGAGGAGCACACCCCGCTCAAGACGTTCAACGAGGGCACCACCAAGTTCTACGTCTACGACTCGCTGCTCAGCGAGTACGCCGCGCTCGGCTTCGAGTACGGCTACAGCGTGGAGCGCCCGGAGGCCCTGGTCGCCTGGGAGGCCCAGTTCGGTGACTTCGTCAACGGCGCCCAGTCCGTGATCGACGAGTACATCACCGCGGGCGAGCAGAAGTGGGGCCAGCGCTCCGGCGTCACCCTGCTGCTGCCGCACGGCTACGAGGGTCAGGGCCCGGACCACTCCTCGGCCCGCATCGAGCGCTTCCTGCAGATGTGCGCCTACGACAACATGACCGTGGCCCAGCCGACGCTGCCGGCGAACTACTTCCACCTGCTGCGCTGGCAGACGAAGTCGAACCGGCACCGCCCGCTGGTGGTGTTCACGCCCAAGTCGCTGCTGCGGCACAAGGCGGCGGTCTCGCCGGTCAGCGAGTTCACCTCGGGCTCGTTCCGGCCGGTGCTCGGCGACACCACGGTGAACCCGGCCGAGGTGCGCAAGGTCGTGCTCTGCTCCGGCAAGATCTACTACGATCTGGCGGCGGCCCGTGACAGGCAGGGCCGGACCGACGTGGCGATCGTCCGTCTGGAGCGGCTCTACCCGTTCCCGATGAACCCGCTCGCGGCCGAGCTGGGACGATACGCCGACGGCGTCGAGCTGGTGTGGGCGCAGGACGAGCCCGTCAACATGGGCCCGTGGCCGTTCCTGACGCTGAAGCTGGCGGAGAACCCCGACACCTTCGGCGGGCGTCCGATCAAGCGGGTCTCCCGCAAGGCGAACTCCTCCCCCGCGACGGGCTCGCACTCCGCGCACGAGGCGGAGTTGCAGCAGATGCTGGGAGAGATCTTCAGCTAGGCACCACCTTCGGAAGTCCCCCACAGGAGCCCCTGTGGGGGACTTCCCCGTTACTGCGAGGAGAACGATGTACTTCACCGATCGGGGCATCGAGGAGCTTGTCGAGCGCCGCGGCGAGGAGGAGGTCAACATCGTGTGGCTGGCCGAGCGGCTGCGCGAGTTCGTCGACCTGAACCCGGAGTTCGAGACCCCGGTGGAACGGCTGGCCACCTGGCTGGCCCGGCTGGACGACGAGGACGACTGAAGCAGTCGCGATATATCTTGACCTCCGCTTACGACGCGACATATCGTGTCTTGTAGAAGGAGGTCACGAACATGCGGCAGTGGACCATCGAGAAACCCGAGCAGCTCACCTTCGACACCGTGAGAAAGCTCAACGTCCGGATCGTGGCGGGCAGGCTGGCGGTGCTGGCCAGCGACGGCCCGCCCACCCTTGAGGTCGCCGACATCGGCAACCCGCCACTGATCGTCACCCACGAGGACGACGGCACACTCACCGTCGCCTACAAGGACCTGACCTGGGACGGCCTGCTCGGCTGGCTGCGCCCCGGACGCCGCGAGACCACGCTGACGCTGACCGTGCCGAAGGACTGCCCGGTCAACGCGGGAGTGGTCTCCGCCTCGGCCGTCGTGGCCGGTTTCGAGAGCCGCACCTCGGTCAAGAGTGTCTCCGGTGAGATCGTGCTCGACGGGGTGAGCGGCGAGATCCACGCCGACACCGTCTCCGGCGACGTGGAGAGCCGCGGCCTGGTCGGCGACCTGTCCTTCAAGAGCGTCTCGGGCGAGCTGACCGTGGCCCAGGGCACGCCCCGCCGGCTCCGCGCCACCACCGTCTCCGGCCGGATCACCGCCGACCTGGAGCTCCCGCCGACCGGTCACGTGACGTTGAACAGCGTCTCGGGCGAGATCATGCTCCGGCTGCCGCGCGGAGTCGAGACCGATGTCACGATCCGCTCCACCTCCGGCAGGCTCGACACCGCCTTCGCCGAGCTCCGCCGCTCCAACCAGCCCGGCGCCAGGACGCTGACCGGCCGGATCGGCGGCGGCATGGCGTCCCTGTCGGCGACCACCGTCTCGGCGGCCGTCACTCTTCTGAAGGGAGAGCAGGCATGAGTCCGGTCTTCGGTCACGGACGGCTCCGGCTCTATCTCCTCAAACTGCTGGAGGAGAGCCCGCGCCACGGTTACGAGGTGATCCGGCTGCTCCAGGACCGCTTCCTCGGCGTCTACTCGCCCTCCCCCGGCACGATCTATCCGCGCCTGGCCCGGCTGGAGGAGGAGGGCCTGGTCACCCACGAGGTCCTGGAGGGCAAGAAGGTCTTCACCATCACCGACCGGGGCCGCGACGAGCTGAACACCCGGCTCGACGAGCTCGCCGACCTGGAGCAGGAGATCTCCGACTCCGTCCGCGACATCGCCCGCGAGGTCAAGGAGGACGTGCGCGACACGGTCAAGTCGCTGCGCGAGGAGCTCACCCAGATGGCGCGGGACGTGCGCCAGGGCTCCGGGCAGGAGCAGAGCCGGTCCAGGAACGAGCAGCGCGAGGCCTGGCGGGAGCAGAAGGCCGAGTGGCAACGCCAGAAGCAGGAATGGCAGCGGCAGAAGCAGGAATGGCAGCGCCAGAGCCACGAGTGGAAACACGACTGGAAGCGCGTCTGGGCCGACAGCTTCACCGGCCACGGGTCGCGTGACAGGGACGCCCGGCTCGGCCAGATGCTGGCCGAATTCGTCGAGGAGCTCCGCGGGGACGCGGCCGGCGCCCAGGTGACCGAGGAGACCCTCGCCACCGCGCAGGACGCGCTCTACGACGCCGCCCGGCGCATCCGAGACGCGCTCCGGTGATCCTGCTGTACGGCCCGCGCCCGCCCCTCCTGCTTTCGGGGCTCCCGCCCCGTGCGCCCGGGTCGGCCGTACCCCGGCGGTCAGGCGACGCGCATGGCGCGGACGAGACGCTCCCGGGCCCGTGCGACCTGCCTGGCGCGGTAGGCGATCGGCATGTATCTGGCCCGCTCGGGCAGGTGCGGCACGGTCGCCGCGACCGCCCGGCCGAGCCGGCGCAGCCGCACCTCGTCGCGTGCGGTCCACGGCAGCCCCAGCTTCCGGCGCACGGCGGGCGGCAGCGTGCCGACCGTGACGAAGTGGTTGACCCGGCCTGAGGTGAGTCCGAGCGGACCCCACAGCCGGCGCAGCGGCACGGGCATGATCGGCGGGGGTCCCACGGTGAGCGCGGTGCGCAGCACGTCGTGGGCCGTCGGATGGCTCTCCAGGGTGGTGTCGACCATGTCGTGGAAGTAGCGCCAGTAGTCGTCGACGGTGGCGGGGAACATCCGCTCGGGGACCCGCAGGATCCGGCCGAGATGGATGATCTCCTCATACAGGCGCCGCTCCTCCCCCGGGGAGTAGGGCTGCCCGAAGTACTTCGCCATGGTGACGGCCCGCTCGAAGGCGGTCAGATGCACCCAGGCGTACGGCTCGGCGCTCAGCGCGTGATAGCTCCGCCCCTGGGCGTCGACCCCCTGGATGTCCTTGTGCATCTCCCGCAGGCGCCTGCCCTCCCGGATCGCCTCCGGCCCGCCGTACACCCAGGTCTGCAGCGAGGTGAGCGAGCGGGTCAGCCGCCCCCAGGGGTCGGTCCGGTAGACCGAGTGATCACCGATCGCGGCGCCGATGGCCGGGTGCATGACCTGCATGACGAGAGCGCCGCCGAGCAGGAGCATCAGCCGCTGGTCCCCCATGCCCTCCCAGAGCAGACTGCCGGGGCCGAAGGGTTCGGGGTCGGGGCGCGCGGTCGCGTCGGTCATGGCGGGCCTCCCGGAGGATGTGTCGCTCACAGGTGTTCATCCCCCGGAAGGCAGCGAAGTAACTCATCACTTACATACGTGACCCAGATCACATCGGCACGCGGTCACGCCCGTCCGGCCACCGATCACGGCCGTCCGAGCACCGATCACGCCCGTCCGGACACCGGTCACGCACGCGCCCGGCTCAGCCCGCGCCGGTGAAGACGATCTTCCCGAACACGTCGCCCTCGTGCATGGCCGCGAACCCCTCGCGGGCCCCGGACAGCGGGAGCGTCCGGTCGATCGCCGGCCGGGCGCCGGTCTGCTCCAGGAACCGGGCGAGCCGGGCCAGCTGGTCGCGGGTGCCCATGGTCGAGCCGACCACCGAGAGCTGCAGGAAGAAGACCCGGTTCAGGTCCGCCGGGGGGACGGCTCCGCTGGTCGCCCCGGAGACCACGATCCGGCCGCCGGGGCGCAGCGCCTTCAGCGAGTGGTCCCAGGTCGCCTGGCCGACGGTCTCCATCACCGCGTCGACCCGCTCGGGCAGCCGGGCGCCGCTCTCGAAGACCTGGTCGGCGCCGAGGCCGAGCGCCCGTGCCCGCTTCTCCTCCGACCGGCTGGTGGCCCAGACCCGGTAGCCGCCCGCCCGGCCCAGCGTGATCAGCGCGGTGGCCACACCACCCCCGGCGCCCTGGACCAGCACGGTCGAGCCCGGCTCCAGGTCCGCCTTGTCGAACAGCATCCGGTAGGCGGTCAACCACGCGGTGGGCAGGCAGGCCGCCTCCTCGAAACTGAGCGCGGCGGGCTTGGGCACCAGGTTGCGCCGGGGCACGGCCACCCGCTCGGCGAAGGTGCCGTCGTACTTCTCCGACAGCAGGGACCGCTTCGGATCGAGCGTCTCGTCGGCTCCGCTGCCGATCACCGAGTGCACGATGACCTCGTTGCCGTCCTCGTCGACTCCGGCGGCGTCGCCGCCGAGCACGATCGGCAGCCGGTCCTGGCGGATGCCCACACCCTTGAGGGTCCACAGGTCGTGGTGGTTGAGCGAGGCGGCCCGCACCGCGACGGTGGTCCAGCCGTCGGGGACTTCGGGTTCGGGGTGCTCTCCGAGCGTGAGCCCGGCGAGCGGGTTGTCGGGATCGATCTTGGTGGCGGTTACGGCGAACATGGCCGCACCCTACGCCTCCACGCCTCCCGCCCGGCGTCGCCTCGGCCGTACCACCCGCTGGCCATGTCCCGAGCAGGCCCTCCACGTGGGAACCGGCCGCGTCCCGGACAGGCCCTCCGCGGGAAGGCGCGGCCGTCACCCGTCTTCGAGTCCGCCGGCCTCAGCGCCCACGCCGGCCGTGTCGCGGACCGGGGGCACCGCTGTCACCAGGTCGCGACGTTCACCGGCCCGTCGGCGCGCAGGCGGATCTTCCTGCCGACGAGCTCCCGTGACTCGGCCTCGGCGATCAGGCCGGGGTCGCGGAGATGGGCGTGCGCCCGGCCTCCGCCCGGCAGATCGGCGACGACGACGCCGCGCTCGGCCGCGCCGTCCCTGCCGTGCGCGACGGTGTATCCGGCGACGGTGGCGGGCCCCTCGTATCCGGCCACGATCGGCACCGGCTCGGCGGTGTACACCGGCTCGCCGTCGCCGAGCACGCCCCCCGGCTCGGTGGACCAGATCGCGTAGGTGTGCTTGGTCAGATGCATGCCGACCCCGGTGACCAGGCCGTGGCCCGGCTCCGCGCGCAGGCGGCCGGCCATCGCCGCGGTGGAGTGCAGGACGTAGTCGCTGGCCGGCCCTCCGGCGTACGGCAGGCCGCCGGTGACCGTCAGCCCCCGGCCGTCGAGCGGGTCGAGTCCCATCGCGGCGCAGGCCGAGCGCAGCGCGACCGCGAAGCAGCTGTAGACGTCCAGCGCGCCGAGGTCGTCGAGGCCGACACCCGCCCGCGCGAAGGCCCGCCGGGCCGCGGCCGCCATGGCCGGGGAGGAGCCCGGCTCCGGCCGGGCCGCGACCTCCCAGGTGTCCTCGGCGTACGCCCAGCCCCGCAGGTAGACGCGCCTGTCCAGGGGGACGCCGAGCCGGTCGGCGAACCCGGTGGCGACCAGGATCGCGGCGGCGGCCTGGTCCACCTCCAGCACCGCGACGGTGCGCCTGGTGTACGGCCAGCCGACGAGGCGGTTGTCCTCCGACGGGACGACCAGTTCCCGAGCCGTCCGGACCTCCCGGTGCCAGGCATGGGGGTTGGCCGCGGCGACCCGCGTCATCGGGGCCATCATCCGGCCCCGATGGGCCCGCTCCTCCTCAAGGGACTCGTGGTTCGCCGCCCGCCGGGCGGTTTCCATGATCGCGTAGGTGTGGACCGGCAGGAACAGCTCGTGGGCCAGCTCGGCCGGATGCGGGGGGCGCTCCCATCCGTAGGGCGGCTTGGGAACGGCCGGGTGGCTCCACGCCACCCGCTCCCCCGCCTTGCGCAGGGCCCTGCGCGTGGCCAGCGCCTCCGCCCCGGCGACCAGCGCGGCGTCCATCTCCCCTGCGGCGATCCGGCGGGCCGCCGCACCGAGCAGCATCTGCGGGGCCGTGCCGCTCACCCTGGAGTAGGCCCGGTGCCGGGGTTCGGCGGCCAGGCGCTCGGCGAGCCTGGCCGCCGGGTCGTCGTACTGCCAGGAGTCGGTGTAGACGACCTGGATCGAGTCGAGGCGCTCCAGCACACCGGGCGCCCCCGCGTCGGCGGCGGCTTCACGGGCGACCAGCTCCCACAGATCCAGCGGCTCCGGGCCCGGCTGCGCGCGGACCGTGTGCTGGGCGACGCCGATGAGGCAGGGAGTTCGGGGATCTACGCTCATGCGGACATCCAACCAGAACGATGTTCGGTTTAATAGTCCGGAGGTCTCCGAGTTACCGGAGAAACCGGCGGCGAGCATTGTTGTCGATGATGTCCGGGGTGCCAGACACGTGGGCTCACAACCCCTCCCACCTGCGAAAATACCCGCTAGTTAAATTATAACTAATAGCTATTTAAATAACAGCATCGCATCGAAGGGAACCATTTCAGACTTTTTCCCGTCAATTCCTCGCCGACCTCTTGATCCATTCAGTAACGTTCCGATCGTTTTCCTGGCAGGGGATGTCCCGTCCCCCGCCGAGAACGGAAGGAGCTCCATTGAATTCCCGAGCACGGCGCCTCACGATCCCCCTCACCGGCGTTCTCATGATCGCCGGAGTGATCGGCGCCACCACCGGTGCCCACGCCGGTACGGCCCCCAGCGACGTGGTCAGTTCGGCCGCCTCGGAGACGGCCGGCGAGGCCACCGCCTTCTGGTCGCCGGAGCGGATGCGCAAGGCCACCGACGCCTCCGACGACCTCGACCTCAGCGTCAAGGGCGGCAAGGCCTCCAGCGCCGCCGGCCCCGACGGGCGGGCGGGATCGGTCCCGCCGATCGGCCAGGAGGGCACCCGGTCGATCAAGAGCAAGCAGGTCAACCTGCCCAACACCGTCGGCCGCGTCTTCTTCACCCTGCCCGGCGCCAACCCGCTGGACCCGGGGAGCTGGAAGTACTGCTCCGGCACCTCCATCCAGAGCAAGTACCGCAACCTGGTCGCCACCTCGGCCCACTGCGTCTACGACGTGAAGACCAACCGGTTCTACGACAACTGGATCTTCATCCCGTCCTACTGGGACGGCAACCAGGCGTGGGACGGCAAGAACCCCTACGGCATCTACGCGGCCAAGTGGTTCAACGCCCACGACGACTTCGTGGTGAAGGAGGACTACGACTTCGACTACGCCTTCGTCAACGTCCACTCCGGGTTCAAGGTGAACTGGGAGAAGGGCGCCGACGGCACGTGGAAGCCGATCGTCAAGGACGTCGGCCGGCTCGGCGACAACGTCGGCGGCCAGGGCTTCGCCTGGAACCAGAAGGTCAAGAACAAGGTCTTCTCCTTCGGCTATCCGGCCGGCCTGCACCCCGACGGGGACAGGCCCTTCACCGGCCGCACGATGAAGTGGTGCTTCGGCACGACCGGCGCCATGCCCGCCGCGCCGAAGTACAACCTCCAGGAGCACGTCGGCTTCAAGTGCGCCTTCACCGCGGGCGCCAGTGGCGGCCCGTGGCTGCTGAAGTACAAGAACTCCACGCGGACCGGCTACCTGAACGGCGTCAACAGCGTCGCCTGGGACACCGACAAGAACGACCGCTACGACAGGATCTCCTCGCCGTACTTCAACGGGGACACCTACCAGGTCTACAAGGTCGCGGCCAACCGCTGGACCAAGTAGCCGCACCTCACGGCCGGCCGTGAGGCCATTCGGCCGGCCCCGCGCGACGAGGGGCCCGGTCCTCGGACCGGGCCCCTCCAGCTTCCCCGATACGGGGTCCCTTCCCCCGATACGGGATCCCGGATGTTCCACCGGGTTCCCCGTGCCTTCCGGAAGCTTCGCAAGACCCGGGGAACCGGCGGAAGGCTCTAGAAGGAGAAGAGCGGGCCGGTCGTGCCGCGCAGCGAGCAGGGGTTGCCGAAGGTCCGCTCGTACCGGATGTAGCGGTTGTTCCAGGTGCCGGTCGCGGTCACGGTGACCGGGTCGTACTGCATCGTGCACATCAGGTCCGGCGGCGGCCTGAGCCCGGCGGGGTCACCTCCCACCCTGTTCAACGCCTCGCACGCCTCGCCCGCCACGGGGTGGGTGCCCTGCGGTGGATCGCACACGAGCAGGGCGCGGCCCGCCACCGGCGACGGCCTCTCCCCTCGCGCGATGCTCAGCGTGAACGCTTTCGCCCCGACGGCCGGCCTGCGCGCGATCGGCCTGACCGGAACCGGCCGGCCCGGGGCGGACTCGTCCGGGGAGAGCCAGTCCCGGTAGGACCACGGCGGACCCGGCTCCGCGACGGACGGGCCCGACCCGCCCAGCGGCAGCGGTGGCGGCGGCGCGGCGGCGGCCGTACCGGAGAGCAGGAAGAGCCCCGAAGCCACCAGGCAGAGAAGACGTCGCATGGAACCCCCGATTCGCGTGACGCCGAGTGCCCGCTCAGCCTTGCGCACCCGCCCCGCCCCGGCAACGACCGACTCCCGTGTTTTCGCAGGTCATGGTCTTGTGCGGCACCCGCCCGCACGGCCGGTCAAGCGAGGGTAGATCAGACGCGGATCTTGAAAGTTCGGTTCCACGGTTTTGGTAACGAACTCATATCGGTCCGGCCTGTTGCCCGATTTGTAGCGCTTTAACCGTTCTTTGCCTAGTACGGTCTCCTCTTGTCTCTTTACGCATGCGTGGGCCGTCCCGAGTGGCCCATGACAAAGAAGGAGCTAGATTGAACACCCGAGCCAAGCGCCTGGTCCTCCCCCTCGGCGGTGCCCTCGTGGCCACCACCATGATCGGCGCCCCCCTCGCAAGCGCTGCCCAGGCCGCGCCCGCGCCCGACGTCAAGTCGTCGTCGCTCACCTCGTCCGGCAACGCGAAGGCCATCGCGGGCTACTGGACCTCCTCCAAGCTCAAGTCGGCGAAGAGCTACATCTCCGACTCCACCGTCTCCGCCAAGCTGACGAAGACCGGCGCCGCCAAGGCCGCCGCCGACGGCAAGCCCGGCACCATCGCCCCCACCGGTGAGGGCGGCAAGTCCGCGGGCAAGTCGAAGAACCTGAACCTGCCGATCACCGTGGGCAAGGTCTTCTTCGTCGACGGCAAGGGCCAGGAGCGCTGGTGCTCCGGCACCTCGGTGCAGTCGAAGTACCGCAACCTGGTCGCCACGGCGGGCCACTGCGTGTACGACACCGACACGAACAAGCCGTTCAGCAACTTCGTGTTCATCCCCGGCTACTACCAGGGCAAGGCTCCCTGGGGCATCTACGTCGGCGCCAAGGTCAACACCCACGACGACTTCACCGTCTTCGAGGACTACGACTACGACTACGCCTTCGTCAACGTCTACAACGGCTTCAAGCAGACGGGTGTCAAGGAGGTCAAGCGGTCCGAGTACGAAGCCGCCAAGGGCTTCAAGTACACCGAGGACAAGGAGATCTCCAAGTCCGAGTTCGAGGCGGGCTACGAGAAGTACGGCGAGCTCGGCCCGTACTGGAAGAAGGCGGCCGACCCGACCGTCGAGACCGTCGCCAAGCCCGCCGACGTCACCTCCAAGAACGTCGACGAGTACATCGCCACCGGCAAGAACGGCGTCAAGCTGACCGCCGCCGAGGTCGTCGAGAGCGTCTACAAGAACGCTCCCTCCGGCTTCGAGAACGGCAACAAGTTCGAGCGGAAGACCGTCAAGACCCCGATCAGCCAGGAGGAGTACGCCCGCCTGGTCAAGGAGAAGGGCAACGGCGACTTCCTCGGCAAGCTCGAGGTCACCAAGGACGCCAACGGCACCGAGATCGCCTGGTTCAAGACCCAGTACTTCATCAAGAAGTGGGTGAAGACCACCGTCAAGGAGCTCTACTTCCACACGAAGTACTTCGTGGTGCTCATGGCGGACTCCGGCCGGCTCGGCGACAACGTCGGCGGCCAGGGCTTCACCTGGAACCAGAAGCTGGGCAAGAAGGTCTTCACCTTCGGCTACCCGACCGCCGCCCACCCCGACGGCAACAAGCCCTACTCCGGGCACACCATGAAGTGGTGCTACGGCACCACCGCCGCCGCCCCCGTGGTCCCGGCCTACAAGGCCGAGGAGCAGCAGGCGATCAAGTGCGCCTTCACCCCGGGCGCCAGCGGCGGCCCGTTCCTGCTGCAGTACAAGAGCAGCAAGCGGACCGGCTACCTCAACGGTGTCGTGAGCCTGACGATCGACAGCGACAAGAACAACCGCTACGACCGGGTCACCACCCCGTACTTCAACGGTGAGACCTACGGCATCTACAAGCACGCCGCCAACCTCTGGACCGGGAAGCTCCCCGGCTAAGGCGCGGACGTCGTGAGCGTGGAAGGGCCGCTACCACAGGGCTCTTCCACGCTTTGACGGGGTGCTTATGCCCCCCAGGACAAACTTCACCAGGTAACGGTGTTAAAGCAGATCAAGCCCCCCGACTGCCTAAAACCAAGTTGATCTGGAAAAATCACTCCTTGCAGTCCTCATTCAGCCGCTGATCCCCTGACCCCCGAAGGAAACGGCCTTCATGTCCCCCCGCGCACGGCGGTTCGCGACCACACTCGGCGCCCTCGTCGCCAGTGGTGTGCTCGCCATGTCCGCGTTCGCCGGGGGCGCCAGCGCCGACAACACCTACAACACGACGGTCCCGGGCAGCATCACCTCCATCACGCTCACCAAGACGAGCGCGGACATGAAGCGGATCGCGGAGTACTGGAGTCCGGCCAGGATCAAGCAGGCGCAGGACGGCACGCCGGCGACGCCCGAGATCAAGCCCAGCGGCAGCGCCACCACCGCGACGCCCGCTCCTTCCGGCGGGACCGGCACCGCGGCCACCGCCACGGCGACCACCGCCGCGGCGAGCGGTGAGTCCAAGACAGCGAACGCGACGTCCTACTACAGCAGCAGTAGTAGCAGTGGCTCGACCGCGCCGGTCGTCAGGCCCACCCTCCCGAAGAAGCCCTCCTCGGTCGCCGCAAAGTCCCCCGTGACCGTGGGCAAGGTGTTCTTCCGGATCGGGGACAGGGATTTCTGGTGCTCCGCCTCGTCGGTGGCCTCCAAGAGCCGCAGCCTGGTCGCCACGGCCGGGCACTGCGCCTACGACGCCAAGCAGGGCAGGCACGCCGACTACTGGATCTTCATCCCGGGCTACGACAAGGGCGAGACCCCCTACGGGGTCTACGTCGGCCACTCTCTCAACCTGCACGAGAGTTTCGTCGGCCTCGGTGACTACGACTACGACTACGCCTTCGTCAACGTGCACGACGGGTTCATCTGGAAGCCGGGCAAGAGCCCGAACACCTACGAGATGGAACCCGTGGGAAAGCTGGAGGACAACGTCGGCGGGCAGGGACTGGTGGTCAAGCGCGGCATCGGCCAGGCCGCCCTCGCCTTCGGCTACCCCGCCGCCCCCCAGATCGACGGCAGCAGGCCGTACGACGGCCAGAAGCTGAGGTGGTGCAGCGGCCGCACCACCAGGAGGCCCGCGCCCACTTACCTGATGGAGCTGGGCATCGCGCTCAAGTGCGGATTCACCGGCGGAGCGAGCGGCGGCCCCTGGCTGGTCGACTACAACAGCGCCACCGGTCTCGGCTACCTCAACGGCGTCAACAGCTTCGCCTGGGACGTCGACACCGACCGCAAGTACGACCTCATCTCCTCGCCGTACTTCATCACCTCGACCTACAACGTCTACCGGTGGGCGGACAGCCAGCACGCGAGCTGACCTTACCCACACCTTATGGGCACCTTAAATGCACCTTAAGGGAGCCTTAGATCGGCATTTACCCGATGGGCCGATACGTAGGTTATTTGTTTGTCGTCCCGCAGTTTCCAGGGTTTCTGGAGACGTTGCAGCGCAAGGAGCAAGTCTTTGAAGCACTCTCTTCTTTCCCTCGGTGGCGCCGCACTCGCCACCAGCCTGCTGGCCGCCGGCCTGAGCGGCACCGCCCAGGCCAACCCGGACTGGGCAACCGACAAGCTGGCCGACAGCAACGCGTCGGCGCTGTCCGTGGCCAGGTTCTGGGCCGCCTCCAACTACGTGGCCCTGAAGAAGGCCACCGCCTACGCGCCCGAAGCGGCGGCCCCCCGGCTGAGCTCCGGCGGCGGCTACTCCCCCGACGGGCGCCCCGGCACCATCGCCCCCACCGGCTCGGAGCGGCCCACCCCGTCCCTGGCCAAGAACGTCAACCTGCCCAAGACCATCGGCAAGGTGTTCTTCGTCGCCAACGGCCGGTTCAAGTGGTGCTCGGCCACCTCGATCCAGTCGAGGTACCGCAACCTGGTCGCCACGGCCGCCCACTGCGTCTATGACACCGCCAGCAACGGCCAGACCCTCGACAAGTGGGTCTTCGTCCCGGGTTACTACCAGGGCAAGACGCCGTGGGGCATCTACGTCGGCAAGCAGGCGTGGACGCACTACGACTTCGACGTCTACGAGGACTACGACAAGGACTACGCCTTCGTCACGGTCTACAACGGCATCGGTTTCGACCGCGGCCTCAAGGACGTCGGCCGGCTCGGCGACAACGTCGGCGGCCAGGGCTTCACCTGGAACCAGTCGACCGGCAAGCCGGTCTACGCCTTCGGCTACCCGCAGGCCCCGCACCCCGACGGCAACAAGCCCTACAGCGGCGTGACGCCCAAGTACCTGTACGGCAAGCCGTCCGGCAAGGTCTACGTCTCCGCGGCCGAGAAGGTCGAGGAGCACGTCGGGCTCAAGGGCGCGTTCACCCCGGGCGCCGACGGCGGCCCGTGGCTGACGCAGTACAGCAGCAGCAGGCGCCTGGGCTACGTCAACGGCGTGACCAGCCTCTTCGGCGACCAGGACCAGAACAACCGCTACGACCTCATCACCTCGCCGTACTTCGACGGTGAGACCGCGGACATCTACAAGAAGGCCGCCAACGTGTGGTCCGGCTCGATCGTCCGCAAGTAAGCCCTCCGGACCCTCACAAGGGTTCAGGACGCTCAGCTCCACCCGCGGGACCCGGTGCATCATGCGCCGGGTCCCGCACCCGTTTCCCGGCCTGTACGGCTTCTCCAGGCCCGTACGGCATCTCCCGGGCCTTCACGTCCGGTACGGCCTCGCCCGGCGGACTCCCGGGGCTCTCGCCACCCCGGTTCAAGACTCCGGGGGCCTCGCACGTCCCTGAATCCGGTTCCCTGAGTGCTTGCCAGCCCCCGATTCAAGGTTCCGGGGCCCTCGCACGTCCCCGAATCCGGGTTCCCAGGCCCTCGCGCGCCCCGATTCCGGTCTCCGAGGGCTTGCCGGCCCCCGATTCGGGGATTTTCAGGGGCTTCCGGGCCTGATTTTCAGCCTTCCGAGGGCTCCGGAGGCCCCGGATCGTTCGCGTTAGACGTGACTATCGGCAAATCGGTGCCATCGAACTCATGTGATCTGCGTCACATCAGCATCGTGACTGAACGTATCGGGGCACTCACGCCACATCGGTCACATTCGCAACAGGATCATGCCTATCTGCGGAAACGCAGCACATCGCCCTCGGCCGCAACAACCGCCTTGCAGCCGTTCAAACATCACAGAATGATCTCGGCCCGGCGCATGGGGCTCTTACCCCTCAAAGCGGCTTCCGATCCTCAAGATCAGCCCTGTATGTTCTGGCTATCCCTTTACTGACGCATGGGACGCAAGAAGCGTTCCACATCAGACCAAGGAGTTACCCCTTGAAGCGCATCCTCCTCCCCGCCGGCGGCGCCATCCTCGCCACCGGCATGCTGGCCGCTGGTCTGGCCGGTACCGCCAACGCCAACCCGGACTGGGCCTTCGACACGATGGCCAAGGACGCTCCGGCCGCCGTGGACGTCGCGAACTTCTGGCTCGAAGTGAACGACAAGACCAACCGCCTCGCCCAGGCCACGCCTTACACCTGGGAGACCAAGGCGACTCCGACCATGAGCGTCGGCGGCGGGTACACCCCTGACGGGAAGCCCGGCACCGTCGCCCCCATCGGCGAGGAGAAGAAGACCGCGGCGAAGATCAAGAACATCAACCTGCCGAAGACCATCGGCAAGGTGTTCTTCGTCGACGCCGACAAGAACCTGAAGTGGTGCTCGGGTACCTCGATCCAGTCGAAGTACCGCAACCTGGTCTCCACCGCCGGTCACTGCGTCTACGACGAGGGCAAGAACGCCAGCGTCGCCGACAACTGGGTCTTCGTCCCGGCCTACTACCAGGGCAAGACGCCTTACGGCATCTTCGTCGGTAAGACCGCCTACACCCACTACGACTTCAGCGTCTTCGAGGACAAGGACAAGGACTACGCCTTCGTCACTGTCTACAACGGCGTGCAGATCGGTGGTGGCAACGGTCGCGAGGTGACCCGCAAGGAGTTCTCCGAGTACACCGGCACCGGCACCAAGATCGTCACCGAGAAGGACATCGACAAGGCCGCCTACGACGAGGGCGTCAAGAAGTTCGGCGAGGACGGCCCGTACAAGAAGGCCGCCCTTGACTCCAAGGTCGAGACTGTCGCCAAGCCCGACGACGCCAAGGCCAACATCGAGCAGTACATCAAGGACGGCAAGGACGGCATCAAGCTGGTCGGCGTCGAGGTCACCAAGTCGGAGTACCTCGCTGCCGCGTCCGTCAAGGACGACCTTGCCAACGGCGCGCAGTTCACGCGTGAGAGCAAGGTCATCCCGATCAGCCAGGAGGAGTACAAGCAGCTCCTGGTTGACAAGTCCAACGGCAAGTTCTTCGGTGAGCTGCTCGAGGTCAAGGACGGCAACACGGTCACCGGCTGGACCAAGCAGTCCTTCTACCTGAAGAAGTGGGTCAAGACCACGACCCCCATGAAGTACTGGGTCGAGGTCTACTACATCGTCGACGGCTTCATCAAGGACACCGGCGCCCTGGGCGACAACGTCGGTGGCCAGGGCTTCACCTGGAACCAGAAGACCGGCCAGACGGTGTTCGCGTTCGGCTACCCGGCCGACGCTCACCCCGACGGCAACAAGGCCTACACCGGCGTTACGCCGAAGTGGACCTACGGCAAGACCTCGGGCAAGGTGTACGTCTCCGCCGCGGACAAGGTTGAGGAGCACGTTGGCCTCAAGTCCTCCTTCACCCCCGGCGCCGACGGTGGCCCGTGGCTCGTCAAGTACAGCAACGCCAAGCGTCTCGGCTACGTCAACGGCGTGACCAGCCTCTTCGGCGACCAGGACAAGAACAACCGCTACGACCTCATCACCTCGCCGTACTTCGACGGTGAGACCGCCGCGATCTACAACAAGGCTGCGGCTGTGTGGTCCGGCTCGATCGTCAAGAAGTAGTTCTGACGATCACCTGAGTCCGGGGGTCCAAACCTCGTACTCACCCTGCTTCACCCGAGGGGCCCGGCATCTGCCGGGCCCCTCGGCCTTTTGTCCGGTGTTCGCCGGGGACGGGTTCTCCCCCGAGCGTTCTCTCACGAGCGTTCTCCGCCGGAATCCCCGTCCCGCCGGAGCCGCCCCCCGCGGAGCATCGTCCCTCCGCCGATCCCCGCGGACGCCGTATCGCCTCAGGCGGGGCTCAGCTCCCTGGTCCGCTCGTTCAGCTCCCGCACCGCGGGCTCGCCCGCGAAGGGGTCCAGCCGCCGCCGCAGGTCGGACGCGTAGGACTGGGTCCGGGCCGACTGCAGCCCCCCGGCCAGCTCCAGCGCCTGGCCGGCCGCCACGCAGGCCTGCTCCAGCTCGCCGCACCCGAGCAGCCCGGCCGACAGCAGCGAGAGGTTGAACATGCGGCCGCGGACGTAGCGCCCGTCCATGTCCAGCGACCGCGTCGCGTGCCGTACGGTGCCCGGCCCGTCGCCCAGGTCGCGGAAGCAGTGGGCGAACTTGGCCGACAGGTACGCCTCGTCGAAGTAGGCGATCCAGTCGGGCTCCTCACCGGCCCCGCGCTGGTCGAAGGCCAGCTCGGCCGCGTGCAGGGAGTTGCCGCACGCCCCCCGGTCGTCCATCAGGGCGTGGCCGTGGGCCTCCAGCACGTGCGACTCGGCCAGCAGGGCGTAGACACCCGCGCGGCGGGCCGACAGCTGGGCGGCCCGCGCCAGGTCGAGAGCGTGGGCCGGCTGTCCTATATACAGGGCCTGATGGCTCATCCCGGCGAGGATCTCCCCGCCGAGCCCGTGGTCCCCCGCCCCCCGGGCCAGGCGCAGCGCCTGGATCAGGTAGCGCTGGGCCAGGCCGTGCTGCTCCAGGTCGTAGGCCATCCACCCGGCCAGCCGGGTCAGCTCGGCCGCGGCGGACGCCAGCGCCCTGCCGGTGCCCTCGCCGTAGGAGCCCTCGCTGAGCAGCGGCGCGACCGCCGTGTCCAGATATTTCACGACCGCCGAGCGGACCCTGCCGCCGCCGAACCTGTTGTCCAGCTCGCCGAAGGACCGGGTGACCTCCCGGATCGCGGCGATGTCGGCCATGCCCACCCGCCGGGCGCCGCCCGCGACGGGACGGCCCTCCAGGGGAAGGGTCAGCCAGCGTAGGGCGCCGGCGGACCCGGCCCCGATCGCGAAGGTCGAGTCGAGCAGGAACCTGCGTCTCTCAACATCTCCCCGCCACAGTGCCGTCACGGTCGCGATCCCCTCCTGCCACGTGTGTGTGAACTCCTGTCCGAGGTCGAGAGGTGTCGCGGCGACCGGCAGACCGAGGTCTTCCGAGCTGACCGTCCTGCCGAGCCGGAATGCGAAAATCTCTGCGAGCAGTCCCGGCACCGGATTTCTCGGCCGCTGGCCGCCGATCCAGCGCAGAACGGAACTGTGGTCATACTTCAGACCCGGCAGGCCCCGGGCCACACCGAGATCGTTGAGCCTGCGGGACAGCCCCTTGTGCGTGAAACCCGCTTCAGCGATGAGTCGCTGAAGCAGTCGGTTGGGCTCGCGTTCCATCGCTCTCCTCACCGTGAGAAGCCGCGGGGGCGCTGGAAACCAGCTCGCGCCCCCTGCGCCCGTATCCGTCCCTCGTGCACACTCTTGCCCAGATAGGTGACGGAGCGCTTTTTTTATAGCACGATCCGTGACTGTTTTTTGAGTTTCCCAAAACCAAGAAGACGCCCCTCGCCCGATCGGGCGAGGGGCGTCTTCTCAGACGGGCCTGGAGGTCTTCGCGGATGCGTCCGGAGGTCTTCGCGGGGCCTCGGAAGAGGCACGCGATCGGCTCGGAGCCGGCGCGATCGGCTCAGCGGCGGGCGACTCCGTCGGCGCGGGCCTGCGCGGCGACCGCGGCGGTGACCGCGGGGGCGACGCGCTCGTCGAACGGGCTCGGGATCACGTAGTCGGCCGACAGGTCGTCGTCACCGACGACGGCGGCCAGCGCCTCGGCCGCGGCCACCTTCATGTTCTCGGTGACGGTGGTGGCACGGACGTCGAGCGCCCCCCGGAAGACACCCGGGAAGGCGAGCACGTTGTTGATCTGGTTGGGGAAGTCCGAGCGGCCGGTCGCCACCACCAGGGCGTGCCTCCTGGCGACCTCCGGGTGGACCTCGGGGGTCGGGTTGGACAGCGCGAAGACGATCGCGCCGGGCGCCATCGACGCGATGGCCCCCTCCGAGACCGTCGACCCCGACAGGCCGACGAACACGTCGGCGCCGGCCAGCGCCTGCTCCGTGGAACCGCGGAGACCGGCCCTGTTGGTGTCGCGGGCCAGCGCCTCCTTCACCGGGTTGAGCCCGTCGCGGCCCTGGTGGATCAGGCCCTTGGAGTCGGAGACCGCGATGTCGCCGATGCCGGCGTTGAGCAGGATGCGGCTGACCGCGACGCCGGAGGCGCCGGCGCCGGCCACCACGGCCCGCAGGTCGCCCAGCGAGCGGCCGGTCAGCCGGGCCGCGTTGCGCAGCGCCGCCAGCACGACGATCGCGGTGCCGTGCTGGTCGTCGTGGAAGACGGGGATGTCCAGGAGCTCGCGCAGGCGGTCCTCGACCTCGAAGCAGCGGGGCGCGCCGATGTCCTCCAGGTTGATGCCGCCGAAGGAGGGCGCGAGCCGTACCACCGTCTCGACCAGCGCGTCCACGTCGGTGCAGTCGAGGCAGATCGGCACCGCGTCGACGCCGGCGAACTGCTTGAACAGCAGTGCCTTGCCCTCCATGACCGGCATGGCGGCGGCGGGCCCGATGTCGCCGAGGCCGAGCACGGCGGTGCCGTCGGAGACGACGGCGACCACGTTGGACACCCAGGTGTAGTCGTTGACGAGCTCGGGCCGCTCGGCGATCGCGGTGCAGACCCTGGCCACCCCGGGGGTGTAGGCGAGCGCCAGGTCGTCGGCGTCGTCGACCGGGACGGTGGAGCGGGTCTCCAGCTTGCCGCCGCGGTGCAGGGCGAAGGCCGGATCGAGATCGAAGGCTTCGAGGGCTTCGGGGGAGATGGAGGACGGCGTAACAGCCACAGCGACCCCTGTAGTTCAGTCAGACAGACGGATGGTTCCTTCGGAGACGCCGTCGCGGGCGTGGCCCGGCTTCGGTAGCCGCTCGGGGCCTGCTCGCTGGGAACGGTCGTCTGGAGGGGGTACGGGGGTCACCCGTTGCTCGATTGTGCCACATGTTGAGACTGCCGCAGGTGACAGAGGCCGCTTACTTTCGTTGTCATGGTGCGGGCCTCGCCGCACGTGTAATACTCAGAGCCCCGTTCATCACTTACATCGATGGATCATCCGGTGGACCTGACCTCTTATGCCGAGCTGGCTGTGCTGCTCATCAACAGCCCCGAACGACTGACCGGCCTGGAGGGGCTCCGCGCCCTCCTGGAGGAGGGCGGCCGCTACCGCCCCGGCTGCCGCATCACCCGGGGTGACCTCGACGCCCTGCGTGACCTGCGCGAGGAGCTCGTGACCGTGTTCGAGGCCGCGGCCGGCGGCGGCGAGCAGGACGTGGTCGACCGGCTCAACTCGCTGCTGATCCAGCATCCGGTCCAGCCGCAGATCTCCGGCCACGACAACGAGCGCTGGCACCTGCACCTGACCGAGGGCGGCCGGATGGCCGACCAGTACGCCGTGGGCGCCGTGATGGGCCTGGCCACCATGGTCACCGACCTCGGGGTGGACCGGCTCGGCCTCTGCCAGGCGCCGCCCTGCCGCAGGGCCTACCTCGACACCTCCTCCAACCGGTCCCGGCGCTACTGCTCGGAGCGGTGTGCCAGCCGGGCGAACGTGGCCGCCTACCGGGCCCGCCAGAAGGTCAACGGCCAGTAGCGCAGCACCACCCGGCCGACCAGCGCCGACGGCGGCAGGGCGCCGAAGTCCCAGCTGTCGCGGCGGCCGGAGGCCCGCTGATTGTCGCTCTCCAGCCACCATCCCCCGTCCGCCTCCCACGCTACCCGTTTGACGATCAGCCGCGACGGGTCGGACGGGAGCCGGGCGACGACCAGGTCGCCGGGGCGGATCGGAGCGCCGCGCCGTACCCAGAGCCAGTCCCCCGACCGCAGCGCGGGCAGCATCGAGTCTCCCTCGACACGGACTCTCATCGAGCACAACCCCCTCACACACGGGTTTTCCGGAGACGAGTAAGGTCGGTATCGGACCATGCTGATCTCAGCATCAAGGAAGGATTTTCCGATGCTCGCACGACTTCTGCGACCCAAGCACGTCGCGTCCGCGCACTGCGACCTGCCGTGTGGCGTGTACGACCCCGCCCAGGCTCGCATCGAGGCCGAGTCCGTGAAGGCCATCATGGAGAAGTACGCGGCGAACGAGGACCCGGTCTTCCGTTCCCGCGCGCTCACCATCAAGGAGGAGCGGTCGGAGCTGGTCAAGCACCACCTGTGGGTGCTGTGGACCGACTACTTCAAGCCTCCGCACCTGGAGACCTACCCGCAGCTCCACCAGCTCTTCTGGGACGCGACGAAGCTGGCCGGCGCCGCGGGCGGCAAGGGCACCGTCGACGTCGCGAAGGCCGACGAGCTCCTGGGCAAGATCGACGAGATCTCCAAGATCTTCTGGGCGACCAAGGCGGCCTGAGCGGATCACCGAACAGGCGTGCCGGTGCGCTCGGCCGAGGAGCGGGGCGGCCCGGCGGACGGGTGACGAGGCGGGGCGCCGACTGCCGCCGTCCGAGCCGTGACGCGCGGCGTCGCGACCAGTACGACAGGCCCCGTGGGGAGTGCGACCACACGGGGCCTGACCTGTTGAGACGTCCCATTCAAGCGCCTTAGGGTGTTCTTGAGGTGTTCAAATCGCCCCGATCGCGAGTCCAATTGGGCCAACCACCCTCTCGGGGCTGTAGGTTGCAGTCAGCGACTCTGCGAGGAGGAACGTGACCGAACACACCGAGACGCCCGCGGTCGGTATGGGTGGGATCCGTGACGTGGTGAGCGTCCGGCTACCGGCTGCGAGTGCCTATCTGTCCGTGCTACGTACGGCGACCGCCGGACTGGCCGCACGGCTGGACTTCACGCTCGACGAGATCGAGGATCTGCGGATCGCGGTCGACGAGGCGTGCGCGATGTTGTTGACCCAGGCCGTCCCCGGCACCGATCTGATCGCCGAGTTCGAGCTCACCGGGCAGCTCATGCAGGTCCGGGTCGAGGTCAGCACGGTCGGCAGCTCCGCGCCCAAGCGCGACGACTTCGCGTGGATGGTGCTCACCGCCCTGGCCGACGACGTGGATGCCGTAACCGACTCCCCCGACCGCATGGCGATCGTGCTACGCAAGCGCCGAGGCGCAGCGAGGCCGGCGTGACGGAAAGGACTCGTGCCATGGCCGCCAGCGACCACGCGGTGCCCGACCGGGTGCGCGCGCGCCTGCTCTTCGCGGAACTGGCGGAGTTGACCCCCGACGACTCGCGGCGCCAGCGTATCCGTGACGAGCTCGTCGAGCTCCACCTTCCCCTGGTGGAGTATCTCGCCCGCCGCTTCCGCAACCGGGGTGAGTGGCTGGACGACCTCACCCAGGTCGCCACCATCGGCCTGATCAAGTCGATCGACCGCTTCGACCTCGGCCGGGGGGTGGAGTTCTCCACCTACGCCACCCCGACGATCGTGGGCGAGATCAAACGGCACTTCCGCGACAAGGGCTGGGCGGTCCGCGTGCCCCGCCGCCTGCAGGAGCTCAAGCTCTCGCTCACCAAGGCGATCAGCGAGCTCTCGCAGCGCGAGGGCCGTGCGCCCACTGTCGGCGAGCTGGCCGCGTTCCTGAAGATGAGCGAGGAGGAGGTGCTCGAGGGGCTTGAGTCGGCCAACGCCTACTCCACGGTCTCCCTCGACGCGCCCGACTCCGGTGACGACGACGCGCCCGCGGTGGCCGACTCCCTCGGCATCGTGGACGACTCCCTGGAGGGCGTCGAATACCGCGAGTCGCTCAAGCCCCTGCTCGAACGGCTGCCTCCGCGCGAGAAGCGGATCCTGCTGCTGCGCTTCTTCGGCAACATGACCCAGTCCCAGATCGCCACCGAGCTCGGCATCTCGCAGATGCACGTGTCCCGGCTGCTGGCCAGGACCCTCGCCCAGCTCCGTGAGGGCCTGACCGCGGAAGACTAGTCCTGGTCCCCGTAGAGGGCGTGCGTCGTCGGCGGGGACAGCAGCGCGACCAGTCCGATCACTGCCACGGCTATCAGCGGAACGCCGATGGTCTGCTGGTCGGACTGGATCAGCGTGATACCGATCACGGTGGCGAAGATCTGCGCCAGCACGCCCAGGCTCCGCGTCCACCGCTCGGTCCGCAGCATGCCCCACCCCACCCAGAGCAGGACCGCGCCGACGAGGATCCCGAATCCGGCGACGAAGAGCGAGCTCAGCACATCGGACGGCCGGCCGATCACCGTCTCGACCCCGACGTAGCCGCCGAGCAGCAGGGTGGTGAGGCCTTCCAGCCCCAGGACGGCGGCGGCGACGGTGAGGGTCATCGGGCGATTCGACACATCCCAACCCTATCGCCGGGACACCTCGATCCGTTTTCCGCAGCCACGATGCCGTTTTCGGCGGATACGCTGGCATTATGCGCGCGATGCTCCTGGTGAACCCCAAAGCGACGTCGACCAATCAGCGGACGCGGGATGTGCTCATCGGGGCGCTGAGCGCCACGATGAACATCAAGGTCGAGGAGACCGCGTACCGGGGACACGCGACCCTGCTGTCCCGCAAGGCCCACGCCTCGGGATACGACGTGGTGGCCGTGCTCGGCGGCGACGGCACGATCAACGAGGCCGCGAACGGCCTGCTCGACGCGGAGGACGGCAAGCGCGGGAGCGACGGGAGCGCGGCGGACCGGCCGGCGCTGCTGGTGATCCCCGGCGGCAGCGCGAACGTCTTCGCACGCGCGCTCGGGCTGCCGAACAGCCCGGTGGAGGCGGCCGGCGCGGTGCTTGAGGCGATCCGTGACGGCCGGCGGCGGATCGTCGGGCTGGGACAGGCCCTCTGGGGCGACGAAAGCCGATATTTCACCTTCTGCAGTGGCTTGGGGTACGACGCCGAGGTGATCCGGGCGGTCGAGGGCATGCGCGGCACCGGCCGCAAGGCCACCCCCACGCGCTATGTGAACACCGCGCTGAACCACTACCTCTCGACCGACAAACGCCACGCCGCCATGACCGTCGCGGGCCCGGACGTGCCCGCGGCCGGAAACATCTTCATGGCGGTCATCTCCAACACCTCGCCCTGGACCTACGTGGGCTCCCGGCCGGTCTGCCCGACCCCGTGGGCGAGTTTCGAGACGGGCCTCGACCTGCTGGGACTCCAGCGCCTGGGGCTGCCGTCGATGCTCCGGCTCCTCCCCCAGATCATGGGGGGCCGCGACACCCTGCCCGCCGGCCGCCATCTGGTGCAGCTCCACGACGAGAGGGAGTTCACCCTGACCGCCGAGCGTCCCGTGGCGTTCCAGCTCGACGGGGACTACCTGGGAGAAGTCGAGAGCGTAACGTTCCGGTCTATCCCGAACGCGTTACAAGTCTTGGTCTAGCTCGTTACAAGCGGTCATTGTGTGACGCATCCGACATGCATATCAGGCAAAACGTTCTCCCAAACCTCTTGCGTGTACTGAGCGTGGCTGACAATCTCAACATTGACGTCGGAACGTAGGACCTTTGAGCGGCCACCTCGCTCCCAGGCCACCGACGATCAAGTGGACCTGCCCCCGGGACCGACCCAGGCTCGGGTAATCGTTCGCGCTGGTTAGTGAAAGTCTTCACAAAGTGAGCCGACGGAGCCGCAGCAAGGGCTCCTCTTACGAAGGAGTGGACGCATGGACTGGCGCCACCGCGCTGCCTGCCGTGACGTGGACCCCGAGCTGTTCTTCCCGATCGGCAACACCGGCCCCGCCCTGATGCAGATCGAAGAGGCCAAGCAGGTCTGCCGTACGTGCACCGTAAGTGAAGCATGCCTGAAGTGGGCACTGGAATCCGGGCAGGACGCCGGCGTCTGGGGCGGCCTGAGCGAGGACGAGCGCCGCGCATTCAAGCGCCGCACGGCCCGCGCCCGCACCCGCGCGAACGCCTGATCCCGCAGCACAGCACGGACGCCCGCCCCCGAGAGCGCGTCCCCCTCCCCGGCCCGGCTCAGACCGCGGGGAGGGGAATGCCGAGGGTGACCTCCGTGCCGCCGCCCTGCCGGGGCTCGATGGCCAGCCGCCCGGACAGCTCCCCGACGACCAGCGTCCGCACGATCTGCAGGCCGAGACTGGTGGACGACTCCAGGTCGAAGCCCTCGGGCAGACCGGTCCCGTCATCGGAGACGATCACGTCCAGCCGGTCGGCCCCCCGCGAAACGATCACCTGAAGCCGGCCCGGCCGGTGGGCCAGCCCGTGCTGGACCGCGTTCTGCAGCAGCTCGGTGAGGACCATCGCCAGCGGCGTGGCGATCTCCGAACGCAGCACCCCGAACGACCCGACACGGCGCGGCACGACCTGTGCCTCCGGCGCCGCCACCTCGCCCGTCATGGCGATCACCCGGTCGGCGATGTCGTCGAAGTCCACCTGCTCGTCGGGCGTGTGGGACAGCGTCTCGTGCACGATCGCGATCGACCCGACCCTGCGCACCGCCTCCTCCAGCGCCTCGCGTCCCTCCGGCAGTTGCAGCCGCCGGGCCTGCAGCCGCAGCAGCGCGGCCACCGTCTGCAGGTTGTTCTTCACCCGGTGGTGGATCTCCCTGATGGTGGCGTCCTTGGTCATCAGCTCCCGCTCGCGCCGCCGCAGCTCGGTCACGTCGCGGATGAGCACCAGCGCGCCGATCCGCCCGCCGCCGACGACCAGCGGGATCGCCCGCAGCTGCACCACCGTGCCGCCCGACTCGACCTCGGTCTCCCGGGGTTCCCGGCCGCTCGCCACGATCATCAGGTTCTCGTTGATGGGCTCGTCGGAGTAGCAGAGGGCGGCGGTGGTACGGCCCAGCTCGGCGCCGACCAGGTCGGCGTTGAGGCCCAGCCTCCGGTAGGCCGACAGCGCGTTCGGCGAGGCGTAGGTGACCCGGCCCGCGCGGTCCAGCCGGAGCAGGCCGTCGCCCACGCGCGGCGAGCGGACCAGGATCGGCTCGGCGCCGGAGAACGGGAACCGCCCCTCGGCCACCATCTGGGCCAGGTCCGAGGCGCTCTGCAGATAGGTGAGTTCGAGCCGCGAGGGGGTGCGCGCGGACGACAGGTTCGTCGAGCGCTGGATCACGCCCAGGAAATGGTCGGCCCGCCGTACCGGGATGGTCTCCTCGCGCACCGGGACCCCGCTGGACCAGTCGGGGTCGCCCTCCCGGCAGATCCGCCGCTCGTCCCAGGCGGTGTCGATGAGCACCCGCTCCCCCTTGGCCACAGTCGTCCCCACGATGTCGTCGTGATAGACGGTGGGGCCCGTGGTGGGCCGCATCTGCGCGATGGCGATCCACCCCGGAGCCTCCCTGAGCGGGATCCACAGGATGAGATCGGCGAACGACAGGTCGGCCAGGAGCTGCCAGTCGGAGACCAGCGAGTGCATCCATTCGAGGTCGGCATCGTCGAGCGCGGTATGACGAACCACCAGGTCGCTTAGAGTCGGCACCCGTGCATCATGCGTTCTTTGCGGGCCCAAACGCGAATCGGGCGGGTCTGGCTGGCAAGATGCCCGCTATGGAGCAGACCCCAGACCCGCCGGCACGGTCGCGCGCGGCCGCGGGCATGCGGGAGGCGGCCGAGCCGGGTGTTGTGAGAACGATCACACTCTCCACGTCCCCGGGATCGCGGGGCGGGGCCGTGCTCGGGACCCCGGAGGTGATCGAAACTCTGATGGACACGGGCCGGTCGTTCATCTTCGACACCGGCCTGGCCCCGGGCAGCGTGGCGGCGGCACTCGCCGCTGTGGATATCCTTCACAATCAGCCCGAACTGCCCGGATGCGTGCGAACCAGAGCGAAAGAGCTGGCCTCAATGGCCCGTCGACTCGGCCTGGAGACCGACGATCCGGCGGGTGCGGTCGTCCCGATCGTGCTCGGCCCATCCGAGACCGCACTGCGGGCCGCCCTCATCCGTGCGGAACGCGGAGTGCGCGCCGGATGTTTCCGGCCGCCCTCAGTGCCGGCCGGCCGCTCTTGCCTGCGGTTGACCGCGCGGGCCAATCTGAGTTCCGATGATCTAGCGGTGATCCGGGGTGCACTCACCGCCGTGGCCGAGATGAAGGTGACCATGTGAGTGAGCGAAGCGGGCGAGCCGGTAGGCACGGTACCTCCGGCCACGCCGTTTCCGAGCCGTCAGGCGAGGTGCCGGCGTGACGGACGACTCCCCCAGGATTCCTAAGTACTACGACGTCAAACGTAGTCTGCTCGCGCTGACCAAGTCCCTGTCGGCGGGCAGTGCGCTGCCTCCCGAGCGGACCCTGGCGGTGCGCTTCGAGACGTCGCGCACCACCGTGCGGCAGGCGCTGTCGGAGCTGGTGGTCGAGGGCCGCCTGGTCCGCATCCAGGGCAAGGGAACGTTCGTCGCGCACCCCAAGGTCGCCCAGGTCCTCCAGCTGACGTCCTACACCGGCGATCTGCGGACCGTCGGCCTCGAACCCGACACCAAGATCCTCGACATCAGCTACATCACCGCCGACGAGCCCCTGGCCCGCCGGCTGGCGATCAACCCCGGCGGCCGGGTGCTGCGCATCCACCGGCTGCGCCTGGCCAACGGCGAGCCGATGTCGATCGACACCACCCACCTGTCGGCCCGGCGCTTCCCCCGGCTCCGGCGCGAGCTGGAGGTGCACTCCTCGCTGTACGAGACGCTGCACAACGCCTACAACGTGCGGCTGACCGACGCCGAGGAGATCATCGAGACCGTGCTGGCCACGCCGTACGACGCGCAGGTGCTGAGCGTCGACGTCGGCCTGCCGATGCTGCTGCTCACCCGGCACGCCTTCGACGCCGACGGCAACCCGGTGGAGTGGGCCCAGTCCCTCTACCGCGGCGACAGGTACAAGTTCGTCACCCGCCTGCGCCGGCCCTGACGTCCCGGGCCGGACCGGCCGGCGGCCCGGATCGTGACAGGTGAGCGCCGCCTAGGGTGAGGTGCGTGAGCATTCTCGTGGTCACCGGGACCGACACCGGTGTGGGCAAGACGGTCGTCGCCGCCGCGGTGGCCTCGCTCGCCAGGGAGCGGGGCGCCTCGGTCGCGGTGGTGAAACCCGCCCAGACCGGGGTGGCCGGCACGGAACCCGGCGACCTCGACGAGGTCATCCGGCTCTCCGGAGCCACCTCGACGTTCGAGTTCGCCAGGTTCCCCGACCCGCTGTCCCCGGCGGCGGCGGCCCGTGAGGCGGGCCTGCCGCCGCTCTCCCTTCCCCGGGCGGCGGCCCGGATCGGGGAGCTGGCCGAGTCGCACCGGCTGGTGATCGTCGAAGGGGCGGGCGGGCTGCTCGTCCGCTTCGACGAGGAGGGGGCGACCCTGGCCGACCTGGCCCGGACGCTCTCCGCGCCGGTGCTCCTGGTGACCCGGGCGGCGCCGGGCACGCTCAACCACACCGCGCTGACGTTGGAGGCGATGGCCCATCGCGGGCTGGAGCCGGTGGGGGTGGTGATCGGGTCCTGGCCGGCCGAACCCGGCCTGGCCGAGCGGTGCAACGTGGCGGACCTGGAGATGCTGGCCGCCCGTCCGCTGGCGGGCGTGCTCCCGGAGGGCGCGGGGACCCTCGGCCGGGAGGCTTTCGCCCGTACGGCCCGCGCCGGCCTGGGGCCCGCACTGGGCGGCGGATTCGACCCCTCGGCGTTCCGGCGGAGCTTCAGGCTCTCGCCGTAGGCGACGGCCGGCGCGCGGGCGGAAGAGCGGAGCACCGTGACATCCTCCCCATGGCTGAGGCCCTGGGGAGGATGTCAATATGTGAGACATGGCCAAGGCGATCGAACAGCCCGTTCCCGGCATCACCGTCGGACACGCGCTTCTCGCGCGATCCGCAGGAGTCCCGCAGCCCGTCGACAAGCTCGTGCACGACGGCGACACCATCAACATCGCCGCCGACGGCAACTTCGGCGTGCGCCTGCTCGGCGTGGACGCCCCCGAGGTCAGCTTCGAACTGCCCCGCAGTTCCATCGTCCCCGACCTGCCCAAGGGGTTCGTCAAGATCTCGCACCCGGCCTGGACCGACTTCCTGGCCGACCCGTTCGCGCCGGGCTTCGAGCCGCTGCCGCTGCGCGCCGCGCTCCACGACCACCTGCTGGGCAGGCTCGACGCGACCACCGCGCGCAACCACGCCGAGCTCGGCGGGCCGCCCACCCAGGCCCTCAAGGACATGATCAGCTCTGACATCGCCGAGCAGGGTCTGACCGGCGAGACCTTCAAGCTCCGGCTGGCCTTCGCGCACGAGATCCTCGACCGGTACGGCAGGCTGCTCTGCTACGTCAACCGGGACCAGAAGCTCAAGCCCAGGCCGGCGCCGTACAACGAGCGGCTGCTCGCCGGCGGGCACGTCATGCCCTACTTCATCTGGCCCAACGTCGACCCCTTCGTCCGGCAGGAGAACCGGGTGGCGCAGGCCGTGCCCGCTCCCGGATCGGCCCGCACGGTGGCCGAGACGGGCGCGCTGGGCCGGGCCCGCGAGTCGGTACGGCAGGCACGCCAGGCGGGCCTGGGGCTGTGGAACCCGGCGGACCCGCTGAAGCTGCACGCCTTCGAGCTGCGCTACCTGGCCGGCCGCCGGGCACCCGACCGGTATGTCCTCGACCTGTCCGACAGTTCCTCGGAGCTGCTCCACCCGCAGAGCTACCACCGCGTCCCGGATCCGGAGGACCGGTTGTTCGTCAACTCCGAGCACGCGCCCCTGTGGGCGGAGCGGGGCTGGTCGGTCCCGCCGCTGTAGGCGTACCGCCACAGGCCGGCGGCGGCCTCGATCCGGAAGCGGCGGTCGTCGTGCGCGACCATGACGAGACAGCCCTCGTGCCCGCCGGTTCCGGCATCCGCGTGGCGGCCGCGGCCGGGCCCGCCTGCGGCTCGGCGACCGCGAATACGCGCCGGCGGCGTTAGGCGGGAGGAATCTGGGCAGGGTGAGGAATCCCTGTCCGGCTAAGTGACTGACTGGTAGGTTGCGCGGTATGGAGTCCCCAAAGCACGCAGGCGACATCGCGGTCGCCGTCTCCAAGGCCTATGGCATCGAGACCATGTTCACCCTGTCCGGCGGGCATGTCTTCCCGCTGTATGACGGGGCGGTCCACGAGGGCATGCCCATCTTGGACGTGCGGCACGAGCAGAGCGCCGTCTTCGCCGCCGAGGCCACCGCCCGGCTGACCCGCAGACCCGGCCTGGCCGTGCTCACCGCCGGTCCCGGGGTCACCAACGGCGTCAGCGGCGTGGCCACCGCGCACTTCAACGGCTCGCCGGTCGTGGTCATGGGAGGCCGGGCGCCGCAGTCGCGCTGGGGATCGGGCGCGCTGCAGGAGATCGACCATCCGCCGCTGTTCGCGCCGATCACCAAGCTGGCCTTCACCGGCTCCGGCCCCGACTCCGTCGCCGAGGACGTGGAGATGGCCTTCCGCACGGCCCTCGCCCCGCACCGCGGCCCCGTCTTCCTCGACTTCCACATGGACCACCTGTTCGCCGCCGCGCCCCCGACGGACCACGTCACCGAGACGCTGCCCCCCTCGCCCCTGGAGCCCGACCCCGACGCCCTCGCCGGGATCGCCCGGCTGCTCGCCGAGGCCGAGCGCCCGGTGCTGGTGCTGGGCTCGGACGTGTGGATGGACCGCGCCGAGGAGGTCGCCCGGAGCTTCGCCGAGGAGTTCCGCCTGCCGGTCATCCCCAACGGCCAGGGCCGCGGCATCCTGCCCGCCGGGCACGAGCTGCTGGTCACCCGGGCGCGGGGGCTGGCGCTCACCCAGGCCGACCTGGTGATCGTGGCGGGCGCCCCGATGGACTTCCGTCTCGGCTACGGCTGGTTCGGCGGCAAGGACGGCGCCCCGCTCGCCAGGGTCGTGCACCTGGCCGACGCGCCGTCGCAGCTCACCACGCACATGGAGCCCTCCGGCGTCGCCGCCGGCGACCTGTCGCTGGTCTTCTGGGGTCTCGGTACGGCCTGCAACCAGGCCGGCGTGTCTCCCAAGTCCTACGCGCCGTGGCTGTCGAGGCTGTCGGAGGCCGCGGCGGCCGCCGCCGCCGCGGACGCCGGCCTGCTGGCCTCCGACTCCGACCCGATCCACCCGATGCGGATCTACGGCGAGCTGGCCAAGCTCCTCGCCGACGACGCCGTGGTGATCGGCGACGGCGGCGACTTCGTCTCCTACGCGGGCAAGTACGTCGAGCCCAAGCAGCCCGGCAACTGGCTCGACCCGGGCCCCTACGGCTGCCTGGGCACCGGCCTGGGCTACGCCATCGCCGCCCGGCTGGCCCGCCCCTCCTCGCAGGTGGTGCTGCTGCTCGGCGACGGCGCGGCCGGTTTCTCGCTGATGGACGTGGACACGCTGGTCCGGCACCGCCTGCCGGTCGTGATGATCTGCGGCAACAACGGCATGTGGGGGCTGGAGAAGCACCCCATGCAGATGCTCTACGGCTACGACGTGGCCGCCGAGCTCCAGCCGCAATGCCGCTACGACCAGGTGGTGACCGCGCTCGGCGGCGGCGGCGAGCTGGTCACCGACCCGTCGCAGATCGGCCCGGCGCTGCTGCGCGCGTTCGACTCCGGCGTGCCGTACATGGTCAACATCGCCACCGACCCGTCCGTCGCCTACCCCCGCAACACCACCGGGATCTAGGGCCCCGGGGTCGCGGTCGGCGTGGGGGTCGGCGTCGGCGTCGGCGGGCAGCCGTTGTTGGCCACGACGATCTCCACCGCCTTCCGGGGGTCCCACATGGTCCCCGCGCCGGGGCGCTGCTCGACCACCTCCACGCACTGCGAGGTGTCGAGGTCGGCGCTCTCGCTGACCGCCACCTTGAGGCCGGCCTTCCTCAGCACCTCCTTGGCCGCCTCCGGCGTCATGTTCGTGACGCTCGGCACCCGCCGCTTCGGCAGCGGTGTCGGTGTGGGGGTCGGCGTCGGCGTGGGGGTCGGGGTGACCGTGGGCGTGGGCGTCGGGGTGGGGGTCGGGGTCCGGGTGGCCTGCGTGGGACGATCGCCCGGTTGAGGGAGGGTCGGGGTCGGCCTCGACGTTTTCCGGCCGGGTGGTCTGGTCTTCGTCGGCTCCGGCGACTCGCTCACGCTGGGCGCCGGGTCGGCCCTCCTGTGGGGATCGGTCCCCACCGAGGAGGAGGCCGCCATCCCGTTGATCGCCACCGCGACGAGACCGACGCAGATCACGCCCGCCGCCGCGGACACGGCCAGCATCCCGCCCTTGCGGCGCGGCCTCTTCGCGGCACGGCGGCCACGCCCCTGCGGGACCGCCTCGGTGGCCTGGCCGGGGGAGGGCGCCGTCGCGGGCGGCACGGCCCCCTGCATGCCCGTTTGGGACGGCGGAGCGTGCCAGCCGGTCTCCGGCAGCGCGGCTCCGTGCCGGCCCGTCTGCGGCGACGAGGGGCCCTCCCAGCCGCTCTCCCGCGCGGGGTCGGCCGACGGGGCGTAGGAGACCGGCGGCATCGCCGTCGCACCGGTCTCCGGCCCGAGGTGCGCCGCCTGCCTCGCGGCGGTGCTCATCGCGGTGGCGCTGGGGAAACGCCGGGCCGGGTCCTTGGACAGGGCCCGCTCCACCAGGGCGCGGATCGCGGGCGGGACGTGCGGCGGCAGCGGCGGCGGCGTCTCGCGGATGTGCTTGAGCGCGATCGTGACCGGGGTGTCGCCGTCGAAGGGCCGCTGCCCGGCCAGGCACTCGTAGGCCACCACGCCCAGCGCGTAGATGTCCACCGCCGGGGTGACCGGCGCCCCCTCGGCCTGCTCGGGCGCGCAGTAGGCGGCGGTGCCGAGCACCATGCCCGCGTCGGTCAGCCTGCTGGCCGCGTCGGACCTGGCGATGCCGAAGTCGGTGAGCACGAGCGTGCCGTCGGAGCGCACCAGCAGGTTGCCGGGCTTGACGTCCCGGTGGACGATGCCCTGATCGTGTACGGCCTGCAGGGCCGAGGCCGCCTGGGCGATGAGCTCCATCGCGGCCCCGGGGGCGATGCTCCCCAGCCGTCCGAGCAGCCGGTCCAGCGGCTCGCCGTCCACGAACTTCATCACCAGGTATGCCGTCGCCCCCGCGCCGGGCACCTCGTGAACTCCGTAGTCGTAGACGTCTACGACCCCGGGATGATTGACCGTCGCCATCGCCCGGGCCTCACCCTGGAAACGCACCAGGAAGCCCGGGTCGTCGGTACGGCCCGGGAGCAGCACCTTGACGGCGACGGTGCGGGCCAAGACGATGTCTTCACCACGCCACACCTCGCCCATACCGCCGGCGCCGATGCGGGTATCCAGACGGTACCGCCCCGCCAGCGTCGTGCCTTGGGCCACCATGACTCCCCCGTAACCCTCTCCGCTCCCACCCCAGGGTTCTCCAACAAAGCGGATTTGTATCGCGCCAACGTCACGGCGACGTAACGAAACCCTGCAAGCCGTATGCCTCACAAACAAGACGCGTGCCGTAGCATCGCACAAATCTCAGAGCTTTTGAGCGTACTCGTACAGCTTGCGTGCCTTTAGAGCAAGGACTGCCGGGAAGTCACCGACCATGAAGGTCGACGGCTGCCACGTGCCGCGGCAGAACTCCGGCCCTCGAAATCCTCCACAAGAGTACGCAAAACGAACATCAACCTAGCCGCCGGAGAGCAGTGCTCGATCCACGGCGGAATTCGATCTTCCCCGGACCGGGCTCAGCCGCCCGGCAGGCCGTGCTCCGCGCAGCGCGCGGACCAGCCGTCGGGGGGCACCTGGACCGCCATCCGGCGCCGGCGGCGGGCGCGGTGACGCGACGGCTCCATCGCACATGCGGCCAGGCAGCCCGCGTGATCGCCCGCTTCGGCCGCCCGGCCGCAGTGATCGCAGTGATCGCAAGAGGAGGTCACGCGGTCGCCTTATGCTGACGCCCATGACGCTGACTCCCGGCCTGCGCGCACGGCTTCTCATCATGGTCGAGAAGGAGGACACCGCGCCGGAGATCGGCAGCGGAGACGTCCCCGTCCTGGCCACCCCCCGCGTGCTGGCCCTCGCCGAACAGGCCACCGTCCAGGCGGTCGCGGGCGCCCTGGAGCCCGGCCAGACCTCCGTGGGCACCAAGGTCGCCCTGGAGCACCTGGTGGCCAGCCCGGTGGGCACCCACGTCGAGATCGCCGCCGAGCTCACCAAGGTCGACGGCCGCCGTCTGGTCTTCGCCTTCACCGCCCACGACCGGCACACCGCCGTCGCGACGGGCACGGTCGAGCGCGTGGTGGTCGACCGCGAACGCTTCCTCTCCAGGCTCTCTCGCTGACCGTTCAGGCTCTCTCGCGGGAGCCGGGACGGCGGCGGGGCGCACGGCCGGGCTAGTCGATGACGGCGATGAGGTCGCCCTCCTGGATGACGTCGCCCTCGGCGACCTTGAGCTCGGTGATCACACCGTCGCCCTC
Source organism: Streptosporangium canum (assembly GCF_900113865.1). Taxonomy (GTDB): domain Bacteria; phylum Actinomycetota; class Actinomycetes; order Streptosporangiales; family Streptosporangiaceae; genus Streptosporangium; species Streptosporangium canum. The sequence continues at coordinate 21,120 of NZ_FOQY01000011.1, read as the reverse complement.
GGAGATGACCGGGATCTCCATCTTCATCGACTCAAGGATGACCAAGGTGTCGCCGTCCTCGACGGTGTCTCCCTGGGCAACGAGGACTTTCCAGACATTCGCCACCATCTCGGCGCGTACTTCAGCCACCAGACACTCCCATCAATCACTGTGGTTCAACTGTGCCAGACCGGCCCGCTCGGGCCCTCACCCGCTCAGGCCCGCATGCGGGCCACCAGTCCGGTGTCGTAGTCACCACCGACGAACTCGGGGTGCTCCAGCAGCTCCGCGCAGAACGGCAGGTTGTTCTTGGGCCCCACGACCTTGAAGTCCGCCACGGCCGCCCGGGCGCGCTCCAGGGCCTCGGCCCGCGTCTGCCCGAACACGCACAGCTTGGCCATGAGCGGGTCGTAGAACGGGGTGACCGTGTTCCCCTCGGCGTAACCGGAGTCCACCCGGACACCCTCGCCCGACGGCTCCGCCCACACGTCGATCTTGCCGGGTCCCGGGAAGAACCGCTTGGGGTCCTCGGCGTAGACGCGGAACTCGATCGCGTGCCCCCGCGCGGCCACCGACGGCACGGTCTTCTCGCCCGCGGCGATCAGCAGCTGCTGCTCGACCAGGTCCACCCCGGTCACGAGCTCGGTCACCGGATGCTCCACCTGGAGGCGGGTGTTCATCTCCAGGAACACGAAGTCCTGCTTGTCGGCGTCGACCAGGCACTCCACGGTGCCTGCGCCGAGATACCCGACGGCCTCGCCCGCCCGTACGGCCGCCGCCAGCATGCGCTCGCGCAGCTCCTGGGTGATGCCGGGGGACGGTGTCTCCTCCACGACCTTCTGGTGGCGGCGCTGCACCGAGCAGTCACGCTCCCCCAGCGCGACGACCGTGCCGTCCGCGAGGCCGAGGATCTGCACCTCGACGTGGCGGGCACGCTCGATGTAGCGCTCAAGCAGGATCGCGGACGTCCCGCCGAAGCGCGAAGCGGCCCTGGCGGCCTGTTCGAACGCCTTGGCCAGCCCTGCTTCGTCGTGGGCGACGCCCATGCCGATGCCGCCGCCCCCGCCCGCCGTCTTGACCATGACCGGGTAGCCGATCCCGGCGGCGGCCGCCACGGCCTCCTCCAGGTCGGCGACCGGCTCGCGGGTCCCGGCGGCGACGGGCACGCCCGCGGCCTCCATCAGGTTCCGCGCGTTGATCTTGTCGCCCATCTGCTCGATCGCCTCGGGCGAGGGGCCGATCCAGGTCAGGCCCGCGTCGATGACGGCCCGGGCGAACCCGGCGTTCTCCGAGAGGAACCCGTAGCCCGGGTGGACGGCCTGGGCGCCCGACACGCGGGCGGCCTCGAGCACCTTGGCGGCGTCGAGATAGCTCTGCGCCGGGTTGGCCGGCCCCAGCAGGATCGCCTCGTCGGCCTCCCGCACGAACGGCAGATCCGCATCGGCCTCGGAATACACCGCGATGGCTCGCAGTCCCATGCGCCGGACCGTGTAGATGATTCGCCGTGCGATTTCTCCACGGTTGGCTACCAGAACAGACTCGAACACGTTGGTGGGCCCCTTTCGACCGCTCCACCCTATGACCGGGGTCTCGGCGCAACTGTTCGCCCGAAACCACCGATCGCGGCGACACGATCTGTAGGAAACCCACAACCGCACACGGCCGGAGCCACCCGGAGGACGCTGCCCGGAGCAGGCGGATCCCTCAGAGCCGGTATACCGGAGTCAGCCTGTCGATGACGCGGGCCATGGCTTCGACGACCGGCGGGTCATACTCCCCACCGGCGCCCAGGCGGAGCCGTTCGAGGGCGGCACCGGCCCGGTCCCGGTCGGTGGAGCCGCCCACCAGGTCGTCATAGGCGTTGGCCACCTTGATGATGCGGCTGGCCTGCGGCGGTGTCTCGGCGCAGGAGTCGCACTGGCGCCGGACGATCTCGGCCACCCGGTCCAGCACCCCGGTCTGCCGGATCACCTCGGCGCCGAGCTCGGCTATGCGCCGGGCCTGCTCGGGCTCGGTGAGCACCGTGGCGCCGCCGGGGATCGGGTCGCGCAGTGAGAGCTGGCCGATGTCGTGCATGAGCGCGGCGTATTCCAGCTCCAGCAGCTCGGGCTCGGCCAGGCCGAGCTCCCGCCCGACCGCGACCGCCAGGCGGCTCACCCGGCGCGAGTGCCCCGGCTCGACGTAGCCCCCGACCTCGGTGACCCGGGACAGCGCCCGGACCGTCTGGAGATAGGTGGCCCGGATCCCGGCGTATTTCCGGAAGGCGACCTGGGTGACCAGCAGCGGCGCGGCGAAGACCAGCAGCGCCGCCATGTCCATGCTGTGCGAGGCGAGCGCGAGCAGGATGCCGGAGGCCGCGACGGCGGCCCACAGCGGCGCGGCCATCCGCGCCTCGTCGTGGAGGGCCACGCCGAAGGCCGCACGCACCTGCTCGGCCCGGAGCACGGCGGCCAGCAACACGTCGACCATCGCCATCACCAGGATGAGCAGGGCCATCACCCCGAGCGCGGGCCACCAGCCGCCCTCCGGGCCTTTCGTCAGGCCGAACAGCGGTCCCGCCAGCGGCCGGTAGGCCAGGGCCAGCAGCGCGCCGGTCAGCAGCCTGCGTGCCATCGCGTCCGGCCGGGGCGGTCGGCCCACGGCCAGGTGCGGCAGCGCTCCGGCGGCCATGCCGACCGCCAGCACCGCGACGACCTGGAGCGCCGAGTGCCGTGCCGGGACGTCGCCCATGTCCAGCAGCAACGTGTAGCCGAGCGCGGCGGCCGCGCCGATCGGCGCCACCTCCCGGTTGCCCGGCATCGTGAGCCTGGCCAGCTCCCCCGCCGCGATCAGCGTGCCGAAGCCGATGGCGACCTCAGGGTCGAGCAGCCCGGTGGCGGCGGTGTGCGCCACCCCCGCCACCGCCAGCAGACCGGCCGCGCAGATCAGCAGGAGCTGGCCCGAGTCGAGCCGCTGGAACGCCCGCGTGGCGACACCGGTGCCGGTCATCGTTCTGCGCCCATGGTCGCGCCCGTCTTCCCACTCGCCCCGCCCGTCCGGCGGCTCACCGCTCCGACACCCAAGCTCGCACCCGCCCCACCAGCCCGGCGGCTCACCGCTCCGACACCCAAGCTCGCGCCCGCCTTCCCACTCGCCCCGCCCGTCCGGCGGCTCACCGCTCCGACACCCAAGCTCGCACCCGCCCCACCAGCCCGGCGGCTCACCGCTCCGACACCACCTGGATGGGCATGGTCGGGTCGTCGTGGTCCTTGGTGGTGGTCTCCGCCGCACCGGCCGGAGGCGTGATGACCTTGCGCGGAGGCTCCCAGCCGTCGCGGTCGACGGCCTTGATGAACGCGACGACCATCACCGGGTCGAACTGGGTGCCGGCCCCCTTGCGGAGCTCGGCCATGGCCACCTCCACGGGACGGGCGCCCCGGTAGGAGCGGTCGGAGGTCATCGAGTCGAAGGCGTCGGCCACCGCGATGATCCGGGCGAACTCCGGGATCTCGTCCCCGGCCAGCCCCATGGGGTACCCCTTGCCGTCCTGCCGCTCATGGTGGTGCATGATCCCGGCGAACGCCTCGTCCAGGAAGTCGATGCCGCGCACGATCTCCAGCCCCCGCATCGGGTGGAGCTGGATGGCGGCGAACTCCTCCTCGGTGAGCGGGCCGTCCTTCTGCAGCACCTTGGTCGGCACGCCCAGCTTGCCCACGTCGTGCAGCATCCCCGCGTAGCGGATCGCCCGGAGCCGCTCGGACCCCATGCCGATCTCATGGGCGATCATGCCGGAGGCCAGCGAGACGCGGGTGCAGTGGCCACGGGTGTAGTAGTCCTTGGTCTCCACGGCCTGGCAGAGCGCGGCGATCGTGGCGTCGTAGGAGCGCTGCTGGGCGTTGTACTGGCCGAAGGCCCAGCGGGCGACGAACAGCGGGAGCAGCACGAGGACCGCGGAGATCGAGCTGACCGTCGCCCAGAGCCCGGCGATCAGCAGCCCGAAGGTGGCGTAACCCAGGTAGGAGACCATGAACTGGGCCACCCCCCGCAGCGGCACCTGGTCCGCCTGCCCGGTGAGCACGAGCACGAGCGCGATCAGGATGAAGTTGAGCGGGACGAAGACCGCCGCCGCGCCGGCGAACGGCACGATCAGGTCGTCGAACCCGGCGATGGTCGGCAGGCCGACCCCGCCCCCCAGCCACTCGTAGATCTTTCCCGCGACGTAGCCGCAGACGGCGAACTGGGCGCCGTTGAACAGCCGCTTCACCAGCGGCAGGCCGGGCCGCACGCTGAAGACGGCCGTCATGCCGACCAGCGCCGCCCCCTCGGGGCCGACGAGCACCACCGCGGCGAGCGCGGCCGAGAAGCTGACCGACACCGCGGCCTGCTTGACGTTGAGCAGAGTCGGCACCGACTCGCACACCAGGAACAGCAAGGCCAGCACCAGCAGGTTCGACCAGTCAAGCTGCTCGAGACGACCGCTCACCGCCACGCTGTATCCGAGCAGCGCGAATGCCGCTCCGATCACAGCAACCAGGTAGACCTTGGCAAACCATGGCAGTCCACGCAAAGCGGCCACCCTTGGGTCCTATGAGCGCGTGCTCAAGTCCAGGAGATCCCCGGACGTGCGGGGTTGACCGTTTCCTTCAACATGCGCTGCCTCCATGTCGTTTTCGCAACTCAGGCTACAGAAGCAAGCCCGAACGGGAGGGACTGATCGAGAATCGCAAGCAAAGCGTAACCATGCCATCACCGCACGCCATCGCGGGGTGCCGGGACTAACGGACCTCCAGACGAGCCCTCGCCCAGTCGACCGTGGCCTTCAGCCCGGTGGCCAGGTCCGTCTGGGGGCGCCAGCCCAGCCCCTCGATCGCGGGCGCCGGATCGACGGCCATCGCCGGCAGGTCGCCCAGGCGCGCCTCGGCGCGGCCCGGCCCGTCGGCGGCGCCCGCGGCCTCGGCCACCAGGGTGTGCAGCGCGCGGTCGGTGGTCTCCACCCCGGTGCCCAGGTTGAACCGGCGGCCGTTGCCGGCGTTTCCGCAGGCACGGGCGAAGCCGTCCACCACGTCGTCGACGAAGACGTAGTCGCGGGTCTGGGTGCCGTCGCCGTACAGCACCGTGGGCGTGCCGTTGAGCAGGGCGTCGGTGAAGATGGCGACCACCCCGGCCTCACCCTCGGGCGACTGGCGCGGGCCGTAGACGTTGGCGAGCACCAGCGTGGTGTAGTCGATGCCGTGCAGGGCCTTGAAAGCGGCCAGGTAGGTCTCCGCGCTGAGCTTGGAGGCCGCGTACGGCGAGCGCGGGTCGACCGCCGCGTCTGCGGGGACCGGGATGACCGCGGGCCTGCCGTACACGGCGACCGAGGAGGCGAAGACGACCTTGCGGGTGCCGCCGTGGTGGGCGGCGGTGAGGACGGAGGCGGTGCCCTCGACGTTGAGCCGGGCGTCGTGGACGGGGTCGGCCACGCTCTTGCGCACGCTGATCTGCGCGGCGAGGTGACAGACGACCTCGGGCTTCCACTCGGCGACCAGGCCGATCAGCGCCGGGTCGCGGACATCCATCTGGTGCAGCATGAAGAGCGGGCTCTGCGCGGCGGCGACGAGGTTGTCGCGATCCCCGCTGGACAGGTCGTCCACGGCCATGACCTCGTGGCCGTCCGCCAGCAGCCGGTCCACCAGATTGGATCCGATGAATCCCGCTCCACCGGTGACGAGTATCCGCATGCTGCCCCCCAGCTCGTATGGCCATGGCCGTACGAGAGATCCTAGGAGGTCAGCCGGTCAGTTCGGAGCGGACCTGCTCGATCCTGGTGAGCACCTTGGCCCGCAGATCCTCCGAAACCCGGTCACACCCACAGTGCTTGGCGATGAGCTGCTTGACGACCTGCTCCAGGCCGTACTCCTCCAGGCAGGGCCCGCACTCGTCCAGGTGCTCACGGATGTCGACGCAGTTGTTCTCGTCGAGCTCACCGTCGAGGTAGGTGTAGACCTTGTCCAGGACTTCCCGGCAGTCGGTGGCGTGCGGCTTCCCGCAGCTCATGCGATCACCTCGCCCGAGGTCGCCGGGCCGGTGCGCCCGAGCCCGTGGTCGCCGTCGGATCGCTCGCTCACTTCGCACCCTCCGCGGGAACCAGGCCACGCTCGCGGGCGTAGTCCTCAAGCTGCGTCCGCAACTGACGGCGGCCACGGTGGAGCCTCGACATCACGGTCCCGATGGGGGTGCCCATGATGTCGGCGATCTCCTTGTAGGGGAAACCCTCGACGTCGGCGAGGTAGACCGCGATCCGGAACTCCTCGGGGAGCGCGGCCAGTGCCTGCTTCACGTCGCTGTCGGGGAGATGCTCGAGCGCCTCGATCTCCGCGGACTTCAGCCCGGCCGAGGTGTGCGACTCGGCCCTGGCGAGCTGCCAGTCCTCGATCTCCTCGGCGCCCGACTGCTTGGGCTCCCGCTGCTTCTTGCGGTAGCTGTTGATGAAGGTGTTGGTCAGGATGCGGTACAGCCAGGCCTTGAGGTTCGTGCCTTCCTGGAACTGGTGGAAGGAGGCGAAGGCCTTGGCGAAGGTCTCCTGAAGGAGGTCTTCGGCATCCGCTGGGTTCCGGGTCATCCGAAGCGCGGCGGAGTAGAGCTGGTCGAGATAGGGCATCACATCCCGCTCGAACCGTGTGCTCCGCTGCTCCAGAGTCTCCTCGTCTGTCGCAGGGACCGGACCCACCCCCTTAAGATCGCCGGAGCCCTGCTGACGCGGGACTCCGTACTGAGCGGAGAATACCCGCTCATCAGGGAGGGACCGATCACCGGGGCGGGTGATGGGTTCGATCAACGCGAGCATCGGCTTGCCAACCTCCCGAAAGGATCGTGCGTTGTCCGCTTGCAACACGCCCGTCCGGTCATCTGTTCCCACAAGATAGAAGGTGACGAAGGACCCGGTACGGGGAAAAACATACGTACCGGCAGGTAGCTGTAGACCACCGGATACCCGACGCCAGGAGCCGCTTGTGCTGCCCATCCCGGCCGAAGAGCTGAACGGCTCAGGAACGCTCGGGCCGTACTGGACCTTTTATCGCGCGGTCGCCGCCGAGCAGCTGAGCCGATGGCTGCCGGAGAGCCCTTCCACCGTCCTCGACATGTCCGGCGGCAGGGGCCGCTGGTCCGCCCAGGCCGCCAGGGCCGGGCACCGGGTGCTGGAGGTGGTCGACTTCCGCCGCACCGTGGAGGGCCAGCCACTGCTGCACGACGCCTCCAAGGTCCGCCAGGTCCGCGCCGACGATCTCCGTTTCCTCCCCGACTGCAGCGTGGACGCCGTGCTCGCCGAGGAGCGGGCGATGTCGGTGGAACTCATGGCCGAGTCCGCGATCGGCGACGTCGCCCGGGTGCTGCGTCCGGGCGGGCGGGCGCTGATCTGCGTCGACTCCCTGGTGCTGGGCATGGCGATCCTCGCCGAGCAGAACTACTGGGCCCATCTGCGCCAGACCGGCGAGGTCATGCTCGTGCCATGGCCGGACGGGAGCATCACCCGGTGCTTCAGCAGCGGCCAGCTCCGCGACCTGCTCACCGAGGCGGGCCTGGAGGTCGAGTGGGTACGGCCCCGCACCGTGCTGTCCCCCTCGACGGTCGACCACGTGCTGGCCTCCGACTCCCGCGCGCTCACCTGGCTGGTGAACACCGAACTGGAGGCCCACACGGACGACGACGACACGGTGGGCATCCACCTGGTCGCGAGCGCCCGCCGCAGGTAGGGGGCCGCGCCCGGCCAGGGCTCCGCGGGGCCGCTCAGCCCCGCGGAGCCGGGCGGCGGCGGGTCAGCGCCTGCGCTCGCGCCTGGACTGGCACTGCACGCAGCGGGTGGCCTCGGGTCGCGCTTCGAGCCTGCCCTCCGGCACGGGGCCGCCGCAGTCGGCGCAGAGGCCGTAGAGCCCCTCGTCCAGCCGTTTGAGCGCCTCAAGCACCGACCGGCGCTGCCGGGTGGCCGCCTCCAGCATGGCCCGGTTGCGGTCCGCGTCGGTCAGGACCGACCCGCCGTCCGCCGGGGACCGGTCCCACACGGCCAGAGGATCTCCCCGCAGGACCCCGATGGACCGGTCGAGCTCGGCGAGCATGCTCTCCAGACGCATACGCGCGGTCGCGTCGTTCACGTATCCGCACCTCCGCAGGGTGGGGACGGCCTGTGAAGGGATCCCCGATTCTCCCGTCAGGCGCGAAGGGGATGAATTTATGCGGCGATCACCCCCTCAGGAGCTATCGCCTTCATCAGCGGATGCCCACTCGCCGCGGGTTTTACACCGGTCACGGAGCGTTTTCGGATACGGAGCGCGCTCAGAAGAGTGCTTGACCGTCACCTTCCTCGTCCCGCAGCGGCTCGATCAGCTCCGGGCCGTTGTTGCGCACCGAGTTCACCGCGGTGGAGACCGGATACACCTTCAGCCCGGTGGAGCCGGCGGGGACCAGGAACCCCTGCGCGTCGGGCACCCCGGGGTCGAGCCACTCCGACCAGCGGTCCCGCTCGATCAGCATCGGCATCCGGTCGTGGACCCGACCGGCCTCGTCCAGGGCGGAGGTGGTGATGATCGCGCAGGTCGCCAGCCACGCGAGCGGGTCGTCGTCGGGCCTGCCCCGGTCCCGCCAGAACTCGTACAGCCCCGCCATGGCCATGATCCCGCCGTCGGCCGGCTGGATGAAGTAGGGCTGCTTCTTCGGCTTCTTGGCCGTCCCGTCCCCGTCCGGCACGGCCCACTCGAAGTAGCCGTCGGCGGGGAGCAGGCACCGGCGCTGGGCGAACGCCCTGCGGAACGACGGCTTCTCGGTGACCGTCTCCACCCGCGCGTTGATCATCCTTGAGCCGATGGACGGATCCTTCGCCCAGGCCGGGACCAGGCCCCAGCGGAGCACCTGCAGCTGCCGGACCGCCCGACCCTCCGGGTTGGCCTTCGGCACCCGGCTCATCACCGCGTAGACCGGTTTGGTCGGCGCGACGTTGTAGTCGGGCCGGAGCTCCTCCTCGGCTGCCCCGTCGACCTCGACCTGGAACTCCTCAAGCAACTCCTGCTTGTCGCGCGCAGACGCGTATCTCCCGCACATATCACCACCTTGCCACGGGTCCGAGGGCGCAGCGTCACCACCCCGGTAGGCTTTTGACCATGTCCGCTCCGCTGTGGCCCGCACCGACCGCGACCGAACCCGTCCGTGCGTCCGTTCCCCTGCCCGGCTCCAAGTCCGTGACCAACCGCGCGCTGCTGCTCGCCGCGCTGGCCGACGGACCGGGCACGGTACGGCTGGCACTGCGCAGCCGGGACGCCGACCTGATGGCGGACGCGCTCCGGGCCCTCGGCGCCACGATGACCCCCTCCAACGAGGGCGCCTCCAGCGTCGACTGGGCGATCACGCCCGGCCCGGTCACCGGCGGGGCGCGGATCGACGTGGGGCTCGCGGGCACCGTGATGCGGTTCGTACCGCCGATGGCGGCGCTGAGCGACGGCGAGGTTTTCTTCGACGGCGACCCGCACGCGCGCAAGCGGCCGATGGGCACGATCCTGGCCGCGCTGCGCGCCCTCGGCGCCGAAGTGGACAACGACGCCCTGCCGTTCACCGTCCGGGGCCCGCTGACCGGCGGGGAGGTGACGCTCGACGCGTCGGGGTCCTCCCAGTTCCTCTCCGGCCTGCTGCTGACCGCGGCCCGGTTCGAGAAGGGCCTGACGGTACGGCACTCCGGCCCGCCGATCCCGTCCCAGCCGCACATCCGGATGACCGTTCAGATGCTGCGCGAGTTCGGCGTCCTGGTCGACGACTCCGAGCCCGACGTCTGGCGGGTCGAGCCCGGCCCGATCCGCGCCAGGGACTTCACCGTGGAGCCCGACCTGTCCAACGCGGCGCCGTTCCTCTGCGCCGCGATGGTCACCGGCGGCACGGTCACCGTCCCCGGCTGGCCCTCGGAGACGACCCAGCCGGGTGACCAGCTCCGGCGGCTGCTGGCGGACATGGGCGCCTCCGTCGCGCACGTGCCCGGCGGGCTGAGGGTCACCGGCACCGGGCGCGTCGGCGGCATCGAGGCCGACCTGCGCGACGTGGCCGAGCTGACCCCGACGATCGCCGCCCTCGCAGCCCTGGCCGACTCCCCCAGCCGGATCAGCGGCGTCGCCCACATCCGCGGGCACGAGACCGACCGGCTGGCCGCGCTGGCCGCCGAGATCAACGGCCTCGGCGGCGACGTGAGCGAGACCGCCGACGGCCTGGAGATCCGGCCGCGTCCCCTCACCGGCGGGGTGTTCCACACCTACGACGACCACCGGATGGCGACCGCCGGCGCGGTGATCGGCCTGGCCGTGCCCGGAGTGCGGGTGGAGAACATCGCCACCACGGGTAAGACTCTTCCGGAGTTCGCCTCCATGTGGGCGGACATGCTGGCGGGCGCGCGGTGACGGGTAACCCGGGCGGCACGCCCCGGAGGCGACGCCCGGCGGCGGCGGACGACCGTTCGCACGAGGTCGGATCGAGGCGGCGAAACTGAGAAAGCGCGAATACGACGAGGACGACGTCAGGGTCAGGCCGGGAAAGGGTTCCCGGCCCCGGACCCGGATCCGTCCCGCGCACGACGACGCGGTCCAGGGTTTCGTGGTGGCCGTCGACCGGGGGCGCTACACGTGCCTGGTGGAGTCGGTGGGCGAGAAGGGCCGCCGCCGTAAGAAGGACCGGCCGGAGGGCGCCGCGATGAGCGGCCGGATCGTGGTGGCCATGAAGGCCCGCGAGCTCGGCCGCAAGGGGATCGTGGTGGGCGACCGGGTGGCTCTGGTCGGCGACGTCTCCGGCGCCTCCGACACGCTGGCCCGTGTCGTCCGCGTGGAGCCCCGCACCTCGATGCTCCGCCGGTCCGCGGACGACACCGACAACACCGACGGCATCGAGCGTCCCGTGGTCGCCAACGCCGACCAGCTCGTGATCGTGACGGCCCTGGCCGACCCGCCGCCCCGCCCGCGCATGATCGATCGGATGCTGGTGGCGGCCTTCGACGCCGACATCGAGCCGATGCTCTGTCTCACCAAGTCCGACCTCGCCTCGCCCGACGAGCTGGTCTCCCTCTACTCCCCCCTCGGCGTGCCGTACGTGGTGCTCCAGAAGGGCGGCACCCTCGACGAGGTCCGGGAGTGCCTGAGCGGCCGGATCAGCGTGCTGGTCGGCCACTCGGGCGTGGGCAAGTCCACCCTGGTCAACGCCCTGGTCCCGGACGCCAACCGGGCTGTCTCCCATGTCAACGCGGTGACCGGCCGGGGTCGCCACACCTCCACCTCGGCCGTGGCTCTGGAGCTCCCCGAGGGCGGCTGGATCATCGACACCCCGGGCGTGCGCAGCTTCGGCCTGGCCCACGTCTCGGTGGAGACCGTCCTCGCCGGCTTCCCCGACCTCGTGGAGGGCACGATCGCCTGCCCCAAGGGCTGCACCCATCTCAGCGAGGAGTGCGCCCTGGACGCCTGGGTGGCCGCCGGCCACGCGGACCCGACCAGACTCGTCTCCCTGCGCCGCCTGCTCGCCAGCCGCGAGGGCGCACCCGACGAGGATTAGCGGCGTGGATCCCGGGGCGGCCGGGACGCGGGACGGCTGACGGCCGGGGTGGCCAATAACGGTTGGGACGGCTGACGGCCGGATGGCTAACGGTTGGGACGGCTGACGGCCGGGTGGCTAACGGTTGGGACGGCTGACGGCCGGGGTGGCTAACGGTTGGGACGCAGGGTCCAGGCGACGGTCATCTCGGAGACCAGCGTGCCGTCGGTGGTCCTGATCTCGACGGCGACCTCGAACTCGGGACGTTCCCCGGCGTCCAGCTTGGCCACGACCTCCTCCCGGGAAGCCCGCAGGCGCGCCTCGGCGACGACCTCGCCCATCGCGAGCTTCACGTAGCGGATCGCCGCGTTCGCGGCCAGCGGGGTCGCCCGCGCCAGCTGGTCGCCGAAGGCGGAGAGCATCGCGGCGCCGGAGGCGGACTCGGCGAGGCTGAACAGGGCTCCGGCGTGCGGGCCGCCCACGTGGTTGTGGAGGTCGGCGCGGTCGGGCATGCGGGCCACCGCGAACCCCGGCTCCACCTTGTCGAAGGAGATGTCCAGTGTCCGCGCGAAGGGGACGCTCTGCAGCATGAAGGCACCCACGTCAAAGGTCATGGCCCGCATGCTACTCGCCGGTAACACCAGCGCCAATGGAGGATTTACCCAGTATCCGGTTGACTGACGTGACGCGACACAATTCCCCGGCTTGTTCCCCGCTCTCCTATAACCCACCACTGAGGCGATAGCGTTACCTCCCGTGACGGGTTACAACGACGACCTGCGCCTCGCGCACGTCATGGCCGACGCCGCCGACGATCTGACCATGCGCCGATTCAAGGCCGCAGACCTCCGGATCGACACCAAACCGGACCTCACCCCGGTGAGCGACGCCGACCGGGCGGTCGAGGAGACGATCCGGGGCACGCTCAGCCGGGCCCGGCCCCGTGACGCGGTGATCGGCGAGGAGTTCGGCAAGACCGGGTACGGCGCGCGCTCGTGGGTGATCGACCCGATCGACGGCACCAAGAACTACGTGCGGGGCGTCCCCGTCTGGGCCACGCTCATCGCGCTGATGGACCAGGGCCGGGTCGTCGTGGGCCTGGTCTCCGCCCCGGCGCTCGGCCGCCGCTGGTGGGCCGCCCGCGACAGCGGCGCGTGGACCGGCAAGAGCCTCACCAAGGCCACCCGCTGCCAGGTCTCCTCCGTCACCCGGCTGGAGGACGCCTCGTTCTCCTACTCCAGCTTCGGCGGCTGGGAGGAGGCCGGCAAGCTCGACGAGTTCCTCGACCTGAACAGGTCGGTCTGGCGCAGCCGCGCCTACGGCGACTTCTGGTCGCACATGCTGGTCGCCGAAGGCGCGGTCGACCTGTCGGCCGAGCCCGAGCTCTCCCCGTGGGACATCGCGGCGCTGACCGTGATCGTCGAGGAGGCGGGCGGGATCTGGACCGACCTGTCCGGGGTCCCCGGCCTCGACGGGGGCAGCCTGGTGTGCACCAACGGCTCGCTGCACAGCGAGGTCCTCAAGCGCCTCGGCGGCGGCCCGCTCACCCTTCCCGTATAGCGCCCCGTCCCATCCCGTAGAGCGCCCGTCCCACACGGCACGGGCCGCAGAGCGCCCGTCCCACTCCCGTAGAACGCCCGTCCCACACGGCACGGGCCGCAGAGCGCCCGTCCCGCTCCCGTACAGCGCCCGCATCACGTGGCTCGCCCCGCGGTGATGCGGGCCCTCCGGAGCCCCTCAGACTCCCGCACAGAGCGCACCACGTCGGCCGGGTCCCCTTCTGCCCGGACCAGCCGAAAACCCCCTGAAGCTCCCATGTAGGGCGTCTCACCTGGCCCCTGAGCTTCCGGCCCCGAGCCGCCCGGCTCCGTCCACGCATCTCGGGGCCGCCCAGCACCCTCCGGAGCTTCCCGCACCCCCGGTCCGCAGGACCGCGGGGCCGCGGCCCCGTCCGGAACCCTTCCGGCCCGCTCCTCCGACCTGAACGGAAGCTCTGCCCAACCCCGTCCACGGCTCTCGTCCGGGCCTGCCCAGTCCCCCGGAAGAGCTCCGGACCTGGCCGGAAGGTCAAGGATCGCCCAAGCGGTCGCCACGACTCCGACCGAAGGCATTCATTTTGCGTTCACCTTCCTTCCGGTTTTGCGTCATCTCGCCTCCCTACTGTTTTGCACGTTGAAGGACTTAGTGGGAGGAACCCAACCGTGAAGTATGCAGGCCGGCTCGCCGCGGTCACCCTCGTCGGCGCGCTTTCGCTCGCTGCGTGCGGCACCGATAACAACACCGCCGGCACCGACACCGCCAAGGCCCCCGCCTCGGCCTCCTCGGCCGGTTCGGATGCGGGCCTCAGCGGCACCATCAACGCTGCGGGCTCCTCTGCGCAGGCGAACGCCATTGACGAGTGGAAGAAGAACTTCCAGCAGGCCAACTCGGGTGTGAGCGTCAACTACCAGCCCAGCGGCTCCGGTGCGGGTGTCCAGGCCTTCATCCAGGGCACGGTCGCCTTCGCGGGCTCCGACTCGGCGCTGAAGGACGACAAGGGCGAGCCCGCCCAGGCGGACGCCCGTTGCAAGACCGGCAAGGCCATCAACATCCCGATGGTGACCGGCCCGGTGGCCGTCGTCTACAACCTCCCCGGCGTCGAGGGGCTGCAGCTCTCCCCCAAGACCATCGGCGGCATCTTCAACAGCAAGATCACCAAGTGGGACGACGCGGCGATCAAGGCGGACAACCCGGACGCCAAGCTCCCCTCGACCCCGATCCAGGCGTTCCACCGCTCGGACGAGTCGGGCACCAGCGACAACTTCACCAAGTTCCTGGCCAAGACCGCCGACTGGCCGTACGAGCCCGCCAAGGCGTGGCCCGCCGAGGCCAAGGGCCAGGGCGCCAAGGGCTCCGACAACATCGCGCAGTCCGTCAAGAGCACCGCCGGCGCGATCAGCTACGTCGAGCTCTCCTACGCCGAGAACTCCAGCCTGGCCAAGGCCAAGGTCGCCAACGGCTCCGGCGAGTTCGTCGAGCTGACCCCGGAGAGCGCGGCCAAGACGGTCGAGGCCGCCGAGGTCACCGGCCAGGGCAACGACCTCAAGCTGAGCATCGACTACGCCACCAAGGCCGCCGGCGCCTACCCCATCGTCCTGGTGACCTACGAGATCACCTGCGAGAAGGGCCTGACTCCCGAGGAGGCCAAGCTGGTGAAGTCCTTCCTCGGCTACACCGCCAGCGACGAGGGCCAGCAGGCGCTGACCGGCCTGGGCTACGCCCCGCTGCCGGCGACGGTGCTCGCCAAGGTCCGGACCGCCGTCGAGGCGATCTCCTAGCCGATGGCGACTCCAGTCCGTACCCGTGACGGCGGATCGGCCCTGAGCCGGTCCGCCTCGCGGCGCAGCCGAGGTGAAGTCCCCTTCCGCTACGCCTCCACGGGCGCCGGGATCCTCCTGCTGGCGATCATGGCGGCCATCGCCGTCTTCCTCGTCGTCGAAGCGATCCCCGCCCTGCAGGCCAACGAGGGGAACTTCTTCACCACCCTCACGTGGGAGCCGAACAGCAGCCAGTCCTTCGGCATCGCGGCCCTGGCGTTCGGCACGCTGATCAGCGCCACCCTCGCACTGATCATGGCGGTGCCGGTCGCCGTCGGCGTGGCACTGTTCATCTCCCACTACGCGCCCCGGCGCATGGCCGGGATCCTGGGGTACGTCATCGATCTGCTGGCCGCCGTGCCCAGCGTCGTCTACGGTCTGTGGGGCGTCATCTTCCTCGTCCCGTTCATGCAGGGGCCCTCCGAGTTCCTCAACGAGTACCTGGGGTTCATCCCGCTGTTCGGCGGCGACGTCGTCGCGGGCCGCTCAATGCTGACGGCGTCGATCGTGCTCGCGGTCATGATCCTGCCGATCATCGCGGCGATCTCCCGGGAGGTGTTCCTCCAGGTGCCCCGGATGCACGAGGAGGCGGCACTGGCCCTCGGCGCGACCCGCTGGGAAGTGATCAAGACCGCGGTGCTGCCGTTCGGCCGTCCCGGCGTCATCAGCGCGTCCATGCTGGGCCTCGGCCGGGCCATGGGGGAGACCATCGCCGTCGCGCTCATCTTCCCGGCGACGTTCGGCATCAGCCTGGAGATCCTCACCCCCCAGGGCAACAGCATCGCCGCCAACATCGCCAATGGGTTCGGCGAGGCCACACCGGTCGGGCGCGGCGCGCTGATCGCGTCGGGCCTCGTGCTGTTCGTCATCACGCTGCTCGTGAACATGGGCGCCCGCATGATCATCGCCCGCCGCAAGGAGTACTCCGGAGCCGCCGCATGACCGCGATCCAGCGAATCTCAGCCGGCAGGCGGTTCAAGGACCGGTTCGTCCAGTCACTGGTCTACCTGTCGTTCGCCATCGCCGTGGTGCCGCTGGTCGCGGTCCTGTGGATGGTGATCAAGAACGGCCTCGCCCGCTTCGACATGGAGTTCCTGACCCACTCCATGCGCAACATCGGCGCCAAGGACGCCGGAGGCGGCGCCTACCACGCCATCCTCGGCACCTTGGAGCAGGTCCTGCTGGCCTCGCTCATCTCGATCCCCATCGGCCTGCTCACCGCGATCTACCTCGTGGAGTACGGCGAGGGCACCCGGCTGAGCCGGGCGATCAGCTTCTTCGTGGACGTCATGACCGGCATCCCGTCGGTGGTCTCCGGCCTGTTCATCCTGGCGTTCTGGATCCTGGCGCTGGGGCTGCCGTTCTCCGGTCTCGCCGGCGCGCTGGCCCTGTCGATCCTGATGATGCCGACGGTGGTCCGCTCCGCCGAGGAGATGCTCCGGCTGGTCCCCAACGACCTGCGCGAGGCCTCCTACGCGCTGGGCGTGCCGAAATGGCGGACGATCACCAGAATCGTCCTGCCCACCTCCTTCACCGGCATCGTGACCGGCGTCATGCTCGCCATCGCGCGCGTCGCCGGGGAGACGGCTCCGCTCCTGCTCACGGTCTTCTTCACCGACTCCATCAACAGCGACCCCTTCAACGGGCCGCAGATGGGGTTGCCTCTCTACGTCTTCGACCAGGCGGCCCGTCCCACCGACACCGCCATCGACCGCGCGTGGGCCGGAGCGCTCACGCTGATTCTCATCGTCATGCTGCTCAACCTGGTGGCACGCCTCATCGGCTGGTGGCGCTCGCCGGCCAGAGGCCGATAGGAGGGATGTCGAAATGAGCCAGCAGATCCAGGTCTCCGGCCTCGACGCGTACTACGGAAAGCACAAGGCCATCGAGGACATCTCGATGACGATCGAGCCGCAGTCGATCACCGCCTTCATCGGCCCCTCGGGATGCGGCAAGTCGACCTTCCTGCGGACCCTCAACCGTATGCACGAGGTCATCCCCGGCGCACGCGTGGAGGGCAAGGTCATGCTCGACGGGGAGGACCTCTACGCCGCCGACGTGGAGCCGGTGTCGGTCCGCCGGATGATCGGCATGGTCTTCCAGCGTCCCAACCCGTTCCCCACCATGTCGATCTACGAGAACGTGGCGGCCGGCCTCCGGCTGAACGGCAGGCACCCCAAGTCGACGGTCGACGGCATCGTCGAGGAGTCACTGAAGGGCGCCAACCTCTGGAACGAGGTCAAGGACCGCCTCAACAGGCCGGGCGCGGGCCTCTCCGGCGGCCAGCAGCAGCGCCTGTGCATCGCCAGGGCCATCGCGGTCAAGCCCGAGGTCCTCCTGATGGACGAGCCGTGCTCCGCCCTGGACCCGATCTCCACGCTGGCCATCGAAGACCTGATGGCCGAGCTGAAGAGCCGGTTCACGATCATCATCGTGACGCACAACATGCAGCAGGCCGCGCGGGTGAGCGACCGCACCGCCTTCTTCAACCTGGCGGGACAGGGCCAGCCGGGCCGCGTCATCGAGATGGACGACACCTCACGCATCTTCACCAACCCCGCCCAGCAGGCGACCGAGGACTACATCACCGGTCGCTTCGGATAAATCGACCACATTGGAGGACCCGGGTGATCCAGCCGCAGACGGCACCCGAGGTGAACGAGGACACCCGGACGGCGCCCCTGCTGCTGGTGGCCGATCCGGAATCGACCTTGGCCCACGGTCTGGCCGACGCCCTCGAACGCGAGGGCGTCGTGGTCACGGGCGTCACCGACGGCGCACAGGCCCTGTTGCAGGCCGGCGCCCTCCGGCCCGACGTCGTGCTCGTCAGCGCCTCGCTACCGGTCATCGGGGCAGTCGAGTTCATCCGCGCCGTACGGCTGTCGCGACCGATTCCCGTGCTGCTGGGCGTCGGTGAGGGCCATGCGGAGCAGGCCGTCCAGGCGCTCGCGGCCGGGGCCACCGCGTGTGTGGCCCGGCCGTACCGGGTGCCCGAGCTGCTGCCCCTGGTGCAGGCGGCCTTCTCCGGCGAGTCGGCGAGCCGCCGGCCCCTCGTGGTCGGCAGGGTCGAGCTCGACGTGAACGCCTACCAGGTGAGGGTCGACGGCCACACCGTCCACCTGCCGCTGCGCGAGTTCGAGCTGCTGCACTACCTGATGCGCAACGCTCACCGCACGGTCACCCGTGAGCAGATCATGCGGCATGTCTGGAACTCCACCGACGCCACCTCGACCAACACGATCGCGGTCCACGTCAAGCGTCTGCGTGCCCGCCTCGGCGACACCGACGACCAGCTGATCCAGACCGTGCGCGGAGTGGGTTACCGGCTGGTCGACAGGACGGCCTGACCGCCTGCCGTCGCGCATCCTCGCCTGCCCCGGAAGGCGGCCAGGATGCGCTTGACCACGCCCTCGACCCTGGCGACACCCGCGCCCATGCTCGGACTGTCCTCGGTGAGGACCGCCACGGCGTAGTCGTGCCCGGGCTCCCTGATCAGCCCGACGCTGACGACCACCCAGCGTCCGTTGGCCACATGCCGCAGCCAGCCGTTCTTCAGCGACACCTGGCTCTCCGACGGCCCCCGGCCGCCCACGCACGCCGCCGCGCTGATCCCCCACCGCTGTTCCGGGGTCACGTTCGCCATCAGCCGCAGCACCCGCTCCCGGTCCTGCTCCGGCAGCGGACTCCTCTTCCCGGCCAGCGCGCCGATCAGCCGGACCTGGTCACTCGCGGTGGTCTGCGTGATGCCCCAGCAGTACAGGTCCACACACCGCCCCGCCGGCGCATAGGTGCGTCTGAGGCCGAACTCGTGGACCGCCCTGGCCAGGCCGGCCTCCAGGCCGATGCGCTCGTACAGCCGGTCGGCCGCCGCGTTGTCGCTGAAGCGGATCATCCGTTCCGCGTCGTCCCTGGTCCGCCGGGCCAGCCGGTGCCACGGTGACGTGAGCAGCAGCGCCATCAGAATATTGATCTTCGAGGCGCTGGCCGTGGGTAACTGCAGGTCGCGGTGGTAGTGGTATGTCCGAGTGGTGGCCAGGTCCCGCACCGCGACGGTGGTCCGGCCGCCGTAACGCGCGAGGAACCGGTCGAGGGTGCCGGTGAGCCTCGGAGTGGAGACCCTCGGAGCGCGGGCCCTCGGAGCGGAGGCCCTCGGTGGTGCCGACGGCCTTGGGGCAGGTGGCCGGAGCCCGCCGAAGGGGACCGCGCTCGGCGTCACCACCGGCGGGGCCGACGGCGAGAGGGCACCCGCCGCCGTCGCTCCCGGAATGGACAGCGAGACGGCGCTCGGCGTCACCACCGGCGGGGCGGACGGCGAGGGGGCGCCCGCCGTCATCACCCCTTCGGCCGCGCACCCGCCTGCGAACGCGGCAATCAGTACGGCCGCCGCCACAACCGCCCAATGCGCCGACTTCACCATCAGCCCCGAACACTCTCTCTGATCACACCATGATCGGGATTTATCCCCGGAGGCGTGTCCGGAAGAGTGCGCGACGGAACCTCGCCCGGATGGGGGCTGAATTCTTGGAGATCCGGGCGGCGGGCTACCTAACCTTGACGCCCATCGACGATTAGCCGGGCGATGCTCTCGTCGTCACAGGTGGCCCAGAACTCCCCGACCACGTCTTCGAGATGCTCCAGCGACTCCGCCCGGAACAGCACATCCTGGTATTTGGTGATGTCGTAGTGGGTCGTACCCATGGCGACGAGGTCCAGGGGCCGGATGTCCATGTTCCGGAACTCCTCGATCTCCCCGTAGGAGGACAGGATGCCCGCGCCGTACGCCCGCAGCTCGTCCTGGTCGGTCATCACGCCGAACTCCAGCGTGAACCAGAAGATCTTCGAGATGAACTCCAGCGCCCGCTCGCTCTCGACCCGCCGCGCCGCGCCGCCGGCCAGCCGGTAGAGCCGCGAGTACCGATCGGAGGCGAGCGCGTTGGCGTGCCCGATCACCTCGTGGATCACGTCCGGTTCCGGCGTGTAGAGCGGAGTGGAGTGGTGGCGGATGTACTGGGTCGAATGGAAGAAGCCGTCGGCCAGCACGCCGTAGAAGTCCCGCAGAGGCACCAGCCCCGCGGCCGGGAGGTAGCGGAACCCGGTCAGCGGCTCCAGCAGCTCGCTGACCTCCTGGAGCTGCGGGATCCGCTCGTCGGGCAACCTCAGCCGCTCGGCCGCATCCAGGTATTCCACAGTCGCGTATTTGCGGTGCTTGATCGCCAGCTCACGGCTGACCAGGGCCCAGACCTCATGCTCCTGGCCGGTGTACTCGGCCACGAGGATCGGCGTGCCGGGCACGTGTCCCCCTGCGAGCGCGGCGA
Source organism: Streptosporangium canum (assembly GCF_900113865.1). Lineage (GTDB taxonomy): Bacteria > Actinomycetota > Actinomycetes > Streptosporangiales > Streptosporangiaceae > Streptosporangium > Streptosporangium canum. The sequence continues at coordinate 965 of NZ_FOQY01000011.1, read as the reverse complement.
TGGCGTTGCGCCGGAGCCGGTAGACCGGGTCGGCGAAGCCGGGGTGACTCGCGGCGAGCTCGACCTCGACCGTACCGTCGTCACGGGTCGCCACCGGCGCGAAGTACTGTGCTTCTTCGAACATGTATGAAATGACAGCAATTCTTCGAATCGTTGACAAGAGTGAGCAGTTTTACTGTGCGATCCATGCATTTTCGTACCGTCATAGCTGTCTCTGACTGGTCGTATCGCCTAATCTGAGGCGGTGACCATCGACGACCTGGACAGCCGCCTCCTGGTGACCATGCGCGCTCATCCCCGCATCGGTCTCACCGAGCTCGCCCGGCTGCTCGGCGTGGCCCGGGGCACCGTACAGGCCCGCGTCGAGAAGCTCACCGCCCGCGGCGTCATCGCCGACTTCGGCCCGACCGTCACGCCGGAGGGCATCGGCTACCCGATCCTCGCCTTCGTATCCCTGCAGATCGCTCAGGGCCGGCTGGCCGAGGCCGTGCAGGCGCTGCAGTCCCTGCCCGAGATCCTTGAGGTGTACGGCACCAGCGGCCAGGCGGATCTGCTCTGCCGCGTGGTCGCCCGGAGCACGCCGGACCTTCAGGAGATCATCGCCCGCATCCTGACCTCGCCCGCGGTCCAGCGCACCGACACCACGATCGCCCTGTCAGTCCAGGTCCCCTACCGGATCGAGCCCCTGCTCCACGCCGCTCCGGACGCCTGACCGGGAGTTCCCCCGACGCGGACGGGCAGCCAGAACAGACGAAAGCTGGATCCCATGAAAGCCGGTTCTTCCCAAAAGGGTCCGGAAAGCAGAAAAGGCCACCCCGAAGGGTGGCCTTTCCTAAAAAGATTGTCCGGCGGCGACCTACTCTCCCACACCGTCCCCGGTGCAGTACCATCGGCGCTGAAGAGCTTAACTTCCGGGTTCGGAATGTAACCGGGTGTTTCCCCTTCGCCATAACCGCCGTAACACT
>NZ_FOQY01000068.1 GCF_900113865.1 Streptosporangium canum | reverse complement strand
GTTTGAAATGGGTGCGGACGCACCGATACCCTTGGGCATGGATCCTTCTCCTGTGCTAGCAGGTTGACTGATCAAGGCCTTGGGCCGGTGTTGATAGCACCGGCTCAGGGCCGTCTTCGTTTGCGCAGGTGACCGGGTTCCCGGTCGCGCCCTTACTGGCTCCTGTGGTCTGTTCACAACCACTTTCGCGCTGTGAGGCACTTTCTACACCTGGAGCGGTGGCTCAGGTGCCCTGAATGCGTAATGTCCGGTTGGTTGGCATGGCCGGGCGGGTCGGCCGGCTCGGGCGCTACGGCTTCTCGGGGGCGGGGGAGCGATCCGCCGGGAGGCAGGGGAAGGTCAGGCGGCTCCCCGAACGGGTGGGCAGCGCGAAGGCGACGGCTTTGCCGGGGGTGCCGGCTGTACCCGAGGTGAAGATCGTGGCGGGGTGGACACGGCAGTGCCCGTTGGAGAGCCGGTGGGTCAGCAGCAGGCCGCGGCCGTTCTCGGCGAGCAAGGGCAGGCCGATCTCCTTCACCGAGCGGAGCAGGTTCAGGATGATGCCGATCTCGTAGAGGTCGGGGTCTCCGTCCGCGACCTCGCACCAGGCGGGGACGCCGTCCAGGCGGAAGATCCGCAGTTCGTACGGCGGGCGGGCGTGTTTCTCCGCGTTGGCGGCCAGTTCCGCCACGATCACCTCCGCGTCGGCGATGTCGTCGTCGCCCACCCCGGCCCGCTGGAGCGCCTCCCGGACGACGGCGCGGGCGCGTCGTGAGGCCGAACCCGGGTGGAGTGTCTTGACCGTGACGCGCACGCCGCCGTGTTCCGTCGCATCGGCCGTCTCCAGGCCGGGAGACGGCCGAGAGAGCGGATCTTCGGCGGGGTGGTGCGCAGCCCGGGGGATGTCGCCGGATGGCCGCATGAAAAACGCTCCGTTCGCTGTCGGTGACCGTGGACAGCAGGAAACGCGAAACAGGCGGAGGGGTGAACACCGAAGTCCGCTCGTTTGGCGGGGACGGGGAACGGCCTGGCCGGGGTGGTCGATTTCTGGTCGTTTCCCCGCGCGGTCTGGTGGGCGGCGACCCCCGAACACCACAATGAGTAGTCAAATGATTACCAAGGGGGACGGCATGGGTGGGGCGCGTCGGCACGGGGGCCGTCCTGATCTGGTCAGGGCGCGTGTGCAGCAGGGCATGAGTCAGGAGTCGGCGGCGCAGGCGCTCGGGGTGACGCCGACGACCTGGGCCCGCTGGGAGCGCGGCGAGCAGGGGGTCCGGGCCTCCTACCGGCCCCGGATGGCCGCACTGTTCGGCGTGTCGGCGGTGGAGGTCGAACGGTGGATAGAGGGCTGGAGCCACGGGGAGACATCATCGTGGCCGACCACGGACTTAGGAGACAGTTCGCCGGCGGCTACCGTGAAGTCGGCCGCGCTTCTGTGGAGGTTGGAGATGGATCCGTCCCGGCGTCACCTGCTGGCCTCGCTGCCGTTCGTGCCCTCGGCACTGGGTGAGTGGCTGGTCTCCTGGAACTACGGCACCCCGGCCGCGTCGGCCGCCCGGCGGGGAGCGGGTCGCGTGGTGGGGCTCGCCGACGTCGCGCGGATCAACGAGGCGCGGAAGGCGTTCGGTCAGATGGACCAGCGGTTCGGGGCCGGGCTGGTCCGTCCGGTGGTCGTGGAATACCTGAACGGGACCGTGGCGCCGTTGCTGCGGGGTCACTACGACGACCGGGTGGGCTCCGAGCTGATGACGGCCGCCGCCGGGATGACCTGGATGGCGGGATGGACGGCCTTCGACCTGAACCGCCACGGCCAGGCGCAGCAGCACTTCGGCCAGGCGCTCAGGCTGGCCAAGACGGGCGACGACCCGCTGACCGGCGTCTGGGCGCTGGCGGCGCTGACCCGGCAGGCGATCCATCTGGAGCAGGGCACCTGGGCGGTATGGCTCGCGCGAGCCGCGGCCGACACCGCCCGCCGGGCCGAGGCACCACCGCGCGTCATGTCGTTGATCCTGGTCAAGGAGGCTTGGGCGACAGCTCTGCAGGTCAAGTCTGCGGAGATTCGGGATGGGCGCCGTGCCAAACAGGTCGAACGCCTGCTCACCGAGGCTGAACGCGCCTATGCCAAGGGAACCACTGACCGTGATCCGGAGTGGACCAGCAGATTCGAGGCGGCGGAATTGAACGCCGAGGTGGGTGTCTGCTGGCGTCTGCTCGGGGAGCACCGGCGAGCGGCGGATTGCGCGGAAGCGGCTGTGACCGAGTTCAGCGAACGCCTTCCTCGGTCCGTCCAGTTCAACCAGGTGCACGCCGCTGAGGCATACCTGGGAATGGGCGAGCTGGAGCAGGCGCTCGGCACCGCGCGAGCTGCCATACCGGTGACCAAGGCATTGACCTCGGCCCGTTCCGTCGACCTTCTCCAGCGGTTCTCCGGTCAGCTTGAGCCGTACGGCGACACCGTGGCGGTCCGTGAGTTCCGCGATCACCTGAACAGCGAGCTGATTGCCTGACCGCGCGTGGGCCGGGGTCGGTCTAAGCAGGCGCGCAGCTTTTGCCAGACACCAGTGGTGACGGACGGCGGCACCGGCAGTGCGCTGTTCGCCGAAGATCCCGACACCGCGGCCCAACTGATCGCCGGCGAAGTCGACAACCTGCTCGCCAAGGTCGCCCAGGCCGCATCGGTCACCATCCGCACGCACCGGCCCGTGCACACGGTTCATGTCTTCGGGCGGCTGCCGTTCGTCCAACTCGCCGACGGTTCGACAATGATCGAGCTCGGTCGTGGGGAGCGCTTCAATGTGGTAGGTTCACCGTCGCCGTGTGGTGCTGCGAACTGAGGAGGTGAGACCGATCAACGTTGTGACAGGTCGGGCCTCCCTCCCTCGCATGGCTTAGGGAGTGCCCGCAGAAGGCATCCCGAAAGGCTTGAACCGCAATGCGTTTCACCTCCCAGACGTCGTCCGACGGCGTCACCGAACAGCTCTTCACCCTTCCCTTCACCTTCGGTGAGATCCCCGGCGTGCTGTGGACGCCGGACGGCGCCACCGGGGCCCGCCCCCTGATCCTGATGGGACACGGCGGCGGCCAGCACAAGAAGGCCCCCGGCATCGTGGCGCGTGCCCGCCGCTCCGCGGCTGAGTGCGGTTTCGCGGTGGTGGCCGTCGACGCGCCCGGCCATGGCGACCGGCTGAGAAGTGCGGAACACGACCGGATCATCGCCGAGATGCGGGCCCGCGCGCAGACCGGAGGAGAACTGGCTCCGGTGCTCGCCGAATTCCACACACTCCTCGCCGGCCAGAGCGTCCCGGAATGGCGGGCGGTCCTGGACGCGGTCCAGGAGCTCGACCACGTCGGCGCCGGTCCGGTGGGCTACTGGGGGATGTCGATGGGCTGCGCACTCGGCGTTCCGTTCGTCGCCGCCGAGCCCCGCGTCCGCGCGGCGGTGCTGGGCCTGAACGGGGCGGAGACCTCGGCCGAGGCCGCCGCACGGATCACCGTCCCGGTGGAGTTCCTGGTGCAGTGGGACGATGAGATGGTGCCCCGGGCGGCGAGTCTGGCGCTGTTCGACGCCTTCGCCTCAGCGGAGAAGACGCTGCACGCCAACCCCGGCAAGCACGCGGAGATCCCGGTGTTCGAGCTGGACAGCACGCTGCGGTTCTTCAGCCGGCACCTGGGCTGACACCGCCGTCGTCCGCGACGCGCTGATCGGGTTCCGCTCCCGATCAGCGCGTCCAGCGCACACCGGTCGGCGTGGCCGGCGGCGTCCAGGTCCGGGAGATCGACGGTGACGAAGGCCGCAGGCCGCTGCGGGCCGTGCGACGTGGGACCGGGTCGTCGCAGAACGGATGGCGGGGGTCGCGTCCGCAGCCGGGGCAGGCGGTGCCGTCGGCGATGTCGGCCGCCAGTCTCCGAAGCGTGTCGTCGAAACGGCGCAGGTGCTCGTAGTGCCCGAACGCCGGATCGTCGGCGAACTTGGCGCAGTAGTCGGCTATGGCGAGCGGGGTGTGGCGGGTCAGGGCCTCGGAGATCTTTTTCAGCAGCCGGGAGCGCAGCCAGGCCGGAGCGGAGCGGTAGTGGCCGGGTAACATGCTGAGCACGTCGTCCGCCATCCGGGTCAGCTCCTTCGGATTCGCCGCAGGCGCCGTGACGGCGCCTGGCGCGGTACGGTCCGCACGCTCGCCTGCGGCGAGAAGCGGAAGGGCTTGTCTGTTCTTCTCGGGGTGCTGGTCTTCTTGCTTTTCTGTTCTTCTTATGGGGGCGGGTTTTCCAACGTTGGTTTTTCCGTCGTAGGTCGTGACCTGCGGGTTCATGAGGTCTGTGCGGGTCGCGGCCAAGAGCGGGTTTTCCGGCGCGGGTGAGGGCGGAGCGCCCCCTTCGGCCGGAGCGGCTCCTTTGAGGTCGAGCCTGGGCGACCAGGGATCACAGAGGATGTAGTCGACGCCGCCGAGCCTGCCGTCGCGGCCGCGCTCGCGTTCGCGCACGAGGTAGCCGGCGGTCTCCAGCTCCCTGACGGCGGCGCGGGTCGCGTCGCGGCCGTCGGGGGCGGCGCAGACGATGGTCTTCTCCGAGACCCGGAAACCAGGCGCGTGCGAGCTCAGCCAGAACAGGATGCCGCGGGCCTTCCACGACAGGTGCGTATCGCGGACCCACCGGTTGGAGACCTGGGTGAACCGCTCGGTGGGGCGCACCGCCTGCCGGACGCCCCGCCCGGCCGCCGAAACCGCGGGGATGGGGTGGAGACGGGTGTTGCTTGCCTGGTCAGAGGGGGTGTTTGAAATGGGGGCGGGCGCACCGATAACCTGGGGCATGGATCTTTCTCCTGTGGTAGCAGGTTGACTGATCAAGGCCTTGGGCCGGTGTTGACTGCACCGGCTCAGGGCCGTCTTCGTTTGCGCAGGTGACCGGGTTTCCGGTCGCGCCCTTACGGGCTCCTGTGGTCTGGTCACAGCCGCTTTCGCGCTGTGAGGCACTTTCTACACCCGGAAGGGGTGCTCAGGTGCCCTTGATCGCGGAATGTCCGGTCGGCGGTCACGGCCGGGCGGGTCGACCGGCTCGGGCGTTACGGCTTCCCGGGGCGGGGGGAGTGATCCGCCGGGAGCAGGGGAATGCCAGGCGGCTTCCCGAGCGGGCGGGGCGTAAGCGGCGGCCTTGTCGTTTCCCGGCGGGGAGGGGAGCCGCGATCGGCATGGGACGGGATCGTCAGGGTTTGCGGGCGATTCCCACGTACGCCATGCGGGCCGTTTCCTCGTCGAAGGGGAGCGCCGCGTCGGGGTCGGTGAACGGCCACACGTTCTCCGCCTTCCGCCCGTTGGCCAGACCGGGAGGGATGAGCGCGAAGTCCCCGAAGAACCGGGCGATCTCCTCTGCCGTCCTGGGGCAGAAGGCCGCGTCGCTCTGCCGGTAGAGCTCGCTGATCCGGGCCGTGCGTTCGGGGGCGGCGTCGCTGCCGACGTGCGAGATGGCCAGGTAACTGCCGGGTGCCATCGCCTCGCGGTAGGCGGCGACGAACGTCTGCGGGTCGTCTTCGTCGGGGACGAGATGCAGGAGGAACATCATGAGGACCGCGACGGGCTCGTCGAAGTCGATGAGCTCCCGGATCTGCGGATCGTCGAGGATCTCCTGCGGCCTTCTCGCGTCTCCCCGCACCATGGCCACCCTGTCGCCCTCGGCCAGCAGGGCGCGGCCGTGCGCGCACACCACCGGATCGCTGTCCACATAGACCACGCGGGCGTCCGGCGCGAGCCGGAGGGCGACCTCGTGCACGTTCTGCTGCGCGGGCAGCCCGGAGCCGAGGTCGAGGAACTGCCTGACGCCCCGGCCGATGAGGTATTCCACCACCCGGCCGATCAGCCTGCGGTTCTCCCTGGTGCCGTCCCGCGTCTCGGGCAGCACGCTCAGCACCAGCTCGGCGAGATCCCGATCAGCTTGGAAGTTGTCCTTGCCGTCAAGGAAGTAGTCGTACATCCGGGCCGCGTTGGGGATGCGCGGGTCCACTCCCAGAGGCGCCTGCTCTGCCGCCATCGGTGCTCTCGCCGTCTGTGTCGTTCTCATGGGTGGAGGCCCAATGATCGTCGGATTTCCCATGGAACGCCACCATTTTGGCCTTTCCGGTATGGGCGATGGCTCCGCCGCGGTGGGCTGCCGGAGGAAAACGCGGACCGGTAGTCCGAACATCGGTTGGGCTCTCCTCCAAGAGGAGGGCGTCGGACCCGTAGAACTGACCCGAACTGATCAAGAAGGCGAAGCGGCTTGATCGTAAACCTCCGGAGTACCGAGAACGATCTCTTGGAGAACGCCGTGGAGGCGCTGTTCTCCGGTTCGAATCGTGACTTCGAATCGCTGGGGATGGGGTGGGTCGACGCCGCCGATTCGCGAATCGACACGAAACTCTCCGGGCTTGGCCAGGGCAGCCCACGGGTCCTTGCCGAACTGCGGCGCTTCCATGGCCTGCGTGACCCGTACTCCGCAGGCATTCCCAAGCGGCTGAACGGCTACTGGAAGAAAGTCGCGGAGGTGAACGGCCTCGACCTCGGCGACGTACGCGTCCAGGCGGAAACCTACTGGCGCGGTCCACCCGCGGTCAGGGCCTGGCGTTGAATTGTTCTGTCCCTATCTGTCTCGCGATCAGATGTTGTAGGCAGCGAAGGCGGCCGCCCGCACGCCTTCGACCGCCAGACTTACAAACAGCGCAACCTGGTGGAACGCTGTTTCGGCAAACTCAAGCAGTGGCGGGCCATCGCCACCCGCTTCGACAAACTCGCCAGCCGCTACCTCACCGGCGCCACCATCGGCTGCCTGATGCTCTGGCTCCACCACGCCGAATTGTCAGACCCTCTCTAGGTGCGGTACCCGTCCTGACCTGGGAATGATCCTCCTTGAACGTCACGTCTCTGACCCAATTCAGCCGATTTTCCACGCACCAGTGCCAGCGCTCGTAGTAGTTGAGGTGGACGGGACCTGCCAGGTCGGCGGGCAGGCTGGTGATGCCGAACACAATCTCTTTGCTGATCCAGGGGCCGTCCGGGGACCGATCCGGCTCGCCGACGTCGCGGCGGAGCCGGAAGGCTTGCCGGGCGCCGGGGAAGAGACCGTCATCGGCGGGGGCGGTGCGGATGGTGCGGCGCTCGCTACGGCCGTGCCCGTGATCGTCATCGATGGCGGTGGCGGCAGTCCATTCGGCATCCGTCCGGACAGCAGGGCGTGCGCGGCGGCGCGGGTCAGCGGTTGGTTGCCCTTCACAATGAGGACGTAGTGGCCGCCCATCTGGGTGATCAGGCGGGCGGTGGTCTTGGTGGTGTGCAACGCGTCCAGGGTCAGGACCATCCCCTCTACCGGCAGGTGGGGCAGCAGGGTGCGGGCGGCGGGGCCCTCGCCTTTCTTGCCGGCGACCTGGCATTGGCCCAGGATGACGCCGTGCTCGTGGCTGATCGCCCCCACCAGGAAGACCCGCCCGCCCTCGGCGGTGCGTGTTCCACGCAGCGCCTTGCCGTCCAGCGCCGCGGCGGGCAGCAGCCCGGGCGGGGCAGGATGAGTGAGTTGCCGTGCTGCCGCGCGTCGCTGTTCACGCTCAGCGGGGCCGGGGGTGTCGGGGATCTGCGGTACGGGCACCTGATGGTGGACGACATCGGCGGCGTAGCCGCTGATCGCGGTGTCCCGTGCATCGGCGTCCAGTTCGGCCAGGACCCGGCGGAAGGTCCGTTCGCTCGGGACGGTGAACAGCCCGGTGAACGGATCGCGGTAGGCGCCCAGCCGCTGGAGCACCTGTTGAGAGGTCCGGGCGGACCACTGCCAGATCACCGCCACGCTGTCACCGGCAAGATGACCGCCAGCGGATGCCGCAGCCCACAGGACGAGCGCTGATCGGGCACCGTCACCAGCCGGCGCATCAGCGCCGATTCCACCGCGAGCGGGCCGGCGACCAGTTCCGCTTCCCACAGCGCCAGGTCGGCGAGCTGGTCAAGACACGGGACGGGGGCTGGTCAGGGAAGATGGGGACACGAGCGCGGCTCCTGCGACGATCCTACGGTTTGGAGACCTGAAAGATCAGCAGAAGTCGCGCTCTTTCGTATGCCACCTGCCGAAACCCTCAACCGCGCCATACCGCATCAAAACTCAAGAACGCCGGGGCCCTGACCTCAGTACGGGGAGAGAATCGTCTGCGAGAGGGTTGACGCGGCGCCAGTAGTAAATCGGCGCCCGCCTCAACCCTGACGCCGATCGTGATCCCAACTGTGGCCTGGATCCGCGGCTTCGCACCTACGTGAAGCCAACGACAATGGGTACGGCCCGCGCGGCATGGACGCAGAGTACGACTGGTACCAGGACCGCGATGGGGACGGCGTGATCTACGAACCCTGACCGCTAACGGCGGTGGCCCACCGGCTCGGGCGGGCCACCGCCAGCCTCAGTGGTCCAGCCAGAATTGGAGCTTGAGCAGAGTGAAGCTAACGATATCCGTCGTGAACTCTTCGTGGCCGAGAGACTTGCGGTGGATTCTGACCTGCCAGACGCTGTTCTCTCTACCAAGGTCGAATTCTTCGTTGCAGGACACATCTCCGGAATATTGTTCGACGCTGTTAATCTTTCCGGAGGTCAGGCGCACGCTTCCGGACCAGGTCCTGTCCCAGGTGTCGAGGACAGGTGGTGGCCCGTCCCAGAGTTCGTATTTGATCAGACATCTTTCGCTGCCGAGCTCGTCGATCACGATCCCGTCGTCGCCGGTGCCAATCCAACCTTCCGCGTCGGTGGGGATCTCATTGAGAACCCAATTCTTCCCAACGCCTGCGACACCGGACAGGTATTTTTCTATCTCTCTCCGGTCAAGGAGTTCGGTGATGATGCTTGCCATGATCTTCCTGACACTTCCGAGGTCGAGGCGAGAGTGAGAGGTAGGGCCTATCCGGGCGCTGACCAATCAGCGCCCGGATAGGCCCTTTGATGAGGTTACTGGATGTCAACCCAGAACGGGTCGTTGTTCAGAATTCGATTGTTCTGGAACCATGCATTCAACACGGTTCCATGCATCTGATTCTCGGCGGATTCTATCAGCCAAACCGAGAAGTTGTGTGGAGGTTTGGCGCGCGCTGCACCTTGCAGGGTCGCTGCGAACGGGAACTCATCGCAATCATATCCCTCCTTCGGCTTGATTTCTTTAGTGCAGACGGCTTTGGCGGTAGTGCGAATCCCGTCCTTTGTCGGCTGATATCCATTGCGATACAGCAGATCCTTCAGCCTCCAACTTCCGCCCGGGATCGCCTTCGCCTGAGTCAGGTCAGGATAGGAAGCTCCTCCTGGTTTGGGATATGTAAATGACCCAGGAGTGAGCGCGCGCTTGATGTGATCATACATGTTCGGGAATTGTATGACGTCTCCATTTTTTGTGACGGCGAAGTCATCCCTGGTCATCGTAAACGACATAACAGCTGCCTTGTGAATGCATCCACCGTACAAATACCAGTCGATCTGAGGGGATGTGTCGCAGCGGAACGTTCCTGCGCCATAGATCGGCGTACTGGAAATCGAGCCGTCAAGCGGATGCTTAACGACTATTGCATAATTGACCGTACAGTCGCTTATCTGGTGATATCCCGAACCCTTGCTAGCGGAGAAGAAATCTTCTCTAGCCCATTCGGGCCGCGAGCTTGCATTTTTCCATTGGGATACAGGGTAGTAATCGAGCATTCCAGTTGCGGAGTTGTGGGAGCAGTCGGCGCTCTTCGTCGAGCCCCACTTAGTGGTGAAGGCAAATTGGGGATCCTTGTTGCCCTCGATTTTGTCGATAGTGATGTGTTTGCGGACCGCGAACTCGCGCTTTTCCCGCTCCCCTTGGAGGTACGTGAGCTGGCGCCCCCACACCCTGCCTATCCTTACAGGAAGGAAGGGGATGCTTTCATCCCAAATGACTATCATGAAGCCGGAGGAGTCACAATAGGAGAAGGAGCTTGTTGTGAGAGATGAGCCGCCGACAATCGCCGCGTTGTAACATTGCTGAAAATTCAGCGTCGGCGTGACGCCCCCTCGCACGCTGCGAAGCTGTCGCTTGACGACCACCGGGTCAGGGGCTGCCGCTATGGCGGCGGTTCGGAGCCCTACCTCGGAGGTGTCGACGATGAGGTCATGCCAGTCGGTCCAGGCACTCTCGCTGCCTGCGCCGGTGACACGGGCTCGCCATCTCACCTCCTGACCGGCCTGCAGTCGGTCCTTGGGGATCTGCAGCGCCACCCGGGAATCACCAGGCTTCGCGGTGGCCTGGCCTGACCAGATCAGCCGCTTGCCCTTGGTGATCTTGTACGACTTGGCGGGCTTGTGTGCGACTTCCACTTCCACCTTCACCTCGCCGCCGCGCCCAGCGGAGAGCCAGGTGGTCAGGCGGGGGGTGAGGGTGGGAGCGATGGTAACGCCGTCTACGGTGCGGCTATCGTTCACCGCCAGCTTCTCGATCCCGGGGGCGGGGACGGCAGCGGCGCTTGTGCGCAGCTGTTGCACTGCCCCACTTGTTGCCGCGGCGGCCCCGACGGGGGTGTTCATGTCGGTTTGGATCTGGCTAGCGGTCTGCGCGATGTTGTAGATGCGCACCTCGTCGATCAGGCCGCTGAAGAACTCACCCCAGGCGTTGTTCCCTCCGAGGTAGACGGCGCCGCCGTCATCGATGAAGTCTCCGGTGATGGCTAACTGACCTACCTGCGTGCCGTTCACGTACAGCTTGGCAGTAGCGCCGTCGTAGGTGAGTGCCAGGTGGCTCCACGTGTTGATTGACAGTGCCGTGGTGCCCTTGGGGCTGACCTGTTCGCCTTCGGTGGTGAGCAGCCAGCCGGCGGGAACGCTGCTGTCGGAGGCGTACAGACCGTACGGTGCGCCGTCTCCGGAGGAGAGGACCTTCATGGCGACCGTACGCCAGCCGGTCACGCTGGTGGGTTTCACCCAGGCTGAGAGGGTCATGCCACTGGTCAGGCGCAGCGAGGCAGCGTCACCGACGGTGACCATGCTGGTGGTGCCGTTGAACGACAGCGCCTTGCCGAACTTGCCAGCAGAGGCCCAGTTCGTGTCAACGGCGGTGCCAGTGTTGTTCTGCCCAGAGGAGTCCGAAACCGTCGTGCCAGCGCCCTGTTCCATACCGTAGGTCGCCACGAGCCCGGGCACCGGCGTGGGGGTCGGCGTGGGGGTCGGCGTAGGGGTCGGCGTGGGGGTCGGCGTGGGGGTCGGCGTGGGGGTGGGACCGGAAACCCCGATGGGGGTGTTCATGTCGGTTTGGATCTGGGTTGCGGTCTGCGCGATGTTGTAGATGCGCACCTCGTCGATCAGGCCGCTGAAGAACTCACCCCAGGCGTTGTTCCCGCCGATGCTCACGGCTCCGCCGTCGTCGTCTAGTTCGCCGCTGAGCGGGACTTCGGTGACTTGGCTTCCGTTGACATACAGCCGCGCGGTGGTGCCGTCATAGGTGACTGCCACATGGCTCCAGGCGTTCGTGGCCAATGGCGTGGCTCCGTCAGCCTGTGACGCCTGGCCACCAGTCTGCAACCAGCCTGAGGGGCCGGTGGTCCCGTTTGAGGCGTACAACACGTACGAGGCGCCCTCCTCGGAAGCGAGCTGCTTCGCCACTACTGTGCGCCAGCCTGTCACGCTGGTGGGTTTCACCCAGGCAGACAGGGTCATGCCGCTGGCCAGGTGCAGCGAGGGGGCGTCGCCGATGGCGACCATGCTAGTGGTGCCGTTGAATGACAGTGCCTTGCCGAACTTGCCGGCAGAGTTCCAGCTCGTGTTAGCCGCGGCGCCGGTGTTGTTCTTCCCAGAGGAGTCAGCCACGTTCGTGCCCGTGCCCTCGTTCATGCCGTAGGCCGCCACCAGCCCCGGAATCGGGGGCGGTGCGTCCGCGCCCGTCGTGAACGACCAAATGTAGGGCGTCATGATATTGCCTGAGGTGTCCTTGGCGTTGCCGACCTCGACCTGGTACGCCGTCTGGGCTGCGAGCCGAGCTGCCGGTGTGAAGGTCCATTCGGCGCTTCCGCTACCGCCTGCTAGCGTTCCCTGCACGAGTGCGTTTGACGGGTCCTTGACCGTGAGCTGTACCTCGGACACCGCCTCGTTGAACGTCACCTTTACGGTGGTGTTCAGCGGCGCGTTCATGGCGTCCCGGCCCGGCTCGGTCCCAGTCACAGTCGGCGTGTCGGTGTCGGACCCGGCAGTGGTGAACGACCACGCGTGCGCCGCCATCACGTTGCCAGGGTAGTCCTTGGCTCCATTGACTTCAGCGGTGTAGCCGGTTCCGGCGGTCAGAGGCGCGCTCGGGGTGAAGGTCAGTGTGGTGTCTGCCGTGTCTATAGCCGCATTCCCTGCTACCTCGGCGCCCTGTGCGTCCTTCACCACGATCTGGGCATCGGTCACCGGCTCGTCGAATACCGCCGTGATCACACTGCCGACCGGAACGTCAGACTGATCGTTCGAGGGAGTGGTAGTCGAGACCTTCGGTGGTGTGGTGTCCTCGGGGGGAAGGGGATTGGGGTCGGGCAATGTTTCATCCGACGGCGGATCATCGTCGCCGTGGAGTCCGTTCACCAGCTCCTGATCGGTGAGCTCCTCTGGATAGTGCGCGTCCAGAAGGCGGGTCTTGGCCGACCTGCCCTTCGCTATCGCGTCGGCCATCGCCTCTTCCGGCGAGAGGGGCTTCGTCGGAGGAAGCTGATCAACGTAGACGTTGCCCGACTCCATCCATGCCTTGTCCTCCTCATACGTGGTCTCAGGGGGCGTAGAGCCTTCATAAGCGCGGGGCACCACGAGATACTTTGGGGGTGCCGGAGTGTATTGAACGAACAGGACAGGGCCACGAGGAGAGTATTCGCCCCAGTACCCGTACTCCGAGGAGCGGTACCAGCGCCAGTTGGTGATGTCGCTCTCGGCGACGGCGCTGAGGCGGACACCGTAGTCCTTCGCCCCGTCCATCCAGCCTTGAACCATCTCCTCGATGGAGTAGTACAGCTCACCCTCGCCGCGTGAGCAGTCGATGTCGTAGGCGCCCTTATTGGCGGCGAACGCCTGGCCGGTCACCGAAGGTTGGTTGCTCAAGTTGAGCGTGTTGATGTTCCAATCGGTGATGATCGGGCGGGCGATGATCCCGGAGTTGATCTCGGAGTCGCAGGTGTTGGACTGGTAGTTCCACAGCCGCAGGTCGGCGTTTTCGACCGTGCCGCCCATCAGCGGGGTGTTAGCGATGTTGAAGCGGATGTAAGCCCGCCAGGTCACGCTGCCACTGTTGGACTTGCCCGCGATGATGCGGTCCAGGCTCTGGTTGGTGGAGCTGCTGGGGTAGCTGTCGCTGACGAAGGTATCGCCGTCCAAGCCGGTGCCAGTCCAGGTGTCGGAGGCCGCCACCATGGTGACCGGGTAGGTGACTGCGGGGTCGGCGAGGAATCCGGCGTCGAGGGAGATCACCAGTTCCTGGCCGGTACCGGTCTGTGCGGCGGTCATGGCCGCGGTGCCGACCCGGCCCTTTTCGGGGTCGGCAACCGCAGCCGCGTCCATCATCTGCGCCGTGGTGATGTCGACGAGTTCCTTGCCGCCCTTGTCGGCGAGCAGGGCCAAGTCTCCGGAGGTGTTCTTGCCGTAGCGCATCCCCTTGGGCAGGTCCACGGGAATGCGGATCTTCAACTTGCCGGCGGGTCGCTCGCGGATCACTACATCTTGCCGGAAGCCGGTTGGGGTGGCGGTGACGACCAGGTCGACACCCTTGCCGTAGACCGACGGGTAGGTGGCTGTGTTATTGATCAGGCGCGGCTTGGGCAGCTTGCCGGTGGCGGCGACCGCGGCCTTGCCCTTCTCATTCTTGATCTTCACCAAGGCCGTGTCGCCACCGGCTGACAGGGTCAGGTCGCCCTTGATGGCCTTGGGCTTAATGACGCCGTCTTGTTCGACCAAGCGGGTGTCGATCGACTGCCAGGCCCCGTCCTTTTGCACCCGGATGGGGGTGGAATGCACCTCGGCGTAGTAGGTCTTGCCATCGGGGTTGACGTAGGTGGTTGAGGTCTCCGTCCGGTAGGCCTCGATCTCGATGCGCTTGTTCTGCTTCTTGGCCTCGGCCTTCGCGGAGGTCAGTGGGTCTGCTGCAGGAGCCGGTGCCGTGGAAGCAGAGGGCGTGGGGGTGGAGGTGGGGTCAGCGGCAGCTGGCAGTGCTACCAGCAAGGAGGTTGACAGCCCGAAAAGGGCTATCAGGGAGGGGCGGCGGCGGCGAACGAGCGCGCCAAGCCTAAGGGGATGTGTCTTCACTCCGGCCTTTCTTGATCTTTCCAGCCAAACTGGATGATCTTCACACAAAGACCAAACATAAGTAAAGATCACTGCGAATAAATGGAGGGGATGTCCAGATCCGGTCATCGAGGAGGCCGTACGGCCGCATGCATGAGCTCCCCATAGGTGGGCTTCCCCTCGTAACGTAGAGACATCGCCTTAAGGGGGAAACGGCGATGACTGGGCTTCCCCTCGTAACGTAGAGACATCGCCTTAAGGGGGAAACGGCGATGACAGAGACACGACGGAAGTTCGATCAGGACTTCAAGGACGGTGCGGTCCGGATCGTCGAGGAGACGGGCAAGCCGGTCGTGCGGGTGGCCCGGGAGTTGGGTGTCAATGCGGGCACCCTGGCCAATTGGGTGAACATGGCTCAGCAGCGGCGCCGGGCTGGTGGCGATGGCCTGGGTGAGGACGAGCGTGCCGAACTGATCCGGCTGCGCCGAGAGGTCGCTGAGCTGGCGATGGAGCGTGATGTGCTCAAACGCTCGGTGGCCCTCTGGGTCAAGGACGCGATGGGCCGGTGAAGGTGGCCGCTTTCATCGCCGCTCAGAGGGCCGAGCACGGTGTTTCGCACGCGACCGCGTGCCGGGCGCTGGGGGTGTCGCAGGCGTGGTTCTATAAGTGGCGTGCGCGTGGGCTGTCGGCGCGTGCGGGGCGCCGGCAACGATTGGACGCCGCGGTCGCGGCGGTCTTCCGCCAGAGGGGCGGCCGGGACGGCTCCCCGCGGGTCACCGTGCGGCTGCGCCAGGCCGGATGGCGGGTGAGTGAGAACACCGTG
>NZ_FOQY01000076.1 GCF_900113865.1 Streptosporangium canum | reverse complement strand
CACACGACGCTGTCGGAGGAGCATCGCGAGCATTCGCTGGAGTCGGTGATGGACCACTTCACCTACTGCGTGGACCTGGTGGGCATCGACCACGTGGCCTTCGGCCCCGACACCAACTTCGGCGACCACGTGGGGCTGCACGACTCCTTCACCGGGCACCTCTCGATCGGCCAGGCCCACGGACACGTCGAGCACCCGCGCGTGCCGTATGTGGCCGGCATGGAGAACCCGGCGGAGAACTTCACCAACATCGTCGGCTGGCTCGTCAAGCACGGCTATGGCGACGACGACATCAGCAAGGTCATCGGCGGGAACATCCTGCGCGTACTCAAGGAAGTCTGGTGAACATGCGTACCCTCGGACGCTGGTCCGGCGCCGTCACGGCCGTCGTGACCGCGCTGACGCTCACGTCGTGCGGCCTCAACGAGGGCCAGGACGCCTCGAAGCCGGCCGGTGGCGACAGCTCCACCACGCTGCGCATCGGCACCACCACCGACGTCGCGAACTTCAACCCGCTGCAGTCGCTGAGCAAGACCGACAACTGGATTCTCAACGCGATGTACCCGCACCTGCTGCGGATCGACGGGGACGCCAAGAAGGTCCCCGAGCTCGCCAGCAAGTACACCCACGAAGACGGCGGCAAGTCGGTCGTCTTCACCCTGCGCGACGACTTCGTGTGGAGTGACGGCACCCCGGTGACGTCGGCCGACGTGAAGTACTCGGCCGAGACGATCATGAAGAACAAGCTCGGGAACGTGGCCGCGAAGCTCACCTGGGTCGAGGGCATCGAGGCGCCCGACGCCACCACAGTGGTCTTCAAGCTCAGCCGGCCCTACGCGCCGTTCGCCGAAGGCGTGGGCTTCTGGATGTCCATCGTCCCCAAGCACATCTTCGAGAAGGCCGGCGACATCACCAAGTTTGCCAACAACTCCGACTGGGTCGGCGCGGGCGCCTACATCTTGAAGAGCGCCACGCCCGGTCAGCGCTACGTGATGACGCGCAACGACAAGTACCCCTACGCGCCCGCGGGCGGCGCGGCCGTCGACACCGTCGAGTACCGGCTGTATCCGGACGTCAACACCATGCAGCTCGCGCTGCGCAACGGCGACATCGACCTGATGGGCACGCCGGTGCCGGCCTCGGCCATCGCCTCGTTCAGCGGCGACGAGAAGATCAAGCTGCAGGAGGTCGGCTCGCTGGGCTTTGCCCACATCACCTACAACGTCACCAACGAGCACCTGGCCCGGCCGAAGGTCCGGCAGGCGCTGTCAATGGTCGTCGACACCAAGTCGATCATCTCGACGGTGCTGCAGGGCGAGGGCTCACCGATGACCGGCCCGATCTCACCGATCTTCGCGGAGTACGACAACGCCGAGCTCCAGCCGTACCCGTTCGACCCGGCCGCCGCGCGCAAGCTGCTCGAAGAGGACGGATACGCGGACAAGAACGGCGACGGGAAGCTCGACGGCCTGTCCTTTGAGATGGTCTGTGACCAGAGCAACCCGAACCTGACCCGGGTCGCCCAGGTGGTGCGGGAGGACGCGGCCAAGGCCGGCGTCGAACTCGTCGCGTCGTGTGTCGAGCGGAACACATTCCTCAGCAGGACCAAGAGTGGCGACTACGACCTCGACGTCTCGCAGTGGGCCGTCTTCGACAACCCGATGGACCAGCTCCGCAGCACCTACCTGTCGAGCAACCCGGGCGGCATCAACTACAACCTGGTCAAGGACCCGAAGCTCGACAAGCTCATCGACGAGGCCGCCGTCACGACCGACCACGACAAGTTCGCGGGGAAGATCAAGGACCTTGACGCCTACGTGCACGAGCAGGCGCTGCTGACGCCGCTCTATGTCGAGAAGATCCAGTTCGCCTACAACGCCGGCAAGTTCACCGGCTTCCAGCCCTCGCCCAGCGATCTGCTCGGCATGGTGACCGGCTACTCGCTGTCGCAGGTCCGACCCGTCGGCTGAGGCGAGGAAAGGAAAGGAGGCGGGGTCACCCCATGGCTGAATTCATCGCCAGAAGGGCGATGCGCGCGATCCTGACCATCTGGATCGCGGTCACCGTAACGTTTTTCCTGCTCCGGTTGCTGCCGGGTGATCCCACCCTCCTGGTCGTCGAGGGGGACATGACCCCCGAGATGCAGCAGGCGCTGCGGGAGCAGTACGGGCTGGACAAGCCCATGCTCACGCAGTATTGGCTGTATCTGACCGAGTTGGCGCGGGGGAACCTCGGCACGTCGTTCAGGCAGCTCCAGCCGGTCACCGACATCATCGTGTCGCGGTTGCCGTGGACGGCACTCCTGGCCGGCTCGGCGTTCGTGCTGACCATCGTGCTCGGCATCCCGCTCGGGGTG
The DNA here is from genome assembly GCF_900113865.1 of Streptosporangium canum. Classification (GTDB taxonomy): domain Bacteria; phylum Actinomycetota; class Actinomycetes; order Streptosporangiales; family Streptosporangiaceae; genus Streptosporangium; species Streptosporangium canum. The sequence continues at coordinate 6,219 of NZ_FOQY01000076.1, read as the reverse complement.
TACGCGGCCGCCCATCGCGGCAAGCGCGTCGACCGGGTCGTCCAGATGTTCGGGATCACCGGGCACGCGCTGTTCGTCCCGAGCATCGGCATCCTGCTGCTCGTGGTCGCGGGCTCGTGGCTCGGCTGGTTCCCGATCGGCGGCGCGATCGACCCCGACACCCGGGGTGCCGACGCGTACGTCAGTCTGCTCCACCATCTCGCGCTGCCCCTGCTGAGCCTCGTGGTCGTGCAGCTCGGGCCGTACGCACTCACGCTGCGCACCAACATGCTCGAGGTCCTCGGCGAGGACTACATCAAAAGCGCCCGAGGCCGTGGCCTGTCGCCGCAGCGCACCCTGTGGCGGCACGCGTTGCGCAACGCGTTCCTCCCGGCGCTGACGCTGATGGGTCTTCAGCTCGGCACCCTGGTCGGCGGGGCGGTGCTCACCGAGACCGTGTTCGCCTACCCCGGCGTCGGACGGCTGATCTACGAGGCCGTCGGCCAACTCGACTATCCACTGCTGCAGGGAGCGTTCATCATGCTCGCGATCACCGTGGTCGTCGCGAACCTGATCACCGACGTGATCAGCATGCTGCTCAACCCGAGGATCCGCGCATGAGCGCCATGATGCCTCCCGACACGGGCCCCGCCGGTGCCGTCGCGGTGGACGAGCCGGCGGCGAGCACCCCGCCGTCGGCGATGAAGAGCCTCCGGCGATTCCTGGCCAAGCCCAGCGGCGCGCTGTCGATCTCGATGCTGCTGGTGTTCCTGGTGACCGGCCTGCTCGGCCCGCTCCTCGTGGACCGGCCAGGTGGGCTCGGTTCCGAGATCCTGCGGTCGCCGTCGGTCGCGCACTGGTTCGGCACCGACGATCTCGGCCAGGACGTGTTCGCCCAGGTGGTGTGGGGGACTCGGGTCAGTCTGACGGTGGCGGTCGCGGCGTCGGCGATCGCGATCGTCATCGGTACGGCCCTCGGCCTGCTCGGCGCCTACTCCAGGCGGGCCGATGCCTGGGTCACCACGGTGACCGACCTGATGCTGTCGCTCCCCCTGCTGCCGCTCATGATCATGGTGACCGCGCTGGTCGGCCCGAGCGTCACGACGCTGACGTTCGTCATCGGGCTGTTCTCCTGGCCCGAGGTCACGCGGCTGATCCGGTCGAACGGCCTGGTCGTGGTGTCCATGCCGTACATCGACGGCGCCCGTGCGCTCGGCGCGACGGGCTGGCGGATCGTCACCCGTGAGGTACTGCCCGCCGTGGTGCCGCTGATCGTGGTGAGCGTGCTGCTCACCGCGGCCAGAGCGGTGATCTCCGAAGCGGGGCTGAGCTTCCTGGGGCTCGGCGACCCCGACTCCTGGTCGTGGGGACGGATCATCCTCAACGCCCAGCGCAGTGGCGTGATCTCCACCGCGTGGTGGCAGACGCTGTTCCCGTCACTGGCGATCCTGCTGCTCGTGCTCTCGGCGACGGTCGCCGGCGTGCGGTTCAACGACTCACGCGACCCTCGGCTGAAGGACCGGTGACCTATGCGCCTTTCTCCCGACTACTACGCGGACGTCCATTCCTCCCTCAGGGACGCCCTGGACCAGGACGGTCTGGACGGATTCCTGGCCACGGCGCCGAGTGACGTCGCCTACCTCGCCGGGTTCTTCTACGCCGTCACCGAACGGCCGGTCTATCTCTGGTTCCCCCGTGACGGCCGGCCCCTGTGCGTGGTGCCGAAGCTCGATGAGGAGTACGCGGCGCTGCAGCGCATTGAGGCCGACGTCGTCACCTACGCCGAGTTTCCCGGCGTCGATCCGGCCGAGGCCGTACTCGCGCGTGAGATCGGGCGTGCGGGCCGGCCCGCGGCCCGGATCGGCATCTCGGGCGGGCTCAGCCTCGCCGGCCACCGGGCGCTGACCGAGGCGTTGGGCTCAGCCGGACTCCGTACCAGTTCGGTGGTGTCGAACCTGCGGCTCACCAAGCATCCGGAGGAGCTCGCCTGGCACCGCCAGGCGGCCGGGATTTGCGACGAGATGCTCGCGGCGGGCCGGGCCCTCATCGAGGACGCGCTCCGCGCGGGGCGCCCGCTGCCGAGCGAGGGCGATCTCGCGCGGCACGTCATCGGGTACGGCTCCGACGCGATGTACCAGCGCTACGACCATGTCATCTACACGACGAAGCTGGCCGGCGGCCTGGTGCACGCCGGCCCGAACTCCGCGAACCCGCACGGACTGCCCAGCAGGCGCAGGCTGGAGATCGGCGACACCGTCATCCTCTCCCTGGGCGCCGCCGTCGGCAGCCGCTTCGTCGAGAGCGAGCGGACCTTCGTCATCGGCGAACCCAGCGCCGACCAGCGGCGCTACTTCGCCGTCGCGGCGGAGGCCCAGGAGGTCGGCACGGCGGGCCTGCGCGCCGGCCGTACCTGCGCGGAGGTCAACCGCGAGTGTCTCGACGTCATCAGAGGACACGGGCTCGGCGAGCATATCCGGCACCGCCAAGGGCACGGCATCGGCGTCCAGCAGCACGAGCCGCCATGGGTGGAGGACGGCGACGACACGGTGCTCCGGGCCGGAATGCTGCTCTCCAGCGAGCCGGGCGTGTACGTGCCGGGCCACGGCGGCTACCGCATCTCCGACACCGTGCTGGTCACCGACGCGGGACCTGAACGGTTGACCAGCTATCCGCGCGGCCTCGAAGAGAACGTGATCGCGCCATGACGACGAGCCGGAAACAGACCGAGGAGGACACGGTGTTCGTGGAGATCAACGGCAACCCCCTGGCCGTGGAGGTCATGGGGCCCGAGAACGCGCCGGCGATGATCGTGCACCACGGCGCTCCCGGGCTGGGCAGCCGTGCCGAGCCGCGCCGGTCGTTCGGGCCGTTCTCCGACCGGCTCCGCGTCGTCGTCTTCGACGCCCGCGGGTCCGGTGAGTCCGGTGACGCGGGGCCCTTCAGCCACGCCCAGTGGGTCGCCGACGTCGAGGCGATCCGCCAGCACTTCGATCTCGGCCGGATCGTCATGGCGGGCGGGTCCTACGGCGGCTTCATCGCGATGGAGTACGCCCTGGCCCACCCGGAGAACGTCGCCGCGCTCGTCCTGCGGGACACCGCGGCCAACACCGACTACGACCACCTCGCGGTCGAGCGGGCCCGGACGACGGATCGGGTGCGGATCCCCGAATGGGTCATCGAGCGCATCGGCACCGGCCGGTTCACCGGCAACGAGGAGTTCAGGGAGTACTGGCGGGCCATCCTGCCCCTCTACGACCACGACTACGATCCCGAGGCGGTCGAGCGGCGGGTCGCGCAGACGTCCTACCACTACGCGACCCACAACGAGGCGTTCGGCGTCAACATGCCGGCCTACGACCTCACCCCGCGGCTGCACGAGATCACCTGCCCGACGCTCGTGACCGTGGGACGACACGACTGGCGCACGCCGGTGCAGGCCTCCCAGGCGATCGCCGACCTGGTCCCCGGCGGGGAGCTGGTGGTGTTCGAGAAGTCCGGTCACTCGCCCCAACTGGAGGAGCCGGAGCTCTTCCAGCAGGTGGTGCGCGACTTCCTGACCAGGGCGGGCGTGCTCGACCCTCGGGCAGGCAGGCCGTGAACGCGCCCATCCTGCGGGTGGACGACCTCAGCGTGGAGTTCGCCACCCGCGAGGGGGCGGTCCGCGCGGTACGCAACGTCGGTCTTGAGGTCTTCGCCGGCCGTACGCTCGCGCTCCTCGGCGAATCGGGATCGGGCAAGTCGGTGACGGCCCAGGCGATCATGGGCCTGCTGGACACGCCGCCGGCGAGCATCACCTCCGGAAGCATCATGTTCGAGGGCACCGACCTGGTGACCGCGGTCGAGCGGGTCCGCCGGCAGGTCAACGGCGAGGGCGTCGCCATGGTCTTCCAGGACGCGCTGTCCGCGCTCAACCCCGTCTACACCGTGGGCCATCAGATCAGTGAGCTGCTGCGGGTCCGGCGGAAGATGTCCCGTTCCGCCGCGCGCGCCCGGGCCGTCGAACTGATGGAGCGGGTGCGGATCCCCGCCGCGGCACGTCGCGTCGACGACTATCCGCACCAGTTCTCGGGCGGTATGCGCCAGCGGATCATGATCGCCCTGGCGGTCGCGCTCAACCCGCGCGTGCTCATCGCGGACGAGCCCACCACAGCCCTGGACGTCACGGTGCAGGCGCAGATCATGGAGCTGCTGACCGAGCTCCAGCGCGAGAACGGGATGGGGATGGTGCTCATCACCCATGATCTCGGGGTGGTCGCCGAGGTGGCCGACGACGTGACCGTGATGTACGCGGGCCGGATCGTCGAACGCGGTTCCGTGGAGGAGCTCTTCGAGCACGCGGCCCACCCGTACACCCGGGGGCTGCTGCGCTCGATGCCGCGGACGGACCGGGAGGACGACGAGCTGTGGGCCATCCCCGGCGCGCCGCCGAGCCCGGTGCTGACGCCGAAGGGGTGTGCGTTCCATCCGCGCTGCGACATCGCGATCGACCTGTGCCGGTCCGAGCAGCCCGGGCTTGAGGTGATCGCGGCAGGCCGCACCAGCGCCTGCCATCTGCGCGCGGAGGTGTTCGATGGGCGAGCGTGAGATCGTGCTCGAGGTTGATTCCCTGGTCAGGCACTTCCCGGTGGGGGGCGGGCTGTTGAGCCGGCGCCGCGGTGCCGTACAGGCCGTCGACGGCGTGTCGTTCACCCTCGGGCGTGGCGAGACCCTCGGCGTCGTCGGCGAGTCGGGATGCGGCAAGTCGACGCTGGCCCGCACGATCGTCGGCCTGGACAGCCCGACGTCGGGGCACGTGCGCTACCGCGGCGTGGACGTCCACGCCGCGTCGGGCCGCGAGCTGCGGGCGATGCGGCGCAGCGTCCAGATCGTGTTGCAGGACCCCTATACGTCGCTGAACCCCAGGAAGACCGTCCGCGACCTGCTCACGCAACCGTTCGAGATCCACCCGGACGTGCTGCCCCGGGACCGGCGGCTGAGCCGGGTGAAGGAACTCCTCGACGTGGTCGGGCTCAACCCGGACCATCTCGACAGGTACCCGTTCCAGTTCTCCGGCGGGCAGCGCCAGCGCATCGGGATCGCCCGCGCGCTCGCCCTGGAGCCGGAGGTCGTGGTCTGTGACGAGCCGGTCTCCGCGCTGGACGTCTCCGTGCAGGCGCAGGTCGTCAACCTGTTGCGGCGGCTGCAGCGGGAACTGGGCCTGTCCTACGTGTTCATCGCGCACGACCTGTCGGTGGTGCGGCACATCTCCGATCGGGTGGCGGTGATGTATCTGGGCAAGGTCGTGGAACTCGGCGATCGCCGGGAGGTGTACGAGCGTCCCCAGCACCCGTACACCCGGGCGCTGCTCGAAGCGGTGCCCGTTCCCGAGCCGCGGGGCCGGGCCTCGCGCGCCCGGACCCTGCTGGCCGGCGACCCGCCGAGTCCGGTCGACCCGCCGTCAGGGTGCCGGTTCCGCACGCGCTGCCCGAAGGCTCAGAGCGTGTGCGCCGAGACCGAGCCCGTGCTGCGGATCGGGTCCACGCCGGCCGCCGAGGTCGCCTGTCACTTCCCCGAGCAGACCCCACTGGCCCGCCTCGGCGGGGCATGACCGACCGTCACCGGTGCCCGGACCTGGGCCGCCACGACATCAATACATCTGGAGGATTCACCACCATGCAGTCACCATCCGCCTCTTACCGCGGTCACCAGGCCTACGGCTATCTCGAGCCGGGCGTCGACTACGCCGACTTCGAGTTGGCCGAGCAGATCGGCCGAGTGCCCGCCTACGACGGTGGGGTGTCGGCCGAGCAGTCCGCACGGGTCAGCCGGATCATGGCCGAGCACATCGTGATCTCACTGCACGAGCACGCGGTGGTCCTGCCCAAGGACGTCGGTGAACTGCGCCGATACAACCGCACCGGCCGGCAGCGTACGGGCTACGAAGGTCTGTCGCGTTCGGGCATGACGGCCGTTTTCGACAACTTCATGGCCGGGGCGTCGTGCGTCACCAGCGAGAACGGCTGGAAGTGGAACGACATGATCTATGCCCTCGGCCTGCGGCTCGCGGACATCGCCAAGCAGGACTACGTGGTCCACGCGCTGACGGTCGACGACATCAGGGCGGCCAAGCGCGACGGCCGGATGGCGCTGGTGGCCGGGCTGGAGTCGGCGACGATGATCGAGAATGAGCTCGATCGTCTGGACATCCTGTATGGCTTCGGGGTCCGGCAGATCGGTGTCGCGTATTCGCAGGCCAATCAG
>NZ_FOQY01000002.1 GCF_900113865.1 Streptosporangium canum | reverse complement strand
TCACACGCGCCCGCTGCAGTGCGCTGGTCACCGATGCGACGGTCAGCTCGAGGGCGTCGGCGGCCTTCGACGCCGGCCAGCCGAGGACGTCGCGCAAGATGAACACCGCCCGCTGCCGCGGCGGCAGGTGCTGGACGGCGACGATGAACGCCAGCTCGATCGTCTCCCGCGCCACCACCGATTCCTGCGGGTCCTCCGGGAGCATCCGGTCCGGGTAGGGCTGCAGGTAGCGCACCTCCGAACCCGCGCCCGGCAACTCGGCAGGCACGGGTGTGCGGTCGTTGCGCTTGTCCAGGAAGTCGAGGCAGGCGTTCGTCGCGATCCGGTACAGCCAGGTCCGCAGCGCGGCGTGGCCCTTGAACGACTCCCGCTTGTTCCACGCCCGCAGGAACGTCTCCTGCGTCATGTCCTGGGCATCCTCGTAGTTCGCGAGCATCCGGTAGCAGTGCACCTGCAGCTCACGCCGGTAGCGCTCCGTGATGAGCGCGAACCGCGCCGTGTCGCCTGAGCGGACCGCCGCGAGGAACGTGGCCTCGTCGGCGCCCAGCGGTCTGGTGTCGGTCATGGTCGTCAATCCTTCCACCGGTGCGAGGGCTAACAGAACTGACGACGTGGCGGAGGATTTCTGATCGGTGAAGCCGCTGACACCGGGCCGTTCGCCAGGCCGGATGGGTCGGGGTCGATCCAGGGAACGTGCTCCGGGTCGGGCACACCCTCGATGTCGAGGTGGGGCCAGCACGGCTAGGGCGCGGTGCCTTTCTGGGCCCCGGGGATCTGACGCCTCCCCGCTTCTGACCGGTCACGCGCCGCGGGGCCGTCTCGATGCCGTCCATCTCCGGGGAGACGGCCTGCGACCGCGCGGGACCGACGCCTCAGGTGTTCTTGTCGTCTGGCGGAATGGGCACGTTCTGCGCGCGGATGTACTCCAACAGGTCGGCTTCGTCGATGACCTCGTCGGCGGGCGGGGCGGTGATGACGAGAGGGTGGCCCCAGTCGGTGTAGCGCGTGTCGCCCCGCTTGACCAGCGAATCTTTCCCCGTTCCCACGGTGTCGGCGGTGACCAGGCGCTTGAGCAGACCGTCACGGCCGGTCCAGAGCTGCCAGGAGACCGTCCCCTTGCTCTTCCCGCCGACGGGCCGCCCCGAGGCCCAGTCGATGAAGGCGCCCTTGGAGACCTTGCCCATCTCCTTACGACTCATGACGCCCCGGTAAAGGAAACCGCCGGGGACGGGCTTGCTCGTCGAGCGTTTCAGCACGGCCTTCATCGTGGACGGGTCGTACACGTCGATCGGCTGCAGGCTGGCGTCCCAGGCCATGTCCCGGCCCATGCTGCCCCTGTGGTTGTTCGGGAACCGGATCCACTCCTTGCCCTCCGGAACCGGCCCGGGATACCGGTCGGCGGCGTCGTACACGTTCTTGCCGACGCGGATCACCCGGTAGGGGGCCGGCTTCTCCGATGGGAGCCCCTCGCCCTTCGGCCGGGGGAGGTCCCACCAGGTGAAATCCGCGGCCACCGGGCCCGACGGGGCGAACTGGAGGCTACCGCTGATCCGCGTCCCGCTCCCGGAGACCGTGGACTTCTTGCCGAAGAAGTAGCGGGTGGTCTCGGAGATCCGAACGCCATGCCCGTCTCGGAACTGCCGCTTGAGCGCGCGCGCCGGATCGGGAGCGCCCGCCTGCGCGGCGGCGGGACTCGCGGCAACCGGCACGGACGCGATCAGTACGGCGACCGCCAGGGCAACCCATCGCATCATGGGAGATTTGTCCTTTTATTGAGCTTTATAGGCATTCAATGGAAAGGTGGGGCTCAAATGAGATGGTAACCCGCACATTCCACCGGAAACCTTGCCCGCTTCGGCGTTGGGTCCCGTCACCGGGAGGCGAACCGATGTGCGCAAAGCGGTTCGGCTGAGTATCGTGCTTGCCATGTCGAGCCCAGAGGCATCCAAGGTGGGGGCTTTCGGTCACCCGTCAGCCCCCTGAACCACTGAACAGTCCTGTTCCGCCGCACGATGGCGGCAGGCGACAGAAGCAGTAAGGCCGCTGACCGCGGTGACGAGACGTCTCAACTGATCTCTCATCACCCCGGAGTCTCTGGATGCCTCTCCCTCTCTATCTGCTTGCCGTGGCGCTCTTCGCCATGGGCACGTCAGAATTCATGCTCGCCGGCCTGCTGCCGGACATCGCCGCAGACCTCGGCGTTCCGGTTGCGACGGCGGGACTGCTCACATCGGCCTTCGCCGTCGGAATGGTGGTCGGCGCCCCGATCATGGCGGGACTCGCGCGCCGGTGGCCACGGCGATCCAGCCTGCTGGGCTTTCTCGGCCTGTTCCTGGCCGCACACGTCCTCGGCGCGTGCACCGGCAGCTTCACCGTTCTGCTCGCCACCCGGATCGTCGCGGCGCTCGCCAACGCCGGCTTCCTGGCGGTCGCGCTCACCGCGGCCGCCGAACTGGTCCCTTCCGACCGGAAGGGCCGGGCGCTGGCCGTCCTGCTGGCGGGCACCACGGTCGCCACCATCGCCGGGGTCCCCGGTGGCGCCTTGCTGGGGACACTACTCGACTGGCGCGCCGCCTTCTGGGGGATGGCACTGCTGTGCCTCCCCTCGGCACTCGGCGTGGTGCGGGGCATTCCCGCCAGGACAGAACGACCGGACGAGCCGGCAGGCCCGGATCTACGCCGGGAGCTCGCTGAACTACGGCGTCCGCGACTGCTCCTGGTCCTGGTCCTGGGCGCGCTGGTGAATGCCGCGACGTTCGGCACATTCACCTTCCTCGCTCCGATCGTCACCGATGTCGCCGGACTGGATCCGCTGTGGGTCTCCGCCGTGCTGGTGCTGTTCGGCCTGGGGTCCTTCGTCGGCGTCACCGTCGCAGGGCGGTTGTCCGACCAGCGGCCCGGTGCCGTCGTCGCAGTCGGCGGGCCGTTGCTGCTGGGCGGCTGGATCGTCCTCGGCCTCACCGCGTTCGACCCGATCGCCCTGCTGATCCTCGCGTTCACCCAGGGGGCGCTCTCCTTCGGCCTCGGGAGCACGCTGATCGCACGCGTGCTGTACGAGGCCGCAGGAGCGCCGACCATGGCAGGCTCCTACGCCACCGCCGCTCTCAACGTCGGGGCTACCGCCGGTCCCGTCATGGCCGCCGCCACGTTGACCACGCGGCCGGCCGAACTGGGACCCGTCTGGGCCAGTAGCGCCCTGGTCGCGGTCGCCCTCCTCATCGCTCTGCTCTTCCGGCAGGCCCTCCGGCCCAGCGATCACGAGGGGAGCATGCGATGACGCACCGCGAGCCCTGCCACGACCTCCACAGCGCCTCGTACACCCCGCCCGCCGCGACCAGCTCGTCGTGAGCTCCGACCTCCACCACCCGGCCGTTGTCCATGACCACCACCCGGTCGGCGTCGCGGGCCGTGTGCAGGCGGTGGGCGATCGCGATGACGGTCCGCCCCTCCAGGACGGCGGCGAGCGAGCGTTCGGCGCGCCTGGCCGTACGGGGGGCGATCATGGCGGTGGCCTCGTCCAGGATGACCGTGTGCGGATCGGCCAGGATGACCCTGGCCAGGGCGAGCTGCTGGACCCGGTCCGGGCCGAGGGCGGCGCCGGACGACTGGGACCCCAGCTCGTCGTCGAGCGAGGCGACCCAGTCGGCGCCGACCGCCGCCAGCGCCTTGCCCAGGCGGTCGTCGTCGGCCGTCGGATCTGCCAGCAGCAGGTTGTCGCGGACGGTGCCGAGGAACAGGTGCTGTTCCTGGGTGACCAGGACGACGTGCTCGCGGAGCTGGGTGGGGGAGAGGTCGGCGACGGGCGCCGAGCCGACGGTGACCGTGCCCAGGCGGGGGCGGTCGATGCCGGCCAGCAGCTTGCCCAGGGTGGACTTGCCGGCTCCCGAGGGGCCGACGACGGCCAGGCGCTCGCCGGGCCGTACGGTCAGATCGACGCCGGCTACCACGTCGCCGCCGCCTTCGTAGGCGAAGTGCACGCCGCACGCCTCGATGCGGTCGCCCTGCGGCGCCGCGGCGGCGCCCTCCTCCCGCGTCGGCGTCGCGAGGCCCTCGATCCTGGCGAAGGAGGCGCCGCTGCTCTGCAGCTGCTCCAGCCAGATCAGGATCGTCTCGATCGGCTGGCCGAGCTGGCGCAGGTAGAGCACGCAGGTGACGACCGCGCCCAGCGTGACCTGGCCGCGGTCCAGGAGCACTCCGCCGAGCAGCAGCACCAGCACGGGCGGCAGGAGCGAGGAGACCTCCACCGAGGGCCAGAGCACGCTGCGCAGGAAGAGGGTCCGCAGCTGGGCGACCCGGCTGCGCTCGATCACCCGTTCCGCCGCCCGCGTGCGCTTGGCCTGCAGGCCCAGGGCCTCGATGGTGCAGGCGCCCGCGGCGTTGGCGGCCAGGTGCTCGGCCAGCTCCGAGCGGGCGGCACCTTCCTCCAGGTAGGCGGGGCGGGCGCGGCGAAGGTACCAACGGGAGGCTGCCACGATGCCGGCCAGCGCGAGCAGGCCGCAGGCGCCCAGGGCGGGGTCGACCAGGAAGACGGCGACGATCAGGAAAAGCGCCTGCAGGCTCGAGACGAGGATCGCGGGGGCGGCGTCGCGCAGGGTGCGGCCGACGACGGCCACGTCGGTGGTGCCGCGGGCGGTCAGGTCGCCGGTGCGGATGTGCTCGACCGTGGCGGCGGGCAGGGCCAGTACGCGGCCCAGGAGTTCGGCGCGGATGTGCTCCTGGACACGCTCGCTGAAGCCGGTGCCGACCTTCTCGGCGTACCTGGACAGGACCAGCTGGGCCAGCGCTGCGCCCACGGCGATGGCGGCGAGCAGGTCGACCGCACCTCCGGTGCCGATGGCGTCGATGATGCGGCCCAGCAACCACGGGCTGACCAGCGCGGCGGCCGCCGCCAGGCTGTTGAGCAGCATCGTTGCGGTGAAGCCCGGCACGTCGCGCCTGACCAGGCGCAGGGCGGCCCGCCGTACCTGCCGGCGGTCGGCGATGGGCAGGTCGCGGTTCATGCGAGCACCGATCGGTAGGCGGGGGTTGACTCCATCAGCTCGCGGTGGGTGCCGGAGGCGGCCACCCGCCCGTCCTCGATGAACAGCACCTGGTCGGCCTGGGCGAGCAGCAGCGGCGAGGTGGTGGCCACGACCGTCGTACGGCCGGCGCGTGCCGTACGGAGCCGCCCCGCGAGGAGGGACTCGGTGTGCGCGTCCAGCGCGAAGGTGGGCTCCACGGCCAGCAGCACCTCGGGCTCGGCCAGTAGAGCCCGGGCCAGGCGCACCCGCTGACGCTGGCCGCCCGACAGGTTGCGGCCGCCGGGTTCGATCATCGAGTCGAGTCCGTGGCGCAGCCCGGCGACCACGTCCTGCGCCGCGGCGACGTGCACGGCCCGGTGGATGGCCTCGTCGTCCGCCTCGCCCCGGCCCTGGAGGATCTCGCGCAGCGTGCCCGCGAACAGGGCGGCGTCGTGGTCGGCGATCAGGGAGGTGCCGTCGAACCCGCCCAGCCCTTCGAGTAGCGCCACGCTCTCCTCGGGCCGGGCGCTGACCAGCCCCACCAGGCTCCCCGGCGCGACCTCCGGCCCGGCGGGCCGGGGCCGCTCCTCGGCGCGCAGCACGAGGAAGCGGGTGACCTGGCGGGCGGCGACCAGGCCGTGGCTGATCTGGAAGCTGCCCTCGATGAAGAAGGAGACCGGCACCACCAGCACGGCGAGGTACCCGTATACCCCGACCAGTTCGCCCACCGTGATCGCCCCCTCGGCGGCCAGCCGGGCGCCCAGCCAGGTGACGGCGGCCAGGAACAGGGCGGGCAATCCGGCGCCCAGCGCGCCGATCCAGCTCGTCAGCGACGCCACCCGGTAGCCCTGCTCGCGCAGGCTCGCCGAGTCGGCGCGGTACCGTTCGGCGTAGGTGCCCTTGCCGCCGAAGGCGTTGAGCACCCGCAGCCCCTCGATCAGGTCGACCAAGCGGGTGGTCAGCCTGCCCTGGTTCTCGCGGTAGCCGTTCTGCACCTTCATCAGCCGCTCGAGCAGCGGGCCGAGCAGGATCGCCAGCAGCGGCACGCCCAGCAGCACCACCACGGCCAGGACCACGGAGACCTGCAGCAGCAGCGCCGCCACCACGCCGTAGCTGATCACCGCGCCCACGCCGGGGCCGGTCACCGTCAGCGAGGCGGCGATGGTGGTGACGTCGCCGATGCCGATCGTCACCACGTCGCCCGTCGAAGCGCGCTTGGGCAGGTCGGCGCCCAGCTTGTTGATCTGCTCGACCAGGGCGCGCACGGTGCGGAAGTTGGCGTCCATCCGGATCTTGGTCATCGTGCGGTGCCGCAACATCGCCAGCCAGGCGTTGACCAGGCCCGCGCCGAGCAGCGCCAGCACCCAGCCGGGCGCCAGGTCGTCGTCGATCGCCCTGGACAACAGGTACGGCGGGAGCGTCAGGCCCACCATCCAGAGGGTTCCCAGCGTCGCGCCCAGCGCGACCCGGCCCTTCTGCGCCCAGGCCAGCCAGCACAGATACCGGGCCGCCTTCATGGCGATCACGCTAGAGCATGGCTCTGGCGCCTCTTTGCCCGCCCTTGAGCGGCCGTTCGTAGCGGCTGACCCAAGTGATCGGTCCGCAGCTCCGCGCCGAGCGTGACCAGATGCAGCACCGAGCGCGACAGCCGGGTGACCTTGAGTGTGTCGCCCTCGCGCAGCAGCCGCAGGAGGAGACCGAGCTTGGGCCGGGACGCTTTCGCCCCCGACGCGGTGTCGAGATAGCGTAAACAGCTATATGCGGACGAAGAGGCTGATCATGGTTCGGTGCTGCTCCTCACCGATGAGGTGACCGCTGGTTGTGGTGCCATCAGGTCGAGTTCGCTGTTCTGGGTTTCCGCTCGGCTCTGTCGCCGGTATTTGCCGGGCGCGGTGCCGTACTCGCGCTTGAAGGCGGTGGCGAAGGCGAACTCCGAGGTGTAGCCGATCCGAGTGGCCACCTCGCCGAGCGGGGCGTCGGACTTGCGGAGAAGCCGGGCGGCGGTGGTCATGCGCCACCAGGTCAGGTAAGTGAGGGGCGGCTGTCCGATCAGGGTGGCGAAGCGCCGGGAGAAAGCCGCTCTGGACAGTCCCGCCCGGGTGCCGAGTGTTTCGACCGTCCAGGGGAATGCGGGGTCATGGTGGAGGGCGTGCAGTGCGGCGCTGATCGCCGGGTCGCCCAGTGCCGCGGCCCAGCCGGCGGTCGTGCCGCGTTCGGACTGTTCGTCGAACCAGGCGCGCAGGATGTAGAGCAGCAGCATGTCGAGCAGGGCGGGCACGATGGTGTCCACACCGAGGCGGGGGTTGTCGAGTTCGCCGCCGAGGAGGTCGACGGCGGCGCGCAGTTCGGGGCGGTGTCCGAGGCGGGCGGGCAGGTGGACGATCTCGGGCAGGTCTGCCAGGAGCGGGTGGGCTCGGCTGGGGTCGAGCCGGTATCCACCGCAGAGAGTCACGGTGACCGCCTGCGCACCGTCCTGTCCGGGTTTCCCCACGGTCGCGGAGGCGTAGCGGTCTTCGAACCGGGGGTCGTTCAGTGGGTCGCAGACGGGTTCGGTCAGCGGGGTGGTGGGGCTGTCGGCGAGCGCGTAGCCGCTTCCGTGGGGCAGGAACACCACGTCGCCGACGTTCAGCGCGATGGGGGCACCACCGTCCGGCGGGATCAGCCGACATGATCCCTGCAGAACCACTTGAAAGCCGGCGGAGCCGCGCACGGTGGGGAACTGCTGCCCCCAGGGGGCGTGCCACTGAACGCGCGCCGAGCGGGGTTCTCCGGTGCGCATCGCGGCGATCACATCGCTGAGTACGTCCACCAGTAGAGTCTATCTCAGCGACTCTTTGAAGACGTACACACATAAAATCGAGATTTTCACACATTGAGTGTCTCTTCATCTCCCCATACGGTTGGTCGCACATGAAGTGATCAACCGTTGGGAGTCTTTATGCCGGGACAACGCAGGATTCTGGTGATCGGGGCGACCGGCACGGTCGGCCGGCAGGTCGTGGCGCAGCTGCTGGAGGCCGGGGCCGAGGTTCGCGCGCTGGCCCGCGATCCCGAAGCGGCCGGCCTTCCGGACGGCGTCGAGGTCGTGCGGGGCGACCTGGCTGATCCGGACACCCTGCACGTGCCCCTGAGTGGGGTCGAGGCCGTGTTTCTCCTCTGGCCGTTCGCTACGGCCGAGGGGATGCCCGCAGTTCTGGATGTGGTCGCCGCGTATGCCCGCCGCGTCATCTACCTGTCCTCGGCGGCCGTACGCGGCCACGAACAACAGGTCGAGCAGCTGATCGAGCGGTCCGGGCTGGAATGGACGTTCCTGCGCCCGCATGCCTTCGCGGCCAACGCCCTGCGGTGGGCCGGGCAGATTCGCACCGAGGCGGTCGTGCGTGAGCCGTACGGCGCGGCCGCCATGCCCCCGCTGCACGAGCGGGACCTCGCGGCGGTCGCGGTGCACGCACTCGTCGATGACGGGCACAACGGCGCGATCTACGAGCTGACCGGGCCCGAGATACTGACCCGAGCCGAACAGGCGAGCGTCATCGGAGAGGTGATCGGCCGCCCGGTGCGCTGGGAGGAGACCTCGCCGCAGACCGCGCGGCAGCAGATGCTCGCCCAGGGCTGGCCATCCGCGGCCGTGGACGGCATCCTCCAGGCCCAGGCCGAGATGGTGACCGAGCCGAGAGCGACCACCGCCACGGTGGAGGAGATCACCGGAGCGCCGGCACGCACGTTCCGCACCTGGGTGACCGACCACGCGGGCGAGTTCCGCGACACCATGAAGGCCGCCCGCATCCATGACTACGGCGATGCCTCCGTCATCCGATACGAAGAAGTATCGCGGCCCGCCCCCGGGCCGGGCGAGGTCCTGATCCGGGTCGCCGCCACCTCGTTCAATCCTTCGGAAACGGCGCTGCGATCGGGGATGCTGCGAGCCGTGCTGCCGGTGGACCTGCCTTACATCCTCGGATGGGACGTCTCCGGCACGATCGCCGAGGTCGGCGACGACGTGGAGGGGTTGGCCGTGGGCGACCGGGTCATCGGCCGTCTCGACGCGGGCGGCGCCGCGGCCGAGTACGTCGCCGCCCCGGCCGGTCTGCTGGCCAAGGCGCCTGTCACTGTTCCCCTGGCCGACGCGGCCGCGATCCCGGTCGCCGCGCTCACCGCATGGCAGGTGCTGTTCGAGCAGGCTCACATCACCGCGGGCCAGCGCGTGCTCATCAACGGCGCCGGTGGCGGCGTGGGACTGTTCGCCGTCCAGCTCGCCAAGTACGCAGGTGCGACAGTCATCGCCACGGCCAGCGGCCGCAGCGCCGCGGCGGTCCGCACGTACGGCGCCGACCACATCATCGACTACACGGCCACCGCTCTCGCAGATGCGCTGGACGGCCCGGTCGATGCCGTCGTCAACCTCGCTCCGATCTCCCCCGAGGCCGCGGCGAGCCTGGTCTCCCTCCTGCGGCCGGGCGGCGTCATCGCCTCCGTCGCCACCCCCGTCGAGCCGGCCGCAGGCGCCGATGTCACCGCCCTGCACATGGTCGCCCGCAACGACGCCAAGCAACTGGGCGAGATCGTCGGACTCCTCGACGCCGGCGCGCTCATCGTCGACGTCGCCGAATCCCTCCCGTTGTCCGACCTCACGCTGGTCCACCGCAGGAGCGAGGCGGGCCAGACCCACGGCAAGATCACCATCTTCCCCTGAACGCAAGCATCTCGGACCCGGGTACCACGGCGTCCGAAGAAAGAGAGTCGTCATGACCAAGATTGCGATCATCATCGGCAGCACGCGGCCAGGACGCAACGGGGAGGCCGTGGCCCGCTGGGTGCACGACATCGCCACCAAGCGCCAGGACGCCGAGTTCGAGCTGGTGGATCTCAAAGACTTCGGCCTGCCGCCTCTGGATGAGGTGATGCCGGCGGCGATGGGGCAGTACAGCCACCCGCACACCAGGGCCTGGGCCGAGACGATCGATTCCTTCGACGGCTACGTGTTCGTGACGCCCGAGTACAACCACTCGACGTCGGGAGCGTTGAAGAACGCGATCGACTTCCTGTACGCCGAGTGGAACAACAAGGCGGCCGGGTTCGTCAGCTACGGCAGCGCCGGTGGCACCCGCGCGGTGGAGCACCTGCGGCTGGTGATGGGCGAACTCCAGGTCGCCGACGTGCGCGCCCAGGTCGCGCTGTCGCTGTTCACCGACTTCGAGCACTTCAGCGTCCTGAATCCGGCGGCGCACCAGGAGGACACGGTGACGGCCATGCTGGACCAGGTCGTCGCCTGGGGCGAGGCATTGCAGCCACTTCGCCGGTAGTCGTTTTGGATACCCCCACCTCATAAAGGAACAGATCATGACTACGACCTCCCAATCCGTGCTGACCGGCACCTCTACTCGGCGCGTCAGAGCCATCGCGGTTGGTGGTGCGGCGCTGGCCACCGGTCTGGTGTGGCTCGTCGCTCACCTGCTGGACATCGACCTCAGGGTCGATCAGCGCAACGGACAACCCCCCACGATCGTGAGCCTGCCGCTCGTCATCGGCTCCACGCTGGCCATGGCCTTGCTCGGCTGGAGTGCGCTCGTTGTGCTGGAGCGGTACGTCCGCCGGGCCAGAACCATCTGGACCGTGATCGCCATCGCGGTACTGATGTTGTCCTTTGTGCCGATCCTCGGCGTCGAAGCGACCTCCAGCACAAAGAGCGTGTTGTCGCTCATGCACCTGGCAGTCGCGGCCGTGCTCATCCCGATGCTGCGACGAAGCCCCACCGCGCCACTACCTGAAGCGCAACCGGAGTCCACCGCGAGCGGACCCATCCGTTCTACCCGAGCCTGATGGCTTGGCACCCCTGACGTTGGCCTGGATGATCATTAGGATGGGTAAGGCCATGCTCGGTGTTCTACGAGATGAAGACGGACGGGCGAACGTTCCAGACACCCCTGGTTGAGAGCCGTGCTGATCGTGTCGGGGTTGTCGTCGGCGTTCTGTTCTCAGAAGTGGGCTCTTATCCCCGGAGGGGCAGCAGCGTGTCTGCTCCTGGCCGAATAGCGCCGAAAACCTCGGCCGTTTAAGGGCGGAAGTTACACATCCAGGGCCGAGGGCGACTCGTCGACCGGTAGGCGGCCGGGATCGTGCGGCGGCTTGGCGGGGTCCGTACGGCTGCCGCGCGTCTCAGGTCCGCGGCCCCCGAGGCCCGCGGTAGGGCAGTGTCTGGCTGTAGACGATATTGGTGGTGGTGCTGCCGAGCCTGCCCAGTTCGTTGACGAGCTGTTCGAGGTGGGGCATGGAGGCCGTGGCCACCTTCAGCGTGTAGCAGTCGTCGCCGGTGGTCCTGAGGCATTCCAGGATCTCGAAGCGCTCGTCGAGCAGCCGGTACAGCTGCTGGTGCTGGCTGCCGGGATACTTGAGGCGCACCACGGCGAGCACGGGGAGGCCGACCTTCGCCAGGTCGACGGCGGCGTGGTAGCCGGTGATGACGCCCGCCGCCTCCAGCCGCTTGACCCGCTCG
Organism: Streptosporangium canum; assembly: GCF_900113865.1. GTDB lineage: Bacteria > Actinomycetota > Actinomycetes > Streptosporangiales > Streptosporangiaceae > Streptosporangium > Streptosporangium canum. The sequence goes on along the minus strand of NZ_FOQY01000002.1, from coordinate 489,841 downwards.
GTCGTCGCGGAGGCGCTGAGGTTCACCCGCCGCCCCAGTTCGGTGAGCGGGATACGGCCGTCTCTCTGGACCTCGGCCAGGATCGCCCAGTCGGTCGCGTCAAGAATCTCGGTCATCGGGCAAAGGTACCGGCAGATCCACGGCTTATAGGGTTATACGCCGGGACAAGTCTCTTCCGGCGGGAGGGGGCCACTGGATACCCTGAACGGGTGCAAATAGGCATTAATGTCCCAAATTTTGGACCTGGTACCGATCCCGGCATGCTGCGGAGCTGGGCGCAGACGGTGGAGGGACTGGGCTTCGACCTGCTGATGGTCTCCGACCACGTCGTGGTGACACCCGACGTCGCGGAGCAGTACCCGGCGCCGTTCTACGAACCCTTCACCACCCTCTCGTGGCTGGCCGGGATCACCAGCCGGGTCCGGCTCGGGACCACGGTGCTCATCGTGCCGTACCGGCACCCGCTGCTCATCGCCCGCATGGCCGCCAACCTCAACCAGCTCAGCGGGGGACGGCTGGTCCTCGGCGTGGCCTCCGGATGGGCGAGGCAGGAGTTCGAGGCACTCGGCGTCCCGTTCCAGCAGCGCGGGAAGCTGACCGACGATCACCTCCGGGCCGTGCGCAGCGCCTGGGGCGACGACAAGGATTACCGGAGCGGGCGGATACCGATCTGGGTCGGCGGCAACAGCGACGCCGGCCTGCGCCGGGCGGTACGCCTCGGCGACGCATGGCATCCGCTGCGGTCCACCCTTCCCTGGCTGCGCGAGGCGGTGGACCGGCTGAGGACCGTCGCGGACGAGCAGGGACGCCCGGTGCCCGCCATGGCCCCCCGCATCGCCCTGCGACTCACCGAGTCGCCGATCACCGACCCCGGACGGCTCGCCGGCGAGGGCACGATCGACCAGGTCGTCGACGACCTGGAACAGCTGCGCCTCCTCGGCGCCGACACCGTCGTGCTCGACCCGTTCAACGGCGACCCGCGCGAGACGTGCCGTCCGGAGACCGCATGGCAGGCCCTCGCGACCGTAGCCGCCTGCCGGGACCACAACACCTTCACACCGCCGGAGCACCAGTGACACACGACGACGAACGCCTTCTGCGCAGGGCCATCGAGCTCGCCGGTACGGCACGGACGGCCGGAGACCCGCCGTTCGGATCACTGCTGGCGGGACCGGACGGCAGCGTGATCGCCGAAGACCGCAACACCGTCCTCACCGACTCCGACATCACCGCCCACCCCGAGCTGAAGCTGGCCAGATGGGCGGCCCGCGAACTCGACCCCGAGACCGCCGCCGCCACCACCATGTACACCAGCTGCCAGCCCTGCGGCATGTGCGCGGGCGCCATCGAACGATCCGGCCTCGGCCGCGTCGTGTTCGCGCTCTCCACCGAACAGCTCACCGGCCTCAAGCCGCCGGCCACAGGCGCCGGCGCCCGCCAGGAAGGCCCGGCGCTGTTCGAGGAGGCGAGCAAGGCGGTCGAGGGCTACTACCGATGATCCAGTGCGTCCGGTGACGGAGCCCCACCGGAACCCCGTGTCCTACCGTCCGGCGCGATGGTGGTGACGCCGTCTCCGCCCCTCAAAACGGGACAGGGCCCGCACCTTTTCGGGTGCGGGCCCTGTCTCGGGCGTGTGCTGCGTCAGACCGGAACGATGTTCTCGGCCTGCGGGCCCTTCTGGCCCTGCGTGATGTCGAAGGAGACCTTCTGGCCCTCCTGCAGCTCACGGTAGCCCTGGGCAGCGATGTTGGAGTAGTGGGCGAAGACGTCGGCGCCGCCGCCGTCCTGCTCGATGAAGCCGAAGCCCTTTTCCGAGTTGAACCACTTCACGGTTCCAGTCGCCATGTCAATCTCCTTCGATAGGGGGCAGAGCCGAAATCCGCCTTGCACGGATTTCGCGTCGCCGCGATGAGCCCACCGGAGATGACCGGTAAAACAAAATGCACCTGAGGGTCACATCCCGCCAGGTGCACACAGAGTTTCATGGGTACCGCAACTGCAACTGGATTAACGGTACCACCTGTGCGGCCCGAAGTACGAGGCCACCCGGGTCCTGCCCGACATTTTCCGGCTCGGGAGGCTTCGGAGCTCCGCCGAAGGGCGCGGATTGCCATGAAAACCGCCCCGAACAGTGCCGGTGACCACATGGTTGACGCGGACACCGTCGGCGCCCTCTCCGTGCCGGCCGGTGGTCATGGGGCCAGCAGCGACACGAAGCGGTCGAGGTCGACGTTGCCGCCGCTGACGATCACCCCGATCCGCCGGCCGCGCAGCCGGGGGGCGAGTTTGCGGACAGCGGCGAAACCGAGGCACCCGGTGGGCTCGACGACGATCTTCATGACAGACCCGAAGATCCGCATGCACTCGACGAGTTCGGCGTCGGTGGCGGTGAGGATGTCGTCGACCTCGCGGCGGATGATCTCGAACGTGTGGGTGCCGAGATGCTGGGTCTGCGCGCCGTCGGCGATGGTCTCGGGGGTGTCGATGTGGACGACGGCCCCTTGGCGCAGGGACCGCTGGCCGTCGTTTCCGGCTTCGGGCTCGACGCCGTACAGCTCGCAGCCGGGCGAGAGCGCCCGGGCCGACAGCGCCGTGCCGGAGAGCAGCCCGCCGCCGCCGAGAGGCACGAAGATCGCGTCGAGGTCGCCGACCTCGTCGAACAGTTCCTTGGCGGCGGTGCCCTGACCGGCGATCACGTGAGGGTGGTCGTAGGGCGGGATCAGCGTGAGGCCGCGGCCGTCGGCCAGCGCACGGCCGATCTCCTCCCGGTCCTCGGTGTAGCGGTCGTAGGTGACGACCTGCCCGCCGTACCCCTTGGTGGCGGCCACCTTCGCGGCCGGCGCGTCGTGTGGCATGACGAGCGTGGCCGGGATCTCCAGCAGCCGGGCGGCCAGGGCGATCGCCTGGGCGTGGTTGCCCGAGGAATAGGCGACCACGCCGGCGCGCCGCCGCTCGGGGGTGAACCGCGACAGGGCGTTGAACGCGCCGCGGAACTTGAAGGCGCCCATGCGCTGGAAGTTCTCGCACTTGAACACCACGTCGGCGCCGACCTGTTCGTTGATCCGGCGTGAGCGCAGCACCGGGGTGCGGTGGGTGTGCGGCGCGATGCGGGCGGCAGCGCTCCGGACGTCGTCATAGGTCGGTGACAGGGACATGGCGCCTCTTTTCGGTTGTCGGCGTGGGTGCGGTGGAGCGGGCCGGGGACCGCGTGGCGCGGTCCCCGGCCGGGTGATCACCCGGTGTGGTGGAGACGGTCGAAGAGGACCGGCCACAGATCGGGGTGGACGTGCGCGACGACCGTGCCGCGGGCGACGCCCGCGGCGGCGAAGGCCGCGTCGACCCGGTCGGCCGGGTAGCGCAGCCGCATGGTCGCGTGCAGGGAGCCGCCCAGGCCGGTGAAGCCGTACTCGACGAAGGCCCGGTAGCCCGGCAGATCAGGCGCCTGGGAGCGGCGTTCGATCCGCAGGATGGCCGAGTCGACCGCGGGGACGGGCCGGAACACCTCACGGCTGAGGTGGCCCAGCAGCTCCCAGCTGTACCAGGGCCAGGTCTGCACGGTCAGCATGCTCCACCGGCCGAAGTCGCCGGTGCGTTTGCGGGCGTACTCCAGCTGGGTGGTCAGGGTGGCCGAGGTGAGCCCGGGCGCCCGCAGGCACCAGTCGACGATCTTCGAGGTGATCGAGTAGGGGATGTTCCCGGCGACCGCGAACGGCTCGCGCGGCGCGCGGGCGGCCAGGAAGTCTCCCCGGACGACGCGGATGCGGGCGTCGTCCCGGGTGCGGGCGGCCAGCCTCCCCGCCAGCAGCGGATCGACCTCGTAGCCGACGACCTGGCCGCAGGTCTCGGCGAGCGCCCGGGTCAGGACGCCCTCTCCCGCGCCGGGCTCCAGCACCAGGTCGTGCGGGCCGGTGGCCTCGACGATCCGGGCGACGGCGTCGGGGTCGACGACGAAGTTCTGCGACAGGGTGCGCCTGGCCTGGTCGCGGCCGGTTCTGCCGCCGCCGCCGCGGGCTTTCTTCTGGGTGTGCGAGTAGTTTCCGTGAGCGAAGGACTGCGCCACAGGTGTTGCCCTTTCGGGTCCGAGAGGAAGTGGTCTCGGAGGCCCAGGGCTCGCGCAGAGAGAGGCAGGGGCCCTCTCTACCGGCCCAGGGCCGGGTTGTGGCGGAAGCGGATGAAGAACTGCGGCGCGTGGCACGTGAACGACATGCGGCTCAGGTTAGGGAGCCGCGCGCCGCGCGCACAAACGGTTTTACGGCCGCCGGGTGACCCTGCGCGAGGCCACGTCCTCGAACCGGACGTTCGGTCCGGCCGCCTGGCCGGTTTCGGCGATCCGGGCGTCTCTCCGGTCACCCATGTCGCAGGGCGCAGTCGTGTTTTGTGGTAGACCTTGCGTGAAACGGCAGCCGGACGGTGTGGCCGGCGCGCTTTTTGTGGAGTTCCCACAACGGAGCGGCTCCGCCATGCACGATGCGGGACATTGGTATACCCGGCGGTAATCGAGCAGGGTGTAGATAGGTACAGGCGACGCTCCGGGTCCCGGACGTCGCCTTCTGTGCGTGGGTAGTTGGGAGTTTCAGCTGGTGTTCAGTCGTGTCGCCATCGTCAACCGTGGAGAGGCTGCGATGCGGCTCATCCACGCCGTCCGGGATCTTTCGGCGGAAACCGGGGCGCGGATCGAGACGGTCGCCCTCTACACCGAGGCCGACCGCAACGCGACCTTCGTCCGTGAAGCGGACGTCGCCTATTCGCTGGGCCCCGCCTCTGCCCGCCCGTACCTCGACCACGCCGTCCTGGAGCGGGCGCTGACGGAGACCGGGGCCGACGCCGCGTGGGTCGGCTGGGGGTTCGTCGCCGAGGATCCGGCGTTCGCCGAGCTGTGCGAGAAGATCGGCGTCACCTTCGTCGGTCCGAGCGCGGAGGCGATGCGCAAGCTCGGCGACAAGATCGGCGCCAAGCTCATCGCCGAGGAGGTCGGCGTCCCGGTCGCGCCGTGGAGCCGCGGCGAGGTCGCCACCCTCGAGGACGCGCTGCGCGCCGGCGACGAGATCGGCTACCCGCTGATGCTCAAGGCGACCGCGGGCGGCGGCGGGCGCGGCATCCGCATGGTCGCCTCGGAGGAGGAGCTGGCCGACGCCTACGAGCGCACCAGCCAGGAGGCGCTGCGTGCGTTCGGCTCCGGCGTGGTCTTCCTGGAGCGCCTGGTCACCGGCGCCCGGCACGTCGAGGTCCAGGTCATCGCCGACGGGCAGGGCACCGCGTGGGCGCTGGGCGTCCGGGACTGCTCGGTGCAGCGGCGCAACCAGAAGGTCATCGAGGAGTCCGCCTCCCCGGTTCTGACGATCGAGCAGACCGCCGAGCTGAAGGCGTCGGCCGAGCGGCTCGCCGTGGCCGTCGACTACTGCGGGGCCTGCACCGTCGAGTTCCTCTACCACCCCGGCGAGAAGCTGTTCGCCTTCCTCGAGGTCAACACCCGGCTGCAGGTCGAGCACCCGATCACCGAGATCACTACCGGCACCGACCTGGTCCGGCTGCAGCTGCACGTGGCGAGCGGTGGGAGGCTGGAAGGCCCCCAGCCGGGGGAGGCCGGTCACGCCGTCGAGGCCCGGCTCAACGCCGAGGACCCCGACCGCGACTTCGCGCCCGCCCCGGGCCGCATCGCGCGCCTCATACTGCCCACCGGGCCCGGCATCCGCGTGGACACCGGCGTCAGCGAGGGCGACACCATCCCGGCCGACTTCGACTCGATGATCGCGAAGATCATCGCCTACGGCCGCGACCGCGAGCAGGCGCTGGGCCGGCTGCGCCGCGCGATGGCCGAGACCACGGTGATCATCGAGGGGGGTGCCACCAACAAGAGCTTCGTGCTCGACCTGCTCGACCAGACCGAGGTCATCGACGCGAGCGCCGACACCGGCTGGATCGACCGCGTGCGCGCCGAAGGCCGCCTGGTCAACCATCGGCACTCCGCGATCGCCCTGGCCGCCGCCGCGATCGAGGCCTACCAGGACGAGGAGGAGGTCAGCCGCCAGCGGCTGCTGTCCACCGCGCGCGGCGGGCGCCCGCAGGTGCAGCACGACTCGGGCCGCCCACTGGACCTCAAGCTCCGCGGCGTCGGCTACCGGGTGAGCGTGGCCCGGGTCGGGCACAGGCGGTTCCGCGTCGGCCTCTCCGGCGGTGCCGCCCCGGCGGACGTCGAGGTGGAGCGGTTCGACGCGCACAGCGGCCGGATCGTGGTCAACGGCCGCCGGTTCCGGCTGGTGTCGGCCACGCACGGGCCGATCCACCTGGTCGAGGTCGACGGTGTCACGCACCGGATCAGCCGCGACGAGGGCGGTGTCGTCCGCTCTCCCGCACCCGCGCTGGTGGTCGCGACGCCGTTGTCGGTCGGCGACGAGGTCGAGTCGGGCGCTCCGCTCCTGGTGCTGGAGAGCATGAAGATGGAGACGGTGCTGCGCGCGCCGTTCCGCGCCCGCGTCCGTGAGTGCCCGGTGTCGGTGGGCAGCCAGGTCGAGACCGGCGCGCCGCTGATGCGGCTGGAACCGCTGTCCGACGAGGGCGCCGAGGAGACCGAGCCGGCCGCCGAGACCATCGAGATCGAGCTGCCCGCGGAACCCGCGGGGGCATCCGCGGCCGAGCGCGTCGAGCGGGGCCTGCAGGACCTGCGCAGCCTGCTGCTCGGCTTCGACGCCGACCCCCATGACCACAAACGGGTGCTGTCGGACTACCTGGCCGCGCGCGCCGAGCTGGGCGGGCGGCCGCTCGAGGGTGAGCTGGACCTGCTCACCGTGTTCGCCGACCTGTCCGAGCTGAGCCGCAACAGGCCGGGCGGCGAGCTCGACGTCGAGCCGGACAGCCCGGTGCACAGCCCGCGCGAGTTCTTCCACAGCTACCTGCGGAGTCTCGACGTCGAGCGCGCCGGCGTCACCGAAAGCTTCCAGGCCAAGCTCACCAAGGTCCTCGCCCACTACGGCATCGCCGATCTCGACCGCACGCCGGAGCTGGAGGCCGCGGTCTTCCGGATCTTCCTGGCCCAGCAGCAGATGAGCACCGACGTCGCGATCGTGTCGGAGCTGCTACGCCAGTGGCTGGCCGGCGCGCCGCCGCTCGAGTCGCTCAGCGAGCGCGTCGGGCTCACCCTCGAACACCTGGTCGAGGCCACGCAGGTGCGCTTCCCCATGGTGTCCGACCTGGCCCGCGGCGTGGTGTTCCGCTGGTTCGCCCAGCCGCTGCTGCGCCGCAACCGCGCCAAGGTCTACGCCGCGGTGCGCGACGAGCTGCGTTACCTGGACCGCAACCCGGACGCGCCGGACCGTGCCGAGCGCATCCAGGTCATGGTGGCCAGCGCCGAGCCGCTGGTCCGGCTGATCGGCCAGCGGATCGGCCGGCTCGGGCGCGACCACGCGCCGCTGCTGGAGGTGCTGACCCGCCGCTACTACGGCAATCGCGGGCTGTCGGAGGTCACCGTGCGGGAGACCGCGGGTTGCCGGTTCGTCACCGCGGAGCACACCGGATCGGGCGGTGTGACACGCGTGGTCACCACCGCCGTCGACATCGCCGCCCTGCCCGACGCCATCGGTGCCATCGGCGCGTTCGCCGCCGATGTCGCCGAGCACGGGCTGGTCGCCGACCTCTACGTCACGTGGGAGGACCAGCCGGACGCCGACGCGATGGCGGTGCGGCTCGGACAGCTCCTCGCGGAGCACCCGCAGCCCGCGGGCGTCCGCCGGATCACCACCACCGTCGCCGGCACCAGCGGCGTGATGCACCACCACTTCACCTTCCGGCCCGAGGGCGCGGGCTTCGCCGAGGACCGGCTGATCCGTGGCCTGCACCCGCAGATCGCGGAGCGCCTGCAGCTGCAGCGGCTGCGCGAGTTCGACCTCACCCGGCTGCCGTCCGCGGACGAGGAGATCTACCTGTTCAAGGCCGTGGCGCGCAGCAACCCGGCCGACGAGCGCCTCATCGCGATGGGCCAGGTCCGCGACCTGACACCGCTGCGCGAGGCCGACGGCAGGCTGGTCGCGCTGCCCGCGGTGGAGGACGCGATCACCGCGGGCCTGGACGCGATCCGCAACATCCAGGCGCAGCGACCCCAGAACAAGCGGTTCGACACCAACCGGATCATGATGTACGTCTGGCCGTCGACCGAGCTGTCCACCGACGAGCTGAACGCGCTGGTCCAGCGCATCCTGCCGACCACGGCGGGCGCGGGGCTGGAGGAGGTCCAGTGCATAGCCCGCCAGCGCACCGCCGCCGGCGAGCTGACCGAGGTCGCCGTGCGGATCACCCTCGACCCGGGCCACGGCGCGCGCCTGCACGTCGGCGCGCCGTCGGCGGAGCCGGTGCAGCCGCTGGACGACTACCGTCAGAAGGTGCTGCGCGCGGCCCGGCGCGGGAACGTCTACCCGTACGAGCTGACCGGCCTGCTCGCCGGGCCGGAGGGCGGCTTCGTCGAGCACGACCTCGACGACCACGGCGCGCTCGTGCCGGTGGACCGGCCGAAGGGGAGGAACGCCGCGGCGATCGTGGCGGGCGTCGTCACGACGCCGACCGAACGGCACCCCGAAGGCGTCACCCGCGTGGTTCTGCTCGGCGACCCGACGAAGGCGCTGGGCGCGCTGTCGGAACCGGAGTGCTCGCGGGTGATCGCCGCGCTCGACCTCGCCGAGCGGATGCGGGTCCCCCTGGAGTGGTTCGCGCTGTCGGCAGGCGCGCGGATCTCGATGACCTCGGGCACCGAGAACATGGACTGGGTCGCGGCCGCGCTCAAGCGGATCGTCACGTTCACCCAGGACGGCGGCGAGATCAACATCGTGGTCGCCGGGATCACCGTCGGCGCCCAGCCGTACTGGAACGCCGAAGCGACGATGCTCATGCACACCAAGGGCATCCTGGTGATGACGCCGGACTCGGCGATGGTGCTCACCGGCAAGCAGTCGCTGGACTTCTCCGGCGGCGTGTCGGCCGAGGACAACTTCGGCATCGGCGGCTACGACCGCGTGATGGGGCCGAACGGCCAGGCGCAGTACTGGGCGCCCAACCTGCAGTCCGCCCGCGATGTGCTGATGGCGCACTACGACCACACCTACGTCGTGCCCGGCGAGACGGCGCCGCGGCGGGCCCGCACCACCGACCCGGTCGACCGCGATGTCTCCGGGTTTCCGCACGCGATCGCCGGCAGCGACTTCACCACCGTCGGCCAGATCTTCTCGGCCGAGCACAACCCGGACCGCAAGAAGCCGTTCGACATCCGCACGGTGATGCGCGCCCTGTCCGACCAGGATCACCCGGTGCTGGAGCGCTGGGCGGGCATGGCTGACGCGGAGACGTCCGCGGTGCAGGACGTGCACATCGGCGGCCGGCCGGTCTGCCTGATCGGCATCGAGTCGCGGTCGGTGCCGCGGCGCGGCTTCCCGCCCACTGACGGGCCGGACACCTACACCGCGGGCACGCTGTTCCCGCGCTCGTCGAAGAAGACCGCCCGGGCGATCAACTCGGCGTCCGGCAACCGGCCGCTGGTGGTGCTGGCGAACCTGTCCGGGTTCGACGGCTCGCCGGAGTCGATGCGCAAGCTCCAGCTGGAGTACGGCGCGGAGATCGGCCGGGCGATCGTCAACTTCGACGGGCCGATCGTGTTCTGCGTGATCTCCCGCTACCACGGCGGCGCGTTCGTGGTGTTCTCCAAGGCGCTCAACCCGAACATGACCGTGCTGGCGCTGGAGGGCTCGTTCGCCTCGGTGCTCGGTGGTGCCCCGGCGGCTGCCGTGGTGTTCTCCGGTGAGGTGAACAACCGCACCGCGACCGACCTGCGGGTGACCGACCTGCAGACGCAGGTCTCGGCGGCCAGCGGCGCCGAGCGGGCGGCGCTGAACGCCCGGCTCGCCGAGGTGCAGTCCGCCGTCCGGGCGGAGAAGCTCGGCGAGGTCGCCGCCGAGTTCGACCGGGTGCACAGCATCCAGCGCGCGGTCGAGGTCGGCTCGGTGGACGCGATCATCAGCGCCGCCGAGCTGCGGCCGCGGATCATCGAGGCCATCGAGCACGGAATGGCCTGACGCTCCGTGAAACCGGCCGCAGCCCCGGCGCGGCCGGTTTCACGTTTCTCTCTCAGGACCAGGTGACCGGCAGCGAACGCACGCCGAAGATGAGCATCTCGTTGCATACCGGCACCTGCTCGGACGAAGAGCCCGTCCTCCCGCTCCGCCATGTCCACCGGCAGCATCCGCCGCATCGCCACCGCCGTGGGGCTCGCGCTCGGGGACTCCTCGGTCAAGCTGTTGTCGGCCATCAGCACGTCCTGTTCACGAAGGGGCCTTAGAGTACGGAGCTGTATCTAATGGTGGACACGGTAAGTCACCGCGATAAGATACGCAAGTGAATCTCAAGCACGAGCGGATCACGGGTAAGCGCGGGGCGACCGGGGCGCAGGCGGCGGAACGTCGTGCCGACGGCGGCACGATCCGTGGCGGCGCATCCCGTCGACGCGGCCCCGAACTCGAGGACGCGATCCTCGACGCCGCGTGGGAGGTGCTGGTCGAGCACGGATATCACGGCTTCACCTACGAAGCGGTCGCCGCCCGCGCCGGCACGAGTCGTCCTGTGCTCTACCGGCGCTGGCCGCAGCGCGACGGCCTGCTGCTGGCCACTCTCGCCAAGTCCTGGCGGCTGATCGCGGTGCCCGACACCGGCAGCCTCCGCGATGATGCGATCGGCTTCCTGCGCAACGCCGACGCTGACCGCGCAGGCATGATCACGTTGATGAGCGTGCAGCTGGTGGACTATTTCCGCGCCACCGGCACCAGCCTCGGCGAGCTACGCGACACCCTCCTCACGCCCGGCCAGGCGACCGCCTTCGAGATGATCGTCGCCCGCGCGGTCGAGCGCGGCGAGCTGCCCGACGTGCCGCGTTCGTCCCGCGTGGTGAACCTGCCGTTGGACCTGTTGCGCCACGACATGTTCATGACGATGCGCGCGGTGCCGGACGAGTCGATCGTCGAGATCGTGGACGAGGTGTGGCTGCCACTGCTGGGCGCCGGCCGGCCGGCGCCGCCATCGGCTGCCTGATGCTCTGGCTCCGCCACGCCGAATTGTCAGACACTCTCTGGCCCGGCGACACGTACGTGCGGGCCGCAACGCGTGGCTCCGCGGCATCCCATCCCTTCAACGCTGCGGCCAGGGTGTTCTCTCCGGGAGGTCGCCGACCGGATCCTGGCGATCGGTGACGGACGGCTGCGGGTGAGCGTCGACGGACCGACCGCGGCGGGCAGGACGAGCTTCGGACACGAGCTCATCGAGCACGTCAGCCGGGCAGGACGTCCAGTGCTGCGGGCGCGCCTGGACGACTTCACGAGGCCGTGGTCGGTTGTTGCGGTCATTCCGTGGGCCGGCGGGCCTGTCTTACTTCGCGGTCGATTGCCCAGGCGTCCGCTACCGGGCCCACGTGCCCGAGCTTGTCGGGGTTGATCACCGAGCGGATCGTCTGGATCTGCCCGTCGAGTACATCGAGCACCAGGATGTGGAGCACCCTGCCGTCCCGGTCGTGGAAGATCGCGCCCGGCTGGCCGTTGACCTCGTGCGGCTCGAACGTCACGTCGATCCGGGCTATCCGGGGGAAGACGGAGGCAATCAGCCGGGCCACGTTCTCGGCGCCGATGACGGCCCTGGCCAGCTGCGGGGCCTTGCCACCGCCATCGCCGACCATCGATACGTCGGCGGCGAGCAGTTCCCGCAGACCGGCGACGTCGCCTTCGCGGAGGGCGTCGAAGAACCGCGCCGCCAGCTCCTCCCGCTCTTTGCCGACCGCTTCGAAGCGCGGCCGCCCGGCCTCCATATGCCGCCGCGCCCGCACCAGCAGCTGTCGGCACGCCGCCTCCGACCGCCCCACCGCCGCGGCGACCTCGTCGAACCCGAAGGCGAACACCTCCCGCAGCACAAACACCGCGCGCTCCAGCGGGCTGAGCCGCTCCAGCAGCAGCAGCGCCGCCATCGACACCGAGTCGGCCAGCTCCACCGATCGCGCCGGATCCTGATATGGATCGCTCAGCAGCGGCTCGGGAAACCACGGGCCCACGTACTCCTCCCGCCGCACCCGCGCGGAGCGCAGCACATCGATCGAGATCCGCGTCACCGCGGCCGACAGAAGAGCTTTGGTCGATGTGGGCCGGGTCGCCGAGCCGTCATAGCGCAGCCATGTCTCCTGCACCGCGTCCTCGGCCTCACCCACACTGCCCAGAATCCGGTAGGCGATCGAAAACAGCAGCGGCCGCAGCTCCTCGAACTCCTCGACCTTGCTCACGCGAAATCCCCTCCCGGTGAACCCCTCTCACCCGGCCGTACCCGCTGGCGCAGGCGTCTTCCGGTGATCATCTGGACCACCGGCACGCCAGAGTAGCGCCCTCGAGCCCGGCGGCCCGGAGCCCGCAGCCGGACCCCGAGCCAGTTGCCGATGCCGTTCAGTGGAACTGCCCGGGCACGTAGTCGCCGGCCGGCTGCTGGGTGATGATGTTCAGCCGGTTCACCGCGTTCATGAAAGAGACCAAGATCACCAGGGCGGTGAGCTGCCCCTCGTCGTAGTGCTGGGCGGCGTACGCCCACACCTCGTCGCTGACCCCAACGGCCGCATCCGCGACCCGGGTCCCCTCCTCCGCCAGCTTCAGCGCGGCACGCTCGGCCTCGGTGAAGACCGTGGCCTCCTGCCACGCCGCGACCAGGTTCAGCCGCACCGAGGTCTCGCCGGCAGCGGCGGCCTCTTTGGTGTGCATGTCGATGCAGGCGGCGCAGCCGTTGATCTGACTTACGCGAAGCGCCACCAGCTCCTGCGTGGCGGCCGGCAACGGCGAGTCCTTGAGCGTCTTGCCCGCCGACATGAAGTGCTTGAGGGCCTTGCCGGCGGTTGGGTCGGCGAAGTAGTTCAGTCGCGCGGCCATGCTGTGCTCCTCTGTGATCGTTGATGGCTACACCCTCTGAGACGGGGTAGCCCGCCCCCCTGTGACATGGACGAATGTGACCTGCGTCTCCCTGCCGCCGCACAGTGATCACCTGCGGCGGGCGGCCGGGTCCCGGCTTTCCGGCCAGCGAGCCAGCGAGGCGACAGAGGTGTGCCCGCGGAACGGCCATCTGGCTCCGCAGCCCCCCGCAACATGATCCGAACTCAGAACAGCCCCTGGATGTCGGCGTGCTTTTAGCGCACGATCTCTCCCTCGGGCCATGCGCTGAGGTACTGATTCACCTGTATCCCGGCAACCCCTCCGTTGCTCGGCTCATCACGCCGGATTCCCACGCCCAAGCTGCGATCCCCACCCGATTCCTGACACCGAGCTTGGCGAAGATGCTGCCCAGATGCGTCTTTACCGTCGACAGCGACACGAACAGCTCCGCGGCCACCTCCTGATTGGAGCGTCCCCTGGCCACCAGCCGCACAACGTCCAGCTCGCGGTCGGTCAGCGGGTCGTTCGCCGGTTGCGCCGCCCGCTGGGGCTGGGCCAGGTGCCGCAGCAGCCGTACGGTCACCGACGGCGACACCAGCGCGTCACCCACCGCGGCCGCCCGGACGGCCTCGATGAGCAGCGTGGGCCCGCTGTCCTTGAGCAGGAACCCGGTGGCGCCGGAGCGCAGGGCTCCGTAGACGTACTCGTCGAGGTCGAAGGTGGTGACGATGACCACCCGCAGCGGGTTCTCCACCTCGGGTCCGGCCAGGACGCGGGTCACCTCGATCCCGTCCAGCTTGGGCATCCGGATGTCGAGCAGGCACACGTCAGGTCGCAGCCGCCTGGCCTCCGACACGGCCTCGGCGCCGTCCGAGACCGCGGCCACGACCTCCATGTCCGGTTGAGCGTCCACGATCATCTGGAAGCCGGTCCGTACCATTTGCTGGTCGTCGGCGATAAGAACCCGAATAGTCACGGCCTCAGCTCTAGAGATCAACCGTTCGGCCGAGGAAGTTATGGACTCGCGGCCGATGCCGGCGCCGACCCGGAACCGCAAGATCAACTCCATGGCACACGACAACCCCTACCCAGCGCGAAAAAGGCCCGTACTTGTGGCCGCCGTCGCGGGACTGCTCGCCCTCACGGCCCCCATCGTCTGGGCGCCGGCCCCCGCCGCTGCCGCGGCACCCAGCACGCCGTATCTCCCGAAGCCGACCGGCCCCCACCGGGTCGGCACGACGTCCCTGCACCTGACCGACACCTCCCGCCCCGACCCGTGGGTCCCCGCGGCCAAGACGAGGGAGCTCATGGTCTCCCTGTGGTATCCGACGGCAGCGCGGGCCGGGCGGCGCGCGCCGTACGTCACCCCCAAGGAGTCGGAGCTGCTCCTGAAGGGCTCGGGGATCAAGGAACTGGAGAACATACCGCCGGAAGGGCTGAGCCGGACGCGGACGAACGCCTTCACCGACGCCGAGCCGTCGGGACGCCGGCGCAGTCTGCCGCTCGTGGTGCTGTCGCCCGGCTTCACCTGGCCTCGCAGTTCGCTCACGGGTCTGGCCGAGGACCTGGCGAGCAGAGGGTATGTGGTGGCCGGCATTGACCACACCTACGAGAACTTCGCCACCACCTTCCCTGACGGGCGGGTCGCCACCTGCGCCGCCTGCAAGAACGTCAACGACGACGACTTCGGCCAGAAGGTGATCCGGAGCCGGGCGATCGACATCCCCTTCGTGCTCGACCAGTTGACCGGTCCGCGGCCCAAGTGGAAAGGCAGCCCTCTGATCAATCCGGCCCGGATCGCGATGGCCGGCCAGTCCATCGGAGGAGCCGCCGCCCCGCAGACCATGCTGCAGGATTCCCGGGTGCGCGCTGGGATCAACATGGACGGCAGCATGTTCCTCCCGATCCCCAAGAGCGGGCTGGCGCGACCGTTCCTGTTGATGGGCGCCCCCTCAGGCGACAGCACCTGGAAACGTGACTGGGAACAGCTGACCGGGTGGAAACGCTGGCTGGTGGTAAAGGGGGCGCTGCACCCGTCCTTCACCGACTACGACATGCTGCTCCAGCAGCTCGGCGTGAACCTCGGCAGCGGCCTGAAGGAAACCCGCTCGGTGGACATCACCCGCAAGTACGTCGCCGCCTTCTTCGACCTGCACCTGCGAGGCAAGCCGCAGCCTCTGCTGGACAAGCCCTCCCCGCGCTACCCCGAGGTCCAATTCTGCCTACCGTCGGCCAAGAAGTGCTGATGTGGACGCCTGCGCTCCAGGCCGATGACCATCCACGACAGTCGGGGGCAGCGCTGCCCCCGAGCGGGGGCGGAGCCAGTCGCACCGAGTTGCGCTGCCGGGTCAGCCTGAGCCCGAACACCTAGCGGGCTTCCTCGGCGGGTGTGTGGGCGTGGAAACGCCCACACACCCCAACTGCAAGATCGTTGGCCCGGCGGCTGCGGCGCCCAGGTGACGAGAAGGGCGCTCTGTCACCCCGGGCAGTTCCGGGGGCCGACGTCCTGCCCAGCGCCGACGACGGTGACCTGGGCAGAGCTTTCCGGCACCGCGGCGGCGGCCGTGCACACGATCTGCTCGACGGCCAGTGCGGACAGTTCGCCGGCCGCAGTGGACAGGGTCACCACCAAGTGGCCGGTCGGCTTGACGGTTACCGAGAACGGGCCGGCTCCGGGCGGGACCTCGGTGGTGAAGCCGTGCGCCTGCTCCCTCGCGGTGGGCCCGGCTGCCAGCAGCGCGAGCGTGTCCGCTCGGAACAGTGGTCGACCACCGGGCCGCGTCACCGCGCTGAGCCGGCCGTTCTTCACCAGGTAGAGGGTGATCTTCATGGCTGGTGCGACGGTCGGTGCGACCGTTAGTGCGACGGCTCCGCTCGGCGGGTCGCCGGCGTCGATGGCGTCGCTGGGTTGCACGCCGCAGCCGGCCACGGCGACGAGCGATACGAGGCCCGCGGCGAGCACGCGGCGGGCGAGCCCGATCCTCACTCGGGGCCTCCGTCCGGATCGTGTGCCCGGCGTGGCAGGCGCAGCGCGAAGATGGCGCCGCCGTCCGGGGCGTTGGTGACGCTGAGGTCGCCTCGGTGCAGGCGCGCGTTCTCCCGCGCGATGGCCAGGCCCAGGCCGCTGCCCTCGGACCTGGCCCTGGCCGTGCTGGCCTTGTAGAACCGGTCGAACACGTGCGGCAGCACCGCTCCGTCCAGCCCCGGCCCGTGGTCGCGGACCTCCAGAGCGATCCAGTGCGGGTCGGCGGACAGCCGTACCGACACCGGTGGCTCGCCGTGCCGCAGGGCGTTGCCGACCAGGTTCGCGAGGATGACGTCCACCCGGCGCGGGTCCAGCCGTGCCGTCACCGCGGCTGGAAGCTCGGTGTGCACCTGCTCCGACCAGCCCCGCGTACGCAGGGTCGCGCGCACCAGCTCGGCCACGTCGACCTCGTTCAGCGCGAGGGCCGCGACGCCGGAGTCGAACCTGCTGATCTCGATGAGGTCGTTCACCAGAGCGGTGAGGTTGAGCGTCTCCTGGCTGACCAGCCTGGCGGCCCGGCCGGCGGCCTCGGGCAGCTCGGCCGCCTCCTCCTCCAGGACGTCGGCGACCGCGGCGAGCGCGGCCAGCGGGGTGCGCAGCTCATGCGACACGTCGGCCACGAACCGACGGGCGTCGGCCTCCATCTCGCGTAGCTGCTTGACATGCCGTTCCAGCTCCGCGGCGGTGGCGTTGAAGGTGTGTGCCACGTCGGCCAGCTCATCGGAGCCGCGGACCGCGATCCTGGTGCGCAGCTCGCCCTGGCCCAGCAGGCGGGCCGCCCGGCCGAGTTCGTGCGCCGGGCGCAGCACGCCACGGGCGGCCAGCAACGCCAGGACCACCGCGAACGCCAGGGCCGCCCCGCCGATGAGCCAGGCGAATATGGCCAGCCGGTCGATGCTGCGCTGTTCGGGAGCCAGGCTGTGCATCATGTAGACCTCGATGCCGGACGCCCGCGTCGGCCGGTCCCCCTCGACGATCAGCAACGGCGTTCCGATGATCAGGTGGGGCCCGTCCTGCCACACCACGCGTTGCCACGCGATGTTGCCGTCGGCCACCTCCCGCCGCAGCCCCTTGGGAATCATCCCGGGATCCAGGCCCTGCCGGCATGGCCCGCCGAAAGGCAGGCACGGCTGGCGGGGGCCGGCCGGCGAGCGCCTCTCGTGGTAGACGGCGACCGCGTCGTTGTTCCCTTCGGCCACGGTACGGGCGATCTCGCCGAGCTCGCCCGCGTCCGGCGCCGGATTCGGTAACGGGTAGAGCGCCTGCAGGCGGCTTCTCATCGCCTGCACCGCGGCATCCTGGGCGCGCTCCAGGATGGCGTTGCGGGCCTCGACGTAGATCGCGCCGGCCACCGCCGCCGCGGTGACCACACACAGCAGCGCGAACGCGAACAACAGCCGGGCACGCAGCCCCAGGCTCGGCCGAGGTGTCACCGGCCGCTTCACACCGGTCCGAACCGGTATCCGAACCCGCGCACCGTCTGCACGTAGACGGGCGCCGCCGAGTCGTCCTCGATCTTCGCGCGCAACCGCTGCACGCACGCGTCCACCAGACGCGAGTCGCCGAAATACCCGTGCTCCCACACCGACTCCAGCAGCTGCTGGCGGCTGTGCACCCGGCCCGGCGTGCCGGAGAGCTCGAGCAGCAGGCGTAGCTCGGTCGGGGTGAGGCCGACCGGCACGCCGCGGCTGGCGACCACCAGCCCGGCCCGATCGATGGTCAGGTCCCCGTGCCGCTCCAGCTCCGCCTGGTCCCGGCCGACCCGCCGGAGCACCGCGCGAATGCGTGCCTCGAGCACCCTGGGCCGCACCGGCTTGACCACGTAGTCGTCGGCGCCCGCCTCCAACCCGGCCACCACGTCGATGTCGTCGCCGCGCGCGGTCAGCATGATGATCGGTACCTCCCTGGCGGCCCGGATGCGGCGGCAGACCTCGAACCCGTCCATGCCAGGCAACATCAGATCGAGCACGACGACGTCGGGAAGGTCCGCACGCAGCCGGTCCAGCCCCTGCTCGCCGGACTCCACCGCGCGCACCCGGTATCCATGCCGGGTCAAGGCCAGCTCAAGGCCCTCCCGCACGGCCGGGTCATCCTCGATCAACAACACTCGCGACACGCCGCCGAGTTTCACAGCACGCTCCGTACCTCGCCCGCCGAACCCCATTCACTGTCGGCCGGCCGTGTCCCCGCCCCGTCAGCGCCATGTCATGGTTGTGTCACGATCTCCGCCGTCGAGGAACGGTGACATACGGCGGACAACGCGCGCACATTCGGCGCCAATCGTAGTCGCCATGAACGAACCACACACCCTCCCGCCTCGCCCCCGAGACCGGCTGTACGCCGTGGCCACGCTGGTGCTCGCCGTGCTCCTGCTGCCCGCGGCGCTCGCCCGCCGTCCCGGCCGCGCCCGCGAACTGGCCTGCCGCTGGGCGTTACGGACGCGATTTCCCGCCGAGGACCTCACCGGCCTCACCGACGGCGCCACGGCGGCGTTCACCGCGGCGCGCACCGAGGCGCTCTGGCGTCACGGCCAGCTCCTCGGCCTCACCTCGGGGTATCGCGATCCCCTTGTCCAGCAGCGGATGTTCGACGAGGAGGTGCGCCGCTCCGGCTCCCCGGCCGTGGCCCGCAGGCTCGTGCTCCCGCCCGCGGAATCCAACCACGTCAAGGGCATCGCCCTGGACGTGCGCCCCTACGAAGGCGCGCGCTGGCTCGAGGAACACGGCGCCCGCTACGACCTCTACCGCATCTACGACAACGAGTGGTGGCACTTCGAATACCGCCCAGACAGCGGCGGCACGCCACCACGACGACGACCCCACCCCGGCGTGGTCCCTGTCCTCGAGGACGGGGACCAGCTGGACGAGTCGTCCGGCACCCGCGGTAGCCGGGCTGCCGCGATTGCACTCGCGCCCGCCTCGCCCAGGCGGGTCAGCGCCGAGTGGCGAAATTCGTGCGGGTCCCAACCCGTGCCGGGGCGGTTCAGCGCGGTGCGCTCGTCCAGCATGGCGCGGGCCTGGCCGTAGGGGCCTTCGACGATGACGATCCTGCCCTCATCGCCGTCCAGGCCTTCGAGGAGTCTGAGTGCAGAAATTGGCGCTAGGGACGTGATCTTCGTTTCAGTTCGATGACTGCTCTCGTTTGTCCTGGTTGGCGGGCCTACGGTCCATGGCCATGCCTTTCGAATTCCTCTCCGATGAGCAGGTCGCCCGCTATGGACGCTTCCCCGAAGAGCCCTCACCGGCGGAGCTGGAGCAGTTCTTCCGCCTGGATCACGCGGCCCTGGACGCGCTGGCGAGCAAGCGGCGTCCAGCGACGAAGCTGGGATGGGCGGTGCAGTGGGGGACGGTGCGGACGCTCGGGGTGTTCCTGACCGAGGACCCGCTCGCCGTCCCGCCCGGCGCGGTCGCCTTCGTCGCCGAGCAGCTTGACCTCGATCCGGTCTGCCTGGCCGACTATGGACATCGCACCAAGACGGTCTACGAGCACGCCTGGGAGATCCGCGAACTCTTGGGCTACCGCGACTTCGGTGAGTGCGAGGCCGAGGTGCGGCAGTTCGTGGCGGCTCGGGTATGGGCCTCGGTGGAAGGGCCGCGGGCGTTGTTCGACCGGGCGCGGGTGCATCTGCTGAAGGAGCGCATCCTGCTGCCGGGCATCAGCGTGCTGGTGCGGCTGGTCGGCGAGGTGCGGCGGGCGGAGAACGAGCGGGTGCACGCGCTGTTGTCGGGCCGCCTGTCGCAGGATATGCAGCAGGCGCTGGAGCGGCTGCTGGCGGTGCCGGACGGCAAGAGGCGTTCGGAGCTGGAGCGGCTGCGCACCGCGCCGGTCAAGGCCTCGAGCCGGGTGCTGGCCGAGGAGCTGAAGCGGGTCAGTGAGATCGCCGCGCTCGGCACCGGCCGGGTGACGGTCGATCCGGTCCCCGCGGTCAAGCTCGGGGCGCTGGCCCGCTACGGGCTGGCGGCCAAGGCGCCGACGCTGCGGGGGCTGGACGAGCCGCGCAAGGGCGCGACGCTGCTGGCCACGGTGCGGCAGCTGGAGATCTCCTCGGTCGATGACGCGCTGGATGTGCTGGATGTGCTGGATCTGCTGATCGCCACGAATCTGCCGGCCAAGGCGGAGCGGGCGGGTAAGGCCGAGCAGTTGCGCACCTTCCCCAAGCTGCGTAAGGCGGCCCGCACGATGGCTTCGGCGATGGAGGTGCTGATCGCGGTGCCGGAGGCGACCGGGGAGCGGCCGGTGTCGCTGGTGGAGGTGTGGAAGGCGATTGAGGAGGTGGTGCCGCGCGAGAAGCTGGCGGCGGCGGTGGAGACGGTGGCGGAGTTCGTGCCGGTCACCGACGATGATGCCGCCGCTGATGAAGGAACTGCGGGCGCTGGTCGGCGACATGCTGCCCCGGGTCGACTTCCCCGAGCTGCTGCTGGAGGTCTTCGACCGCACCGGTTTGCCGGCCGACTTCACGCACGTCTCCGGCGCGGCCGCGGCAATGGAGGACTTTGCGATGAGCCTGGCCGCGCTCATCGTGGCCGAGGCGTGCAACGTGGGACTGGTGCCGATCGAGAAGCCGAACGTGCCCGCGCTGACCCGGGCCCGGCTGCAGCAGGTCGACCAGGGGTATCTGCGTGGGGAGACGATCGCCGCGGCCAACGCCCGGCTGATCGCCGCCCAAGCCGGCATCGGCATCGTGCGTTCGTGGGGATCGGGGCACATCGCCTCGGCCGACGGGCTGCGCTTCGTCGTGCCCGTGCAGAACCTGCACACCGGGCACAACCCGCTCTACTGCGGCCGCCAGCGCGGCGCGACCTGGCTGAACGTCGTCAATGACCAGGTGATGGGCATCGGCGGGCTGGTGGTGCCCGGAACGCTGCGCGACTCGCTGTTCATCCTGGACGCCATCCACAACCTCGACGGCGGCCCGAAACCGGAGACGGTCGTCACCGATACCGCTTCCTACTCCGACCTGGTCTTCGGGCTGTTCGCGATCTGCGGCTACCAGTTCTCCCCGCGCATCGCTGACCTGGCCGACATGCGGTTGTGGCGGACCAACACTCGCGCGGTCTACGGGCCGCTGGAGCGCATGTCCCGCCACACCGTGCACCTGGATCGCATTCGCGCGCATTGGGGCGACATGCTGCGGGTCGCAGGTTCGCTGACGATGGGCACGGTGCGGGCCTACGACCTGATCCGGATGCTGTCGGCCGACGGCCGCACCACCGGCCTGGGCGAGGCGTTCATGCACTACGGCCGCATCTTCAAGACGCTGCACCTGCTGCAGTTCCTGCATGACGAGGGCTACCGCCGGATGATCGGCGCCCAGCTCAACGTCCAGGAGGCGCGCCACCGCCTGGCCCGGAAGATCGCCTTCGGCAACCGCGGGCAGCTGCGCCAGCGCTACCGGGAAGGCATGGAGGACCAGCTCGGCGCGCTCGGGCTGGCGCTGAACGCCGTGGTGTGGTGGAACAGCCTCTACATCGACGCCGCCGTCAGCGAGTTGCGCGAGCAAGGATTCCCGGTCACGCAGGAGATGTGCGCCCGCTTGTCGCCCATCTGCTACGACCACATCAACTTCCTGGGCCGCTACGCCTTCACCCGTGCGGACGTCACGGGTGGCCTGCGTGCCTTCCACGACAGCGCGCAGACCCGCGAGACGGTAGCCGGCTGAGCCGCTGGGCGGGGTCAGCGGCTGGGGTCAGCGGGCGACGTAGCCGCCATCGACGGGCAGGGCGACACCGATCACGAAGCTGGCGCCGGGGCTGCGCGGCCACAGCACGGCCTAGGCGATCTCCTCGGCGACGCCGAGCCGGTTGATGGGCTGGTTGGCCTTGGCCTCGGCGAGGTCGAGCTCGCCCCTGGCGATCATGTCGGTGACCATGATTTCCACGTACATGGGGACTGGACCCAGGAACCGATTGATCTTGATTGTTGGAAATTGGCATCCGAACAGCCGCTGGTGAGAGTCGCGCCCCGCCATGACCAGTGGCCGTCAGGATACGGCCGGTATCGGCTGGCCAGGTCTGGATCAGAAGCGTTCGTAGGTGACGCGCCAGCCTTCTGATGCATCCGTCGGCGTGAGGACCAGCGTGCCACCCGACACCTTGAAGGCGCGCGTCAGGCGCTGCCCGATGAGGTCGCGCACCAAGGATGACCGGATCGTCATGGTGAACGTCCGGGCGGTCTCATCAACGGTGTAGGTCCCGTAATAGGCCTCATACCCGGTCCTGGTGTACAGCGTGTCCGCGGCGTTGGCGTCGGGATTCATGGCCTGCACCGACACACCGCCGGACTCGGTGAAGATGATCTGACCGGAGTACGGCACGGGCTGAAGTTTCCCGGCGGCGCCCATCTCCAGCGAGGTCATCCGCCAAGAGCCAACGAGCGGTGACGTGCTGCTCGGAGCCGCGCTGGACGATGTGCTGGGTGACGCGGTGGGTTGAGCGGTGCTCGGCTGGGCGCAGGAAGAGATGGACACCATCATGAGTGCCAGCGCGAACGCAAGCGAGATGATCTTTAGCTTGCTCATGTTTCATCCTTTCTGCGGATTGAAGGCTCTCCCGTTCCGGGACTTGAGGGGCTGCCGGATCGTCCCGTGTCGGAAAGATCTTGCCTCCGGTTAGCGGGCGACGTAGCCGCCGTCGACGGGCAGGGCGACGCCGACGACGAAGCTCGCACCTGGGCTGCACAGCCACAGGACCGCCTGGGCGATCTCCTCGGCGGTGCCGAGCCGGTTGATGGGCTGGTTGGCCTCGGCTTCGGCCTGGTCGAGCTCGCCCTTGGCGATCATGTCGGTGACCATGGGGGTGTCGATGGTGCCGGGGCAGACGGCGTTGATGCGCACGCCCCGCGGCGCGTATTCAAGGGCGGCGCTGGTGGTCAGGCCGATGACGCCGTGCTTGGAGGCGTGGTAGGAGGCGCGTCCGGGGATGCCGACCAGGCCGCCGAGGGAGGAGCAGTTGACGATCGCGCCGCTGCCCTGGGCGCGCATGTGGCGTAGTTCGTGTTTCATGCTCGCCCAGACGCCGCGCAGGTTGATGGCGTTGACCCGGTCGAAGACCTCGATGGCCTCGTCGGCGGCGTCGCTGGGCGGGATCTGGATGCCGGCGTTGTTGTAGGCCATGTCAAGGCGGCCGAAGGTGTCGACGGTGCGGTCGACGGCCGCGGCGACCTGGTCCTCGTCGGTGACATCGCACACGATCGCGAGCACCTGGTGTCCGGCGTCGGCCAGGTCCTTGGCGGCGGCGTTCAGGGCGGTCTCGTTGATGTCGGTGACGGCGACCGCCGCGCCGGACTCGGCGAAGGCGCGGGCTGCGGCCAGCCCCATCCCGGAGCTGGCTCCGGTGACGAAGGCGACCTGGCCGGCGAAGTCGTAGCTAGGGTTCATCTCGTTCTCTCTCGTGACAGGAAGGTAATCGGACGGTGCGCCTGTGGCGCGGTGGCTACGGGTTGAGGAGCTCGACGTGAACGGGGTTGCGTTCGAGGCGTTCCAGCTGGTCTTTGCCGGATTCGATGTGGCCGAGGGTGATGACGTCGTCGTCGTGTCGGCCGTCGGCGCGGTAGATGAAGCCGATGTTGCCCCAGGGGGCGTAGTAGATGAGGGCGCCGTCGCGGGTCGCGCTGCCGGTCGAGCCTTCGGTGGTGAGGCGCTGTGGCAGGGTGCTGATCTTCTCCTTGTCGGCGAAGTCGGTGAAGGCAAGGGTCAGCGGCAGCTGGGCGAGCAGATCCCGGGTGGTCGGGTTGTCGACGGTGGTGACGATGATCTCGGTGTCCGTGGTGGAGAAGCGCAGGCGTGGCATGGTGGCTTTTTCGTGGTCAGGGCAGCAGCAGCGCTTTGACGGCGCGGCGTTCGTCCATGGCACGGTAGGCCTCGGCGGCCTGGTCCAGGGGGAGGGTGAGGTCGAAGACCTGGCCGGGGTCGATCCGCCGGCTGTAGATGAGGTCGATCAGTTCCGGCAGGTACTGGCGGACGGGCGCGGGTCCGCCGTGCAGGTGCACGAGGGAGAAGAACAGCTCGTCGCCGGGCAGCGAGACGTCGTGGGAGACGCCGACGAACCCCATGTGCCCGCCGGGGCGGGTGGAGTCGATGGCCTGGGTCATCGCCTCCTGTGTGCCGACCGCCTCGACGACACTGTGCGCGCCCAGACCGCCGGTGAGCTCCTTGATCGCGGCCACGCCCTCGTCGCCGCGCTCGGTGACGATGTCGGTGGCGCCGAACCGGCGGGCGAGCTCTTGGCGCGAGGCGTGGCGGCTCATCGCGATGATGCGTTCGGCGCCGAGTTGCTTGGCGGCCAGGATCGCGCACAGCCCGACCGCGCCGTCCCCGACGACGGCGACGGTCTTGCCGGGCCCGGCCTGGGCGGCCACGGCGGCGAACCAGCCGGTGCCGAGCACGTCGGAGGCGGCCAGCAGGCTCGAGACCAGGTCCGGCTCGGGGAGGCCGGGGGTCGCGACGAGGGTGCCATCGGCGAGCGGGATGCGCGCGTACTCCGCCTGGGTGCCGATCGTGCCCATCAGCACCCGGTGGACGCACGCGCTCTGGTAACCCGACCGGCAGATCTCGCAGGTGTTGTCCGAGGCCCAGAACGAGCCGACCACGAACTGGCCCGGCTTGATCGTGGTGACTTCGCTGCCGACCTCTTCGACGACCCCGACGTACTCATGCCCCATCGGGACCGGCCCGTCGAGCTTCTCCACGCCGCGGTAGGGCCACAGGTCCGACCCGCACACGCAGGCCGCCGTCACGCGGATGATCGCGTCCGTGGGCTCGATGATCATCGGATCCGGCCGCTCCTCGACACGGATGTCGCCCGGGGCGTGCAGAACTACTCCACGCATGTGGATCTCCTTTTAGGAAGGTGGGATGTGGGGTCGGCGAAGCACAGACGAAGCACAGCGGCGGTTCTCACCGGCGGGTGGTGGAACGTGCGGCCCCGTACTCGGCGTCGCTGACGTGCTCCAGCCACGTGGTGTCGTCGCCCTCCCACAGCGCGAGGTGGATCATGAAATGGTCGGGGGTGGCACCGTGCCTGTGCTCTTCACCCGTCGGGGTGTACACGATGTCACCGGGGTGTGCTTCGATCAGTTTCCCGCCGCGGGCCTGGATCAGCGCGACGCCCTCCACGATGTGGAGGCTTTGGCCGAGCCCGTGGGAGTGCCATGTCGTACGGGCGCCGGGCGAGAAGCGGACCATGTTCGCCCGCGCCCGCGACGGCTCCTCTCCCCGGTAGATCACATCCCACCAGGCGTCCCCGGTGAACATCTCGGCCGGGGCCTTGCTGGTCGGCGGCTGGGTGATCAGCTGCATCCTGGAGTTCCTCTTCGACGATCGTCTTCAGCGGCGTGGCCACAGCTCCTCTTCAGGAGCCCTGTTTCCGGCAACGGATGGAGTCATCTCCGCCCTCGGCAGAAGATGGCCTCCGTCACGGCGTTTCTTTACCTGGTCGGCCGGCCGCTTCGGGCTCGCACACTCCAGGAACCGGCTCCGGCGCGCGGGTGACTTCCTCGCCGGCCGGCGCGCCAGAATCCCTGCAGCAGGCCGGGCTCCCAGCGGTCACCGCCGGGAGCCAGCCCGGCCTGCGCCGCGCCTGCCCACAAGGAGCGCCCCGGGCTGCAGCGGATGCTGGATGCCATGACCGACGTCCCGGCCATCATCCGCGACAGCCGCATGGACCTCCTGGCCGCCAACCACTTGAGCGCACCATGTACTGGCCCGTCTTCCCACTTGGGTCACTTCAGATTGTTCCGGAAGAACGTGGTCAACTTGTCGAAGGGGATGAGGTTGACGCGATCGTAGAGATCCACGTGACCGGCGCCGGGAACAATCACCAGTTCCTTGGCTTTACCGGCAAGCCGGTAGGCCTCTTCGCTGAACTCCCTGGAATGCGCCTTCTCGCCCGTGATGAAGAGCATCGGGCGGGGAGAGATCGTCTCGATGTCGGCGAACGGGTAGAAGTTCATGAACTTGATGTTGCTGGTGAGCGTGGGATGCGTCGTGGTGTTCGGGCTGTATCCCCTGCCGGTGCGGTAGAAGTCATAGAACTCACGCTCGACCGGAGTCGAGTTGTCATTGAGCTGTTCAGGCGTTCCGCCGGTGTATGCGGTTTGACCACCCGCGAACTCCACGTCGCGCTGTTGCGCTGCCTGCTTGAGGATGTCCTTCCGCTGCTCGAGGGTGACGGAATGCCTGAGCCCGTCGCGGTTGGCGGCGCCCATGTCGTACATGCTGACCGTCGCGACGGCCTTGATACGCGGATCGATCTTGGCCGCACTGATGACGAAGCTCCCGCTGCCGCAGACCCCGATCGCACCGATCCGCTCCTTGTCGACGAAGGCTCGGGTGCGCAGGAAGTCCACCGCGGCACTGAAGTCCTCGGCATAGATGTCCGGTGAGACAGCGTTGCGAGGCCGGCCGTCACTCTTGCCCCAGAACGACAGATCAAGAGACATGGTGACGAACCCCTGCTCGGCCATCTTCGTGGCATACAGGTTTGCGCTTTGCTCCTTGACCGCACCCATGGGGTGTCCGACCACCATCGCCGGATTCTTCGCACGGCGATTCAGGTTCTTGGGGACGAACAGGTTGCCCGCGACGTTCATCCGGTACTGGTTCTTGAAGGAGATCTTCTGCACCGTTACCTTGTCGCTGGTGTAGAAGTTGTCCGCACCGTTGGACGTGTCCCCAGGCGGCAGGTTCGGCGTTGTATGGGCCATCGACGCCGAGGGCGTTGTGGCCTGGGCGGCCGAAGTCCAGCCTGTTGCGAAAAGCACACCGAGGACGGCGGCGCCGACACCGGCCCGCTTGATCAGGCCACGGCGCGCGAAGGTCCGCCCCGCGGATGCCGGTGTCGTCGCCTGTCCGGCGGTATCAGACTTCGTGTTCATCGTTGATGCTCCCTGCGGTCTGCGCCGACAGCTTTCGGCGGCATGGGAATTCAGCGGTTCCTCTGATCGGATGCGATTGGTTCTCAGAGGGTGAGTAGCTTGTTGATCGGGCGGCGCCGGTGACAGCTTTCGTTAACGACAGGCCGTCACGCCGTGTGGCAACACCCAGAAAACCGGGTCCATCGCGCGGGCGGGAGGTCGCGTTTATCGGGGGGACAACCTCGACCCCCTTCACCCGGAGGTGGCTCCTTACAGTGGGGAAGGTGGACAACCGAGACGAGATCCGTGACTTCCTCGCCACCCGCCGCGCCAGGATCACCCCGCAGCAGGCCGGGCTCGCCCCCGGCATGCGCCGCCGGGTGCCGGGGCTGCGGCGCGAGGAGGTCGCGGTGCTCGCCGGGGTGAGCACCGACTGGTACATCCGGCTGGAGAAGGGCCACATCAGCGGCGTGTCCGAGGACGTCCTCAACGCCGTCGCCCGCGCGCTCCAGCTCGATGACGCCGAACGCGCGCACCTGTTCGACCTGGCCCGCGCCGCGAGCGCCCGGCCGCGCGCCCGCGGCCGGGCGGTAAAGGTCCGGCCTGGGCTGCAGCGGATGCTGGACGCGATGACCGATGCCCCGGCGCTCATCCGCAACGGCCGCATGGACCTGCTGGCCGTCAACCGGCTGGGCCGCGCCATGTACTGGCCCGTCTACCAGCAGCGGTGTTCAGGCCCTGTCAACATCGCGCGCTTCCAGTTCCTCGACCCGGCCGGAGCCGCCTTCTACCCGAACTGGGAGCTCGCGGCCGACACCACGGTCGCGCTGCTGCGCACCGAGGCCGGGCGCGACCCGTTCAACGCCGACCTCACTCAGCTGATCGGCGAGCTGTCGACGCGCAGCGACGACTTCCGCGCCCGGTGGGCCCGGCACGACGTCCGCCTGCACCACGCGGGCAGCAAGACCTTCCACCACCCTGCCGTCGGCGACCTCACCCTCGACTACGAGTCGATGGACCTGCACGCCGACCCAGGCCTGAACCTGACTGTCTACACCGCCGCCCCGGACACTCCCGCGCACGACGCCCTGCGCCTGCTCGCCAGCTGGGCCGCCACCCTTGACGTCGCCGGCGACGCCGAGACCGCCTCCTCCCGCCTCCGCACGAGGGGCCTCTAGCCGAGGACTGACGGGCAGCCCGTCCCGCCCGCGGCCTCCCTCAGCGGACCGAACGTCCAAGGGGCTGACTCTGTCGTGCCTGCAGCCAGGCACGGCGAGCGGTTCAGCGATCAGCTGCCATTGACCACCGGAACGGAAAGGACCATGCCTGTGCTCACGAAGACCCTGATCGCCGGGTCGCTAGCGATGCTGTTCGCCCTCACCGGCTGCGCCGCCACCGGCCCGGCACCCGCGGCTTCCGGGCCGAGCGCTCCGGCGTCCGCGACGCCCGCTTCTGCCGACACGACCGACACCCCAAGCGCCAGCCCGGCCCGCCAAGTCGAGGGCAGCGTCGTGCGCTTCACCGCGCGCGGCGTCTCCGTGGACGTGGTCATCGGCGCCGACAACGCCGCCACCCGCGGCTTCCTGTCGATGCTCCCGCTCACCCTGACCCTGGAGGAGTTCAGCGGCCGCGAGAAGATCGGCTACCTCCCGCGCAAGCTCGACACCACCGGATCTCCGGGATCGGACCCGGAAGACGGCGACCTCATCTACTTCGTGCCGTGGGGCAACATCGGCTTCTACTACAACACCGCTGGCATCGGCCACTCCGACCAGGTCATCCACCTCGGCACCTACCAGGCCACCACCGAACAGCTGACCAAGCTCCAAGGCGGCGACGTCACCGTGACCCTGGCCGGCTGACCACCCGGCCCTTCCCCTCCGAACACCAACCCGGCTTCAGCGTCGGCGGGACGCCGGGCCGCGGCCTTCCTGCCAGCGGGCCAGCGCCTCAGGCGAGACCCGGGCGTAACGCGCCAGCGAGGCGACCGAGGTGTGGCCGGAGAAGGCGAGCAGGGTGGAGATGTTCGCACCGTCTTCGGCGGCGTGCGTGAGCGCGGAATGGCGGAGCTGGTGGAGCGTGTAAGGCCCGCCGGGCAGGTCGGTGGTGGCGTTCTCGAAGAGTTCGGCGGCGCGCCGGTAGGACAGCCGGGCCTGGCCGGAGGCAGGGTCGAGGTCGCCGGGCGGCAGCTCGACCCGGGCCCGGCGGCCGGTGAGGAAGACCGGTCCGGTGCGGCGGCCGTCCAGCAGGCGGGGCAGCAGCCGTGCGGTGGCGGTGCGCCACACGATGACGTCGACGGCGCCGCCTTTGCGCCGAACCCGTGCCCGCCGGTTCCGCAGGTCCAGCTCGTCGACGTCGAGGGCCAGGGCCTCCTGGGCGCGGGCGGCGCTCTCATACAGCAGCCGGAACAGGGTGCGCTCGCGCAGGGCCAGGCGCGGCAGGGTGAGCAGCGTCTCGACATCGGCGCGGGCCAGAGCGCGGGTGCGGTCGGGGGTGCGGACGCGGCGGCGGATGCGGACACGCTGTTCAAGGCCGGCAAGTTCGAGGAGGCCGGCCGCGCGTACGAGGAGATCCTCAGAAAGACATCCCAGGAGCGTAGATGTCAAGCCGCAAGCGATTCCGCGTGATGTGACCAGGCGGTCGCTTCGTCGTAGAGCGTGCCGGTCTTGAGGCAGCCGTGCAGGATGCCGACGAGGCGGTTGGCGAGCTGGCGCAGGGCGGCGTTGTGGCCGCAGCCACGGGCCCGTTGCCGGTCGTAGTAGGCGCGTGCGCCGGGCGAGCGTCCCAGGGCGCTGAACGCCTGGGTGAGCAGGGCGTCGATGAGTCGGTCGTTGTGCACGAACCGGGCCAGGGCGGCCTTCTTCCTGCCGGACGCGCGGGTGATCGGCGAGGTCCCGGCGTAGTTCTTGCGGGCCTTGGCACTGGCGTACCGGGTGGGGTCGTCACCGAACTCCGCGAGCACCCGGGCGCCGAGCACCTGTCCCAGCCCGGGCTGGGACAGGACGATCTCAGCGGCCGGGTGCTGCCCAAAATGCTCCTCCACCTGCCCCTGAAGCGTCTTTACCTGGGCGTTGAGTACGTTCAGGACGGCGATCAGCGCCTGGACGGATGCGGCGTAGGCGCCGGTCACGACCTCAGGTTGGCCCAGGTGCTCGGCGCGCAGAACGCTCTGGATCGCGGCAGCCTTATCGGCGACGTTCTTGCGACGGGCCCGCTTGAGCGCGGCGCTGATCTGCCCGATCGTCAGCCGGGCGGCCTGCGCCGGAGCGGGCGCCTTGGCCAGCAGCTCCAGGGTATCGGCGGCGTCCAGGTCCTCAAACGCCTCCAGCGCGGCGGGGAAGTAGTCCCGCAAAGCGTGCCGCAGCCGCTGAGTGTGCCGGGTGCGTTCCCAGATCAGCGTCTTGTGCGTGCGGGCTACGACCTTGACGGCCTGGACCTGCGGTGTGTCCCCGGCCACGGCACGCAGCTCGTGGGAGTGGGTGCGAGCCATGTCGGCCAGCACGTGCGCGTCACCGGCGTCACTCTTGGCTCCGGAGACCCCAAGCCGGTCGCGGAACCGGGCGGCCTGCAGCGGGTTGACCACCAGCACGGTGTAGCCGGCAGCCACCAGCGCCGCCACCCACGGGCCCCGGTCGGTCTCGATGCCCACCAGCACCTCGACCTCGTCGGCGTCATCTCCGGCCAGCTCGCCCACGATCGCGTGCAGCCGGGCCATCCCGGCCACGCCCTCCGGCAGGCGGGCCTTGGCCAGCCGGCGGCCGGAGACATCCATCAGCGATCAACTCTCCCGGCCGACCAACAGGGGCACGATCTTTCATCAGGACTCAAGACCCAGGAACCCAGAGTGCTCACCTGTCGGCGGCTACCACCAGGAGTCTGCCGGATGGCTTACTCCCAGAACTGATTAGGACCCCAAGAACCTGCACGCGGCCCGCCGGCGCGGCTATGTCGGGCTGCTGGCCAACCGGTTCGCCGCCGCCGAGAAATACCTCAAGATGGCCCTCGCCCTGGCGCCCGGCGACAAGGACGCCAACTACTTCCTGGCCGACTGCTACATCCGGCAGGACAAATTCGCTCTGTCCGCACCCCACTGGCAGGCGGCCGGCGAGGACAGCTACGCCAAGTGGTTCGCGGCAGTCCGCGGCGAGGCGTATCAGGTCCACGGCGAGACCGCGCGGCTGCCATTCCAGCAGATGGACTCGGTGCCGCTGGTCTGCTGACCACCTTCGACTACGCGGGCCGGCAGCTGATCCTGCGCCGCCGGACCCCCGAAACGGCCAGGAAGGCACGCGCCGCCGCCACGCGGGCGGGCGCCGAGCCCCTGCCGCTGTGGCTGGCCCGTGAGCAATACCTGCACAGCACGGGCAGCTTCGCCGGCGTCGCCGGCTCCCGCACAGGGGTGGTGGGTGTGAACTTCGGCGGAGTCGGCGAGATCGCCGCGGGCATGCGCGGAGACACGGCCAAGCAGTTGGGAATCCGCACCGACTACGACCGCCGGATCGGGACTTTCGCCCAAAGCCACCCGGCCGTCGTCTACCCCTGCTACCCGAAGGAGATCCGCCTCGGCGACGCCGTCGCCAAGGATGTCTACTGCTACACGAACCCCAACCAGCCGGTCAACGTGCCCTGGCCCTATGGGACAGGGTTCGACACGATGGGCTGGTTTTCCCACTGCTTCTGGAAGCCCTACAACATCACCGTCGACTTCACTGACATGAACCTCTACATCGCCCGCGGCGAGGCCGCCTGATCACCACGACTGCACGGGCGTCACGGGAGCCATCTGGAACTGCCGGCTCCTACGGCCGCGGGGTGAGGGCGGACCAGGCGCCCTTACCCCGTCGCCCGGCGCCGCACTCAGGAGTGTCCCGGCCGGACGCGACGGCCGGTGATCTCGGAGGGGACGATCCTGACGTAGAGCCCGCGGTCGCCCCCCGCCCAGGGCTGGACCCTCGAGGCCGCCGCTGCCGCCTGCTCCTCGGAGGTGGCGGCGTGGTGGAGACCGCCCCGTACCAGCACGCTCCAGCCCTCCCGGTTGGCGTCGTCGATGTGGTCGACCTCGAAGGCGATCTTGAAATCGACGCCCTTGACGCCGGTGCGCAGGTCCGCGTCGAGCGGGCCGCCGAAGGCGGTCCGGAAGATCACGGACCCCTCGTGCAGGACGTAGTTGACCGGCAGGATCGCCGGGCCGCCGAGATCGTTGAAGGCCACCCGGCCCACCCCTCCGGGGGAGATCAGCCGCAGGCACTCCTCCGGGTCCAGTTTCTCCAACTCGGGAAGGGCCGCGGGGCGTCCGTGCCCGGGCGGCGGATCAATGGCCCCGCCGAGCAGTTCCTGGGTGCTGGTCTCCAGGGCGGAGGCCAGGCGGCCCACGGTGTCGGCGCCGGGGGAGGCGGCCGCCTCCTCCAGATAGGCGAGGTAACCGGGGTCGATACCGGCCCGCCTCGCCAGCCGCTCCCGATCGAGGCCGAGGCTCTCGCGCCGTCTGGCGATCCGGCGGCCGAGGTCACCGGGGGCCGTGATGCGTTCGGTCATGGGATTCCCCCAACGGAAGGTGGATGTCTTCTCAGCCGGGACGCTACGTTACGGCGCGGCGCGGGGGGCAGGGCCGAAAGTCCCGTCCGCCACGGCCTGGCGACCTCATCCGTCCAGGTGGCCGCCCCACACGGCGGGACCAAGGTCCCTGCGAGCAGGGCCCGCCGACCCTACGGCGGACCCTGACCTTTCAGTGAGGATTCAGTGACTCACTGATGACTTGGAGCGCGATGGACGTCTTGGACCTGTCTCGTTGGCAGTTCGGCATAACAACCGTCTACCATTTTCTGTTCGTGCCGCTGACGATCGGCCTGTCGATCATCGTTGCCGGATTCCAGACGGCCTGGCACCGTACCGGGAAGCCCGCCTACCTGCGGCTGACCAAGTTCTGGGGCAAACTCTTCCTGATCAACTTCGCGATGGGCGTGGTCACCGGCATCGTGCAGGAGTTCCAGTTCGGCATGAACTGGAGTGACTACTCACGCTTCGTCGGGGACGTCTTCGGCGCCCCGCTGGCCATGGAAGGTCTCATGGCCTTCTTCCTGGAGTCCACCTTCCTCGGCCTGTGGATCTTCGGATGGGACAAGCTGTCGCCGAGGCTCCACCTGGCGACGATCTGGGTGGCCGCGATCGGCACGAACCTCTCCGCCTACTTCATCCTGGCGGCCAACTCCTGGATGCAGCACCCGGTCGGCTACCGGCTCAACCCCGTCACCGGCCGGGCCGAGCTGACCGACATCTGGGCGGTGCTCACCAACTCCACGACCCTGGTGACGTTCCCGCATGTGATCTTCGGAGCGTTCGTCACCGCCGGGGCGTTCGTCGCGGGGGTGAGCGCCTGGCATCTGTTGCGCAAGAAGGACGTCGAGCTGTTCCGCGTCTCCGCCCGCATGGCGATGACCGTCACCCTGGTCGCCTCCATCGGAGTCGCCCTGTCGGGTCACTGGCAGGCCCAGATCATGACCGAGCAGCAGCCGATGAAGATGGCCGCCGCCGAGGCGCTGTGGGAGGACGAGACCTCCGCGGGGTTCTCGCTGTTCGCCGTCGGCGACGTCGAGAACGGCCGCAACCACATCAACCTGCAGATCCCGTACGGCCTGAGCCTGCTGTCCACCAACACACTGGACGGCCACGTCGAGGGCGTCAACGACATCCAAGCCCGCTACGAGGCCGCCTACGGCCCCGGGGACTACAAGCCCGTCGTGGGCATCGCCTACTGGTCCTTCCGCCTCATGATCGGCTTCGGGATGCTGGCCGCGCTGCTCGCGCTCGCCGGCCTCTGGGCCACCCGGCGCGGCCGGCTGCCGGACAACCCGTGGTTCCACCGGCTGGCGATCCTGGGCATCGGCCTGCCGTTCCTGGCCAACTCGATGGGATGGATCTTCACCGAGATGGGCCGCCAGCCGTGGACCGTCTTCGGGATCATGCGTACCGCGGCCGCGGTCTCACCCGGCGTGGACGTCACCGAGGTCGCCATCACCCTGGTCGGCTTCACCCTGGTCTACGCGGTGCTCGCGGTCGTCGAGATCCGGCTGCTGCTGAAGTTCATCCGGATCGGCCCCGACGCCGAAGGCGAGCCCGGCCGGCCCACCGACACCGTCCCCGCCCTGTCCTACTGAAGAAGCTGCCATGGAACTCACCACCGTCTGGTTTCTGCTCATCGCCGTTCTGTGGACCGGCTATTTCGTGCTGGAGGGCTTCGACTTCGGCGTCGGCATCCTGCTCCCGCTGCTCGGCCGCGACGAGTCCGACCGGCGCACCCTCGTCCAGAGCATCGGGCCGGTGTGGGACGGCAACGAGGTCTGGCTGATCGTGGCCGGCGGCGCGACCTTCGCCGCGTTCCCCGAGTGGTACGCGACCCTGTTCTCCGGCTTCTACCTGCCGCTGTTCCTCATCCTGCTGGCCCTCATCGTGCGTGGTGTCGCCCTGGAGTACCGCGGCAAGAGCGCCGGCACCCGCGGCTGGGACCGGGCGTTCTTCTGGGGGTCGCTCGGCCCGGCGTTCCTGTGGGGCGTGGCCTTCGCCAACATCGTGCGCGGTGTCCCGCTGGACGCCGACCACGAGTACACCGGTTCGCTGCTCACCCTGCTCAACCCCTACGCGCTGCTCGGCGGCCTGGCCACGCTCACGCTCTTCACCTTGCACGGCGCGGTCTTCATCCGGTTGAAGACCGACGGCGAGCTGCGGGAGCGTGCCGGGCGGCTGGTCCGCGTGACCGGACTGGCGGCGCTGGTCATCGGCGGCGCCTTCCTCGTGACGACCCAGCTGACGGTGGGCAAGCCCGCCACCTGGGGCACCGTCGCGGTGGCCGCCGTCGCGATCGCGGGTGCCCTGGTCGCGACACTGCGCGGCCGCGACGGCTGGTCGTTCGCCGCCAACACGGTGGCCATCGTCGCGGTCACCGTCACCCTGTTCGCGAGCCTGTGGCCCAACGTGATGCCCGCACTCGACCCGGCCAACAGCCTCACCGTGGACAACGCCGCCTCCACCTCGTACACGCTCACGGTGATGACCTGGGTCGCGGTCATCTTCATGCCCCTGGTGCTGGCCTACCAGGGGTGGACCTACTGGGTGTTCCGGCGCCGTCTCACCCGCGCGCCCGGCGGCAGCTGAGCGGCGGGACTCCATGGATGCGCCCGGTGCGCGGACCCGCCGTCGCGGGGGCGCGTGCCGGGCCTCACCTCCGGACGGGGTGATCCCGGAGGTGGCGGGATCCGGCTGGTTGGGCTACGAATACGACCGCGTCATGGTGGAAGCGGCGCTGCCGTGACCACCCGCCTGCTCACCTCATTTCCTGTCGCACCAATCCCAACAACCACGCCCTTGACGGAGGGCCGGCCACCGCGCGAATGGAGCGCGAGGCGAGCGCCTGGCGGCCGGCTGAGCGGTGCCGGGACGGCGAGACCGCCCGGCGGGAGATCTCCGGCCCGTCGCCTCCGCGCGAGGTACGGGGCCGGAGCCTGAGGGGGTCAGCGGGGGACGGCATCCGGCCGGTCGTGGTGGCGCAGGGACGCCATCAGCCGTGACAGCGCCGCGGTCGTGTCCGCGAGGCCGGCGGGGTCCGCCGAGCGTGCGAGCCACAGGGCCGCCTCGTTCATGGCGCCGGACAGGAGGCGGGCCAGCGGCGCGACGGGCTGCCGGACGATGACCCCGGCCTCCACCAGCGTCGTGAGCGCCTCGGTGAGATGCCTGGCCGACGAGGCCTCGTCCATCGCCCGCCACTCCTCCCAGCCCAGCACGGCGGGGCCGTCGATGAGCATGATCTGCTGCACCTCGGGATCGGAGCTCGCGGTGAGGAACGCGTGGCAGCCGGCGATCAGCTGTTCCCATGGATCCTCCCGGGCCTCGGCGGCGGCGGTCACCCTGTCCGCGACCTCCTGCTGCACCTGCTCGACCACGGTGCGGAAGAGATCGGCCTTGCTGTCGAAGTGGTGGTAGAGCGCCCCCTTCGTCATCTCGGCGCTCTCGACGATCTCGGCGAGGCTCACCGCGCCGTAGCCGCGGCGCGCGAACAGCCGCCTGCCCTCCGCCACCAGTGCGCGCCTGGTCTCCAGCCGCTGCTGCGCCTTGCTCCGCGGTGCTCGGTTCACCCTCGCGCCTCCGTCGTCGGACGATTGACATACCGATGGTACGCATCTAGGTTAGCCGAACATACCGACGGTATGTGTTTTTCGGATCGGAGTGCCCTTATGAGTTTGACCAGCTTCTACCCGGTCGTCTGCACGCGGCTGATCGCCGAGACGCGCGACTTCTACACCGGCCTGTTCGGCTTCGAGACGACCTTCGAGTCGGACTGGTACGTGAGCCTCAGGCGGCCGGAACCGCCCCACTACGAGCTGGCGCTCCTCGACCACACCCACGAGACGATCCCCGAGGGCTACCGCTCACCCGTCCAGGGGCTGATCCTCAACTTCGAGGTCGCAGACGTCGACGCCGAGTACGACCGGCTCGTGCGCCGGGCCGGCCTGGAGCCGAGGCTTTCCCTGCGGAGCGAGGACTTCGGCCAGCGGCACTTCATCGTCGCCGACCCGAACGGCGTCCTCGTCGACGTCATCACGCCGACGGCGCCGACCGCGGCCTTCGCCGACCAGTACACGTCCCCGCTCTCCGGCGACGGGCGCCCCTGAGCGATCGATTCCTTCGCGGGCGCCCAGCTCCGACCGGCCCCGGCCGCCGAGCGCGTTCACCGTACCCGGCGGGCGGGGGAGGGGCGGAAGCGCGGACACCGGCGGCCGGGGCGGTGAAGCGGGGGAGGCGGCTCCGCGGGAGGACACGCCGATGCCGCACGGCGGGCAGGCGAGACCGGCCGTTGACAGCGACGCACCGAAATAGCGATCATGAGCGTCTATCGGGTGGATCTGTTCGCCGAAGTCGCGTGAGAGGTGTCCTCGTCCTCGCGGGCAGGGCGCGTCCGTGCCGGCCTCCGCGGCTCACAAGCGTGTCCGGCTCGACAAGAG
Organism: Streptosporangium canum; assembly: GCF_900113865.1. Classification (GTDB taxonomy): domain Bacteria; phylum Actinomycetota; class Actinomycetes; order Streptosporangiales; family Streptosporangiaceae; genus Streptosporangium; species Streptosporangium canum. The sequence goes on along the minus strand of NZ_FOQY01000002.1, from coordinate 453,050 downwards.
AGGCACCTCATGGCTCGGATCATCCCCGTCTCCGCCCCGTCACCTGACGCTCACGCCGCGGATCTGCCCCGGCGCCGAGGGCTGATCATCGTCCTCAGCGTGCTGGCCGGAGCGCTGATCGCCTCGCTGTGGTCCTTCCGGCTCGTCGACAGCGTGATCGGCGACAACGTCGCGAACACGCTGCTCGGCTACGACGCCAAGCACACCGAGATCGGAGGCCTGATCGCGGGGACCGTCTTCGCCTTCGTCTCCGGTCTGGCCGGCACCTTCACCGCGTGCAACATCGCCGCGTTCGGCGCGATCGCACCGATGACGAACGCGGGGGGCGCTCACCGGGCCGACTCCTCGGACACCTCCGGCCGGCTCCGGATCGGGGCGACCCTGCGGCCCATCGGCTGGCTCGCGCTCGGCATGATCGTGGTCTCCGGAGCCTACGGGGCCGTCGGCGCCGCCCTCGGCGAACGGCTGCCCCAGCTGTCGACCGCGACGGCCGGCTCCAGCCTTCCGCCGCGACTGCTGCAGGCCTCGATCGTCTTCGGCGTGATCGGCCTGGCCTTCGTCTACCTCGGCCTGGCGGCGCTGCGCGTGGTGCCCGACCCCTTCGCGCGCCTGTCGAGCCGCTTCCCCAACGCGCGCCTGGTCGTGATCGGCGCGCTGATCGGCGGATTTCTCATCGGGCGGCCGTTCCCGCTGTTCCACAAGCTGTTCGAGTACGCGGCCGAGACCCGCAACCCGCTCTACGGGGCCGCCGTCTTCATCCTGCAGTCGCTCGGCAACATCACGCTGATGGCCGTGCTCTTCGTCGTGCTCGTACACGCCACCAGGGGCCGCTTCACCCGCTGGATGACCGCCGGCCCGTCACGGGTCGCGACGATCACGGCGGTGGCCTTCATCGTCGTCGGCGCCTTCACCTTCCTCTACTGGGACCTGCGACTGCCCGCGCGGTTCGGTTACGGCTGGTTCCCGGTGGCGCCCTGGGAGTGAGCGGCCCGGTCCGCCGGCGGGACGGGCGGCCCGCCGCTCATCCCGCCGGCGCGGCCTGCCGGGGACGCCGTCTCCGGTCGCCCGCGGGCCGGTCGTCCACCGGATCCGGCCGCACGCCCTCGATCACCTTCCTCAGCCGTCTCTTGGAGGAGGCCACCGACCGGGTGGCCTCCTCCAAGATGTCGCCCGCGCCGATCATCAGGCCGGTCAGCTGGGCCTCGAAGACCCGGTCGGCGTCGAAGGGCTCGATGAGATACTCGCCGAGTTCGAGCGTGACCAGCCCGTGGATCGCGGTCCACAGCTGGTGGGCGACGAGCTCGGCGTCACCGGCCCGGAACCGTTCCGCCGTGATGCACCGGGTGGCGCACTCCACCACGGTGCTCAGGGTGTATCGGCCGTACTGGCGGTCCTCGGCGGTCAGGGAGAACCCGGCCAGCGACGCTCCGCCGAACATGACCGCGTACAGGTGCGGGTTCGTCAGGGCGTTGTGCCGGTAGGCCCGGCCGAACAGCGCGATGTCGGCGACGGGATCGGCGGTCCGGGAGACGTGCGAGAAGTAGTCCTGCAGGCGGGCGAACCCCTCGTAGACCATCTCGCGCACCAGCCCGCTCATCCCGCCGAAGTTGGTGTAGACCGCCATCGTCGAGCTGCCCGCCTCCGTGGCGATGCGGCGGGCCGACAACGCCTGGGGGCCCTCGTCGGCGAGCAGCCGCGCGGCGATGTCGACAAGAGCGGGGCGCGTCTGAGGATTCGATCGGCGTGGGCTCACCTTGACAGTATTGCATAACATCGTTATTTTTAACATAACAGCGTTATGCTAACTGCCGAGCCTCACGAGGAGGTGCCCGATATGACGGTCACGGAGCACGTCGACCCGATCATGGCGCTCATGTCCGCGGCCCCCCGCCGCCGGACGCACGACGAGCCGCTGCCGGTCGACGGCGTCATACCTTCCAGCCTGGACGGCGCGTTCGTGCAGGCGAGCAGGTATCCCGGGGGATCGCGGCAGTCGCATGCCGCCGCCGGGCCCGTCCTCTTCTCCGGCGTGCGGCTCGGCGGCGGCACCGCTCGGCGCCTCACGACGGCCGGGGAGTTCGGCGGCCACCCGCTGGAGCGGATGCCGGACCTCGCGGCCTGGATCCGGCCCGCCGGACCCGCCGCTCCGCCGCCGGACGGGCCGTGGAGCGTGAGCCTCGCACTGCCGGTCCAGGACCGGGTCACGGCCGAATGGCACACGATCGCCACCTATCCCGGTCTGGGCTGCGCGGAGCACCTGACCATCGGGACGGACGGCGGCATCCGCGACGCCCGGTCCTTCGCCCTCGACGGCGCGCCGCTCATGCACGCGGTCGCGCTCACCGACCGGTTCGTCGTGGTGTTCGACCTGCCCGTGACCTACCACCGGGCGGCGGCGATGGTCGGCACCCGCTTCCCCTACCGCTGGCGGCGGGACCGGCCGGCGCGCATCGGGCTGCTCTCACGGCGGCCCGGCGACGCGACGGAGCCGCGCTGGTTCCCGATCGACCCCTGCTACGTGTCCCATTCGGTCAACGCCTACGACGACGGCGGCCGCGTCGTCGTGGATGCCGTCCGCCGCGAACGGGCCTTCGACGGCCCGTCGCGGGGCGGCGAGGGCGCCGCCGGATCGCGGGTGCACCGGTGGACGCTCGACCTGGGGAGCGGCGCGGCGGAGGAGCGGCCGCTGGTCGACTCCATGACACTGGCGTCGGTCGACTCCCGGCGGGCAGGCCGCAGGCACCAGCTGATGTTCGGCTGCGCCCCCGGCGGGCGGGCACTGGTCGGCCACGACCTCGCGGCCGGCGGCACGCAGGTGCGGGAGCTGGAGCCGGGCCGGCGCGCCGGTCAGCCGGTCTTCGTCCCCCGGGGCCGCGCCGAGGGGGACGGCTGGCTCGTGGTCCTCACGCAGAACGACGCGCAGCGGCGGAGCGAGCTGCTCGTGCTCGACGCGCTCCACCTGAACGGCCGGCCCCAGGCGGTGGTCCACCTCCCGGCCCTCCTGCCGGCCGCGCGGCACACCACCTGGATGACCACACCCGCAGGGCCCGCGCACCGGCGGTGACCCCGTGCCCCAAGGGATCGCTCCGGCGGGATTACCACCGCAGACGGCGCCTGCCGGCGGCAGTCTCAGATCGGTCGCCGGGCCCGTCCCTGCGGGGTTGCCACCCTCGCGGCGGGTTACAGCCCCTGCGCCCCGCCCTGAAGCGGCCCGTCGTGGACCGGATCGCCCTGAACCGGGCCGTCCGCGGCGGCATGGGCGTGCACCGGCCCGCTGGAGGCCGGGCGGGCGGCGACGCTCGGATGCACCGCGACGACCACCCGGTGATCGCGCCCGCCCTCGGCCGTCTCGTCGTGGTATTTGGCCACCAGCGCGGTGACGGCGCCCGCGAGCTCCTCGGCGAAGGCGGCGCGATCGGCCGCCGAGGCGAAACGCACCTGGCCGTCGATCGCGAAGGTCGCGACCCTCTTGCGGGCCTTGGCGGCGCCGGTGATCAGCTCGCCCACGTCGCGCACCATCCGGGAGGCCAGGGCCAGCAGCCAGCGCGCCGACAGCTGGTCCGGCGAACGCGCCGGGTCGGGCGCGACCGCGGCCAGCGCGGTCGGCGAGATCACGAAGGACGCGGCCGTGGCCCGCATCACCCGCTCGGTGACGTTGCCCTTTTTGCGCTCTTCGACCAGCTCGACCAGGCCGTGCCGCTCCAGTGCCTTGAGGTGGTAGTTCACCTTCTGTCTGGGCAGGCCGACCTTCGCCGCCAGCATCGTGGCCGAGGCGGCCCCTCCGGCCAGCTCGGCCAGGAGCCGGGTGCGGACCGGGTCCAGCGAGACCTCGGCCGCGGCCGGGTCCTCGATCACCGCCACTTCGAACATGCCATCACCGTCTCACCGACAATCTCTTTTGTCAAGATTATTGAAACTGTCGGGCTGCTCCGGCCGAGCGGCGACTCCGTCCCACCTCCTCTCGCGGTCTGGGGAACATCGGAACCGGATCGTGCACTAAGCCCTGTTCACCCAGGTCAGCGCTCTGAGGATTCTCGCCCGGCCTCTCTTGCCGATCGTTTCGGAATCCAGCCGAGCCGATCATTCGTCGTCAAGTCGTTGGAGGATTCAGTCGAACTCGCCGAACGAGGGCGAGGACAGAAACCGCCACTCCGCATGCCTTCGACGTGAACCTCGTCGCCGCCCAGGCGGCTCGCCGGGCCGGCTCGTAGCGGCCCGCCGGGTAGGGCCCGCCCTACCCGGACACACCAGCCCGCCTCATCCGAAAGACGCTGGTCAGCGGCATGGGAGGCGCACTCGCGTGGCCATAATCTCGTCGACGTATGGATCTCACCGTGAGGTCTGATCCTTCTCACGTGGCAATAGGCAGGTTAAGGAGTAAAACAGCATGGCTATGGACCGAAAGCGTGTCAGCCGACGGCGGCTGCCGGCGACGGCGGTGATCGTGATGGGAGCGGTCCTCGCCCCCGTTATGGCCCAGGCGGCCCTGGCCGACACGGTCGGCGGGAAGCAGAACCCGGTCCATGCACTGGAGCGGGCGGCGCACCCGCTGCGCTCGACCGAGCCCGGGAGGAACACGGCCGACCTACGAGCTCTGGGCGTGATGATCGGCGACGCCAAGGTGGTCGGTCTCGGCGAGGCCACCCACGGCTCGCACGAGTTTTTCACCATGAAGGAGCGGGTCTTCCGCTACCTCGTCGAGGAGAAGGGCTTCACCACCTTTGCCCTGGAGCTGAGCTGGTCGGCGGGACTCCAGATCGACGACTACCTCCAGACCGGCAAGGGGGACGCACGCAAGATCGCGAAGGAGGCACTGGCCAACTCGCCGTGGGACCGCGAGGAGTTCGTGAGCCTCATCGAGTGGATGCGGGACTACAACCGCCGCCACCCCGGCCGCACCGTCCACTTCATGGGCGACGACCTCGGCGCCCCCACACTGAGCGACGAGTTCTTCGGCCGGGTGACCGGCTACGTGCGAAAGCACCACCCGGAGTCGCTGCCGCAGCTCAACGAGCTCTATACCGGCCTGCGCCCGATCGACGACGTCTTCGCCTACCTGGGCAAGCCGCTCACGGAACGACAGCAGCTCGCCGCCAAGGCACAGCAGGCTCTGGAACTGATCAGCAGCCAGAAGGGCCCCGGCGGAGACGAGTTCGAATGGGCCGAGCAGAACGCCCGATCCATCGCCCAGACCGCCAAATTCCTCACCATAGACGTCAAAGACCCGGGCTCGCTTGCCACCTTCCAGCGCTTCCGTGACCAGGTGATGGCCCAGAACATCACCTGGTGGCAGCGGCGCACCGGCGACAAGATCCTTCTGTCGGCGCAGAACGACCACGTCGGATACGCGGCCGGCGATCCCAAGCTGTATCCCAAGACGCAGGGGTCGTTCCTGCGCGACGCACTGGGCAAGAAGTATCTCCCGGTCGGCTTCACCTTCAACCAGGGCTCCTTCCTGTCGAAGGACACCGCTCTCGGTGGCGACTGGAAGAAGTTCACCGTGGGCGCGGCCGAGCCCGGCATGAACGAGTACACCCTCGACAAGATCCGTTACCGGGACTACTACCTCGACATCCGCAACGCCCCGGCCGCGGCGCGCGCCTGGCTGGACGTCGCCCGCCCCACGCGCAACATCGGCACGCAGTACCCCCACCCGCTCGCCGACCTCGCGGCCGCCCGCTCCTTCGACGTCCTCATCCACCTTCATGATGTCCGGGAGGCCGACAAGCTGAAGCCGTGACGGTGCCGGCCCCGTCGTGAGCCGCCCGACCTCTCCTGCCCTGCGGGGAAGACCTTCCCGCTTCGGGAGCAGCTCTCCTCCAGCCACTCAATCCGGAGAGGGGCCGGCCCTTCTTCCTCCCCTTGGTGATGACGGCGGCGATGTCGCGCAGGTGCAGGGCTATGGACAGCATGGCCTCGTCGGTGACGGCGGAACCGACCTCTGCGACATGGCCGGCGATCTGTGGGTAGGTGATCAGGCCCCAGCCCCCTCGGGCACATCTGCGGAACACTCCGGCATCAGCGGACCGGCGACGGTTGCGCGCAGGCCCGCGAGCGCCTCCCGGACCCGGGAAGGCGTCAGGTCCGCCCAGGACGGGGGTGCGGGCCAGGCCTGCCCCGTCCTGTCGTGCCCGGGAGATCAGGGCTTGATGAGGACCTTGAGGCTCTTGCGGTCGGCCATGTCCTGGTAGCCGGCCGGGACGCCGTCGAGGTCGGTGGTGGCGTCGAAGACCTTGCCCGGTTCGATGCTGCCGTTGAGGATGTCGGGCATCAGTTCTTCGATGTAGGCGCGGACCGGGGCGGGTCCGCCGGCCAGGCGCAGGTTGGGGCGGAACAGGCTGCCCATGCCGATCGGCGCGTCTTCGTACTGCGGGACGCCGACGCGGCTGATGACGCCGCCCGGACGGACGACGCCGAGGGCCTGCCGGTAGGCGGGCATGGTGCCGACGGCCTCCAGGACCACGTGGGTGCCGTGCCCGCCGGTGAGTTCGCGCACCTGCGCGATGCCTTCCTCACCACGGGCGGAGACGATGTCGGTGGCGCCGAACTCGCGGCCGAGGTCGATGCGGGCCTGGTGGCGTCCCATCAGGATGATCTGCTCGGCGCCCAGTCTCTTGGCCGACAGGACCGCCAGCAGGCCCACGGCTCCGTCACCGATCACGGTGACGCGGGTGCGCGGGTTGACGCCGCCGGCCACGGCGGCGTGGTGGCCAGTGCCGAACACGTCCGAGAGCGTCAGTAAGGACGGCATGAGGGCCGAGTCCGCTTCGACGGGCAGCTTGACCAGGGTGCCGTCGGCGAGCGGGACGCGGACCGCTTCGGCCTGGCCGCCCTCGTCCGGTTCGCCGTCCCAGAAGTTGGCCTGCGGGTGGGCGCAGGAGGTGTGCAGGCCCTCGCGGCAGAACTGGCAGGTGTTGTCGGAGATGGCGAACGGTGCCACGACCAGGTCGCCCCGCTTGAGGGTGGTCACCTCCGGGCCGGTGTCCTCGACGATGCCGATGAACTCGTGCCCCATCCGGGCGGGGCCGTCTTCCGGCTTCATCGAGCTGTAGGGCCACAGGTCGCTGCCGCAGACGCAGGACGCGGTGACGCGGACCAGCGCGTCGGTGGGCAGCTTGACGACCGAATCCGGCACCTGCTCGACCCGGACATCGCCGGCGCCGTACATCATGGTTGCACGCATCAGAAGTTCTCCGTTTCAGATGGTTGTGTGTCTCAGGTGGTGGCGACGGGGCAGGAGCCCCGGACCATCACGCGGGCTCGTTCGAGCGTCTTGGCTCCCCACCCCATCCCCGGCTGACCTGGCCATACACCCGGTAGCGGGGAGCTGGTGCGCGGGTGACGCAGAGCGGCGGCGCTGGATGACGGCGATGGTGATCGTGGGGATCAGGGTCAGCACGGCGATGGCGGCTCCCACCACGGCGGGGCCGGTGGCGCCGAGCGTGGAGTCGAGGGCGCGCCCGGCGATCCAGGACCCGGCCGCGGTGCCGACATTGAACGCCGAGACGCTCAAGGCGGAGGCCAGGGTGGGCGCGTCACCGGCGAAGCGGACCGACAGGGAGATCAGCACCGGGTTGGCGCCGAGCCCGAAGAATCCCAGCAGCGCGACCAGAACGACCGTGGCCCCGGCGTGCGTCGACAGCAGGCAGATCGCCGGCAGCAAGACGGTGGCGCCCGCGGCCGCCGCGATCGTCGTGGTGTGCGGGCGGGCGTCCCCGAGCCGGCCCCCGGCCAGCGAGCCCGCCAGGGCTCCGACGCCGAAGCCGACAAGCACCAGCGGCACGAGCCCGGCCGCGATACCGGCCCGGCCGGTCAGCAGCGGCGCGATGTAGGAGTAGGCCGACAGCACCCCGCCGGTCGTGGTCGCGCAGGCGGCCAGCACCAGCCACAGCCGCCCCGAGCGCAGGGCCGCCACCTCCGACCACACCGACACCGCCCGATGATCGCCGCCGTCGTGCGGGAGGGTGCGGGCGATCAGGAAGGCGGCCGCCACCGCCAGGACCGCCAGCGCCCAGAACGGGCCCCGCCAGCCCATCAGTTGCCCGGCGAACGCGCCGATCGGCACCCCGACGACGTTGGCGAGCATGCCTCCGGCACCCACCAGGCCCAAGGCGCGGGTGCTCGCGGCAGGACCCGCGGCGCGGCTGGCGGCCACGTTGGCCACCGCCCAGAACGCGCCGGTCGCCAGCGCCGTCACAAACCGCGCCGCCAGCAGCAGCGCGAAGCTGGAGCCGACCGCGACGATGAGATGCCCGGCCGCGAACACGCCCAGGGTCAGCATCAGCGTCAGCCGCCTGGGCAGCCGCAGCGTCAGCATCGCCATCACCGGCGCGCCGATGATCATCCCGGCCGCGAACACCGTGATCAGCAGTCCCGCCTGAGGCACGCTCACCCGCAGGTCGCCGGCGATCTCCGGCAGCAAGCCCGCGACCACGAACTCGGTCGTGAGCATCAAGAAGGTGCCCACCGCCAGCACATAGACCACCAGCGGGAGCCGCACGGGCGACTGCCCGCGCTCGCCGAGCGCCCCGGCGTCACCCGCGCCGGCGGCCCGCTCGACGACTTCTTCGCGCGTACTCATGTCCATCTCCGTATCGCAGGTCGCGTTCAACGTGCTGATCCCAGGAAACCTGCCTGGCCGCGCGCGAGGCAGAGCGCGTTTATAGGGGGGACAAGCTCAACCCCCTTACCCCCGCCACCTGCGCGAACCCTGCGACTACCGTGGAGGGCATGGACCACCGGCCCGACCACCGCGACCAGATCCGGGACTTCCTCGCCACCCGGCGCGCCAAGCTCACCTCGGAGCAGGTCGGGCTGCCCACCAGTGGTCGGCGCCGGGTCCCCGGGTTGCGCCGCGAAGAGGTCGCGGTGCTGGCCGGTGTGAGCACCGAGTGGTACACCCGGCTGGAGAAGGGCCACATCAGCGGCGTGTCCGAAGACGTGCTCGACGCGGTCGCCCAGGCCCTGCGGCTGGACCAGGACGAACGCACCTACCTGTTCGACCTGGCCCGCGCCGCCCGGCCCGCCCGCCGCGCACCCTCGCGCCGCAAGGACGTCCAGGTCCCGCCCCGGGTCCAGTGGCTGCTGGACTCCATGACCATGTCCGCGGCGTTCGTGCGCAACGGCCGCCAGGACATCGTCGCCGGCAATGCGCTGGCCCGGGCCTTGCACGCGCCGGTCTTCGACAGCCCCACCACCGCGCAGCACGGCCGCGCCAACATCGCCCGCTACATCTTCCTCGACCCGGGCTCCCAGCAGTTCTTCGTCGACTGGGACGCGGCCGCCGTCGCCACCGCCGCGCTGCTGCGCGCCGAAGCCGGACGCGAGCCCCACGACCGGGCCCTGCGCGACCTCGTCGGCGAGTTGTCCACGCTCAGCACCGAGTTCCGCAGCCAGTGGGCCGCCCACGACGTCCGCATCCACCACGAGGGCAGCAAGCGGCTATGGCACCCCCAGGTCGGCGACCTGGAGCTGATTTACCAGTCCCTCAACCTGCCCATGTCCAACCGGACGGTGTGCGACCTCACCATCTACACCGCCGAACCGGGCAGCACCTCCGAAGAGCGGCTCAAACTCCTGGCCAGCCTGGCAGCCACCCAGCCAACACACCCCACCAATCAGCCGCGCTGAAGCGCGCCGACCCGCAACCGGCGCAGTCAGGCCGGGCACAGCGGATGATTCGCCGTGCCCGGGGATTGCGCCAGCAGCGCGAACAGGTCGAGGGCATCCAGGAAGAAGGACTTCTCCAGATCCGGCAGTGACGGCGGCTCCTCGAACGCCGTATACGCCCTGACCTGGTCATCAGACAAAAACCCGCAGGCATGGGCGACAACGGCAGACATGTCACTGATCACCATCAAAGCGACGATCACACCAGCTGTCTGGATCTCGAAGCCGGCCCGATCACACACCGAAGCCGGACGTCGCACGCCGCACAAGATCGTTCTCAGCGCCAACGGCTGTTCCCGGGTTTCTTAACCCCGGAGTCCAGCCCCTCGCTGGACCTTTGCGGGCATTCGCATGGGTTCGCCCCGTGGTCCTGATAACAGGTCTGTAAGAGCGGACTGCTACAGGCCACATACGGTGCGTGATTTTCGGCACGCTGGGGCAGATCAGACGTGACATGGGAGGCGAGATGCACGATGATCACGACTCGGCTCACCGGCGCGGCCCGAGTACAGGCCCGCGTGGGCGCAGGCCGTACGCCGCTCCGGCGGACTCACCGCCTCAGCCGGCGGTGCCCCCGGAGGAGCCGGGGGCCGATCCCCCCGGGCGGCCCTACAGCAGCGCCGGCGACCCGTTCGTCTACGGATCACGGGTCAGCGTCGACATCCGGCCGGCCTGGCCGCCACCGCCCCGGCCGATCCGGTCGCACCGTCCGCGGCCCTGGCCGCGGATCCCGCGCGACCGGCTTCTGCGGCCCGCGCTGGTCTGCGGATTCCTCGCGGCCGCCGGGATCGGCATGTGGTCGTCCGGATGGTCGCCGGTGTCCGAACCGTCCACCGTCGAGGTCGCCGCGGCCCCCGCCCCGTCACGGATGGCCGGTCACGACGCGACGGTCGCTCCCGCGGAGGCGACCACGCCGGACGCCGGTCACGTGCCCGTGGCCACCCCCTCGGCCACCTCCGGCGCCCCGGCCAAGGCCGCCCGGAGCCGGAGAACGGCGCCGCCGCGTACGGTCGAGCGGCCCCGGCGCCACGCGGCCCTCGACGCCCAGACCGTTCACGGCGGGCAGGATCACCGGCGCCACCGGGAGTCCGCCGCGCCGAAGACCGCCAGGAAGCAGGCGCCCAGGAGCGTCAGGCCGAAGGCGCCGAAGGCCTCCACGTCCCCGAGGACACGGCCGCCCGAGCCTGCCGGTGAGACCGGCACTCCCGCGAACACCGGCACTCCCGCGAACACCGGCACCCCCACGAACACCGGCACCCCCACGAACCCCGCCGCCCCCCGGACTCCGAGGACTTCCCCCATTCCCGACACCTCCGTCATCCCCGACAGCCCCGGCGACCGGCTCAGCGCCGCCTACGCCTGCCGGAATCTCGAGCAGAGCGACTGGCGCCACGGCTACTGCGTCAGGGTCTGGAACGATTACAAAAGACAGAAAGGCCTGTCGTAACCGCTCTTCCGGGCGGCTCCGGCGCCGGGCATCCGGCCCGGAGCCCATCCGGTCCTGCCGGGCCCGGCGGTGGACGCCGCGCGACCGGGCCTCACCGGCCTGGAGTACGGCCCGGCTCGGCGACCGGTGCATCGGCGGCCGTCAGGCACCGCCGCCGGTCGGCTGCCCGCCGGCCGCCAGGCCGGCACCCACGCGGCCGCCGTCGCCCGAGCCGGCGCGGGCGACGGCGGCCGAGGCGAACGCGGTGATGATCGGGTGCGGCCGGGTGCCGTCTCCGGCCAGTTCGGGCTGGAAGAGCGTGGCCAGGAAGAACGGATGGGCGGGCAGCTCAAGCGCCCGTACGGCGCCCGTCCCGTCGCGGCCGGTGAAGCTCAGGCCGCCCGCCTCCAGAACGGGCAGGTAGCCGGAGTTGAGCCCGAAGCCGCAGAGGTATTTCTCCCTGCTCCTCTCGGCACCGATGATCTTCTCGACCAGCGAACCGGGCGCCAGCCGTACCTCCTCCTCGCGACCCACCAGAGAGCAGGCCAGCGGCAGCAGCAGGAACTCGTCGGCGTCCGGGTCGTTCTCGGCGTGCGCGACCGGCAGGCCCAGGACGTTGCGCGCGTACTCCAGCAGGGCGTGCTGGAAACCGCCGCAGGTGCCCAGGAAGGGGATGCCGTGCTCGCGGGCGGTGCGGGCGGCCTCCACCGCGCCGGCCTCGCTGCGGTAGGGGCTGCCGGGCAGCATCCAGATGCCGTCGAACCCCTCCAGGCCCTCGGTCTCGGTCGTGGGGATCCAGTAGGCGTCCAGGGTCAGCCCGTCGCGCTCGCGCAGCGCCTCAAGGAGGGACGGGACGCGCATGTGGGCCTGGACGCTGGGAGATCTGTCGCCCACCAGGGCGATTCTCGCGGTGGTCATGTCCCTCATCCTCACCGGAACTCCGAGGTAAGCGCCAACGATGATCCCTGCTAGATCGATAAGCGATACTGATGCACCGTGGATCCTCACCTGTTGCGCACGTTCGTGACCGTCGCCCACCGGCGCTCCTTCTCCGCGGCCGCCGAGGAGCTCGGCTACACCCAGTCGGCGGTCTCCCAGCAGATCGCCACGCTGGAGGCCGACCTCGGCCTGGCCCTGCTGCACCGGCGCCCGGTGACGCCCACCCGCGCCGGGGAACGCCTGCTGGAGCACGCCGGCCCGCTGCTGCTGCGCCACCGGGCCGCCCGCGCGGACGTCCTGCGTGCGGCCGCCGGTCCGATCGAACGGCTGACGGTGGTGGCCTCCCCGCTGGCGTGCACCCCGGCGGTCGCCCGGAGCCTGCTGCTGGAGCGGCTGACGGTGACGCTGCGCACGGCCGGACGCGAGAGCGTCGCCGAGCAGGTCGCCTCAGGAACCGCCGACCTGGGCTTCGTCGACGGCATCGCCGCGCCCAGCGACCCGTTGCGCCTGCCGGACGTCGGATCGCCGCCCGGTGTCGGCGTGGCCGAGGAGGAGCTGGTGGTGATCCTGCCCGGCGGCCATCCGCTGTCCGGCAGGCGCGGGCTGGCGCTGGCCGACCTGGCCGACGCGCTGTGGTTGCAGGCCCCGGCCGCCGTCTCGGTCGAGCGGCTGCGCGAGGTGGCGGGCGTGGGCGGGTTCCGGGTGGGATTCCGCTACGGCGGCGAGGACCTGCACACCGTGCTGAACCTCGCCGCCGCCGGGCACGGCCTGACCCTGCTGCCCTCCTCGGTGGCGGCCGGGGTGCCCCTGATCGCGCCGCGCGTGGTGCACCGGGTGGAGATGCTGCACGGCCCCCACGCCTCCGGTCCGGTCAGAGCCGTCGCCGATCGGCTCGGATGGCGGCCCGGCGGCGCTGGGATGCCTCATCGCGACACCGGGATCAGCCGGACTCCGCGAGCAGATGCACGACACCGGCCGGGTTCTTGATCCAGTGGGTTCTGGAATCGAGGTTCTCCAGGGGCTCGACCTCGTCACACGGGTGGATACCGCTGTCGGCCAGTTTGCCCACTGCCGCGTCCAGGTCATCGGTGTGCAGCTGCAGCCACAGGTCGGGCTGGCTGTAGTTGTCGACGCAGTCGAGCCACAGCGTATTGGGTCCGAACCGCACCGAATGAGTTCTCGAGACGGTCGGGGCGTAGGAGACGTCGTCTTCTTTGACGTCGAAGCCCAGAGTGTCGCGGTAGAAGGCCACGGTGGCCTCGTACTGTGCCTTGGGGATCTTCATGGCGAGGTTCAGACCGGCCGTGAATTCAGGCTTGCTCATGGTCGCGTGACTCCTTGGTTCGTGTCGGTGGCGTCGGTGTCAGTGGCCTCCAGCGCGCCTTCCAGCGCGGCCAGCCGGTCATCCCACCTGCTGGCGAGCCTGGCCAGCCACAGTTGGGCGGTGCGGATGGCGGCTGGTTCCAACCGGTAGGGATGGCGGCGGCCGACCGGTTCGCCGACGCTGATCAGGCCCGCTTCGGCGAGCTGGCCGAGGTGCTTGGCGATCGCCTGGCGGCTGATCGGCAACCGTCGCGCCAGATCCGTGACGGTTGCGGGCCCGGCGCGGCCGAGCTCCTCCAGCAGCGCCCGCCGCGTCGGATCGGTGAGCGCCGCGAACACCGCGATGGCCTGCCCTTCCGCGTCAGGCGGCCGCATCGAGGTAGGTCTCCAGATCGACGAGCTCGGCGTCCCATCCCTGACTGTTGGCCTTGTGAGCGGAGTGGGCCACGTCGGCGGCGGCCTGGGCGAACCCGCTCTCCACCAGGCGCAGCCGGGTGCCGCCCGGCACCGGCTCCAGAGTGAAGTCCACAAGTGTCTGGGGTGCGTCGGCCTCCGGCAGGCCCTCGATCGCCCACCTGAACGCGAAACGGTGTGGTGGGTCGACCACCGCGATCGTGGCGACGGATTCCTCGTCCAGGTCGTCCCAACGGAAGAACGCGCGCCCGCCGGGCCGCAGATCTATCTCCGCCACCGAGCCGAACCACTGCGAGAGTCCTCGCGCGGTGGTCAGCGCGGCCCACACCCGCTCGACGGGGTGCCGCAGCACCACCACACGTTCGATCGTGCCCGAACCCATGCCCACCCTCCTTCGCAACCTGTAGGTTGCCATTAATGGCAACCTACAGGTTGCGATCGTCGCCCGCAAGCCCCGGCCCGGACAGCGGGCTTCTGCCGCAGAAGGGCTTCACGCCATGCGGAGGATGACCTTGCCGGTGGTGCGGCGGGTGGTCAGGGCGGTGAGGGCGGTCGCGGCCTGGTCGAGGGGGTACTCGGCGCCCACCAAGGGGTGGACGCGTCCCGAGGCGGTCAGGGCGAGCAGGTCGTGGAGCGGCACGGCGGCACGGCTGTCGGGGAGGCGCAGGTGGGCGCCCAGCCAGTAGCCGCCGACGGTGATGTTGCGCTCGCTGAGGATCCCGGGGTCGATGGGGGCGGGGTCGATCCCGCCGGAAGTGCCGTAGGTGATCAGGCGGCCGAAGGGGGCCAGCGCATGAGGGGCCGCCTCGAAGACGGGGCCGCCGACGGCGTCGAGGATCACGTCGGCGAGGGCGCCGCCGTTGGCTTCGCGGATGCGCTCGGCGTAGCCGTCGGCCTCGCCGGGGATGGCGGCGTCGGCGCCGAGCCGGAGGACCAGGGCACGTTTGTCGGGGGTGGAGGCGGTGCCGATGACCCGTCCGGCGCCGAACTCCTTGGCCAGCTGGATCGCCAGGTGGCCGACGCCTCCGGCTGCGGCGTTGACGACGACGGTTTCGCCGGGGAGGATCCGCGCAGCCGTCCGCAGCAGGTGCCAGGCGGTCAAGCCCTGGACCAGGAGGGCGAGCGCGGCGCCCGCGGGGAGGTCTTCGGGGATCTCGACCGGATCCTTCACCAGCGCCTTGGTGGCGAAGGCACTGCTGGCGAAGGCGAGCATGCGGCGACCGTCCGGGGCGCGGCCGACGACCTCGCCGCCGGGGATGAACGGCAGTCGTGGCGGCAAGTAGGTGCCGCGCAGGCGTTCGGCGTCGGCGAAGTTGAGACCGGCGGCCTCGACGTCGAGGAGGGTTTGGCCGGGGCCCGGCGCCGGGTCGGGAAGGTCGGCGGGGGTCAGGACATCGGGTTCGCCCAGGCGCTCTGCAACCATTGCTCTCATGCCGTAGACGCTAGGAGCCACACGGTTCCGCAGGTAGCGGGTGGGATTTGTGGATGAGACGGAATGTATGAGGATTTTTCATACGTTGTCGCTCTCGTGGATGACCTGAGTGTGGCCGAGCTGCGCGTGCTGGTGGCGGTGGACGGCGAAGGCAGCGTATCGGCGGCGGGGGTACGGCTGGGGCTGACGCAGTCGGCGGTCTCGCATGCTCTGCGCGCGGCGGAGAAGAAGATGGGCGCGGTGCTCTTCCAGCGAGGGCGGGGCGGTGCCCGGGCCACGCCCGCCGGTAATGCCGCGGTCGGGCACGCACGGCGCATCTTGCGGCTGATCGAGATCATGAAGGTCGACACCCGTACTGCCGCGCGGGGCGAGGTCACGGGGACGATCCGGGTGGCCGCCTTTCGCAGTGCGGCCTTCCACCTGCTGCCCAGGGTGCTGGTGCGGTTCGGGCAGCGGTATCCGAAGGTGACGGTGACCGTGCGAATCGTGCCTGATCTGGGGCGGGGGATCGCGGGGGAGGTGGCGGACGGGCGCGCCGATGTGGGGATGGTCTCACTGCCGGTGTATGTGGACGGGCTGGTGACGAAGGAGCTGTACGCGGAGCCGTACCTGCTGGCTTATCCGGAAGGGCATCCGGATCCGCGGTCGCTGCCCATGATCGATTGGCACGAGAACTGCGCGGGTGAGACCCGGCGCTGGCTGGCGCGGCAGGAGTGGATTCCACCCGGCGACATCACCGTCGAGGACGACGGGGTGGTGATGTCGATGGTGGGGCACGGACTCGGTGCGGCGATCGTGCCCAGGCTGTCCACGGTGGATGCGCCTGCCAAGGTCGCGACGGCCGAGCTCGGCGACGGTGCGCCGCAGCGCCACGTGGGGTATGTGACCACGCCGGAGCTGGCCGGATCGGCGATCATCCGCGATCTGCTCGGCGAGTTGCGAGCGATGAAGGGCGTGGCCGGCCCCGCCGGCGGTTGAACCGGCGGCCGGTCGAGAGTGAGCAGCAGGGGAAGATCCACCGTGCTCACATCTTCGGAGCCGGGCTGGTTATCGCCGCCGCCGGTTTCGCCGTGCTCACCCAAGCCGACGCCGCAGCCGGGCTACCAGAGACCAGGCCAGGGCCATATCCGCCCGATTTTTCCCGAGTACTACGGGGACCCCGTACGGCCGTATTGATCTGCTGTCAAACAATTGGAATTAAGATGATTGGTGTTACGGTCATCGGCATCGAGAGGGGGAGTCGGATGCCACCCAAGACCGCCGGCCGCCCGCGGCTGACCTACTTTCCGCAGCTGGCGGCCGAACGCCTGGACATCGCCCTGTGCCGGGCCTCGGCCGCCGTCGCGCGCGCGGCCGAGGGGCAGGCGGACGACAACGGCCTCGGCGTCGGCCAGCACCTGGTGCTGAAGATGCTCGTGGCCGTCGGCCCCTGCTCGCAGCAGACGCTCAGCGAGGAGCTGCGCATCGACCGCAGCGTCATGGTCAACCTCTGCGACGACCTGGAGCGGGCCGGCCACGTGCGCCGTGAACGCAACCCCGACGACCGGCGCGCCTACGCCGTCACCGGCTCCTGACCATCCTGCCTGCCGTGCGATTCGGTGTCCTGGGGGCCTTGGAGGTGTGGTCCGCCGACGGCGAGACGGTCGCCGCCGGCGGACCGCAGCTGCGTGCGCTGCTGGCGATGTTGCTGCTGAACGTGGGCCGGACGGTGGGCGTGCGGCGGCTCGTCGAGGGGCTGTACGGCCCGCAGGCGCCGAGCGGCGCGGCGCACGCCCTGCAGTCCCAGGTGTCCCGGCTGCGCCGCCGGCTCGGGGCCGCGGGCGAGACAGGGGAGCTGCTCCAGCATGGTCCCGCCGGATACCGGCTGCTCGTCGATCCCGACGACGTCGACGTGCACCGATTCGAGAGGCTCGCCGGCGAAGGGCGGCACGTGCTGGCCGCCGAAGACCACGCCGGCGCCGCCCGGCTCCTGGGCGAGGCCCTGGGACTGTGGCGGGGGCCGGCGCTGGCCGACGTCATCGACGCGCCGTTCGCCGGGGAGCAGGCCGCCAGGCTGGAGGAGTTGCGGATCTCCGTGCTCGAAGACCTGGTCGAGGCGCGGTTGGCGCGCGGTGAGCACCGCGACCTGGCGGCGGAGCTGCCGGAGTCCGTGGCGGCGCATCCGCTGCGGGAACGTCTGCGCGGACAGCTCATGCGGGCCCTGTACGGGAGCGGCCGGAAGGCCGAGGCGCTCCAGGTGTTCGAAGAAGCGCGGCGGACGCTGGCGGAGGAGCTCGGTGTCGATCCCTCCCCTGAGCTCGGCGGCGTGCACGTGGCGGTGCTGCGCGCCGGCTCCTCGCCCCCCGAGGCGGCGGGAGGCGGCGTTCCGGCCCAGTTCACCAGTTTCGTGGGGCGCGACGGCGACCTCGAACGCGTCCGCGCGCTGCTCGGCGAGCGACGCCTGGTCACGCTCACCGGGCCGGGCGGGGTCGGCAAGACCCGGCTGGCGATCGAGGCCGCCGGGCGGGAGCGGGATGAGGTCCGCTTCGTCGACCTGGCCCCGCTCGCCGACGGCGCGGCCGCCCCGCAGGCCCTGATCAACGCGCTGGGCTTGCGCGAGGCCGGGCTGGTGCCCGCGCTGTCCGGTCCGCTCGACCCCGTGGAACGGCTGATCGCGGGGCTGGCCGATCGGCGGGTGCTGCTCGTCCTGGACAACTGCGAGCACGTCGCCGCCGAGGTCGCCGCGCTCGCCCGGCGGCTGCTGGCGGCCTGCCGCGACCTGCGGATCCTGGTCACCAGCAGGGAGAGGCTGGGCATCACCGGGGAGACGCTGCACTCGGTCCCGCCGCTGCCCCTGGACGGCGGCGCCCCGGAGGCCCTCGGCCATCCGGCGGTGCGGCTGTTCGCCGACCGGGCCGCCGCCGTACGGCCCGGCTTCCTGATCGACGACGCCAACGTCGACGCGGTGCTGCGGCTCTGCCGGGCGCTCGACGGACTGCCGCTGGCGATCGAGCTCGCGGCCGCGCGGATGCGGTCGCTGACGCTCGAGGAGGTCGAGGCCCGGCTGGACGACCGGTTCCGGCTCCTGTCGCGTGGCGATCGCTCGGCGGTGCCCCGGCACCGGACGCTCCGCTCGGTCGTCGGGTGGAGCTGGGACCTGCTGAGCCGCCCCGAACAGGCGCTGGCCGCGCGGCTGACGGTCTTCAGCGGCGGCGCGCCGCTCCACGCGGCCGCCCGGGTCTGCGGGCCGTCCGAGGGCGAGGTCGTCGAACTGCTCGCCGACCTCGTCGACAAATCCCTGGTGGAGGCCGGCGGGGGCCGGTACCGGATGCTGGAGACCGTCCGTGAGTTCTGCGCCGAGCGGCTGGCCGACGACGGCGAGCGGGAACGGCTGAGAGCGGCCCACGCGGCGTACTTCCTCGAATCGGCCCGGGCCGCCGAGCCGCACCTGCGCGGTCCTGACCAGCTGGAGTGGCTGGACCGCCTCGACGCCGAACGCGGCAACTTCCACGCGGCGCTCCACTGGGCGGCGGGGGCCGACCCCGTGCTCGGGCTCCGCCTGCTCGCCGCCCTGTCATGGCAGGGGCAGTTGCGGGGCCTGCCCGGCGAGCGAGCCGCGGTGGCCGCAGGCCTGCTCATGACGGTCGGCGACGAGCCGCCCGCCGGCCTCGAAGAGGAGTACACCCTGTGCCTGGCGCACGCCGCGGCCGCCGACAACGTGCACGATCGGCGACTGCGCGACCATCTGGAGCGCCTTGCCGATCGGCGTCTGCGATACCCGTTCCTGCGCGTCCTGCGGTTCATGGTGAACGGCCCCTGCCACGCGGACGGGGAGGTCCCCGCCGATCCGTGGTCCCGAGCGTTCACCCGCCTGGAATCAGGGGTCAAGAGCCTCCTCGCCGGCGAGCGGGACACCGCCGAGGAGGCGTTCCGCGCCGCGCTGGAGGGGTTTCGCGGGACGGGGGACCGCTGGGGAGTCCTCACCGCCCTGGAGCAGCTGGCCGGGTTCGCGGACGGGCCGGGGTTCGCCGCGCTGATGGCGGAGGCCATTGACCTGGCGGGACGGCTGGGCGCGGTGGAGGACCTGACCAGGCTGCTCGTCAGGAACGCCGACGGGCTGGCCGACGCCGGCCGGCTGCTCGCCGCGCGCGCGGAGTACGAGCGCGCCATCGAATTCGCCCGCCGCGCCGGAACGCCCGAGACCCGGGCGGGCGCCCAGCGCGGGCTCGCGGACGTCGCGCGCCTGCGCGGCGATCTGCCGGCCGCCCGCGAGCTGTACGACCGGGCGCTGCGAGGCTGCGGCCGGGCATCGATGGGCGGCGCGTTGACGCGCTGGCGGATCCTCATCGGCCTCGGCCGGATCGCGGAGGCCGAGCAGGACGTCGGCCAGGCCCGCCTCCGCTACCGGCAGGCCCTCGCCGCCGCGCGCGCGTACGGAGATCGTCCGGCCGCCGCCGACTCGGCTGAGGCTCTGGCCGCGGTGGCCGCGTTCAACGCCGCCGGGCGGTGAGGGGGCGGTGTGCGGGTGGTGAATGCGTGGTGAGCGGGCCCTGCCAGCCTCGTGGTCATCGCCTATCACTGACAGGAGACCGACATGACGGACCTGAAGGGCAAGACCGCGCTGGTGACCGGCGCCTCACGGGGAATGGGCCGAGCCATCGCCCAGCGACTGGCCGCGGACGGCGCGCTGGTGGCGGTGCACTACAGCCGCAACGCCGACGCCGCCAAGGAGACGGTGGTCACGATCGAACAGGCCGGCGGTGAAGCCTTCCCGGTCCAGGCGGAATTCGGCACGGACGGCGACGTGCGGACGTTGCTCACCGGCCTGACCGCGGGCCTGCACGGGCGACCGCTGGACATCCTGGTCAACAACGCGGCCTGCGGAAACCAGGACACGGTGCGGGCCGGGTCGGTCGATCGGCTGACCCCCGGCCAGTTCGACGAGGTCTTCGCGATCAACGTGAAGGCGCCGCTGTTCCTCATCCAGGCGACACTGCCGCTGATGCCCGACGGCGGGCGCATCGTCAACATCTCCTCGCTCGCCACGCGGGTCGCCCTGCCCGGCCAGATCGCCTACGCGATGACCAAGGGCGCCCTGGAGGTCATGAGCCGGACGCTGGCGAACGCGCTCGGCGAACGCGGCATCACGGTGAACACGGTGAGCCCCGGCAGCACCGACACCGATGTGACCGACACCCTGCACAACCCCGAGATCCGGGCCGTCCTGACGGGCCTGACCGCGCTCGGCAGGATCGGCCGGCCGGCGGACATCGCCGACGCCGTCGCCTTCCTCGCCTCGGACGACGCCCGCTGGATCACCGGCAACGTGCTCGACGCCACCGGCGGCGCGTACCTCGGCCCCATGTGGGCACGCTAGCCTCCCGCTGCCGCCCGGGGCGGGCAGAGGCCCGCCCCGGACCTGCCGGGCGCTCGCCGCTCAGCCGCGCCAGCCGTCGCCGTCCACCCCGCCCGGCACCTCGGCCGTGGGGTCGTAGGGGGTGCGGGTGAAGACGAAGGTGTTGAGGTCGAGGTGGCCGGGCGAGCCGTCGGCCCGGCGGACCAGGCTCAGCCGCTCACCGGCGTAGTAGCCGTCCAGGCCCAGCCAGGTCCCGTCGGCCTGGGCGACGAAGCGCGAGGCCCGGCCGCCGCCGCCGATCGGTTCGAGGGACAGGCCGCGCTCCGGCAGCAGCCGCAGCGCGTAGGCGCTCGGCCCCCAGTACCACGGGCCGGTCAGCTCCAGCAGGTCGGCGTCGGCCGCGGTGGGCTCCCACTCCGCGGGCAGGTGCGGCTCGTGCTCGTCGAGGATGGCCAGCAGCTCCGTCAGCAGGGTGCGGCTGGCCCCCGAGGTGGCGTTGGCCATGAACAGCACACCCACCCGGTCGGACGGGTCGGCCCAGACCGTGGACAGGAAGCCGGGCATGGAGCCGCTGTGGCCGGCCAGGCGGCGGCCGCCCGCCCGGGTCAGTTGCAGGCCCAGGCCGAAGCCGCCGGTCCAGGCATCGCCGTCGTCGACGATCGCCGGCTCGCGCATCTCGGCCAGCGTGGCCGGGTCGAGCACGCCCGCGGTCTCACCGGCCAGGAACGCCGCCCACCGGGCGAGGTCGGCGGGGGTGGACCACAGCTGCCCGGCCGGGGCCATGGCCAGCGCGTCGTGCTCGGGCTCGGGCAGCAGCACGTCGGCCCACGGGTGCACGGCGTAGCCGGTGGCGTGCGGGGCGCGCGGCCGGGATGTGGTCTGGCTCATGCCCAGCGGCTCCAGCACCTCCGCCCGTACGGCCTGCGCCCAGTCGACGCCCCGGTGCCGGGCGACCAGCTCGCCCAGCAGGGCGAAGCCCAGGTTGGAGTAGTGGAAGCGGCGGCCGGGCCGGTGCCGGGCGGTCTCCGGGCCGAGCAGCCCGATCAGCTCCTCCACCGGCATGCCCGGGGTCCGCTCCCACCACTGGCCGGGCGGCTCGGCGGTCAGCCCGGCGGTGTGCGACAGCAGCTGGGCGACGGTCACCTCGCCGACCGGCGTGCCGGGGACGTGCTTGCCGATCGGGTCGAGCAGGTCCAGGCGGTCCTCGTCGCGCAGCCGCATGACCACGGTGGCGACCATGCTCTTGGTGATGGAGCCGATGCGGTACTGGGTGGTCTCGGTGGGGGCGGCGCCCTCCACCCGGCCGCGCGAGCCGAACCAGGCGATCCGCCCGTCGCGCACCACGGCCGCCGTCAGGGACGGCAGCCGTGACCCGGCCTGCTCCACCGCGATCCTGCGCAGCAGCGCGCGGGCCGTACTCTCCAGAACCGGCGACATCAGATGACCTCTCCCCGACACGATGACATGGCCCAAGGCTAGTGCCGTACGAGCTTCGCCAGCATCCCCGGCCGATCCCTCCGGTGTGTCACGGTCAGCCGCCGCGTTCGTCGCGCGGTACCGCGAGGCGGCCGGAGTGCCCGGGTGCCTCATGTCGACGCCGGGCAGCGGTGTTCGTCGGATTTCCGGCCGCTGCTGGGCGACGGGAAGGATCACCCGAAGGTGATGGCCACTTTGACGTCGTCCGGCTGGGTGGTGAAGGCCTCGGTATATCGCTCGAGCGGTACGCGCCGGGAGATCAGCCGGCCGAGCCAGTCCAGGTCCGCTCTGGCCAGGGCATCCGCCGCCGCGCTGTAATGGCTGAGGTTGGCGTTGACGGATCCGACCACCACGTCGTTCTCCAGGACGATCTCTCGATTCAGGCTGCCCGCGTCGATGGTGAGCCGGCGTCCGGCGGGGGAGACGCCGGTCAGGCAGACGATGCCGTAGGCGGCCGTGGCGGTGATCGCATCGAACACCAGCTGTCCCACACCGGTTGCTTCGATCACGATGTCGGGCTTGGTGGCGGCGACCACGTCGGCGATGCCGCCGCAATGGTAGGTGGCGCCGAGGTCGGTGACGAGTTTCGGTTTGGGGCCGCCGGTGACGCGGTCCAGAACGTGGATGTCCAGGCCGTGTTGCATGCCGAGTAGCGCGGCCAGCAGCCCGATCGGGCCCGCGCCGGCGACCAGGGCCGTGCGCGGCTGAAACCATGCCCGTGCGCCGACTCTCTCGACCTGTTCCCACGCCTTGGCGACCACGCTGGTGGGCTCCATCAGCATGCCGATCGTGACGAGGGCCGGGTCGATCCTGACCGCGTAGTCGGCCTCGACGCGCCAGGACTGGCTGGCATAGCCGTCGAGTTCCTTGATACCGCGTTCGGTGTAACGGCCGTTGCGGCACATGTCGAACTGCCCGTGCGCGCACGCACCGCAGGGCACGGGGTCCGGGCGCCGTACCACGCCGACGACGAGATCGCCCGGGGAGAAGCCGCTGCCGTCCGGTGCCCGCCGTACGCGGCCCAGCGACTCGTGCCCGATCACGAGCCTGTCACGGCCGGGCGGCGCCCAGCCGTAGTCACCGGCGGCGATCTCCTTGTCGGTTCCGCACACGCCGACGGCGAGCGCGTCGACGAGGAGGTCGTTCTCGCCGGGTTCCGGATCGGGGACGTCGGTCACCGCCAGGGAGTTCTTGCGCTGTGGGACGACGGTCAGTGCGCGCATGGCCGGTGCTTCCTTCCGATGGGCGATGTGTATGAGCGATGCGGAGGCAGTCAGGTCACGGCCGGGCCGATGCCGCCACAGCTGTCGCCGGCCTGCACGGCGGCGGTGAACTCCAGCAGGGTGCGGGCGAGCGTCTGCTGGGTGGCGGGCGGCAGGCGGGTCAGCGCGGCGGCGATGTGACGGCGGCGGGCGGCGCGTAGACGTTCGATGGCCTGGTGGCCGAGCGGGGTGACGTCGATGCTGACCTCGCGGCGGCTGTGTGATGCGAGAAGGCGGGTGAGCAGTCCCGCGGCGTCGAGCCGGGTGACCAGACGACCGGTCGCGGAGATCGACATGGTGAGGTGGGTGGCGAGGGCACTGAGGTTGAGGGGGCCATGCCGGTCGACTGCCAGCAGTACGCGCAACTGTATGACGGACAGGCCGCTGTATTCGGCGGCCGCGTTGAGCGTCATCTCGACCAGGACGAGCGAGGCCGCCTCCACTCGCCAGGCCGCGTCGGCCGGGTCGTCCAGCGGGCCGGCCGCGGCCTCGTGGACCTCGTCGGTGTTCATCCACGCTCCTGTCGGGTCGGTCGGCGGCGGTTGCGGTGTTGAGGTCATGCGGGGAAGGCGATGCTGGTGAACGCGCGCTCGTCGCCGGTGCTGTCGGGCGGGATGCAGCCTTCGGCGATCACCCAGGTGGTGCGTCCCAGATGGTCCATGGTGGTCAACTCCTGTCGCGGAGGGTCTGTGGCGGGCCCGGCCGTCGCCCGATCCGGCGTTCGGGGTAGGCGCCGAGGTTGTCGCCCCGCTGGGCGGCGGCGAGAATCTCCGCCAGGTGGAGTGCCTGGCGGCCGACGCCGGCCTGTTCGATCTGGGTACGGCAGCTGAACCCGTCGGCCAGGATCAGGGTGTCCGGGTCGGCCGCGCGCACGGCGGGAAGCAGTTCCTGCTCGGCACAGGCCATCGACACCTTCAGGTGACCGGCGGTGAAGCCGAAGTCTCCGGCCAGGCCGCAGCAGCCGCCGACCGCCTCCAGGTGGATTCCGGCGCGGGCCAGCAGGTCGCGCCCACAGGGGGAGCCAGCCCATGGCGTAGTGGGCGGCGGGCCGGGGCCGCCCCGCGTAGTGGTGGGAGAGGAACTCGGCCTTGTAGGTGGCCATGTCGACGTCCATCGGGCAGTCGTGCTTGCAGCCCTTGCACGCCAGGCACAGATCGAGGGCGTCCCTGACGGCCGCCGACCGCCAGCCGTCGCGCACCGTGGAGTCGGCGTGGCCGCCCAGCATCTCGAACAGCAGCCGGGCCCGGCCTCGCGTGGAGTGCTCCTCCTCGCCAGTGGCGCGGTAGGAGGGGCACATGACGCCGCCGGTGTGCCGGCGGCACTGGCCGACGCCGACGCAGCGCATGACGGCGCGCTGGAAGCTGCCCTCGTCGTCGGGGTAGCCGAAGTGGACGCTCGGGTCGGCCGGGGTCCAGCCGGTACCCAGGCGGAGGTTCTCCTCGATCCGGTAAGGGGCGACGATCTTCCCGGGGTTCATCCGGTCCGCGGGGTCGAAAACGGCTTTGACCTGTTCGAAGGCGGTCATGACATCGGCTCCGAACATCTTGGGCAGCAGCCGGCCGCGTGATTGGCCGTCACCGTGCTCGCCCGACAGGGATCCCCCGTAGGCGATGACCAGGTCGGAGGCCCGCTCCAGGAAGGCCAGGAAGGAGGCGATGCCGTCGGCGGTGAGGAGGTCGAACGGGATCCGGGTGTGCACGCAGCCCTGCCCGAAGTGCCCGTACAGCGCGGCGTCGCCGTAGTCGAACTCCTCGAAGAGTGCGCGCAGGTCGCGCAGGTAGTCGCCGAGTCGTTCCGGCGGTACCGCCGAGTCCTCCCAGCCCTCCCAGGTCTCGCGCATGCCCGGCACACGTGCGGTGGCTCCCAGACCGGATTCGCGGACCTCCCACAGGTGTTTTTCGGTCTTCTCGTCGTCGAAGAAGGCGATGTGCGGCGCGTGCTCGGTGCCGTTCAGGGCGTCGGTCAGGGCCCGTGCCCGGTCGTCGGCCTCGCGCTGGGAGTCGGCGCCGAAGGACACCATCAGCCAGCCGCCGCCTTCGGGCAACTTGGCCAGGGCCTCGGGGTGCATGCCCTTGCGCCGCTCGAAGCTGACCAGCTTGTCGTCCACACCTTCGAGCTGGAGCGGGTGGTGCTCGGCGATGGGGGGCACCGCGTCGGCGGCCGCGGCGATGTCGTGGTAGCCGAGCAGGACGAGGCTCTCGGCCTTGGGCGCCGGCACCAGGCGCAATTCGGCCCGCAGCACGGTGACCAGGGTGCCCTCGGAGCCGACCAGTGCTCTGGCCAGGTGGAAGGCGCCGCCCGGCAGGAGCTGGTCGAGGTTGTAGCCCGACACCCGTCGCGGGATGTCGGGGAAGCGGCGGCGGATCTGCTCGGCGTGGGTGTCGACGATCTCGCGCAGCTCGCGGTAGATCCGTGCGTCCCGGCCGCCTGCGGCGAGGATGCGCGCGTACTCCTGCTCGTCGGTGGCGCCGACCCACATCCGGACGCCGTCATAGGTGAGGATCTCCAGGCGGGAGACGTTGTCGGCCGTCTTGCCGTACGCCTGCGCGGTGGACCCGCAGGAGTTGTTGCCGATCATCCCGCCCAGGGTGCACTGGGAGTGCGTGGACGGACGTGGCCCGAACATCAGCCCCGTGCCCGCCAGCTTCTCGTTGAGCACGTCGAGCACGATTCCCGGCTCGACGACGCAGGTCCTGGCCGCGGCGTCCACCGACACCAGATGGTCGCAGTACTTCGACCAGTCGATCACCACCGCGGCGTTGCACGTCTGCCCGGCCAGGCTGGTGCCGCCGCCCCGCGAGGTGACCGGGGCCCGGTGTGCACGGCAGACGGCGATCGCCTCGACGGCCGCGTCGGGGGTGCGGGGAACGACCACGCCCAGCGGCACCTGCCGGTAGTTGGATCCGTCGGTGGAGTAGGCGCCGCGACTGCCGGGGTCGAAGCGGACCTCGCCGTCCACCCGCGCGGCCAGATCATGCTCCAGGTCGCGCAGCCGGATGTACGGCTGGTCCGGCCGGGTGGTGACCGGGGCGGGCAGGGAGACGCTGCGGCTCATCGCGATCACCGTCCAAGCTGGGAGATCTTGTCTTTGAACAGGGTGGTGGCGATCGCCGCCTTGTGCGGCTGCCCCTTGAGGAAGGCCTGGGCGAACTTGATCGCCTGGTCGTGGCTGACCTTGCCGGGCATCGGCGGCTCGTTGGGGTTGACGTCGACGTCCACCAGCGCGGGCCCGTCGTGCGCCAGCGCCTGGCGTACGGCCTCGTCGACCTGTCCGGGGTCGGTGACCTTGCGGCCGTAGGCGCCGCAGGAGCGGGCCCAGGCGGAGAAGTCCGAGGCCGGTTCGGCGAACCGCACGCCGTGCTCGGGGTAGCCGAGCACCATCTGCTCCCACAGGATCTGGCCGAGGGAGTTGTTGTTGTTGATCACCACCTTGATCGGCAGCCGGTGCTGGGCGGCGGTGAGGAACTCGGCCATCAGCATCGCGAAACCGCCGTCGCCGACGAACGCGATCACCTGCCGGCCGGGGAAGGCGTGCTGCATCGCGATCGCATACGGCAGCCCGGGCGCCATCGTGGCGAGGTTTCCCGACAGGTAGAAGCGCCGCTCCCCGCGGATCGTCCAGTGCCGCGCCGCCCAGGTGGCGATCGTGCCGGAGTCGCAGGTGAGGATCGCCTCATCGGTCGCCGCCCGGTCGATGCAGCTCATCAGATACTGCGGGGCGATCGGGTCGCGTTTCGGCGACTCCAGGTCGGCCATGTTCTTCCGCCACCGCTGCATCGCCTTGAGGTATTTGTCCAGGTGCGCCCGGTCCTCGTTGCGCCGCAGCAGGGGCAGCAGCGCGGCCAGCCCCTCCTTCGCATCGCCGATCATCGGCACCTGCGTGGGCATGCGCACACCGGCGCGCGCCGGGTCGGCCTCGATCTGCACCACGCGGACCTTGCCCGGCTCGGGCAGGTGCTTGGTGTAGGGGAAGTTGGTACCGATCATGAGCAGCGTGTCGCAGTCCTCGACGAGCTCCTCACCCGGCTTGGTGCCCAGCAGGCCGATCCCGCCGACCGCGTACGGTGAGTCGTCGGGGATGACGGCCTTGCCGGGCAGCGTTTTGATCACCGGTGCGCCCAGAACGTCGGCGACGGCCAGAACCTCTTCCCGCGCGTGCAACGCGCCGGCCCCGGCCAGGATCGCCACCCTCTCACCGGCGTTGAGCACCTCGGCGGCGGCCTGCAGATCCTCCCGGCGCGGCACCCCCGGCGCAGGCAGGTAGATCGGCGCGGTCGCCGGGGGCCGCGCCGGGGCGACGTGCTGGTAGGGATCGGCATCGGCGGGTGCCACCTGCACGTCGTTCGGGATGCACAGGTGAGCCACGCCGCGCCGGGCGTAAGCGGTGCGGATCGCGATGTCCACCACGCCGGGCAACTGCGCCGGGTTGTCGACGACGAGGTTGTAGTCGGCGACGTCGGCGTACAACCGATCCAGGTGGACCTCCTGCTGGTAGCCGGTGCCCAGCACGCTGGTCTCCTGCATGCCGGTGATGGCCAGCACAGGCTGATGGTCAAGCTTGGCGTCGTAGAGGCCGTTGAGCAGATGGATGCCGCCGGGCCCCGAGGTCGCCAGACAGACCCCGATGCGGCCGGTCGCCTTGGCGTGGGCGGTCGCCATGAACGCGGCCGCCTCCTCGTGGTGGACCAGGACGAATCTGACCCGGTCGGCGTGGCGGCGCAGACCCTCCATGATCCCGTTGATGCCGTCACCGGGCAGCCCGAAGACCGTGTCGACACCCCAGGCGGCCAGCCGTTCGATGAGCACTTCGGAGGCGATGTCAGTCATACCTGCTGGCGTGCCCCGCTTTACAGCACTAAATATTCAACAAGTGGAAACTTTCAACCTTTAATGACTTTAACCATTAGGTGATGATTTGTCGGGTATGGGTGGGTTTACTCACGTCAGGAGGCTCGACGTCAGGAGGGCGCGATGACGGCGATCCGCGCGGTGCGCGCCGCGGCCTACCGCGTGCCGACCGACCAGCCGGAGGCCGACGGCACCCTGGTCTGGGACGCGACGACCTTGGTGGTGGCCGAGGTCGACGCCGAGGAGATCGTCGGCACCGGGTGGACCTACGCGCCCGCCGCCGCAGTGTCCTTCATCACCGAAACCCTCGCCGCGGTGGTGACCGGCGCCGACGCGTTTGACATCCCCGCGACCTGGACGGCGATGGTCCGCCAGGTGCGCAACGCCGGGCGGACGGGAATCGCCGGATACGCGATCTCCGCGCTGGACGTCGCCCTGTGGGACCTCAAGGCGCGGCTGCTGGGAATGCCGCTGGTGCGCCTGTTCGGCGCCGCCCGCCCGGACGTGCCCGTCTACGGATCGGGAGGGTTCACCACCTACGGCGACGCCACCACCGGCGCGCAGCTACGACAATGGGTGCACGGACAGGGAATCCCCCGCGTGAAGATCAAGATCGGCGAGTCCGGTGGCACGGCCGCCGACCGTGATCTGCACCGCGTCGCCCTCGCCCGCCGCGTCATCGGCGCCGACGCCGAACTCTACGTCGACGCCAACGGCGGCTACACCGCCAAGCAGGCCGTCCGCCTGGCCACACGCATGGACGAGCAGGACGTGCGCTGGTTCGAAGAGCCGGTCTCCTCCGACGACCTGGCGGGGCTGCGCCTGGTGCGTATGCGGATCGACGCCGACGTCGCCGCCGGCGAGTATGGCGGCGACCTGACCTACTTCACCCGGATGTGCCAGGCGGGCGCCGTGGACTGCCTCCAGATCGACGCCACCCGCTGCGGCGGCTACACCGGCTGGTTCGGCGCCGCCGTGATCGCCGCCGCCCACCACCTGCAGGTGTCGGCGCACTGCGCCCCCAACCTGCACGTGCCCGCGGCCACCGCCACGGCGAACCTGCGCCACATCGAGTGGTTCCACGACCACGTGCGCATCGAAACCGAGCTGTTCGACGGCGCGGCCGATCCCACCGGCGGGGCCGTCCACCCCCGGGTGGACGCGCCAGGCCACGGCCTGACCCTGCGCCCCGGCGCCGCCGCCGGTTACCGCGTCGCCTGAAGCGGGCAACCACCGAACCCGACAGGAGCCATCACATGCGGATCGAGGACTACGCGCTGATCGGCGACATGCACACCGCCGCCCTGGTGGGGCGCGACGGCTCGGTGGACTGGCTGTGCCTGCCCCGCTTCGACTCCGGGGCCTGCTTCGCCGCGCTGCTGGACGGTCCGCGCGCCGGGCGCTGGCTGCTGGCCCCGGCCGGCCGGCAGGTCTGCACCGGCCGCCGCTACCACGATGACACCCTGATCCTGGAGACGACGTGGGACTCCGCCGACGGATGCGTGCGCGTCCTGGACTTCATGCCGCCCCGAGGTCAGGCGCCCGACATGATCCGGATCGTCGAGGGCGTCCGCGGCCGGGTCGAAATGCGCACCGAGCTGATGCTGCGCTTCGACTACGGCCACGTCATACCGTGGGTTCACCACGACGGCGGCCAACTGGCCGTCGTGGCGGGTCCGGACGCCGCCTGGTTGCAGGGTCCCGCCGAGTTGTGTCCGGATGAGGAGGCTCACCGCACTACCGCCACCTTCACCGTCTGCGCGGGAGAACGTGTGCCGTCCGTGCTGACCTGGCAGTCCTCCTGGCTGCCGCGTCCCGACCCGGTCGACGCCATCGAGTCCCTGAACAGCACGGAGCTACTGTGGAAACAGTGGCTGGAGTGCTGCCGCTACGACGGAAGATACGGCGAAGCCGTACGGCGCAGCCTTCTCACCCTCAAGGCGCTGACCTACGCGCCCACCGGAGGCATCGTCGCCGCCCCCACCGCCTCCCTGCCCGAACAGCTCGGCGGCCCCCGCAACTGGGATTACCGCTACAGCTGGTTACGGGATGCGACCTTCACCCTGCAAGCTCTGATGCGCGCCGGCTACGACGCCGAGGCCACCGCCTGGCGTGACTGGCTGCTGCGAGCCGTCGCCGGCAGCCCGGCCGATCTCCAGATCATGTACACCCTCGACGGCTGCCGCCGGATCCCCGAATGGACCGTCGACTGGCTGTCGGGTTACGAGCGCTCACAACCGGTGCGGATCGGCAACGCCGCTTGCGGGCAGTTCCAGATCGACGTCTACGGCGAGGTCCTCGACTGCCTGGAATTGGCGAGGGAGGCTGGTCTGGCCCCCGACGATGACGCATGGGATCTGCAACGCGTGCTCATGGACTACCTGGAGGGGGCCTGGAAGAAACCCGACAACGGGCTGTGGGAGATGCGCGGACCACGACACGACTTCGTCCACTCCAAGATCCTCGCGTGGGTCGCGGCGGACCGTATGATCTCCGCTGTCGAAAACCACGGCCGCGACGGGCCCGTACAGCGCTGGCGGGCGCTACGCGCCGAGATCCACCGGGACGTCTGTACCCGCGGCTACGATCCCGGCCGTAACACCTTCACCCAGTACTACGGGTCGAAGGGCCTGGACGCCGCGCTGCTGCTCATTCCCCGGCTCGGATTCCTTCCGCTCGACGATCCCCGCGTCGCCGGAACCGTCGAGGCCGTGCAGCGCGAACTGGTCGAGGACGGCTTCGTCCTGCGCTACCGCCCCGATGTCGAAGACGTGGACGCGCTGCCGGGAACGGAGGGCGCCTTCCTGGCCTGCTCCTTCTGGCTGGCCGACGCGCTGGCCCTGCTCGGCCGCCGCCAGGAGGCCCGACGGCTGTTCGAACGGCTGCTCGCTCTCCGTAACGACGTCGGCCTTCTGTCCGAGGAGTACGACGTCACCCGCCACCGGCAGGTCGGCAACTTCCCCCAGGCCTACAGCCACGTCTCGGTCATCAACACCGCGGCCGTGCTCGCCGACGACGGCGACAACCGCACCAGGCGCGCCCGCCATCACCCGGGACAGTCAGTTGCGGGGCCCGAAGGGACGGGGAACTCGATCCGGCGTTAGCGAACGCTCCCTGCGGCCCCGTTCGGGGATCGGCGGCGCCGCGGCCACGGCCCGATCGGCAGTGGCGGCAGTCCCGGCGGGGAGGGGGCGACACACCGCCGGGGTGACCGGATGCGAAATGGTCTGCGGTCGTCTGTCGTGTCGATCCGCGGTCGCCCCGTTCGACCTTGAAGTGAGAGGGTCGAGTGGCGACCCCGATGGCAAGGAGTTCGAAGATGGCGAAGTACATGCTGATCCTGCGGGGCACCGACGAATCCGTCGCGAAGATGATGGAGACGCCCTTCGAGCAGATGCTCGAGACGATGGGCCGCTTCAACGACGAGTTGATCCGGGCCGGCGTGCTCGTCGCCGCCGAGGGCCTGGAGGACGCGGCCCAGGGTGTGGTGGTCGACTTCAGCGGCGAGACGCCGGTGGTCACCGACGGTCCGTACGGCGAGACGAAGGAGCTGTTCGGCGGCTTCTACGTGCTCGATGTGGCTTCGAAGGAGGAGGCGGTCGAGTGGGCCAGGCGACTGCCCATGGTCACCGGCACGAAGTGCGAGATCCGCCGGGTGCCGGGCATCGAGGAGTTCCCGCAGGACAACGAGTGGATCATCAGGGAGCGGGCGTGGCGCGAGCGGACCGGCCAGCTTTGACGCCCGCGGCCACCGGCGGCCCGCCGAGCACCGAGTCGGCGCGGCGGGCCGTCGAGGCCGTCTGGCGGATCGAGTCCGCGCGGATCGTCGGGGCGCTGGCCCGCTACACCGGGGACTTCGAGCTCGCCGAGGACGTCGCGCAGGAGGCGGTGGCGGAGGCGCTCGTCACCTGGTCGCGCGAGGGTGCGCCGGCGAACCCGGTGGGCTGGCTGCTGGCGACCGCGCGGCGGCGCGCCATCGACTCCTTCCGCCGCCGGTCGGCACTCGACGAGCGGTACGCCATGCTCGCCGGCCGGCTGGCCGAGGGGGAGACGAGCTCGGGTGCGCTGCCCCCGCGGGACCGGCCGGACGACCTGCCGTGGGATCCCGACCGGATCGACGACGACGTTCTCGCGCTGATGTTCGTGGCCTGCCATCCGGTGCTCTCGCCCGAGGCTCGCGTGGCCCTGACGCTGCGCGCGGTCGGCGGCCTGTCGAGCGAGGAGATCGCCCGGGCGTTCCTCGTGCCCGTGCCGACCCTCCAGGCGCGGATCACGCGCGGCAAGAAGACGATCGCCGCGGCGCGCGTGCCGTTCGAGCTGCCGCCGCCCGAGGAACGGCGCCAGCGGCTCGGCGGTGTCCTGAGCGTGCTGTATGTGATCTTCACGGAGGGTTCGACGGCGACGGCCGGTGACCGCCTGCTCCGCCCCGACCTCGCGTACGAGGCGATCCGGCTGGCCAGGACGCTGGCCGCGTTGCTGCCCGACGAGCCGGAGGTGTACGGGCTGCTCGCCCTGTTCGAGCTCACGGCCGCGCGCTTTCCCGCACGCACCGGGCCCGACGGCGAAGCGGTGCTCCTGGAGGATCAGGACCGGCGCCTGTGGGACCGCTCGGCGATCCGCCGCGGCCTGGCCGCGATCGGCCGGGCCGCGGCCATCGGACGCGGCCTCGGACCCTACGGCCTGCAGGCGGCGATCGCCGCCTGCCACGCGTCGGCGTCCTCGGTGCCGGAGACCGACTGGGAGCGTGTCGTGCTGCTGTACGAGGCGCTGGGCCGGGTGGCTCCGTCACCCGTCGTCGAACTCAACCGGGCCGTCGCCGTCGCGATGGCGGACGGACCGCAGCAGGCGCTGTCCATCGTGGACGGGCTGGTCGCCTCAGACGGCCTGTCGGGGTCCTACCTGCTTGCCGGCGTGCGCGGCGAGCTGCTCGCCCGGCTCGGCCGGACCGCCGAGGCACGGGCCGAACTGGAGCTCGCCGCCCGGCTGTGCCGCAACGTCCGCGAGCGGTCGGTGCTGCTGCGCAAGGCGGCCGCGCTGGCGTGATGTCCGCCCCGCCCCGCCCTGCGCGGCCCGGCGCCGCGCGGGCGCCGGGCGCGGGGAAAGCGATCACCTCACCGGGAGCCGAGAAACGCCAGCGTCCGGTCGAGCAGCAGCGCGGCGCCCCCGGCGTCGTAGGAGGGCAGCGAGCTGTCGGCGAACAGGTGCTGGTCGCCGGGATAGAGGTACAGCTCGCCGTCGGCGGCCTCGTCCACCAGCGCCCGGGCGGCGTCGGCGTCGCCTTCGTCGGTGAACAGGCGGTCCGCCTCCATGGCGTGGACGCGGACCGGGACCGGCGACGGCCACGACCCGAAGTAGGAGCTCGGCACGCACGAGTGGACGAACACGGCGCCGCGCGCGCCCGGCCGCGTCTGGGCCAGCTTCTGCGCTGGAAGCACACCGAGGGAGAACCCGACGTAGACCAGCTCCGCCGGCGCGTCCGTCACCGCCCGGGCGCCCCGTTCGATGATCTCCTCGACCCCGATCCGATCCGAATACGCCAGTCCCGCCTCCAGGGAGTCAAAGATGTGGCCGTCGTACAGGTCGGGCGTGTGCACGGTGTGCCCCTCGCCGCGTAGCTCGTCGGCGAACGCGCGCACGCCCGGGGTGAGGCCCTGAGCGTGATGAAACAGCACTACCTCGGCCACCGCTGACCTCCACAGGATCCGGACAATGAATGATCCATGACTTTAGGGTGCGGGCGCCGCGTCGGCACGTCCGCCCGCGGCCGGGCCTGCCGGGGACCATGCCCGGCAGGTCCGGGACCTGCACTCGGCGGCCGTCAGGAGGCGCGGCGCAAGGGGGGACGGCGGGCCCAGGTGGCCCAGCGCCAGAGCCATTCCAGGGGCCCCTGACGGAAGCGGCGCAGCCAGAGCGTGGACACCAGCCACTGAGGGAGGAGGATGACCCCGGCGATGAGGAGCACCGTCGTCTGGGACCAGTCGTCCGGCGAGCCGCCGAGGAGGCGTGCGGCCACCAGGACGAGGACCGTGGCGGACAGGTAGTTGGTCAGCGCCATCCGGCCCAGCGGCGCGAAAACCCCCTGGAGCACCGGCCGGAGCGGCGTTCTCAGCAGGAGCAGCAGCGCGCACACGTACGCGCCTGCAACCAGCAACCCGGCGAGGGCGAACCAGGAGGAGAGATCGTCCGTACCGGCGGCCCCGGACCGGATCTGCAGCCACGTGGCGGGCACCGCCCCCGCCGCGAAGACCAGGCCCAGCACGGCCGGCACGCGGGCCGAACGCTCGATCCGGTCGATCACGCCATACCGGGTCAGCGCCGAGCCCAGCAGGAACAGCCCGGGCACCAGCGCCACGCCGTTGCTGCCGAGGATGAGCGGCGTCGCGACGAGGCAGGCGGCGAGCCCCGCGACGGCCCAGCGCGGCAGCCAGGTCGAGGGAAGCAGCACCAGCAGGCCGACGACGGCGTAGACGGTCAGGATGTCGCCCCGCCACAGCAGGAACATGTGAGCCAGGCCCATCGCCAGCAGCACCAGGATCCGGCGCAGCAGGAGCACCCGCGGGCGGGGGACCCGGCCTCGCACGGAGTCCAGCAGCAACGAGAAGCCGATGCCGAACAACAGGGAGAAGATCGGGAAGAAGCGCTGGTCGACGAACAGCCCCAGCCAGGCGCCGTCCTGACTGGCCACCACCACAGGCTGGGTGACCTCTCCGGTGCGGACCATGTGGGCGATCGGCTTGACGTTGGCCAGCAGGATTCCGCACAGGGCGAAGCCGCGCAGCACATCGAGCGCGGCGATACGCGGCCGGCCGGAGACGGTCGTAGCGGACTGCCCCGGTCCCGTCGGCGCCGGCGTCGGGGGGAGCGTTTCAGGTGGCATGGGGCCTCATCCTGCAGACCGGGACCGGCTGCCCACATCGACAGAAAGCAGGGAACGCAACAGTACTTTCGGCCGGTACAGGCCGGCGGAACCCTTGTCCTAGCCTGGATTCCGTGGGTTTTCCCGATCGGCTCGAGGTGGCGGTCGACGCCGGGCTCGGCGTCGTGTTCGCGGCGGCCGTCGCCTTCCAGGCATACCAGGTCGCCGGCAGCTGGGGCGACGGCTACTGGCCGTTCGGCGCGGCCGTCGGCGCGTCGGTGTGCGTGCTCGCCCTGGCGCGCCGCCGCGATCGGCTCTGGACCGCCGTCGCGGGCGCGGCCGTGGCGGCGCTCGCCGTACTCGCCGCCCGCCTCCTCCACCTGCCCGCCGAACCCGGCCCGGCCGCGTCCCTGGCCCTGGCGGTGCTCGTCGGCTCCGCGGTCAGGACACTGCCCGCCCGCCCGGCCTGCGCCGTCGCCGCCGCGGGGCTGGCCGTGATGACGGGCGGACTCCTGGCCAGCCCTCGCTCGGCCGTGCCGGTGCTGGGCGGCCTGGCCTGGCTCGCCGCCCTGGTGAGCGGGCTCGGCCTGCGGCTGCTGGCCGCCCGCCGCCAGGCCACCGCCGAGCGGGTACGGCGTGCCGAGCGCCTGGAGCTGGCCAGAGAACTGCACGACGTCGTCGCCCACCACATCACCAGCATCGTGCTCCAGGCCCAGGCCGCCCAGCTCCTCACCGCCAAGCACCCGGACAGGACAGCCGGCTCCCTGGCCGGCATCGAGACCGCGGGTTCCGAGGCCCTGGCCGCCACCCGCCGCGTGGTCGGCCTCCTGCGCGACACCGGTGCCGGTTCGGCGGGCTGCGAACGGCTCGCCGAGCTGATCGAGGGCTTCGAAAGCCACGGCCGGCGGGCGCGTCTGCGCCTGGCCGCCGAGCCGGACAGCTGGCCGCCCGAGGTGCGCAGCACCGTGTACCGCGTCGTGCGCGAGTCGCTGACCAACGTCTCCCGGCACGCCCGTCGGGCCCGCGCGGTCACCATCGACGTCACCCAGGACGAGGAGGCCGTCACGGTCGTCATCGAGGACGACGCCCCGCAGGCGCCCTCCCGCCGTCACCGCCGCGCCGGATACGGCCTCGTCGGCATGCGCGAACGCCTCGACGCCCTCGGCGGCACCCTGAGCGCCGGCCCCCGCCCCGGCTCCGGCTGGTCGGTGCGCGCCACCATCCCCACCGGCGAGCGCCGATGACGCCGCCCGTGCCCGTGCGGGGGCGGCGATGACCATCCGGGTGCTGCTGGCCGACGACCAGGCGATGATCCGGGCCAGCCTGCGGATCATCCTCGAGGACCAGCCCGACATCACCGTGGTCGCCGAGGCGTGCGACGGAGTCCAGGCCATCGAACAGGCCCGCGAGACGGCCCCGGACGTGTGCCTGGTGGACGTCCAGATGCCCCGCCTCGACGGGATCGACGTCGCCCGCGCGCTGGCCGACGCGCCGACCCGGGTGGTCATGGTCACCACCTTCGACCTGGACGAGTACGTCTACGGCGCGTTGCGCGGCGGCGCGGTCGGGTTCGTGCTGAAGGACGCGGGTCCGAGCCTGCTGGTCGAGGCCGTGCGGGCCGCCTACGCGGGGGACGCGCTCATCTCGCCGTCGATCACGTTGCGGTTGCTGCGCCACCTCGCCGACCGCGGCGTCCGAGCCAGGGCCCGCCCGCCCGCGCAGCCCCTGAGCGCGCGGGAGACCGAGATCGTGCGGGCGGTCGCCAGGGGCCGCACCAACCAGGAGATCGCCGACGAGCTGTTCCTCTCGCTGAGCACGGTCAAGGGATACGTGTCGGGCATCCTGGTCAAGCTGGGCGTACGCAGCCGGGTCGAGATCGCGGCCTGGGCCTGGGAGAGCCGGATGATGGGCGCGGGATGAGGTCCGGCGGAAACCGCCGCCCCCCTCTTCGGGAGAGCAGTCCAGGCCGGCGGGTCCGCCGCTCTCAGCAACAGCATGACCGTCTGCAAGTACATCCCTGCGTCCCCCCCACTGTCCGGGCCCCATCGTCCGGTCGAGGTAGCAGAACAGTACGACCGGCGCCCCGAACGCCTCCGAGTTCAAGGCGGCGATCTTCTTGGGCCTGTCGGGGTCATCACGCTCGATTCCCAGCGCTTCGTACCGCTGGGCTGCTGCGGCGGAAAAGCGGTCCAGATACGGCGAGGTCAGTTCGGTGGGGTACATCGGATACTCCCGCTCATCACCCGAGTCGCCCGCCCGAGCCCTGGCCGTCGCGCGCCTCTTGAGTTCGGCCAAGGGCTCGCCGGTCACGACGTACACATGCCACGGCTGGAGATTCCCACTCGACGGAGCCCGCGCCGCCGGCACAAGGTCGCCGGCCTTCGCCGGATCACCCCGGAGATGTCTTCCGGACCGGGCCGCCTACCGCACGGCCCGGGCGGTACCCCGGACGGCACGGCCGTGATCACGACGTCGCCGACAAATCTCCCGCGGCATTTTCGTCGGCCGGGTCACCTGCGGGAGCGGGCCCGCCCTGGCAGCGTTGTGCCCGAACACCCCGGCGGCGCCGCGCATGGGACGGCGGCCGGGGGACGAAGGGGGCGTTGATGGGAGACGGGACGAAGGCGGGTGCCCGGGTCACCGGGCTCGGTGCCACCACACCGCTGGGCGGGGACGTGGCCTCCACCTGGGCCGGCATGCTGGAAGGGCGATCCGGCGTCGCCCTGATCCGGGAGGAGTGGGCCGAAGGCCTGCCGGTGCGGATCGCCGGGCGGATGCGGGTGGAGCCCGCCGAGGTGCTGGGCCGGGTGACGGCCCGGCGGCTGGACCGCTGCCAGCAGGCCGCCCTCGTCGCCGCGCGGGAGGCGTGGGCGGACGCCGGGGCCCCCGACGTCGAACCCGAACGCCTGGCGGTGGTCATCGGCACGGGGGTCGGCGGGGTGCTGACCACGCTCGCCCAGGACGACCTTCTTGAGACCTCCGGAGCGCGGAAGGTCTCGCCGTACACGGTCCCCATGCTGATGCCCAACGGGCCCGCGGCGGTGGTCAGCATCGAGTTCGGCGCCCGGGGCGGTGCCCACACGCCGGTGAGCGCGTGCGCCTCCGGATCCGAGGCGATCGCGATGGGGCTGGACCTCATCCGCCTCGGCCGCGCCGACGTGGTGATCGCCGGCGGCGCCGAGGCGTGCGTGCACCCTCTCACCCTCGCCGGATTCGCCCAGGCCAGAGCCCTGTCCACGCGCAACGACGCCCCGCAGGAGGCCTCCCGGCCTTTCGACGCCGGGCGCGACGGCTTCGTCCTCGGCGAGGGGGCCGCCGTGGTGGTCCTGGAACGCGAGGGGTTCGCCGCGGCCCGCGGAGCCCGGGTGCACGCCACGCTGGCCGGCGCGGCCGCCACCTCCGACGCCCACCACATCACCGGCGCCGACGCGGGCGGGCAGGTGCGCGCGATGCGGCTGGCCCTGGCCTCGGCGGGGCTGCAGGCCCTCGACGTCGGGCACGTGAACGCCCACGCCACCTCGACCCCGACCGGCGACCTGACCGAGACCCGTTCGATCACCGAGGCGCTGGGGACGCATCCCGCGATCACCGCCACCAAGTCGATGACCGGGCACCTGTGCGGGGCCGCCGGGGCGGTGGGCGCGATCGGCGCGATCCTCGCCCTCCGCGACGGGGTGATCCCCGCCACCCGCAACCTGCAGGAGCTGGATCCTCAGGTCAAGCTCGACATCGTCACCGGGCGGCCGCGCCACGGCCGGTGGGCGGCGGCGATGACCAACTCCTTCGGCTTCGGCGGCCACAACGCCTCCCTGGCCTTCACCGCCTCCTGAACCGGTCCGCGGGCGCCGGCCGATCCCGGTGACCTCGCGCGGATACCGCCGGCGTGCCGCGCCACCGCGCGAGGGGCGGGCCCGCCGGGCACCCGCGCGGAAAATATACTTGCACGCGCGTTTTATTTCGAACCATTGGTAGGCTGGGCCGCGAGGACTGCCCGCCTGGACGGGGGAGGACACGAAAAGGAGGCGGCCGTGGCAATCGGAGACGACGCGGTGCAGATCCGCACACAGGGCTGGCGGACGCTGGCCGCGCTACACGGGCTGATCGACGCCGCGATGGAGCGGGCGCTGCAGGCGGGCCACGAGCTGTCGGTGGTCGAATACACCGTCCTGGACGCATTGTCGCGCCAGGACGGCTGGCACATGCGCATGCAGCAGCTGGCCCGTGCCGCGGCGCTGTCCGGCAGCGCCACCACCCGGCTGGTCAACCGGCTCGAAGACCGCGGGCTGCTGACCCGCATCCTGTGCCAGGACGACCGGCGCGGCATCTACACCGAGCTCACCGGGCAGGGGTGGGCGCTGCTGACGCAGGCCCGGCCGACCCACGACGAGGTCCTGGCCAGGGCGCTGGGCGAGGCGGAGCAGACCCCGGAGCTCGCACCGCTGGTCAAGGCCCTGAACAACCTGCCGGCCGCCTCCGGTCCGCTGACCGTCTGAGCGTGACGGGGCGGGAAACGGGCCGTCTCCCGCCCGGGTGAGCCGCGTAAGACCGGGGCAGCCGCGAACCGCACGATGGGCACCGGCTGGGGATGGTCGGGCCGGTCCAGGGTGCCGCGCAGCTCGACTCCCCGGTTGGCGACCGGGTCGAACACGCCGGCCCGGAACCGCGCCCCTTCGTCCGGCTCGTGCCCGAGCGCCGTGGCGGCCCCCGCGATCAGCCTCCGGGCGTCGGCGGGCGGGACGGCGGAACCGCCTGGAACCTTCAGCGGAAGGAGCGGCGGTAGGCGGCCGGGGTGGTGCGCAGGGCGGTGTGGAAGCGGCGGCGGAGGTTGACCGCCGAGGAGAGGCCGACGCGGGTGGCGATGGTCTCGACGGGCAGGTCGGTCTCCTCCAGCAGGGCGCGGGTGGCGGCCAGGCGGCGCTCCAGCAGCCAGCGGGCGGGTGGGACGCCGAGCTGGTCGGCGAACTGGCGGGTGAGGGTGCGAGGGGAGACGCGCGAGTAGGCGGCCATGTCCTCGACGGTGATCTGGTCGGGCAGGCGTGAGAGGAGCCATTCGAGCAGGGGGGCCAGGGAGTCCGGCATGGGGCCGGTGGTGGGCAGGGGAGGGTACTGGCGCTGGCAGCCCTCGCGGTGCGGACCGGCGGCGAGCTGGCGGCCGATGCGCATGGCGTGGGCCGCGCCGTACTCCTGGAGGACCTGGTGAAGGCAGAGGTCGGGGGTGGCGGCCGAGGCTCCGGCGGTGGCGACGTCGCCGTGATCGACGTAGATGACGGTGTCGTCGAGGATGACGCGGGGGTGGCGGGCGGCGAGTTCGCCGGAGAGTTCCCAGTGGACGGAGGCGCGGCGGCCGTCCAGGAGGCCAAGGGCGGCGGGGATGAAGATTCCGGCGCAGACGGCGACGATGCGGGCGCCTCGGGCATGGGCTTGGGACACCGCGTGGAGTACGGCGGGCGAGGGGGCGAGGGTCCAGCCCGCGATGACCACGGTGTCGGCGTCGTCGAGGGCTTCGAGGCCCCTGTCCACCTGGATGGGGACGCCGAGGGTGGTGGGGAGGGAGCCGGGGTGTTCGGCGCCCAGGCTGAAGCTGTAGTGCTGAGGGATGTCGGGGCCGTGGTAGCCGAAGACGGCCGAGGCGGAGGTGACCGGGTAGAGCTCCTGGTTCGGGGCGACCAAGGCGACCACGCGATGCGGGCTGGGGGGTGTCGGGAGTGTTTCCGAACAATCCAGGGGCATGGCGCAAATGTACCCAATGATGTCATTTGGGACACCAGTGCTCTGATCTGGAAAAATCCAGAATTGGGGCTCATGTGGACAAGAAGCTTCACCCTCTACTTCGTGGCCCGCACGATCTCGCTGCTCGGTGACGCGATGATGCCCGTCGCCTCGGCGCTGGCGATCGGGAAAGTCTATGGGATCGCGGGCGTCGGCTACGTGCTCGCGCTCTGGACCGCGTCGGCTGTGCTGGTCATGTTGTTCGGCGGGGTTGTCGCCGACCGGATCGGCGCCCGGCGCTTGATGATCGGCGCGGACGTGATCAGGGTCGTCACCCAGGGGGTCGTGGCTGTCGCCTTCCTGGATGGTGCTCCGCCGTACGCCCTGTTGCTGGTGATGGCGTTCTTGTCGGGCATGGCGGCCGGGATGTTCGAACCGGGCGTCAACGGCATGGTCTCCCTGGTCGCCAAAGATCCGCAGCGGGCCAACGCGACGCTGAAGATCGCCGAGGCGGTCACCCACCTGGCGGGTCCCGCACTGGCCGGAGTCCTCATCGTCGTCGCCGGGCCGGTCGTCGTCTACACGGTGGACGCCGCGACGTTCCTGGTCAGCGGGGTGTGCCTGCTGCTGGTCCGGGTCGCCGCACCCAGGCCGGAGCCCTCCGACGTGCTGAGCGACCTGCGCAGGGGCTGGGAGGAGTTCAAAGCCAGGAGCTGGATGTGGTCGGTCATCCTGGTCTGGGTGTTCTGGGGCGTTCTGGTGGTCGGGCCGTACGTGCCACTGTCGTCGCAGGTCATCGGAGCCGACTACGGCTGGGTGATGGCGGCGCTCGGCCTCGGCACCGTGCTGGGCGGGCTGGTGGCGATCAGGCTCAGGCCGCGCAGGCCGCTGGCGGCCGGGGCGGTGGCGCTGAGCGGGTACGTGGCGGTGCCGCTGACGGTCGCGCTCGGGCTGCCGCTGCCGCTGCTGATGGCCGGGCACCTGCTCGGGGGGTGCGCGTTGGCGTTCTGGTCGGTGATGTGGTCGACCAGCGTGCAGACGCAGGTCGCGCCGGACGTGGTGAACCGGGTCAACGCCTACCAGGTGGCCGGGTCGGTCGCGGGCATGGCGGTCGGGCAGGCGCTGGCCGGTCCGGTCACCGCGCTGGTCGAACCGCGCGCCTTCATGCTGGGGTCGGCCCTGGTGACGGTCGGCGTGGTGGCGGCGCTGCTGTTGATCAAGCCGGTCAGGCGGCTGGG
Organism: Streptosporangium canum; assembly: GCF_900113865.1. Classification (GTDB taxonomy): domain Bacteria; phylum Actinomycetota; class Actinomycetes; order Streptosporangiales; family Streptosporangiaceae; genus Streptosporangium; species Streptosporangium canum. Next base: position 411,123 of record NZ_FOQY01000002.1, on the reverse strand, counting down.
CCGGGAACCTCAGACGGCCGGAGACCGGTCGATCTCGGTCCCGGCCGGCGTGTTGACGTAGTCGGTCATCGTCCGCAGCCGGACGTAGGCGGCGAACAACGGCGTGCAATCCTCAGGCCGCTCGCCGTGCGGCGCACCCCTGCGCGCGGCACCCTGTCCGAAAAGTCGGAAAACTCCCCAGCCACGGCGTGCGTTGCGAGCACTCGCCTCAGGTCGGATGCCCGGACACCGGCGTCGTCCCAGGATCTCCCGGTGACCTTGGCCCTAGACCTCAAGCTGCGCGACCCCGCCGGGACCGAGGCCTTCCTGGACGGCCACCGCACCTCCGCCCGGCCGTCGCTCGGCCGCCTGCTGCCCGCGCTGTTCGGACTCTCGTCCGCCGCCACGATCCAGACCAATACTTATCGCACGAAAGTGGACACGCCTCGGAAGCAGCGAAAGATCCGGCGTCCCCGCCAAAGGCGGATTGAGCAGGGCTGACGACCCTCGGGTCTCCTTCATGGCAGCGTCGTTGACGACAGGTCGCATCTACTGTGAAGGGGTGACCATCGTGCCTGCTCATCAGAGGTCCGCGGCTCTGGCGCCGTTCGTGGCGACACTGAGCGCCTACGATCTCGGCCCGGGCCCGGTCGGCGTTCATCGCGGGCTGCCCTCGTCCACGATGTCGATCACGATCCCGGAAGCGGACTCGTTGGAGATCGCGTGGCTCGGGCGGCCCGGCTCGCCGGAACGGTTCCGGGCCGTCGTCGCCGGACTTCACCTGGACGCAGCCGAGCTGAGGCAGGAGGGCGGCACACGCGGCGTGTGGTTGACACTCAGCCCGCTGGGTGCCGGCGCGCTGCTGGGGATCCCGGCGTCGGCGCTGGCCGGCCACGTCGCCGATCTCGCCGACGTGGCCCCAGCGATGGCGCACCTGCCGGAGCGGCTGGCGGCCTGCCGGTCCTGGCCGCAACGCCGAGCCCTCGTCGAAAACACTCTGATCGCCGGACGGGCCCGGCACGAGGAGAACACCGCCGGCCGAGAACTGCGGGCCACGCTGGCGGCACTGTCCGGGACCGCCCGGGTGCAGGAGGCGGCGCGGCTTCTCGGGCGCTCCCGGCGTCACGTGAGCGGTACGGTTCGCACCGGGTTGGGGGTGACACCGAAGGAGTACCAGCGGCTCCTTCGGTTCGAGGCCGCACGTGGCGGGCTCGTGGCCGCCGCCCGTGCCGGGACGGTCAGCCTGGCGGCAGTGGCCGCGGCGTCGGGATTCGCCGACCAGGCGCACCTCACCCGGGAATGGCGGGCCATGGCCGGGTGCACGCCGACCCGGTGGCTACGCGCCGAAGGCCTGGCCGCGCAGGGTCCATGAGCCCGCGACAGGCCACCGGGCCATGGGGGTGCGTCCAGATGACGGCGGACGCATGGGGCGTTCCCAAATCTTCAAGACCCCTGCCTCCGTCCGGCCCGACGATGGGTTCATGACGCCTGATATTCAACTTTCTCCCCGTCTCATCGTGCCCGACCCGGACCGCGCGTCGGCGTTCTACCAGGTCGCCCTTGGCGCTGAGCAGGTGTTCAGCGCTCCCCGGAGCGACGATGGCCGGCCCAGCGTCGTTGATCACCGTGTCGGCGGGTCGTCCTTCCGGGTCTCGCCGGCCGTCTCATCGTGGGGGTGGCTGTCACCCGATGATCTCGGCGGGTCCGCGGTCCTCCTCGAGGTCGAGGTCAACGATCCGGACGCGGTCGGCGAACGCATGATCGCCCACGGCGCCGAGGTGGTTGTGCCGATCGAGAACCGGCCCTACGGCAAGCGCTCGGGCCGCATCCGTGACCCGTTCGGCCACCTGTGGATCATCACGGGCGAGCTACGCTGAGCCGGCCTCCACGCTGGGCGGGCGGGCGCGGCCGGCGTCAGTCAGCCCGCAGGAGGGTGTGCACCTCGGCGGTTTCGAGGACGTGGGCCCGTGAGGGAAAGACCTGACGGAGCAGGATGTCGTGCGCTTCGGGGTCAGGGTCGGCGACGCCGTCGGCCAGGACGTAGAGCCGGTAGTCGCGGTCGGCCGCGTCGAGGACGGTGGACAGGACGACGCCGCTGGTACTGATGCCCGCGATGATCAGAGTGGTGATGCCGTGTTCGCGCAGCCGCTGATCGAGGTCGGTGGTGGACAGGCCTCCGTACCGGATCTTACGCACGATGATGTCTCCGTCCTGAGGAGCGAGACGTCCGTGGATGGCGGTGTCAAGGTCTGCGTGGTGCATGAGACGGTGCTGGGCGATCGGCGCGAAAGACCTGTTGGTGGGCGGGATCGCGGCCCAGTCGGCCTCGGTGAAGCCGACCCGGACATAGGCGACGGTGCCGCCCCTGCCGCGAACGTCGGCGATTACCTTTTCCATGCGTCCCAGCAGGGCTTCACTGTCGCTTTCGGGGAGCAGCGCGAGGATCGCGGGCTGATAGTCCATGACGAGCAGGGCGGTGTGTGCGGGGTCGAGCGCGGGGGCGGTGCTCATGCGAGTGGTTGCCTTTCCGGTGCCTGGTCTGCGTTCTTGAGTTGGGGCGTGCGGTCGTGTCGGGGGAGGAGGAGCGAGGTCGACAGGAGGAGGAGACCGGCGATCGCGATCGCGGTGCGGGGACTGGTGAGACCGGCCAGCAGGCCCCACACGCCGGTCATGGCCGCGATGGTGGCTTTACTGGTGATCGACCAGGCGGACAGCGTGCGGGCGACCCGGTCCGACGGGAGCTGTTCGAGCCGGTAGGTGGCGAATACCGGGTTGAACACACCCATGCAGGTGATCAGCCCGAGTTCGACGGCGATGACGAGGAGGAGTCCGGTGGGGCCGGGGCCGATGAAGGCCAATCCAAGGGGCCAGCACGCGCGCAACGTCCCGGCGGTGAGCATGACCTTGTGCTGTCCGAACCGTGCCAGGAGCGGGCGGGCCAGTCGCGAGCCGATGAGGCCGCCGATGCAGGGGACGCCGAAGGCGAGGCCGTACTGCCAGGGTGCGAACCCGAGCTCGCCGAGCATGAGGACGGCGAGCAACGGCGAGGTTGCCATGATCAGGCCGCTGACCAGGACAGTGTTGAAGAACAACGGGCGCAGCGCCGGGCTGGCGAGGATGTACCGCCAGCCCTCCAGCAGGCCGCCGGCTCCGGGCCGGGGCGGTGCGGCGGTTGGCGCGGGATGTGGCTCCCGCCCGCCGATGGCGCGGATCCCCGCGGCCGACAGGAGGAAGCTGACCGCGTTGGCCGCCACGCTTGTCACCGGGCCCACCAGCCCGATCGCGGCGGTACCGAGCGGCGGCCCGAGCGCGGTGGCGGTCCAGGTCGTGGCCTCGAACCGCCCGTTCGCGACGAGCAGGTCCTCGGGCCCGACGAGCGCCTTCAGACATGCTCCGCTCGCAGCGGTGAAGGCGATGTCGGCCGCGCCGACGACGACCGCCACGACCAGGAGCTGCGCGAAGCTCAGCCCGCCGAGCACGTAGGCGGCGGGAACGCTCATCAACGCCGCGAACCGGATCAGGTCCATCGCGATCATCACCGGCCGTTTGCGCCGGAACTCCACCCATGGCCCGAGCGGCACCGCGACCACCGCCCCGACCGCGAGCCCCGCGGCGGCCAGAACCGACACCTCGGCAGGGCCTGCGTCCAGAGCGAGGATCGCGATCAGGGCGAACGCGTCGAACGCGAGCCATGTGCCGAACGCGCTGACCGTATATGCGGCCCAGAACCACCTGAACCGCCGCCCCAACGACCTTCCCAACGCGCACCCCGCCATCTCCAGGAAACAACCATCCGTTGACTCGGGAGATCAAAACGCGCAGCCAGTGAGCTCGTCAAACAACCGGCTGACCGAAGATAAACAACTGCAGGTTGTGCACTAAGGTCGGTTGGTGTGGATCTCGATGCTGTGCGCACGTTCGTCGTCGTCGTGGACACCGGCCAGTTCCAGGAGGCCGCCGCAGATCTGTCGATCACCCAGCAGGCCGTCTCCAAGCGCATCGCCGGGCTGGAGAAGAACCTCGCCGTGCGGCTGTTCACCCGCACCGCGCGCGGGGCCCGGCTCACCATCGACGGGCAGGCGTTCCTGCCCCACGCGCGCGAGCTGCTGCGCGTCGCCGAGCGCGCGGTCGCCTCCGTGCTCCCCGGCAGCCGTCCGCTGCGCGTCGACGTGATCGCCTCACGCAGCGCTGCCTCGGGCCTGATGCGCGGCTTCCACCGTGCGCACCCCGAGATCGAGCTCGACGTGGTGATGCTGTTCGATGTCGAGACGGCCGTCGCCGCCATTCGATCCGGTGCGATCGACGCGTCCTTCCGCGCCGTAGCCGTACCCGGCCGCCCCCTTCCCGAGGACATCGAGTCCGTCTGGGTGCTCGACGAGACGCTCCAGCTCCTCACCGGACCCGCCCACGCGCTGGCGGGCGCCCGGTCGGTGACCGTCGCTCAGCTCGCCGGGCACCGGATCTGGATGCCCGGCATCGTCCCCGGTACCGAGTGGGCCGCCTACTACGACGATCTCGTCGCCGAGTTCGACCTCACCATCGAGGCGACGGGCCCCAACTTCGGCTCCGACGCGCTCCTCGACACCATCGCCGACACCCCGGCCCTGGCCACTTTCATGGGCGAGCAGACCCGCCTGGTCTGGCCCGCCGACCACGGCCTGCGCCGCATCCCGGTGACCGACCCGATGCCCGTCTACCCGCACTCGCTCCTGTGGCACCGCGACAACCCCCACCCAGGGCTGGCCGCCCTCCGCGCCCACCTCGCCGCCGCAGCGGCCGGCCACGACGCCGCCGGGACCTGGGTGCCTGGCTGGGCGATTCGGCGCTGAACGCCGCCGCGTCTGCGACCATCACGGCCGGATCGACGGACGGCGGCTCGGGGCGGGCATGGCCATCGACACCTCCAGCAGGGCGCGTGCGGCGTCGTTGTCGCTGACGGCGCAGTCCCAGATCACCTGCTCGCCGTCGCTGGTGATGCGGAAGGCGAAGAACGCGCAACACGCCTTTTCGCGGGCGGCAGTGGCGGCTTCTACCCATGACCGCGGTGGACGCAGAAGAGCTGGTCTTCGGTGCCGTAGGGTTCGCGGTAGGAGACGATGGCGGGGCCTTGAGCGCTCAGGTGGCCGGGCAGCCGGGTGTCGAGGCTCCAACTGGAGCCGTTGAAGCTGGTCCACCACAGGCTCTGGTCGCCGGAGCCGCGGTGCACGCAGTACAGCCTGTTGTTGAAGACGGCCAGGGCAGGGCCCTCCGCACTCCGGTGGGCGGGCAGCCGGCGGGCGGCGCTCCAGCGCGCGCCGTCGAAACTGGTCCACCACAGGTGCTGGTCAGAGCCGCCGCCGCGGAACACGCAATACAGCACGCCGGCGTAGACGGCCAGAGCGGGGTTGGAGGCCGTGAAGTGGCTGCCGAACGGCTGGTCGTTGCTCCAGCTGGTGCCGTTGAAGCGGGTCCACCACATCTGATCGCTGTTGGCGTCCCGGTAAGCGCAGTACAGCATGCCGTTGAAGGTCGCCAGGGCCGGGCCTCGGCTGGACGCGCCGTTCATGCGGGTGTCGGGGCTCCAGCGGTTGCCGTCGAAGCGGGTCCACCACAGGCTCCTGTCGTTGCCGCCGCCGCGGTGCACGCAGTACAGGAAGTTGTTGTAAACGGCCAGGGCAGGGCCGTCGGCGCTGCGATGGGCGGGGAAGGCGACATTGTCGCTCCAGCCCTCATTGCTGCCGGGGTCGTAGGCGGTCCACCAGAGCGATTCGTCCCGGTCCCCGCGGTGCACGACGTACAGCCGGCCGCGGAACTCCGCCAGCGCCGGATTGGACCTGGACAGGTGACCGGGGAATCTCTCGTTGTCGCTCCAGGTGTGGGAGGTGTTCATGGCCGTCCACCACAGCGAGGTGTCCTGCCGGGGGGCCAGAGAGATGGGGAGGAGCATCCCCGGGGCGAACCAGGGCGACACCAGCCGACAACCGTGGTGCCTGCCGATGGCCTGGATGATAAGAGCACGGATCTGGAAGGAGAGCTCGATCAACCGGCCGAGTAGCCTGGGGCGGACGGCCATGGCCACGATCTCCCCGACCAGCTCCGAGATCTCGGCGGCGGCTTCGGCGGCTGCGGCGTTGAGGACGATCTCAAAGCCCCACCATCTCGCGTTGGCGTACACCTGCATACCGTTGGCGTTCAGCTGCGTCTCGATCTGGCGAGCCCTGTCTTGGTCGGCTTGGGGGAGCCGGCTGGTCTGCTCCTCGAATTCCTTGCGGGCCTTGTCCAGATACTCCTGGGAGATCCGCTGCGCCTCCTCGTGGGAGACGGAGTACGGGATGGCCTGCCAAGCGGCGGGGGCGTCGGCCTCGGCTCCGGCCTGGTCCTGGCTGGTGCTTTCATCGGGCATGCGATCACGTCCTATTCCGTAGGAGGATCCACCGTGAAGATCGTCAGCGGCCTTGAGTATCCGGCCGTGCCCCACTGCTGGCAAGAGCGTGCGGGTGGCCGCAAGCGGCCACAACGGACCGTCTCGGCCTCTTCCTCCCGAACGTGTCCATCGCCGCGTCACCCCGGCAACCCCAGCCCGGTGAGAAGCCGCCGTGTCATGCGCTCGAATGATTGCCGGGCATTGTCGGGCGGGTCGAGGGGCGAGTGCGCCATGGCGTCCGCGATCAGAGGGTGGCGCCCGTCGGCGGCGAGCTGGGCTTGATAGGCCGTCTGGGCGGCTTGGCGGGCCGTGGGCGTTCGCCGTTCCTGAATCTCGATGTGCGCGAACAGCGCCACCAGGCCGTTCAACAGGCTGATGGCTTCGAGCTTCTGGCGTCCCGTCATCGGTACGTGCTGGAGGGCACGCAACGCGTACTCCAGGTAGTCGGCGGCGCGAGGGCCCAGCCGGTTTCGCTCGACGGGGACGTCCAGAAGCCAGGGATATCGCAGGTACAGGTCTTTGGTGCGAACGGCCAGCGAGAGGAGGTCTTCGACCGGATCGCCGGTGAGCGGGACGCTGAGGTCGACCTCGCCGGTCACGGCGTCGTGCATCAGGTCGATGAGGTCGTCACGCGTGGCGACATACCGATAGAGGGAGGCCGGGCCGGTGCCGAGCGCCTTGGCGATCTGCCGTGTGGACACCGCCGCCAGCCCGCCCGCAATGGCCAGGTCGATGGCGACCGCGGCGATCTGCGCCCGGCTGTGTTCGGGTGCGGGACCGCGCGCGCCCCGTTCGGGTCTCATCCATATGCTCGTCGGTTCTTCGGGCACCCGCTCTCCTTCTGCCTGGGTATGCCTACTATCGTAGAATACTGCGAACATCGATCGCAGTATTGGGAGGCAGTCGTGAACACACCCCAGGCGTGGACTCCGGTCCGCTGGGCCGCACACGCCGACGTCCGCCTGGCCTTCGACCGGCTGGCCGGCAACGATCAGGGAGAACCTCTGCTGCTGATCACCGGCCTCGGCGTCTCCCGGCTGTGGTGGCCCCAGGGACTGAGCGAGGCCTTCGGCGCAGGCGGCTTCGCCGTGGCCCGCTACGACCAGCGGGACGCGGGGCAGTCAACCCGCCTGCCGGACACCGCGGCGGCACGCGGCCCCATCGCAGCGCTGTTCGGCAGGCGCGGTGCGGCCTACACCGCAGAGGAGATGACCGACGACGCGATCGCCGTACTGGACGCGCTGGGCTGGGAGTCCGCGCACCTGTTCGGCGTCTCGCTCGGCGGCGCCATCGCCCAGCGCATCGCCATACGGCACCCCGGTCGTGTCCGAACGCTGACGACGATGTCGGCCGTTCCCGGCGACGCGGCGGGCCTGGAGACCATCCGGTACGTCCGGCTGAGCACGCTCGTCAAGCTTTCGCGCCTGAAATTCCCCGACACGGTCGAAGGCGACATCGAATCCGGTGTCGCCGTCGCCCGGCTCATCTCCTCGCCTGGTTACCCGTTCGACGAGCGATCCTCTCGCGAGGCGATCACGCGCATCGCCGACGCGGGCGTCCGGGACGCGCGAAGCCAGAGTCGTCAGATCGGCGCCCAATGGCACGGCCCGCCGATCAGCATGATCAAGGCGCCCACGCTGGTGCTGCACGGGGAGGGCGACCCCTTGATCCGCCCCAGCGCGGCCCGCCGGATCGCGGGTCGCGTCCCAGGTGCGCGCCTGCGGATCCTCCCAGGCGTCGGTCACGAACTGCCCGAGCCCGTGTGGGACACGATTGTCGACGAGGTTCTCGGCCTCCGTTCTTGCAGACCTTCCTGACCATGCGAGCGCACACCAAATCGGAGGTGGGGCGTTAGTTGAGGTGCTGAACCGGAACGCCGCGCGGTAAAGACGGTTGACCGGGGAGAAACGCCGGATACCACGGCCGCGCAGCAGTACGCGGGCCATCCGCCGCCACTCCTGCGTCGGTGGAAGCCCGTAAGCGTCAGCAACCCCTTCCTTGAGGGAGACAGGGACTCTCAATGACGTTGTCACGCCGTTGTGGCGACCGGAGGCGTGAGTTGGAGGGCACATCGGAGACCGAATCGGGTTCGTGGTTTTCGATCTTCGTCTGGCTGTCCACGTGCCCAACGGTGCCTGGCTCGGGGTCTTGCCGTGTCCCCTGAGCGTTGAGACCGGGTGGCCGCTCAACGACGTGCCGAGCACACGGACGCCACAGCTCCCACGCGCTCGACACCGGCCTTCTCGGCCGGCCGTACGCGGGCAGGAGCGGCCCGCCGTGGCGGGCCGCCTTCAAACCGTGAAGAAAAGCCTCATTGGATCTTGGCGGGGTCTCGTTCAGTTGCCTTGGCCCCGGACGATGACTCCGACATCGACGTCAACATCGACGTCGACACCACGGTGATTCATGGCATCCCCTTCCCTCGATTGTGCCGCCAGTAGATCACCGCACGGCGGCCGGGAACACGGGCCATCAGGTCAGTTCTCGGTGCCGGTCCGTGGTGGCCAGGCCCGCATCCGGCAACCCTCGTCCAGGTGCGCCACGGCGCCGGCGCCGGAGATCTCAGGTGGAGGGCCGTGCTGCGGTCGCGACACCTCAGGCACTCCACGTCGCGGATCCGACACGTAGAGCGATGATCTCTGACATCGGATCGCAATCAACCTTGTTCAGGGATGAGAAGTCCAACCCCGTATGAAGATTCTTTGCGGGGCGCTCGCCGTCCTCTCGGCCCTCGTGGCCGTCCCGGGTACGGCCCGCGCGGCCGCCCCCGCAGGCGAGAGGTCCGCCCCGATCCGGTACGCCGCCGCCTCCGACTGCGCCAAGGACCCGTACAACGCCGAGTGGTGCGGTCCCTGGTGGTATCGGACGACCGACGGCAGGCGCCACCCGCTCAACGGAGTGGCCCGGTGGACGGAGGCGGTCGCCGTCAGCGGGGACGGCCGCCGCCTTGCCTACATCAGGGCCAAGGACGCCCGGCTCGTCATCCGCGACCTCGACGGCCGGACCCGGGTCTCGCGGGCCAAGGCGTGGCCGTCGACGACGGAGCTCGATGTCACCCGCGTGACGATGTCGTATGACGGCTCCCTCGTGGCGGTGGATTGCTGCTGGGCCGGCTTCACCGACCACCCGGCGCGGGTCTACGACGCCGCCACCGGCGCCCTGCTGGGCAGGGTGCCGGGGGTGTCGGTGCATGACGACGCCCTGAGCTTCAGCGGCGACGGTGACCAGATCCTCGTCAGGACGGACGACGACAAGTCCGGCACGCTCAGTGTCCACGACCTGGACGGCGGACGGACCGCCAGCGTCGTGCCGCCTCGGCTCATCGGCGACAACGCGGCCACCGCCGCGCTGAACGCCGACGGGCACACCGTGGCCGTCTACGTCACCGGGCGCAAACCCAGGATCGCCCTGTACGACCTGGAGACCGGGCTGGTCACCGCCACGTTCCCCGTACCGGCGTCGGGCCAGAAGGTGGAGCGGGACCCCGCGGACGACAGGATCACGGAGGTCGACATGGACGTCAGGCTCGACTGGACGGGCGACTCCACCCTGCGGATGGTTAGGAAGGTCGGGTTCAAGCTGGTGCGGGTGAAGGTCTACGGCATCGACGTCGCCACCGGATCGGTGCGCCTCGAGCGCGCCTACGCCATCGCCGGAACCACCGAGGAGGCGGTCAGCGGCCTGTGACGCTGGGGCGAAGCCCCTGCGTGAGACGGTTCCCCAATGGCCCCCAGGGCGCAGGGCTCGGTACAGGTGCGGCCGGAATACGACAGAAAGACACCGCGCCAGGGCGCTGACCGGACAGAACTTCGAGCACTGTCCGATCCCGGGGTTGAGGAGCCCGCGGACAGCCGTGCTGCGGTGGGCCGACCCGCGCGCCCATCTGCTGGACGGCCGCGCGTAGGAGGCGATCAGCGAGGACGTGCTGGCGTCGCTGTCGCTCACCGACCCGATCCAGGCCCACCTGGACGGCAAGATCCTGGCGCTGGACGCGGCGTGGCGGCAGATGGCCGGGCGCCTGTCCGAAGCCGGCGACGACGCGCTGGTCCGGGTGGTGACCCCCGCCGACGGGCACGCCCGGTTGTCGGTGGACAAACGAGGCGGGACACTCTGGTCGGGCAGCAGGGGTTGAGCAGCGACCGGCCCGGTGGGCGCGCGGCCCGGGTGTGCGTCAGGTGTGGGTGGGGTCGTCGGCGGGGTGGGGCTGGTCAGCACTGAGATGGGTGGCGGCCCAGCTGGCGAGGAGCTTGAGGTTGTCGTGGGCGGGGGTGCCTGTGGCGGCGGTGTAGATGGTGAGGGTGAGGCCGGGGTCGGTGGGGAGGGCGAAGGCTTCGAAGTCGAGGCTGAGGCCGCCGATGGCGGGGTGGTGGAAGCTTTTGCCGCCGGTGTGGTGGAGGCGGACGTCGTGGGCGGCCCAGCGGGTGCGGAAGTCGTCGCTGCGGGTGGACAGTTCGCCGATGAGGTCGGAGAGGTTGCGGTCGTAGGGGTCGCGACCGGCCTCGGTGCGCAGGATGGCCACGGAGGTGTCGGCGGCGGCCTCCCAGTCGGGGAAGAAGTCGTGGGCGCGGGGGTCGAGGAAGTTGAACCGGGCGATGTTGACGGGCCGGTGCGGGGTGTCGAACTGCGGTGCGTACAGGGCGCGACCGAGGCGGTTGATCGCGAGGATGTCCAGGCGGCCGTTGCGGATGAAGGCGGGTGCGTCGGTGAGGGCGTCGAGGACCTGCTGGAGGCCGGGCCGGATCTTGTGGGCCAGGCGGCGTCGCCGGCGGGGGCTGGAGTTGGCGGTGCGGGCCAGGTCGAACAGGTGGGAGCGTTCGGCCTCATCCAGCTGGAGGGCTTTGGCGACGGCGTCCAGGACGGCTTCGGAGGCTCCGGCGAGTTTCCCGCGTTCCAGCTGGGTGTAGTAGTCGACGCTGACGCCGGCCAGCAGCGCGGCCTCTTCACGGCGCAGGCCGGGGACGCGCCTGTTGCTTCCGTAGACGGGCAGCCCGGCCTGCTGCGGGGTGATCCTGGCCCGGCGTGAGACCAGGAACTCCCGGATGTCGTTCCTGTTGTCCATGCCTTCCACCCTACGAGCCGCCGTTTCGGTGAGGGGGGTGCTGTCAGCCCCTGGAACAGCAGACTCTCCCACCGGGCCATTTCCGCAGGTTGTATGGGTGGTACCGCCCTTCCCGGCGGACCCGGCCGAGGCCGGAAAGCCAGGTTCGGGTAAAGCCGGAGCCTGTCGACGGTGAAGTTCCGGCTTCGGGTCGGGAGGCGGGCCTGCTGGTGGAAATAGGGCTTTTGGGAAGGATGTGCCGATGTCTGAAGACAAGCCTTCGGGCGCGCAGGCGATGTTCGGGGATTTCGCTCCCGAGCTGGTCCATTTCACCGATGAGGTGCTGTTCGGGCAGGTCTGGCCGGATGAGGGCCTGGCGCGGCGGGATCGGAGCCTGGTGACGGTGGCGGCGCTGGTCGCGCTATATCGGGGCAACGAGCTGCCGTTCCATCTGAAGACCGCACTCGACAACGGATTGACCGCCGAGGAGCTGAAGCAGGCGATCACCCATTTGGCGTTCTATGCCGGGTGGCCGAACGCGATGACCGCGATGAGCGTGCTCAAGCGGATCGCCGGGGAGAGGGGGAGCTGATCATGGAGTTGTTGCAGCAGCCGCCGACGGCCAAGGGTCCGGCCGAATGGTTCGCCGGGGACGTCTGGTTCGACGTGATCTACCGGGGCCGGGACGCGTCCAAGGCGCGGGCGAACACGGTGAGGTTCGCGCCCGGCGCCCGCACGGCCTGGCACTCCCACGGGCTGGGCCAGACCTTGCTCATCGTCGAAGGGATCGCCCTCATCCAGGCCCGGGGCGGGAAGCTGATCGAGGCCCGCCCCGGCGACGTCGTCTGGACTCCGCCGGATGAGGAGCACTGGCACGGTGCCGCCCCAGGCCGGTTCATGACACACCTGGCGTTGTGGGAGGGCGACGACACGACCTGGCTGGAGCACGTCACCGACGCCGAGTACGGCGCCGTCCCCGTCAGCGCCCGCACCTGACCGGCATCCCCGGCGACGAGCATCGAAGACGACGAACGAGGAGACTTTGTCATGCGTGGAGTAGTGCTCAACGGTCCCGGCGACGTCGCCGTGGTGGACCGCGACAACCCGAAGATCGTCAAGCCGACCGACGCGATCATCAAGGTGACGGCGGCGTGTGTGTGCGGGTCGGACCTGTGGCCCTACCGGGGCATCGAGAAGAGCGAGGGCCCGGCGCCGATGGGTCATGAGTACGTCGGTGTGGTCGAGCAGGTCGGCGACCAGGTGAAGAACGTCAAGGTCGGTGACTTCGTCGTCGGGTCGTTCTTCGCCTCCGACAACACCTGCGAGATCTGCCAGGCGGGCTACCAGTCCCGCTGCGTCCACGCGGAGCTGATGGGCGCGATCGGCACCCAGGCCACCTACGCCCGCATCCCGCTGGCGGACGGCACCCTGGTCGCCACCCCCGGCATGCCCGACGCCGACCTGGTCCCGTCCCTGCTGGCGGCCTCGGACGTGCTGGGCACCGGCTGGTTCGCCGCGGTCGCCGCCGAGGCCGGACCGGGTAAGACGGTCGCGGTCGTCGGTGACGGCGCCGTCGGCCTGCTCGGCGTGCTGGCGGCCCGGCAGCTGGGCGCGAGGCGGATCGTGGTGTTCAGCCGGCACGCCGACCGGCAGCGGCTCGCCGCCGAGTTCGGCGCGACCGACATCGTCGCCGAACGCGGCGATGAGGGAGTCGCGAAGCTCAAGGAGCTGACCGGCGGGCTCGGCGCCCACTCGGTGATCGAGGCGGTCGGCACCCAGGAGTCGATGATGCAGGCCATCCGCGCCACCCGGCCCGGCGGGCACGTCGGCTACGTCGGCGTCTCCCATGGCGTCGTCCTGCCGGGCGATGAGCTGTTCTTCTCCGCCGTCCACCTGCACGGCGGCCCCGCACCCGTCCGCCGCTTCCTGCCCGAGCTGATCGACCTGATCTGGAACCGGACCATCGACCCCGGCAAGGTGTTCGACCTCGCCCTGCCCTTGGAGGACGCCGCCGAAGGCTACAAGGCGATGGACGAACGCCGCGCCATCAAGACCCTGCTCACCCCCTGAGGACTCACCCGTCATGACTCTCACCACGGCCATCGGTCGGCCCTGCGCCACCGGCCGCCACAGCCGTCCCGCGGCGGCGCCGGCGGCGGCACTGCTGGGGTTCTTCGTCATCACCCTGGACGCCCCGGTCGTGAACGTCGCCCTGCCCGACATCCGGGCCGATCTGGGATGATGCCTTCCTCTCTCGCCCTGATCCGCGAGGCCTACACCGACCCGACCCGACGTGGCAGGGCCGCCGCGGTGTGGGCGGCCGGCGGGGCGGTGGCCTCGGCCACCGGCCCTGTGGTCGGCGGCGCCGCGACCCTGGCCGGCTGGCGGCTGATCTTCATCATCAACCTGCCCGTCGGGGTAGTCGCCCTCGCCCTGCTGGCCCGCACCGCCCGCTCTCCGCACCGGCCCGTGCCCTTCGACGTGATCGGGCAGATCACCGCGGTGGTGGCGATGGGCGCTCTCACCTTCGCCGCGATCGAGGCCGGAGACGCGGGCCCGCCCACCAGGCCGGCACCGCCGGCGGAGTCTTCAACACCAGCCGCCAGCTCGGCGGCGCCCTGGCCGTCGCCGTCTTCGGCACCCTCATCGCCGACCGCGCGAGGTTCCTGCCCGGCCTGCGCACGGGCCTGCTGATCGCCGCCGCGATCGCCGGTACCGCCGGCCTGGCCGCCATGGCCCTCCGCCCGCCCCGGCCTCCGGTCCCTTCGCCCAGAGGCTCCGCCGACACCCGGCAGGTCACGATCCACAAGACAGGAGAACGACCATGACGACCTGGACCAGCGACGCGCTCACCGCCATCGGCGGCGCCGATGAACTGCGCATCACGCCACTGCGCGGCGACGGCACCCGCCACGCACCCGTGCCGATCTGGGTCGTCCGTGACGGCGACGACCTGTACGTCCGCTCCTACCGCGGCGACGGCGGCGCCTGGTACCGGGCCGCGAGCCGAAGCCATCGGGCCCGCATCGATTCCGGCGGCGTCCACGCCGACGTCGACCTCCTTCCCGAGACCGACCCGGACCGCAACCAGCGGATCGACACCGCCTACCGCACCAAGTACCAGCGGTACGGGGCCGCCTACGTCGACCCCATGACCGCCGACCAGGCCAAGGCCACCACCCTGAGGCTCCTGCCGCACGACGCCACCTGAACCAGTCCCCGGGAAATGAGGGTGACCGACCGGACCGTCGGTAAACCATCGTTTGTCGACACTTCACAGACTCGAACCAAGGGTCACTCCACGAACACAGCAACTACACAGAGCTACTTCGCACGTGGTCGCACGGACCCGAGCGGAGGGCCTAGTCGTGAAAGCGGCCTTCACGCGTGTACGTGCAAGAGGTGCAGTCAGGGTCGGAGCCCCAGCTGTCGCTCTGGATGATCCTGCGGTAGCGGTTGACGATGCCCTTTTCGATGTGCTGCTCCTGCCCCGGGTACACGAAGGTGTCGCTCTGCTCCGCCCACTTGCTCAGGAAGTTGTTGAAGTAGAAGAGCCGATGGCGAGCGGCGATCTGGGGCGGGTTGCCGGCCGAAAGACAATTGATGAGCCAGCTGTCGGCCTTCACGTACTTGCCGCCATAACTGGAGGAGTAGGCGTCCCTGGGCAGCATGCCGGGGTGGCCCACGTCACGCCAGTGGTACCAGGGGTAGTAGGTCTTGTTGCAGTTGACCGCGCCGGACATGGTCGGGACCGCGGGTGTGGCGAGGCCGTCGACCTCCACCAGTTCCTTGGTGACTGTCCGGCGCTGCAGATCAACCGGCAGGGGCTTGGTGCCATGGGCCTCCACAAGCCGCTGCGGGACCGCGACCGAGACCGGGGTGATCTTCAGGTAGGTCTCCAGAAAGCTGTCGCCACGGTCGCGGGCGAACAGGCTGGCGCGGCCGATGTAGGCGGTCTGGACGATGCCCACGTCGCCGGAGGGCTGGCTGTCGTTGAACTCCACGGTCAGTCCGTTGCTGTAGCGCAGCAGCGCGAGCTTGACCTCGGCCTCCGCCTCTTCGGCGATCGGCGCCGCCCTCAGTTCCTCCGCTGTGGGCTCCGTCACGGCCTTCGTCGTGGCGGTGGCTGGGGCGGTGAGCAGGAGGGCGCCGGCGCTCGCCGCGAGCAGAGCTGGAATTAGTCTCACGATTTTCTCCTCGTTGTTCGGGACTGAGGACAACGTTAAAAATGGATCTTTGAGTCGCCTTAAAGTCCAGCTCGGCGGGCACTTTTCGCTGTGACGCGGAGGTAGCGCGACACCCGCCCCCAACGCGCCCCCAACTCCCGCCCAACACCCTCTCCCTAGCGTCTGTCTCCGAGACGATCAGGAGGGGACAGCATGCCTGCAGCGAAGGCCGCCGCACATCGACGGGGTCCGGCCCGGACAACGTCATGGCGTGCCGCGGCCGCGGTGGCGGTGATCGCCGGCCTCGCCGGGTGCGGGGGGCGGACGCATGGCCGGTCGCCAAGCCGGGGGCCCCGACGGCGCCGATCACCCCTGCGGACGAGCTGACGCTGAGCTGGGCCGAGGCCCTGCTCGTCCGCGACTGCATGCGGGACGCGGGATTCGAGTACTGGGTGGAGCGGCCGGCCGACCAGGACGGGCTGCTCCCGGTCGGGTTCGTGCTCGATGACGTGGAGTGGGCGCGACGCAACGGGTACGGCACGCGGGCGCGGAACGCCGCCGTCGCGGCGCGGAAGAACAGCCGAAACGTCGCCTACGTCAACAGCTTGCCCGCCGCTCGCCGAACCGCCTATCGGGAGGCCCTGAACGGCGGAGCAGGGAACGAGGTGCTCAGCGTGAAGCTGCCCGACGGCCGCACGATCAACAACTCGCTCGGCGGATGCTCCACCTCCGGCGTCGAGAGGCTCTACGGGGACCGGGCCACCTGGTTCCGCGTCGACCGGCTGGCCATGAACATCACGCCTCTGGTGATGGGGCAACTGGTGAAGGACGCGCGGTACACGGCGGGGGTGAAGGCCTGGTCGGCGTGCATGCGCGAGCGAGGGCACGACTACGCCGAACCGCCCGCCGCGCACATGGCCGCTCCCGGGCTGAGCGTTGGCATGACGGCCGAGCGCGCCCACGAGACCGAGGTCGCGCTGGCGGTCGACGAGGCGACCTGCGCGCGCCGTATCGATCTGCGGGCCACCATGCGCGCCCTCGGCCAGGAGTATCGGCCCAAGATCGGCGCGCAGTACGCCGCGGATCTGGACCTCTACGACCGCATGCGCGGTGAGGCGCTCGAACGCGCCAGGGAGATCACCCGCGCCGAGCGGTGATCACCATCAGGACTCCGCGGCGCTGGGCCGCGGTAGGCACGACACGAGGAGAAATCGATGCGCTTGACGCGTCTGGCGGCAGCCGCCGTGACCCTTACCGCCGCTCTGTCGATGACCGGTCCCGCCTGGGCCTCGGAGGCGAGCACATCGAAGCTCGCGGGCTGTTCCGACGTCAAGAACGGGTGGAGCAACGGCAACGTCTTCGCCTTCAACCAGCCCAACTGCGGCGGGACCATGCTCGGCTACACGAGGGGCAACGACCCCGACTGGAACGCGGCCGGCGGCGGCTTCGTCAATGATGCCAACCAGGCCGTGTCCGTCCTCAACGATGGCGGCACCGATCCCAACGGACTCACCGTGGTCGCGTTCTACGACAAGATCAACTACGACTATAGGTACGGCTACCGCTGCCTCGACATGGGCGACTGGGTCCCCGACCTGTCGGGCCTGGTCTACTACCGGGCGGACAACCTGCCGGCCGCCCTGGTGAAGAACACGATCTCGTCCCACCAGTGGGTGACGCGCAGCGCGTGTGCCGGCCCGAGCTGGATGGGCTGAAAATCTCAACCAGCGGGGAGCCGGGACGTGCTGGGGCCGTTCCGGCTCTCTTCTTGATCACAATTAACCTGTTTCCGACATACTCCATGAATGGACTTCGGGGTGCTTGGCCCAGTGACGGTTCAGGGCCATCCGATATCGTCGGGCAAGCAGATGATCATGCTTGCGTCGCTGCTGTGTCACGCCAACGAGCAGGTTACGGGCGACGCCTTGGTGGACGCGGCGTGGCCGCTCGCGCCACCGTCGCCGAGCACCTTCCGCTGGCACCTGCATAGCCTGCGTGGCGTCGTCGGAGAACGGCTGATCCGCAGGGGCGACAGCTACCTGCTGGCGGTTGAGGACGGCGAACTGGATACTGCCCGTTTCGAGGACCTTGTGCGGCGCGCCGACGCCGAGCCGCCCGAACGGGCGTTGCCGCTGCTGGACAGCGCCATGGCCCTGTGGCGGTGCGAGCCCTACGACGGCCTGCTCGATCTGGCGGTCATCCGGGCGGAGGCCGCCCGGCTGGCGGAAGCCCGGCTGCTGGCTGTCGAGGCACGCGCGCGTGTCCTGATGGCGCTCGGGCGCCCGGCCGAATGCGTAAGCGACCTGACCGCCGCCGTGTCCGCCCATCCGCTGCGCGAGTCGCTCATCGAGTTACGGCTGCGGGCCCTGGCCGCCACCGGAAGCCGTGCAGAGGCCCTTCGAATGTTCGACCAGACGCGCCGGCGCCTGCGGGACGAACTCGGCGTCGACCCCTCCGGCACGCTGCGCCGCTTGCACGAGGACCTGCTCCACCACGATCCCGCGCCCCGGCTACTGCCACCGGACATCCACGCCTTCACCGGCCGTACGGCGGAGCTGACCGTCCTGGACGGCCTCCTGGACCACCCCTGCGGCGTCGCCGTGATCAGCGGGGTTGGCGGGGTGGGCAAATCCGGTCTCGCCCTGCACTGGGCGCATCGCTCCCGGGACCGGTTCCCCGACGGGCAGCTCTACGCCAACCTTGGCGAGCACACTCCCGCCGAGGTGCTGAGCCGATTCCTGCACGCCCTCGGAGCCGCGGTCATCCCCGTCGAGCAGCCCGATCAGATCGCGCTCTATCGTCAGATGCTCGCGCCCCGGAGGGTGCTGGTCATCCTCGACAACGCACCAGATTCCGCCCGGGCCAAACCGCTACTGCCCGGCGCCCCCGGGTGCGTGACGGTGGTCACAGGGCGGAGCAGGTTCGAAAGCCTGGTGGCCGACGTGGGCGCCCTGCCGATGCGGCTCGAGGAGATGCCTCTGGCCGACGCGGCGCTGCTGCTGTCCCGGATCGCCCGCATCGAGGTGTCCAGGGCGGCGCCGCTGGCCGAGCTGTGCGCCCGGCTCCCGCTGGCCCTGCGGGTGGCCGGAGCCAGGCTGCTGACCAGGCCGGGCTGGGGCGTCGAGACCCTGGCCGCGCGGCTGACCGGTGAGCATCGGTTGGACGAGTTGCGCGCCGGCGAACTGGACGTGCGGGCCACGCTGGAGGCCGGGTACGACGACCTGCCGCCCACCGAACGCACCCTGTTCGAACGGCTGGGGCTGCTGCGGGTGCCCACCTTCACCGCCTGGATGGCCGCCGCCCTGCTGAGGGTGCCTGTCAGCACAGGCGGGGACCTGCTGGAACGGTTGGCCGAACGGCAACTGCTCCAACCTGAGGGCTTCGACATCGCCGGCCAGGAGCGATATCGCTTTCATGATCTGATCCGGCTGCTGGCCCGCGAGCGCGCCGGAACCGGACCCGGGCATGACGCGATCGTGCGGCGATTCCTGTCCTGCCTGCTCTGGTTGTCAAGGGAGGCGTACCTGCGTGAATACCGGGGCAGGTTCCGCCTCATCGAGAGCGACAGCCCGCTGTGGCAACCCAGCGGTGAGGTGGTGCCGGCCGACCCGATGTCCTGGATGGCCGCCGAGCGCGCCACCTTGTCGGCCGCCGTCCGCCAGGCCGCCGACCTCGGCCAGGCGAATCTCAGCTGGGGCCTGGCGCTGGCAGCCGTGCGGTTGTACGAGATCCACGGCCACTTCCTCGACTGGGTGCAGAGCTCGCGGGTGGCGTTGCAGTCCTGCCTGGATAACGGCGACGACCGTGGAGCGGCGGTGATGACCATGTCGCTCGGGACGGTCGCGGTGTTCCAGAAACACCACGCCCAGGCGGTCACCCTGCTGACCCAGGCGCTACCGTCGCTGGACGACGACGCCTTCCGGGCGCTGACACTCAGCAACCTCGCCATTGCCGAGCTGGCCCTGGGGCAGACCGAGACCGCGATCACCCACCTCACGGAAGCCGCCGAGCTGGCCCGCGCGGCGGGCGACGAGGTCATCGAGGCCGTCGCCCTCGCGCGCCTGGCCTTCCACCACGACGATCCGCGCCCGCTCCTGGACCGGGCCGGTGACCTCGCCGCAGGTCATCGGCGGGTGTCGCTGATGGTCCTGCTCTGCGATCTCCGTGTGACGCTGCGAACCCGCTGCCACGTACACGCGGACGTGCTGTCGAACCGCTTGTTGACCGAGGTCGGGCTCTACGGTGATCGGGTGCTGGAACGGGAGGCACTGTGCCTGCGCGCCGACAGCCTCACCGCGTTGGGTCGTGCCGGTGAGGCCGCCGCCTGCCTGCGCCGCGCCCACGAACTGGCCCTCGCCCAGCACGCCCTCCCCGAGGCCCGGCGGATCGCCGGACTCCTGGGCCGCTGACGAGCCTAGCCACAGCGTAAACCGTGACGGTTGGATGGTCGTTTTCGACGAGCTGATGGCCACGATGGGGTGCCACCGGAATACGGGGTTGAGGAACGGCGGAACAGCCGTCGGCGGTAAGCCGCTCCGTCGCAGCTCGCGAAAGGCCGTGCAGGGCGACGGGGTGGCATTCCCTGGGGCCGTGCTCTCTCGTCGGCCGATCCTGATCGCCTGATTCCTTATATCCGTCATACGATCATGCGCCTATGAGCAAAGTCACCGGACCCCCGATCGCCCGGGTGGACGTCGTGCGCGAGACCCTGCACGGCATCACGCTCGAAGACCCCTACCGGTGGATGGAAGCCGAAGGCGAGGAGTTCCACCACTGGCTGGACGGCCAGGCCGGGCACGCCCGCGAGCACCTGGACGCCCTGCCGCACCGCGCCGGCCTGCTGACCCGGATCGGCGAACTGGGCAGCGCGCTCACGCGGTACTTCGGCCTCGCGATGGCAGCCGACAAGGTCTTCGCCCTGGTGCGCGAGCCGGACGCCCGCGTGCCGGTGCTGACGGTGACCGAGGCCGACGGAGCGAGCAGGGTCCTGTTCGACCCCGGCACGGTGCCCGGCGACGGGCACCACGCCATCGACTGGTACGTGCCCTCCTCCGACGGCCGCCACGTCGCCTGCGCCGTCTCCGCCTCCGGGTCGGAGGACAGCTCCATCCACGTGATCGACGCCGACTCCGGAGCCCTGCGGGAGACGATCCCGCCCACGACGCGTTTCGCCTTCCTGAGCTGGCTGGAAGACAGCCGGTCGTTCGTCTATCACCGCTACGTGGAGCAAAACCGCTTGGACAGCCGCTCCTTCCTGCATCAGCTGGGCGCCGACCCGGCGCAGGACACGGTGGTGCTGGCCCGCGGCCTCAACCCCCACATCGAGCTGACCTCGCAGGACCGGCCCTTCCTGGTGGTGCCGCCGCACGGCGAGTGGATGCTGGCGATCATCTCCCACGGCGCGCTCAGTCCCTGGCCCTGGACCAGCGAGCAGCTGAGCGACTGCACGATATACGTGGCGCCGCGGACCGGGCTGGCCGACCCGGACGCCTGCCCGTGGCGGAAGGTCGCGGGCGCAGCGGACGGCGTAACCGCCTCCGCCACCAGCCACGACACCCTCTACCTGGTCTCCCACCGGGACGCGCCGCGCTCGCGCGTGCTGGCCGTTCCGCTTGCCGCACCCGATCTGTCCCGAGCCCGGGTGGTCGTGCCCGCGGGGGAGCGGGCGGTGGAGACGGTGCGGGTGGTGGGCGACCGGCTGCTGGTGCGCGATCTCGACGGCGGCATCAGCCGGGTACGGCACGTGCCCCTGTCCGGCGGAGAGCCCGCCGACCTCCCGATGCCGGTGGACGGCGCCATCCTGGAGTGGACCACCCACCCGGCGCGGCCCGAAGCCCTGCTCCTGGTGGCCGGCTGGACCGACGCGCCACGGCTCTACCGCTACGACGGCCAGTCCCTCCAGGACACCGGGCTGGCGCCCCGCTCACCGGTGGACTTCGGCGACGTGCACGCCCGCACCCTGTACGCGCCCGCGCAGGACGGGACGCCGATCCCGCTCACCGTCATCCACCACAAGGACCTGGAGCTGGACGGCGACAACCCGGCCATGCTCACCGGCTACGGCTCCCACGGGTTCATCGACCTGCCGGAGTTCCGTCCCGAGATGCTCGCCTGGTATGAGCGTGGCGGCGTCTACGCCGTCGCGCACCTGCGCGGCGGCGGCACCTACGGCCGCGAATGGCACGAGGCCGGGCGCGGCGAGCGCAAGGAGGCCACCATCACGGACTTCATCGACTGCGCCGAACATCTCATCGCCCTCGGCTACACCCGTCCGGGACGGCTGGCCGCCGAGGGCGCCAGCAGCGGCGGCATCCCCACCGGCGGCGCGCTGGTGCGCCGCCCCGATCTGTGGGCGGCCATGGCGATGCACGTGCCGACGGTGAACGCCACGCGCAACGAGTTCACCGACAGCGGGCCGATCAACGTGCCCGAGTTCGGCAGCATCACCACCGAGGAGGGCCTGCGTGCCCTGCTGATCATCGACGCCTACCTGCGGGTCCGGGACGGCGTGCCGTACCCGGCGGTGCTGCTGACCACTGGCCTGCGCGACGCGCGGGTGCCGCCGTGGCAGCCGGCGAAGCTGGCCGCCCGCCTGCAGGCGGCCACGGCCTCCGGCCGGCCGGTGCTGATGCGCGTCGAGGAGCACGGCTGGCACGGCGCCGGCTCGACCAGAGACCAGGAGCAGGCACTGCTCGCCGATGTGCTGGCCTTCATCCTGCACGCGTCCGACGGGTCATGATGACGACAGACACCTCGGGTACGGCACGCGCACGCGCCCTCAGCCACGTCGCGGCCCTGCCGTCCGGCGGCCCGGTCGATGTTCGTCACCGGGACCGGCAACGGCGGCCTGACCCCCATCCCGGCGGGGACAGGTGGCGCTGGGAGAGCCGCATCTTCGCGCGGGTGCTACGACGAGGCGCCCGCGCGACAAGGTCGAGCAGGCCGTCACCGCGTGGGTGGCGGTGCGCCGTCACGACGTCGTCTACCGCTTCGGAGACTACATCTACGACCTGGACGCGCCGCTGGAGGGCATGGAGGTTCATCTCGATCTCGAGGAGGCGGCGGCCTGAAACGGCCCTGCCTGTGTCTGTGTGCCGCCGCACAGGCCCCTCTTCGCATCAAGCGCGGTGCCCGGCGGGCCACCCGAGGCTGAAGACGCGAAGCGAGAATTCCGCGGATGAACTCGGTTGCACTGGGACTGCTGAACTTGGTGGGGTATCTGCATGAATGGTGCCACTGAGCAGGCGCAACGGGCGAGGACAGGAAGAGACCGCACGATCACGCAACGTCCGGCTCCATGGCACAGGCCGGCGGTGCTCGGGGCTCTGATGCTGGCCGCCCTCACCTTCAACACTGCGGAGAACCTGCCGGTCGGCCTCCTGAGGCTCATGTCCGAAGACCTACGGGTGTCCCTGTCCGCGGTGGGTCTCCTGGTCACCGGCTACGGCGTTACGGTGGCCATCGCATCTGTGCCGATCGCCCACGTCGTGCGGGCCGTGCCCCGACGTCATGTGCTCACAGGACTGCTGGCCGCACTCGTGGTGTCCAGTCTCGTTGCCGCGCTGGCCCCCTCTTACTGGCTGCTCCTCGTGGCGCGGCTGCTGACCGCGCTCGCCCAGGCGCTGTTCTGGGCCGTGATGGGGCCGGTCGCGGTGGGCCTGTTCGCGCCCGAGGTCCGGGGGCGTGTGGTCGGGGCGCTGTCCGTGGCTGGTTCGCTCGCCCTGGTGCTCGGTGTTCCCGCTGGAACCTGGCTGGGCCAGCAGAGCACCTGGCAGGTGCCCATCGCCATGCTGGCGGCTCTGGGGCTGGTCTCTTTGGTGACGATCGCCGTTCTGCTGCCGACGTCGCGTCCGGAAGAAGAGCCTGCTGCCTACGCGACCAGTCCCGACGTGTGGCGGTTCGGGACGGTGCTGGCGGCCGGAGCCTTGTCCGCCGCCGGGGCGTTCACGGGATACACCTACATCGTGACGTTCCTGGGCGACGTGAGCGGGTTCTCCCCCAGCGCAGTCAGCGTCCTGTTCGTGGTTTTCGGTGTCGCGTGTCTGGCCGGGGTGAGCATCACCGGGGTGGTCCTGGACCGTTTTCCGCAGTCCGCGCTGGCCACCGCCGTGGCCACGCAGGCGGTGGGCATGCTCGGCCTGTACGCGTTCGGCGCTCATCCGGTGGCGGCGGTGATGTTCCTTACGCTGATGGGCGGCGCACTCGGCCCGGTGTTCATGACCACGCAGAACGCGATGCTGCACTGCGCGCCGGGCCGCACAGACATTGCCTTCGCGGCGAACTCCGGTGCTTACAATGCCGGCATCGCGGCGGGTGCCGCGCTTGGAGGACTGGTTCTGCCGCTCGCCGATGTACGGAGCACCTTCCTCGCCGGCGGGCTGCTGACCGTCGGGTCCTGCGCGGTCCTACTCGGCGGCCAGCTGCTGCGTGGGCGTCGCCGTCCAGAACG
Organism: Streptosporangium canum; assembly: GCF_900113865.1. Taxonomy (GTDB): domain Bacteria; phylum Actinomycetota; class Actinomycetes; order Streptosporangiales; family Streptosporangiaceae; genus Streptosporangium; species Streptosporangium canum. The sequence continues at coordinate 387,088 of NZ_FOQY01000002.1, read as the reverse complement.
CTCAGCACGCCGATGAGGGACGCCGGCTCGGATTCGCCGCCCCAACCCGCCACCCCGTAACAGTGGCGTGCCTGAAGAGGCTGCAGGTGCGCACCTTGGACAGTCAGAACGCCGATACCGCTACGGTCGCGGGCGGGAGGGCTCTGATGATGCGACCGCCTCGCCGCCTTCTCCGTACTTCCGAGATTGACCTAATCTCGGAAGTACGAGGAGAACGGCCACGCGGTTGGACAACCAGCATCCTGCCGCGTGCGACCGCAGCGGCACCGGCGGCCTGCCCGTCCAGGGTGGAACTCGTCCCGGATCAGGTGGAGGTCACTTACCCCTAGCCTGGCGGGATGGGATGGGATCTGGGCGAGCTTGTCGCGAAATACGACGTACCAGGCGCACAGGTCGCCGTGCTGGCCGACGGGGAGATCCGGGACGAGGCTGCGGGCGTGCTGAGTCTGCGCACCCAGGTCGAGGCCACGACCGACTCGGTGTTCAAGATCGGCTCGATCACCAAGATCTGGACAGCCACGCTGATCCAGCAACTGGTCGACAACGGTGTGCTGGATCTCGACCGTCCCGTTCGCGACTACCTGCCCGGCTTTCGGCTGAGCGACCCGGCCGCCACCGCGTCCCTGACCGCCCGCCACCTGCTCACCCACACCGGCGGTATCGACGGCAACCACTTCACCGACACCGGTCGCAACGACGACGCGATCGAGAAGTTCGTCGCCACCCTCGCCGAGGCGGACCACCTCCTCCCGCCTGACACCGTCTTCTCCTACTCCAACAGCGGGTACGTGGTGCTCGGCAGACTGGTGGAGGTGTTACGCGACAAGCCCTTCCACGACGTGCTCCGCGAACGCCTGGTGACACCACTGGGCCTGCACACCGCCGCTACCGACACCTACGAGGCGATCCTGCACCGCGCCGCGGTCGGCCACGTCCAGACCGGCGGAAAGGTCGTTCCGGCCAAACAGTGGGCGGTTTCCTACTACTCCGCGCCCAGCGGCTCGCACTTTGCGATCAGCGCACGCGAGCTGCTGGAGTTCGTCCGCCTGCATCTCACCGACCCCGCGCTGGCGGCCCTGCGCGAACCCCAGGTGGAATCCGTCCCGGACTTCGGCGGCGGCGTCATCGGCTGGGGACTTGGCTGGATGCTCTACCAGGACGGCGTCGTCGGCCACACCGGCGTCGCCAAAGGACAGAAGGCATGGCTTCGCGTCGTCCCATCGGCGGGTGTGGCGGTGGCCGTGCTGACCAACAGCACGGGCGGCGAGCCCCTGGCCTACGAGATCTTCGGTGCGGTGCTCAGGGATCTTGCCGGCGTCAAGACGGCACCACTACCCGTGCCGCCCTTGAACCCGGCCGGGATCGACGCGGACCGCATGTGCGGCACCTACCGCTCCACCCTGTACGACATCACCCTTACCAGCGAGCACGACCGCGCGTTCCTCATCTCCCGCCCACGCAATGAAATCGCCGAGTCCTTCCTTGGCGGGTCCGAGAACCGCGTGGAGGTCGTCCGCCTCAACGACAGCTCGGTCATCACCGCCGAACCGAAGTCCTCTGGCCACCAGGTGCTGTCCCTGGTCGGCTCCGACGGCCATGGCCGCGCCCGTTTCCTGCACAACGGCGCTGCCGCCTACCGGATCGCCTGATCACCGTCGGCGACGTGCGCGCAGCGGTCCATCAGACATGCACTGCGGTCGGGCAGGCAGATGAGAGGGAAGCGACTCCCGGACGTCGTTGCGGGTCGGTGACTTGACCTGTGTCGTCATGCCGTCTGCGCCGCTTACGGTGTCGGCAGCCCGCGCGGCGGCAGGCTCGTGTCGGGGTCCTCGTAGTTTCGGCCGTGAATCCAACGAAGTAGGGCCTGAACTGCGTATACAGGAAGATGATTCAGCTTGGGCCGCCCGGCCTGCCGTGAAGAAACCACAGTCGTTGGATTTTCCGCCATTGCTGCCGGGACCCCGAGATCTCCAGGTTGATGCCGCGGGGAGCCAGGGTGTCTTCGAGGAAGACCGGCGGCTCCTTCACCGATCGCGCGACCCGGTCGGGCATGTAGACGACCAGGGTGTCGCCGGCCGTCATCCGCTCGATGGTCGCGGTCGGCTTGGACCGGCCCCTGCGGGTGCCGGCGGTCTCCTCGACCACCTCGCGGCAGTGAGATATACCTCTCCCGTCGTCGTGGCGCTGGTGGTCTGGAGAGGTGACCATGTAGTGATGACCTCCTCGCCCCGCCCGCCGCACGTCGGTGGCCGACCGAATCCGATGCTCGGTGGAGAGACCGCTCCCGCCCGCGGATACCTGCTGGACAACGCGCGCGCCGAGGCGGGCGAGCGATTCGTTTGGCTGGCCGAGCTGTTCGACGGTGTGACGCGGGGGCACTTCGATCGACTGGGGGTCAGGGTTGGCTCGCGCTGCTGGGAGGTGGGGGCCGGTGGCCGCAGTATCCCGGAGGCGCTCGCGGCGGCCGTCGGTCCGACCGGGCACGTGCTGGCCACCGACATCGACCCGTCGTGGCTGAAGGCAGGCGGCGGGTACGAGGTGCGCCGGCACGACGTCGCCGCTGATCCGCCCCCGGAGCCGGGGACGTTCGATCTGGTGCACGCCCGGCTCGTGCTGGTCCATGTGCCCGACCGGGCTCGGGCGTTGGCCACGATGGCGGCGGCGCTGCGGCCCGGCGGCTGGCTGCTGGTCGAGGACGCCGATACCGCTCTGCAGCCACTGGCATGCCTGGACGACAGCGGCCCGGCGCAGCGGCGGGCCAACCGGCTGCGCGAGGCGGTCCGGGAGCTGCTGACGCGCCGCGGCGCGGACCTGCGCTACGGCCGAACACTGCCGCGGGCATTGCGTGAGGCCGGCTTGGTAGATGTCGCCGCGGCGGGCTCTTTCCCGGTCGGCGGGCCGGCCTGCGACCGGCTGGAGGCGGCGACCATCCGGCACGTGCGCGGCGAGCTGCTCGCGGCCGGCCTGGCCGACGACGCCGAGATCGACGCGCACTTGGCCGCCATCCACGCGGGCAAACTCGACCTGACACTCGCGCCGCTGATCTCGGCCTGGGGACGCCGTCCAGCCGAGCACCCGCCGACACTCGGTTAGGGTCCTCCGCTCGGGTTCGTGTCACCAGCCGCAAAGTAACCGTTCAAGCCGGTCCGCCCTTCGTGGCAGTGACCTCCGCCTGCCTCATGCCGACCCTCGGACGGCCGGCACGGGGCAGGGACGGTCAGGGCAGACGGATACCGGAGATGATCTTGTCGAGCTCGGCGACGAGCGGCGTGCCGGCCATCACGGTGACGACGACCCCCTTCCGCTCGACCCAGCCGGCGTACCGCCCGGCGCCGAGCGCGCCGTCGCCCTCCTTTGTCAGCACCTGGCGACCGCCGATCGTCGCGGTCTTCACCTCTCCGGTGAAGGTCCCGTAGGTTACGGGGAGGCGCTTCAGGTTCGCGAGCTTCTTGGCGTCCGGCCAGCACAGCACGCGCACCCACAGGCTCCGCTGTTCGGGGTCGGCGTTCGCCCGATCGTCCCCCCACTGGTAGCCGTACTCGGTGACGCCGTCGTGCTTGCCGGTCACCACCCCGCCGTAGGTGAAGCCCTTGGGGATGTGGCCGACGCGTACACCTTTGATGGCGGTGGCACCCCTCGCGGGCTTGTCGACCTTGGAATCATGGGAACGCTTGATCTCCGCCTTGCTCGGAGTGGGGCAGGCGGTCTTGCTTTCGGTGGCCGCGTGGGCGGAGGGCGCGGCGAACAGCGTCGCGGCGGAGGCCACGGACAGGGCGGCAATCGTGAGCGTCTTCGTCATTGTGTTCACGTACGGATTGGATGCGACGGACGGGACAGAAGTTCGCCGACCTCTTCTACTGTAGTTCCAACGTCACTCACAGCTATTTGTACTGCGGCTGATGACACGAACCCGAGTGAAGGGTGGAAAACGGCGCTAGACCACATCGAACTCGTTCCCCTCGGGATCCACCATCGCCACCGCATAGTGATCAACCCCGGGCTGCGACAGCACCCGCACAATGGACGCCCCCGCCTGGATAAGCCGCTCCACCTCGGCATCCACCCGCGCTTTCCGGGTCTCCAGCGGTACGTCCTCCCGCTTGCCGCCCACCTTCACATCCAGGTGGAACCGGTTCTTGACCACCTTGCCCTCAGGCACCTGCTGAAACCAGATCCTCGGCCCGTACCCCTCTGGATCGACGATGCTGTCGCTGCCGTCCCCCTCGCCCAGCTCGTCCTCCGGCACTCCGAGACTGCGCCAGTAATCCCGCCATGTGTCGAATCCACCCGGTGGCGGCTCCACCGTGTACCGCAGCGCGTCCGCCCAGAACCGGGCCATCCGCTCGGGTGCCGCACAGTCAATGACCAGCTGATAAGAAACCATGGCAGCCATCCTGCCGGACCCATCCGACAATTGCGGGTCCGGCCGAGGTACGGCCAGAAGCGGCCACCAGTCGATCATGTCCGTAATCTCGGAAGTGGGTCGGGGCTTCTCCGCTGCCCAGGGAGGCGGAATCTCGGAAGCCCGATCTCAAAGCAGATTCTTCGCCACGACCGCCAAGCCCGACATCCGCTTCCTGAACGCTGTCGGCAACGACATCGAAGTCCTCAACCCCGACGACGTCCTCATCTACGACCGGCCCATTACCGCCGACGGCATCCTCTGGCGTGACCTGCAGTCATGGTGGAAGGAGACGCAGAAGACGCCATCGTGGCTGCGTTTCGACGCCGTACCTGGCTGAGCGCTGCCCGGCGGCATGACCGGGCAGCGCCGCTGGTCACTTGGTCGGTTCGTAAACCGTGACGACGTGGCTCGCCTGCGCCGGTCCGGTCTGGCCGCCGCCGGCCCAGTGCGCGGTGTAGGTGTACTCGCCCGCGCTCAGTACGTCGGTGAACATGTACGACGCACTGGGGTTGATCCCTACCGGCCGCTGCACGGTTTCGCCGTCATCGCCGCTGCGGGTGCGCCGGACGGTGATCGTGCCGCTGCGCGGCGCGGTGGCGCCCGTCACCTGGATCTGTCCGCTGAACACGAGCCTCGTGCCGGCGACCGCGCTCGTAGGCCCGGTCAGCGTGAGCGTGGTCACGTATCTGACCGCCGTGATGAGGGAGGCCTTGCTCCAGCGGTGGCTCTCGTCGCCGTTCCAGAGCACGGTGTAGGTGAGCTCCCCCCCGATCGGTGGCGTGTCGGTGATGGTGAAGGTTCCGTCCGCCGCGGTGGTCACGCTGGGCAGTTCCGTGCTGGTTCCGTCGGGCAGGGTGCGGGTCACGGCCAGCGGTTGCGCGCCCGGCACGGTCCCGTCGTCGAATGCCAGTCGTCCCGTCAAAGCGAGCGGTTGCTGCGCGGTCGCGCCAGGCTCGGCTGTCAGCGTCAACGTGGAGGCCGGCAGAGTCACGTCATGGAGCCGCCACAGGTAGAGGTGGTCCGAATCCGTCTTCAGCAGGCTGAAGATGTCGCGGCCGGAGAAGGCAGCACTTCCGTCGACTATCTCACCTTCCGGGAGGCTTGCGGCATAGATCTCCGCGCCCGAGGCCCTGTCGTACAGCGTCATCCCACCGGCGGAGAGCTGATTGCGCCCGCCCGCGATGTAGGCGCCGTCCGGGCTGATGGCGACGGTTGCCGGGTATCCCTCAGCCTCGGGACCTTTCTCGTAGCTGTGCACCCGGGCCAAGGTGGTGGCGTCCCACATCTCGAAGGCGTCCGGAAGCGCGAACGCCGAGATCACGTGCGAGCCGTCCGGGGCGACGGCGACATCGTTCAACCGGCCGTGGAAGTAGGTGTGCCCGTCGATCTCGCCGCGGAAGACGGGAGCGGCACCGCTCACGTCGTAGACGAACAGGTCAGCCGGACTGCCGCCCCCTTCGCCGACCACCAGCGTGTTCCCTGCCGCCGCGAGGTACGGGCCCGACTTCAGAGGAACCTCGAACGGCGCCGGCTCCGGCGTCGTCACCGACAGATCGAGGCCGAGGGCGCCGGACGCACCGCCGCAGCCGCCATAGCCAACCCACAGCCGTTCGCCGGTGAGCGCCAGGCTCGATGGGCATCCGTAGGCGGCGAGGTCGACGCGCCGGGTGATCTCCAGCGTCGCGGTGTCGATCTCGGCCACCTCTCCCGAGCCCATCAGCGCGGCGTACAGGCGGGTGCCGTCGGGTGTCATGGCCAGGCCGTACGCGCCGAACAGGCCGGTGATGGTGCCCTCGACCTCACCGGTGGTGTCGGCGACGACGATGCGATCGTCGATCGAAACGGCGACCTTGTCGCCTCCGACGACCAGGTCGGTGCTGTAGGAGAAGGCGCCGAGATCGGTCACGGAGTCCTCGGCCGAGGCTGCGGGAACCGGGGCGATGAGTAGGCCGGCCGTCAGGGCCAGGACGCCGGCCAGCGCGCCTGGCCATGACAGGGCGGATCTACGAGGTGTCGCGGATAAGAAGCGCACGTGAAGCTCCGCTCGTAAAAGGTAAGGATGAGCCGAAACTCCCTGATCAAGCCAGAAAGGCACGCCTGCGTCAAGATCTACTTCAGTGGTCACCGACGGTCAGGCCGTATCCGTCCTCCACCGTGTCGGCTTCTGAGAGTTCCTCGAGGGCGAGGCCGCAATCACAACTCCTAACAAAATCGCCTTGGCCGTATCCGTCAGCCTGGACGGTCGTTCTGCGCATCCGCTGGGAGATCCGTGACGACATGCACGAGGCCTTCATGACGCTGACCGCGTCCATCATCTGCCGGCGACGCCTCGTCCGCCGATCATTTTGTTAGGAGTTGTAAAGGTGGGGCCACTTCAAGCCGACATGTCGGTCTGGGAGCACAACACCGGCCTGGAGTGGGTCCAGGTCAAACCATCCAGGTGGGGCCGCTTCAAGCCGTCATAACCAATATGTGTTGGATTCTTCGACAGGACTGCCGGGATCCCCGGAAAGGGCAGTGGGGGAGATCCACCGTGGGTGTGCTCGGCAGCGAGTTCGCGGCGCGAGCGCTTGCCGACCCCTTGGCGGTCGTCCTCGGCGTACCGGAGCCGGCGTAACTCGGTGGCCGGGGCGAACTCGGGGCGGTGCTCGTAGGCGATCCGAACATGGGCGAGGGCCGCCTGCAGCCGGCGTGAGTTCGCCCGGGCCTACTCGGGGCCGCGGACACCGCGGCGCCGGCGTACGTCGAGCAGCAGACGAACGTCCGCGGGCCGCAGTCGGTGCAGGAAGAACTCGCCGCCGAAGCCATGGACGTCGATTGTCGCCGTCCTGAGCACCGGAGATCACCCGCCTGCCTACTACTCGTGCCGCCTCCGGCGGCCCTGCCGGAGGCGGCGGGGCCGCATTACGCGACGGCGGTCCCCTCAAGCTCGACCATCAGGTCGGGGATCGCCAGCCGTGTCACCCCGAGCATCGTGGTGGACGGCGCCACCCCGGCGGCGCCCAACCGCGACGCCAGCACGCCGTAGTGCTCGAAGAGCCGGTCGACGTCGGTGGTGTAGACGTTGAGCCGGACGAGGTTCGTGAGGGACATGCCGGCCTCGCCGAGCACGGCCTCCAGGTTGTCGAGGCTCAGCGCCATCTGCGCCGCCATGTCACCGGCATGCCGGGGCTTGCCGTCGCCGCTCATCGCGCTCTGCCCGGCGCAGTACAGGGTCCGGGTGTGCCCGGAGACGATCTCACCCTGGTTGTATCCCATCTCCACCGACCACGCCCACGGGTTGACCGCCGTTCGCTCCATTGCCACATCAGCTCCATGTGATTGGTCGACATTACGAACGTCCATCGGATCGGTAGCCACCGTCCTTTGGTCGTGGTGACAAGCCTCCCGGAAAATCACGACATCCTGTGTCGTGTATTTCGGTAAGGTTTTCGTATGCGCGCCGACCGGCTGGTCTCGCTGGTGCTGCTGCTGCGGCAGCAGGGTCGGCTGTCTGCGACCGCGCTGGCCCGCGAGCTGGAGGTGTCCACCCGCACCGTGCTGCGCGACATCGAGGCGCTGTCGGCAGCCGGCGTCCCGGTCTACGCCGAACGCGGCCGGCACGGCGGTTTCGCGTTGTTGTCCGGCTTCCGGACCGAGCTCACCGGACTGAACCACGATGAGGCCCTTGCCCTGCTGGTCGCCGGATCACGGCGCGGCGCGCAGGCATTCGGCCTCGGCTCGGCGCTCGCTTCGGCGATGCTCAAGGTGGTTGACGCGCTACCCGAAAGCTATCGGGACACCGCGGCCGGCGCGGCCGAGCGATTGCTCATCGACCCGGAGACCGACCTCCTCTCGCGTCGGCTGGTCGCTGAGGAGGTGCCTGACGCCATAGCGGCCGAGGTCCTGCGCGCGGTGTTGGCCGGACACAAGCTGCAGATCCACTACGCGGCTGTGGACCAGACCCCCAAATGGCGCACGGTGGACCCGATCGGCCTGGTCACCGTACGCGACCAGGGCTACCTGCTGGCCACGAGGTCCGGCGCGGACCGCACCTACCGGCTGTCTCGGGTCCTGGCCGCCAAGGAACTCGCCGAACCTGCACAGCGACCAGACCGGGTCGATCTGGACCGGACCTGGCAGGAACGCAGCACGCGGTTTCGGACCGGCGGCGACCAGGTCACCGTGCTGGTACGGGTGGACCCGGCGCGGCGGGAGGACCTGGTGGGCACGGCGCTGGCCGTCCGCGCCGAAGAAGCCGACTCAGACGGCTGGCTGCGACTGGAGGTGACCTTCCAAGATCCGAGACACGCCGAATGGGCGCTGTGGCAGCTCACCACGGACGCGGAAGCCCTGGCCCCGCAGTGGTTGCGCAACTGCCTGCGCAACCGCGCCGCCGCGATCGCCACCCGCTACGGAGTGTCGTCCTGAGAGTTGTCGCCCTCTGCGAGCCGAAGGGGACGAGTTTGGTGACGAGACCAGCGATGACGTTGCCGATCTGTGGCTGGAGGTCGATCCGGTCGCGCCGGCCGGCAGCATCCTCACGCGTGCTCCTCCGCCCGAGCACGCAGCTGCCGGATCCGCACGATCCAGGCCGCCAGTGCCGCCGCCGAAACCGCCGGCGGCGTCCCCACCAAGGACGGGCGAAGCCGGGCGGATCGGCACGGCTGGCGACGTCGCCCGGCTCGCCGGCCAAACCACCCACGGCTTCATCTCGCGGCGCTGCCGGAGGCTTGGCGACGACCTGGAGGCGGTGGGGGTCAGGAGACCTTTGTGAAGGTCATGTCCATCCAGTGCAGCCAATTCGGGCCGTTGTCGATACGTTCCCACCTGGCCGTCATGGTGTTGTGGTCTTCGGCGATCACCAGTGTGGCCCGTTCTGTTTCGCCGGCGAATGTCCAGACGCCGTTGTCGTTCACGCTCGCCCGCATCGTGACGAAGTCACCCTGGTTGTCGAAGGATCGCATGGGGTAGGTCCGGGTCTCCGGATCGTAGGGGCCGATCATTTCGATGACTTCGACCTTGTCGTCGTTGATGCGCACGTCCACGCGGTGAATGAGGAAGAACCCACCCTCCAGCCACTCGTATGTGTCGGATCCGGTGATCTGGAGCGCGGGTTCGGTCGGGGTGGCGACCGTCTGCCCTTGTGAACGCCACCGGCCGACCAGCGCGTTCAGGCGCCCGTTCTCCGGTGTCGAGGCTTGGGTGTTGTCGGTCATGGCGTGTTTCCCCTCATCCGGAAAGTATGTAAGATGTTGCTTAAATACTTACAAGCAATCCGGTGGGTGCGCAAATGGACCGGGTAAAGGCGGTGGACGGTGGATGAGGCGCTGCGAGCGGTCGCCGACCCGACCCGTCGTGCGATCCTCGTACTGGTACGCGAGCGCGAAGTGTCGGCGGGTGACATCGCCCGGCATTTTCCCGACATCAGCCGCCCGGCGGTCTCCCAGCACCTGCGGATCCTGGTCGCAGCCGGGCTTCTCGACATCCGTCGTGCCGGCAACCGGCGTTTCTACCGGCTACGCCCCGAGGGACTCGCAGAGGCTGCGACGTTCCTGAAGACGATGTGGTCGGCCTCGCTCGACCGGCTCAGGGACGCCGCCGAACGGCAGGAGCGCGCACGCAACGGTGAGGACGGGGTGAGGGGATCACGATGAGCGTTGGGGAGAGCGGGACAATCGAGCAGACGTTGCGTATCCAGGCCCCACCCGAGACGGTCTGGTCGTTCTTCACCGATCCGGCCCGCCTGGCCCAATGGTGGGGTGCGGCCGAACTGGACGCCCGCCCCGGTGGCGCCTTGCGTGTGCACATGCAAGAAGGCCCACGCCCGGTGATGCACGGTCAGTTCGTGGAGCTTGTGCCCTATGAAAGGATTGTCTTCACTTTCGGCTGGAAGGCCGCTCCTGGGGTGCCCGACCTCCCGCCCGGCAGCTCCCGCGTCGAAGTCACCCTCGCCCGGGACGGCGAGGGCACCATGCTCACCCTCCGACACGGCGGCCTGCCACCCCGGCTCGGACACGAGACCAGCCACGGCTGGATGCATCTACTCCACCGTCTCGGCGACACGGCGCAACGCCAGTGCCGCTGACCCCGGCCTCTCACCGCCTCCAACCGGGACCGGTCGTCTTGTTCACCCACGCGACGGGCTTGCCGGCGGGTGAGGGCGTCGGTGAGATCGGGGTGAGCGAGCGGTTCGGTCAGCTCGGTGACGATCTCCTCGGCGCGAGGCATCCCCGCTCGCCGGGCTCAGCGGCACGTCAGGTTGACGGCCAGGGCGGCCACCGCCGTACAGAAGAAGAAGGTCCAGGGGACGAAGTGGTGGTCGTTGGCCCGTAGGTGTGCCGCGAATGCGCCGAGGAAGTACAGCACGAGCCCACTGGCGGCGAGCGTGCCCAGGATCGGTACGGCGATTCCGGCCAACAGCCCCAGCGCCCCGGCGGCCAGCAGCACCCCCAACAGAGGCATCCAGGACCGGGGCACACCCAACGTGTCCGCCTGGCTCTTGGGGTAGTCATGGCCGATGAGGTTGGCGATGGCTGCCATACCGTAAAGCGCCGCAGCAAAAAGTGTGACCGTGAGATAGCCGGCGAACATCGAGATACTCCCTCTTCCGTGACGACGATCGTCTGGTTGATCGCCTCACGGACGAGACGGCGGCCCGAGAAGTGACAGGTCGCCGTGTGATCTGTGTTACAGCACGACGCCGGTCAGCTTCTCCGGGTTGCTGACCACGTGGATCACCTTGATTTTCCCCTTCGCCAGGTGGAAGGTGGCCGCCAGCACCGGTGCGCGCCCCGAGTGGATGACGATTCCCGGGCCGTCGTTGACCTGGAAGATCTGCGCCGGCGAGCCGTAGGGCCGATGTGCCGACAGGATGACGGCGCCGCAGGCCACCCGCGCCGTCACCGCGACCGTCGCCGCCATGACGACGACCGCAGTGATCACTCACCCGACGAACCGGTCGCGCAGGGCCGGACAGCCGGCGCTGAAGTCTCGCCCACCTCCAGACGCGGCCAGTCGGCGAGGTCGCGCAGCAGCCGCCGGTCGTGCGTGACGACGACGACGGCGGCGCTCGTGTCGCCGATCGCGTCGGTCAGCTCGTCGACCAGCGCCGACGACAGGTGATTGGTCGGCTCGTCGAGCAGGAGCAGCCCGGGCCGACCGGCCAGCGCGAGCGCCAGGCCGAGGCGCCGCCGCTGCCCCTGCGACATCCGCCCGACCGGCGTGCCCATCGCCTCGGAGTCCAGCAGCCCAAGCGCCCCGAGCGGGAGGGCGTCGGCCTCGCGCAGCGCCTGGCGGGCCACCAGCCGTCCCACATGGCGGGCGTACACCTCGCGGGCGGTGAGTGCGGGGTCCTGCTCGGCGCTCTCCTGGGTGACCCGGGCGATCCGTGCCCCCTTCGCCGGCCGGACGTGCCCGCCGGTGGGCTCGAGCGAACCGGCCAGCACCGCGAGCAGCGTGGACTTTCCAGCACCGTTCGGTCCGGTGATGAGCAGCCGGTCGCCCCCGTCGAGGGTGAGGTCGACCGGACCGGCCAGCCGCCCGTCGACGGCGACGCCATGCGCACGCAACTGCGGCGCCCCCGGCCGGACGCCCAGGTCCGGCCACCGCAACGCCGGCGGCGGCTGCGGCACGTCGATCCGGTGCGCCCGCAGGGCGTCCTGCCGGTGGTTCAGGGCCTGCACGACGCCCGGCGCGCGGGACTGGCGCTGGTGCCTGCCCGTCCCCTTGTCCGGCCGCCAGCCGGTGGAGAGCCGGTCGCGGGCCTTCGACACCGCCTCCCGCAGCCGCCGGTGCTCGGCCTGCTGCTCCTCGTGGTCGCGCTCCCAGCGCTCACGCTCGCGACGCCGGGCCTCCCGCCAGGCGTCATAGCCGCCGGCGTACAGCCGCGGCTTCCCGTCGCGGGTCGGGTCGAGGTCGAGGAACTGGTCGGCGACGTCGCGCAGCAGCACCCGGTCGTGGCTGACGACGGCCAGGCCGCCATCGTGCTCGCGCAGCCTGCGGGTCAGGAAGTCCAGCCCGCCGGCGTCGAGGTGGTTGGTCGGCTCGTCCAGCAGCAGCACGTCGTGCCGCGCGCCTAGCAGGCACGCCAGCCGCACCCGGTAGCGCTGGCCGACCGACAGCCTCGCCAACGGACGGTCGCGGTCGGTGCAAGCGCCGAGGGCCTCCAGGGCGACGTCGATGCGGCGTTCGGCGTCCCACGCGTCGAGCCGGGTGGCGGCGTCGAGCGCGACGGCGTAGCGGTCGTCGGCGGTGGGATCGCCCTCGGTCATGGCGAGGGTCGCCTCCTGCAGCGCGCCGAGGGCCGCCAGCGAGGCGGCCAGCGCCTCCGACGTCAGGGTGGCGACGGTCTCACCCTCTCGCGCGGACAGCTCCTGGCGGGCCAGGCCGATCGTGCCGGCCCGGTGCACGGTACCTTCGTCTGGCGTGATCAATCCGGCCAGGACGTGCAGCAGGGTCGTCTTGCCACGGCCGTTCTCGCCGACGACGGCGACCCGCGACCGGGCGGAGACGGTGATCGAGACGTCGTTCAAAACACGCCGGGACCCGCGGGTGACGGTGGCGCCCGTGGCGCGGACGTGTGCGCTGCCGCCCGCCTCGACGGGCAGGGACATGGCTTCGGAATTCGGGGTGAGGTTCAACGGTGCTCCGCAGCTCGCAGTGGAGCCGGGCAGCGGCAGGCGGCCGCCCGGCGGAAACCGGGACGGCGAGCGCGGATTCAGCAGGAAGAAGGCGCCGCCGTCAGCGGGCGGAGCGGACCTTCTGCGACCAGATACCTCGTGCCATGACGGTCACGTTAGCAGCCCCGGCGCCCCGCCCGTCCGGATTTCGCCCGCTCCTGGCGCGCGACACGGCCCGGAACCCGCCGGACGCCGCCCCCGCCCGGTGGCCGGCGCCCTGCCTCCCACCCCGCGCCCGGCCACCTCCACCACCCACCGCGCCCACCCCCCGGCCGTCGGGCGCCTCCTCGCCCGGCTGGGCCCCGAGGCGGTGCCGGCAAACTCCGGCGACACACCGCGGCAGAACCCAACCGCACCGACACTTACCGCTTAACCTGCAGAAATAGGATCACGCGGAGGTCAATCGATATACCGCTCCGCCGGCCTTCCACCGTCAAGTGGCTGCACGCGATGAGCACACCGCTTGTCATGGTCGGTCTGCCACATACCGCCCGGGACGACGCTTCCGGCGCGGGAGGCCCCCCGGTGGCGATTCACCCGGCAGTTTTCACAGGTCAATCGGCTCGGGCCTCCGGCGAGGTCCGCGAGGAGGGCAGTCTGGTGCGTAAGCGCTATCCCATCGTGACGAGCACGGGCGTGCTGTGCCTGGCACTGGCCACCGCCTGCGCGGGCGGCGGCTCGATCAACCTGGCCAAGGCCCCCACCGCGAGCCCGGCCACCGCGACCGGCGGCCCCGGCACCGTACCCGAGGGCTTCGAACAGGTCGGCAGCCCCGCCAACGGGCTGTCGGTGGCCGTCCCCGGCCCCTGGGTCGCGCTCGACCTGACCAAGAACGACCTCGAACAGGGCCTCAAGCGCAGCGGCCTGTCGGGCAAGGCACTGGAGCAGGCCAAAGAGGACCTGCAGCCGCTGGTGACCAACAAGGCGGTCTGGGCCTTCGACCCCAGGTCACGCCAGAGCTCACCGAACAGGTTCACCACCAACCTCAACGGCTACTGCCAAACCAGCGGAAACATCTCCGCCGACCAGCTGATCGGCGCGGCCACCAAGGACCTGCAGCAGGTCAAGGCCAAGGTCACCGAGGCCGTCAAGGTGACCGTCGGCGGCGTCGAGGCGGCCAAGCTGGTCTACACCTTCCCGGCCGGCGGCATGGAGATCAAGGGCACCCAGTTCTACCTGCCCGGCTCGGGCCGGACCTGCACCGTCACACTCAGCACCGACCAGGACGGCAAGCAGCGGCTGTTCGACCGGATCGGCCAGACGATCCGGCTGCAGTGAGGCGGCCCGGGGGATCGGCGGGCAGGTGAGGTGAGGCAGGGATCGGGCGGGCAGGGGCTTTCAGGGGGCCCTCGGCTTTCAGAGTGGCTCTCACCCGCCCCTTGCGCCGGTGAGGGCCCGGCGGGAGCCGCAGGAGGCCCGGGAAGGCGCCGGCCGCCTTCCCCGGCGGCGGGGGAGGGGCGAGGGGAGAGGGGCGCGACTCCGACCGGCAGGCCACACGTTTCGCGAAGTGTCGGCATGTGCGCGTATCGTCCGCGAGACGGCCGAAACCCGCCGACTGATCAACGGCCGCCCGCCACTGCTCTACCCTGGCCGGGAAGGTTGGCAGAGAGGTTTTTTCCGTGAACCCTGGATCGGGTGGTCCCCCCGGCTCGTCCATCGACGCCGTCCTCGAACGCATCACCTACGCCAACGAGGAGACCGGCTACACCATCGCCAGGGTGGCCACCGAACGCTCGGGCAGCGAACTGCTGACCGTGGTCGGGCCGCTGCTGGGCGCCCAGCCCGGCGAGTCGCTGCGGCTGACCGGGCGATGGACCTCCCACCCCAAGTACGGCAAGCAGTTCGAGGTGTGGTCCTACGCCACCGTGCTGCCCGCCACCGTCCAGGGCATCCAGCGCTACCTCGGCTCCGGGCTGATCAAAGGCATCGGGCCGAAGATGGCCGAGCGGATCGTCGACCACTTCGGCGCCGACACCCTGCAGATCATCGAGACCGCCCCCGAGCGGCTGGTCGAGGTCCCCGGTCTCGGCCCCAAGCGGACCAAGATGATCGGCGTCGCCTGGGAGGAGCAGAAGATCATCAAAGAGGTGATGATCTTCCTTCAGGGGGTCGGCGTGTCGACCTCCATCGCAGTGCGGATCTTCAAACAGTACGGCGACACCTCCATCACGGTCGTCAAGAGCGAGCCCTACCGGCTGGCCGACGACGTGTGGGGCATCGGCTTCAAGACCGCCGACACCATCGCCCAGGCCGTCGGCATCCCGCACGACAGCCCCGAACGGGTCAAGGCGGGCCTGCGCTACACCCTGTCGCAGGCGGCCGACGACGGCCACTGCTACCTGCCGGCGCCCAACCTCGTCGCCGACGCGGTGAAGATCCTGCAGGTCCCGGCCGAGCTGACCGTCCGCTGCCTGGAGGAGCTGGTCGCCGAGGAGGGCGTGGTCCGCGAGGAGGTCCCCGCCGGCGACAGCCTCGTGCCCGCGATCTACCTGGTCCCCTTCCACCGCGCCGAGCTGTCGCTGGCCGGCTCCCTGCGCGCCCTGCTGACCTCCGGCCACGACCGGCTGGGCGTCTTTCGATCGGTGGACTGGCAGGTGGCGCTGGACTGGCTGCACAAGCAGACCGACGCCGAGCTCGCCCCCGAACAGGCCCACGCCGTACGGCTGGCATTGTGCGAGAAGGTCGCGGTGCTGACCGGCGGCCCGGGCTGCGGCAAGAGCTTCACCGTGCGCTCCATCGTCACCCTCGCACGCGCCAAGAAAGCCAAGGTCGTCTTGGCCGCGCCCACCGGCCGGGCGGCCAAGAGGCTCGCGGAGCTGACCGGCCACGAGGCCACCACCGTGCACCGGCTGCTGCAGCTGCGCCCCGGCGGGGACGCCACCTTCGACCGCGACAACCCCCTGGACGCCGACCTGGTCGTGGTCGACGAGGCCTCGATGCTGGACCTGCTGCTGGCCAACAAGCTGGTCAAGGCCATCGCGCCGGGCACGCACCTGTTGTTCGTGGGGGATGTGGACCAGCTGCCCTCGGTCGGCGCGGGCGAGGTGCTGCGGGACCTGCTGGCCGCCGAACAGGAGATCCCCCGGGTGCGCCTGACCCACATCTTCCGCCAGGCCCAGGAGTCGGGCGTGGTCGTCAACGCCCACCGCGTCAACACCGGCCTGCCCCCGGCGCTGGAGGGCATGGGCGACTTCTTCCTGTTCCCGTGCGAGGAGCCGGAGGAGATCGCGGCCCTGACCGTGGACGTGGTGGCCAACCGGATCCCGCGCAGGTTCGGCCTCAACCCGCGCCGGGACGTGCAGGTGCTGGCGCCGATGCACCGGGGCGCGGCCGGGGCGGGCAACCTCAACAACGCGCTGCAGGAGGCGCTGACCCCCTCCCGGGAGGGCATGCCCGAGCGCCGCTACGGCGGCCGCGTCTACCGGGTCGGCGACAAGGTGACCCAGCTGCGCAACAACTACGACAAGGGCGCGGCGGGGGTGTTCAACGGGACCGTGGGCGTGGTGGTCGACATCAAGCCCGACGACCACAAGCTGACCGTGCTGACCGACGAGGACGAGAACGTCGAATACGCCTTCGACGAGCTGGACGAGCTGGCGCACGCCTACGCGGTGTCCATCCACCGCTCCCAGGGCAGCGAGTATCCGGCGGTGGTCATCCCGCTGGCCACCAGCGCGTGGATGATGCTGCAGCGCAACCTGCTCTACACCGCGATCACCCGGGCCAAGAAACTCGTCGTCATCGTCGGCTCACGCCGGGCGCTGGCGCAGGCGGTGCGCACCCGCGGCGCCGGACGCCGTCACACCAGCCTCACCCACCGGCTGCGCTCGCACTGAGGTCGCCGGTGGGGTCGTCCAGGCCCAGCAGCGCGCTCAGGGCCTGCCGGCCGGCCCCGGTCAGGCGCAGCGCCCGCCCGGAGCCGATCCGGCTGACCCACCGCCGTTGCAGCGCGGTCGCGCACAGCACGGCCCCGGCGGCGCCGGCCAGGTGATGGCGGCGTTCGGTCCAGTCCAGGCAGGGCCGCGCCAGCGGGCGCCTGCCGGTGGACGCCGGCAGCGCCACCCCCAGCTCCGCCGCGAACCACGCCAGCCCGTCGTCACTGAGGGCGAAACCGGCGTCCTGGCGCAGCAGCCCCCGCGCGGTGAACGCGTCGGTGATCGCCACGCCGAGCCGGCCGGCCAGATGGTCGTAGCAGGTGCGCGCGGCGGCCATCGCGGCGGCCGCGCTCGCCGCGCGCAGCGTCGGCGGCCGGGCGGCGGCCCCGGCGCGCTCGGCGTGGGCCGTCATGTCCTCAATCAGCTGGGCCACCTGCGGCCCGGCCAGCCGCAGATACCGGTGGCGTCCCTGGCGTTCCTCGACCAGCAGCCCTCCCCGCACCAGGTGCGACAGGTGCTCACTGGCCGTGGAGGCCGCCACCCCGGCGTGCCTGGCCAGCTCCCCGGCACTCCAGGCACGCCCGTCCAGCAGGGCCAGGCAGAACCGCGCGCGGGTGGCGTCGGCCAGCAGCCCTGCCAGCGTGGCCAGCGGGATCGGCGTCGTAGCTGTCATCGTTCCATCATGGCCTGCGCACACTTCGGCGCCCGCCGAAACCTCGCGTGCCTACCGTGGGGGCCATGACTTCACCACCGCTGGTCCTCAGCCGCCACCACGAGGTACGCGCCGCCCTGGCCGACCCCGCTCTCACCGTCGTGGCGGCCCCCCGGCCGCCCTTCGCCCTGACGGTCGCCTGGCTGCGCGGCGCGGTCGGCCGTTTCGCCGACGGCGCCCTGCACGCCGGGCGCCGGGCCGCGGCGGTGGAGGTGCCGGCCGGGCTGGACGCGCCGGCGCTACGCGCCGAGGCCTTCGCCCGGGCCTCACACCGCCCGGCCGCATCCCCGCCGGTCGAGCCGGCCCTGGCGGCCGGTGTGGTCGAGGCGGTGCGGCGGTGACGTTCGAGCGGTTCAGGGCGCTGCACCACGGCACGCAGCCGTTGCTGCTGCCCAACGCCTGGGATCACGCCTCGGCGGCGGCGCTGGAGGCCGCCGGGTTCGCGGCGGTGGGCACCACCAGCCTGGGGGTGGCGGCCGCCGCGGGCCTGCCCGACGCCGAGCAGGCCACACGAGCCCAGACCGTGAGCCTGGCGCGCGGGATCGCGACGCTGGGCGTGCCGGTCACCGTCGACATCGAAGGGGGGTTCGGCGGCCCGCCCGCCCGGGTGGCCGAACTGGCCGCGGAACTGGCGGCCGCAGGAGTGGCGGGCGTCAACATCGAAGACGGGCGCGGCCAGGGACTGGCCGAGACGGCCGAGCAGGTGGCGCTGATCGGCGCGATCAAGCAGCGGGTGCCGCGGCTGTTCGTCAACGCGCGCACCGACCCGTTCTGGCTGCGCACCCCCGACGCCCTGGCCACGGCCGTGCACCGCGTCCGGGCCTACGCCGACGCGGGGGCCGACGGGGTGTTCGTGCCGGGGGCCATCGGGCAGCGGCAGCTACAGGCGCTGGTCGCCGCGGCCCCGGTGCCGCTGAACGTGCTCATCCAGGCCGAGGTGCCGGTGGCGAGGCTGGCGGCGCTGGGCGTGGCCCGCATCAGCTACGGCTCCCTGCTGTTTCGGGCCGCGCTGCGGGCGGCCGTCACCACGGCGCTCCAGGTGGCCGGCGGCGCCCCGGTCCCCGGCGACCTGCCCTCCTACGAACAGGTCCAGCGGCTGTGGCGCCGACCGGCCGCAGCGGATCCGGCCTGAGCCGCGCCCGGCGCCGTCCGCGCTCCACCGCGCTCCCGCACGCCGGGGCGGGCGGGAGCGCTGGGCGTAGGCGGTCGTCGCGGCGGCGACAGCCGGGGCGAGCGGCGAGCGCGTCTAGGCGGGCGGCAGCTCGAAGACCTGGTCCAGGGCGGTCACCTTGAACAGGTGCCGCAGGTAGGGGGTCAGGGCGATGATCCGCATGGCGGAGTCACGGGCGAGGGCGGTGTTGTAGACGTTGATCAGGGCCGCCACACCGGAGGAGTCGACGAAGTCCAGGCCGGACAGATCCAGCTCCAGCAGGCGCAGGTCGGCCGAGAACAGCTCCTGCGCCAGCGTGAAGAGCTCAGCGGCCGTGTCGTAGTCCAGGTCACCGGTGAGCACCAGGCAGGTGGTGCCCTCAGCGGTGCTCTGCACCTCGGTACGGAGCGGGGTCTTCTCGAGCATCTGTCGTCAGGTCTCCAAATCGGCGCCGCGGTCGTGAGCCGCCTCGATCCCCCGCACCAGCGTGTGGCGGGCACGGGGGAAGTCTCGCAGCTCATCATGGAAAATACGCAATCCCGCCTCCAACGCCCTCGCCGGGACCCCGCGTGCCCGCAGCACGCCGCGGGTCCAGGTGACGAAGCCGGTGAAGACCTCGACGTCGTCGACGTAGAGGGCGGCGGCGAGGAAGTCGAGGATGTGACCGAGATCCTCGGCGGTGGTGTCGAGCTGGTGGGCGGTGTAGGCGGCCATCGGCGGGTAGGCCCCGGCGAGGGCGGCCATCGCGCCGGTGAGCAGCTCACCGCGGCGGCGCCTCAGATGGGTGTACTCCTCATCGGCCAGGTGGGCCGGCGCCTGCGACGGGACGGGGAAGGACGGCAGCCCGTCCGCCAGACGGTCGGCGGCGGCGTCGGCGCCGGCAGCCCACGCGTCGGCGCCCAGCAGCCGGGCGAAGCGGCCGTCGGCGCCGAACCCGGAGCCGCCGGCCAGGACCGGCACGCCGACGGCCTGGCAGGCGGTGAGCGTGGCGTGCGCCCGGGGCAGGCGGGTGGCCAGGGCGCAGCCCAGCGCGACCGCGTCGGGCCCGCTCTGGTGCAGGTGGGTGATCAGGTGCGGGCCGGGCACGTTGGCGCCCAGGAAGTCGACCCGCCAGCCGCGCAGCCGCAAAACCTCGGCCAGCAGCCGGGTGGGCAGCGCGTGGTACTCGCCGTCGGTGCAGGCGACGGCGACGCGGCCCAGGGACGGCTCGGGCCGGACCCGGGCGGCGATCGCGGCGACGGCGCGCTCGCTGACGGCCGTGGCCCCGTGCTCACGGGCGACCGACCAGCGGTTGGCCGCCCACAGCTCGCCGACACGCCGCTGGGCGGGCGCGATGAGCTCCAGCAGCAGGCGCTCGGCGGGAACGCCGTCGGCCAGCAGGCCGACCACCAGGTCGATGGCGCCGAACTCGTCGGCCTGGCCGATGCGCCGCAGGTAGTCCTCCCCGGCGGCGAGCAGGTCGCCGGACAGCAGCCGGGTGCCGCTCATCGGGCGGGCCTGGCCTGTACGGCCAGCAGCACCCGGTCGTCCTGGACGTCGCCGGCCAGCCATTCGGTGCTGATCTGCTCCAGCCGCTCCACCGCCGCCGAGGCCGGCATGCCCGCGCAGGTGGACAGGGCGCTCTGCAGCCGCTGCCCGCCGTACATCTGCCGGCCGGTGGGGCCGCCGACGGCCTCGGTGATGCCGTCGCTGTAGAACAGGCACAGCTCGCCGGGGGCCAGGTCGACGGTGACCGGGGTCACGACGCTCTCCCGCAGCGCGCCGAGCAGGGAGCCGCCCGCGGTGACCTCCTGCACGCTGCCGTCCCGGCGCAGGATGAGCGGCGGGGGATGCCCGGCCACAGCCAGGTCCAGCAGCACATGTCCCCGCTGCCCGGTCCGCAGCGCGGCCAGCACGAGGGTGACGTAGGGGTTGGGGGAGGGGGAGGCCAGCAGGGAACGGTTGAGCAGCGACGCCAGGTGCTCGGGGCGCCTTTCCAGCAGCAGCAGCGCGCGCAGGGACTGGCGGACCTGCCCGGCCAGGACAGCGGCGCGCGCCCCCTTGCCGCAGACGTCGCCCAAGACCACCAGCGGCTCGCCCGCGGCGCCGGGACCGGGCAGGTAGAGGTCGTAGAAGTCGCCGCCGATCAGCCCGGCCTGCTGGGCCGAGCGCAGCGAACCGGCCAGATCCAGCCCGGCCAGGACCGGCAGGGCGGGCGGCAGCAGGTCCCTGGTCAAGATCGCGTTGGTGGCGCTCTGCTCCTGGTACAGGGCGGCGGCCGAGATCGCCGCGCCCGCGCGGGCGGCGAAGACCCGCACCAGGATCTCGGCCTCCTCATCGAAGGCCGGACCGCCCTCACGGCGGGCCAGCACCAGCGCCCCGGCCGGGACGCCGTTGCCGGGCAGCGGGGTGACGAGCAGGTGACCGGCCTGGCCGAACCCGTCGGGCAGCAGCCACTGGGGGGCCTGGCCGGGATCCAGCCACCGGCTGGGCACCGGCGGGAAACCCGCCAGCGCCTCGGCCAGGCCGGGCACCTGCGCGGTGGAGGCCGACGTGACCACCCCCTCCTGCAGATCGTGCTGCCCGGCGACCGAGCGCAGCCAGCCCGCCTGGCGGCGCCCGGCGGGCGGCAGCACGACCATGGCGGCGTCGGCCAGCAAGGAGACGGCGAGCTCGACCGCGCTGCGGGCGCAGCGGCGCGTGTTGAGCGAGGCCGACAGCCGCCGGCCGGCCTCCACCAGGAACTCGGTGCGCCGGCGCTCGGCCAGCAGCGCGTCGGTCCTGGCCGACTCGGCGGTGACGTCGCGCAGGTACCAGGCGTGGTGGGCGATGCCGAAGGCCTCCCGGCGCACCCGCAGGCGCAGGTGGCCGCAGCCGACCTCCCTGCTGTCGCCCTCGGGGTGGTCGGGGCCGAACAGCGCCGCCGCGCCGCCCGAGGCCGCGGGGCGTCCGGGCAGGATCTCCGGCGCCATCCGCGCCGCCGCGGCGTTGACCATGACGACGACACCGTCGCTGTCGCAGAGCACCACGCCCTCGCTGCAGGCCTCCACGATGGCGCGCAGCAGGTGCTCTCCCGGCCCCGCCGGGGAGGGCTCGCCTTCCACGTGGTGAGTGCTCTGCCGCATGCGATCGGTGCCGCCGGCGGGCCGTGTCGTGGTCATCACCCAGGCCTTCCGTTTCGAATCGGTCACATCGGCTGCGAGCCGATCACGCCAGCCTAGCCGCCCGGCCGGAGAGCCCGGCGGGCCCGTCACAGCCGGAGCGGGGCGCTCACACACCCCGCCTGTGCCCCGCCGCGGCGCTTTGATGCGCCCGGCGGCCGACAACCGCCGCACCGCCCCGATGCGGAGGCGTCAGCGCAGGTGGAGGCCACAGTGACCGCGCCAGGCGCCCTGGCCTGGCCACCAGAGTCCCCCTTGACTCCGGGTTGGCATGTTATTGACTCTACGAAGTGACCTAAATGTGACTCAACTCTCACGAACCAGGTGTACTCCTCACGCATCTCCTATTAGGGTCTTTAAACGCAGTTTGCTGTAGTGGGGGAGAAAGTTGTGCTAAACATGGAGCGCCGAGGCATGAGGGCGCCACTGGCGGGGCTGGCAGTGGCGGCAGCGGCCGTACTGGTCACCTCCTGCTCCGGCGGGACGCCCTCGACGGCCCCCGCCGCCGACGGCGGCGCCAACACCGACGTGACGACCGCCCCGGCCGCACCGGTCATAAAGATCAGCCCAGCCGAGGGCAGCGCGACCGTACGCCCCGACAAGCGGGTCGTCGTCACCGCGGCCAACGGCTCACTTGAACAGGTCACCGTGGAGAGCGGCGGCAAGGCACTGCCGGGCGACTTCGACGCCAACCGCACCAAATGGGTCTCCAAGGCCCCGTTGAAACCCTCCAGCAAATACACCGTCTCGGCGCGCGCGGTAGGCGGCACCACCGCCAGCAGCTCCTTCAAGACGCTCAAACCCAAGGTCGAGCTGGCGGTGGCCGACGTGACCCCGGCCCTGAAGGGGGAGAAGGTCGGCGTGGGGGCGCCGATCATCGTCACCTTCAACCAGCCGGTCACCCAGAAGGCCGCCGTGGAACAGGCCCTGGAGGTGGAGTCGGAAAAGCCCTCCCAGGGCGCCTGGCGATGGATCAACGACACCACGGTGATCTACCGGACCGCCAAATTCTGGCAGCCCCACCAGAAGGTGACCTTCACCGCCCGCCTCAACGGCGTTCAGGGCGGCAAGGACATGTACGGGGTCGAGGACTTCACCAAAAGCATCCGAATCGGCGCGGCCCAGATCGCCACCATCGACACCCGCAAGCACAAGATGATCGTCAAACGGGACGGCAAGGTCGTACAGACCATGCTCATCAGCGCCGGCAACGCCAGCACCCGCGAATACACCACCACCAGCGGCGTGCACCTGGCGATGGGCAAGGCCAACCCCGAGCGCATGATCTCACCCGGCCGCAAGAAGGGCGACCCGGGCTACTACGACCTGATGATCAACCACGCGGTGCGCTTCTCCAACAGCGGCGAGTACGTCCACGCACTCAACAACGTCTGGGCACAAGGCCGCCAAAACGTCAGCCACGGCTGCATCAACTCCCGCCCCGACCAGGCCAAGTGGTTCTACGACCAGGTCCAGCGCGGCGACGTGATCACCATCACCGGCACCAACCGGGAGATGGAATGGAACAACGGCTGGGGTTTTTGGCAGATGCCCTACAAGCAGTGGAAAAAGGGCAGCGCCCTGGCCTGACGGCGACGAAAAAAAGGGGAGCGCCCGCGCCGCTCCCCACGACGAAGAGCGAGGCGGCAGAACAGACCGCACGGACCGGCCGCCCCGCATGCCGCCCCACCCCAGCCGCCGCCTCGCTCTTCGGAGCCCGCAAAACCCTCAGACCAGATGGCTCCAGCACAGCGACACCACCACCACCGGCACCACCCCAAGCTCTCAGATGAGGGTGAGCTGCCGGTGGGAGGGCAGAGCCAGCGGCAGCGGCTGCTCGGGCCGGGTCGGGCTCATCCCATAGCGGGCGGCCAACTGCAGAACCTGACCGGTGACCCCCCGCACATAGGCCGGATCAGCCTCCGGCCCCCCGCCGTACAACTCCCCGTAGCGGGCGGCCAGCCCAGGATGGTGATCACCCAGCCAGGACAGATACCACTCCCGCGCGCCAGGCGGCAGGCGCAGCACATGCGGGGTCAGACTGACGGCTCCGGCACCGGCGGCCCGCCGCACAGTGGCGGCGAGCTGGTCGGGAGAGTCGGTCAGCAGCGGCAGAACCGGCGCCATCGCCACCCCGCACGGCACACCGCGCTCGTTGAGCTCGGCCACCAACTCCAGGCGCTTTTGCGCACTCGGCGCACCGGGCTCCACAGTGCGGCGGATCTGGTCGTCGACGAAGGCGATCGAGACCACCGCACCCGCACCCGGGCAGGCGGCCAGCAGAGCGGCGTCACGCAGAATCAACGTGCTCTTGGTGTGCACGGTGAACGGCGCCCCAGCCTCACGCAAGGCGGCCACCACCCCGGGCATCAGCCGGTAGATGTCCTCGGCCCCCTGGTAGCAGTCGCCGGCCGCACCCACACTGATCGGCTCGCCGTCCCATTTGGCCGCCAGATCGGCGCGCAGACGCCGCGCGATGTTGGTGCGCACCACGATCTGGGAGTCGAAACCGGCGCCGGCGTCCAACCCCAGATAACGGTGAGCACGCCGGACCGCGCAGTAGCGGCAAGCCTGGGCACACCCCCGGTAGGGACTGACCGCCCACCCGTCGGCGGTGCGCTCCAACGCGCTACGGGCCTGCACCTCATAGCAGGTCAGCGCTCCGTGAACCCGGGTCACCGAGCTGCGCTCGATCCGCGGCCGGGGCCCGGGCGGCCCGGCGAGCAGGGCAGGCGCATCCCATCGCATGCCGATCAGTGGAACACGTTTTCGACACCGCCCGCAAGTGGAACCACACCCGGGACCACACGGCAGAGCCCTGAACAGGCAAAAGCACTTTCACCCCACCATTGCCGACTAATACCCGCCCCGCGGTGAATCATGAAGTGATGAGCGCGTCAACGGGTAACGGCCGCAGACCCCCCGCCCCGCAGAGCGGCCCGGCGGCCGACACCCCCGGCGCCACGCCGAGCGGCACCGAACGGATGCTCACCGGCCTGCTGACCCAAAGCCACCTGATGGCCCTGGAACAGATACCGGCATGGGCCGGCCGCTACGCCGGACACGCGGGCCTTCAAGAAGTACTGATCTACCTGGCCGACCTGCAACAGAACGTGCTGCGCCTGCTGACCGGACCCGGCGCCCCCGGCACGCCCGACCACCCGCAGCAACTGCGCATCGACACGACACTGGCCGGCCGCGCCTTCCAGGAAGTACGGATCCTGGCCAAACAGGACGCCGGCGAAGACGCGCAGTGGTGGTGGGTGCCACTGCTGGACGGCACCGAGCGATTGGGCGTACTGCGCGTCCGCGCCCCGGGCGCCGGCGAACGCACCGGCGACGCCATGCGGCACCTGGCCTCGCTGCTGGCGTTGCTGATGGTCAGCAAGCGCCCCTACAGCGACACCAAGGACAGGAGTTCGGACTGGCGCGATTTGCGGACTTCATCATCCGCCGTGCCGCCGACGGCCTGCCGGTACCCGAGACACTGCGCCGCCTGGTGCACAGCGTGCCGGACTACAACGACGGCCACCTACAGAACGACGCCACCGTGCTGCTGACCGAATGGCACGGCCCAGCCGACCGCCAGATGCAGATGTAGAAACCGGCCGCACCCAAGCCACCCCGGCCGATCACACACCTGCGCAGGCCGAAGCGACCACACCGGCAACGAAGGCCACCCCCCAAACACCCGACCCGACGCTCCCGCCACACCCCACCGCCACCGGCCCGCCACCGCGAAAACACATGGCCCACCACCCGCGGCCTCACCTAGTCTGACCCGATGCTGAAGCCTTCCTACCCGATCCGCACCGACCGGCTGATCCTGCGCCCCTTCACCCCCGACGACCTCGACGGACTGCACGCCATCCAGTCGCTGCCCGAAGTCGCCCGCTACCTGTACTGGGGACCCCGCGACCTGAAGGAGGTCCAGGAGGCACTGAACACCAAGATCACCCAGTCGGCGCTGCTGGAGGAAGGCCAGGCACTCACCCTGGCGGTGGAACTGGCCGCCACCGGCGAGCTGATCGGCGACGGACTGCTGTTCTGGCACAGCAGCCTGCACCGCAGCGGAGAGATCGGCTACGTCTTCCACCCCGGCCACCACGGCAAGGGATACGCCACCGAGGTGGCCCAAGCCCTGCTGGAACTGGGCTTCGACGGCCTGGACCTGCACCGGATCACCGGCCGCCTGGACGGCCGCAACACCGCCTCGGCCCGCCTGCTGGAACGGCTGGGAATGCGCCGCGAAGCCCACCTGGTGGAGAACGAGATGGTCAAGGGCGAATGGACCGACGAACTGGTCTACGCGATCCTGCAACGGGAATGGCGCGCCCGCCACTGACCGCCCCCACCCCGGCGGGCCGTACCGACCCGGCAGCGGTACGGCCCACACGGAGAAAAAGACCCCAAACACCGCACCGACCATAAAGTACAGTCATGGATCTCGCCCAGGCACAGGCCCTGCGCAACCCCGCCCCCGGCCGGCTCGACACCGCCGGCCACGCCCCCGTCCCCGCGCCCCGCCTGCGAAACCCACACCCCCTTCCACCCCCACACCACCGTCGACCGCGCCGTGGAGGCCCCGACCCGATGACCATCCTGCACCTGGCCCTGGCCACCGACTGGGAAGCCGCCCAAACCGCGGGGGAGTACCGCGTCTCCACCCTCGGCCGCACCCTCGAACAAGAGGGCTTCATCCACGCCTGCGCCGACCACACCCAGCTACAGGGCGTCATCCACCGCTTCTACCGCGACGTCGGCCAGGCCCTGGTGCTGCTGACCATCGACCCGGCCGGCCTGGACGTGCGCATGGAGACCCCCGCCGACTCAACCGAGACCTTCCCCCACATCTACCAGCCGCTCCCACTGCACGCCGTCGTCTCCGCCACCGCCTTCCCCCTCGGCTGAACCCCGCCCCACGACGCCCCCACACCCCCCGACCCGAACCGGGAACCGGCCGGCCGGACGACCAGGTCAGCGGGGGAGCGCAAGACCTCCCCGCGCGTAACCCCCGCCACCCGCGGTAAGCGACAACCCCACAGACGAAGACGACCCACCTGCCCACCACACCCCCGCGAGGGTACGCTCACCCCATGCCGAACCTGATCGTCACCCTCCTTTTGACGGCAGTCATCGCCATAGTGATCATCGCCCTCATCGTGCTCGCCGTACGGATGACGCAACGCCCCCGCAACGCCCTCGTCGGCGGCGGCATCGGCCCCGAACTCATCGAACAGATCCTCCAACTCAAAGCCTCCGACCAGTTCGACCAGGCCGTCTTCCTCGTACGCGGCGAGACCGGAATGAGCCACCGAGCCGCCGCACGCCTCGTCAGGAAGATCCACCCCACCCCACCACCACCCCCGTGACCTGCACTTTCATGAATGGACCACCCCCACAGGGGTAAGTGATCACCCAACGCGACCACAGCGAGGAGTGATCACCCATGAGCGAGCACGAACGTTCCCGCACCATGCCCGCACCACCGCAGACCGTCTTCGACCAGGCCAACGACCTCGACGCACCCCACCACTGGCTACCCCAGGACCTGCACATACGGCCCGAGGTCCTGCCCGCCGTCACCGTCCACGAAGACAGCACCGGCCGCGACGCCCACGCACTCCTGCAAACCGACCCCGAACACCTGCGCATCGAATGGGCAACCCGCGACGACAGCCGCTACGCAGGCCGGCTCCAGGTGACCGACAACGGCGACGCAACCAGCCAGGCCACCATCCACCTGTCCTTCCACGACGACGACCACACCCCCGCCGACGACGACATCGACCGCACCCTCGACGAGAGCCTGCGACACCTGGCCGACCAGATACGGCCGCGCACCGACACCAGCGACTGACCCCCTCAAACCACCACCGGCCGCCCCCTCAACCCGCCGGACCCCCCTGCGGCCCCAACCGCTCCAACACGCCATAGGCGGGATTGCCCTGCGCCGCCCGGCGCACCTCACGCGCCGTCGAAGCGACGTAAGCCTGCCCCGTGACGATGGAGGAATGCCCCAGCAACTCCATCAACTCATGCGCCGAAGCCCCCCGCTCGGCCAGCCGCGTGGCGAACTCGTGACGCAACGCATGCACCAGCGTGCCCCTCTGCACCCGATCGTGCACACCGGCATGGCGATAACACTGACGGACCAGATACTGCAGACCACCCCGCCGCAACGGCTCGTTGCCGGTGTCGACCAGCAACGCCGCCGAACGGGCAAGCGCACTCAACCCGAAACGGGCCAGACGACTGTCCAGATAACACTCCACCAGCCGCTCAAGCGGAGGCTCGATCGGAAGCGAACGGCTCCTGCCCCCCTTACCCAGCACCTGGATACGCCGATCACCGGGGGAACCGCCGATCGACCCCAACGTCAGGCCCAGCAACTCCGCCGAACGCATCCCGGTAACCAGCGCCAGCGCCAAAACCACCAGATCACGCTCCACCCACGGATCACGGGCCCTGCGCGCCCCGGCGGCGACACGCTCCAGCAACGTCACCGAAGCGCTCCCATCACCCAAAAGAGGCTTGGGGGCCTTGGCCGGCTGCTTGGGCCGGGGCACCGCCGCCATCGGATTGCCCTCCAGCAGCCCCTCGGCCACACAAAAAGACAAGAACTGGTTCCAGGCACTCCAGGCCCGGTTGACACTGGCCGCCGAACGAGGCCCGGAGAACTCGGCGAACGCCGTACGGACCAACCGGCCGCTCAGCAGCCGCACCTGCAGATCGGCCACCCCCACACCCGCCGCGACCGCGGCCGCCCCCGCCACCAGCTCCAGCTCACGCCGGTAGCCGGCGACGGTGTGCACCGACAGCTTCCTGGCACGCAACGCCGACAGAAACTCCGCGACAGCCTCAGGCAGACCCACCACCGGCCGACCACCGCCGCTCATGACGGCCCTCCCGCCGCAACGCAGAACAGCACGATCACATACAGCACGATCACATCATGCACACACCAGCATCACGCACCACAGGAACCCAACAACGGCAAACACGCCGCCACCCGCACCACAGCCCGCCGGTCAGGCGCTCTTACGGGCCCGCCACCGGCTCAAAATCTCCGCATCCCGCGCCGCCTCCAGCGCCTGCAGCCGCCACAGGTCGTCTTCGGCCCGAGCCAACGGCAGCCACTGCTCATAGTCACACTCACCCGGCCGGACATCACGGGTCCCGTCCACCTTCGTGCCGTCAGCCAACGTGACGGCCCACGGCACGCGGAGCACACCACCCGGCAGCATGATCACGTTCAACGCAACCCCCTCCCGCCGACACCGTTCACCCGCCGCCAGCATAGCCCCGCGACCGCCCCGCCAGCCATGACGCCCCTGCCGGCCACCCGCTCAACCGATCCCGTAGCGGCCCGACAACCAGTGGTAGACCCCCTCGGCCCGCGCCTCATCTCCCAGCAGCCGGATGAGGCGGGTGACACGTCTGGTCAGCACGCAGGCGAAACACTCGGCGAACAACTCCCCGGCATCCTCCCGATAGGGCGACGCCAGATGATCCGCGCACTGCCGGTGAAGACCGGCCCACAACTGCGCCCGCGAGGGGAACCCGTCCATATGGTCACAGGCATGGCCGAGCTCATGACCACAGACACTGACACTGGGGGAGGGGACGGTCCCCACGCCGATCCGCCGGGCCACCGGGTCGTACACCCCCGGGCTGCGATCCCACCCCCCGTCCTGCACCGGCAGCCGCACATCCCTGAGAGACTCAAAACCACGCAAATCCGGCACAGCTCCGGGGCCCAGACAAATACCACCGCTCAGATGAGCGGCCAACCGGACGGCGAGCCCACGCGGAACCGCCGCCAGCGTCATGACCCCCAGCAACAGACCGGCATCGGGAAAGACCCCCGGATCCCAGCCCCGCGTCAGCCGCTCCTCCAAAGGCCCCACATGCAACCAGCCCGGACGCCCCCTGCCATGGCCGGCCAAACTCAGCCTCCCGCGCGAACGAACCAGACCCCGCTCTACCGGGAAGGGGCCGACACCGTGATCACAGGCAACTATAACCACCACCGCCACCGGCCCACCGCGGCCCGCCCGAACCGCACATCCCAGCACGAACACAGCGGCGCCCAGGCCGAAAGACCCCGCTGACGCCGCAGGCCACCCCGCCCACACCTCACCGGGGCAGGGGAGGGGCACCCGCGCCGGCGGCCGGACGGCAGAAGAACCGGCGCGGCAGGAGACCGGTGCGGCAGGAGACCGGTGCGGCACGCCACCCCCGCGAAAACCCATCACAGAGCGGCCCGCCGGGCCGGGGGAGCGGCACATCGGGAAAGCGGCCCGCCGTACCACCACCGCCCACAGAAGGTGAGCGGCCCTTCACCCGAACCGAACGTCGACAACCGGCCGCGGGCGGCCGGCACACCCCCTCCACCCCCTCACCACACAGCGACAGCGCCGCCCCCCGCACGCGCACACCATGAGACGCCAAGAGACGGGGCTGTACGGCGAGACGGCGATCACACGGGAATTCCCGGCGCGAAGCGGGAGGATCACAAGCGCTGCATAAGTAAAATTATGCATCAAAAAGACAGGGGAGCCGGAGCCCGCCGCGCATCACGGCATCGGGCGCCATCGGGCGCCATCGACCCCGCAACACGCACCCCGGCTTCCACAGCCCGCGCCCGCCGGCGCCGACGCGAGACCCACGGCCACCCCGGGCCGCCGGACAACAGTTCGTCCCCGAAAACCCCCAAAAGCCCCCAAATCAAGATCGCCGGCCGCCGGGCGGCCCTCAGCCGCCGAATCCACCGTCAGATCCGCCGGTGCCCGCGCCACCCGGCGGCCCGAGATCGCACCGGCTCCGCCGGCTCCGGATCGTCCCGGGCGCCCTCGGTGCGCCGGCGACTCCGGAGTCCACGCGCCGAGCGCGCCGAACCGGAAGATCCCGCAACCGATCCGGCCCCAACCACCCCTATCGGGACAATGAAATCCTTAACCAGACAGAAGGTGAATTCTGTTTGGTATAAGAATTACCATCGCGACGCCTCCGACCCCATCGCATGAGACAACCTGGACGTTGCTGTTGCCATGTCGCTTCAACGTGAGCGAGACCTCCAGGAAGGTCGCCTTCGCCCCCTTCGATGATCATAAAAATTCGAGTGCGCCATGAGCTCGACCGGGTGTTACATGAATCAGATGATCGACGAACCGCTGCAACGACTCCGCGCCGCCGCCCGGCGTACCCGTGAACTGGCCCTCAGCCGGGCGGGCACCGGCCTGGGCCACCAGGACGCCGACGACGACGTCGGCACGATCGGCACGGACGCCGCCCTCGGGTTCGATCCGTTCCCTCTGCTCGAAGCCCTCCATCACAACGGCGTCCGGGCCGTGGTGATCGGGCAGGTCGCCGGCATCATGCATGGATCGGCCGAACTGACCGGCGATCTGGACCTGCTCTGGGACGGCGCCCCGGCTCATGCCCCGGCCCTGGCGGCCGCCTTCACCTCCGTCAACGCCCAACTTTTTGACGAAAAGGGCAACCCTGTAGCGACTCGCCCGGATTTCTTTCTCCGCCCCAAAGTGCAGTTCACCTCCCCCGGAGCCGGCGGCGACTGCTGCACCCCGGCGCTCCCCTGGGGCGATCTTCGGGTGCGGGGGTTCCTCGAGCGCGCGATCACCGCGGTCGACCGGGGCGGCCTGGAGGTTCACTACGTCTCCCGAAAAGACCTGATCCGGATGCGCCGCGCCCTAGGCCGCCCCAAGGACCTCCGGCGAGCGGACGAACTGGACTCGTCCGCCTCGGACCGCCGAGGCTCACCGCCCATCTCCGACTCTGCCGGAGTTCGTCAGTGGGATTGAAGACACCTTCTGAGCTTGATCTTCAACCTGTCTGTCCGGGCCGGGCAGCAAGGGTGGTCTGTCGCTTGATGGTCTTGCCGAGGTCGCAGCGGTGACCGCCGGTCGTCATCAGGGGCGCGATAGGCAACGCGTTCTTGCCTGGACTGCGAGATCGCGGGCCAGATGGGCGCGGCGCAGGCCACGCGAGCGCAGGTAGCGGAGATCCTCAGCGGTGTCGTACATGAGCTGGACATGGAAGTAATTCACCTGCTCCAGCACCGCGAACAGCCCGAACCCCAGGCCCGGCCAGCTTCCTGTCCCCGGATCGACCACCACCGCCCAGATGATGAACGGCAATCCAGCGGCCAGCACGGCGACGTTGCCCCTGCGGGCGACCATGAAGACACCGGCTCCGGGGAGGGACCTGTTTCGCGTGGCGATCTGGCGGAGCTTGGCTGCCCAATACCCGGCTCCCTCCAGCAGGAGAAGGGCGAACAACGCGAAGCCGACGCTGTTTGCCGCGGTCACCGGAAACCCCGCCTTGCCGAACCAGATCACCGCCTGCAGCGGGATGTTGAGCAACTCCAGCCACATCAGCGACCGTAACCGTCGCTGGGCCCAGACGCGGGAACGATGATCCACTTAACGAGTGTGGCAGCCAGTCCCCTGCTGGGGAAACCGGAGCCCACGTGGACGGCCGGAGCCGCAGTGCGTCAGGCCGGAGGTTGAAGATCGCTCCCCCGCCCAGGTGGGGTGTTCACGGGGTGGCCTCCAGGGTCAGCAGGGTCTTTTTGGCCTCGGCGCCTCCGACGTAGTGGCCGATGGTGCCGTCGCTGCGGATGACACGGTGGCAGGGTACGACTACCGGCAGCGGGTTGGTGGCGCAGGCGGTGCCGACGGCGCGTACCGCTCGGGGGCTGCCCGCGGCGGTGGCGACGGCGGCGTAGCTGGCGGTGGTGCCGTAGCCGATGTCGCGCAGGTGTGACAGGACCTCGCGGCGGAAGCCGTGGGCCAGGCGCAGGTCCAGGGGCAGGTCGAACAGGCTGCGCCGGCCGGTGAAGTACTCCCCCAGCTGGCGGGCGGCGTCGTCCAGGCGGGCCGGGGCGCGCAGCAGGCGGGAGCTGACGGTCTCGGCGAGTCGGTCCAGGACCTTGTCGTGGTCCTCGCTGGCGTAGGCCACGCGTACCAGGCCGTGCTCGGTCGCGGCCAGCAGTAGTGGCCCGACGGGGGTGTCGAGGGTGCGGTAGGCGACGTCGAGGATCCCGGCCTGTTCGGCGGCCGCGGCCAGGCGGGCGTGCAGGCGGGTCTGGGTCGCCTGGTCGGCCTCGGGCAGCCTGCCGAGCAGGTCGTCGCCGTCGACCGGGTTGGGAGGTGTGGTCGTCATCGGTCCTCTCCTTTGGGGTAGGTCTTGCGCAGTGTGGCGATGCCGTCGGCGGCGGCTCTTCTGGCGGCCTGCGGGCTGCCGCCCAGGATCTGGGCGACTTCGGCGTACGGCAGGCCGGCCAGGTAGTGGTAGGCGATGGTCTGGCGTTGTTTGACGGGCAGTGCGTGCAGTGCGTTCCACAGCTGTGATTGCCCGTCGCCGGGCAGGCCGTCGCCGGGCAGGCCGTCGGTGGCTGGGCGTTCGGGCAGGTTGTCGGTGGGGATCGCCCGCCGGGTCTCGGCGCGTAGCTGGTCGACGGCTTTGCGGTGGGCGATGGTGACCAGCCATGCTTCGACGTTGCTGTCCGCTCGCAGGGCCGGGTAGGCCTGCATCGCGGAAAGGAACGTCTCCGACCAGGCGTCTTCGGCGGCGGTGGTGGGGCCGAGGACGGCGCGGCACACGCGCAGCACCGTCGGCCCGTGCTCAGCCACGATCTTTTCGAAGGGATGCTGTCTCACATCGGGTAAACGTTGCGGGCGGGTCGGATGTGAGGTGGTGGTGTCAAAAGAGTTGTCCTTGTCGCGGGGCGGCGGGGTGTTCGGTGAGCTGTTCGGTGCTTCCCTGCCCCGGGGGCCCGGTAGTCCTGTCGAAGAATCCAACAGATATAGCTGTGACCTGCGGTGATACTGTCAGGTTTCTGTTGTGAGCTCGGCGAACTCTGCGCGGGCCTGGGCGACCGCGTCGGGGTAGGACTGCGCCTTGTCGTGCTCGGCCAGGGCGCGGTAGATGCTGGCCAGGCTCGGATTACGGCCCTTGCGTTTCCCGGTGGGGATGATCAGGTCGCCCACGGTGAGGATGACGCGGCAGTGCGGGGCGTGTGCCTTGATGTCGGCGCATCCGCGGTGAGTGGGGCCGGCGGCTGGGTGCCGGGTCGCCACGGCTGCCCCGGTCCGCGGTCGGCCGGGGTTTGCACCCGCAGTAGCTTGGCCAGCCGGCCGACCTTGGTGAAGCGACCGGTGTGGTAGGTCCCGGCGATGGCGCCGGAACGGGATCGGCACGGCGAGCCCGCCGCCACGCCGCAGCGCGGGCACGGGTGGCGCTCGACGTCGTCGGCGGCGTGGTCGGCAGAGGGCGCGGAGAATGCGGGGAGGTCGGCCACGCCTCGCGTGGTGTCACAAACATTTCTCACAAGAGGCGGCTCCCGCTCTTTGAGTGAGAACGAGTTGTGAGAAAGGAATCGGTGATCCAGACGGGCACCGGACACCCGATTGATCTTCCTCCGGGAATGGGGCGTTTGTGAGAGCAGGAAGAGTTGCCGGCCAGCACACACAGCTACAAGATCTGCCTCTTATCGCCCGCGAGGTAGTGCGAAGGCAAGGGCCGCGACGCCGGCCAGGGCTGCCGCCGTGATCGCGAACGCCTGGCCGTACCCGGCGGCCAGGGCGTGCGCCGAGTCGTCTTGCCGGACGGTCAGCGCGATCAGGATGGCCAGGCCGAGTGCGCCGCCGATCTGTTTGGAGGTGTTCATCAGCCCGGAGGCGGCGCCCGCGTCATGGGCGGGGACACCGGAGGTGACGGTGGTGGTGAGAGGGGTGTTGAACAGGCCGCCACCGACCGACAGCAGGATGCCGGGCCCGAGCACGCCGGTCAGGTAGGTGCTGTCGGCCGTGATGCGGCTCTGCCAGGCGAATCCCGCGGCGGCGATGAGCGCGCCGCCGACGATCAGCGTGCGGGCGCTGAGGCGGTTCATCAGCCACGGGGTCAGGCACAGGCCGACGGTAAGCATCACCACGGTGTGCGGCAGGAAGCCCAGACCGGTCTGGAGTGCGCCGAAGTGCAGGACTTGTTGCATGTAGAGAGTCAGGAAGTACCACAGGGGGATTTGGAAGGCGGCGCCGGTCAGCATTATCGCCGCGTTGCCCAGCCAGATCGCGCGGGTGCGAAACAGCCGCGGCGAGATCAGCGGTATCGGGGCCACTCGCGCCTCGACGACGACGAACGCCGCCAGCGCGGCAAGCCCCGCCGCCAGCGCGGCGACGGTGAGCGCATCGCCCCAGCCGCGGGTCTGCGTCGTGGTGACCCCGTAGGTCAGCGTGAGCAGAGCGAATGTCACCAGCACCGCGCCCCCGACATCCAGGCGAGCGGTCCTGGTGGTGGCCCGCCCGCTGGTCAGGAAGACGGCGGCCAGGCTCACGGCCACTGCGCCGATCGGCACGTTGATCAGCAAAGTGGAGCGCCAGGTCAGATATTGGGTCAGGGCGCCGCTGAGGAGATTACCGGCCGCGCCGCCCGCCAGACCGACCGCCGTCCAGATCGCCAGGGCCCGGGTGCGGCGCGTTCCTTCGGGGAAGGTGACGGTGAGGATCGTCAGCGTGGCCGGGGCCAGCACGGCCGCGCCCAGCCCCTGCAGTGCGCGGGCGGCGACCAGCAGTCCGGCCGTGTTCGCCAGGCCCCCGGCCAGGCTGGCCGCCGTGAACAGGGTGAGCCCGGCGAGGAAGACGCGCTTGTGCCCGTACAAGTCCGCCAGCCGCCCGCCCAGCAGCAGGAACCCGCCGAACATCAGGGCGTAGGCGCCTGCTACCCATTGCAGGTCCGCTGCCGCGAACCCCAGGCTCCGCTGGATCGACGGCAGCGCGACATTCACCACTGACACGTCCAGCACCACCATGAACTGCGCCGCGCAGGCCAGGGCCAGCACCACTCGCGCCGCCCCTGCGCCGCCTTGGGGCGGGCGAGGCGCCGCTGTCGGCTGCACATTTCCTGCCTCCTGTCGCGCCATGAACGTCTCTCCCCGCATTAGAACAATGTGATCACATCGCTTTGCTATGCTTGGGACGGTACGCGGTCACTCGTAGCAGGTCAAACGGACGCGACCGCACCACCTGGAGGTGAAGGGGAGCCCATGAGCCGTGGAATTCGAGGCGTAGGAGCCCAGCACGAGCAGCGGCGCACCGAGATCGCCGACGCGGTGCTGGCCATCGTCGCCGAGCGTGGCCTGGCCGCGGTGTCCCAAAGCGCTGTGGCCGCCCAGGCCGGCGTCTCCGCCGGCCGTGTCCAGCACTACTTCCCGGCCAAGCAGCAGCTCATCGAAGCCGCCTTCGAACGCGGCAACCACCTCAGTAGTGCCCGCATCAGGCAACAGGTTGGCCGCGACCTGGAGGCGGCCGATGCGCGCCTGGTGCTCACCACCGTGCTCGCCGAGCTCATCCCCTACGACGCCGCCACCCGGGCCCACATGCGCGTACGCCAGGCCTTCCACGCCCTCGCACTCGCCGATGAGGTCATCGCGGCCAGGCTGCGCCTGCTGTATGACGACTTTCACCGCCAGATGGCCGACCTCATCGGTGAAGGCCGGCGAAGCGGTCGCATCACCGCCGCCCTCGACCCGCACCAGTCGGCGCTGGCCCTTGTGGCCTTGGCCGAAGGGCTCGCCTCCTACGTGCTCATCGATCTCACCTGCGCCGGCACGGCACGCGAGCTCCTGCTGGCGGCCGTCGCCGACCTCTACCGGTAGGCCCCCTCGCCGGGCCTCTGCCAGAGGAGCCAGAGCGCCGAACGCTCCTGCTCGTCATGGAGACAGTCCGGCAGCAAGCGGGTGACGTCCGAGGTCAGGCGGGGAGGCGGCCGTCGGCGGGCGCGGCTTGGTCCAGGCGGGCATGGAGAGTGGCGGCGAAATCCTCGGCGCGTTCCAGCTGGGTCCGCAGGTCGGCGATCCGGTCGAGGGCTATGCGCTCATAGCCCCGCACACGTTCCATGAGCTGGTCGAGCTCGTCGGGTTCGAGGCGGTCGGGGTCATCCAGCCGGTCGGTGGCCTCCAGCAGGTCACCCATCTGTTCCAGGGTGAAGCCGAGCGGCTTCATCCGGCGGATGACCATGAGGCGGGCGACGTCGCGTTCGGTGTAGAGGCGAAAGCCGCCCGCCGAGCGGGCCGAAGGGATGACGAGCCCGACTTCCTCGTAGTGCCGGATCGTCCGCAGGGACAGCTCGGTGCGGGCGGCGACCTCGCCGATCTGCATGTGCCCGGCCTGCATGCCCGATGCCTCCACGCCTGATGCCCCTTGTCCTTTTCGCTGGTCGGCCTGCCCGGGGCAACCCCCCGGAACATCTCTACTCTAACGTTAGGGTAGAGTCAGCATACGGTGAGAGCGGCCCGCGTTGCGCCGCCTGCCCACCGGTGCGGGTGTGAACCCGCGCCGCACCACCCCGCCCCGGGCTGTGGCCGATGACGGCCCGGCCGAGAGCACCGATGCCGAGCAGGAGACCAGCGTGCGCACTCTCATGATGGCAGGCGCCGCTGCCGGCCCGCCGTGATGCCTGGCCCGCGCTGAGACTGGTGTAGGCCCCCTCTCCCCCCATCTTCCGCCCGCCCGTGAGCGGGCGATCCGCGGGCAGCCGCCTTGGCTGCCTGTATGTCCTCGCGCATCCCGCCCGTGAGCGGGGCGCGCCCGAGCACGACAGGTTCTTCTTGCCTTGCAGACTTCCGCACTGCCCGCGGCCGCGCGCCTGCGCGCCTTCCGCCCGTCCTGGCTCTCACCCAAGGTGGCCCGCACCGAGGTGCTGGCCGGCCTGGTCGTCGCCCTGGCCCTGATCCCCGAGGCGATCTCGTTTTCCATCATCGCCGGGGTCGACCCGAGCGTCGGGCTGTTCGCCTCCTTCACCATGGCCGTCACCATCGCCATCGTCGGCGGCCGCCCCGCGATGATCTCAGCGGCGACCGGGGCGATCGCCCTGGTCATCGCCCCCCTCAACCGCGAACACGGCCTGGGCCACCTCATCGCCGCCGTCATCCTCGGCGGCCTCATCCAGATCGTGCTCGGCGGTCTGGGGGTGGCCAAGCTGATGCGGTTCGTGCCGCGCTCGGTGATGGTCGGCTTCGTCAACGCCCTGGCCATCCTCATCTTCGCCGCGCAGATCCCGGAGATGGAGAACGTCCCCTGGGCCGTCTACCCCCTCGTCATCGGCGGCCTGGCCCTCATGGTGTTCTTCCCGCGCATCACCAAGGCGGTTCCCGCGCCGCTGGTGTCCATCGCGATCTTGACCGTCATCACCGTGGCCGCGGGGATCGCTGTGCCGACCGTCGGCGACAAGGGTGCGCTGCCCTCTTCACTGCCGATTCCGGGCCTGCCCGACGTGCCCTTCACCCTGGACACCCTGAAGCTCATCGCCCCCTACGCGCTGGCGATGGCGTTGGTCGGGCTGATGGAGTCGCTGATGACCGCCAAGCTCGTCGACGACCTCACCGACACCCATTCCAACAAAACCCGCGAGTCGATCGGCCAAGGCATCGCCAACGTCGTCACCGGCCTGTTCGGCGGCATGGGCGGCTGCGCGATGATCGGTCAGACGATGATCAACGTGAAGAACGGGGCCCGTACCCGGCTGTCGACGTTCCTGGCCGGGGTGTTCCTGATGGTGTTGTGCATCGTGTTCGGGCCGGTCGTCTCGCAGATTCCGATGGCGGCGCTGGTCGCGGTGATGGTCCTGGTCGCGTTCGGCACCTTCGACTGGCATTCCATCGCCCCCGCCACGCTCAAGCGGATGCCCGCCGGGGAGATCACCGTCATGGTCGTCACCGTCGCCGCGGTCATCGCCACCCACAACCTGGCCATCGGCGTCGTCCTCGGCTCCCTCACCGCCATGGTCATCTTCGCCAGGCGCGTCGCCCACCTCGTCAACGTCACCGCCGTCGCCGACCCCGAGGGTGGTCACGTGGTCTACGCGGTCACCGGGGAGCTGTTCTTCGCCTCCAGCAACGACCTGGTCTCCCAGTTCGACTACGCCGCCGACCCCGACCAGGTGACCATCGACCTGACCGGCGCCCACATCTGGGACGCCTCCTCCGTCGCCGCCCTGGACGCCGTCACCACCAAATACGCCGCCCGCGGCAAAGCCGTTGAGATCATCGGCCTCAACACCCACAGCGCGAAAATGCACGACACGCTCAGCGGCGAACTCACCGGCAGCCACTGAACCGGTCGTGATCGTCGCGGGCGCGCCGGCACCAGCCGCGCATCGCCGCCGGCACCAGCCGCGTGACCGCTGGTGCCGGCGGCGATGCGCCGAGGTGAGCTCGTGGCCACCTTTCTTCGACTACGGCGAGCAAGCCTCAGAAACCAGGGCAACGTCGCGACCATCACGGCCATCCCGAGCCGATCGGCCGGGCCTCGGCCTCGCCCCGGATCCACGAACGCCACATCCGCGGGCGTCAACGTGAGGTGCGTGATCAACTCATCACGGCCGATATCCGGGAACGACCGCAACTGCTCCAACTGCTCGCGAGAGAACATCTTCTCCGACACCGCACCACCCCACGCTCTAGACCGGATAAACCGGAACAGAACGTAGCGGGAACGATCTCAGACTCCGACACTGACCCCTGTATCACCACAGGTCAGAGCTATATCTGTTGGATTCTTCGACAGGACTACTGGGACCCCGCCCTGTCCCGTGGACGGGTGCCGGCGGGTGGTTTCTGCTCATACCTGGTCAACGTCCGAGGGCGGGCGGATGTGAGGTCGGGTGCGGGCCGCTCGGATGGGCGGGTCCGAAGGGGGGAAAGGCGCTCCCCTGGGCGGTGAGCTGCGCCGGGGGGCGTGTTCCGCCGGGCATGGCGGGTGTCCCGCCTGAGGTGTCTGTGCCGGCTCGCTCTGGCGGGCCGGTGGGCTCTGCGGTGGTGCCCGACGCGCCGGGCGCGGACGTGCGCGCCGAGATTGTCGGTGTCACCCCCTACGATGAGCCGACTCGTGGAGGGATGCTGCTGATGCTGGATTCGCTGATAGTGCCGCTGCTGGTCACCACCGATCTGCCGCCGGATGCGGATCTGGCTGAGTTCGGGCGGTTGCTGGCCGACACGGTGCGGACGCTCCAGCATGGCGAGGTCTGTTATGCGGGGTTCCTGCACGGCGGGGTGTTCTGGCTGGATCGGCCCGGCTCCCCTGCCCGCGATGGCGGTCCGGCGCCGTCGACGGCCGACGAGCTGCGATTCGCCGCGCTGATCGGTTATCTGTCCATCTCGGGTCCGCGCAGGCCGGTCAAGGAGGTGGTCGCCGATGCCAGTGGGGCGATCACTGAGGCCGTCGCCGTCCGGTACGGCGATCTGGGTAGTCCTCCGGCGGTGATGGCGATCAGGACCGAGGATGTGCGCGAGCGGACTCCCCCGTCGGCGCTGCTGGTCAGGACCGCTGACGCCGTCGCGGAGCTGGTCGCGGTCACCCGCCCCTACATATGAGTTCTCGCTCCTGCGGGTTTTCGCGGGTGGGGGCTGCTGTCTTCTGTCCGGTGGCGATGGGTGCGGGTGGGCTGGGGTGAGGGTGCCGGGCCTGCCCGGTTCTTCGCTGTCGTCCGCCGTGGGGTCTGTCGGGTGGGGGCTGAGGAGGCAGCCGCGAGGAGGTCAGTCATCTTCGGGATCTGGTGGTTGCGTTGGTTGCGTGGCCGGTGCGATCTCTCGTGGCGTGGTGATCTGGCCGGTGAGTTGAAGCCCATGAGTGAGCGTGTAGTCGAGCTGCCTGGCCAGACGAGGGACGCTCGTCGCGGGCAGGTAGGCGTCGGCGCCGGCGTTGAGCAGGCGTCGGATCGGGCCTTGGTAGTTGACTCCGAGCTCGTGGTCCTCGATTTCGGTGATGATGACACGAGCTTTCGGGAACATCGATCGGAGACTGCCGATCAGCTGCGGGCTGCCTGGTGGTGCCAGCAGCACATCGGTCGTTGCGGGGGCCGCGAGCATGTCGAGCACGATGTAGTCGGCTCCCAGTTGGGTGGACAGCGACATTCGGGCCGCCTTTGACAGCTTCATCGCGGTGGCGACGACGGTCACGTTGTCGTAGTCGATCGGTGGTTGGTCGTCGGCCTCCTGCGGCGTGTCGCGATCGACGATGGCGCCTTGGACCACGTCAACGGTGCTGGAGATCGTCGCGATCGGCGCGCCGTCACGCGTGAGGACCAGGTTCTCACCGGGTTCGAGGGCGTCGATGAGTGCCACGACGTCTTCGGGAAGGTGGGTCACGTCGATTCGCTGTGCAGGGCGTGGGGCGCGTTTTCGGGTCACCATGCCGGGGACACGCTCACGGCTGCGAGGGCAGCCTGCGTCATGCGCGGCCCCGGTCGCCTCTGGGAAGGCCCGGCCATGGTGACATGGTCGCCTGCCTTGAAGGCGCCGTTCAGCCAGACGATCACATGAGTCCCTTCCGATGCTGTGATCTTGTTGGATGCCGCTGCGCGGCCGTTGGTTCGGCGCCGCGCCGGAGTTTCCCTCATCGACCGTGTCTGTGCTTGTCGGGCCGGTGAAACGGCGTGGTCATGGCGCCACCTCCTGAGGTCGGCCGGTGCGACCGCCTGTGGAACCCAAGCCCGTGGGTGGGGTCGGAAGTCACCCCTGAAATCAGATGAAATCAGATTCTCCTGCTCGGCGGGGTCGTTGCCGGTGATTGTTTTCGTGTCGGCTGGGTGGGGGGTGCGCCGGTCGGCTGCCTGTCCCCCTTTTCTTTTTCGCGGGCCGGCCGCCCCTTGTTGAGACTTTCCTATAGGCGCTGCGGGCGGCGGCATGTGTGATCGTCTACTTTGAGCGGGTGGATGTGATCGGTGATCTTCTGGATGGGGTCCGGGCGCTGGGCGGGGTGTTCGGCCGGCCGCCGGCCTGTCCCCCGTGGTCGCTGCGGTTCGTGGCGCCGGCCCGGCTGTCGCTGGCGACGATGGTCGCCGGCCGGGCATGGGTGGTGCCGGCCGCCGGCCGGGCGCGTGCGCTCGGGCCGGGCGATGTGGCGCTGGCATGTGGCGGGCGGCCGTTCGTGATCGCCGATTCGCCGCAGACCCCGCCGCAGTTCGTCGTCCACGGTGAGCAGTGCCGGGGTGAGCTCGGTGCGGGCGGCTGGGCGCGGGGAGGCGCGCTGCTGGTGACCGGTGACTGCCAGGTGGGCGGGGAGTTGCCGGGGCGGCTGCTGGCCGTACTGCCCGAACTGCTGGTGGTGCCGAGTGGGGACGCGCGGCTGGCGCCGGTGCTGGAGCTGGTGGGCGCGGAGGTGGCCGGGGTGGCGCCGGGCCGGCAGGTGGTGCTGGAGCGGCTGCTGGAGATGCTGCTGGTGGTGACGGTGCGGGCGTGGTTCGCGCGGCAGGAGGCGGACGCGCCGGGCTGGTACACGGCGCTGGAGGACCCGCGGATCGGGCGGGTGCTGCGGATGATCCACGATGCCCCGTCGGCGGGCTGGACGGTGGCGTCGCTGGCCGGGGCGGCGGGGATGTCGCGGGCGGCGTTCGCGCGCAGGTTCACCGCGCTGGTGGGCCGTCCTCCGCTGGCGTATCTGACGGAGTGGCGGATGGCGTTGGCGGCCGAGTCGCTGGCGCGGCCGGGCACGACGGTGGCGGCGGCGGCCCGCCAGGTGGGCTATGCCGACGCGTTCGGTTTCAGTGCGGCCTTCAAGCGGGTGCGCGGGGTGAGTCCGAGTGCGGTGCGGGCAGGCGGGTGAGCGCCCGTAGCGGTGCGGGTGGGTGGGTTGTTGTCGGTGGCGGCCGCTACGGTCGGCACATTCGAGGAAGGGTGTCTTTGAAACCATGCGGCCAGCGGATCTGAATCGTCTCACTGTCCAGGAGTCGGCCGATCGCTATGTGGAGCTGATCCGGGCCAAGACGTTGACGGGCGCGCTGTCGCCGGCGACGGCGGAGGTCTACGCGCGGGATGTGGCCACGTTCGTACGGCTGGCGGGTGAGGGGAAGGTCCTGGACGATTTGACCGGCGAGGATGTGGATGCGATTTTGCTGGCTTTCGCGCGTAAGCCCGATGGGCGGCGGGCCGAGCCCGGTGCCGGGCTGCAGTCGGCCTCCTCCCAGTCGCGTTTTCGCCGGTCGGTCTCGGCGTTGTTCAAGCATGCGACGCTGACGGGCTGGGTGCAGATCAATCCGATGGCGCTGGCGACGGTGACGGCCAAGGATCGCGGGGGGTTGCGTCCGGAGCGGCGGGCGCTGACCCGTGAGCAGGCTCAGGGGCTGATCGGTGCGGCGCGTGATCTCAGTGGTCACCGTGGCGACGGCGGCGGCCCGGGTGGCGCGCAGGGTGGCGCGCAGGGTGATGCGGGGGTTGCGGGCGGTGCGGGGGCCGTGCCGGTGGACGGTGCGGCGGGTGCGCAGCGCGGCCGGCGGCGTGACCAGCGTACCGAGCTGCGCGACGCGCTGATCGTGCTGCTGCTGTCGACGATGGGGCCGCGGGTCTCGGAGCTGGTACGGGCGAATGTAGAGGATTTCTACACCAACGACGGGGTGCGTTACTGGCGGATCTTCGGCAAGGGCGGCAAGACGCGTGATGTGCCGCTGCCGGGTGACGTCGCCCGTGTGCTGGAGGCCTATCTGCTGGAGCGGGGCCGGGCCGACGCGCCGGAGAAGGCGCTGCTGCTGTCGTGGCGGGGCAGGCGGCTGGCGCGGGGGGATGTGCAGGCGGTGATCGACCGGGTGCAGCGGCGGGTGGATCCCGACCGGCGGCGTTCGGTGACCCCGCATGGCCTGCGGCACACCACCGCCACCCATCTGCTGGCCGACGCGGTCGACATGGACGCGGTCCGGCGGGTGCTGGGGCACAGTGATCTGGCGACGTTGGGCCGCTACCGCGATGAGTTGCCCGGTGAGCTGGAGGTGGCGATGCGGGCTCATCCGCTGTTGCGCGGGCCGTCCGGCGGCCGGTGAGGGGTGTGGTGGTCCGGGCCGGGCGGCGCCGTTCGGTGGCGCCGCCCGGGTGGCCGGCTCACGGGTCCGCCTGGGGCGGGCCGCTCTGACGGCTCGCCGCCCGGAGGGCGTCCGTCGCGGGGGTCTGTCGTGAGTGGGGTGTGTGGGGGCTCAGGCGGCGCGTTCGGCGGCGGCGACCTCGGCCAGGACGTCCAGGGAGACGCCCAGGGTGTGGGCGAGGGCGGCGATGGTGAAGAAGGCGGGGGTCGGGACCCGGCCGGTTTCGATCTTGCGGAGGGTCTCGGCCGACAGTCCCGCG
Organism: Streptosporangium canum; assembly: GCF_900113865.1. Taxonomy (GTDB): domain Bacteria; phylum Actinomycetota; class Actinomycetes; order Streptosporangiales; family Streptosporangiaceae; genus Streptosporangium; species Streptosporangium canum. Next base: position 343,017 of record NZ_FOQY01000002.1, on the reverse strand, counting down.
GCGGCGGCGACCTCGGCCATGCTGCGGGTGCCCCGCGCCTGGCGCAGGATCGCGCCCAGCCGGTGGCCGCGTTCGTGGTCGAGCTGGGTCAGTGGAGGGCGCACCATGAAAAGCACTCTAGCAACCGCGACGACAATGCCGGTATATGTATTGGCATCCGGGATGGTGTCGCATGGTGGAGACCAAGAGCGCGGCCGGGATGGAGGCCATGCGCGAGACAGGCCGGGCGCCGGCCGCGGTGCGCGGGCACGCGGCGGCGGGGGTCGGCCTGATCACCGCGTGCGTGCCGGGCGGAGGGCTTCGCCGGCCGGAGCGGCCGGTGCGGGCGCCTTCGGGCCGAGCGTGATCGACGCCACCGTCCGGCCGGGCCGCACAGGCCCGCACGCCCCCTAAGCTGGGGGCGTTCCCGGACCTGAGGAGAGGTGTCCGCTGTGCCGACCGCACTGCGTCTGTTCCGTTATGTGGCGATCGCCGAGGCGTGTTCATGGGCGGGACTACTCGTCGGCATGTTCTTCAAATACATCGCAGACTCCGGCGACCTCGGCGTGAAGATCTTCGGTCCGGTCCACGGCCTGCTGTTCGTGCTGTACGTGGCCGGGGTGCTGGCCGCGGCCCGGGCGGCGCGCTGGGGGGTGGGCACGATCGTGCTGGGCCTGGCGTGCGCGGTGCCGCCGTTCACCTCGCTGTGGTTCGAGCGGCGCATGCTGGCCCAGCGGCGCGAGCCGGTCGCGGCCTGACCGCCCCCCTGGCGGCGCTGCCCCGTTTTTCCCGGCGCCTTGCCTCACCGGCCTTCCAGCACCGCCCTCGTCACCGCCCGGCACCGCCCGGGGCAGGTGAGCAGGTCGGTGGAGTCGCCGAACTGGTCGACCGAGCCGACCGGCGGCAGAGCCCGCACCCACGGGTCGGCGATGGCCTGGCTGAGCGCGTCGGCGAACCGCCCGCCGTCGATGACCTCCAAGGGCCGCCGGTGGAACCCGCGCGTGGTGGTCTCCAGCGGCCGGCTCAGGCCGAGCCGGTTGTGCATCTGGGCCACCCGCTCATAGGCGTAGCCCAGATGCCGCTGCCGCTCGCGCCACCCGTCGGCGGCCAGCGCGCCCGACAGCGCCTGGCCGATCTCGGCGGTGCCGGGAAGGCGGGCGAAGGCGCTGCCGAGCCATTTGCCGTAGGGCGGGTAGCGGCGGCGCATCAGCAGGGTCAGCCGCATCAGGTCACGGGCCAGGCTCGCGGTCAGCACGGCCGAGCCGAGATCGTCGCCGACCTCACCGCACCGGCCGGGGAAGGCCTCCTGCCGGGCCAGGCGTGTCCACTGGCAGGCCAGCACATACCGCCACAGGTCGTCCGGATACCAGCGCAGGGCGCTGCGGGCGGGCTCCAGCACGTGCAGGCCGTCGTGGAAGACCTCGCCGCGGGTGACCTCCGCCAGCCGCTGCCAGGGGGTGGCCAGCCAGTCCAGCGCCCCGAACTGCCCCAGCGGATCGAAGCCGAGCCGCTCCTTCAGCCAGGCGGAGGCTCCGGTGACCTCGACGCCGTGGTCGGCGCCGAACGCGGTGGGGTAGCCGCCGAAGGTGGCGGGCAGGCCGGCGGTGACCGACGCGCGCAGCTGCCGGGCCGTCTCGGGTGCGACGAACAGCACCACCCGGGGTCCCCAGTCGTGGTCGGTGGAGCGTTCGGTGTCGAACGCCAGCACCTCCGAACCGGCGCCGATCAGCGCCGCGCTGTGCGGCACCTCAGCGACCATCGGCCGCACGACCTGCGCATAGAAGTTACGCGAAAGCTCCAGACCAGGCACAAAACTGGACATCATTTCGTCCACTTTGCCGGGCGGGACCGCCCCGCGCATCAGGTTTTTCCCCCTGCCCGCCGCGACCGCCGGCTCTACTGGCCCACGGTCGCGGCGGCCACCGGGCGCCCGCGCATGCCCAGCCGCTCATAGACGCCGATCGCCGCGCGGTTGTCGGTGTCGACCATCAGGGCCACCCGCCCGTGCTCGGCGGCCAGGGCGGCGAAGGCGAACCGGCACACCCGCCGGGCATATCCCCGGCCCCGATGGGCGGCGGCGGTGGCCACCCCGGCGACGAACCCGACCTGCGGGCACGACCAGGCGTCGGCGGCGGTGGCCACCAGCTCCCCGTCCGCCGCGCGCAGCCCCGCCCAGCGGCGCACCCCCGGCAGGCCGGGAACCGCCCACGACGACGGCGACGCCCCGGCCAGCAGGACGCCCACCTCCTCGTCGGCGCCCTCCAGCCAGCCCACCCGCCCCGGGCCCGCCCCGCCCGCGTCCCGGGCGGCGTTTGGGCCGGTGTCCATCCACTCAAACGGCCGCGCCGGCCCGGTCCCGGGCAGCCGCTCACCCAGCTCCACGATCAGCTCCCGGTCCCCCAGCAGCCGATACGACGGCCCCAGCTCCGGCAGCGCCAGCCCTACCACGGCCGCCACCTGCGCCGCGTCGCCCCGCACCGTCAGGCGATCACGCCGGTTCAGCTCCGGGCTGGCCACCGCCACCGCCTCCCCCAGCGCCCACGCCCGCACCCCGCCGCGCATCCCCTGAGCCGCCCACACCAGCAGCGTGTCGTCATCGCAGGCGGCCGCCACCTCCTCAGCCGCCCGCAGCTCCACCCCCTTCACCGTTGCCATCCCCTTCAGAGGATCGCCCCGGGAGCGTAGGCGGCCGCGGCCGGGTAGCGGGCCACGACCTCACCAACGCGCGCCACGACCGCCTCCACCTGCTCGGCCGCCGCCCCGGTGAACGCGATCCGCTGCCCCAGCAGTTCGGCCAGCGCCGCGGCGTCCAGCGGGAAACGCGCATCGGCCGCCAGACGCTCCAGCAGCTCGTTACCGGCGCCCCGCTCACGCATCGCCAGCGCCGAGGCGACCGCGTGTTCCTTGATCAGCTCATGGGCGCTCTCCCGGCCCGCACCGGCCCGCACCGCGGCCATCAGCATCTTCGTCGTCGCCAGGAACGGCAGGTACCGGTCCAGCTCAGCGGCGATGACCGCCGGGAACGAGCCGAACTCCGACAACACCGTCAGCATCGTCTCCACCAGCCCGTCGAAGGCGAAGAACGCATCCGGCAACGCCACCCGCCGCACCACCGAACACGACACATCCCCCTCGTTCCACTGGTCGCCCGCCAGCTCCCCCACCATGGAGGCATAACCGCGCAAGACCACGGTCAGCCCGTTGACCCGCTCACACGAACGCGTGTTCATCTTGTGCGGCATCGCCGAAGAGCCCACCTGCCCCTCGGCGAACCCCTCGGTGACCAGCTCGTGCCCGGCCATCAACCGGACCGTCTTGGCCAGCGAGGAAGGAGCGGCCGCCAGCTGCACCAGCGCCGTGACCACCTCGTAATCCAGCGACCGGGGATAGACCTGCCCCACACTGGTCAGGCGCCGGGCGAACCCCAGATGCCCCGCCACCCGATCCTCCAGCTCCGCCAGCCTGCCCCGGTCGCCCCCCAGCAGATCCAGCATGTCCTGAGCGGTGCCGACCGGACCCTTGATGCCGCGCAGCGGATAACGCGCGATCAGCTCCTCCAACCGGGCGAAAGCCACCAGCAGCTCATCGGCCGCCGACGCGAAACGCTTGCCCAGCGTGGTCGACTGCGCGGCCACATTGTGCGACCGGCCCGCCATCACCGTGCCCGAATGCTCAGCCGCCAGCCCGCCCAGCCGCGCCAGCAACGCCACACACCGATCCCGCACCACCAGCAGGCTGTCGCGGATCTGCAACTGCTCGACGTTCTCGGTCAGGTCCCGCGACGTCATGCCCTTGTGCACATGCTCATGCCCGGCCAGGGCGTTGAACTCCTCGATCCGGGCCTTCACATCATGACGGGTGACCCGCTCCCGCTCGGCGATGGAGGCCAGATCCACCTGCTCGACGACCTTGTCGTAGTCGGCCACCGCCTGCGGGGCGACGGCCACCCCCAGCTGCGCCTGCGCGGCCAGCACCGCCAGCCACAGGCGGCGCTCGGCCACCACCTTGTACTCGGGAGACCACAGACGGGCCAGCTCCGCCGAGGCATAGCGGGCGGCCAGGACATTGGGGATACGCGGCTTGGCAGTCACGTTGCGTCAGTCTATTGCGATCCCGCCACCATGCCCCGCACAGGGGCACCCCCAACCCCGCCGCACCGTGAAAACCCCGCCGCACCGGCCCCCGCGACCACGGCACAGCCGGTCGCCGCACGGCGCGAACCCCACCGTACGGCGACCGGCGCGACCCACCCGGACCGGCGCCTACCACGCCCAAGCCTGCTCACCGGCGTCGTGGCCCTTCACCTTCGGCCTCATGCTCGTCTCGGGAACGGCACAGGCGGCCGGCCTCGGTGCGGCCGCCGCCGCACGGACCGGCGAAGCTGAGACACCGGCGCAGCCGCCCCGGTGCCGCGCGAGTGAGCGGCCGCGTCAGCCGCAGGCCACCTTGTTGGCGCCGGCGCCGGCGCCGGCGATCATGCCGCGGTAGTCGATGCAGGAGTTCTTGCCGTACAGGAAGACGGGTCCCGCGTACGAGTGGAACTTGCCGTCCTCGGACTTGTACTTCTGGTGATTGCTCGAAAGCCGGATCCAGACGCTCATCTGCACCGCCGTGCTGTACCTGCGGTTGGCGATGGCGACGGCGCAGTTGTAGCCGTTCGAGCTGTTGTAGGTGACAAACACCGTCCCGGTCGTGCTGCTTACGCTGTGGCTGACCGAGTAACCCGAGCCGCAGGAGCCGTTGTAGCTCGCAGCCGAGGCGGGGCCGGCGGTCACCATCCCGCCGGCAAGGGTCGCGGTCGTGATCAAACCCGCCGCGGCCATGCGCCTTAACTTCATGACAATTCCATCCTGATCTTTACGAAGACCCGCCCAGCATGATCACGAAGACCCTACTCCCCCGAACAGCGCCTCAACCCGGAAAACCAGGCGATACGAGGCAGCCGCCGAGCCACTCCCGAGCGGCAGCCACGGGCAGGTCCGCAAGAAGGCGACACCGCCCCGGGCGGGCAGGAGACGGCCAGAGCCGACGAAACGCGCATCGGCCACCAGACGCTCCAGCAGCTCGTTACCAGCGCCCCGCTCAGGCATCGCCAGCACAGACTCAACCGCCCACCCCAGGCAGTCCGACCAGGCACAAGCCCAAGCGGGCGGCCAGAGCCGCTACGGCGCCACACCGCCCACCCCAGGGGGACCCGCCCCCGCCTCGGCACGAGCACCACGAAACAGCCGGTCGCCGTACGGTGCGAACCCCACCGTACGGCGACCGGCACACCTCACCCGCGAACGGGCGCCTACCGGGCCGAAGCCAGCTCGTCGGCGTCGTAGACCTTCACCTCGGCCTCGTGCCTGCCGGGCCTGGACCCGCGGCCGAACCGCTCCTTGGTCCGCTCCAGCATCACATACAGCGTCGGCACCAGCACCAGCGTCAACAGCGTCGACGACAACAGACCGCCGATCACCACGATCGCCAGCGGCTGGGAGATGAACCCACCCGACCCGGTCAGGCCCAGCGCCATCGGGATCAACGCGAAGATCGTCGCCACCGCGGTCATCAGGATCGGCCGCAGACGCCGCCGGCCCCCCTCGATCACCGCCTCCACCACGCCCATCCCCTGCTCCCGATACTGGTTGATCAGATCGATCAGCACGATGGCGTTGGTCACCACGATGCCGATCAGCATCAGCATGCCGATCAGCGCCGGAACACCCAGCGGCGTCCCCGTGGCCAGCAGCAGCCCGATCGCGCCGGTCGCCGCGAACGGCACCGACACCAGCAGCACCAGCGGCTGCACGAAACTACGGAACGTCGCCACCATGATCATGAAGACGATCGCGATGGCCGCCAGCATCGCCAGCCCCAGCTGCCCGAAGGCCTCCTCCTGGTCGGCGCTGACACCACCGACGGTGTACTTCGCCCCCGCCGGCAACGACACCCCCTCCAGCTTCGCCGTCAGCGCCGCGGTGACACTGCCCAGGTCGCTGCCGGTGGCCGTACCCGACACCGTCGCACTGCGCTCACCGTCGATCCGCGTCACCTGCGTCGGCCCGTCGACCCTGGCCACCTTCGCCACATCCGACAACTCGACCTCGCCGGCGGCCGACGGCAGCTTCAGCGCACCGATCGCCTTCAGATCCTCCGGCGCCTCATCGACCCGCACAACCAGATCACTGGCCCGCCCGTCCAAGGTGATCTGACCCAGCGGCGCGCCACGGAACCGCTGGGCGACCACCTGCGCGATCTGCGCCTCGGTCAGCCCCTTGGCCGCCGCCTTGCGCCGGTCCACCTGGACCTCCACCCGCCGGCCACTGGCCTGCAGGTTGGAGGAGACATCCCGCAGCCCCTCAAGACCCGCCATCGCACCACGCACCGCCTCGGCCGCGCTCTGCAACGTCGCGGTGTCCGGCCCCTGGACGATCACCTGCAGCTGGTTGGCCGAACCACCGCCCGGCCCCCCCTGCCCGCCGCCGACGGTGACCTCGCCGACATCGGCCAGCGCCTTCAGCCGATCACGCAGCGCGCTCTCCAGCGCCGCGGTGTCGGCGCCCTCGGCGACCGTCACCGAATAAGAGGCACGATCACCGCCACCACCCGTCGCCCCCATGAACCCGCCGCCGGCACCCACATTGACCTGGTAGCCCTCCACCTCCTCCAGAGAGCCCAGCACCTCCTCCACCTTCTTGGCCGCCGCGTCCGTGGTGGCCAAATCGGTGCCGGCAGGCATCTTCTGCGTCACCGACAGCGTGTTCTGCCCCGAAGAGTCCAGGAAGTTGGTCTCCAGCCGACCGGCCAGGCCCATCGTCCCCACGAAGATCACAACACCGACCAGGACGGTGACCAGCCGCCGCCTGGTCGCAAAGCGCAACACCGGCATATAGGCACGCTGCAACGGACTGCGCAGCTCCTTGGCCTCAGCCTCCTCACGCACCGCACGCGCCCGCTCGGCACTGAGCACCGGCGCCTTCAAAAACCAGTAGGCCAGCACCGGGATCACCGTCAGCGACACCAGCAACGAAGCCAGCAACGCCACCGTCACCGTGATCGCGAACGGCGCGAACAACTGCCCCACCATGCCACCGACCACCGCGATCGGCAGGAACACCGCCACCGTGGTCAGCGTCGAGGCCGTCACCGCCCCGCTCACCTCACGCACACCCGCCAGCACCGCCGCACGCTTGGCCTCGCCGTAGCCCAGATGCCGCTTGATGTTCTCCAACACCACGATCGAGTCGTCCACCACCCGCCCGACCGCGATCGTCAACGCCCCCAGCGTGAGCATGTTGAGCGAGTAGTCACCCAGCCACAGAGCGATCAGCGCGATGACCACCGACAGCGGGATCGACACCGCCGTCACCAGCGTCGAACGCACCGACAACAAGAAGACCAAGATGACCAGCACCGCGAAGACCAGACCCAGCAGGCCCTCGGTGGTCAGATCCTCGATCGAACGCTCCACATACGGCGCCTGGTCGAAGACCACCGTCACCTGCGCCGAATCGCCGATCGCCCGGACCAGCTCGGCCTTCTTGTCATTGACCGCATGAGAGATCGCCACCGCGTTGCCGTCGGGCGTCATCGTCACCGACACCCCCAGGCTCGGCTCACCGTTGGTGCGCGTCAGCGAGGTGCTGTCAGCCAGCGAACGCTCGACCTCGGCCACCTCACCCAGCTTCACCGGCTTGGGCGCCGCGACCGGAAGCTGCGCCTGCCGGGCCCGCTGCTGGGCCGCGGCCGCACTGCCCTGCCCCGGCGCCTGACGCCCCTGCTGAGCGGCCTGCTGCGCCTGCGCCTGAGCCTGCGCCTGCTGCTGGGCCTGAGCCGCAACCGCCGGGATCAGATAGAGGTTCTTCAGATCCTCGATCGAAGTGATCCGGCTGCCCACCTGAACCGTCAGCGACGCCTTGTCCTGCACCAGACTGCCCGCCGGAACCGGCTGCCCGTTGGCGCGCAGCGCATCGGTCACCGCCGTCGGCGCCAGCCCGCGCGCGGCGAGCTTCTTGACATCCGCAGTGATCACCACGGTCTCGTCCCGGGCGCCGGTCACCACGGCCTCACGGACGCCGTCGATGCCCTGAAGCTCCGGCACCATGATCCGCTGGAGCTTGTCGGCCATGGCCCGCTCGTCACCGCCGGTCCCCACCGCCAGCACCAGCACCGGAATGTCGTCGGTGCCGCCCGCCAGGACCTGCGGGTCCACCCCGTCGGGCAGCTGGGCGCCGATCCGCGACACCGCCTGCTGCATCTTCGCCACCGCCGCGTCGATGTCGGTGCCGTACTCGAAGGCCACCTGAACCTGCGACATCCCCTCCTGGGAGGTGGAGGTGACCTCGGTGACCCCCTCGATGCCCTGGAAACTGTCCTCGATCGGCTTGGTGACCTGCTCCTCCACGATCTCGGGAGAGGCGCCCATGTAAGGGGCGACCACGAACGCGCCCGGGAACGAAAGCGAAGGCAGAAGCTGTTGTTTCAGCGACGGGATCGCGAAGGCGCCGAACGCGCTCAACACGACCGCGATCATTATGACAAGGCTGCGGTTGGCAAGGCTCAACCTGGCCAAGGCGGTCATGGGGGCGGACTCCTAGGGGGACGTCACAATAAGTTTCGCCCACACTAACACTTCGCCTCACACGAATATTTAACGCTGCCTTGCCATCCTGATAACCTTCTCAGGAAGCGAGAGGTGAGTGTGAACGACGAACGCGACCGACTGATCCACCGGATCGGCGAACTCCAGCACGACCTGGCACGACTCTTCGCCCAAGACCGCCCCCCCTCCCCCCTGTTCGACTCCAACCTCACCATGCGCCAGCTCAAGGTCGTCATGCTCCTGTCCTTCCAGGACTCCGCCTCCGGCCAGGACCTCGCCCACCACCTCGGCGTCGGCCTCGGCACCGTCACCGGCATCGTCGACCGCCTCGTCGGCCACGGCCTCGTCACCCGCCGCGAAGACCCCCACGACCGCCGCATCCGCCGCGTCGAACTCACCCCCGCCGGCCGCACCCTCACCGAACAGATCGCCGACGCCGGCCTCGCCGACTTCCGCCGCCTCCTGCACTGCCTCGACACCCCCACCCTCCACGACCTCTCCAACGTCATGGACAAGATCCAAGCCGCCGCCCTCACCCTCTCCACCGAAAAAACCACCTGAAAACGGCACGGCAGCCCCCCGGGCACACCGGACCACCGCCCAGCGGCCACCCTCCACCCAGCGGCCCCGCCCATGATTGAATACGCCCCTGAGCCGAAAACCCCCGGGGGCGCTCATGAGCGACACCACGCCCCGGCAGGCCGCCAACGCCCGCCGAGCCGTGTCCTTCTTCTTCATCCTCCTGGGCACCGTCTCCGGCGCCTGGGCCGCCCGCATCCCCGCCGTCAAACACGACCTCGGCCTCAGCGACGGACAGCTCAGCTACGGCCTCCTGGCCGTAGCCGCCGGCCTCGTCGTCGGCATGCGCTTCGCCGGACGCCTCACCGACCACTTCGGCAGCGCCCGCGTCCTCACCCCCGCCGGCATCGCCACCGCCCTCGCCGTCATCCCCCCCGGCTACGCCCCCACCCTCCCCCTGCTCATCGCCACCCTCTTCCTGTACGGCCTCATCAACGCCTGCCTCGACGTCTCCATGAACGCCCACGGCGCCGAAGTCGAACGCGCCTACGGCCGCCCCATCATGTCCTCCTTCCACGGCGTGTTCAGCGTCGGCGGCCTCATCGGCGCGGGCATCGGCGGCCTGTCCGCCTGGCTCGGCCTCAGCGCCGCGACCACCCTCGCCGCCACCGGCCTCCCCCTGGCCCTCATCTGCCTGCACGCCAGACGCCACCTGCTGCCCACCCGGCCCGCCGCACCGGCCACCACCACCACCCCCGCCCGCCCCCGCTGGTCCAGCTGGATCGTCCTCATGGGCGTCGTCGCCTTCGCCGGCCTCGTCGGCGAAGGCGCCGCCGTCGACTGGACCGCCGTCTACCTCTTCGAAGACCTCGGCGCCCCCCAGAGCGTCGCCGCCCTCGGCTTCGCCGTCTTCTCCGCCGCCATGACCGCCGGCCGCTTCGCCGGAGACCACCTCGCCCAGCGCCTGGGCCCCGTCCGCCTGGTCCGCTACTGCGGACTCCTGGCCGCCCTGGGCCTGTCCATCGCACTGCTCATCGGCCGGGTCCCCATCGCCATCGCCGGCTTCGCCCTGTTCGGCCTGGGCCTGGCCACCATCGTCCCCCAGGTCTTCTCCGCCGCCGCAAACCACGACCCCGCCCGCGCGGGACAGGCCATCGCCCAAGTCGCCACCGTCGGCTACGCCGGACTCGTCGCAGGCCCCGCCATCATCGGCGGCGCCGCCGAGATCATCGGCCTGCCCGGCGCCCTGGCCATCCCCGCTCTCCTCGCCGCCTTCATGGCGGCCTCGGCGGGAGCCCTGCGCCCCCGCACCCCGATCGCCTCCTGAGGCGACTCCCCCGCCGGGGAACACCCCGGCATCGGCCGGCCCCGGACTCCACCCACGACCAGGCACGGGCCGCCGCCACGCCGTTTCGGTAGGCGTTCAGGCGTGGCTTGTGCGCCTACTTCGCTCTTGAGGCCCTCCCGGATGGTCGACTACGGGCCCGTCCCGCCCCTCCCGGTGCGCCGACTCCGCGAAGCCGACCAGGTACGCGCCAGAATCGGACTCGCGGGCCAGTCCGCCGCCGTGGACGAAAAGCTCACCGGCCGCGGCAACCTGCGCATGTTCGCACGCCTGTCCCACCTGCCCCGCCACCACGCACACCGGCGGGCCGACGAACTACTGGAACGCTTCGGCCTGATGGACGCCGCCGACCGGCCGGTTCTCGGCTACTCCGGCGGCATGCGCCGCCGCCTCGACCTGATCACCTGCCTCATCCTGCGCCCCCAGGTGCTCTTCCTGGACGAACCCACCACCGGCCTGGACCCGCGCAGCCGCGGCGAGATCTGGCACAGCATCCGCGACCTCGTGGCGGACGGCACCACGGTAGTGCTCACCACGCAATACCTGGACGAGGCCGACCAACTGGCCGACGACATCGCCGTCGTCGACCACGGGCAGGTGATCGCCACCGGCACTCCCGACGAGCTGAAAGCCACGATCGGCGACCGCCTCGACGTCACCCTCGAAGACCCCGCCACACTGCCTGCGGCGATGACCGTCCTGAACACCCTCACCGGCAACGACCCCACCACGACCGACACCGACCGGCTCAGCGTCGCCCTACCCGGCGGCCGCCTCCGGCTCGCCGACATCGTGCGCGAACTCGACCGCGCCGCAGTCGCCGCCGCCGACGCGAGCCTGCGCCGCCCCACCCTCGACGAGGTGTTCCTGCGCCTCACCGACCGCAAGGAGGAGACCGCGCGATGACCGTCCTCACCTCACCACTGAGCCGCCTGCGCTGGACGCTCACCGACGGACTGACCCTGGTCGGCCGCGAACTGAGCCGGCTGCGGCAAGAGCCCGGACAGATCGTCGCCACGCTGGTCTTCCCGGTCATCATGGTGGTGCTGTTCGGGTACGTCCTCGGCAGCGCGATCCAGGTGCCGGACGGCGGCGACTACCGCGAGTACCTCATGCCCGGCCTGTTCGCGATGGTGACCTTCTCCGCATGGCTGGGGGTCATGACGCGGATGGCCACCGACGCCTCCCGCGGCGTGATGGACCGGTTCCGCTCCATGCCGACGGCGCGCCTGGCGGTGCCGTTCGGGCAGACCGGCGCCGACCTGCTGACCGGCCTGCCGATGCTGGCCATCATGGTGGGCACGGGCCTGCTGGTGGGCTGGCAGCCGCACCGCGGCCTGATCCCCACCACCCAGGCGTTCCTGCTGATGATCGTGCTGCGGTACGCGCTGAGCTGGGTGGGCGTCTACGTGGGCCTGGCCGTGAAGAACGACCAGGCCGCCGACGCGATGGTGCCCCTGGGCCTGCCGTTCACGATGCTGTCGAACGCGTTCGTCCCGACCGACGGCATGCCGGGCTGGCTGCGCCTCCTGGCCGACTGGAACCCGGTGAGCGCGCTCACCGCCGCCTCACGGGAGCTGTTCGGCAACCCGGGCGCCCCGTCCGGAAACGTGACCTGGCCACTCGCGCATCCGGTAACCGCCGTCCTGCTCTGGTCGGCCGCACTGCTGGTGATCTTCGTCCCGCTGTCGCTCCGCGCCTACATGCGCAGAGGACGCTGAACGCTTTATGGGCGACGGCCACCAGGCGGCCGTTCTCGTGATCGGCCGCCACGAGGGACAGCCGGTCGACCCAGAAGTCGTCCATGCCGGGCAGCGGGTCGGCCACCGGCGACCACGAGTCCCCGTCGAGACGGAAGACGACCCCGTTCCGGCGGACGCCGTAGACGTCCGCGCCGAGGACGCAGGCATCGAAGACACCCCCCCTCGTCCAGCGAAAGCGGCGCCGGTTCGCCGTCCTCGGGTGTCAGGAGAGCGAAGCCCGGGCTCTTGAAGGGACACCGTTGCCTGCGGACGAAGCGGTCCTCGCGCCAGACCCACTGGAGGAAGAAATGGAGTACCGGACGCCACATTCCGCTCAAGATCATTCTCATCGCCAACGACTGTTCCCGGGCTCCTCGACCCCGCGACCCGACCGCCGGACGGCCCGGGGATCACGCAGCGTGACCTCCGGCCTTCTTTGCGGGTGACAGAGTCTTCAGTCCTCTGTAAATGATCTTGGAACCAGCCGGGCGCCTTTACGATGTAGATCAATAACTGGGGTCAGGTACGGCCGCCGGCAGACCTAGCCCGAACAGAGCTGGGCGTGAAGGGTCTCGCCGGCCCACCGCTCCCAGCGCTCACGTGGCCAGCCCCGCTCCTGCACGAACAGCATGTACAGCTCGGGGCTGAGCAGGCCGTACAGCAGATCGGCCGCCTCCTCCGCCGACAGTCGCGCCCGTGCGCCCGGCTTGCCGACCAGCGCTTCGGCGGCTTCTCGCTGGACGACGTAGCGCGGATTGACGTCGTCCGGCCACAGGGCGGCGACCTCGGGGTCGCTCGCGACCGCTCCCTCCAGGACTTTGCCGATCGGTGCGACGCGCTCCAGGACGGAGGTCGTGCCGGTGACGTAGGCGCGCACCATGTCCTGGGCGGTGTCGGCGGCCAGCGCCGCAGTGTACCACGGCCGGTCCATCGTGGCCACCGGCTCGTCGTCGCCCGCGATAGTGACGTCGACCAGCTCCTTCAGCAGGGCACGCTTGTTGCCGAAGACGAAGTAGATGGTCTGCACCGCGACCCCGGCCTTGTCGGCGACGTCCTGAAGGTTCGTCGCGCCGTATCCGTCCCGCACGAACAGCTCCAGTGCCGCCGCCAGGATGCGCCGGCGCGTCTCCTGCGCCTTCTGTGCCCGCTTGTTCGTCCGCTTGACATCAGTCATGGTTAGAGTCTATCTCTAGCTTCAGTTGCTAGAAGTCAACTCTAGAGAGAAGGTCCAGTCATGTCGACCATCAGCGTCACCCGCTTCCAGGCCGATCCCGCCGACGCCGACCAGGTCCGGGCCCGGCACGCCGCCCTGGTCACCGCGATCAGGGCCGACCAGCCCGGCCTCACCGAGGCGCGCCTCGGCCGGCTCGACGACGAGACGTGGGTCGGCGTCTGGCGCTGGGACTGTGCCGCCAGCCTGCAGGCGGCCCGCCAGGCGGCGCCCGGCACCGCCGCGGCCGCCGCGGCGTTCGCCGTGGCCCGCGAGGTCACCGCGGAGGACATCGAGGTTCTCGACGAGCTCTGACCACCTGTCCCCGGCCCCGCGACCCGGGGCCGGGGTTCCCCGTATCGAGGAGATGACACGATCGAAATCGAAGCGTTGACGAAGGTGTACGGCACGGCGCAGGCGCGGGCGGTCGACGAGGTGTCGCTGCGCGTTCCCACCGGATCGGTGTTCGGCTTCCCGGGACCGAACGGCGCGGGCAAGACCACGACCATCAAGATGCCGGCCGGATTGCTGACCCCCACCTCCGGCCAGGTCCGGTTGGGCGGCTTCGACGTGGCCCGGCAGCGTTCGGCCGCGATGGCGCAGTTCGGAGCCGTGCTGGAAGGCTCGCGCAATGTCTACTGGAGCCTGTCCGCCTGGCAGAACCTGATGCACTTCGGCTGGCTCAAGGGCCTGCGCAAGGCCCGGGTCGCCGACCGCGCCAAGGACCTGCCGGCCGGGCTGGGGCTGTGGGAGAGGTGTTCCTCGCCCTGGTGAGCGGGCCGTCCCATGTTTGACGTCCTGGGCGCCGAGATCGGCCGGCTGATCACCGCGTCGGTGTTCGGCCTGACGGTCGCCGCCGTCGCCTCACTCGTCCCCATGCTGGTGGCCGGGATCACGATCCCACGCCGTCAACGCGGTCTCGCTCACGCCGGCCGCCGTCATCGCCCGGGGCCGCTCCGGCCTCAGGGCGTCGAGCCGGTCGAAGAGATTTGGGAACCTCTTGCGGGCGCCTTGGCGCCGCTCCCCGGCGGCGAGGGGTAGGTACCCGGCGGGAGGCCGGGGCGACGTGGCGGATCAGGGGCAGGCGGGCCTGCGCCTCGCCCGCGTCCAGCCAGGTGCCGACGCCGGCCGGCGCGCCGGGGTCACAGAAGGCAGGACATGCCATGAAGTTCGCAGTCATCGGCGGTACCGGGCTGATCGGCTCACAGGTCGTACAGAACCTGAACGCGGCCGGACACGAAGCGGTGCCGCATTCGCTGTCCACCGGGGTCGACGTGCTCACCGGTCAGGGCGTGGACGCGGCACTGGCCGGCGCCGACGTGGTCGTCAACCTCACCAACTCCCCGACCTTCGACGACGCCTCCCCCGCCTTCTTCCGGACCTCGATGGACAACCTTCTGGCCGCGGCCCGGCGGTCGGGCGCCGGGCACTTCGTCATCCTGTCCATCGTCGGCGCCGACCGGGTGCCCGAGCTCGACTACTACCGCGCCAAGACCCTCCAGGAAGACATCCTCAAGGCCGGCCCCGTCCCCTACTCCATCGTCCGCGCCACCCAGTTCATGGAGTTCGTCGACGACGTCCTGTCCTGGACCGCCGACGACGACACCGTCCGGCTGCCCCGCACCCCCCTGCAGCCGGTCGCCGCGGCGGACGTCGCGGCCACCGTCACCGACGTCGCGGCCGGACCGCCCCTGGGCGGCACCCTCGACCTGGCCGGGCCCGACACCTACCCGCTGGACGAACTGGGCCGGCTCACCCTCACCGCCAAGGGCGACAGGCGCTCGGTGACCACCGACGACACCGCCGGCATGTTCGCCGCCGTCCACGGCGACGTCCTCACCGCCAAGTACGGCGCCCGCATCGCCCCCACCCACTACACCGACTGGCTGAAGTAGCGCGCACGCCGCCCCCGCACCGGCATGGAGTACCGGCGATCCGCCCGCGGGCGCGGCGACCTCGTCACAACGAAAAAACGACCGCGGAGGATGAAGGCACCCATGGGCATCGAACATTCGCACCACCTCGACAACCCCGACGCGACCACACCGCCGCCGAAGGTGGAGCTCGTCTCATCGGTGCCGGCGCCGCCGGTGCCCGACAACGCCGAGGCGATGACGATCCTGGTCACCGTGCCGCCGGGCAGCGAGGGCTCCCCGCCGCACCGCCACACCGGTCCCGCGTTCGGGTACGTGATCAGAGGCGAGATGATCTTCGAGCTGGAAGGCGAACCGCAGCGGGTCGTCAGGGCCGGAGAGACGTTCTGGGAGCCGGGCGGCGACGTCATCCACTACCAGGACGGCAACAACCTCCCGGATGCCGAGACCGTGTTCGTCATCACGATGTTCGGTGTGGCCGGGCAGCCGATGCTCATCCCGGTGAGCGCGGAAGAACTCCAAGAGCGGCGGGAGCGCCGGGCGCCTCGCCCGTGACGGGCCGGAAACCTCCGGGCCCTCCGCCCGCGTTCGTCCGCCGAGCCGCGAGTCGTCGGCCGGGAACTCCGGCCGGGTCCCGGCTCAGACGGTGCCGTGACCGGCCGGCCGGTAGGCGCAGACGTCGGCGACGGCGGCGGGGTCCCAGTAGAACGGGCGGCATTCGAGCATGCGGCCGTCCCTGACGGTGACCAGCTGCAGGATCAGGGTGTCGACCTCCCGGCCGGTGGCGCGGGCGCGGAAACGCACCCGGTTGCGCACCACGACGGTGTCACCGTCGCCCCAGTGTTCCTGCTCCAGGAACTCCATCGACTCCCAGACCTCGCTGAACGCGGCCAGAAACCGTTCCATGCCCTCGTGGCCGCGCCACGTCCCCGTTCCGGTGAACGGCAGCCCGGGAGCCTGATGCAGCACGACCTCGGGATCCAGGTGGGCGGCGACCTCGTCGTAGCCGGCCTTGCCGAACCCGCCCGCGGCCACATACGCGGCCTCGGCGGCGTAGAACCTCTCCATCACCGCCCAGGCGTCATCGCGTGACCGCCCGTCCGCGCGCGATCCACCGGCCCGCTCCCCCGCCAGGTCCGTCGTCGTCATGGTCTCAGTCGTCATGGTCTCAAGCGTCACCGATGCCTCAGCTCCGCGCTGGCGGTGATCAGACCTCCCAGCGCGCACCTTTCAGGAACCCGGGGATGTCGGCGGGGCCGTCGCCGGCCGTTCGAGTGGGCGGCGAGAGCGTCCTGCGAAGGTCGGTGGGGTCAGGTGGCCTCCCCCGCCCGCCGGCCGGAAGGCTCCGCGGTCGCAGGACGGCCTCGCCGTTCGCGCTCGAAAGGACTGGCTCTGTGTCGACCCCGGACGCCTCCGTTTCCCCCCACCCCCCACGGCTTCCCTCGCTGAGCGGTCTCCGGTTCCTGGCGGCAGCCCTGGTGTTCCTGTTCCACGGCAGCATCGCGCAGGTGTTCAGCGCCCCGCCGCTGCGCTACGGCTTCCTCTTCGTCGGCGGCGGCGCGGGATTCGTGGGGGTCTCGTTCTTCTTCCTGCTGAGCGGGTTCGTTCTCACCTGGTCGGCCCGGCCGGGGGACAGCACGACGGGGTTCTGGCGAAGGCGCTTCGTCAAGATCTTCCCCAACCATGTCGTGACGTTCGCCGTCGCGCTCGTCCTGATCGGCTGGGCGGGCCAGTCCGGCGGTCTCTGGCAGAGCGTGTCCAACCTTCTCCTGCTGCACGCCTGGATCCCCCAGTACTCCTTCATGGTCAGCGTCAACGCCGTGAGCTGGTCGCTTTCGGTGGAGGCCCTGTTCTACCTCGCGTTCCCGCTGCTGGTCCTCGGGGTCGGCCGGATCAGGCCGAGCCGCCTGTGGTGGTGGGCGGGGGCGGCGATCGCGGGGGTGCTGCTGGCGCCGCCGGCCGTCCAGGCCCTGCTGCCGGATCAGCCGCAGTGGTCATGGGGGCCGGCCTCCTTCGCCCAGATCTGGTCCGTCTACGCCTTCCCTCCCGTGCGGCTCCTGGAGTTCGTCCTGGGCATGCTGCTGGCGCGGATCGTGCTGGCCGGCCGGTGGATCCGCCTTCCCCTGCCGGCGGCCGTCCTCCTGGTTTCGGCCGGCTACGGGGCCTTGCTGTTCGCCCCGTTCCTCTACCGGTTCGCGGCGTGCACCGTGATTCCCCTGGCGCTGCTGATCCCGGCCGCCGCCACCGCGGACGTCCAGGGCCGCAGGACGGTGCTGAGCACCAAGGTGATGGTCTGGCTCGGCGAGATCTCCTACGCCTTCTACCTGGTGCACGGGCTGGTGCTCGCCTACGGGCATCGGGCGTTCGGCCCGCCGACGGACGCCTTCTCCTCCGGGCCGGCCTGGAGCACCCCGGTCGGCCTGGGCTTCCTGCTGGCCTGCCTGGCGGTCTCGGTCCTGCTCGCCTGGGCCCTGCACGTCCTGGTCGAGCGTCCCGCGATGCGCCGCTGGGCGGGCCGGTCCGCCGCGCCGGCCCGTAGGCCGGAACCGGACGGCGGATCGCAGGTGCCGCCGCAGGGCGTCGCCGGGCACCGGGCGGGCAACCTGCCGGAGGGCGGTGGCGCGGCCGGTGCCTGAGGTCGCCGCGGCTCGGCCCGTGCCGGGCTGAGGGCCGGCGGGTCGCCCGCCGGCGCCTGGCTCGGCGGGGTCGCTTTTGGGTCAGTGCGGCACAGCGAGCCGACGCCGGGTGAGCCAGGCGTCGAGTTTGAGGGCCAGTTCCAGCTCGGTACGGCTGAGCGCCGGCCCCTGGGACGGGTCCTCGCGCAGGCGGTCCAGCACGGATGCGTCGAGCAGCGGCAGGACCGGCCCGCCGGCGGCCAGTTCGCCGACCTTCGCCCGCAGGATGCGGTCATATCCCCGGTCGTGCGTCATCGGGTATCCGGACTTGCGGCGCTCCAGCACCGAAGCCGGAAGCAGGTCGGCCGCGGCCGCGCGCAGCACGCTCTTCTCCGAGCCGTCGAAGTTCTTGACGCCCCACGGGATGTT
The DNA here is from genome assembly GCF_900113865.1 of Streptosporangium canum. GTDB lineage: Bacteria > Actinomycetota > Actinomycetes > Streptosporangiales > Streptosporangiaceae > Streptosporangium > Streptosporangium canum. The sequence continues at coordinate 324,717 of NZ_FOQY01000002.1, read as the reverse complement.
CAGCGCGTACTCCACCAGCCGGTGGTCGCAGAACGGCATCCTGACGTCGAATCCACAGCCGGCGCTCAGCCGGTGGGCGCGGTCGAGCTGCTCGGGCAGGAAGCGGGTGACGAAAAGGTAGCCGACCTCCCGCATCCGCCGCTCCCGGGGGTCCTCATCCGGCGGAGCGGGCAGCTCCGCCAGGGCCTCGCGGTAGTGCTCGGCGCGGAAGTCCGGCACCGCCAGGTCCCTCATCGCCGGCGCGAAGAGGGTGCCTACCAGCTCGTCGGTCGTCGGCGTCCAGGGGAAGCCGGGCGCCTGGGCCCACCGGGGGTGGTGGAACCAGGGGAATCCGCCGAAGAGTTCGTCCGCGCCCTCGCCGCTGAGCACCGTGTCCAGCCTGCCCCGCACCGCCCGGTACAGCAGGATCATCGACGGCTCGGTGTCGGCGAACAGCCGGGGCTGGTCCAGCGCGGCCACCAGGGCGTTCCAGACGTCGGGGGCGGTGAGGTCGCCGGTGGTCAGCACCACGTCGGTGTGGTCGGATCCGAGATGGGCCGTCATGTCACGGACGTAGGGGCTGTCGGGTTCCGGCCGGACGATGTGCGGCCGGAAGTTCTCCTCGTAGCCCTGGTAGTCGACCGAGAAGGTGGCCAGGCGCCCTTCCCGCCGCCCGGCGAGCAGCGCCGCGAGCGCGCTGGAGTCCAGCCCGCCCGACATCAGGCTGCCGGCCCGTCCGGCGTCCGCCGTCTGCTCGCCGACGGCCTCCTCCAGCAGCTCACGGACCCGTGCGACGGTGGTCGCGGTGTCGTCGCGGTGCTCGGCCGCCGACAGTGCCCAGTAGCGGCGCTCGGTCCTTCCCTCGCGAAAGAGGCGGACCGTGTGGCCCGCACGCACCTCGCGGACGTCCCGGTAGACGGTCCGGCCGGGGATGGCTATCCCGGAGAGCACGATGCGCAGGCCGTCTTCGTCGAGCGCCGGGTGTGCCGCCGGATGCGCCAGGACGGCCTCTGGCCGCGAGGCGAAGACCACGCCGGTGGCCAGCTCCAGATAGTAGAGCGGGCGGGTGCCCAGCCGGTCCCGGACCAGCGTCAGCGCGGCGTCCCGGGGCTCCCAGAGGGCGAAGGCGTAGGAGCCGCGCAGGTGTTCGGTGAAACGCTCTGCGAGCACCCGGTAGGCGTGCAGCACCGCCGCCGCGTCGCCCTGGCCGTCCGGGCGGCCGGGCAGGCCGCGCAGCTCCGCGCGGTTGTCGCAGGCGCCCCCGAAGGCGATGACCGCCGGGCCGCGCGCGCCGCGCGCCTCGAGCAGTGCCCGGCCGGCCGGGCCGGGTGAACGGGCGTCGCACAGTCCGAGGGCGCCCCCGGGCCCCGACCACAGCCGGGGGTCTCCGCACTCCCCCATGGCCAGGGCCCTGGTCATCTCGGTGACCACGGCGCCCGCCGTGGCGGGTTCGCGTTCGAAGTCCACCCAACCGGCGATCTCCGACATAGGGCCTGGCCTCCTGCTGGGTCAGCGTCAATGGGGGAAGGGCGCCGGGGCGGTCAGGGCGTCTTGCGCCCGGGCCGGACACGTCCTTGGATCAGCGCTCCGGCCAGCCGGCCGAGTGCCTTCGGGGTGGTGAGCCGCTCGACCCTCGCCCCGTTGCGCCGGGCGGACAGGATGCGTTCGGCCATCCAGGGCGCGACGACCTCCAGCGGGTCGGAGAGCACCTCGTAGTACAGCTGCTGGCGGCGGCCCCGCAGGTCGGCGCGTAGGTCGTTGTCGGCGACCAGTTCGGTGACCACCATGCCCGGCGAGAGCAGCCCGGCCCGGACCGGGGTTCCCCTGGTCTCCAGCACCAGGGTGTCGTGCACATAAGCCAGTGCCCTTTTCGTCGATCCGTAGAGCGCCATTCCACGGGAAATTCTGCCGTTACTGCCGAATCCGACCATGTTCCAGAGAAAACCTCCGCCGCGGGCGAGCATCCGCTCGGCTGCCACGGCGCTGCCGTTGACGGCTCCGATCATGTTGACCTCGACGACTTTGCGGATGTCGGATTCGGGGACGTCCCACAGCAGCCGCGGCGTAAGCGCGACCCCGGCGTTGTTGATCCAGTGGTCGACCCGGCCGAACTCCTTTTCGGCCTTCTCCCAGAGCCGTTCCAGGTCCGGCCGGCAGGTGACGTCGGCCCGCACGCCGAGTACGCCGGGGCCGAGCGCGCCGGCGGCCGAGCGCGCCGTCTCCTCGGAACGTCCGCAGATCACGACCCGGCAGCCGCGGGCGGCGAACGCGCGGGCGAGACCTTGCCCGATGCCTCGGGTACCGCCGGTGATCACGATCGCTGTCATGCCGCTCATTGTCACCGCCGCGGCACCATCACAGCTCGAGAACCGGTGGAGAACCCGGCCGCAACCGTTCCGCCCGGATCGGTGAACCGGAAATCATGTCGGGCTCCAGATGAACTGGAGCGCTTTCCCTTTGACTCGGGGAAAAATTCACAGTCAAAAGGAGATGGACCCGCCGATGGCCACTGAGGACCCCGGGAATTTCCCGTTCACCTTTCCCCCCGGAATCGCGCAGCCCCCCGAACTCGCCCGCCTGCGCCAGGAGGCGCCCGTCACCCTGGTCACCTTGCCGACCGGCGACCGCGCCTGGCTGGTCACGCGTTACGAGGACGTCAGACAGGTGCTCGCGGACCCGCGTTTCAGCCGGGCGGCGGCGGAGCTGCCCGGCGCGCCGCAGATGGGCGCCTCCAGCCCGGGCCCCGACGTCCTGCTCGGCATGGACGGGCCCGAGCACGCCCGGCTGCGCCGTACCGCCACCAGGCACTTCACGGCACGCCGGGTGGAGGCCCTGCGGCCGTGGACCCGGCGGCTGGCCGAGCGGCTCATGGACGACCTGATCTGCGCCGGTCCCCCCGCCGACCTGGTCTCCCGCTTCGCCCTCCCCCTGCCGCTCCGGCTGGTGCTCATCCTGCTGGGCGTCCCCGAGGAGGACAGCGCGCGGCTGTGCGCGCTGACCGACACGGCGTTCAGCATGACCAGGCACACCCCGCAGGAGATCCTCGATGCGCGCGGCCACCTCGAGTCGTACATGGCGGAGATGATCGGCATCCGGCGCCGGTGGCCCACCGACGACCTGCTCGGCGCCCTGGTCGCCGAGCGCGACAAGGAGGAGCGCCTCACCGAGCAGCAGCTCATCAGCTTCGCGTTCCTCCTGGTCACCGCCGGCTACCTGAGCACCAGCAACGCGATCGCGTCCGGCTTCCTGACCCTGCTGTCCCATCCCGAGCAGTTCGACCGCCTGCGCGGGGACCCGGAACTGATCGTCTCGGCCGCCGAGGAACTGCTGCGCGTCAACCCCTCGGCGATCACCGGCGCCCTGCTGCGGGTGGCCCTGGAGGACGTCGAGCTGGGCGGCGTCGCCATCCGCGCCGGAGAGGGCGTGCTGCCGGCGATCGGCTCGGCCAACCACGACGCGCTGCTCTTCGCCGACCCCGGCCGGGTGGACATCCTCCGGGAGGGCGGTTCCCACCTCGCCTTCGGGCACGGGGTCCACCGGTGTCTGGGGGCGCATATGGCCCGGATGGAGCTCCAGGTCGCCCTCGCCGTGCTCCTCGACCGGCTGCCGACGGCCCGGCTCGCCGTCCCGGGGCAGGATCTGGTGTGGAAGGACCATCCGGTGTCACGCGGCCTGGTCTCCCTGCCGGTGACCTGGTGATCTGAGGGCGCGGCGGTCCTGGGGGCGGCCCCCCGGGGACATCGGCGGGGACGGCGGGCTGAGACGGCAGGACAGCCGTGGGCGGGCGGTGCGAGCTCAGCGGGGGCGGCGCAGGGCGGCGGCCAGGTCGCCGAGGTGCTCGGAGACGGGGCCCAGGGTGAGCAGGCCGCTGCCCGCCCCCGCCAGCTCCGCCGCCGCGGGGGCGAGCTCGGTATGGGCGCGCTCCATCGTCTCCCGGTCGCCGACGGCGAGGGCCGCCCGCGCGGCGAGACACCACAGGGCCTCGAACAGCAGGTCGCGGGGCGGGTCGGGGACCCGGCGCAGCGCCGCCGCGGCCTCACCGCGGCGTTCTTGGGCCAGCAGCACCAGGGGGCGGGCCCAAGGCTCGTAGGGACCCCAGTCGGTGTGCTCGTCGGTTTGGGCGGGCCGTGCGCGGCGCAGGCGCAGGCACAGCAGCGCGAGCGGCAGCACGCCGCACCGCAGTCCGGGCATGCCGGCGCCGTCCAGCCGCGCGGCGGCGTCCCGGTAGGCCGCCGCCACCTCGGCCGCCGGCGCCCGCCCGGCCGCGGCGAGCCGTAGCGCCCGGTACCACTGGACGAACACGCCCGCCAGCGGCAGCTCGTGGCGCCCGGCCAGGTGGTCGGCGGCGGCCGCGTGCCTGTCGGCCGCCGGGAAGTCCGCCAGCGCGCTGCGGGCCTGCAGGCGGATGAGGTGCCCGAGCACCTCGAAGGTGACCAGACCGTGCCGGGCGGACAGGGCGACCAGCTCGGCGCCGATCTCGTCCCGGCGCGGCGCCAGACCCGCCCGGTGGAAGGTCTGCATGAACACGCCGTTGAGGGCGAACGCCAGCAGCCCGGGGTCGTCCAGGCCACGGGCGATCTCCTCTGCCTGCCGGGCGGCCTGGGGCCCGCGCCCCGCACGGGTGCCGCGCGACTCCAGGGCGATCGTGGCCAGCAGGCGGGCCCGCGCCGCCTGGTGCGTGCCGGGCGGCAGGGCGCTCAGGGTGCGTTCGGCCGCCGCCACGATCTGTGCCGCCTGCTCCGGGTCGTCCGAGCGGGTCCAGATCGCCGGGACGTCGTAGGCGCCGATCACGCGGGCGGTCAATTGCGCGTCGCCCATCTCCTGCGCCGCCACGACGGCCGCCACGCGGTGCCGGCGGGCCGCCTCCAGGCCGCCGCCCCCGGTCACCGCGAGGTCACGCAGCAGGCCCACCGTCGACTCCAGGCGGGCCCGGGCACCGGACGGCACGGCGCGGTCGTAGGCGGCGGCCGCCTGCGCCCACACCCGGCCCGCCGCCCCGGCCGCGGTGGCCGCGGGGTCGAGGTGGTCGGCGTGGTCGAGGATGTCGCCCTCCAGGCGGCGCAGCCCCGGGCCCGGATCCACCCCCAGCTGCTCGACCAGGAGGGTCCGTGCCCGGCGCAGCACCGCCAGCGCGTCGCCCTGGCGGCCGGCGCGGTACAGCGCGAGGGCCAGCAGACGCCAGGCGTCCTCGCGCCAGGGGTGCTCGGCCACGTGCGCGTCCAGGTCCGGCACCGCCTCGGCCGGCAGGCCCAGGGCCAGGCGGGCCTCGGCCAGGCGCTCCACCGCCTGCAGCCGCAGCTCCGCCAGGCGGGAGCGCTCCGTACGGGCCCAGGCCTCGTCGGCGAACTCGGCGTAGGCGGGCCCGCGCCACCACCCCAGTGCCTCCCGCAGCCGGGCGAGCCCGTCCTCGGCGGGCAGCGTCGCGGCGGCGGACACCGCCTGTTCGAAACGCCAGGCGTCCACCGCGCCCGGCTCCGCGCGCAGCGCGTACCCCGGCCCCTCGGTGACCAGCAGCCGGGCCGCGGTGCGGGGCGGGCGCCCGGGCTCCAGCGCACGGCGCAGCGCGGCCACGAAGGTGCGTACCGCGCCCACCGCGCCCGGGGGCGGATCCGCCCACAGGTCCTCGGCCAGGCGGGTGACCGGGACGACGCGGCGGCGGGCGACGATCAGACGGGCCAGCACCGCGCGGTGCCGCGGCCCCTTCAAGGCGATCGCGGCCCCCTCCCCGTCCCAGGCCGCCACCGGCCCCAGCACCCCGAACACGACCTGCACCCCTTGTCCCCTTTCCGGGCATCGCCCCCGGTCACGATATAGCGCGCTCATCCGATGCTCATCCACGCCCGGCAGGCTGAGGACACCTGCTCACCTACCGAAAGGGCGCAACCATGACGCCTGCCATCACCGGCTTCGACTACCGGCGCGTCCTCGTCGCCGACGGCGTGTCCCTGAACGCGGCCGTCGCGGGCTCGGGCACGCCGATCGTGCTGCTGCACGGCTTCCCGCAGACCCACCTGATGTGGCGGCACGTCGCGGCCGACCTCGCGGCCGACCACACCGTGATCTGCCCCGACCTGCGCGGCTACGGCGCCAGCGACAAACCCGCCGAGACCGGCGGCGCCACCTACGCCAAGCGCACCATGGCCGCCGACATCGTCGCCCTGGCCCGCGCGCTGGGGCATGAGCGCTTCGCGCTGGCCGGGCACGACCGCGGCGCCCTGGTCGCCTTCCGCGCCGCCCTCGACCACCCGGAGACGATCACCCATCTGGCCGCGCTCGACGTGCTGCCGACCCTGGACATGTGGGAGGCGATGCGCGGCACCAGCGCCGCCGTCGGCTTCCACCTCTACCTGATGGCCCAGCCCCCGGGTCTGCCCGAGCAGATGATCGCCGCCAGCCCGGACGCCTTCTTCGGCCACTTCCTCGACATCTGGACCAACGACCCGCGGGCGATCCCCGCCGAAGTCCGCGCCGCCTACCTGGACGCCTGCCGCGACGCGGTGCCCTCGATCGTGGCCGACTACCGCGCCTCCGCCGGCGTCGACGTCGAGCACGACCGGGCCGACCGGGACGCCGGTCGCCGGCTGCGGATGCCCGTCACCGTGCTCCAGCAGGACTGGGGCGCCGCACTCGGCTTCGACGCGGCGGCGCTGTGGAACGCCTGGGCTCCCGACCTGCGGCACGGCACCGTCACCTGCGGTCACTTCATGGCCGAAGAGGCCCCCGCCGCCGTCGCCGAGGCCCTCCGGGACCTGCTCTCCCGCTGAGCGGCCGCCGTCGCCGCACGACGACGGGGACGGGGACGGCGGGGGCGGGGGCGGGGGCGGGGGCTCCTTTGATCCGCCCGTGTGAGGGCCGCGGGTCATGCTCCTTCCCGCGGCGCGAAGATCACATCAGGTCGCCGAGCCGGGGCTTCTCATGCGGGGCGCCCTTGAGCTCGTGGAAACCCGGGATGGCGGCCACCAGCAGCGTCCCGTCCCACAGGCGCCCGGCCTGCTCGCCCGTGGGGGCCCGGGAGATGACCGGGCCGAAGAACACCACGCGCTCGCCGCCGGCGCCGGTGACGGCGACCACCGGGGTGCCGACATGATCGCCGATCAGGCCGATGCCCTCGGCGTGCGAGGCGCGCACCGCCTCGTCGTAGGCCGTCGACGTGCCGGCCTCGGCCAGCTCGAGCGGCAGCCCGGCGGCGGCCAGCGCGTCATGAAGGGGACCGATCCACTCCTGTTCGCCGCGATCGCGACCGCAGGTCCACATCGCGGTGTACAACCGCCCGAGCGCCTCCTGCCCGTACTCCTGCTGCACGGCGGCGCAGATGCGCACGGGCACCCACAGGTAGCCCTCGGGGTCGCCTTCGGGATCGTCGTCGCGGCCCTCGTTGAGCACCGACAGGCTCATCACCCGCCAGCGCACCTCGACCGGCCGGACCTTCTCCACCTCCAGCAGCCACCGGGAGGTGATCCAGGTGTACGGACAGGAGGGATCGAACCAGAAATCCGCGATCGTCTTCTCCGCCATCACCGTCTCCTTGCGTTCGTCGTCTGCTGCCCTGACCGGACGTGTGGATCTTTCGTACCCCCGGTGAACCCCTCGGGCTCCGGCGCGGCCGGTGGACGGCCGCTCGCGGCCGCCGGGTGCTCTTTCCGGCACGTCGCGCCGGACCGCCATCGGAAGGCGAGCGCACCTCGTCATCTCCTCTGCCCCTCCGCCGCAGGGGGCGGAGACTCCGCGGGCCAGTTCTCCAGCAGGAGGTGGAGGCCGTCGAGGGCCCGCTCCCAGGACCTCCGCACGGCGCGGGAGTGGCTGAATCCGCCGTTGGCCTCAAGGGTGATGTAGCCGTGGAAGGCGCTGCGCAGCAGGCGGCCCGCGTCGGTCAGGTCCGGCTCGACCAGCCTGTACGCGCGCAACATCGCGTGGGTCAGCTCGACGGTGCGGGCGTGGACGGTGGACCGGGCCAGGACGGCGGGGTCCAGCTGGACCGCCTGGGTCGCCGCGTAGCGGCCAGGGTGGGCCAGCGCGTAGTCCCGGTAGGCGTTGGCGAAGGCGACCATGGCCTCCTTCCCGGCCCGGCCCGCGACCGCCGCGGCGATGCGGTCGGCGAGCTCGCCCGCGGCCAGCAGTGCGACCCGTTCCCGCAGATCCCGCAGATTCCTGACGTGCGAGTACAGGCTGGCGTCCTTGACCCCGAAGCTCCGCGCCAGTGCGGACACGGTGATGTTCTCGAACCCGACGGCGTCGGCCAGGTCCGCGGCCGCCTCCGTCACGCGCTCAGGTGTCAGTCCCGCACGGGCCACCCGCCGCCTCCGTGTTTCCTAGGGATTTAACTGTTTGCCTAATATCTCTAGGCAAAGGTAGCGTTCCGCGCCATGAAAGCAGTCAGTGAGCAGGACATTCGCACGTCATTTGTCAACTGCTCCCGGGGGGAGGCCAAGCGGCTGGCGCTTCCGCGGGGCCTGGCCGAGCAGCCCTGGGACGATCTGGACTTCCTTGGGTGGTGCGACCCCGGCGCGCCGGATCGCGGCTACGTCGTCACCGAGCGCGGCGGCGAGGTCGTCGGTGTGACGCTCCGCGTGGTCTCACGGCAGCGCGGGGCTCTCTACCAGGGCATGTGCTCGCTGTGCCTGACCACGCATCCCGGCAGCGGCGTCTCGCTGATGACCGCCCGGCGCGCGGGGCAGGCCGGCCGGGACAGCAATTCGGTCGGCGTGTACGTGTGCACCGACCTCGCCTGTTCCCTGTACGTGCGCGGTAAGAAGATGCCCGACCTGGGAGGGCGGCTCGAGGAATCCCTGACGGTGGAGGAGCGGATCGATCGCACCAGAGGCAAGCTGTCGGCGTTTCTGGACAAGGTTCTGGCGTGAGCCGCAACCGCCTCGATCGGCCGGCCGGCGACGCGCCCCCCTTGGCGCCCGGCCGGTACGCCCGCCGGCAAGCGCCACGTCCCGGACCCGGCAGGCGGCTCACCGGCCCCCTGCCCGCGACCGCGGCATCGGCGACCCGGGGCCCGCGCGTCCGCGCGCGGGCGTTCACCGCGACCGTCGACAACGCATCCGGAGAAAGAGGATCACCGTGAAGCGCAGCGGATTCGCCGACGAACGGTTCGGGGCGGTCGCCGACGCCTTCTGCCGCAACTTCGCCGAATACGGTGAACTCGGCGCGGCCGTCACCGTCTTCGTCGACGGGCGCAAGGTCGTGGACCTGTGGGGTGGGGTCGCGGACGGACGGACCGGCCGGCCGTGGGCGCAGGACACGGTCGTACCGGTCTTCTCCTGCGCCAAGGGCGTCGTCGGAATCTGCGCCCATCTCCTCGCGCAGCAGGGGCACCTCGACCTTGACGCCCCGGTGGGCCGGTACTGGCCGGAGTTCGCGCGGGCCGGCAAGGAGGCCGTCACCTGCCGCATGGTCCTCGGGCACCGGGCGGGGCTGCCCGCCCTCGACCCGGTGCTCGGCTTCGAGGAGATCGCCGCCTGGACACCGGTGATCCGCGCCATCGAGGAGCAGCGACCGCTGTGGGAGCCGGGCACGGCGTATGAGTACCACGGCCACGTCTTCGGGTTCCTCATCGGTGAGGTCATCCGGCGCGTCACCGGGCTCACCCCCGGCGCCTACTTCCGCCGTGCCGCAGGCGAGCCGCTGGGGCTACGGGCCTGGATCGGCCTGCCCGCCGAGGAGATGGACGGCCGTGCCCGGCTCGTCGAGGCCGAAGGGCGGCCCCCGATGCCCGGCCCCGAACACCTGCTCACCCGCATCGTGACGATGAACGGCGCGCTGGTCTTCCCCGGCCTCGACGAGCCGCACGGCTGGAACGACCCGGCGTTGCTCGGCGTGGAGCTGCCCGGAGCCGGTGCCACGGCGTCGGCGAGCGGCCTCGCCGGGCTGTACGCGGCGGCCGTGAGCGGCATCGAGGGCCACCAGCGGCTGCTCACACCGGACACCGTGACGGACGCGGTCGGCGAGGTCTCCTCCGGCAAGGGCTGGCTGGGCTTCGACGCCGGGGCGCGCTGGGGCTCGGGCTTCCTGCTCGACTCGGCCTTCCGGCCGATGCTGGGAGAGCGCAGCTTCGGCAACGACGGAGCGGGCGGGCAGTTCGCCTTCGGCGACGAAGAGTTCGGCGTGGGCTTCGCCTACGTCGCCAACCGCATGGTCGGCCACGGTGACGCCCGCGCCGGCCGCCTGGTCGAGGCTGTGCGCACGTGCCTGGCCGTCCGGCCCTGAGAAGGTCGGGTACGCCGCCGGCGGGTGGCCGGCAGGCGGGTGCGAACGTGAGTACCGGGGCCCGGCGTCAGGCGCCCCGTCTCGGCGACGCCGAATCGCGCGCCGTGGCCGGCGGGGCGGGATGCCGGCGGCGGACCGTCGCCGCGATCATGGCCGCCACAGCGCACAGAACCGCGGTCCACACCAGCGTGGCTTCGGTCGAGGTGTGGTCGGCGAGGATGCCGGCGACCCAGGGGCCGACGGTCTGACCGGCCGCGAACAGCATGGTGAAGGCCGCCGCCATGGCGGCCAGGCCCAGCGACGTCCAGATGAGCACCACCTGCGTGACCGGCGCTTGCCGGTCGGCGAGATAGGCGGACATCCAGTGGAGGTCCGCACGCATGGCCGGGACGAGCAGCCCGTAGGCGAAGCGCGCGAGTCCGAGTGCCGAGGCGGGGTACGAGGAGCCGGTCTTCCGCGGCTGCGCGATGACGAACGCGGCCGCCCAGCACCACGTCGAGGCCGTACGCGCCATCACCGCGCGCCATCTGGGCCGCTACCTCGAACTCCTCACCGGCATCGCCGCCCGCGCCGGGGCCGCCGATCCGCACGTCCTGGCCCGGCAGTTGCGCATACTGGTCGAGGGCGCGACCGTCGTCGCCGCGCACCTCGGCCCGGCCGGTGCGGGCGAGCACGGCCGCCGCGCCGCGCTCACCCTGCTGTCGGCCTCCACCCCGGACCGGCGGCCCCGTCCTTGAGGAGATGCACGAATGAGCCCTCGATCACAGACCCCATAGTCCTTTGACCAGCGTGGTGAGCCCGCCGGCCAGGGCGAGCAGCAGCACCATCAGCCGGGCCGGCCTTTCCGGCACCCGTTGGGCGAGTGCTCTGCCGATCACCGAGCCTGCCGCGATCGCGGCCGCGACCAACAGCCAGACCGGTACGGTGAGCTCGGGCAAGCCCTTGGCCGTCACGGAGAAGGCGTTCACCACGACCCCGTAGAACTGCGCGTTCGGCACGAACTCCCGCACCGTCCAGCCCGCGTTGACCGCGTACAGGGAGACCGCCGGGCCGCCCACCCCGGCCGAGGAGTTCATGAACCCGCTCGCGGCACCGGCGGCCACCGCGCCTGTGACGCCCCGCAAGGCGGGCACGCGAACACCCCGCATCACCAGCGCCGCGGCCACACTCACCAGCATCCCCGTGCCGGCCAGCAGCACCGGTTCGGGCAGGCGGGCGGCCACCCAGGCCCCGGCCGGCACCGTGCAGGCGGCCGCGGCGACCAGCGGGACCATCGTGGCCAGGCGCACCTGGCGCCAGGTGCCGGCGAGCCCGACCGCGCTGATGACACCGGCCGCGCAGTTGGCGAGCACCACGCCTTCGGCCGGGCCGAGCAGCAACACCAGGGCGGGCACCGCCACGAGCGCGAACCCGATCCCCGCCAGCCGCTGCACCGAGGCGCCCACCACCACGATGGCGCCCAGCACGAGGACGACGACCCAGTCACTCGCCACGGACGACTCCTCGCGGGTGCTCTTCATCGATGATTCGCTACAGCCTTCCCCCGCGGAGCGAGGGTGATCAACAGCTTTTCTCCGCCACCATGTAGCGGGTGTCGAACAACACCGGGGCGTTGAGAACCAGGCCGGGCGCGCCGAGCCGGTCTTCCATGCCTTCGCGGTAGCTCTGATACAGCTGCCGTTCTTACCGTGGAAGATCTTCCGCGCCTCGGCCGAGCCGGCCTTCTTGCGGCCCATCAGACCCGGCGACGACCGCAGCGCCTTCGGCACCGACACCCCCGGCACACCGGTCCAGCCCGCTGACCGGCCCCCGATCGGCGAGATGAGGACACATCCGTGATCCTCCGATGTCGCGGCAGGCGATCGCGGGCGAGTCTGCGCGTGGCGGACAAGGAACGGAAAGCGGTTTTAGCGGATCGCCCACTAACAACAACATGAGGAGGGCTCTATTCTCCGTTCATGCGAGCAGCATCGTCGCGCCTGGCGCGCCCGGCCGCCTCCGCTCTGGCCGCCGTCCTGACGTTCACCCTGGTAAACGGCAACGCTCACGACCCCGCGACCGCGACCGCGGCCCCGACCTCGCTGGTCGTCACGGCCAAGCAGCAGGGCTGGGTCTTCCGCGACGGCGACGGCCGGGAGGTGACACTGCGCGGGTTCAACGTGTCCGGCAGCGCCAAGCTGTACGAGAACTCGTTGCTGCCGTTCCGTAGCACCGCCGACGCCGCGCGCTCGGCCCAGGCCATGCGCGACCTCACCGGCGCGAACGTGATCCGCTTCCTCATCAGCTGGGAAGGCGTGCAGCCGTCCCCCTCCACCATCGACTACACCTACCTCGACAAGGCGGTCGAGCAGATCCGCGCGTTCACCGGCCGGGGGATCCGCGTCCTGGTCGACTACCACCAGGACCTGTACTCCTCATACCTGTTCAACCAGGGCAGCTGGTACACCGGTGACGGCGCGCCGGAATGGGTGATCAAGGCCGGCGACTACCCCAAGGAGTCCTGCGGCATCTGCTTGCTGTGGGGGCAGAACATGCAGACCAACGAGGCCGTCCGCCAGGCCGCCTACGACTTCTGGCGCAACCGGCGCATCAGCACCTCCGCGGGCGAGGTCGGCGTCCAGGAGTCCTTCCTGCGGCAGGCGGCAGCCGCCATGACCCACATCAGGCAGCGGCTGCCGGACCAGGAGTTCGCCTCCGTCATCGGGTTCGACCCCTTCAACGAACCCTTCGACGGGGGCCTTTCCGGAAAGAGCGGCCTGGAGTGGGAGAAAACCTACCTGATGCCCTTCTACCAGCGATTCCGCGCCGCCATGGACGCCTCGGGGTGGGCGGCCAAGCCCGCCTTCGTCGAGCCCCTGGCCTTCTGGAACACCGGCTTCTTCGAGGAAGGCGGGCTCACCACGGCCGGCGCCCTCGGCACCCGCTACGTCTTCAACAGCCACTTCTACGACGGCGCCCGCATGACGGTGGACCCCTCGCCGGCCTCCGACGGGGTGTACGACGCGGCGATGAACGAGATCCGCGACCGGGCCCGCACACTGGCCACCGCGCCTTTCGTCTCGGAGTTCGGCTACAAACTGTCGGGCAGCGGCAGCGACCGCACACCGTGGATGGTCCGGGCCATGTACCAGGCCATGGACTCCGGGGTCGCCGGCAAGAGCTGGTGGCAGGCCGCCGGCGCCGGGGGAAACGTGCTCTCCTCGACCCAGTGGCACTGGGACGCCTACAGCGGCCGGCACCACGAGCTGATGAACCGCAACCCCGCCAAGGTGCGGACCGAGGGCGACGGCTGGAACGACGAGGACTTCTCCGTGGTCGCCGCGGACGCGTCGGGCGCCTTGGCGACCCGGCTGGACCAGGCGGTGCTGGACCGCCTCTACCCCTCCGCGGTCGCCGGCGACGTACTGGCCTTCGCCTACGAGGACCTCGCCCGGTCCGGCTACGGCGGCGCCGGGCAGCAGCGGGCCTGGCTGGCCGTACCGTCCTCCATGCCGGGCATCGCCACACTGGTCAAGGACCGGCGTTTCGGCGTCCTGGTCTGGCGCGAACCCGCCACGGCCCCGAGCGCCCCGACCGAGCTGCACCTGCCGGCCTCCTTCACCGCCGCGACCACCGTCGTGGTCGGTGACGTGGCCACCCGTGCGGGCCTGCCCGCCTCCGGGACGGCGGCGATCGCGACGGAGACCGGCTCGCCCACCGCCCACCGCCTGCTGCTGAGGCCGTCCGGCGCGGCACCGGGCACCGTGCACACCGCCCTGGTGGTCGGCGCGGCCACCGGCCCCGCCGTCACCCCCGCTCAGCTGGCGGCCGCCGCCACCGAACTGGCCGCCTGGAAGAACCAGCGCTTCCCCGCCTGAACGCCAACGCCGTACTCCTTTTCCGGCACGCGGCGCCGAGCGGGAAAGCCGGAGACGGCAACGGCCGCAGAGCACCCGTCCGGTTCGAGGCCCGCCGGGAACATCCGCAGCGCGTCAACCGAAAACCTCGGCCGGGGAGGACCGGTGCGAGGTGTGCCGATCTCGCCTTCGGGTTATCGAGTGGTGGGGCGCCCTGCGTCCGCGCCCCACCACACAGATCGTGTGAACCCCGCACGATCCCTCGACCCCGAAAGAGGTGGACCAGCTCATGAGCCGCCCGCAGGACGGAGGGCTGAGCCGGCGGCGCGTCCTGGGCGGAGCAGCCGGACTGGCCGCCGGAGCCGCGGCCGCCGCGGTGGGGCTGCCGCCCGGCGACATGTCCGCCGCTTCCAGGCGGATCTCACCCGATCTCGCCCGCTGGCGCAGGCAGGCGGCACACGTGACGATCACCCGCGATGACTGGGGCATCCCGCATGTGGTGGGCGAGAGCGACGCCGATGCGGTGTTCGGGATGATCTACGCCCAGGCCGAGGACGACTTCAACCGGATCGAGACCAACTACCTGATCAGCCTCGGCCGCCTCGCCGAGGCCGAGGGCGAGAGTGCGATCTGGCAGGACCTGCGCCGGCGGCTGTTCGTCGACCCCGAGGCGCTGAAGAGGGATCACGCCAAGAGCCCGGCCTGGCTGCGCCGGCTGATGCAGGCCTGGGCGGACGGGCTGAACTGGTATCTCGCGACACACCCCCAGGCGCATCCGCGCGTGATCAAGCGGTTCGAGCCCTGGATGGCGCTGAGCTTCTCCGAGGGCAGCATCGGCGACGACATCGAGCGGGTGCCGCTCACCTGCCTCGAGGCCTTCTACGGCAACCGCCCGGCGGCGAGGACCGATGAGGAGCGCGAGCCGCCGTTCCGCGAACCCAGGGGATCGAACGGCATGGCGATCGCGCCGGGCCACACGCGCGACGGCCACGCGCTGCTGCTGATCAACCCGCACACCAGCCTCTTCTTCCGCTCCGAGCAGCAGGTGACCAGCGGCGAAGGGCTCAACGTCTACGGCGCGGCCACCTGGGGGCAGTTCTTCGTCTACCAGGGCTTCAACGCGGACGCGGGCTGGATGCACACCTCCAGCGGCCTCGACAACGTCGACGAGTTCGCCGAGACGATCGTGACCGGGGCCGACGGCCGCCGCTCCTACCGCTACGGCGACGCGCTGCGGCCGGTGAAGACGGAGACGATCACGTTGTCCTATCGCACCGCCGATGGCCGACGGGCACACCGCGACTTCACCACCTTCGCCACACATCACGGCCCGATCGTGCGCGAGGCGGACGGCAGATGGATCGCCTTCGCGCTGATGAACAGGCCCGTCGAGGCGCTGCAGCAGAGCTTCCTGCGCACCAAGGCGCGCGATTACGCGGGCTTCGCCGAAGTGGCGGGCTTCAAGGCCAACAGCTCCAACAACACGCTGTTCGCGGACTCGAAAGGGGAGATCGCCTTCCTGATGCCGCAGTTCGTGCCGGTCCGCACCGATCGCTTCGACTATCGCGAGCCCGTCGACGGCAGCGATCCGGCGACCGGCTGGCGCGGGCTGCACGACCTCCGGAGCCTGCCTCAGGCGGTGAATCCGAACAATGGGTGGGTGTTCAACACCAACAACTGGCCCTGGACCGCGGCCGGCCCCGACAGCCCCAAGGCCGCCGGCTATCCGCGCTATTTCGACCAGGCCGGCGAGAACCCGCGCGGCCCGCAGGCGATCCGGGTGCTGAACGCCCGCAGCGACTTCACCCCGCAGACGCTGATCGCAGCCGCCTTCGATCCCCACCTCACCGCCTTCGCCCGGCTCGTACCGGGACTGATCGCGGCGTGGGACAGGCTGCCCGGGGACGACCGGCGAAAGACGAGGCTCGCCGGCCCGATCCGCCTGCTGCGCGGCTGGGACTGCCGCTGGGGCGCGGATTCGACCGCGACCTCGCTGGCCGTGTTCTGGGGCGAGGCGCTCTGGGCACCCTCGGCCCAGCCGGCGAAGGACGCGGGCTTGCCGGTATGGGATTACCTGGCCGACCACACCGCCGACGCGCAGCGGCTCGCGGCGCTGGAGGCGGCGACGGAGCGGCTGACGCGAGATTTCGGCAGCTGGCAGGTGCCCTGGGGCGAGATCAACCGCTTTCAGCGCAACGACGACGCGATCGTCCAGAAATTCGACGATGCCAAGCCGAGCATCCCGGTGCCTTTCACCTCCGCGCGATGGGGCTCCCTCGCCTCGTTCGTGGCGGAGCCCGGGCCTGGAACGAAGCGCTGGTACGGCACCGGCGGCAACAGCTTCGTGGCGGTCGTGGAGTTCGGGCCGAAGGTGCGCGCCTGGGCGGTGACGGCCGGGGGCACGAGCGGGCATCCCCGCTCGCCGCACTTCGACGACCAGGCCGAACGCTACGCGAGCGGCGACCTCCGGCCCGTCTATTTCTATCCCGACGACCTGAAGGGCCATATCGAGCAAAGCTACAGGCCTGGCGATTGATCAGTCGCATCCAGCGTCCTGCGGGATGCGGCGGGCCGGCGGCGGAGGGAGCGTCACGCGCCGGCCGGAGACGACGGCGGCGCCGGCGCGCCGGGGGCGCACACGGTCGCGACGAAGCTCTCCAGGATGCGCGCGGACACCGGGTGCGCGACGTTCTCAAGGGCGCCCAGGGCCGCCCGGTGCGCGTCCCGGCAGGCGGTCACGGCCAGGTCCAGGGCCTTCGATCGTGCGCCGGGGTCACCGGCGAGAAGAGCGCCGGTGACCTCCGGAAGCACGTCGGGGATCGCCGAGAGCCGCCCGGAGAGCATTCCGGGCAGCGTGACATCCAGCCGGGTCCGCTCGCCGCGCACCGCCAGGACCTCTTCGGCGTGCAGGAAGGCGTACCCGCTGTGGTGGCCGAAGTCCCGCAGCGCGCGGACGGTCTCGGGTGACGCCCCGCCGAGCTGCGCCCCGACACGGGAGGGGAACTCCAGCAACGCGGCGAACACCTCCCCGGCCCGTGACCGCCCGGCCGGGTCGACCCTGGCGGCCCGGAGCGCGGCGAGCTCGCCCAGCCAGTCCGCGAACGACCACGACACCTCCGGAGCCGAGGCCGCCACCAGCCGTGACGCCTGCGCGAGGAGGAAGTCACCGGCCAGCACGGTGCTGGCGACGGCCCAGTCCACCCTCCTGCCCGGCGCCGCGCGCGGGGGCATCGGGCCGAGGAAGGCCAGCGCCCCGAGGGTGGCGAGCTCGATCGCGGCGGCGAGGGTGGCGAAGGCGGCGTCGGGCGGTTTCCCACCGGCCAGCAGGGCGGCGAAGAACGGCGCGGCGGGGCGCAGCCGCCGGTGCGGGGAGTGCTCCCCGGCGATCAGCAGGCGGGCGATGAACGGCCATTCCTTACGGACGGCGCTGACGGCGACCTCGTCACAGGCCAGCAGGAACGGCCCCAGGAGCGCCACGTCAGGTGCGGGCAGCGGCATCAGGTCGGCGGCCGTCAGCCCGGAGAACCCATCCGGCGTCAGCACGGCCCGCCGGACCTTGGCCGAGACGGGCCGCTCGTCGCCGGCCGTGGCCACCAGGACCCGCCAGGCCAGATGGTAGCGGCGGGCGGCGTGCGTCGCCGTCTCGAAGTACCCCACGAACGTCGCCGACAGCCGGCGCGTGTACGCCCGCCCGGCCGCGTCCGGGTCGTCCGGATGGGCCGCGATGGCGCGGGCGGCCAGCAGAGCGCTCTGCACGGCGTAGCTGAGCCCCTCACCGGTGAAGGGGTTGACCAGTCCGGCCGCGTCGCCGACCAGGAGCCGCCCGTCGTGGACGCTGTGCTCGGGGGCGAACCCGCTGTTGAGGACTCCGGTGACCGGCGGACCCGCGGGGACGGCCCCCGCGAAGCGCCGGTCCCCCTCGGCCAGGACGGCCCGGGCGGCTTCGAGGAGTTCGTCAGGATCGCCAGGACCGAGTCTGGAGGCGCCGATCGTGCAGGTGCCCGCCTGGGCCCCCGGCACCGCCCACACGCACGTCGGCCGCTCGGCCGGATCGATGGTGCGCGGCGCGGGCAGGGCCAGCACGATCGACCCGGTCAGGTTCACCCCGCTGTACCGTTGCGCGCACAGCAGGCCGGTGGCGTGCGGCGTGCCGCCTGAAGGAGCTCCGGTCGCGACCACGAGGTGGCGTGCCGACACGGTGGCGCCGCCGATCGAGGCGTGCCAGGCGCCGTCCCGCCGCTCCGGGTCCGTGACCCTGCCCGGCAGCCGGATGGCTCCGGCGGCGATGGCGGTGCGGCGGAGTCCGCCGACGAGGTGGCGCCGCTCGCACGCGGCGTTCACGGCCTCGGGCAGCACATGTCCGCCGCCCTGCCCCAACCGCAGCTCGACGGTGTCGACGACGCGGGCGGCGACCTCCTCCAGCGCGCCGAGGGATGCCAGGCCGCGCATGGCCGCGCCGCTGAGCACGAGGTCGTAGTCCGCCTCCCCCGCCTCCTCCCCCGCCAGTACGGCGCGCAGGCCGTGACGGGCCAGTTCGGCGGCGGTGATCGCGCCGGCCGGTCCCGCGCCGACGATCAGCACGTCGGCGGTGAGCGGCGCGGTCACGAGCGGGCCTGGAGGAGCGAGGCGGCGAGCGCGGCCAAGCGGTCGCGGGGTCCGCCGGCGGGCAGCTCGCCCAGGGCGGCCAGCGACCGGTCGTGCCAGTCGGCGGCCAGCCGCGCCGCGGCCTCCAGCCCGCCACGGGCCTCGACAAGGGAGTACACCTCGGGCATGTCGCCGGTGCTGAACGACGGCGACAACAGCAGCGTGGCGAGTTCCCCGCCGCTGTCGGCTCGCAGCGCGTACAGGGTGGGGGCGCCGAACAGGCCCAGCGCGTGGTCGGTGCCGACCGGCTTGCCCGACTGGCTCGGGCGCAGGTCCAGGCAGTCGTCGAGGATCTGGAACGTGACGCCGAGCGCCGTGCCGAACCGGACGAGCGCGGCCGCCTCCCCGGGGCCGGACCGGACCTCGGCGGCGCCCAGCAGGCAGCAGAGCCGGAACAGCTCGGCGGTCTTGCTCTGCACGAGCTCCAGATAGGCGGGCAGGGGGAAGGCGGTGTCGAAGGCGCGCTCGACGTCGAGCAGCTCACCGTAGGCGAGCCTGGCGACAGCCGCGCTCACGGCCCCGGCGACGCCCTCTCCGAGGTCGGCGGCCTCGGTGCCCACCAGCGCGAAGCAGGCCAGCCCGGCGAGCATGGCCTGCTCGGTGCCGACGGCCGTGTGCGCGGCCGGCGCTCCCCGGCGGGTCTCCGCCTCGTCGATGACGTCGTCGTGCAGGAGCGAGGCCAGGTGGATCAACTCCACCAGGGCGCCCAGGCGTACCAGCCGGCCGTGGTCGGCCGTGCCGAAGCCCGCGGCGGCGGCCAGCAGCCGTGGCCGGACGAACTTGCCCGGCCCGGCCACGAGCGTACGCACCGGGGCCCGGACCGGCTCCGGCAGGCCGTCGGCCAGGCGGAGGAGCCGGTCGTTCACCCGGGAGGTGAAGTCGGACGGCACGGAACCTGGTGGTACGGAATCGGCGGCAGTGGTCGTCATCGCGGTAGTTCGATGGGTCCGTTCAGCTCGATGGTGGGCACCTTGGCGATCGCGTCGTAGACGAGCGTGTACAGGTCGTGGCCGTTCATGTACTCCAGGACCTGGCGGCGGTTCATGCCCAGGGTGGGCATCAGCGCCTTCTCGTAGAGGGTGTAGGCGAGCTGGGTCTCCTGCGGGGTCAGCACCGTCTGAGCCAGGCCGCTGATGGCGAAGACGGAGTCGTCGAGATGCTCCTGCGTGACGACGGCGGTCGAGTCCGGGTCGGCCAGGACCGTGGCCATGAAGTCGTGATACTTCCCGTAGTACTGCGAGGCGTAGGAGCGCTCGTTCCCCGTGGCCTGCTTCCCCTGCAGCCGGTCGATCACCGCCTGCTGGTTGATGTAGGGGATGCGGATCAGGAGCCTGCCGACCAGGCTCTGGGCGAGGAAGTTGTCCCGCAGATCGTCGGCGAGGTCGTTGTCCCCGGTCAGCGGCAGACCGTAATAACTGCCGACGCTCCCGAGAAGCGGGCACGAGCTGTTGTCCTCGGGCTCGACCAGCGTGTCGCCGTCACCGCCGTGGAACACCGTCGACCCGGAGTCGCCGGCGAGGCCGAAGCGATCGGTGAGGGCGAGATCGGTGTAGAGGACCATCCCGAGGGGGGTCAGGATGACCGTCTCGACGCCGATGGCGGTGATCATGCTGGAGGTGTAGCCCGAGGTCCGGCCCACCTTCTCGATGTTCATGTACGGCTCGGGGACCTTCACCGCCTCAGGAGGAGCGGCCGCCACCCTGCCGTCCGGTGCGGAAACGGCGGGAACCACGTTGAGAGCGGTGAGCGCGAGATCGATCCTGGTGATCACGCCGGTCCCGTGGTCGTCACCGCCGGTGAAGATGCCGACGGCAGGGTGCTTGACCCCCAGCGGCGGCATGCGGTCGAGAGCGGGCTGCAGGGACAGGTTCATCTGGTCGGTGAGCTGGGCGATGGCGGCGTCGATCTTCGTTCCGGCCGTGGTGATGGGAACCCAGCGCTTCAGCGTGGCGATCGTGTCCTTCGCCGCCGTACCGCCGTCGTGGACACCCGGCTGGATGATCTTCTCGCCTTTGACGCCCTCCCCCATGCGGGCCATCACATGGTTGTTGGACATCAGACAGACCGTGCCGTCCGTCTTGTCGAGGACGAACAGGCCGAGCGTCCCCGCGGCATCGCCGTCCAGTGGGTTGGAGATACTGCAGCCCGGCCGTGGTGGCCGCATGCGTCCGGGGACCCCCACTACGGCCTCCGGCGTCACCTCCCGTGCGGAATCGGTGACGCGGTCCATCCGGAACGGGCCGGCCTCGATCACGTCGACCTCGCAGAGGCTCCCGTCCACCTCGACGGTTCTGGGCAGCAGCCGGCGGTTGGACACGAGCGCCTCGGGGCGCTTCTTGGCGACCAGGACCACGACCACGGGCTCGTCGGTCCACTGCCCGTCGCGGCGGCGGAAGCCGATGCCGGCACCGGTGACGTTGGGATCGGCGCCGAAGTCGTCGAGGA
Organism: Streptosporangium canum; assembly: GCF_900113865.1. GTDB lineage: Bacteria > Actinomycetota > Actinomycetes > Streptosporangiales > Streptosporangiaceae > Streptosporangium > Streptosporangium canum. Next base: position 303,601 of record NZ_FOQY01000002.1, on the reverse strand, counting down.
TCTTCCGCTTGCCCCGGTGCAGCCTGGCCTCGGTGTCCTGGTTGAGCTTCAACGTGTCTCCAGGTGCCGCAGGACGGTGGGCCGCATACCGTGGTCGTGCAGGTGGGCCAGCCCGCCGATCCACACGGTCGCGGGGCTGTCGGAGGAGGGGTCGAGATGGCGGGAGACCGTGGCCGCGCCCAGTGCGGCCACCGCGATCAGGGCCTGCAGCTCAGCGGGCGCCGCCGTGGCGGCGGCCCGGCCGATGCCCGCGAGCAGCGCCGGACGCGGCACGGCCAGGAGGCCCTGGGAGATCAGGAGGTCCGCCCCGGCGCGGATCGCCGCCAGCCGGGCCGGTCGCAGCCTGGCCTCGGCCTCCCGTAGCCGGGAGTCGGTGGCACGGCTGCTCGCCGTACCGGGCTCGCCGAAGCTCGGGACCTCGATCGGGTAGATCGCTCCGGCCTTGGCCACCTGCAGCACCATCTCCCGCTGCTGGGGCGACAACGCCTCAGCGGCGGCGGCAGGGGTGGGCAGGGCCATGCCGATGAACAGGGCGGAGCCCGCTGCGCCTGACGCGCGGAGCATGGTCCGCCGTGTCACAGGGGCTGGTCGAGGGGATTGGTCGCGCATCAGCCGCTGTTGTCTCTTTCTTGGCGGTACGTAGGACGAAGGCGTGTTCCTTGATCATCGGCAAAGTATCGTGCGCGAAGTTTTTGATCAAGAGATATCAACAACCGCCTTGTAATGAATTTTCGGGATGGTGTCACGTAGGGGATGGTGATTCGCGCGGCGGCGGAGGGACTGCCGGACCTCCGCCCGACGTTCATCCGCAGGTCCGGCGAGCGCGGAGCGTTCCAGGCGTTCGGCACGCGGGTCGGCGCCAGGCGGGAGTCGTCTTCTCCGGATGGGGACCTTAGGTGCGCGAACGGCCGGGTGCCTTTACAATGTAGATTAGTAAGAATTCATATCCTGACCCCACTCGCCTCCCGGACACGATGGCCGGACAGCCGGTCGCGGGCCAGGACCTGCCGGTAGACCGCCATCGCTCCCCGTGGCCCGTCCCGCCCGGCGTCGTCCCACTGCCACGCACCCCGCCCGACGGCAGCGACGGCGACGGCCGCTCCCCTCCGCGTTCCTCGGATCACCACGCCCCATCCACCACAACGAGGCGAGGTCCGCCGTCCGGTGCTCGTCGAACGCCCTCCGCCAGAGGCCCAGCAGCCCGGCGACGACGCCATGCGCACGGACGGCGTCCTCGGTGCGCATGCCCTCACCCCGGTCAGCCCGGCCCCCCGGCGACGGCGCCGCCGCTCAAGGCCGGTCTCCGGCGACATCCGGCATGGCGTCGGCCGGCCCGCAGGGAAGCGGGGCTCGGCTGCGGCGGACGGTTACATCCCCGCGCCGGTCTCAGGGCTCGGCCCCATCCCGGTGAACAGCGCGTCGAGCATGCGGTCGACGTAGTCGTGTGTCAGAGGCTGCTGCGTGATGAGGACCCTGAAGTACAGCGGGCCCGACAGGATGTCCATGGCCACGTCCAGGTCGAAGTCGGGTGACAGCTGCCCCTGGTCGCGGGCCTTCCTCAGCCGCGCGACGGTCTTCTCCGCCTGAGGGGTGATGAAGCGGTCGTTGAGGTCGGCGGCGACAGCGGGATTGTGCTGGGCCTCGCCCAGCAGGGCCTGGTAGAGCGGGCCGTGCCGAGCGGATCGTTCTTCGGCCTGGCCGGTCCCAACGGAGGCTGAAGCGGCGCCTGACCACCCGGCGTCCGAGCGGACGCCCGGCCCGGGCCACCTCCAGCGGGTGGGCCACAGGCCCGATGACCGCGGTCGCCGCCAGGGAGCTGCGCACCTGGTCCAGAGACCTGATGCGCTTGCACTACCTGTGCTACGCCCTGGTGTTCTGCCTGCTCCCGCTGGCCATCGGCGCACCGGTCTTCCTGCCCTGGACCGGCCTGGTCTTCGCCCTGTGGACCGCCGCCATCTCCGCCAACCTGTACGGCGAGGACGGCACCGAACTCTGGGGCAAGATGATGATCCCCGGCGCCGCCCGCCACGACATCCGCGGCCGCCAACTCGCCTGGCTCCTGATCACCGCACCGCCGACCGTCGCCCTCACCCTCATCATGCTCGCTCTCACCGGCCAGTACGACCTGTGGCCCTGGCTGGCCGCGCTCGTCCCCGCGCTGCTGGGCGGCGGCGCGGGCGTGACCGTGCTGGTGTCGGTCCTGCGGCCGGTCCCCATGACCGACCCCCACCGCAGAGGCGGCAACCTCCTGGAGAACGGCACCGACTTCGCCCAGGTGCTCCTGGTGCTGGTTCTCACCGCGGCGACCGCCGCCCCCGCCTACTTCGCGGTGAGCCTGACCCTGTGCTGGGTGCCCCTGGTGGCCCAAGGCATCGTGCCCGCGCTCATGCTGACCACCGGGAAGGTCACGCGCTCGTGGTTCCTGGCTCTGCACCTGCCCGGGCATCTCCAATGGCCCACGATTGTCGCGGTGATCGCTCTCGGGCTCGCTCTGCTGACCACCGGGCTGGGCCTCGGCCTGTACTACCTGCCCAGGTCACGGCGGGCCGGCACCGAACCGGATGGCCGCCCATGACGGTTGCCCACCGACAGGAGACCTGACCACACGGAGTCACTTGGCGGCTGGTGACACGGATCCGGGTGGGGGCCTCTTCGAGCAAGTGCTTCTCCTCGATTCACGAAATTTCAAAACCATAGAGTCTGCGTAAACTCGGCCGGACCAGGCGGAGGCGACGCGGAGAGGCACAGATGGCCGAGACACTCGACACCGGCGGCGATCAGGAGACCGCGGCCACGCGGTTCCTGGAACGCTTCGCGATGATCATGTCCGACTCCGGCTACCCCCGGATGGCGGCCCGCGTGTTCGCTGCGATCCTGACCTCCGAGGAGGGCAGGCGCACCGCCGCCGAGCTCGCCGGGCAACTGCGGGTCGGGCCTCCGGCGATCTCCGGAGCGGTGAAATACCTGATGCGCGTCGGGATGATCACCCGCGAGCGGGATCCGGGGCAGCGCCGCGACCACTACCGCGTCGACCAGTCCGCCTGGTACAAGGCGGCCCTGTCGAGCGATGAGGTGTACCGCCGCTTCGAGGAAGGCGCGCACGACGGGTTGGCGGTGTTCAGCCCCGATACGCCGGCCGGCGCGCGGCTGGAGGAGATCGAGCGCTTCTTCGCCTTCCTGCGCAGCGAGGTTCCGAGGCTGATGCACAAGTGGCAGGAGCTGAACACGGTCCCGAAGGACGGCTGATCACGCGAGGTCGCGCCTGCGCAGCCCGACGACGCCGAGCGCGGCCAGGACGGCCGCGACGGCGGTCAACCCCACCAGCGGAGCCGTCGACATCTGCCCGAGCACGACCCAGGGCACGTGCGTGAACGGGATGATGTCCAGCAGCTTCTCGTCGACCTGCCCGAGCATGCCGAACACGTCGAGCAGGATGAACCCCACCCAGACGCCCCAACCGGCCATCGCGAGACGTGGCAGCAGGCCGACCAGGGCCGCCGCGATCCCGGTCATCACCCATACCGCGGGCAGGTAGACCAGGGCTGCCCCGAGCACCTGCGGAAGCCTGCCCAGGTCGCCGGTGCTCAGGCCGTATCCGAGACCGGCGGCCGTGCCGAGGTCGATCTGGCCTTCCAGTCCACCGGAGACGGCACCGCCGAGCGCGAGGCCGCCCACGGCAAAGCCCACGGACCACCCCACGACCTGGCCGCGGTGCAGCTGCCAGGCCAGGGCCAGCGGGCTGCGCAGGCCGGGCGCCGCCGTGGCGGGTCCGAGCCGGGGCGGCAGCAGGCCGGCGGCGAGGTCGCGGCGGGCCGACAGCGCGTGGGCAGCGGCGGCCAGCAGGGCGACCTTCTGCCGGTTGCCCTTGGAGTAGGCGCGGCCCTTCTTACGGGGGTCGAGCTCGAACCGCTCGAGCAGGCTCTTCCTGCGCTGTGCGTCGATCCCGCCGCGCAGCCGTCCCAGCAGGTCGATCACCTCGCCGCCGGACAGGTTGGGCCACAGCGTCACATCGCCGGGCACGTAGGCCAGGCGGCGATGTAGGTCGGTGGCGTCGGCCCAGGGGTCGCCGCCCAGGGGACTCGCCGCACCGGAGTCCGCACGCATCAGGCCGAGCAGGATGCGGATGGTCGTGGACTTCCCGGCGCCGTTCGGGCCCAGGAAGCCGTGCACCTCTCCGGTTCCACGCCTCCCCTGAGGGTGCGCTCCCGCGATAATGTCCGTGTTCCACGATGGGAGTGGAGGTCGCCTGGCCTCACCGGCCGCTGCGCGGGAACGCGCGATGGGGCTGCTTCGACGCCGGGCCTCAGATGGTCGACACCCACGGACAGAGGGGCCTCATGACCGATCCGAACCGCGACGCCGGCCATCTCGATGAGGAGCCGCTGACGGGCGACGGTGTCACGCGGGGAATCGTGCGGGTGGGAAACACCGTCCGCCGGCCGGTGCGACCCTTCACCCTGACGGTTCAGGCCTACCTGGCGCACCTGCACACCGCGGGCTTCTCGGACGCTCCGGTCCCGCTCGGCCTCGACGACCAGGGCCGCGAGGTCCTCTCGTTCGTCTCCGGCGAGGTTCCCCGCGAACCACTCCCACCCGAAACCGCGGTCGAAGAGGTCCTGATCGAACTCGCCCGGCTCATCCGCCGCCTGCACGACGCCGCCCAGGGCTGGGTGCCGCCCGCGGACGCGACATGGGGAGGAATCCCCGGAGCGCGGATGACGACCTCGACTCCCGACGGCCGGCCCCCGCTGGTCAGTCACCGCGACTACTGCCCCGGCAATGTCGTCTTCCGCGACGACCTGCCCGTCGCTCTCATCGACTTCGACCTCGCCAAGCCCACCACGAGAGTCGAGGACCTCGCCAACGCCCTGTACTGGTGGGCGCCCCTGCTGCACCCGAAGGACAGGGCGCCCGCCTTCGTCGACCTCGACATCCCCCACCGCGTCGCGGTGTTCGCCGACGCCTACGGCATGACCGCGCCCCAGCGCCACGCCCTGGTCCCCGTAGCCACTCGCATGATCGGCCGCTTCCACGTCAACATGCGCGCCGCCGCCGAGACCGATCCCGTGTTCAGACGCATGTGGGACGGAGGCGTGAAGGACCGGCTCCCGCGCGCCGAGGCCTGGATCCGCGAGGAAGGCCCGGCCATCACCGCACGGCTCACCGCCGCCGGCTGAACCGGTGGCGCCGCCGCTCAACCCGGCCCATGACGCGTTCGCCGGCACAGCACCGATTCGGCGGTGCCGCTTTTCCGGTTGACTTTGACGCCGCGTCAATGTTCGGCATCGGGGGAATGACGATCACCGGCTACATCGTGATCGCGCTGTAGCCCTTCCCCGAGAACGTGGAGCGGGCGACAGCGTCCGTCCGCGCTCAGGTGGAGCTTGGTGGTGAACCCGCCCCGTGACCGGACAGGTCCGTGCCCCGCGCCCACGGCCGCAGCTTTTCCGGATTGCGGACCACCCAGATCCGGGTGACGCGGCCGTCGGCGACATCGAACGAGGCTACGACCATGACGACGCCGGCACGCCGGGCCACCAGGCCCGGCACACCGTTGACCGACCGCTCCAGGAGTTCGAGCCCCGGAGCCTTGCCGGCGAGGGCGACCATGTACTGGGCGATGCGCGCGCCGCCTTCGATCGGGCGTAGGACGGTACCGACCATGCCGCCGCCGTCGGCGGTCATCACGGCGGCCGGGTCGAGGAGGTCGACGAGGGCCGCGATGTCCTTGGTCTCCCATGCCTCTTTGACCTGCCGCACCGCTTCGGCCTGCCCGGCAGCCGTCACCGGAGCCCGCGCGACGCGCGCCCGCCGCCGGGCGGAGGCCGCGAGCTGCTTGCAGGCCGCAGGGGTCCGGCCGAGGATGCCGGCGATCTCGGCGAAGGGGTACCGGAAGACGTCGTGCAGGACGAACGCCACCCGCTCGGCGGGTGTCATCGACTCCAGGACGACGAGGAAGGCCATGGTCACCGATTCGTCCAGGACCATCTGGTCGGCGGGATCTGCGCCATGACCGTGGTCCCACTCGGCGCGGTCGGGCAGCGGATCGGGCAACCACGCGCCGACATAGCGTTCACGCCGGGCCCGCGCCGAGCCGAGCACGTCCAGGCAGATGCGGCCGGTCACCGTCGTCAGCCAGGCGCCGGGGGACACGATCTCGTCCTGCCGACCTCGTGGCAGCGCGTACCAGCGCGCGTAGGCCTCCTGCACGGCGTCCTCGGACTCGGCCAGTGAACCGAGCAGCCGGTAGGCGACATTGATCAGTTGGCGTCGCTCGCCGGCCATCTCATCGGCGCTCGTCCCAGCCGCCCCCATGCTCCCGTCCGCCTCCTCGCCTTACCTTTCGCAGGCCCGCGTCGTCGGGCTGGTGAGACCTTATCGACCTACTGCCTCCGGGCGGAAAAGGGGACCGTGGCATGGCAACCCAGGCGACGGCACAGCGCCGCTTCTCGTTTCTGCAGATCGCCATCACCCTGCAGCCCCTGACCATCTTCCTTCAAGCGGTCTCCGCAGGACTGCTGCTGACTTCGTCCTACGGAGAGACGCTGCACAGTGTCGGAGCCCGCGTGATGTACGGGGCGTCGATGCTGTATGTGCTCGCGGCGGTGCTGGCGTGGAAGCCGGGCGGCGGCTCGCCCCGGCCCGTCTGGCACGCGTCCGGCTTCCTCGTCCTCGCCTCGGTCCAGGTCGTGCTCGGCATCGCGCACATACCGTTGGTCCATCTCCCCCTGGGCGTCCTGATGTTCGGACTGAGCGTGCTGGCGCTGGCACGGCGCTGAAATCCGAATGGTCAGCGGTTGGTCAGCCGTTGATCAGTGCGGTGCTCAAGGGTGGGCGACATGAACGAGATTTCCGTCGTGGCCGGTGGCCACCGCGATTTCATGACCGTCCGGCACATGGTCCTGCGGGGCAGCCAGGAACAGATCGGCCGGGCACTGGCCGAGGAGGCCCGCGCGAATGCCGGGTGGCGGCCCACCGAGACCGACCCTTTGATCAACCGGGCCCGCTGGACCTGGTTCGAACGTAACTGGCCCCAGCATCACGCCCGTCTCAACGGGGTCGCCGCCGCCTTCGGTGTCAACCCCGACGACGACACCCTGCGCCTGGACGACATCTCCGGCCTGCCCGCTGGGTCGGCCTGCTCAGCGGCGTGGTGCCCGCCCCCTCATGCCACTGACGGGCGCGGCCGAATCGCCCGTAACTATGACTTCTTCACCCTGAGCGCGCCGGATCTGATGGCCACGTTGGGCGGTGGTCAGCCGATGGGGATCGGGCTGCCAATGGCCTCACGCCCTTATGTCATCACCACCATCCCCGACGACGGCCTGGCCTCCGCCGTGTTGACCATGTCCGACCTGGAAGGAGACCGCCGGCCCGCTGTCGGGCAGCGGCCTGCGCCAGGCGCTGGACGCCGTGTCCATGCCGGCCGTCCCCGAAGAACCCTGGCGGACCCTGTGGCGCAGCGTGTTCGATCCGGCCCAGCGCACCATGAACGTCCGCTTCTACCTCGGCGACGGCCAGTACGGCAGCGCCCGCCACTCCCCGGAGATCTCCTTTGGCGTAGGCGTATGACCTGACCAGGGCGCGGCGCCGGCGTGCCGTTCCGCGACGGCGCCCGAGCAGGGCTCGGCGCAGGTCCCGCGGGGTGCGCGGGCACTCCCCCGGCCGAATCTCGCGGATGGCACCGCCTGAGCGAGAACCGGGCCTACAGGTTCGCGCCACCTCGATCCGTGGAAGCCCGGTCAGGGGGCGACAGGAGCGACTGCACCGTCGCGATGACGACGCGGGCGGCATCCTCCGTCTTCAGGCGCTCGGCGCGGTTCTCCTCCGCGGCGCCTTTCAGGACGTGGTGCACGACGCTGACCAGCCAGGCGATCGGCAGGTCGGTGCGGAACGCGCCTCCGTCCCGGCCACGGCGGATGAGCTCTTCGACACGCTGCGCGGGGGCTGCGTGCAGCCGGCGGATGCGTCCGGCGGGAAGAGTTCCCTGGGCCGCCGTCAGTAACGCCATGGACTCGGCCACGAGGGACCAGGTGGAGCCGAGCAACCGGGCCAGAGCGTCGTGGGCGTCGCCGGTGAGATCGACGGCCGACAACGCCTCCTCGCCGGCGCGCAGTGCGTCGACCAGGGCGGCCTCGACGAGTTCCGCCCGGGTGGCGAAGTGGCCGTAGAGCGTCATCCGGCCCACTCCGGCGGCCTTGGCGATGTCGTCGACGCTCGCGTTCGGATCGCCGCTCAGGCACTCGCGTGCCGCGGAGACGATGCGGGCGATGCTGCGTTCGGCGTCCGCGCGCCGAACGACGCTCCGCCGCCCCGCCCGGCCGGATCGGATCCGCCGTGGTGGCCTCGTCCGGGCGTCTGTGATCTGGCGGGTCACAGCGATTCGACGATCTCCGATTCGTTGGGGATGCCCCGCTCGACCACGTTGGGCGCCCTACCGGGGTGGCGCCACGCCCGATATTCCCGGAATGTCATGGGCATGCCACGCGCGGCGAACGGATCGGCGGAATCCATGACCTGGATGTGCAGGTGCGGCTGCGTGGAGTTGCCCGAGTTGCCGCAGGTGGCCAGTTCCTGGCCGGCCACGACCGGCTCGCCCTCCCCCACCCGCACCGAGCTGGCGCGCAGGTGTGCGAGCACGACGTACCCGCCGTGATTCTCCAGCTCGAGAATCACGTGGTTGCCCGCGATGGCGCCCGCGCCTGCGCGAACCCGGGCCGCCTGGGTCAGGGCATAGGGCAACAGCGCGAGCTGCGAGCGCCGCGCCACGTGGTCCGCCTCGCCGTCGTGGACCGACACCACCCTGCCGGCCGCGGGGGCGAGGATGGGCTGGTCAAAGGCGAAGAACCGCTCCGCCGGCTCTGTGTACAGCAGCGTGCGCCAGTCCCGTGTGGTCGCCGTGCGCCGACCTCGTACCGCGATGAAGTCCATGGCGTACGTCGTGGCGAACAGGTGGGTGCCGTGGCTCGGCACACGCCGCGCGGGACTGTTCCGGGCGAGCCACGTGCCGCGAAACGGCAGCCTGAGCACGACGCGGTCGAGTGTGGACATCGTGAGCCCTCCATGTCGTCGGCGCGTGGCCGGCTACGAACTCTATCGGCGTCACCGCTACGGAGACAGGAACTGCTCGGCGGCCGCAGCGAGGTCGATGTGCTCGCCGCGCGAGGCGGAGACCTTCCGGCCCGCGGTCGCGCCCATGCCGACCGTTCGGCGGTGATGTACCGGCGCGCGGGGTGCTACCAGCCCCGTCCCTCCCGCAGGTCACCCAGGCCGGGGGCAGACAGATGCAGAACCTCGTAGCGCTCGGTGGCGTCCCTGTCCGGCGCGTACGTGTCCGCCCACAACACGAACCGCAGCAGCTGCCAGTGGTGGGGGTCGACGGCCAGCGCGGCGGTGTGCACGCCGTCATGGCGGGAGAGCCGCTGCAGCTGTTCAGCCTCCCGCTCGATCAGCGCGGACAGGCCCGGTCCGGTGCCGTCCGGGGCCGCGTCGGAGGGTACGGCGGTGAGGCGGCGCGAGGCCGCCTTGGGAGGTGCCGAGCGGGCGGGGCCGGCGTAGCAGGCGATTGCGGTCCAGTGGCGGGTGACAGGGCGGCCGAAGTCCCGGATGATGTTCTGGAATCCGCCGCCGCCGACGAGGAAGTGGGCCATCGCGCCGGTGTCGTTCCACAGGTAGAAAGGGGCGTACTGGTTGACCGGCGAGCCGCCGACGCCGCGTTCGCGGATGACATAAGCCTTCAGGCCCAGGCCGACGCGGTCGTCGAGGACGTGGCCGCCGTCGGCTACGCGCCTGCGGATGATCTTCATGTCGTAGTCGGCAGGCAGAGCGATCTCGTACTGCTTGGCGTACACGAAGGGTGCCGCCTTTCTTGGCGAGTGGTCGGTGAGCCGGCGGGGTGTTCGGCGTCGGGGGCATGGGGGCCGCGTTCGGCCTCGGTGCCGTCCTCGGCTACTTCCTGGACGGCCGGGTGCGTCATGAAAGTGGCGGGAGAGGCTCCGCGCCAGTGCCACTCGCCCGGCGCGATGCGCAGATGGTGGAGACATGTGCGGTCAGTAGGCCCAGCACCCCGGTGATCGCCTGGTCGAACGGCTGCACGGAGCCGGCGGCGCGGGCCAGGACGTAGCCGCCCTGCAGGACCGCGACGACGGTCGCGGCGGCTGCCCGCGGGTCCAGCGCGTCATCCAGTTCGCCGCGCTCGCGCCCCTCGGCCAGGACCTCGGCGAGGCGCTCACGCAGCCAGGCCAGGGTCTCGTCGACCGGGGCCCGCAGCGCCGGGTCGCCCATGACATCCGGGTCCTGGGTGAGACGTCCGACGGGACAGCCCTTGAGGACGTCCCGCTCCCGGCGCAGGTACGCGGTGACGCGGTCCAGGGCGGTCCCCGACGCGGAGAACTGCTCCTCAGCCTTGGCGCGCATCTCCTCGGCGGTGCGGCGAATCGCGGCGAGCGCCAGGTCCGGCTTGCCGGCGAAGTGGTGGTACATGCTGCCCTGCCCGGCCCCGGCCCGCTGCTGGATCGCCTTCGGACTGGTGCCGGTGTAGCCGCGTTCCCACAGCAGTTCGCGAGCGCTTTCGATGAGGCGTTCCGCAGTGCTCATGCAACGAGTGTACATACTTGTAGGTACAGAAGCGCCTCGGGTTTTCAGCGCGACTGCGGCCTCTCACGAATGACCGGATGCGAGAGTTCCGGGAGGGATACCGGGAGCGATCGCATTTCCCCAGGTCACTGTCCGCAAGAATCCTCTCGCAATCCGCACCGGAACTTCTCGGCTAACCGGCACTTCTCGTCTGGAGGAGGGCGAACCGCTGGGCGAACGCGGACATCTCCTCGTGTTGCCGGTCGGATTCGGTGGCGGAGGCACTAACGACGATGCGGGTCACCCCTTGGGCGGCGAACGCCTCCACCTGATCGATGGTCATGTCGATCGACCCCGATCGCGTGTACTCCAGCGTTTCCGGGTCGCGGCCGGCCTCGGTGGCGGCTGACCGGGCGATGTCCATCTGGATGGCGCGTTCGTTCGGATCGAGCGCGCCCCCGGGGAAGTAGCCGTCGCCGCGGCGTCCGGCGCGGCGTGCGGCCGCCCGGCTCGATCCGCCGATGTGGATCGGCAGGTGGGTGACCCCATAGGGCTTCGGGAACTGGCACAGGTCATCGAAGGTGAAGAACTCCCCGTCGAAGCTGACACCGTCCTGGCCGCCGGCCCAGAGCAGCCGCATCACGTCGATCGCCTCGTCGGCACGGCGGCCGCGGGTGCTGAAGTCGACCCCCATCGCCCGAGCCTCACCGGGCAGGGAGCCGAGGCCCGCGGTCAGCAACCGCATCCGCCCCTTGGACAGCACGTCGACGGTCGCCAGACGCTTGGCGAGGATCACCGGATGGTGGTACGGCAGCAGCAGCACACCCGTCCCGAGCAGGATCCGGCGGGTGGCCGCGGCGACGAAGCTCAGGCAATCGAGCGGATCGAAGTACGGCAGCGACGGCGGTAGCTCGAAGCGGCCGACCATCGCGCCGGGGTACAGCGCGACGTGCTCGGGCACATACAGCGACTCGAAGCCGCAGTCCTCGGCATGCTGGGCGTAGGCCATGATCGTGTCGGGGTCGATGCCGTGGTAGGGCGTGCTGTAGCTGATTCCGAACTTCATCGTTACTCCTCCGGTCGGCCGACGCGATGAACGGCCGGTCACCGACCGGCACGGCCGGCGCCACGCAGACATCGTGGCCCCGCCATCCGTCGACGACCTCCGCCACCCGGTTGTCGCAGCCACGCTAGAACCTTGTCGCCGGTGTCAAGGCAACTCGCGCTGCAGAAAGCGGGCGGTCCGGCCGCAGCGCAAGCTGAGGCCGGACCGCCCGGCGAGGAGGGCGGATCCCGGCCCGCCTCCGGTGCTTTCACCTCCGGGCACCACGGTTCCCGGTCCAGGCAGTGCGGGCGACCTCTCGTCAAGCGGAGTCGCGCGTCCGATTCCTACAAGATCGGGGTAACTCACTTGGCTAGGTTGACCTGCATGAACATGATTGCGGCCCAGGTTTTCGGGCCGGATGAGCAGGGATATGACGACGGACGGGTGGGACTCAACCGGGCAGTCGAGTCGCGGCCCGCGTACATCGTCGCCGCCGCCCGCGAGGAGGACGTCGTCGCCGCCGTACGGCTGGCCGCGGAGCGGAGGCGGGCCGTCGGAGTGCTCGCCAGCGGCCATGCGCGGCAGGTTCGTCACCCATGTACGTATCGCCTTCAGCGGCGCGGGAGGCGGCGAGAAGCTGGTCGAGCCGCTGCGTGCTCTCGGTCCGCGGCTGGTGGACACCGTGCGCGACATGCCGTATGCCGACGTCGGCACCATCCATCACGAGCCCACCGGCGCGCCGTACGAGGCCTGCGACCGCAACGTGCTGCTGCGCGAGCTGGAGCCGGGCGCCGTCGCCACGCTCATCTCCCTCGCGGGGCCGGCCGCCCGGCCCCCGTTCATCACCGAGCTGCGGCACTTCGGCGGCGCCTACGGCCGCCCGCCGGAGGTGCCCAACTGCGTCGGCGGCAGGGACGCAGCGTTCTCGCTGTTCACCGGGACGGCCCCGGCCCGGCAGGACCGCGAGCAGCGCGATCGGCTGCTCGACGAGATCCGTCCATGGAGCACCGGTGGGACGAACCTGAACTTCCTGGGCGTCGAGGACACCGACCCCGCCATCGTGCGCACCGCTTACCGCCCGGACGATTTCGCCCGGCTGACCACGCTGAAGGCGATCTACGACCCGGACAACATGTTCCGCGTCAACTTCAACATCCCACCGCGTACCGGCTGACCGGGCATCCGGCGCGGGCGGCACCGCCCGGGAGCAGCCGGGGCCGTGGTGGCCGTGACCTCTGCTCGGGCCAGGGTTGGCCCAATGGGACAGATCAGAATTGGATCTTTTAGTGGGCCGCCGCGACTTCGTATGATCATCTGGTCAGCCGCAGATGATCCATCGCTCGAGGTGAGCACACCGATGTCCTATCCGCCCCCGCAGTACTTCGCCGATCACGGCACCGCCAGCGCGGTCTACCGGCCCGCCGACACGCGGCCGGACCTCACGATCGGGGTCAAGTCCCAGGTCGGCTATCTCGCGACCGGAGCGACGACCGCGGGCCAGTTCGGTCTCTACCGCTGGGACATGGCGGCGATCCCGAACGGCCCCGGCGCCCATTTCCACCGGACCATCTCCGAGTCGTTCTTCATCCTGGAGGGCACCGTCTCGCTGTACAACGGGGAGCGGTGGCTGGACACCACACCGGGCGACTTCCTGTATGTGCCACCGGGCGGGGTGCACGCCTTCAGCAACGACTCAGGCGCACCCGCGTCGATGCTGGTGCTGTTCACACCGGGAGCGCCCCGGGAGGCGTACTTCGAGGAGCTCGCCGAGATCGTCGCCTCCGGCCGGCAGCTCACGCAGCAGGAATGGACCGAGCTGTATGCCCGCCACGACCAGTACGCCGCGCCGTGACGGGCCACATGTGAGTATCCGGACGCCGCGCGGGAGGCTCTGCCGGCCTTCGCCGCCTTTCTCCCGGGAGGTCCCGAAGCAGGGCTGACGCCGTCGGCGGATTCGCGAGATCGTCTGCGAGACGCCGCTACTGGCGGTGTCTGCCGAGTATCTGGTTCCCGGCGTCGACATAGCCGGCGAACAGCCCGATCACGTCCCGGAGCCGGTCCTGCGCGGGGCCGGGGTTCACCAGGGTCTCACCGTCGCGCAGGGCGGCGATCAGGGTTCTGGCCCGCGAATGGCTTGCTTCCAGCAGAGACTCGAGCCCCCCGGTGGCTTCGACCAGGAGTCTGCGGCTGCCGGGCTGCGGGATCACCTTGGCGAGTCCCCAGGAGTCCAGCTGCCGCACCGCGGTGCTCACCGCCCCCTTGCTCAGCTCGAGCTCGGCGGCGATCGCGTCGAGAGAGGTCGGCTCCTCGGTCACCAACAGCAACCCGTAGACGCGGCCGGTCGCGTGCGGGAGGTTCCATGAGGCCAGCAGGTCACCCACCGAGGTGACGAACGCGCGCCGCCGGGTCGCGCTCACCGCCGTGCCTGCTTCGATGCCGGAACCGTACGCAGGAACGCTTCGATCGCCGCATTCACCGCGTGAGGGTCGTCCTGGTTGGAGATATGACCCGCGCCGGGGATGACGACCTCCTCGACCCCTTCGGCCCTGGCCCACCTGGGCATGGCCGCGGCGATGTTGCCGGTACGGTCTCGCTCACCGCGGATCAGGCACAGAGGCACCGGCGTGCGATAGCTGGGGGCCGGGTCGAGGAGATCGACGGTCGCCCGCCACACCTGGACGAACTCCTTCTTCGACAGTTGGGAGAATGCCCGTCGTGCGTCTGCCCGCGCGCGCTCTGTCATCGCGGAGGCCTCGGCCATCATGCCCGGAAGGCGCTTGGCCGGGATCATCGACAGACTCGGCGCGGCCGCCTTCACCAGCAGTCGCTCCTTCCATGACAGTGGTGCGGTGTTCCACGTCGAATCGATGACGATCAGCGCCCGGGCGAGGTCTGGATGCCGCCGGACGACGGCCTGGCTGAGATTGCCGCCGAGGGACTGCCCCACGAGCACAGGCCGGTCGAGCGCGAGGTGCTCGATGAGCGCGCGCAGATCCGCGATCGCCTGCTCGGCGGTGAATCGAACACCGGCCGGGCGAGACAGACCGTGGCCGCGCATGTCCCAGATGACGACCCGGTACCCCTGGGCGCGCAGGTGCTCGCGCTGGGCGTCGAACATCACGTGATCGGCCCCGGCGCCGTGCGAGAACACCAGTGGAACGCCGTCGCCACCGCTGTCGTCATAGCGGAGAGCACAGCCCTGCAGTGAGAGCGTCGAGGTTAGATTCACCATTTACTAAATATAGCGAATCTGTCCGGCGGAGGCGAAGCAGCCCTCCGGACTCGGAGCGATCCCGCCGCTCGGCCGCGGCCGGCCGCCGGTTCGGCTGCCGCTCGACGCGGCCGGCCAGGAAAGGCCACCGTCTCCGCGCGAACCACGCGGGATCAACGGAACGTCCCGTCACAGTCTGGATCCACCTCGGGATCAGGCGGCTGCGGCACGTCCCTTTCTTTGCGGTAAGGGACGCCCCGCGATCTACCGTCCTGGCATGGACATCGATGTGATCATTGTCGGGGCCGGCCCCACCGGCCTCATGCTCGCCGCGGAGCTCGGCCTGGCCGGGGTGTCCGCAGCCGTGGTGGAACGGCTGCCCGCGCGCAGCGGCCAATCCAAGGCGCTCGGCCTGCAACCGCGCACCGCCGAGGCGCTCGAACTGCGCGGACTGCTCGACCCGCTTATGGACCGGGCGATCCAGCGAGTGCCCGGCGGCCACTTCGCCGGGCTGCGGCTGGACTTCAACGCCTGGGACACCCGGCACCCGTACATGATCGGCATCCCGCAGACGCGGGTCGAGGCGCTGCTCGAAGCCAGGGCGGCAGAGCTGGGGGCCAGGATACTGCGCGGGCACGAGCTGACCGCGCTCGCACAGGACGACGACGGTGTCACCGCCACCGCCGGTCCGGTACGGCTGCGTGGCCGCTATCTCGTAGGGTGTGACGGCGGTCGAAGCGCGGTGCGCGAGCTACTGGGGATCGGCTTCCCCGGGCTGGACGGGCGGTTGCGCATGGCGGTCGCGGACCTCACCCTCACCGGGCCCGCGCCCACCTCGTGGAGCCTGCCGATCATGACCCCTTCCGCCACCGGCAAGGGTTATCTGGCGCCGCTCGGCGACGGCGTGCACCGCTTCCTCTTCTACGGCCCCGAGCAGCAGAGCCTGTCCAGGGACGCGCCGATCACCCACCAGGAGGTGGGCAGGGCACTGGCAAACTCCTTCGGACCGGAGGTGACGCTCACCGGGATCCGCTGGGCCTCCCGCTTCACCGACGCCTCGCGGCAGGTCACGAACTACCGGCACGGGCGGGTACTGCTGGCCGGCGACGCCGCGCACATCCACTCCCCCATGGGCGGGCAAGGGCTCAACCTCGGCCTGCAGGACGCCTTCAACCTGGGCTGGAAGCTGGCCGCCGAGGTCAACGGCTGGGCTGCGGACGGGCTGCTCGACACCTACCAGGACGAGCGGCACCCCGTGGCCGCGCGAGTGCTGGCCAACACCCGCGCCCAGGCCGTGCTGCTCGTGCCCCATGAGGAGAATCTGGCCCTGCGCGACATTGTCGAGGAATTGCTGCGGGTTCCGGAGGCCAACAAGGTCGTGGCGGGCATGATCTCGGGGCTGGACATCCGCTATCCCATGCCGGGAGAGCCGCACCCGCTGGCCGGGCGACATCTGCCCGGCCTCGACCTGCGAGACGGCCGCGCCGTACTGCTCACCACGACAGACCGTCTGCGTACGGCCGCCGCCCCGTGGTCGGACCGGATCGGCTACGCGGGGATCACGCGCGAGCTCGGCGCTGAGGCCGTGCTGGTGCGCCCTGACGGCTACGTCTGCTGGGCAGGTTCGGACGCCGGTTCCCTGGCCGGCGCCCTGTCCCGATGGGCCGGCCGCCGGAGAGCCTGAGCGATGAGAACCGTGAGGATCAGACGACGTCCGCGGTCCGGGATCGATCACGCCGGGTGATTCTCACTGACCGCAACGACCGGTGTGGAGCTCACCGCTTGTCGTGGATCGTGACGGCGTATCCATCGGGGTCGGTGAAGGTGAACGTACGCCCGAACGGGCCGTCGAAGGGCGGCGTCACGACCGGGACGCCTGCCGCGTCCAGCGCGTCGTGCACCTCCTGCGCGTCGGTGGCGTGCAACCACAGCGCCACGCCGAGACCCGGCCGGGCGGCCGCGTCCAGGTCGACGCCGGGCAGCGGTTCACGCAGCGCGAACGGGATGGGTGTGGTGGCGAACACGATCGCGCCAGGCGGGCCTGCCGGGGGGCGGCGCAGACCGAGCCGGTCTTCGTAGAAGGCGGCGGCGCGATCCAGGTCGCGCACCTGCAGGGCGATGAAGTCGGGTCCGGTAACGGTCATGGCGCTCTCCTCCGCTATGTCAAAGTCCTGACATAGAGCATTATGTGTCAGGATGTTGACATGAGTCAAGGCGAGATGCTTGGTCCGGTGGACGACGCCGTCGGCTACGTCCTCAAACAGGCCGCGGTGGCGCTGCGCAACGCCATGGACGTGGCGCTGCGCCCGCTGCACCTGACCGTGCCGCAGTACGCGTGCCTGGAACTGTTGGGGCAGCGCCCAGGACTGTCGAACGCCGAGTTGGCTCGCGGCACCTTCGTCACCCGCCAGTCGATGAACGTCGTCCTGCGCGGACTCGAGGATCGCGGCCTGGTCACCCGGCCCGCGACCGCCCCCAGAGGCCGCGAACTGCCCACCGTGCTGACCCAGGCCGGCCTGGACCACCTGCGTACGGCCAGCGTGGCGATCCGCAGGATCGAGAAGAAGATGTGCGCCGACCTGACACCCGCCCAGCAGAAGGGACTGCTTGAGGCTCTCGCGACCTGCGTCCGGAGCCTCGCCGGCACCCCTTAGACCGCCGGAAGGTCTCGAGGCGGGCGTCGCGGGACGCGGGCGCGCTCAGCCGGACCGGCGGACGACGTACAGGATCCGGTCGTGGTCGTCCTCGTCGGCCGGTTCCCGCGCCGACGTCCCCACCAGACCTCGGGTGGCCACGACGCGCAGCCCTGCCTGCTCGGCCACCCGGCGCACCGTCCGGTCGGAGTGGTGCCGCTGCACGTGCCGCATCGACACCCGCTCCCAACCGTCGCCGGCCCGCTCGAACAGGTCGAACTGGGTGACCACGACCGCGTCGGCCTCGATCCGCGGGGACACCGCGAACCACGCCACGTACCGGTCCCCCCGGTCGGCGATCGTGGGGACGCCGAACGCGCGCCGGTAGTGGCCGACGGTGCTGAGGTCGAAGACCAGCACCCCGTCCTCGGTGAGCTGGTCACGCGCGGCCGCCAGCGCCCGCCGCAGTTGGTCGGTGTCGGTCAGGTACGCCATCGGCACATCCACGCAGGCGACCACGTCGAAGCCGGTCAACCCGGGCGGGGGCTGCTGCAGCCGTCCCACCTGGAACCGGATCCCCTCGGCCCCGGGCCGGCGCCGGGCCATCGCCACCATCGCCGGGGACAGGTCGTAGCCGGTCACCTCGAACCCCCGCTCGCGAAAGGCCGCGCTGCTGCGGCCGGTCCCGCACCCGGCGTCCAGCAGCCGCCGCCCGCCCGAACCGTACCGCTCCACCACCTCCACGTAGCGGTCCACCAGCCTGGCGGTGTCCAACCGCGCGTTCAGCTCGTCGTACCGGGCCGCGACGCTCTCGTACGCCGCCAGCGTCTCATCCACATGCGACATGCGCGCCTCCTGCGCACGGGTGTCCCGTCGGCCGCACGCCGGGTCGAGGGCCGCGCCGGGCCGTCGGGCCCGGCGCGGCCACTGGGAGAGGACTTACCAGATGTGCCATGCCTGCCGGTTGACCCGGCGGCCGGTAACCCGGCGCAGCAGCTTCCTCATGTAACTCACCTCCTTTCCTGGGCGCGGCTGGTGCTCGGGGCCTGGTGGGGGGTCCGGCGCAGCCGGAACCGGGGAGGGGTGATGATGCCGGCGACATGGGGGCGGCCGTGGCCGCCGCGCACCTCCAGGCGGGCGCCGTCGGTCACGGCGGCGAGAAGGTCAGTGGCCAGGGTCTGGGCGACGGCGGCGCCGGCGCAGGTGAACGGGCCGCCGCCGAAGGGCAGGTAGGGCCCGCGGGGGCCGGGGCCGTCCCACCGGTCGGGCCGGAACCGGTTGGCCTGCGGCCAGTGCCGGTCGTCGCGGTGCAGCAGGTAGGAGCAGACCGCCACGCTCTCCCCCGGCTCCAGCCGCACGCCGCCGATGTGGTGGGCGCGGAGTACCGGGCGGCCCAGCAGCCACGCCACCGGCCACAGCCGCAGCGATTCCCGTACGGCCGACTCCGCGGGCACGGCCGCCAGGTCGACGCCGTGGGTCGCGGCCGCCAGCAGCGCCCAGGCGACCACGTGGCCCACCGGCGCCACCGAGGTCCGGAACAGCAGCAGGTACGCCTGGGCGACCTGCGCGGCGGGAGTGCCGGGCGGGGTGGCCCCGAGCACGGCGTCCAGCAGGTCGCCGGACCGGCCGGGCGGTGGACCGGCCCGCCGGGCGCGTGCCTCGGCGGCGACCGCCCGTACCGCGCGCGCCCACAGCGCCTGTTGCGCCACGCGCGCCAGCGGGCCGGCGGGACGGATCAGGACATCGCGCCGCACCACCCGCGCCATCAGCTCCCGCAGCGCCGGCGGGCTGTCCGGGCGCAGCAGCGCCCCGGCCAGGAACCGGTGCGCGGCGGCGCGCCCGGCCGACGGCCACTCGCTGACCTCCCCCAGCTCCGCCACGACGGCGGGCAGCCGTTCACGGTGCGCGGCCAGGTGGGCGCGTAACGTCGCGCGCGCCGCCCGCCCGATCGCGACCTGTGTCGCCCGCGGCTCCAGCCGGCCGCCGCGGAGGTGGAAGAAGTCGGACACCTCGTCGTAGTGGCCCTCCTCGTCGTGCAGCACCCGCAGGGCCTCCACCGGGTCGGCCACGCACAACGATCCGTCGTCGGGCAGCCGGAACACCGGGCCCCGTTCGCGGGCCGCCCGCTCGACGAACCCCAGCGGGTCCCGGCGGTACCACCGCCCCGCCCCGCCGGGCAGGCCCCCGGCCACGCCCGCCCACGGCCGGCTCCCGTCGCCGTCGAGAGCGATCCGATCCGGTTCGCCGACCGTCGCCATCCCCACCTGCCCCACGCCGTCCGTGATCTCGGGTGTACGCGCAGGCGGTGCCACTCGTGCGCCCCGCCAGGAGAGCGGCGCCGCCCGCCACCGCGCCGGGCAGGCGACGGGCCTGCGGGCCTGTCGGTACGCGGCAACGATGGAAAGTGCGATGCCAAACCAGGAACAGCGGAAGCTTATACCTTTAGATCATCCTTACTGTTTACCAAGTGAATAGTGGGAAATATCGGTATTTGATTTACAGAATTGACGGAATGCCACGGTGAGAGTGTCCCGGGAACGTCCACCCGCTCTCGCCCCCACCGGGATGAGCGGGCTTCCCCGCCCGGCGCCCGGCGCTCCGTTCCTTCTGGGCGGCTAGCTCAGCCGTACTGTCAGGGCCCGGGGTCACGTCCACGGACGTGGTGTATGAGTCGATCTTCGCGTGATCCTGTTTCTGCATGTCAAGGGGGATACTCCGGCGTCACGCCACTGCCGGAAGCCGTTGTCCCCGCTTCCGCGGAGACCCCGAAGGCATGCGCGGACCAGAAGGTCGGTGCTGCCGGGATAGCCACGTTCGCGGTTCTCGGCCGGCAAGTGCGGCACGGGAACATCTTCAAGCCGGCGGCAAGAGGGCCCCCAAGCCGGCGGCAAGTAGCGATCGTCATCATTCGATGCGCTGGAACAGCGGGCTGCGAAGGTGCGCGTCCCCTCCTCCGGCCGCGGTGACTCCGCGCTGCTCCCCCAGGCACACGGCGCAGAGTCTCCCGCCTCCGCCCAGAAACCGTGACAGGGGAAAACCGCCATGAGCTTGAACCAAGAAACCACATCCGCGTCAGAGCCGATCGCCGTCGTGGGGATGGCCTGCCGACTGCCCGGCGCCCGTTCACCCGAAGAGCTGTGGGAGCTGCTGTGCCGTGGCGAGAACACGATCTCCGAGATTCCGCCGGATCGGTTCCCCGTCGAGGAGGTCTATCACCCCGCCTCCGGTGTGCCGGGCAAGCTCGCCTCCAAGTACGGCGGTTTCGTCTCGGGCATCGACGAGTTCGACGCGGCGTTCTTCGGCATCTCGCCGCGCGAGGCGGCCACGATGGACCCCCAGCACCGCATGGTGATGGAGGTGGCCTGGGAAGCCTTCGACGACGCCGGTCTGGTGCTGGAGGAGATGCCACAACGGACCGGAGCGGTCTTCATGGGCGTCATCACCAGCGACTACTGGGACCGCCAGTCGGGAGCCGCCGAAGAGCTCGACGTGCACACGGTGACGGGAAGCACCCGTGGCGGCAACGCGGGCCGGATCTCCCACGCCCTGAACCTCAAGGGGATGAGTGTGGCACTCGACGCCGCCTGCTCCTCCTCCCTGGTCGCCGTGCAACTCGCCGTCCAGTCACTACGCGCCGGGTCGTGCGACCTGGCCATCGCCGGTGGCGTGAACGCCATCCTCACCCCCGACCACGCCATCGGCTTCTCCCAGGGATCGATGATGGCCCTGGACGGCCAGTGCAAGGCGTTCGACGCGCGCGCCAACGGCTACGTGCGCAGCGAGGGCGCCGGCATCGTCGTGCTGAAGACCCTGTCGCGGGCACTGGCCGACGGGGACAGGATCCACGCGCTGATCCGCGGGGCCGCCGCGAGCAACGACGGGCACTCGGACAGTTTCATGACCCCGCAGATCCCTGGGCAGCAGGCCGCCCTGACGGCGGCCTATCGTGACGCCGGGGTGGATCCGGCGAGCGTCGCGTACGTGGAGGCGCACGGCACCGGCACCAGCGCGGGAGACCCCGTGGAGATCGCCGCCCTGGACTCGGTGCTCGGGCGGGGACGGCCCGAAGGTCGGCCGCTCCTCGTGGGCTCGGCGAAGACCAACCTCGGCCACACCGAGGGTGCGGCCGGTATCACCGGCCTGATCAAGGCCTTGCTGTGCGTGCAGCGCGGCTGGCTCCCGGCGAGCCTGAACTTCACCACGCCCAACCCTTCCATCCCCTGGGACAGCATCGGCGTGCGGGTGTGCGACAAGGGACAGCCTTGGCCGGACCTGGACGGCCCCCGCAGGGCCGGGGTCAGCAGCTTCGGCATCACCGGCACCAACGCGCACATCGTCGTCGAGGAGCCGCCCTCCGCTTCGCGGCCGGACGAGTGGAGCCGACAGGAGGAGCGGCGCGAGGACGGCGACCGCGCGGTGCTGCTGCCGATCTCGGCGCGTACTCCCTCCGCGCTCGGCGCGCTCGCCGCACGCTACCGGGACCTGCTTCCCTCCTCGCTGCACCAGATCGCCGGCGCGGCGGGAGCACGGCGCAGCCACCACGACCAGCGGCTGGCGGTCGTCGCCGGCACGAGCGAGGAGGCCGCCGCCAAACTGGACGCTTTCGCCGCGGACGGTCACGCGGAGGGCGTGTACGCCGGCGAGGCCGATGACGTCCGTGATCCCGGCGCCCCGCACCTGACGGCGTGGGTGTTCCCCGGCCAGGGGGCGCAGTGGGTCGGCATGGGCCGCGACCTGCTCGACGAGGAGCCGGTCTTCGCCACGGCGATCGCCGACTGCGAGAACGCCATGCGCCGCTACGTCGACTGGTCGCTGACCGCCGAGCTCAACGCCGCCCCCGAGACCTCCCGCCTCGCCGAGATCGATGTGGCCCAGCCGACGATCTTCGCGGTGCAGGTCGCGCTCGCCCGCCTGTGGCGATCCTGGGGCTTCGAGCCCGATGCCGTGATCGGGCATTCCATGGGAGAAGTCGCGGCCGCTCACGTGGCCGGAGTCCTCGACCTCGACGACGCCGCCCGGATCATCTGCGGCCGCAGCCGGCTGATCCGTGCCACCAGCGGTCAGGGGGCGATGGCCGCGGTAGAGCTGTCGTCCGAGCGCGTCCAGGCGCTGATCGCGGAGCGGGGCGGCACCGCGGTCCTGGCAGTGAGCAACTCCCCTACGTCCTGCGTGCTCGCCGGCGAGCCCGAGGAGATCGACGCCATCCTCCGCGACCTTGACGCCGAAGGCGTCTTCGGGCGCCGCGTACAGGTGGACATCGCCTCGCACAGCCCGCAGATGGACCCCCTCCGCGAACCGCTCCTCGAACTGCTCGCCCCTCTACGCCCCCGGCGGGGCGATGTCCCGCTGTGCTCCACGGTCACCGGCCGCTTCCTGGACGGGTCCGGGATGGACGCGGCGTACTGGGTGGACAACCTTCGCGAGCCGGTGCTGTTCGCGGACGCCGTCCAGCATCTGGTGGAGGAGGGATTCGACACCTTCATGGAGTTCAGCCCCAACCCGCTGCTCGCCCGAGCCGTCCAGCAGAACCTGCGCCATGTCGGCGGGGACGGGGCGGTCGTCACCGCACTCGCCCGCGACACGCCCGGCCGTACCTCCCTTCTGGAGGCCGCCGCCGAGCTGTACGTCAAGGGGCGGGCGATCGACTTCTCCCGGATGCAGCCCCACAGCGGACAGCACGTCCCCCTCCCCTCCTACCCCTGGCAGCACGAGCGGTACTGGAAGAACCCGGTCAGGCGGGCCGCGACCGTCCGGGACGGCGGCGGACACCCGATCACGGGCACGGCGCTCACCCTGGCCCCTACTGGAACCCTGGTATGGGACTTCGCCCTGGACGTCGAGCGACTGCCCTACCTCAACCACCACCGCGTGCACGAGATGCCGATGCTGTCGGGTACCGGCTACCACGAGCTCGCCCTGGCCGCCGGGGAGGAGGCGTACGGCGACCGGTCCTTCGCCGTGGAGGAGCTCCACCTGGAGCGAGCCGTGTTCCTGACCCCTGGAACACCCCAGCGCCTCCAGGCTCGCCTCGATCCGGATGAGGCCGACCGCGGCCGCCGCTGGACGTGCTACCTCGTCGAGGTGAGCACCGGCGGGACCACGGAATGGACGCGGGTCGCCACGGCGCTGGTGCGCCACTGCTCTCCCACCGCCGGCGACCGCCACATCGACCTGCCCGGCGTCGCCGGCTATCGGGAGACCGTCGACGTGGCGGAGCACTACGCCGAACTGCGCCGCCGCGGCATCAAGCAGACCGGCCCCTACCAGTCGATCGTCGCACTCCACCGCACGGACGCGGCCGTGGCCGCCGAACTGCGGATCGACGACGCGATCACCGCCGGACTGCAGCGCTACCTATGCCATCCGGCACTGCTCGACGCGGCCCTCCAGCCCGTGATGGCCGTGCTCGGCAACGGTGACACCGGGGACGACACCTATCTGCCGGTGCGCACCAGGCGCTGCCGGGTGCATGCCCGCCCGCAACCAGGCGCTCGGCTGTGGTCGACCGCCGTGCGGACCTCGACCGCGCAAGAGCCCGACCTGGTCGAGTTCGACGTGCTGGTCAGCGACGACGAGGGCCGCGTGCTCGCCTCCATCGACGGCTTCCAGATCCAGCGGCTGGTCGCCGATCCGCCGGAGGTCGTCGAGCGCAAGGCCGGCCGTCTGCTGTACGGCGTCGAGTGGACGGAACTGGAGCCTCTCACCGACCCCGCACCCGAGCGGGCTCCCTGGCTGGTGGTGAGCGACTCCCCCCTCGGCGCCGAACTGTGCGCCTCGCTGGCGGCCGCTGGAGGCGAGCCGCTGCTGGTCCAGCCGGGTGCCGGCTACCGGAGGCTCGACCCCCACCGGTGCGTGCTCGACCTCGCCTCCACCGAGGACTGGACGATCCTCATCAAGGAGCAGTCGGAGAGCGGAGCGTGGCCCCCGAGAGCTGTCGTGCGCCTGTCCACCGCGCCCTCCGTCGAGGAGGCGACCCGGCCGGACGCGCTGGAGCGCTCCTACGAGGTGCTCGCGTTGGTCAAGGGGCTCACGAGTGATCAGCAGGCTGCTCCCCGGCTCTGGCTGATCACCACCGCTGCCCAGACTCCGGACGGTACCGGCGATGTCAATCCCGCGGAGACCGCCGTGTGGGGCATCGGCCGCGTGATCCCCTACGAGCATCCCGAACTGCGCTGCTCAATGATCGACCTTCCTGAGGATCCGGATTCCGGCATCCTCCGCGCCCTCTCAGCCGAGATCAGGGCCGACGGGATCGAGACGGAGATCGCCTTGCGGGACGGCCGCAGATACACCGCGCGGCTCCGCCACCGACCGCTTCCCTCCGCGAGCCCGGTCCCCGTACGGCCGGACGGGACCTATCTGATCACCGGCGGCTGCGGCGGGGTCGGACTGCTCACCGCGGAGTGGCTCGTCAAGAACGGCGCGCGCCACCTCGTCCTGGTCGGCCGCGGCGGCGCTTCGGAGGGCGTGATGGACCGGATCGCCGCGATGCGGTCCGCCGGCGCGCAGGTGCTGATCGCCAGGACGGACATAGCGTCCCGGGTGGCGGTGGCGGATCTCCTCGACGACATCGCCCGGCACATGCCTCCCTTGCGGGGAGTCGTCAACTCCGCCGTCGTCCTCGACGACGGGACGCTGGCGCAGCTGGACCGTGCGCGGTTCCTCGCTCCCATGCCTCCCAAGGTCCACGGGTCATGGCACCTGCACGAACTCACCCGCCACCTGCCCCTCGACTTCTTCCTCCTCTATTCGTCCGCGGCCTCCGTGATCGGCTCACCGGGACAGGGGAACTACTCCGCGGCCAACGGCTACCAGGACGGGCTGGCCTGGCACCGGCGGGCCAACGGGCTCCCGGCCCTGACCGTCAACTGGGGACAGTGGTCCGCCACCGGACAGGTCGCCAAGGCGAGCAAGGACCTCCGGCTGAACGAGCGCGGCTTCGCCGGTTTCGCTCCCGCCGAGGGCCTGGCCGTCCTCGACCGCCTGCTCCCCTCCCCGCATGCCCAGGCGTCCGTCATGTCGTTCGACCCCACCGCCTGGACCCACTACTTCCCCGCTCTGCGCACCTCGTCCCTTCTGCGGCACCTCGTGGAAGGCGGTCCAGGGGACGCCGCCCCCGCGGCGGAGCTCGAACCGGCCGACCTCGCAGGCCTCGGCGACGAGCAGGCCGGACAGCTCATCGCGGCGTACCTGTGCACGCAGGTCGCGGCCATCGTCCAGCTCCCCCGGGAGAAGGTCGACGCGGCGCAGCGCCCGCACCGCATGGGCCTCGACTCCCTCATGGCAGTCCAGCTGCGCAACCGGATCGCGGCCGACCTCGGCGTCATCCTGCCGGTGGCGGTTTTCCTGCAACGCCGCACGATCGGCGATCTCGCCACTGTCACCCTCACCCACCTGAAGGAACCCGAAGCCGTTCCAAGCGGCTCCGATCGCTCGACGGCGGGAGGCCTCGCGGTCACGAACTCCGGGGACGGCGGGAATGACTCCGGGAGGGGACTGCAGTCGATCTGACATCACCTACCCCGCCACATGACGGATTCCGCCCGGCCTGATGGATCGGGCGGAATCTTCGTCCTGATCGCCCGGCTGCTCAGGGCGGGCGATCAAAGGTCGGGCATCCGCCGTCCAGCGGATTCGATATCACCCTTACGAGGGACGATCTACAACAAAGCGGGCAGTCACGATACATCGGATGTCGCGCAGCTTTCTTCCTCAGGAGTCACTCGATGTGAAACGAGGAAGCAGAGCCCCGGCGAGGCAGGGGAGCCGTTCATCGGGTTTCACGAACCCGTGGACATCCTCGTAGCGACGTGCCGCTGAGATCGTAGGTGGTAAGGGTGGAGTTTCGGGTTCTTGGCCCGGTGGGGGCCTACAGCGATGGCGGGGTTCAGGTCGATCTCGGCGGTCCGCGCCCGCGTGCGGTGCTGGCCCGGTTACTGCTCGCGCAGGGGGCGGTCGTGTCTGCGGACACGTTGATCGATGACCTGTACGGCGGGGCGCCCCCAGCCAGCGCCCTGTCCAGCCTGCACTCGTATGTGTCGAATCTGCGCCGGATCATTGAGCCCGGCCGCAGCCCCCGGACACCTCCCCTGCTGCTCCTCGGGCAGCCTCCCGGCTACCTGCTCGCCACCACGAACGTCGACGCGATCCGGTTCGCCAAACTGGTCACCCGATCGGAGTCACGTCCCCCCGGTGAGGTGCTCGTCTCCCTGGACGAGGCGTTGCGGCTCTGGCGAGGCCGGCCGTACGGCGAGTTCGCCGATGAGACCTGGGCCGTCACGGATGTCAGCCGCCTTCGCGAGTTGCGCCTGGTCGCGGTCGAGCGGCGCGCCCAGGCCCTGCTGGACCTCGGCCGCCCGCAGGCGGTGATCACCCACCTGGAGCCCGAGGCGGCCGCGCACCCGCTGCGCGAGCGGCTGTGGTGGCTGCTGGCCGTGGCCCTGTACCGCAGCGGGCGGCAGGCAGACGCGCTCGCCGTGCTCCGCCATGCCGGGAACCTGCTCACCGAACAGCTCGGCCTCGACCCCGGCCCGGAACTACGGGCGCTGGAAAACGATATCCTCCGGCACTCCGACTCGCTCACGAACCCGCTCTTGACCGCCACCGCGGTGTCGGTGCCCGTACCTCCGCAGTCGCCACCGCGGCTCCTTGTCGGGCGGGAGCGGCAGCTTTCGGAGTTGAAGACGCTGCCGATACGTGCGAGTCGAAACGGCGTGGCCGTCGCAGCGGTGAGCGGTGAGCCGGGCATCGGCAAGACCCGGCTGCTGGAGGTGTTTCGCGACAAGTGCGCCGACCTCGGCTACGTGGTGCTGTGGGGCAACTGCCACGACATGGAGGGGACCCCGGCCCTGTGGCCGTGGCTTCAGGTGCTGCGCACGTTGGATGAGATCTGGCCACCGCCGGACCGCCAGGCGCTGGCCGGGTTCCTCGATGAGGAGATGCCCAGCGGCTCCACCGCGGCGGCGCTGCTCCACCGCAACCAGGTCATCGCTCGCTGGCTCACCGCGACCGCGCAGACCCAGCCATTGGTGATCATCCTCGACGACCTGCACTGGGCCGACCCGGCCTCACTCGCACTGCTCAGAGATGTCGCCATGCTGGCGGGCGGCGAGACGGCGAACGTCCCGCTGACGCTGGTCGCCGCTTTCCGCGAGACGGCTTTCCGCGAGACGGCGATTCATGGCACAGCACTTCCCCGTGGCTCGTTCCATCTCTCACTGGACGGTCTGCTGGGGGAGCTCGCCAGGTACGACCTGCTTCGCATCCGGCTGACCGGTCTGGAGGTGGAGGAGGTGCGGGCGATCGCCTCGGCCATGGGCGCCGAGATGGACGAGTCCTCCGCCGAGCGCCTGTCCGAGCGGACCGGCGGCAACCCCTTCTTCGTACGGGAAAGCGCTCGGCTGCTGGCCCAGGGGCGAGATCTGGAGGCGGTTCCCGAGGCGGTGGCCGACCTGATCCGCTGGTGGCTGGGCAGACTGGGCGCGCAGGCCGGTGAGGTTCTGGGTGTCGCCGCACTGATCGGTCGGGACTTCGACCCGGCCGTGGTCGCCGAGGTGTGCGAGACATCCGAGATCGGATGGGTGGAGGTCTACGACACGCTGGACCGGACAGCCCGGGCCGGGTTGACCGTTGCCGGTGAGGTTTCCATGGCGTTCGCCCACGACCTGGTCAGGGAGACCCTTGTCCGCGAGATCCCGCCGCTGCGCAAGGCGGTCATCCACCAGGCGGTCATGACCGCCCTGTCCTTCCGGCCAGGCGTGGACGTCACGGTCATCGCTCACCACGCGGTGGAGGCCGGCCCGGCCGCGTACGCCGATGCCACGCGCTGGGCGATCGCCGCCGCCGAACAGGCGAGCCTGCGCCTGGCCTACGAGGAGGCGGCTGTCTGGTGGGGCCGGGCGGTCGCCGCGCACGGCGCCTGCGCGGGTGACCCGGTAGAGCACGTGGAGCTGCTGCTGCGGCAGGTCCGTGCGCTGCTGGAGGCCGGGGACGTGATCGGCGCGCGACAGGTCCGCGCGAAGGCCGTACGTGCCGCCGACCGAGGCGGGGGGAACTCGGAGCTGACCGCCCGCGCCCTCACCGCACTGGACGCCCCGGCGATCTGGACACTGCGTGATCTGTACGGGGCGGCGGAGTTGCGGCTGGTGGAACGGTTCGAGGCCGCGCTGCGAGCGCTGCCTGAAGCCGACAGCCACGAGCGAGCCCTCCTCCTGGGCGGACTGGCACAGGAGCTGTACGGGACTGATGACCCCCGCGGTGACGCCTTCTCCGCAGAGGCGATCGCGATGGCTCGCCGGCTGGGCGACCCGTATCTGCTGATGCGGATGCTCAACGCCCGGCACCTGTCGCTGCCTCAGCCGTTGCACATCCCCGAGCTGCTGGAGCTCACCGAGGAACTGCACGAGCTCGCACTGCGCACACGAATGCCGGGATTCGAACTGCTCGCCCAGATGATGTTCGCCCACCACCGGTTGGAGCTGTTCGACCTGGCCGCCGCGGACGCGGCCGCCGTCCGCTGCGACGTCATGCTGGAGCGGCTGTCATTGCCATGGCCGCGCTTTCAGCACACCATATGGCGGATCAACAGGCTCGTCCTGAGCGGGCGGTTCGACGACGCCGAAAACCTGTACGGCGAGGCCGAACGCCAGGCCACCCGGATCGGCTACTGGTATGCGGGCGGAGTGGTGGCGATCGGGCGTCTCATATTGCGCTACAACCAGGGCACCATCGCGGAGGCAGGGCCGCTGATCGACGCGATCACCGGCGTTCATCCCAGTGCGGATCACGATGCTCGGGTGCTGCAGCTGTGCGCGCAGGGCCGCGTGCGGGAGGCCCGTGCCTTGGCCGCGAACGGCTGGCCGGCACCGCCGCCGGACTGGTCGTGGCTCTCCATGACCTGTCTGCAGGGCGCGGCCCAGGCCGCCATCGGGGACCTGCCGGCCTGCCAGGTGACCTACTCGGCGCTGCTGCCGTATTCCGGGCGGATCTCCGTGGTTTCGGCGGTGGTCTGCATGGGGCCCGTCGACTGGTACCTGGCCCTGCTCGCCTCCGCGCTGGGCGACAACGCCGCCGCCTCCCGGCACCTTGAGACGCTGACACGACTGGCAGGCCAGAACGGGCTCATGTGGTGGCGGGACCGGGCAAGGTCGGCAAGTTGTGAGGTCTTTCCCCACGTGCCTTGACACTCCAGCCGAGACTCCTGACCTCATTACTGATCTCTTTATCGGTTCGATGATGGAGCACGCCGACGAAAGATCCCGCCCGTGCACTGGACGGACGGGATCTGCGTACTTTTCGGTGTTTATTTGGGGGTTTGTGGGTGGGGTTTGATCCGGCTGTCCGCAGGCCTCAGGTGGGGTCTCTACGGCCCGCGGAACTGTCAGGCTCAGCCGCTGACGCGGATGACGCCACTCACCGGTGCGGGCTTGCCGCTGGTGTCGTAGATGAGCTCTCCGTTCTTCTTCCAGACCCTGACCACCAGCTGGTCGGTGTTGTCGGCCGGTTTGCCGGAGTCGACAGTGGTGATCTCGTAGGTGACGTCGACGGTCTTGTTGACCTTTCCTTCTCCGCGCAGGATCGCGGTGCCGCCGGCCACGGCGAGCACCGTGGAGGAGTCGTCGCGCAGGTCGAACCCAGGGGCGTTGTAGTGCAGCTCACCGGTGGGGGTGGTGTCCTTGTCGCGGTAGTGGGCGGTGACGTCGAGGTTCGCCTCGCCCTCCTTGGCGCAGGCGGCGTCCAACGTGCACACTCCGGCAGGTGAGACCGTCCGCCCGGCGCCGACCAGCGAGCCGGCCGGGTCGTAGACCACCACGTAGGCCTGCTTGCCGTCGGCGGTGTCGGCCTTGGTGGCGCCGCTGTGGTTGTCGGTGACCGTCACCGAGATCGGGTACAGCCCGGCCTTGGTGAACACATGCGACCCGCTCACGGTGCCCTTGCCGCCGTGTCCGGCGACCGCTGCGGGCACCGGCTCGCCGCCGATGCTCCAGGTGGCGGTGTGCGTGTCGGCCTTACCGGAGTCGGTGAACGAGGCGCTGAGCGACACCGCCTCGCCCACCTTCGCCACCTTCGCAGGCTGCTTGGCCGCCGCCGGCGCCGTCAGGGCCACCTCGGGTGCGGCGTTGGTGACGTGCACGGTCACCTGGACGCCGCCTGAGGCGCCCTTGTCGTCGGTGACGGTCAGCACGACCGTGTAGTCACCGGCCGAGGCATAGACGTGCTCGAGCTTCAACTGCCCGGCGACCTTGGACAGCGGCTGCGGTCCGGCCCCGGCCCCGTAGTCGACCATGTAGGTCCAGGAGGTGGAATCAGAATCGGTGAAGGAGGCCGGCGCGACCCAGACGGCTCCCGCCTCCACGGTGTCGAACGCCGGGCTCACCGTGACCGTCGGGGCCTGGTTCGGGGTCTCGGCGGCCACGACCGTGGCGATGAAGGTGGCCGTGGTCTCCAGGTCGCCGTCGTCCTTCACCTTGACGGTGACCGGGTAGGTGCCCGGGGTGGCCCACTGGTGCTCCAGCGTGATCTGCTTGGCGGCGTCGGGGGTGACCGGCTGGGGGCCGGCCCCGTCGCCGTAGTCCACCGTGGCCGTCCAGGAGGTGGAGTCCGGGTCGGCGAAGGTCACGGTGCGCTGCAGATCTTCGCCTGTGGTCAGCTCGACGTCGGCTCCGGCGGTGACCACCGGCGCGGTGCTGGGCGCCGCCTCGCTGATCACGTACGGCACGCCCGCATCCCCGAGGTTGTCGCCGCTGTCGTAGACCATCACCATGGCGGTGCCGCTCTTCGGGGCGGTGAAGGTGCGGGTGAGGGTGACGGTGCCGCCCTCGGGCCGCGGGGTCACCACGGCGTCCACCGGCGGTCCGTCTCCCCAGGCGACCTTGGCGGTGTGGGTGTCGCCGGCTTCGGTGTCGGTGAAGTCCACCCGCAGGGTGAACGGCTTGCCCACCTGGCCCCGCAACGGCGCGGCCGGGGCCTGCACCACCGGGATGCCACCGGCCTTGATGCCCTTGCCGGTCAGCGGCACGGTGTAGGCCGGCGCGGCGCCGTCGGCGGTGGTGAAGGTCAGCGCACCGGCGGCCGGGCCTTCCGCGGTGGGGGCGAACTTCACCTCCACCGTGCACGCCTTGCCGACCGCCAGCTCCACCGGGCAGGCGTTGCTCTGGGTGAACGGCCCGCTGACCGCGATCACCTTCAACGGGATCGGATCATTCAGCCGGTTGGTCAACGTCACCGAATTCGGGTAGCCGACCTGGCCGGCCTCCACCGGATCGGTCCAGTCGACCCCGGACGGGTTCAGCAGCGGACGCACCGTCGCGGTGGTCGAAGCGGTGTTGTCGGCCGGCTTGGGGTCGGTCACCGCCAGGCTGTAGCCGCCGGTCCCCGCCTTGAGCTCGGTGCCGTTGGCTGCGTTGTCCGGGACGGTCGCGCTCACCTCGACGGTGGCGCTCCAGCCCGGCTCCAGCACCCTGGCCGTGTTACGGAACCCGCCCTTGATCGCGGTGCAGATGCCCCGCCAGGTGTCACACGTCGCGCCGGTGACGGCCTGCGGGATCAGCATGTCCAACCGCACGTCGGTCGCGGTGTCGTCACCCTTGTTGGTCACCGTGGTAGTCCAGGTCACCGTCGAGCCCGGCCCCGGCTCGGTCGCCGACACCGTCTGCTTGACCTCCAGATCCGCCCGGGCGGTGGTCGGGGTCAGCAGGAACGACCGCGCATGGGCGGAGAAGCCGGTCGGATCCGTGGTCGAACGGTCGCGGATGAAGCCCTGCGCCACGATCTGGCCGGAGGAGTTGACGTCATACAGGCGATCAAGGCCCATGCACGGCCCGGTTGTGTCCTCCTGCTCCCGCGGGCACAGCGGCCGGGGCAGCAGATCCGCCAGCGCGTACTTCTCGCCCTCCAGCCATATCACCGGCTCCCAGATCGTCTTGACCGGGGTAGAGGCGTCCTGGTCGAGCGCGCGGCCGACCACCAGCCCGTGGTTGTTGAGGGCGGTCGCCTCGCCTTCACCGAGTTCGGTCGGCTGACCGTCCTTCCACAGGACGGCGCGCGTGGGATTGTTGGGGCCGCAATCCACGCTACCCGCCACCACCTCGGCGGTGTTGACGTCATAGGCGTCGCCGTACTCATTGTCCTTGTACGGGCAACCTGGCACCGCAAGCGGCGTGGTCACCCCGTCCCGGTAGAGCGCGGGCCCCCAGCGGACGGGCTTGCCGTAGATCGGGTCTCTTCCCATCACATAGTTACCAGCCACCGTGCCCCGGGCGTTGATCCGGGATGAGAAAGCGGAGGCATACCCGGAGACATAGGTGTACTTCGTGTCGAACACCGGGTTGGCGGGCAGCTGGACCGCGCCCCCCTGATCCCACATCACATGGTTACCGCCCGCCGTGCCGAACACCTGGCCGGTGTCGTTCAGGCCCAGGGCCGATCCGCCCGATTCCGGCTGCAGATTCGTGACCGAACCGTCCTTGCGGTAGACGACAGCGCGGTTGGCCCCACCCTCTCCCGACGTAGCCCAGCCGGAGACGTCCCCGGCCTCATTGATCCCCGTGGCGACCGCCCTGCACCTGTTGGTGCTGCGGGGGTCATCGGTGCACGGCAGGTCACCCAGATCGGTGAACTCACCGGCCTGCCAGCGCACAGCGCTCGTCCTATGAGTATGGTTCTGGTCCACCGTGGCGGCGACCTGACCGCGGTCGTTGAGCGCGACCGCCCTCGTCTCCGCCGCACTTCGACCAGGCGACGCCGCACCCAGCTCGGTCACCGTGTAGGCGCCGAACCGCGCCACCACCGTGTGCGGGCCGTCCATGGTCAGCCTCAGCGCACCCGCGCCCCGCTCCTCACCGTCCACGGTCCACCCGATCGGGATCCGCCCGGCCTCAGGGGTCGCGGTCACCGTCACCTTGGTGCCGGCACGGTAGGTGTCCTGCGCCGGCGACGCCGCCACCGAACCACCGGGCTGCGCCGACAACGTCAGCTCGAACTCCCGCAGATCGGGCTTCTTCACCTCGACCACATCAAGTGCGGCCCGCAGCCCCTTGGCGGTGTCGGCCTTCACCGTGACCGAATACACACCCTCGGCCAACGACTCAGAGGTGGCACCGTACACGCCGTCACCGGCGCCGCCGTCACCGCTGTTGCCGTCATCCTTCAACGACAGCTCAACACGCGCGCCGTCCTCGCCGATCACGATCGCCTGCACCGGCACCGCGGTAACCGGCTTACCGTCATCGGTGACGGTGCCTGTCACCTTGACCCGGCCATCCTCCGACGGCTGCTCCACCGTGGCCGCCACCTTCACCGGGTTACCGGCGACCCAGGCACCCAGATTGGCCGTGACCGGCTCAGTGGCCGAGTTCGTGATCTCCAGCTTCCACGCACCCGCCCGTGGTTTGGCGACACTCAACCCCTGGACCGGCTGCTTGGCCTCATCACTGCCCGCCGCGTACTGCGCGGCCGGCTCCCCAGACGGATCACGCAACACCAACCCGACGGTCGACGGCAACGACCCCGTCACACCGAACGCCGAACCCTGCGGGACGTCCAACGGCACACTCACCGTCTTCCCCGCCTCCACCGCAGTCGACGACGCGGCGAACACGGAACCCGCGTCCGTACCGCCATCATCCGTGGCCGTGGCGGCCGGCGCGGCGGCCATGGCCGAGTCGCCGGTGACCCCCTTGGTCAACCTGGGCGGATCCGGGTCACCGTCCTTGCCCGGCACCGACGCCAGCCGCGGTTTGACGTAGCTCTCGAAATCCCGCGCCGAGTCGGTCATCGACATGTGCACGGTTCCGGTCCTGGGGACGTCGGGGTAGAACCGCGCACTCCACAACGGAACGATCAGGTCACTGTCGTGGAACTCCGTGTGCTCGGGAGGGGCGAGGCAGGGCAGGGGCCTGCCCACGCCCGCCAGGTTGGAGGGGGTCACGCCCTTGAGGTTCGTGTACTGCTCGTTGAACACACCGCGTACGAACCGAGCGGTGTTCTGCTCCGTGGCCGGGGAGAACGGAACGGAACCATCAGTCAGGGTGGCGTTCAGCACGACCATGTCCGCACAGGGAGTCCCCCGGTTCGGGGTGCCCATCTGCAGCATCCGGTTCACCACCGGCTTGTGATCCGGCGAGCTCGGCATCTCGGTCTGGATGTACTGCCGCGTGATCAGACCGCCCATCGAGTGGGCGATGACATCGACGTGCGACGCGCCCGTCCGCGTGCGCACGTTCTCCAGGTACTTCGCCAACTCCTTGGCGTTCTCAGCGAGCGTATTGGTCTGCTTCGACGAGTCCGACAGGTCACCGGTGTCAAGGGTGCCACCATCGGGGCCGAACTCTCCGTCACCGACGGCGAATGACCCGATATAGGGATGCAGGCTGTCCAGGATCGCATGAGTGTGCCCCCATGCGATCTCCGCGTTGGACTTCCAGCCGTGCACCAGAACCACGGGCTTCGGCCTGGTAGTGATTTTCGCCGACTCGGCGAACCCCTGCCTGACACCGCCCATGTAGAGCCGCGCCTTCACATACCGGACCAGGTTCGCCTCGCCCCTCTCCCAGGCAACCCCAGCGGTGTCCCAATTCGCCCGCACGTTGACGGTCTGGTTCGGTTCGAGCTCAACCTCGATCGGTTCCACCTTGGGCAACGGCGTGTAGTCCACGGCCTCGCCCGGATTCGGCGCCTGGTACAGCTTGATCTGCGCGGAAACGGGCATGGAGCCTGGATTGGTCACCGAAACCGTGATGCGCGCCGGGTCGCCGTCGGTCACGGCCCCGGCCTCACCCCACGCCTCGGACGGGTATCTCTTGGTCTCGAGGGTGACCGAATTGATGACGGGCTTGGCGAGTCCCAGGTCGAGCAGGAAGGCGTGCCCCACGCCTGTGGTCGTGTTCGTTGCGACACCGGTGATCTGACCGAGGTCGTTGATGCCGAGGGCCCTTGTCAAGCGCAGGTTCGTGCCCGCCGGCACCAGGGTGTTCAGGTCGATTCCGGCACCGCCTGCGTACATGGCGGCTCTCGTCGGCCCGGAGGAGGTCCTCATCAATCCCACGGCGATGCCCGCATTGTTGATCGCGTACGCTTCGCCGCCGAGGGGGGTGTCCTGCTCTACGGCCACACCGCTCGCGTCCCAGATGATAGGGACGATACCGCCGTTTATATTCTTCCCGTGGCCGGCGACCTGCCCCTTGTCGTTGATGTCAGCGGCCTTGGTCTCGCCGGCGTACTGCAGAATGTCCTTGGCCAGGTCGAGGGGCTGTCCGGGCTTGGTGCGGAACGCGCGTATCTCAAAGACGGACCGGTCGGGGTCCATGTCGGCGTTACCGGCCACTGAACCTGAGTTGTTCAGCGCCGAGACCCCCATGTTCTGGTCCTTGAACGCACGGAGCTGCAGTACGGACCCGTCCGGATCGCGTACCCAGCCGCCGCCCCCGATCTGCCCTTTGTTGTTGATGGCCCTCCCGAAGCGCTGCTCTATGAGAGTCGCCTTGCCATCTTTGAGGACGAAGGTCTTCTCGTCATCCGGGCCCATGTCCGAAAACGTGCCGACCACCGTGCCGTCGTCGTTGATGCCCCAGGCATGGCTGTGAACGATCCCGCCGTCGCCGAGGCCCTCGAGGCTGTCGTGCAGCTGCCTGACGGATCCGCCGGAGAACAGAACGGCTCTCTGGTGATCGTTCAAGTGAGAGACAGTGGCCGTCCCGACGACCTGGCTCATGTTGTTGATGCCCCGGGCGTTGGCTTTATAGCCGAGGCTGCTGTACACCCCGTCATCGCGGCCGTTGAGGGAGCCGAGATCGATGAGCTTGACCTCGCCCGCCGCGGATGCCGCCTCGTTGTTCGGAGGCGGTTCGGGGGCGGATGCGGCGATCGCGGATGTGGGCAGGACGAGAGAGCCGGCCACCGCGGTGACCAGCCATATCCCTAACCATCGTGCCGCGATCCGCCGAGAGGAGGCTCGACTGAATAACCAGTGCAAAGGAGTGACTCCATGACTATGGCCGTGCCCTCCCGAGCGCGGCTTGGGGACTGTCAGTCGCCGCCGATCGTGACTGGTCGCGCCTGTAGGCCGCTTGGCCTCGCTTGTAGGTCGCTTGGTCTCGCTTGTAGGTCTCTTGGCCTCGATTTCAGCGAGCTTGCCGAAGATCCACAGGCGTGTGGAGGCCGGACGGGCTTCACCTGTTCCTCGTCCAGGATGAGTGGCAGGTTGCGCCGGTGGTGCGGATCCGCGGTGGGCTCACCGACCAGCTGGTGACGATGACGCCGGCCGAGGCCGATGGGCGTTCACCGGGCGGCTGCTGCTCACGACGGGCTACACCTTCATCACCGGATACCGGCTCTACATCCCGTCGGACTACATCGGCCTCGGGCTCGACGCCGCCATACCAATTTTCGCGTAGTCAGCAAATATGCATGTCGCGCAAATTTTTCGGGAAGTGCTCGGGCGGAACGGGAGCCCGGCAGTGGTCACCGCGGAAGCAGCGGGAACGCCGCCCAGAACCTCGGCGAAGGGTCCTTCCAGGGCGGCCCCGGAAGGACACCGGCCCTGCTCGTGGACCCGCAGGACGCCGGAGCCCGCCACGCGTGGACAGCTCGCTGTCAGCTCCGCCCCCGGCGGCACCTGTCACGATCAAAAATTGGAGCGCCCGCTCAGCGGCCGGCCGGGGTGATGGCGGAGATCTGCGTGGCGAGCGCGGCCAGGTGCGCGAGCGAGGAGTCGGCGGCGGCGTCGGGGACGGCGACGATGACGTGGTCGATGCCCAGGGCGGCCAGGTCGCCGCAGCGCTGGACGCTCTCCGCGACACTCTGGCCGTCGGGGATGCGCATGTGGAGGGTCTTCTCGATCTCCTCATAGGGCCGGCCCAGCCGTTCGCAGTGGGCGCGCAGCACGCCGAGCTTGTGCCGTACGTCGGCGCCGTGCAGGAAGTTGCAGGCGTCGGCGTACTCGGCGACGAGACGGAGGGTCTTGTTCTCCCCGCTGCCGCCGATCAGGATCGGCGGCCGTGCCTGCGGCGCGTTGAGCGTACGCTCCAGCCTGTAGTGCCGGCCCTCGTACGGCTTGTCCTCCTCGCTCCACATCTGCCGGGCGATCTGAAGCGTCTCCTCCAGCCGCTCGAACCGCTCGGCCAGGGAGGGGAATCGGAGGCCGAGGCCGCGGGCCTCCGGCTCGTACCAGCCGGCGCCGATGCCGAGGACGGCGCGGCCGCCGGAGAGCGCGTCCAGGGTGCTGACCTGCTTCACCAGCAGTCCGGGCTCGCGGTGGACGGCGCCGGTGACGAGGGCGCCCAGCGTGACCCGGCTGGTGAGTGCGGCCGCATAGGACAGCGCGCCGTACGCCTCCAGCATCGGATCCTCCACCGCGCCGAAGTTGGGGATCTGGAAGAAATGGTCCATCACCCACAGGCTGTGCAGCCCGGCTCCGTCGGCGCCGCGGGCGACGGCCGCGAACCGCCCGGCGATGGCGGAGTCGCCGCCGGGCCAGGTGAAGCGCGGGCAGGTCAGACCGAGTTTCATCGAGCACTCCTTGATCGGGTGGGCATACCGGCCGCAGGATGAGGTGTCACCGCGGGTGCGGGCATGAGAAAGCCCTCTCGCCCGGGTTGCTGCACCCGAGGCCGAGAGGGCACCGTAGGAGTAATCATCTCATGGACCGCACGCGACGTCCGGCTCCTCATCGCCCCACGGCAGATCCCCGGACGCCAGGGCCGGGACCAGCCGCCCTGACCACCCGGCGGAGCCCTGCTGGAGACCGTCACCGTTTTCCGGCACCGCGTCGGATGCCGGGGGCCTCAGCCCCGCAGCTTCACCGACAGAGTGGTCAACCGGCTCCCCTGTATGCCTCCGAGGTCGGTCTGCCGGAGTTCGGCGAACGGCACCGCGAGGCGCGCGTCGGGGAAGTCGGCCCGCAGGACCTCCACGACCGCGCTCAGCTCGAGTTGGGCGAGCTGAGCGCCGGTGCAGTAGTGCGGGCCGGCTCCGAAGGTGAGGTCCGGCCCGATCGACCGGCCGGGATCGGTGTTGATGCCCTGGATGTCGATGAGCACCGGCGAGCGAGCGGGGAGCCGCACCCCGGCGAGCTCGATGTCGGCGGAGGTGAACCGCCAGAGGCTGAAGGGTGCCGGCGAGTGCAGGCGCAGCGTCACCGGACGAACTCCTCGATCGTGGTCTCCGCCGCCGTGTCGCGGTCGACGTCGAAGACGCGCGCGAGCAGGAATCCCAGCGACGGGTCGGTGGTGAGCTGTCCGGCGTAGATCAGTGTGAAGATCAGGTAGTGCAGCTGCGCCTCGGCCCGGACGATGGGACCTGCGGCGCGCAGAGCGGCGCGGGCGGGGTGGGGTTCGCCGACCCCGCGGACGGTGACGGCGAACGGGTCGGCGGCGGCACGGGACGCGTCGGTCATCGGGTCTCCTTGGAAGCTGTCTGGATGGGGGTGGCGGGGACGGTGCCGGCCGTGTCCGGCCGCACGGCAGGCCGTGTCACGGCCTGCGGCGTGCTCACGGTCACTCGTGAGAGGCGTTCGCGCGCCTGGGGAGCAGGAGCATGAGCGCGGCCGCGGCGACGTAGCAGGCGACCTGCCAGGGCAGGATCGCGGTGAGGGCGTCGCCGTAGGCGATGAGGGCGTCGCCTCCATCGGTGAAGGAGCTTTCCAACCGGGCGAAGAACACGACGCCGAGGACGGCGACACCGAACGCGTTGCCGACCTGGCCGACGGTGGTGAGGACACCGCCCGCGGCACCGGCGTCTTTGCCGGGCACGCCGGCGAGAACGACGTTGATCAGGGACGGGGCGGTGAGTCCCAGCCCCAGACCGCCCATGAACAGCGGCGCGGCGAGTGCCCAGTAGGAGGGTTCGGCGCCGCCGCGGACGATGAGGAGCAGGGCGACCTGGGAGGCGGCCAGGACCAGCGCGCCCGACACGAGTAGAGCGCGGTGGGCGAACTGGACACCGATCCCGGAAGTGATGATCGAGCCGACGGCATAGGGCAGGATCACCAGACCGGTTTCGAGCGCGGTGCGTCCGGTGCCGAGCTGAAGGTAGAGCGACAGCAGAAGGAAGAAGGAGCCGAGTGCTCCGAAGAACAGCAGGGAGGCGGACAGGCCGCCGGCGAAGGCCCGTACCCGGAGGAGGGCGGGGTCGAGGATCGGCTGCCCGCCGCGTGCGGCCAGTCGCCGTTGCCTGATGAGGAACAGGGTCGTCACCGGAAGCGAGAGCGCCAGGATGAGGAAGCCCCACCAGGGCCAGCCCCAGTCGCGTCCTTGCATGAGGGGCAGGAGCAGGAGCACCACGGCGGCGGCGGCCAGGACCGCGCCCGTCAGGTCCAGCCGGGCGTCGCCCGGCACGCGGGACTCGGGCATGAACCGGGCTCCCACGATCAGCGCGATGATCGCGATCGGGACGTTGACCCAGAAGATCGCCCGCCAGTCCAGGCCGAAGAGGTCGGCTTCGACCAGGACTCCGCCGAGCAGCGGTCCGGCCACCGAGGCCAGGCCGAGCACGGCGCCGTAGGCGCCGAGCGCCTTCGCTCGTGCGCCGGGCTCGAACGAGGCGCGGATGATGCCGAACACCTGCGGGATCATCAGTCCGGTGGCCAGGCCCTGCGCGACCCGCATGCCGATCAGCACGCCGGAGTTGGGCGCCAGCCCGCAACCGGCCGAGGCCAGCATGAACGCGGCCAGGCCGAGGAGGAACACGCGGCGGCGCCCGAACTGGTCGCCGATGCGGCCACCGGTGATCAGGCCTGCTCCGGCGGAGAGTGTGTACCCGGCCATCATCCACTGCAGCGCCGCCTCACCGGCGCCCAGGTCCTCGGCGATCGCCGGAGCCGCCACGCTGACGATCGTGGCGTCGAGGAGCTCCATGAAGTCCGCGATGAGGATCGCGGCCAGGACGACGACCGCCGTGCGCCCGGACAGGAGGGCGGGGGTCGTCGCGCCGCCGTGGCGGCGGGGGGAGGTGGTCATGCCGCGCCGCGCTCCTCGGTCAGGGGGCTGGGCGGGGGCAGAAGTAGACATCTATCTTTCTCCATCGTGAAGTAACTTTATGGTGGAGCAACTTCACGAGGAAGGTAGATTGGCCAACGATAGGTTGTCAACATGTGCCGCCGGCGTGGATCACCGGCGTCGGAGGGAAGGCGGAGGCCCAGATGGAGGAATCGGTGCTCGACGGCGTCGCGGCGCAGCGCGAACGGCTGGCCGAAGGGCTCAGGGCCTACGGCGCGAGCTTCACCGAACTGGGCCGCCGCTTCGCGGCCCGGCTGGGGGTGCACTCCACCGACGCTTTCGCGCTGCTGGAGATCGCCTCCGCCGAGGCGAGCGGCGCCCCGCTCTCCCCCGCCCTGCTCAGCAGGCGCATTTCACTGTCCTCGGGGGCCATGACCGCGCTGCTGAACCGCCTCGAACAGGCCGGATACGTCACCCGCACCCGCGAGCACGCCGACCGGCGGATCGTCACCCTGCACAGCAGCGCGCAGGTCAGGGAATTCGCCGATGACTTCTTCGCCCCCGTCAACGAACGCCAGGACACCGTCCTGGCCCAGTACCCGCCTGAATTGCTTCACCAGCTCGAGACCGTCCTGGCCCAGCTGTGTTCCACCATGGACGCCCAGCTCGCACAAGGACACGGGGACACCTGACGGGCGACTGCCCGGGATTCAGCTCGTCTGCACCACGTTCTTGCCGGTGGCCGGGCAGGGCGGCGTCTGGAACACCACGCCGTCCAGGAAGTTGCCGGCCGTCGGGGTGCCCCCCGCGGCCGACACCGACTCGAAGGCGAATCGGGTGGTGGTCTGTCCCGGCGGGACGACGTACACCCCGGTGTAGTGGCGCCAGGCGGTGTTGTCGTCGGAGATGTCCGGTGAGGAGGCCCCGGTGGGAGTCTGAGCCACGGTCGCGCCCGGAGCGCCGACGAGCACCCGCATCACGTCGGTGCCCAGACGGCCCCGGTGATACAGCGACCAGGTCATCGGGGTCCCCGGAACGGTGGGCACGTCCTGGTAGAGCGTGGAGACCTGGTTGGCGTTGAGCTCGGCGAACTGCTGGCCGTCGGCTGCCGGGACCCCGGACGCCCCGCCCCGCCAGAACTCCAGCTTGTTGTCGGTGGCGGTGGTGTGCCAGCCGGCGCTCGGGTTGACGGAGGCGTCGGGGATGGACCAGTCGATCGAGGCCACGGGCGGTGCCTCGAAGCTGCCGTTGACCAGGTTGACCGGTTTCCAGGGGCAGGGGACGGTGACGGTGACTGTGGCGGTGCTGCTCCCGCAGGCGGTGGTGATGGTGTAGGTGAAGGTGTCGGTGCCGATGAAACCCGCGGCGGGGGTGTAGACCACGTTGCCACCGGAGATCGTCGCGGTGCCGTTGCCGGGCTGGGTGAGGCCGCTGATCGCCGGTGCGGTCGCGGTGTCGTTGGCCAGGACGGGCACGCTGACGGCGGTGCCCATCGCGGTGGTGGCGGTGTCGGCGGCGGCGTTGGTGGGGGCGATGGACTGCCCGGCCACGATCTGGATCGGCGGGGCGGGGGTGTTGTTTCCGAGCTGGCCCGGAGCGGCGATGACGCTGCTGATCCCGGTGGGCCGGATGGTCATGGCGGCCCCGATGGCGCCCTGCCTGACCTGGAAGGTGATGACCTTCGCGACCGGGTCGGTCTTGGAGCCCTGCGAGGTGATCGACAGGGTGGTGCCGCTGATGGTGCCGGTCCCCGACTGGCCGATGATGTCGGCGCCGGCCAGCAGCGACGACAGGTCCCACATGGTGGTGTAGCTCCTGACCAGCAGCGGCCACTGGTTCGTACGGTGGGTCAGAGTGAGGGTGAAGACGCTGCCCGGCGCGATCTGCCCACCCCACAGGGACGGGGAGGTGTTGACCGCGACCGACCCGCTGCCCAGCCGCATGCCGAGGACGTTCTTCCAGTAGTAGTCGACGGGGTAGGTCGTCTGCCCCGGCCGGACACAGGGCGCGGCGGCTCTCGTGGCGGCCTGCCGCACGCCGCCGGCGGCGTGTGCGCCGGTGTCGGCCGCCACCGGCGTGCCCGGTGTGGCCAGCGTCAGCAGGGTGCAGGCCAGCGCGGTGAGCGCGGAGCTGGATCGTTGTGACATCAACCTGAATTTCCATTCCGTCGTGAGGA
Organism: Streptosporangium canum; assembly: GCF_900113865.1. Lineage (GTDB taxonomy): Bacteria > Actinomycetota > Actinomycetes > Streptosporangiales > Streptosporangiaceae > Streptosporangium > Streptosporangium canum. The sequence continues at coordinate 261,030 of NZ_FOQY01000002.1, read as the reverse complement.
TGCCCTCGTAGATCAACTTCACAACGGACACTACTCTCCGTAATCGATCAATGACGCCAAGCGTGCACGCGATCTCCGTGTCGCACGCCGGCCATGCCGGCAACCGCCGCAAGTGCCGGAAACCCACCACCCGCCCCCGCGTCCCGCCGGAACGGACGGGTGATCCGGAAGTGGACTCGGCGGACGTGGCCCCGGCCTCCCGTCCGGCGCGCCGGACGGGAGGCATCTACGCCGCGCTCCTGCGGGCCCTGAGGACCGCGTCATGGAGGGTGATCTCGTGGCCGTGATGGTCGGTGGCCGTCCGAGTCCTGGCCTCGGCGACGGCGATGTCCCACCGGTCGGGGTCGAGGCCGGCCGCGAGCTCCTCGGCCGTGATGTGCGCCTTCGGTGCGGAGGCGTGCGCGGCGGCGGTCTGCGGATGTGACGGGTGGTGGTCGACGATGAGCAGCGTGCCGCCCGGCGCGACCGCTGCCGCCAGCCGGCGGAACAGCGCCTCGCGCGATGCCGCCGGGTGTACGTAGTGGGCGCAGACCAGGTCGAAGTGTTCCTCGGCGGGTGTCCAACCGGTCAGATCGGCCTGTGCCCAGTCGATCCGGCCGGCGACGTCGGCGCCGAGGGTTTCGGCGCGCTCACGCGCGCGGCGCAGCGCGGTGGCGGCGATGTCCACCGCCGTCACCCGCCAGCCGCGCGAGGCGAGCCAGACGGCATCGGCTCCCTCGCCGCAGCCCGCGTCCAGTGCCGTGCCGGGCGCGAGATCCCCGGCCTCCGCCACCAGCTGCGGGTTGGGCCGCCCGCTGTGGACCGCGCTGTGGCCGCGGTAACGCTCTTCCCAGTACTCCGCGCCGAATTCCTCGGACACAACGGTTCCCTTCCGTGGTTCACAGGGGTTCACAGGCCGTGGCGACGGTCGCCCGTCACCCGTTCACAGACACGTGCTTCGGACTCGGCGGAGAACGGGTCCCGCCAGGCGGCGACCGCCCGCCGGGTGTCCTCGTCGACCAGGTCGGCGTTGATCTGGGCTGCCACGGCAGCGGCAGCCGCGGCGACGTTGCCGACCTGGGCGACCAGATCGGTGACGTTGCCCGCGATCCACACCCCGGGCACATCGGTACGGCCGGTCGCGTCGGAGGGGATGTGCTCGCCGACGCCTCTCGGATGTTCGGCCGGCCGCAGTCCGAGCTCGGCCAGGAAGCCGGCGCGCGCCACCATCCGCGGCGCGACCACCAGCGCCTGACGGCTGACCAGCGCGCCGCTGCTCAGCCGTACTCCCACCAGGCGGTCCTCGACGATCTCCAGGGACGCCACCTCGCCGTCCACCACGCTGACTCCGCGGGCGGCCAGCCGCTCGGCCTCCTGGCCGGTCGGCGGAGCCATGGTGTGGGACAACAGCGTGACATCGGCGCTCCACTGCCGGAACAGCAATGCCTGGTGCACCGCCAGCGGCCCGCCGGCCAGCACGCCGATGGCCTGGTCACGGACTTCCCAGCCGTGGCAGTACGGGCAGTGCAGCACATCCCGGCCCCACCGGTCCCGCAGTCCCGGTATGTCCGGCAGCTCGTCGACCACCCCGGTGGCCACCAGCAGCCGGCGCGCACGGACCGTCCGGCCGTCGGCCAGCGTCACCGCGAACCCGGTGTCCTCCCTGTCGTCCTCACGAGCCACGGCGCCGACCTCGCCGGGCACCACGTGACCGCCATAGCCGCGGACCTCGGCGCGGCCGCGCTCCAGCAACTCGGCCGGCCGGATCCCGTCCCTGGCCAGCAGCCCGTGCACACCTTCGGCCGGGGCGTTGCGCGGAGCGCCCGCGTCGATCACCACCACCGACCGCCGCGCCCGGGCCAGCATCAGCGCCCCGCTCAACCCCGCGGCGCCACCGCCGACCACCACCACGTCATAGCCGTTCCTCAGCTGATCGGTCACCATGACCACCTCCACGACGAGGATGCGGGCCCATCGGCCATTGCCGCAAACTCTGTTGCCGACCTGGCAAACTGGCGGCATGGACAACGACCTCGACCAAGCGCTCGGCGCGGTCGGACCCCGGCTGCGCGCGCTGCGCCGGCAGCGCGAGACCACGCTGGCCGACCTGTCGGCGACGACCGGCATCTCGGTGAGTACCCTGTCGCGGCTGGAGTCCGGCACCCGCCGGCCGACCCTCGAACTCCTGCTCCCCCTGGCCAGAGCCCACGGCGTCACGCTCGACGAACTCGTCGACGCCCCGCCCACCGGCGACCCGCGCATCCACCTGCGTCCGGTCACCCACCACGGCATGACCATGCTGCCCCTGACCCGCCGGGCCGGCGGCATCCAGGCCTACAAGCTCGTGATCCCGGCCGGCAGCCGGCGGAAGGAACCCGATCCGCAGACCCACGAGGGCTACGAATGGATGTACGTACTCAACGGACGGTTACGGCTCGTCCTCGGTGAACACGATCTGGTGCTCTCACCCGGCGAGGCGGCCGAGTTCGACACCCGCGTACCGCACTGGTTCGGCGCCGCCGACACCGAACCGGTCGAGTTCCTCAGCCTGTTCGGCAAGCAGGGTGAGCGCGCGCACCTGCGCGCCCGTCCCACGACAAAACGCCCGCCCGGACAGCCCGGCCAGACGATCGGGGAACCCTCCGGCGACCGGTTCGATCACCTGGCGTAGTGGGTCGGCCAACCGCGCTCCGGCCCGCACGGGCTCACCCTTGCCATCGAGGCCGTCTCTCTGCGGCGAGACGACGGCTTCCGCCGCTACTGGCTCTCCGGGACCAGACCGCGATCCGTGCGGAGCTCATATGCGGGGGATCTGGCCATGTTCGTAGGCCCATATGACCGCCTGGACGCGGTCGCGGAGGTGGAGCTTGGCCAGGATGCGACCGACGTGGGTCTTGACCGTGCCCTCCGAGAGGAAGAGGCGCCCGGCGATCTCGGCGTTCGTCTCGCCCTGCGCGATGTGCTGGAGGACCTCCCGCTCGCGGTCCGTGAGGGGGATGGGCGGATCGGCCGGCAGCGGCAGGGTGGGGGCGACGTGGTCGAGCAGCCGCCGGGTGGTGGAGGGTGCGATGACCGCGTCACCCTCGTGCACGGTCCGGACGGCGGCCACGATCTCCTCGGCGGGCGCGTCCTTGAGCAGGAACCCCGAGGCGCCCGCACGGAGCGCGGCGAAGGCGTATTCGTCCAGGTCGAACGTGGTGAGCACGATGACCTTGGGCCCGGCCCCGGCCCCGGCCAGGAGCCTGCGGGTGGCCTCCACACCGTCGAGGAGAGGCATCCGCACGTCCATGAGCACCACGTCGGCGACGACCTTCCCGAGCCTGGCCAGGGCCTCGAGGCCGTCACGCGCCTCCCCCACGACAGTCATGTCGCCCTGAGCCTGGATGACCATGATCGTGCCGGTACGCACGAGGTCCTGATCGTCCACCACGAACACCCGGATCGTCACACTGCGCCCTTCTGGTATGGCAGGCGGGCCGTCACCACGAAGCCCCGCTCCCCTGCGGCTCCGGCGGAGAGCGTGCCACCGACTGCCGACAGTCTCTCGCGCATTCCAGCCAGCCCGTTGCCCGGCGCCGTGCCTGCGGTCGGCGTGGGAGCCCGGCCGTCGTCCGCCACGGTCACTTCCAGGTGCGCCGGCGTCCACGACAATCCGACCGACGAGCTCGCTCCGCCGCCCGCATGCTTGAGCGTGTTGGTCAACGCCTCCTGGACCACCCGGTAGAGCGCCAGCTCCGCCCCCGGCCCGATCGGCCGCGCCCTTCCGGAGGTGGTCATGGTCACCGCGAGTCCGGCCGCGCGAGTTCGATCCAGCAGCTCCGGGAGTTCGGCCAGCCCCGGTTGCGGCCGCAGATCGCCGGCCTCGGAGCCGAGGGCGGTGTCCGAGCGGAGCACGCCGACCAGGCCGCGCATCTCGGTGAGCGCTTGGCGTCCGGTCTCCTCCACCGTGGCCAGCACCTCGGTGGCGCGGTCGGGGATCAGTCGCCCGCCTCTGGCCTGGGCGACGATGACGGCCAGGGCGTGGGCCACCACATCGTGCATCTCGCGGGCGATCCTGGCCCGTTCCGCCAGGGTGGCCTGAGCGGCTGACACGCCGGCCTGTTCCTTCAGGAGGTCGACGTAGGCGAGCTGAGTCCTGCGGTACAGGCCAAGCCCCCAGGCCGCCACCACAATGGCCACCAGAAGACCCAGCAGCATCCACGGATCCGGTCCCAGATGGGCGGCCGTGACGCTGGAGTCCGTGGCGAACCTGGCCGCGGCCAGTCCCGCCCCCGCCAGTCCCACGACCACGGGTAGGTACGACCTGCCGTACGCGGTGCAGGAGTAGAGGGCGAGCGGGAAGAGCACGACGGTCGGCAAGACGATGAAGAGCCCGGTCACGACCGCCTGTACGGCCAGCGCCACGGCGATCACGAAGAATACTCGCGGGTCCCGGCGGAAGGCGAACGCCACGTGCGCCAGCAGGCATGCCGCCACCAGGATCGCCGCCCGCTCCCCCGGCACCGACAGCACCGCCACCACGACCGAGAGCGGGAACAGTGGTACCCCGATCACGAACGCGGCCACAGCGTCCGCCCGCGGCCCCGCCACCCACCGCGTCACCGCGCGAGCACCCTGACGGTCTGCCGCTGGTAGGCCAGGGTGGCCCCGGCCACCGCGAGCCCGAACAGCAGCCAGCTCCCGTACACGCAGGAGACCATGACGACCGCTGAGGCGTCGGCGAGCGGCACCGGCCCGTCGGTCACCCCCATGAGCTGCGAGAGGGTGCCGAACACGGACATGCTCCCCATGGTGCTCAACATAGCGGCTCCCGTCCAACCGCCGAACAGCACCAGCCTGCGCGGCAGCCGCCTCCCCCACGCCTGAACAAGGGCCAGCGATCCGACCGCCCCGATGGCCAGCATGATCAACTCGCCGTACGGAAATCCCTCGGAGTAGCCGGCGGGGCGCAGGAACGACCCGCCCAGCGACCAGTACAGCTTGACCGTCGGATAGATGAACCCGAGCGCGAAGGCCGTGTAACCGAGCCACGACCCGCTCGGCAGCCGGGTGCGCCGCAGCACCAGCGCCCCGACGAGCCCGGTGGCGGCGAGACTGAGTGCCCGTCCCGCCATCCCAGGCCCGTCCACCCGGGCGAACTCCCCCGCCGGTATCCCGGTCACCACGAAGAACGCGCGGAAGCAGTCGAGCACCAGCCCACCCGCCGACCAGAGCAACAGCACCGACGAGAGCCAGCCCGCGGCGACCGGCCGTTCGAAGACGGCGAAGCCCGCACCGGCCAAGGCGGCGGCGGCCGTCACCCAGTGCGGCGCGAACCCGGTGGTGTAGGACAGCGAGGGCAGTGCCGCTGTGGCCAATGCGGCGATGAATGTGAGCACGGACGCGGTCAACGCCGCGATTTGGAGTCTGGATGGTCGCATGCCTCCAACGATCGCGCCCGGGAACGGCCTGCCGCGTCTGCACGGAGTCCACCAAGGAGGTGACCTGCGAGGTATTGACAGACCCGGGTCACAGCTCCAGAACCTCGTATCAGCCGCAGAGCACACCGGATCGGTCCGGCGTGCTCTGCGCCTCCTTCCGGCCGCCTGCGGCCAGGCGGCGCCACTACCCCATGACGGGCCTTGCTCCTGCGCTCGGGATCGGCAGGTGCTCGCGGATGAGCAACCCGCTCGCGGCCAGCACCCACAGGCCCGTCAGCACGCCGGGCACGTACCCCACCAGCAGGCCGTCGGGGGCGAGCACGCCTCCCGTGATTCCCACCGCGAACGCGGCCAGCACGTTCAGCGCCGCGACGAGCAGGGCGAACCAGGCCATCCACACCGGGAACACATGCGTGCGCATGATGGCCACGGCCGAGGCCGCGAAGGGCACGGCGACCGCGATCCCCGAGATCGTGCCCATCACCGTCAAGGCGGTGTACGGCCCGGCGGCGATGGGCAGAAGCGCCCTGTGCGCGGTCATCGCGTAGGTCATTCCGGCGAACACCGACAGGCCGATGAACCCGATCACGGAGATGAGGATGTAGCCCGCCAGCACCAGCGCGGGCGCGTCGCCGCTCTCGTCGGCGCGGCGGAAGGCCGTGGCCAGCGCGACGCCGAACCACAGCAACAGCGCGGTCGCGATGGCGTAGAGCAACGCCCCCATCAGAACCTGGCCGCGATACTGCGACAGGTATCCGGCGATCGTCGTCGTGGATTCGGTGATCCTCGGAGCGTTCCCCATGATCAGCCGTCCGATGAAGGCGAGCACCAGCGCGCCGATACCCGCCATGCCACCCCATCGGAACTCGTGGTTCTCTTTCATGTAAACCACCCCCATGTTCAAGGATTCACCCGCCTCACCGGCGCCTCCAGGGCCGAAAGTCCTTATTACGGCCGTGGAACTCCCCCTGTACGGCCCCGGCTCCGCAGTGACCGGAAGGCCGCGCCGGGGATGAACGGTGACATGGAGTCACAGGTTTTCCCGGCGCGGCGGATGTTCGGGCGGAACCGGATTCCTGGGCACGGGAGCGTTCACCAGCCGACACCGCGCCTGCTCGACCGGCTGCCAAACAGCACCAGATCATGGCAAAGGAGCTGCCAGATACACGTTCCCCCCGTTTCCGGATGCTGCCTGCTGAGCACGATGTGAGCACATGCCTGGCCGCCGGCCGGGTCAGGGCGCGTTGAGGGAGATCGCCGTGTCGAAGAGCCGTTTCGGGGCCTTGGGAATGGGTGCCGCCGCCGCGATGGTGTCCACGGTGCTCGCCGCGCCCTCCGCAGCCGACACGTGCGCTCCGTCGACCACGTGTGCCACGACGGTGACCTTCACCGTGACCGCCGGCAACGGGCTGGAGATCAGCACGCCTGACGGTCCGGTCGACATCGGCAGCGGCGTGCCGGGCACGCAGATCAGCGGGCAGCTCGGCGCGGTCACGGTGTCCGACGAACGGGCCGCGCTCACCGCCACCTGGACGGCGACCGTCTCGGGCACGGCTTTCACCACGGGCGGTGGAACGGGTGCCGAGACCGTCCCGACCACGGCGATCTCCTACTGGTCGGGCCCGGCGACGGCCACCACCGGCGACGGCACCTTCGTCCCCGGTCAGCCCGATGCCGCCGACGCGGAGGTGCTGAACGAGCCGTACACCGCGTTCAGCAAGACGAGCGGGGCCGGCGACAACTCCGCCACCTGGGATCCCACCATCGTGATCGACGTCCCGGACCAGACGGTGGCCGGCACCTACACCGGCACGATAAGCCACTCCGTGGCCTGACCCGCGCCTCGCAGGGACCGGAGATCCTCAAAAAGCCTCCGGCCGCCTCCCCCTGTGACGACGTTCCAGACCCGGACGGCTCCCGCCCGCCGCGGGAGGCGGGAGGCGGATCGTGCGTGTGATCAGGAGGCGGGCGGTGGCGCGCTTCCGTCGTAGAACGGGTTCTTGGGCAGACGCTCGGGCGTGACGAGCAGCCGGATCACGCCGGCCCTCACCTGCCACGCGTTCCAGACGATCCAGCCGGGTCCGACCCGGTCCGCGGGCAGCGGGTCGAAGGACGACATGAAGCCCGTTCTCTCATCCATCCGAACGAGGCTGAACACCGCGGTCAGGTCACGCTTGCGCGCCTCAGCCAGGACGTCGTCCACGGGGCGGCCGGTTCGCAGCCGGACCCCGTCGAACATCTCGCCTGACGCCATGGCCGAGTCGAAATTCGCGTACTCCTCCCCCGGCTTCGCCTGGCGTCCCAGCCTGACATCCACATGCCCGGTGAAAGCGGCGGGGATCCGCATCACCATGACGCAATGGCCGTTCTGTACCGGCCGGCATCCTTTGGGCGCCGTCTCCATCGACAGGGCGACATCGTTGAACCGGGGGCCGGAGGGGTCTGGCCTGACTTCCGGGTCGGGGCGGGAGGAACCCCCGGCCGTGATGATCATTCCCATGATCTTCCCCGCTCCGCCCGGTGAGACGGGCACCAGGTGCAGATCGACGTTCAGGCCCACCGCGTGGAACGCCTCGGTGTACTTGGCGTGGTCGGCGAACGGATCCTTGATGCGGGCGACGTACTGGTCGCCTTCCCGGCGGATCTCCACCGCGGAGTTGGCGTAGGAGACCGCCACGCCACGTCCGTCCTCCAGCAGGCTCGGACCCACGACGACGCCTGCCGCGAGCACGGCCGCGGCGGTCAGGCCCAGCGCGAGACGGCGAGGGCCGCGCGGAGCGTACCGGCGGGTACGTCCCAGCCCTCCGGAGGCGGTACCGGACTCCTGGGTGGCGATCGAGGCCAGCAACGCCCGTGCCCCCGCACCGGACGCGCGGCTGTCCTGCTGTCCGGGCTCGACCCGGGCCAGCGGCCTCAGCAGTTCGTCGATCTCATCGACGTTCCTCACAGCGACCTCCCCGTCGCACCCATCCGGCTCTCCGATGCGGACCGGACACCGGCTTCGTCAAGCGCGCGCGAAAAACGTCTGCGGGCGCGATACAACCTGATGCGTACGGCGTTGCGTGACACACCCAGCGTCGTGGCGATCTCCTCGCGTCCCAGGCCCTCCCAGGCGACCAGCGAAAGAAGCTCACGGTCGTCGTCGGACAGGCTCCGGAACACCGCTGCGATCACGCTCAGCCCAACGCCGCTGTCCGGGGAATCCCCGTAAAGATCGGCCATCTCCGCGTCAAGCTCCACGCTGCGCAGCCGCTGCCGGACCGTGCTGCGGCGGTGGTCGGCCAGCACCTTGCGCGCCACGCCGTACAGCCAGAGTCTGGCCTCCTGCCCCGGCGGCAGCTCGCCCATCCGGCGCCAGGCGACGGTGAAGGTCTCCGCCACCTCCTACGGAGCCGTGTCCCTTGCCGGAGGCGTGATCAGGCGTCCATCCCCTCGCGGAGCAACGCCCACACCCGTGCGGCGGCCACCCGCCGGGCGGGCTCCCGGCCTTCCCACCGCCGCGATCACCCTGGCCGAGCAGCCTTGACGATCCCGGACGACGTCCTGATCGTGGGCGCCTCGGCCGGTGCGGCCGGGGACTCCTCCTGGCCGAAGGTGATCACGATGTATCTGCCGTTGGCGTAGCTGACCACTGGCCGCTGGAGCGTCTCGCCCACCCTGCGGGCGACCGCCTGAAACAGATCCACCATCTCCGGCGTGTCGGCGCTCACCCTGAACCGCCCGTTGGCGACGAGCTGCTGGGCGACGAGGGAGGCGAAGTCCGCCTCGCTCCGGACCCTCTCCTCCGCACTGAGAGGGGTGCGCCGGGGCGCGGGCTGTGTGCCGAGAGGGTGGGCCATCGCTGATCTCCTTAGGATCGCCGGCCCCCAGCATGCCATCGGTGTCTTCCGCACCGGAACCGCGGCCGGGCATCCGGTGACCATGTGGGAGTCGCCGGCTGGGACGGACGGGAGACCCACGGCGATGACGACACGATGGTTCCCGTAGCCAACGCCCGGTTCTACTTCGGTCGTGCGGCCGTCCCGGCGGTGGAACTCACTCCGGCTCGCTGGAGCAGGTCGGTGTCCATCCGGCCATGGTCGCGGATGAGGCCTTTCGGAGCGACGGTGGGGTATCCGTCGGACACGTCGATGTCGGCTTACTTGGATTCGACCCGTCCGAGCGGGTCGGGGCCGGCCGCCAGCGCGTCACACGCCGCCCGCCAGGCGGAATCCCCGGGGTAGAGCTCGGCGCGGAGGTAGGCCCAGGTGAGCCGCTGGATCGCGGACACTCGCTCGGGGCTCTCGTCCGTGGTCTCGGCGACGTCATATCCAGAGACCCCGCCGAGCCCGTGCTCCGCGTCGAACAGGGTGAGCAGGGACTTGGGGCCCGGGGAGAGGAAGTACGGATCGGCGTGCCAGTGCGGGCCCCGAACCGTCAGATGGGCAGAGATGTCCTTGTCGCCGGCGACCACGAGCGCGGGCGTCGTCATCCCGGAGAAATCCGCGGTCAAGAGGAAGGGAAGATTCTCGGCCACGGACTCGGTGAGGGCGTCGCCGCCCCTGCCGGGCGCGGCAAGCAGCACACCCGCCTTGATCCGGGGCTCGGTCAGGTTCACTTCCGTTCCGTCCTGCGGATCGGTGAGCCGGGCGCCCAGCAGCAGGCTCGCGGTGTGCCCGCCCATCGAGTGCCCGGCCACGGCGACCTTGCTTCGGTCCAGGCGCCCGAGGAGCTGCGGGACGGCGGCCTCGATCACGTCGAGCCGGTCGAGGACGCACTTCAGGTCCTCGGCCCGCGATCGCCAGTACAGCGGAGCCCCGGGGGTATCGGGATCCAGGCTCAGCGTCGTGGAGCTCAGATGGGTGGGCTGGATCACGACGAAGCCGTGCGCCGCCCAGAAGTTGGCGAGTGGCGCGTAGCCGTTCAGTGAGGAGAGGTTGTTCGAGTAGCCCTGGCCGTGCGAGAGGAGGATGACCGGCAGCTCGCTCCCGGTCACGGGTGCGGAGACTCGCACCTCCAGGTCCACTGCTCGGCCGGGAGTCGACAGCACTACCGGGCTGACCGAGAGGACGGGGGTGGGCGAGCCGAAGATGTCGGCTGGGTAAGTCGATTCACTCATGATGCGTGGTTCCGTTCGATGGCCTCCGCTGCCGGTCTCATTCGACCGGCGGCGGGCGAGGCGGTCAGGAGCGTCCGGCTTCAGCTAGGCTAAAATCGGAGCGTTGTTCCGATTAATATACGGAGCAGTGTTCCGCTTTGTCAACGACCGTCGGAAGGAGCGCGTGGTGCCCACTACAGGCCAGGCCGGGGAGGTACCGGCCCGAAGCAGGCGGGCTGACGCGCTGCGCAACCAGCAGACGCTGCTCGCCGCCGCCGCCGCGGTCTTCGTCACCTCCGGCGTCGATGCGCCGATCCGGGAGATCGCGGCCAGAGCGGGCGTCGGAATGGGGACGATCTACCGCCACTTCCCGACTCGGGCGGATCTCGTCGTCGCCGTCTACCGCCACCAGGTCGAGGCATGCGCCGAGGCCGGCCCGAGCCTGCTGGGCAGTGCCGACTCTCCGCTCGCGGCACTCCGTCAGTGGGTCGACCTCTTCGTTGATTTCCTGGTCACGAAGCACGGGCTCGCCAACGCGCTGCAATCGGACAGCGGCGGCTTCGACGCGCTACACGCCTACTTCCTCGACCGCTTGGTGCCCGTCTGCGCGCAGTTGCTCGACGCCGCAGTCAACGCCGGCGAAATCAGGCCCGATACGCACGCCTACGAACTGATGCGCGGCGTCGGCAACCTCTGCGTCGGACATGACAGCGACCCCCGCTACGACCCCCGCCGGCTGGTCGAACTACTCCTTCGGGGACTGCAGCGACCGCAGTCACCTTGACGCCGCCGCCGAGCACGGACCTGTACCCGCCCTCGCGGAGTCGGGCACCTGTTCGCCGCCCGCGACCAGCCGATGTCGCCTCGGCCGGTTCCACGATCACCGGGTCCGGCCGCTCCTCCACCCGGACGTCACCGGGACCGTGAAGCACCGCTCCACGCACCTCGCACCTCCCCTCGGCGCCTGTGGCGCCGCCGTCGGGACTCCGGGCAGTCGGCACGGGCCGACGCATCTCCGCCCGGCCGCTCCCGCGAAGTCCTGACGGCGGCACCCCTCCCCGGATTCCCACCGCGAGCCCGCGAAGATCCCTTATGTCGGCCAAAACCGGGAAAAGCGACCTCACGGAGGCACTGGTCAAGGCGATGGAGGTGCTGCACAGCCGGCCCGAGTACCAGCAGATCTACGACAAGTGGGGGATGTCCGGCTATGCCCTCCCGGCCGCCGAGCTGGGCCGGCTCAAGGCCCAGTACTCCAGTGACACTTCGCGATCTTGAAGGGTTGGGGTCACATAGCAACAGCCACCGCGTGATCATTCGGAGTTTGTGAGGACAACGAAAGATCGTGCGGTGGCCGCGAGCCACGGCGTAGACCCTGATGGCTGGATGGTCATCTTCAACGAGCTGATGGCCCGGATCGCCGGCCGGTTCGGCCGCATCGAGCCACGCGATGACGGCGGGATCATGGCGTGCGATGATCAGTTTCGCCTTCTTCAGGGAGTGGAGCGCGTGACAGTGGATCTTTCCGTGGTTGAGGATTTCTGCACCACGTTCACCACCCACAACGACATGCAGAAATCGCAGCCACGCCGAAAAACGGCACAACACACCGAAACCGTCTGTTGTTATTTGCCACGCAATGTGATGTCTTAGTTGATGGTCCGTGTTGGGCAGGCGGTATCGGCGGGATGTGCATCGCTGTCGCCCAAGACGCGCCTCAGTCCTACGGAGAGAGGAAGTCGAACCAGGGGTGGCGTCTGTCTGCCCAGGCGATGAGGTAGAAGCTCTACAGCGCCGCCGGGCATGGGCCGCACACGTCGGCTCACGGCGCCGACGTGTGATATTTGAGCCGTTATTGCGCGCCCCCTTGACGGGCGCGCAAATCTAATTCTTTCGCGTGCGCGTGTTCGCGCACGTATTCAATCCGGCCGCATCACGTTTTGTTTTGTGGTGCGGGGATGTCTTCACGTGTTTCTCGGGCGTCAATGGTCAGGAGTTTGCTTCGTGCACGACAAAAACCTGGTGAAGGTCTACAAGGACCGCGAGTACGTCTCCACGACGATGGTCCGCCACGACGGCATGGTCGTCGCCTTCGCAGTGGGGGCCGACCGGCGTATCTACTACAGCGTGCTGAGCCTGGACCAGGCCGACCGGGCGCGGGGAGCGCTGGATGCGGCCTACTGGAACAGCGACCCGGGACTGCTGCCCTTCCCCACCGAGATGGTCGAGGTGAGCACGGAGACGCCGCTGACGGCGGTCATGCCGACGGTGAAGAGGCGCGGCTCGGTGGAGGCGTCGTTCTCGGAGAAGCTGCTGCCGGGAGAGGACGATCCGTTCCTGTCGACGACGGCTCGGCTGACCTCTACCTTCCCCATCCAGGTGCTCTCCGACGGCCGGCACATCCTGGTGTTTCGCCAGTCGGTCGCGGCCGGTGACTCGGGGTCGGTGTACAAGACGAGCGGGGGCCTGTGGTCGGGGGACTCGACGCGCAAGGACTACACCCTGGTCGGCGGGGCCAAGGTCGCCGCAGCCGACTCCGCGTTGCTGTGCGACCGGTTCGTGCTGGTCGGCGCCGAACTCAAACCGGTCGTAGAGGCGCGCTACCAGCGCAGCCGCAGCCGAATCGCCCCCGCTTCGGGCGGAGACACACTCGGCACCCGCGACATGGAGGGGCGGCTGTTTTACGAGCCGACCATGAAGCTGTCCTTCGCGGGCAAGCTCAGCGGCGGGATCTTCTCGGTGTTGTCGCTGCCGACCGCGATCTCGGGGTTCTCGCGCTGGCAGATCTTCACCGCCGACGACGCCGGCCTCCTGCACAGCTACAACCTGGAGCAAAGTCCCGAAGGGCTGTTCAACGTCGCCGGCACCCAGCTCTACACCAGTCCCGACCCCAAATTCGCCAGCTCAGTGCTGGAGCGGGCCCCGGGCATCGACTCCCACACCGGGAAACTGCTGGTGCCGGTGCGCCCACCGCAGAACCGGGGAGGCACCGCGCTGCGATTCGACAACACGGCCAGCGCCCCGGTCATCGCGGGGAAGACCTCCACGGCGGTGACCGCCGGGCCGTACACGATGGAGGCCTGGATCAAGCCCGCCACCGCCGCCACCACCGGCCTCATCGTGGGCCGCACCGACACGACCGGCTTGGCCACCCCGGCCTATCTGAGCCTGAAGGCCGACGGCAAGCTGCTGTTCGGCCACGACTCTCAGACTCTCACCTCCACCTCGGCGGTGCCGATGGGCGTCTACTCGCATGTGGCGGCGGTCTTCGACGGGTCGCAGATGCAACTGTTCCTGGACGGCGTGGCCGTGGGGACCCTCGCCACGGCCACGAAAGTCGAGGTCACCGCCCAGCTCGTGGTCGGCAAACGGGTCGTTTCCGGCCCGGCGCAGGCCGATCCCTTTAACGGGCACATCGACGAGGTGCGGATCTGGACGCTTCCCCGCGGTGATTTCTCGGCGCGGGGGCAACGGCCGGCCGGCACGGAGGCCGGGCTGTATGCCTACTTTCCCTTCGACGAGGGCTCGGGCACCAAGGTGCACGACCGCGGTGTCAACAAGTTCGAGGGCACGTTCGAGGCCGGTCCGGTGTGGACGGATTCGGACGCACCGTTGTTCGACGGCCCGGGGATGAGCCGCCAGTCGTTCTCGATCACCGGGCGCAAGGTGGTCTGCGGTCTGACCGCGACCCTGTACTACCAGCAGCAACCAGCGGTGACGGGATACGGCCACACGCCGTCGCCGGAGAAGGGGCAGGCGCGGGTACTGCTGGCCTTCGCCACCTCGGGGCCGCCGCCGACGGGTGAGCCGACCGGCCGCTCCTACGTCGCGACCCTGGACTTCGCACTGTCGCGGGAGGGGAGGCTGGCCACAGCGCCGGGAGTGATCGATCTGACCTGGATCGGCGTGCCCGACCCCACCAAGGACAGCGACAAGCTGCGGGCCGCCCAGGAGGCCGTCACCGCGGCCCGCGGTCAGCTCTACAACGACCAGGTGCTCGCTGCGCGGCTCGCGGGCACCAGGGCGCGGTTGGCCCAGATCGATCACGAGCTGTACGACGGAGGCGCCATCAGCTTGTACACGCTCAACCGGACCATCGTTGGCCCGGCCCGCGACTGGGGCGGCCACCGGGAGAGGGAGAGAAGACTCTTCGCCGAGGCGGCCGTCCTGAATCCGGAAGCTGATCGCCAGTCCGAGGCCCAGAAGCGACTCGGCGCGGACAAGGCGGCCTTGGAGACGGCTCTCAACGCGCAGGCCACGCTGACCGGGGCGCTGCTCGGTGCGGCCGAGGCGGTCTTGGCGATGCCCAAGGTGTGCATCGACCGCTCGGGCCTGACCGTGCTGGGTGCCCTGTTGTCGGTCGCCTGGACGAGTCACGCCCCCGCGCTGCTGGACAGCTCCACCGGTGAGGTGGCGCTGTACTTCCGTGGCGGGGAGGGCCAGTTCTTCGCCGTCTACTACGCGACCACCATTTCCCCCGCCGTCAAGGAGATCGCCGTGACGGGCGGCACGTTGCGCCTGTCCGGCCGCGATGTGGCGATGAAACTGGCCGACTTCGACGTGAAGGTGACCGCGACCGGGACCGGCATGTGCAAGGTGGAGGTGAGCCGGGGTACGACGGTCGAGACGTTCACCTCGGTACCCGACCGGGCCGACCTCCTGGCCGCGGTGCTGAACGGCTCGGCACGAGGATCGGACCTGGGGACGGTCTTGTCGGTCCAGGACAAGACCGTGACGCTGGCCGAGCCGCTGACGACCACGCTGACGGCGGGCTCGGTCATCACGGTGGGCGGGGACAGCCGCACCGTCGCAGGCGGGCAGTCGGGGTCGGCGCAGATCACCCTCACCACCGGCAACCTCACCGCCGGCACGGGCGCCAAGGTCCGCATCGCGGCCTACGATTACACGCTGGCCTCGTGCAACGTGGCCGGCATGTCGCCGGCTCACGGCTCGCTGCTCATCAGCGCCTACGCCGGGTCCCTCACCTCGTCGGTGCCCGCGGGAACCGCGTCCAATCTCAGCGAACCACTGGGGCCCCGCTGGCACGGTGACGCGCCGGGACGGGCGTTCTCCTTCGACGCCGCCCAGAAGCACCGTCTGGAACTGACGAGTACGGCGAACATATCCGCCCTGGCCGCGACCGGGAACCTGACGCTTGAGGCCTGGGCCAAGCCGACGTTCGTCGACGGCTTGGACACCATCCTGCACACCGATGTCGGCGACACCTGGTACGCGCTGGGTGTGGAGCACGGCACCCGGACCAACGGGGAGTCCGGCTACGTCATCAACGCGAACATCAACAATCAGGCCTTCCGCAGCTCCGAAGTGTTCCCCCTGGCCGAATGGGCGCATCTGGCGGTGTCGTTTGAACAGGACTGGGCGATCCAGATGGACGGCACCGGCCACCTGAACGCCGGCGGCGCGGG
Source organism: Streptosporangium canum (assembly GCF_900113865.1). Taxonomy (GTDB): domain Bacteria; phylum Actinomycetota; class Actinomycetes; order Streptosporangiales; family Streptosporangiaceae; genus Streptosporangium; species Streptosporangium canum. The sequence continues at coordinate 245,131 of NZ_FOQY01000002.1, read as the reverse complement.
CGGCCTGGACCTCGTGGACGACCTGACCATCGAGGCGTTCGTCAAACTCGACTCCATCGGCGCCAAGCAGGGACTGGTCGGCAAGGGCGCGCTCGGCGCCGGCAACCACACCGCCGTCCCCTACTGCCTGTATGTGGACACCGACGGTCGCCTCGCCTTCACCTTCGAACCCGGCTCCGGCTCGGATGCGGCGAAGGTCTACAAGTCGACGACGGCCCTGACGGCGGGCACTTTCAACAAGGTCGCCGTCACCCGCAAGAACCCGACGGGTACCACGACCGAGGTGGAGATCTGCTTCTTCATCAACGGCAAGAAGGTCGGCGACTCGCAGTGGTACGGCGGCGCCAAGCCCGTGGGCAACGACGCGCCGGCCGAGCTGGGCCGGATGATGGTGGGCAAGACGGCCTCCGGTCTGAAGGGCGCGCTGTCGGAGGTGCGAATCTGGACCGTCGTCAGGAACGGCGACCAGATCGGCGTGCCGATCACCGCCAAGGCCTCCGGCCTGACCGCGTGGTGGACCTTCCCTGAGAGCAAGGGCTCCCAGACCCGGGACCTGTGCGGCTCCTACCCGGCCACGCTGCACGCGGTGACCCGCGTCCGCACCCCCGACCCCGACGGGAACCGGTTCACCTTCTACCGCAACGGCAGCCCCGTCCCCTCGGGGAAGACGATCTCGACGACGTCGAGCGTGGTGCGGCCCACCTCCCCGCGCTCGGTGGTGGCCGACGGGTTCACCGGTGACCTGGACGAGATCCGGGCGTGGCGCACCGCCCGCACCCAGGAGCAGATCCTGGACAACATGTTCGGCCGCGTCCGCGGCGACCGCCAGGACCTGCTGGCCTACTACCCCTTCGATGCCGATGACACCGTGGCCGGGGTGGCGGTGAAGGACGCCGGCCTGAGCGGCCATCACCTGACCCAGTCGAGTCCGCCCCCCAAGATCGTGCTGTCCACCGCGCCGATCTCCACCGACACCGCCCAGGTCCGCTCCGCGCTGACCGGCATCCGCACCGCCTTCCACACCTTGATCGCAGCCACCCCGGCCGCCACCGAGTACGGCGACATCCAGCGCCTCACCGACGATTCGCTCATCGGGGTGCTGAAACGGGCCTACACCTACCTGCAGGCCGACAAGTCGTGGGTGCTCAACACCGGGTACAAGGTCGGTGAGCTGACCACCACCTGGGTAGGCCAGGCCCAGTTCGACCCGCAACTGATCGGCTACATCGAAGGCGCCCCGCCGATCCCGTCGGAGAACCTCATCGCCGGCACCGCCGACGACTACAAGGGCGCCTCCTCGGTGGCCTTCGTCCAGGCCGACAACGTCGTCAACGCCCTGTCGTCGAACAAGAACAACAGCATCGACACGTCCGCGAAGGTGAAATTCGAGATAGCGACCGCCCAGAGCATCTGGACCGTCGCCGCCCCCCTGGGCGCCGGTACGGCGCAACCCCTGGCCGAAGCCACCTTGGATCTCGGGCTCAACGTCGAACTCAAGTACGCCAACACCTGGAGCAACGAGACCAAGGTGTCCCAAGGCACCAACACCACCCGTACCAGCAAGGTGGAGGTCACCGGCGGCTGGGAGGACCCCGACCCGACCAAGCAGGTCAACCCCACCGCCGGGCGACGCTGGGTGCCGGCCAACACCGGATTCGCCGTGGTGCAGTCCGAGACCGCCGACCTGTACGCGCTGCGCCTGGTCCACAGCGGCGCCCTGGTCGCCTACCGGATGCTGCCCAGCCCCGACATCCCCCGCGACTGGAACCTGATCCCCTTCCCGATCAACCCCCGCTACACCAAGCAGGGCACCCTGGACGGCGTCGTCGGCTACGCCAAGCACGAGACGGCCCCAGGACTGCGCGCCTTCCCCGACCCGCACTTCCCCAAGGCGGGCCAGGGGGAGCGCGGCGAGTTCAGCTACTACCGGCCGGTGGAGGCCTACCGGATCAAGAAGCGGATCCAGCGCGAACAGCAGCAACTGCAGGGTTTCTACGAATCGGTGTCCACCGAGACCCACGCCCCCGACCCCACCCACGGCCAGGCGGCCAAGGTACTGAACGGCATGATGGGCGGCACCGGCGCCGAAATCGCCCAGGGCGGCAACCCCGAGGCCGGACGCGCGGCCACCCGGGCCGCCTCACGCCGCAACATCGTCAACACCTACGTGTGGACAGCCGCCGGCGGCTTCTTCGCCGAGACCACCGGCACCACCGACCAGGTCACCGAGACCACGGCCGGCTCCTTCACCTTCACCGCCGCCATCGGCTGGAGCGAAGTCGGGGGCTTCGCGATCGGCAACGTCGGCGCCAAGTTCGGCTTCGAGTCCACCACGACCACCGGCTACAGCGTCACCCGCAGCAAATCCAAGGACGCCACCCGCACCTTCAGCCTGGACGTCACCTGCGCCCCCGGCAACCAGCTACAGAAACACAACGGCGACACCCCCGTGTTCGACGCCGACGGCAAACCGATCCTGGTGCCCGGCCGCGTCGACGCCTACCGCTTCATGACCCTCTACCTCGACACCACCACCGACAACTTCGAGGACTTCTACGGCAAGGTCATCGACCCCGAATGGCTGGACCGCGGCAAAGACCCCAACGCGCTGGCGCTCAAGCGCGCCCAGCAATCCGACCGCAAACCCCCCTGCTGGCGCATCATGCACCGCGTCACCTTCGTCAGCCGCGTCCTGGACACCGCCACCACCACCCCGTCCCTGGCCCAAGCCATGGGCGCCCTCGGCATCACCAGCGATTATGGGCTCATCCACCGCCTCCAGCCCTACCTGACCGGCGCCACCGGCGACTTCAACACGTTGAGCAGGGCAGCCAAAACCGCTCTGGCCACACACTTCGCCAGCCTTGTCCCCTACGCCGAGACCATCGTGGGCCGCCTGGCCGCCTACTACAACCTCCCCTCCGACGCCCCCGCCCTCACGCCCGCCGCACCGGCGCCCGTGAGCACCCTGACCAGCACCACCAAGTCCGTCGCCAAGGGGACGAACTTCACCGTCCACTACTCCACCCCGGCCGGCACCGTCAGCGCCAAGAACTGGGTCGGCCTGTATCCGGTCGACAAGAAGCCCTCGGAGGTGGAAGCCCTCGCCTGGGGATATGCCCCTGGGGCCGACGGCACCCTCGCCATTCCCACCACCGCCCTGCCCGGCCCGGGCACCTACGCGGCCTGGTACCTCCACAACGACGGCTACACCGCCCTGACGGGCGTACTCATGTTCACCGTGACATGACCCATCGTCACTGACGAGCTACCTGCGGTGAGCTTCCCCCCGTAGCACGGCCACCGGCAACGACGCCAAGCTCACCGCATGGATCACAGCAGTCCGCACTACAGACCTGCCCTACCTGCACGGCTTCAGCAACGGCCTCGAACTCGACCGCGCCGCCGTGAACGCCGCCCTCACAATGCCCCACCACAATGGCCGAACCGAGGGCGTCAACACACGCACCAAAAGGATCATGAGACAGATGCACGGACGAGCCGGTTTCGCGCTCCTCCGCCACCGCATCCTGCTCCCATGAAACATCACACAGCGCTACCACCGATTACGGGACACACCCGCTCGCGCCACAACCGGGGCGGTGGCGCCGGCTGCGGCGGCCATTACCCGAACGAGCTGTCCGGCGGGCAGCAGCAGCGCGTCGCCATCGCCCGCGCGCTGGCGATGCGGCCCAAGGTCATGCTCTTCGACGAGCCGACGTCCGCGCTCGACCCCGAGCTGGTGGGCGAGGTGCTCGCCGTCATGCGCGACCTCGCCGCCGGGGGCATGACGATGACCGTGGTCACGCACGAGATGGGCTTCGCCCGCGAAGTCGCCGACCACGTGTGCTTCATGGACGACGGCGTCATCGTTGAGGAGGGCCACCCGGACGCCGTGCTCTCGAATCCGCAGACGGCACGAGCCCGAGATTTCCTGAGACGAGGCTGACGTACATCTTGATGATCGACATTGACCGTGTCCGCGACGATACGCCGGGCTGCCGGGACCTCGCCCACCTGAACAACGCGGGCTGCGCGCTGCCGCCCGCCGCCGTCCTGGACACGATGGTGGACTACCTGCGGGCCGAGGCGACACACGGCGGGTACGAGACGCAACGGGAGCGGGCCGGGCAGCTGGCGGCGGTGTACGACTCGCTCGCCGTCCTGATCGGCGCCGGGTCCTCGGAGATCGCCCTGTCCACAGTGGGCGTACAGGCCGCGGCCGCCGCCGGGGTCGACTCGGTGGAGCACGGCACGTTCATCTCGCCGGAGGGCGGCGACGGCTACGACGAGGCCGGCGCCATCAAGCCGGGTTACCTGGCCGACCTGATCGCCGTCGACGGCGACCCGCGCGAGGACGTTCGGGTCCTGCTCGATCCGCTGTTCGTGCTGGCCGGCGGACGCGTCGTGAAAGAGCCCGCCTGAGACGGCCCTCCACCCGGGTCCGTGCGATGAGCCCCGAAGCAGACAGTCGTCCCAGGGCACAGCAGGTGATCGGGGCCCGTGCCGAGAGCGGCGGAGCGTGGGGTCAGGGTTCCGCGTGCCGGTCGAGGCCGAGCGTGGCGATGAGGTCTTCGTGGAGTTCGAACCAGACACGATGGCAGGAGTCGACGTCGGTGCGGTCGACCCAGGCGCCCTCCCCGGCTCGGGCGCGCGCCAGTGCCGCGGCGAATCGTGTGTCGTATCCGCGGAACCGTGCGAGGACGCTCCCGAGCCGGTCCGCGAGAGGCGGGAGTGCGCGGTCGATGCCGGCGAGCTCGTAGAGGATTCCGGCGTCCCAGGCGGGATCGGAGTGGTCGTTGACGGCGAGCCGATCACCGGCGGTGGGCCGGAGTTGCCAGTCGGTGCAGGCTTGTAGCAGGAGGGCGTTCAGCGGGAGGAACTCGCGGTAGACGTCACGGACCTCGTCGGCGCCGTCGGCGCGTGCGAGCTCGGCCGCGAGCAGGCGCTCGTTCTCGGCTCGGCCCGACTCGGTCAACGACCAGCCTCCGGTGCCGGCGAAGGCGGTGTGCTCGACCCACCCGCGTGCCTCGGCGTCGCGCAGCGCCTCTTCCGTCTCGGCCGCATCGAGCCCGTACCGATGAGCGATCACCGGGGTGTCCGCGAACCCGGTGATGCGCACGGCGTGCAGGACCAGGAGGTCGTGCGGAGAGTCCCGCGTCACGAGCCGGCCTCCTGTCGTGCCGCCAGGCGGGTGTACCACTGCTGGCACGCCTGCGGGGAGTTGAACCCCATCGCGTGCGCCATCTGCGCCCAGGTCAGTCCCGCGCTCCGGGCCGTGAACAGCAGGGCGGCTTCGATCCCTTCGACCTCGGCGCGCGCGGCGGGCAGGAGAGCGAGCGCGCTCAGGATGCCCTCCGGGTCCAGGTCGGCGGAGCGCCAGACGGCGAACCTCGCGAGGTCGACCGCCGACGGCGGGACGGAGGAGGGTTGCCACGGACGGGCGTCGAGCATGTCTGCGCCCAGGCCCAGAAGACGCTCACGCGCGTCCCGCTCACGTTGGGCCTGGGCGTGGTCGGCGTGCATGGCTTGGTCGAGGTCCTGCTTGCGTTGCATGCAGGTAATGATCCACAATCAACAACCCATCGTCAACATTTCGTTGAAAGGCGGGAGTGGATGCTCGTTCCCCTCATGGAGGCTGTCACCGATACCTGCGGCGGCAAGGCCGGCGCACTCGGTGCGCTGCTCCGCGCGGGCCTGCCGGTTCCCGACGGTTTCGTCGTCCCGTTCGCCGCCTACCTCGACGCGGTCCGCGACCCGGACCTCGCGCGGTCCGCCGGCGAGTCGGACGATCTCGACGCGGCGCGGCGGATGATCGAGGCCCGCCCGGTCCGCGCCGCCGTGATCGACGCACTGGGACGCGCACTCGACGAGCTCGGCGACCCGCCCGTGGCGGTGAGGTCATCGGCGGCGGACGAGGACACCGGTCAGGCGTCGGCGGCCGGCCAGCACGAGAGCTTTCTCGCGGTGCACGGAGTCAGCGAGGTCGCCGACGCCGTACGTGCCTGCTGGGCCTCGCTGTTCTCTCCACGCGCCATCGACTACCGGGGTGCCTGCGGCCGCGACGGCCGGCCTTCCGACGATCCCGTGATGGCCGTCATCGTCCAACGCCATCTGGACGCCGAGGTATCCGGGGTCATGTTCACACCCGCGGGCCCGGACGGCGCGACCGAGATCGAGGCGTCCTGGGGCCTCGGCCCCAGCGTCGTCGGGGGCACGGTCACCCCTGACGCCTACCGCGTCGCCGAGGACGGGTCGGTCACACGCACCGTCGCGGACAAACGGACCCGCCTTGACCGGCACGGCACGCAGCTCGTCATCCGCGACGTACCCACCCGCGCCCGGGAGCGACCGGCGATCGACGACGCGACCGCCACGCGGCTCGCCGAGCTGGGCAAGGAGATCGCTGCCGCATTCGGTGGACCGCAGGACATCGAGTGGGCGATCGTCGACGGCCGCGTCTGGATTCTGCAGGCACGGCCGGTCACCGCCGCGCTCCCACCGCCGTCATCGCCTTCCACCGCCTCGGACACCCCGGCCGCCACGCTCACCGGAACACCGGGCAGCCGCGGGACCGTGACCGGCACCGCGAGGATCGTCCGCGGTCCCGGCGACTTCGCGCGCGTGCACCCGGGCGACATCCTCGTCTGCCCCTTCACCGACCCCGCTTGGACGCCGCTGCTGCGCATCGCCGCCGGCGTCGTCACCGAAACCGGAGGCGTGCTCTCCCACGCCGCGATCGTCGCTCGCGAGCACGCCATCCCCGCCGTCCTCGGCATCCCGAACGCGACGAGCAGGCTCCACGACGACACCGTCATCACCATCGACGGCACCATCGGCACCGTCACGGCGGCAAACGCGTGACTGATCGCTTCCGCCCCCGGCCGGGAGCCATCGCCGAAAGTCGCACGCCGCCGAACCCACACCCACGGATCGAAAGGAGAGGGGAAGCGGACCCGCACGGGCACCGCGCCCCTGACCGTCTATGACGACACGACACCTCTACCTGGCACGTCACGGCGCGGCCAACGCGTTCGGGGAGCTCACCGGCATCGGGCACCGGCAGGCGAGCCTGCTGGGCGAACGGCTCGCCGGCCTACCGGTCGACGCCGTGTGGCACTCTCCGCTACCACGCGCCGTGGCGAGCGCGCACGAACTCGCCCGGCATCTACCGGGCGTGCCCGTGACCGAGGCCGCCGAACTCGTCGACCACGTGCCCTATGTCCCCAGCGCGGCCGAAACGCCCCCGTCCTGGGCCGGTTTCTTCGACGGCTACGACGACGACGAGGCGGCCTCGGGCCAAAGGCTCGCCGAAGCCCTGGTCGCCCGGTTCGCCAAGGTCCCCGGCACGGCCACGGAAGGGGCCTGGCCCGACACGCACGAGGTCCTGGTGACGCACGCCTATCAGATCGCGTGGCTGGTGCGGCACGCACTGGACGCGCCGCCGTCCCGGTGGCTCGGACTGAACAGCGCCAACACCGCGCTGACGGTCATCGAGTACCGCAGCGGCCTGCCGCCCACGATCGTGATGTTCAACGACATGAGCCACCTCCCGGCCGACCTGCGCTGGACCGGGTTCCCCGAAGGCATACGGCCGTGAGGGCTCCTGCTGTCCGTACGCGCTCCTCGGCCACGTGACGCTGACCGGGTAGCGCCCGTCCACGACCTCGCCGGCATCGGTTCCGGGCCTTCCGACCTCGCCCTGGCCATCGCGCCGCACGAGCGCCGGGCGCACGCCGGAGCTCCTCTCACCGATACGGCCTGACGGCCGAGTGCGTCTAGGCGAGCGCCCAGGCGACATCCCTGAGCAGGGCGTGCCGCCAGCCCGCTCGATCGTGTCCGGAGGCCGACCGCGAAACCCGCACGGCCGCGCCGGCCTGTTCGGCCAGGGTCTCGACCAGCCCGCAGTGCGGCAGCATCCGCGTCTCGTGTTCCCCCACGTCGAACGCCAGACGCAGACCGGACAGGTCGGGGCGCTCCCGCAGACGCGCGGCGATGGCGCCGCCGACCGGGCCGCCCATGGGGTCGGCCAGGTCCGCGGCGTCGGGTGTCCACCAGAACGACCCCGACTGGCACGCGACGCCGGACACCAGATCCGGGAACTCCAGTGCCGCGTACAGCGCGCTCAGCCCGCCGAGGCTCTGCCCGGCGACCACCAGCCGGTCCCGGTCGGCGGGTACGCCGCTTTCGGCTACCAGCGGCAGCAGTTCGTCCCGGATCGCCTCCCACAGCTCGGGCCGGCACCCGAACTCGGCGTCCCTGGCCTGGGCGGGCAGGAAGACGAGCGTGACGGCGGGCATCTCACCATGGGCGACGGCCGAGTCGAACGCGGTCATGGCCGGGTGCAGGTACAGCCAGTCGTCCCCGTCGAGCAGCAGGACCATCGGCCCGCCACCGCCCGCCGGGTGGACCCGCACGGTGCGCCGTCCGCCGAGCCTGTCGCTGGACCAGCGGAAACGGGTGCGAGGCAGGGGCAGGACGTCGTTTGTGCCGATGGCGGGCCAGTGCGGCTGGGCCGGGGCGTCCGGGGTCGCGGCGATGGACCGGTCGCCACCCGCGCCGACCGGGTTGAACGGGTCGGCGTAGGCGGCGTCGTCCGTGAGGAACTGGTAGGTCACCCGCAGCCGCGCGGGCATGACCACCTCGGCGTACCAGCAGTCCGTGTCGCCCCACCGGCGTAGGGGGACCGGCTCCGACCAGCTCTCGAAGCCGACGCTCGCCGGGGACCCGCGCCACAGGAACAGGGTCGTCCAGCCGCCGCCGTCGCCGGATATCGACGTGGGTGTCCCCGCCGCCGCCCAGAACTCGTCGGTACCGGGTTCGCCGGGAAACCCGAACCGGGCGAAGATGTCCGCCATCGCAACCCTCCTCCGTCCCTACCGTCAACCAGAGGTTAAGGATAGTCTTACCTAAGTTGACGGATCGAAGTGGCGGGTTCGGAGAACACACGAGCCGCAACCGCTCCCGTGTCCCGACCGTCCGCTCCGGCCGGGCCGCTTCCGGTCGAGGCGGTCTCGGGGAGCGGAGCGTTCAGCGGATCGCGCGGCGGCCGGCCGCGAAGTCGTCTCCCCGGGACAGCCCGAGGCGATGGCGGGCGTGGTTCTTCTCGGACGGCGTGTCCGAAACCGGCCGGCGCCGAGGCGGGACATGGGGTGTCTTCATGAGGCTCGTGACGGCCCCTCCGGCCGTGTGTTCCCGGTGAATCAAAGGGATAACGTGCGTCGAATAAGTACGACTGTGGGGAAACGTCCCGCGTCCGAGGCCACCGAGGCCCGCCGGCGGCGGGTCGTGAGCTTGGCCGCGCTTGTGGTGATTCTCCTGGTCACGGGGGTGGTGTCGGTGGCTGTCGGCGCGCGCGCGTTGAGTCCCGCGGAGGTGTGGCACGGGTTGTTCGCGGCGCCGGGCTCCGACCAGCGGCTCACCGAGATCACGCTCATCGTGCAGACCGTACGGGTGCCCCGGACCGTGCTCGCGATCGTGGCGGGCACCGCCCTGGGGGTCAGCGGGGCGTTGATCCAGGGCTACACGCGCAACCCGATCGCCGACACGGGGTTGCTGGGGGTGAACTCCGGCGCCTCGTTCGCCGTGGTGTCGGCGAGCCTGCTGTTCGGGTTCGCCAATCCGTACCAATACGTCTGGTTCGCCTTTCTGGGGGCGGCGGTCGCCGGTGTCGTCGTGTTCGGGCTGGCGAGCCTCGGCCGGGGGGCGGGCAGCCCGTTGACGCTCGCGCTGGCCGGGCAGGGGATCGCGGTGTTCCTGGCGGCGATGACCGTGGCGGTCGCGCTGTCGGACCAGGCGTCGCTGAACGCGCTGCGGTTCTGGAACGCGGGCTCCGTGTCCGGGGTCGGATTCGACGTCATCTGGCCGGTGTCGGCGTTCATCGTGGTCGGGCTGGCGCTGGCGTTGACCACACTGCCCGCCATCAACCTGCTCAACCTGGGTGAGGAGATGGCGCGGGGGCTCGGGGTGAACATCGCGCTGAGCCGGACCGTCGGCATCGTCGCCATCACCCTGCTGGCGGGCGCGACGACGGCGGCATGCGGCCCCATCGCGTTTCTCGGGCTCATGGTGGCCCACGTGGCCCGGTATCTCACCGGGCCGGACTATCGCTGGCTGGTGCCGTGCGCGGGTCTGCTCGGCGCCGTTGTCCTGCTGGCCTGCGACGTCATGGGGCGCGTGGTGACACGGCCGGGCGAGTTGCAGGCAGGCGTCGTCGTCGCTCTCGTCGGCGCCCCGTTCTTCGCGGCGCTGGTGTGGCGTGGAAAGTTCAAGACGGTATGAACAAGACAGCGGTGAAGCAGTCGTCGGCGCCGGGCCTGCGGCTCGGCCACGCGTCGTTCGTGTGGCGGCCCTGGATGGTGTTCGTCACGCTGCTACTGGCGGCGGCGGCCTTTCTGGTGTTCTGCCTGTCCATCGGCCGCGGGGACTTCCCCATCGGCCTGCCCCAGGTGATCTCCACGATTCTCGGCCGGGGTGAGCGGGTCGACGAGTTCGTGATCATGGATCTGCGGATGCCGCGCGCCCTGGCCGGGCTCATCGTGGGGGGCGCGCTGGGGGTGTCCGGGGCGATCACGCAGTCCATCGCGCGCAACCCGTTGGCCAGCCCGGACATCCTGGGGATCACCGGGGGCGCGAGCGCGGTCGCGGTGTTCCTGGTGACGGTGTCGGGTGGGGCCGCCGCGACGATCGTCAACTCCGTGGGCCTGTCCGCGGCGGCACTCGCGGGCGGTCTCGGCACCGGTCTGCTGGTGTATTTCCTGGCGTGGCGGCGCGGGATCGACGGCCTCCGGCTCATCCTCATCGGCATCTCGGTGAGCGCCGTGACGGAGGCGATCACGGCCTGGCTGCTGGTCACCGCCGACATCCGGGACGTGGCCCGGGCTCAGGCGTGGCTGGTCGGCTCGCTGGACAACCGGTCGTGGGACGAGGTCTGGGTGGCGCTGTGGTGCGCGCTCGCCCTCCTGGCCGTCGTGGCATGCGTCGCGTTCCACCTCAGGCCGCTGCACTTCGGTGACGAGGTCGCGGCGGGCCTGGGTGTCCGGTACTCGATGGTGCGGGCGGTCCTGCTGCTGTGCGCGGTGCTGCTGGCCGGTGTGGCGGTGAGCGCGGCGGGCCCGGTCCCGTTCGTCGCGCTGGTGGCGCCGCAGGTGGCGATGCGTCTGACGCGGTACCCGACGCCACCGCTGGTGGCCTCCGGGCTGCTGGGCGCGGTGCTGCTGATCGGCGCGGACCTGGTGGCGCGTACGGCGCTGCCGATCACCCTCCCGGTCGGCGTGGTCACCGCCGCGATCGGCGGCCCCTTCCTCGTCTACCTGCTGGTGAGGGCGAATCTCCGGAAGGGGAGGTGAGGACAGACCGGCGGCTGCCCGAGCCGGCCGGGTGAGCGACCGGCCGGTCATCGTGCCGATCGGTCACGTCCACCCCCGGCCCGACAAGCAAGGTTAGCCTCACCTAACTCCCGCGTGCTACGGTTTTCCTGCTCCTCATACAGGGTTGCAGCGGACAGCACGGAAGCAAGGGATTCTGGATGCCCCCCCACCGAACCACAGTTACGAAGACCTTGCGGCGCTTCGCGGCGGTACTGTCCGCTGCGGCCCTCGGCGCCGGCCTCCTCGCGGGATGCGGTTCCGGCTCGGCGGACAAGCCGAGCGGCGACACCGCGGCCGCCACGGGCGGCGCGTTCCCGCTCACCGTGGAGCACGCGTTCGGGTCCACGCGGATCACCAAGGCCCCCCAGCGGGTCGTCTCCGTCGGCTACACCGACGACCAGGCCATCCTGGCCTTCGGCATCAAGCCGGTCGGCATGGTCGACCAGTACCCGAACCCGCCGGGCAAGACCCCCGACATCAACACCCAGTGGCCCTGGGTGAAGGACAAGTGGGGCGACACCCGTCCCGACGTCATCATGAACAACGGGGACCCCGGCCCGAACTATGAGAAGATCGCCGCCCTGCGGCCCGACCTGATCATCGCGGTCTACTCCGAGATCGACCAGGCCGCCTACGACCGGCTCTCCAAGATCGCCCCGACGGTGGGCCGCACCAAGGGAGAGAAGGAGCCGTTCAGCGCGCCGTGGCAGGACAACGCGGTTCACATCGCCAAGGCGCTCGGCAAGGCGGACGAGGGCGCCAAGCTGGTGCAGGGCATCCAGGACAAGCTCGACGCGGCCCGTAAGGCGCACCCGGAGTTCGCCGACCGGACCGCCGTCGCGGTGTCCTGGTACAAGGACTCGGTCGCGCCGTTCACCACCACCGACGTGCGCGGGCGGCTGGTGTCGGGCATCGGCTTCAAGGGCGCGCCGGAGATCGACAAACTCGCGGCCGGCAGCTTCTACACCGTGCTGTCCCCCGAGCGCATCGACCTGATCGATGTCGACCGCATCTTCGTCATCGCCGACCAGGCGGACCAGGACGCGCTGAAGAGGTTCGAGTTGTTCGCCAACCTGCCCGCGGTCAAGAACGGCAAGGTGTCGTACCTGCTGGACAGCGAGGGCCCGGCGATCGGCGCGGCCATGTCGCAGGGCACCCTGCTGTCCCTGCCGTACGCGATCGACGAACTCGTCAAGTCGGCCGGCTAGAGATGCCCGCAGACGTCTTCCGCCCCCGGACCACCGCGGTCCGGGCGTGAGCGCCACCGACACGCGCGTCGCCTCGGCCATCCTGCGCACGGCGACCGGACGCGAGGCCATCCGATGGGTCGCGGCGCACGCCCGCGAGGTGCCATGGCTGACGACCGCCACCGTGCTCACCACGGTGGCCGGGGCGGCGCTCCAGGTGCTGCCGGTGCTCCTGCTCGGCCGGGTGGTCGACGGGGTGATCGGGGGCGGACCGCAGTCGATCCTGATCACGGTCGGGATACTGATGGCGGCCGCCGCGCTGCTCGGCTCGGCGGCCACCGCGGCGTCGACGTACCTGATCGGGCGGCTGGGCGCGGATCTGCTCGCGCGGCTGCGGGAGGGCGCCGTCCAGGCGGTGCTGGGAATGCCGAGCGCGCGGATCGAGCAGGTCGGCCGGGGCGACGTGCTGTCCAGGGTCGGTGACGATGTGGCCGTGGTGTCCAAGGGCATCCGGACGGCCATCCCCACGGTGTTCTCGGCGGGAGTGCTGGTCGTCATCGCCACGGTCGGCATGTTCGGGCTGGACTGGCGGCTCGGCCTGGCGGGTGCCGGCGCGCTGCCCGCGTACGGGCTGGCCCTGCGCTGGTATCTCCCCCGGTCCGCACCGCTCTACCAGCGGCAGCGGGAGGCCCAGGCCGATCGCGCGCAGGCGTTGATCAGCGGCCTGAACGGGATCGACACCGTCCGGGCGTACCGCCTTGAGGACGCCTTCCGCGCGCGGGTCACCCGCGAGTCGTGGCGGGTGCGCGATCTCGGCGTCGAAGTGTTCCGGTTCTTCGGCCGGTTCGTCGGCAGGGAGAACCGCGCCGAGTTCATCGGGCTGGTCCTGATCATCGTGGTGGGGTACGTCCTGCTGGAGGCCGATGCCGTCACCTTGGGTGAGGCGTCGGTGGCCCCGCTGCTGTTCCACCGGCTGTTCACGCCACTGGGCGCCGTCATGTTCACCTTCGACGAGGCGCAGAAGTCGGGCGCGAGCCTGACCCGGCTGGTCGGGGTGCTGGGCGAGGCCGCGGAGGAGAGGCTGGTGGGTCATGCGGCCGTCGCGCCGGCGGACGCCGGGCCGTACCCGGTGACGGTGGAGGGGCTGACGTTCGGCTATCCCGATTCCGAGCAGCCGGTCCTGCGGGACATCGACCTGGTGATCCCGGCGGGCGGTTCGCTCGCGCTGGTGGGGGCGACGGGCGCGGGCAAGACGACCCTGGCCGCGCTGATCGCGGGCATCGGGACCCCGCAGGCCGGGTCGGTGCGCATCGGGTCGACCGACCTCGCCGAGCTGGACGAGGCCGGGGCGCGGGCCCTGGTGAGCATCCTGACGCAGGAGACGCACGTGTTCTCCGGTCCGCTCGCCGACGACCTGCGGCTGGCCGCGCCGGAGGCGACCGACGCCGAGCTGATGGACGCGTTGCGTACGGCCGGCGCCGAGACGTGGGTCGCGGCGCTGCCCGACGGGCTGAGCACCATGGTCGGCGAGGGCGGCGAGCGCCTGGACGGCACCAAGGTCGCCCAGATCGCCCTGGCCCGGCTGGTTCTGGGCCGATCGCCGGTAGTGGTGCTGGACGAGTCGACCGCGGAGGCGGGCAGCCAGGGCGCCGCCGAGCTGGAGCGGGCCGTGTCGGCCGTGTGCCGGGGCCGTACCACGCTGTTGGTGGCGCACCGGCTGACCCAGGCGACGGCGGCGGACCGCATCGCCGTGCTGGACGCGGGACGCGTTGTGGAGCAGGGCACCCACGAGGAACTGGTGGCTCTGGGCGGGCGGTACGCGCGACTGTGGCGTGCGTGGCAAGAAGGCAGTTGAGGAATTTAAATTAGGTTAGGCTAACTTTCATACCTGAAAGGGCGACTGAGTCTTCGATGATGGAACCGGGCACTCGTCTCGCACTGCTTTCTCCCTCGCGCCTGGCCGACGTGCGCCGGCGGACCGGCGAATATTCCGACAGGACCATCACCGAAGCGTGCGCCATCGGGCTGGCCTACTGGGCGACGGGCCAGAGCCCCGGCAGCCTCCATCTCACCTCCGGCACCCTGTTCGCCGACGTCCTCGGATGGGTCGACAACGGCGGGGACGGGGTCGGCGGCTGGGAGGTCGGCGCGGACGGCCGGAGCATCACCGTCCCCGAGGGCGTCGTGCTGACCGACGCGCAGCTCGCGCTGGACGACCTGGCCGACTTCCCGGATCGGCCGGTGGGCACCATCAGCCCTTCCAGCGTGGCGGCACGGCTCGAAGCCCTGGCCGAGTGGAACGACAACCAGGCCGACCGGGTCCGCCCGACCGTCGTGGAGATGTTCCGCGAGCAGGTCCGCGCCAGGCCGGACGCCATCGCCATCGTCGACGACCATCGGTCGCTGACCTACCGTGAGGCGGCCGAGCTGTCCAGCCAGCTGGCCCACCACCTGATCGAACGCGGACTCACCGCCGAACAGGTCGTCGGCATCTCGCTGGGCCGCTCCGCCGAGATGGTGATCGGCCTGCTCGGCGTGCTCCAGGCGGGGGGCGCGTTCGTGCCGCTCGATCCGCACTGGCCCGCCGCGCGCAGAGCGGTCGTCATCGACGACGCCCGGGTCGTGGTGCAGCTCAACGACTCCGGCGAGCACGACGCGGGCGAACCGGAAGCCGTGGCCGTCGACCTCGACGAGTGGCGGTTCGGCCCGTATCCCACCGGGAGCACCGAGGTGGCCGTCCCCGGCCCCGCGCTGGCATACGTGATCTTCACGTCCGGTTCGACCGGGCGGCCCAAGGGCGCGATGATCCGGCACGAGGCGATCAGCGAGCGCCTGCTGTGGCAGGTCGACGAGATCCTGGGCTTCGGCCCCGACGACGCGTCGCTGTTCAAGGCGCCGCTGTCGTTCGACATCTCCATCAACGAGATCTTCCTGCCGCTGGTGTGCGGCGGCAGGCTGGTGGTCCTGCGGCCCGGCGGCGAACGCGACCCGCACCACCTGCTGAGCGTGATCGCCGAGCAGCGCGTCACCTTCACGTACCTGGTGTCGTCCATGCTGGACGTGCTGCTGGAGATCGTGGGCGACTCCGGGCGGCTGGACAGCCTGAGGCACGTGTGGTGCGGCGGCGAGGTGCTGACCCCGGAGCTGTACGAACGGTTCCGTACCCGGCTCGACATCCCCATGTACCACGGCTACGGCCCGGCCGAGACGACGATCGGAGTCTCGCACGTCATCTACCGGGGCGCGGCGGAACGCCTGTCGACGTCGATCGGCAGGGCCAACCCCAACACCGGGCTGTACGTGCTGGACGAGGAGCTGCGCCCGGTCCCGGTCGGTGTCGGCGGCGAGCTGTACGTGGGCGGGTTCCTCCTGGGCCGCGGGTACGTCAACGCGCCCGGCCTGACGGCATCCCGGTTCGTGGCGAACCCTTTCGCCGGGGACGGGTCCCGGCTGTACCGGACCGGTGACCTCGCGCGGTTCGCCCCGGACGGGTCACTGGACTTCCTCGGCCGGGCCGACAACCAGATCAAGATCCGCGGCATGCGGCTGGAGATCGAGGATGTCGAGGTCGGTCTCGCGGAGCACCCCCGGGTACGGCACAGCTGTGTCGTCGCGAAGAAGAACGCGGCCGGCGGCACATACCTGGCGGGGTACGTGATCCCGGTGGCCGGGAGCGAGGACCTGCGGGCGGACGAGGTCAGGGCGTGGGCCGCCGAGCACATGGTCGACTACATGGTGCCCGCGCACATCGTCGTGATGAAGGAGTTCCCGCTCACCCCGAACGGCAAGCTGGACCGGGGCGCGTTGCCGGAGCCGGCGATCGAGGCGGGGCCGTCCGTCCCGCCCACCACCGAGAACGAGCGCGTGGTGTGCGCGGCGGTCGCGTCGGTGTTACGGCTGGACGAGGTCGGTGTCGACCAGAACTTCTTCAGGCTCGGCGGAGACAGCATTCTGGCGATCTCGCTGCTGAGCGCGCTGCGCGACGCGGGCCTCCACGTAACGGCGGCGCAGATCTTCGCCGGCGGCACCGTGGGGGCGCTGGCGGCGGCGGCGAGCCGTGACGACGTCTCCCCTGTGGACCGCGAGGATGTCGCGACCGGTCCCGTCGCGGGGACGCCCATCGTGCAGTGGCTCGGCGAGAGCACGGACGCGATCGACGGCTTCGTGCAGTCGGTGGTGCTGAACACCCCGGCGGACCTGACCGCCGACGCCCTCGACGAGATGCTCGCCGCCGTGGTCAGGCGGCACGACATGCTGCGCGCCAAACTGGTGCGCGGCGCCCGCTGGGGCTTCGACATCCCGGAGGCGGACCAGGCCGTCGCGGGGTGGCAGAAGAGCGACCTGCCGCTCGGCGAGTGCGTCGAGCTCGCCGCCGCCGGGCTGGACCCGGACAACGGCGTGATGCTCCGTGCCGTCTGGCGGCGCGAGGCCCGGCAACTGGTCATGGCCGTCCATCACGTGGTGATCGACGGCGTGTCATGGCGGATCCTGATGGAGGACCTGGCCACGGCGTGGCGGCAGCTCACCTCGGGCACGCCGATCGAGTTGCCCGCGGTGGGCACGTCGTTCCGGCGCTGGACACAGTTGCTTGAGCGCGCGACGTCCGACACGGACCGCGACTACTTCCAGCGTCCCCTGCCGGGAGCGGACGGACCGCTGGGCAGGCGTCCGCTGTCGGAATCCGACACCGTCGCACGCGAGAGGGTGCGGGCCGTCTCGGTCGGCCCCGAGGTCACAGCCGCGCTGCTGGGCGAGATTCCCGCGAGGTTCCACGCGGGCGTCAACGACGTGCTGCTGACCGCGCTCGCCGTCGCCCTCGCCCGGTGGCGCCGCGACCTCGGGCAGGATCAGACGTTCGCGCACATCGAACTCGAGGGCCACGGCCGCGAAGGACGGTTCGTGGCGGGCGCCGCCGGCTTCGAGCCGGACCTGTCGCGGACCGTGGGCTGGTTCACCACGCTGTTCCCGGTGACCGTGGACCCTGGCGCGACGGCCGATCTCACCGCCCCCGACTACCTGTCCGCCGCGCTCAAGTCGGTCAAGGAGGACCTCGCCCGGGTGCCGGGCAACGGCGTGTCCTACGGCGCCCTGCGGTACCTGACAGGCACCGGGTTCGACGCGTCCGCCCCGCAGGTGTTGTTCAACTACCTGGGCCGCTTCGACGCGGGCGCGTCCGGGGACTGGCGGCTCGCAGGCGCCACCGGGCAGTTGGGCGAGAGGCGCGACCCGAGGATGCGCCTGCCGCGCGCCCTGGAGTTCAACGCGATCGCCGAACCCGGCTCGACCGGCGAGTACGAGCTGGTCACCACCATCTCGTGGCCGGACGGAGTGTTCGCCGACGCGGACATCGCCACGATCGGCGAGTACTTCCGGGCGGCCCTGGCGGGACTGGCCGCGCTCGACCAGGGCGGCCACTCCCCCGGCGACTTCGGCGCGCTGTCTCTCACGCAGGCCGATGTCGACGCCCTGGACGGCCCGGCGCTGCGGGACATCCTGCCGCTGACCCCGTTGCAGGAGGGCCTGTACTTCCACTCGGTCTTCGACGACGACTCGGCGGGCAGTTACGTCGAGCAGCAGATACTGACGCTGGACGGCGAGGTGGACGCCGACCGGCTCGCGGCGGCGACCACCCGGCTGCTCGCGCTGTACCCGAACCTGGCCGCGCGGTTCGTGGCCCTCGCCGACGGCCGCGTGGTCTCGGTGCTGGAGAGCGGTGTGCAACCGCCGTTCACCACGCTGGAGCGCCCCGGCATCACCGACGACGAGATCCGTGACCACGCCGAGCGGGACCGCCGCGCCGGGTTCGACCTCGCCACCGGCCCGCTGATGCGCTACACCCTCATCCGCACGGGGGCCGGCCGGAACGTCCTGGTGCAGACCGTGCACCACATCATCGCCGACGGCTGGTCGGTGCCCCCGATGCTGCGCGCGCTGCTGGCCGAGTATCACGCGCCGGGGACCGTGTACCCGCGGGGCGACTTCCCCGGCCACGTGCGCCGGCTCGCCGCACGCGACGACGACGAGAGCGACCGGGTATGGCGCGATCAGCTCGCCGGCCTGCCCGGCCCTTCGCTGGTCGCCGAGGGGCACACCCCGTCCGGCCGGTTCGCCGAAACCGCGGTGGAGCCGGATGACGACATCGACGCGGCCGTCCGGTCAGCGGGCGTGCCGCTGAGCGTCGCCGTGCACAGCGCGTGGGCGGTGACGCTGGGCGGCATCCTGCAGGGCAAGGACGTGGTGTTCGGCTCCACGGTGTCCGGGCGTGACGCGGATGTGCCCGGCATCGAGGACATGGTGGGCCTGCTCATCAACACGATCCCCGTGCGCGCCCGATGGGACGGCGCCACCACGGCGCGCGAACTGCTCGCCTCGGTGCGGGAACACCAGAGCGCGGTGCTGCCGCACCAGCATGTCTCCCTGACCGGGATCGGCCGCCGGGTCGGCGGCGGTCCCCTGTTCGACACCCTGGTGGTGTTCGACGTCGCGACCGATGTGGACGGTCTGCGGAGGCCTGGCGACGAGCTCGTCATCACCGGCATCGTGAACGAGGGCGTCCCGCACTACCCGTTGACGCTCGTGGTGGAGCGCGCGCTCGACGGCCGGCCGCGATTCAACCTGATCTACGACAGCGGACTGCTGCGGGAGACGCGCGCCCAGGTGATCCTGCGCGCGTTCACCCGGGCCCTGACCGGCCTGCTCACCCGGCCGGACGCCCCGGTGCCCGACGGCGCCGGACGCCCCGCGCCGATCACCCCGACGACCCTGGGCGGACTGTTCGACGCCGCCGCGGACCGCGACCCGGCCGCCGTCGCCGTCACCCAGTGCGGTCTCGACGGCGGCACCCGCTCGCTCACCTACGGCGAACTGGCGGAGGCGAAGAACGCGCTGGCCTCGGCGCTGCGGGCGGCCGGGGTCGGACCGGGCAAACGGGTCGCCGTCGCCGTCCCGCGCTCCCTTGAGCAGGTCGTCGCCCTGGTCGCGATCGTCACCGCGGGCGGCGCGTACGTGCCGCTGGATCTGGCGTACCCGGATGAACGGCTGGAGTACATCCTCGCCGACGCCGCCCCGCAGGTCGTTCTCGTGGACCGGGAACAGCGGGACCGCTTCGCGGAGCTGTCGGCCAGGGCGGGCGTGCCGGCCCACCTGCTCGTACCGGGAGACGAGCCGCCGCCGGCCACCACCGCGCCCGAGGCCGGCTGGCACGACCCGGCGTACGTGATCTACACGTCCGGATCGACCGGCAGTCCCAAGGGTGTCGTCGTCCCGCACTCCAGCGTGGTGACGCTGCTCGCCAACACCCAGCCCGGCATGGACTTCGGTCCGCACGACGTGTGGGTCCAGTTCCACTCCTACTCCTTCGACTTCGCGGTGTGGGAGCTGTGGGG
The DNA here is from genome assembly GCF_900113865.1 of Streptosporangium canum. Lineage (GTDB taxonomy): Bacteria > Actinomycetota > Actinomycetes > Streptosporangiales > Streptosporangiaceae > Streptosporangium > Streptosporangium canum. The sequence goes on along the minus strand of NZ_FOQY01000002.1, from coordinate 225,190 downwards.
CGCGCTGGCGCACGGCGGTGAGCTGCTGGTGCCGGAGTACGGGTTGACCCGCTCCCCGGTCGACTTCCACCGGCTGGTCCGCGAGCGCGGAGTGACCGTGCTCAACCAGACCCCGTCGGCGTTCTACCAGTTCATCGAGGCCGACCGGCACGCCGGCGAGCCGGTCGCGTCGCTACGCCGGATCATCTTCGGCGGCGAGGCACTGGATCTCGGGCGACTGCGCGGCTGGGTCGAGCGGCACGGCACCGGCTCGCCCGAGCTGGTCAACATGTACGGCATCACCGAGACCACCGTCCACGTCACGCACCGGGTGCTGACCGACGAGGACTTCGCCTCCGGCGACGACGTCAGCCCGATCGGCGGCCCGATCCCCGGCCTGGTCACCTACCTGCTCGACGACCGGCTCCGGCCGGTGCCGCCGGGCCGGGTGGGCGCCATCTACGTCGCCGGCGACCAGGTGTCGCTCGGCTACCTGGGCAGGCCGGGGCTCACCGCGGGCCGGTTCGTGGCGGACCCGTTCGCGGGCGACGGCTCCCGCATGTACCACACGGGCGACCTCGCCCGCCGTACACTCGACGGCGAGCTGGAGTTCACCGGCCGCGCCGACGATCAGGTGCAGCTCAAGGGTTTCCGCATCGAGCTCGGCGAGGTGGAGTCCGCGGTCAGGGAACTGGACGGCGTGGTCGATGTGGCCGTCACCGTGGCCGGCAGCGGCGACCACCTGGTCGCGCACGTCGTGGGTCGGGTGCCCGGCGACGTCACCGGCCCGCTGTCGGCGAAACTGCCCGCGCACATGGTGCCGGGCCGGGTGCTGCGGGTCGACGCCCTGCCGCTGACGGTCAACGGCAAGCTGGACCGGAAGACCCTGAGCGAGCGCGCCGCGCACGACGACACCCCCGTGCCCGCGAGCGATTCCACGCTTGCCGCACTGGTCGGCATTTTCGCCGAGACGCTGCCCGGCTGCGACGCGGACGGCGACACCGACTTCTTCGGGGCCGGAGGAGACAGCATCGTCGCCATCACCGTGGTCAACCGGGCCAGGGCTCTCGGCCTGCCGATCACCCCACGGGACGTGTTCCTGTTCAGGACGCCGCGCGCACTCGCCGGGCACCTGGGGACGCGCCCGCCGCGGGCCGCGGCGTCCGCGCCCGCCCGCCGCGAGGACGGCCCGCTGGCACCGACGCCGATCATCCTGCGCCAACGGGAACTGGGCGGCTCTCTCGCCCGGTTCGCCCAGGCCAGGACAGTGGCGGCACCCGAGGCAACCACGTTCGCCGACGCCGAGCGCGCCGCGAACGCCGTCGTGGCCGCACACCCGGCCCTCCGGCTGCGGCTGCGCGTCGAGCACGGGGTGTGGGCCCTGCGCACCGAACCCGCCCGCGAGGTCACCGTCGTCCGGACCGACGCGACCGACGCGGCGGCCGCGGCGGACGGAGCCGCCGGACGGCTCGATCCCGAGTCCGGGGAGGTGATCGCGTTCTCGTGGCTGGCGGCGAGCCGGACCCTGGTGGTCACCGTGCACCACCTCGCCGTCGACTCGGTGTCCTGGCTGGTCCTGCTGGACGACCTGGCCGCCGCCATGCGCGGGGCGCCCCTGGTGCCGCCGACCACGTCCTACGCCGAGTACGCCGACGCGCTGACGGCCCGGTCCGCCCAGGTGATCGACGACCTCGGGCACTGGGTCTCCACGCTCGAAGCGCCCGTGCTGCTGCCCGTGGTCGGGGGGCTGCGCGAGACCACCGTGGAGGTCGCGCCCGAGCTGACCGCCCAGGTGACGCGTACCGCGCCCGCCGTACTCGGCGTCGGTCTCACCGAGCTGCTGTGCGGCGCGCTGCGGACCGCGCTGACGCGCATCCAACCGTCGCCCACCGATCTCGCGATCGAGGTGGAACGGCATGGCCGGGTCCCGGTGCTCGAACACCACGACTACACCCGCACGGTCGGCTGGTTCACCTCCATCGCGCCCGTGCGGCTCACAGCGCACACCGACCCCGTGGCGGCGGCGCGCGAGGTCGCCGAACGCCAGCCGGACGAGCGCGGGCATGTCGCCTACGGCCAGCTCAGGTATCTCAACCCGCAGACGGCACCGCTGCTGAACGCGCGCCCGCAGGTGCTGTTCAACTACCTCGGCCGGGGCAGCGAGTCCCAGGCGCCGCACATCGCCGGCGGCGACCAGGGCAGCCCGTACGCTGTCGAGGTCAACGCGTGGATCGACGCGGCCACCGGAAGCCTGCGCGCGGCCTTCACCCTCGCCGAAGGCATTCCCGACGAGCTTGCCGAGCACTGGCGGCACGCGCTGGAGCGGATCGCGGACGCCTCCGCGACGGCCGAGTGGACGGCGCCCGTCACCCCGCTTCAGAAGGGCCTGTTCTTCCAGGCCCAGCTGGCGGGCTCGGCCGGACACTACGTCGCCCAGAACTACTTCGCCTTCGACCGGCGGCTGGACACCGACGCCCTGGCCGAGGCGATGGCGTACGTGATCGCGCGGCACCCGGTCGTGGGCGCCGGTTTCAGCACCGACGCCGGCGGAAACCCGGTCCAGGTCCTGGCAGCGGGCCGGCGGGTCGACGTCCGCACGGTCGTACTGCCGACGGAGGCGGAAGTCGAAGCCCTGCGCGCCCAGGACCGCGACACGGGCTTCGACCCGGACGAGCCACCGCTGATCCGGTTGACCGTGGTGCGCCTGCCCGGCGACCGCGACGGCCTGCTGCTGAGCTACCACCTGCTGCTGTGGGACGGCTGGTCCCGCGAGATCGTGCTGCGGGACCTGTTCGACGCCTATCGGGCCGTCGTCATGGGAGAGCCGCTGGATCCGGCCCCGGCCACGCCGAGCTTCGAGGACTACGCCCGGGCGCTCGACGCCAGGGACCTCTCCGCGTCGGAACGCTTCTGGACGGAGCACCTGTCCGCTCTCCCCGGCCCGACGCTGCTCGCCGGGCCGTCACCGTCGCTTCCGGACGACCTGCCGCACGCACTCGTGCACACGCTGTCCGCCGAACAGTCGCAACTGCTGCGAGAAGCGGCCAGGACGCACGCCGTAACGCTGAACTCGGTGCTGACCGGCGCGTTCGGCCTGCTGTTGGGCGCGCACACGGGCCGCAGTGACGCCGTGTTCGGCGTGACCGTCTCCGGCAGGCAGGGCGAGGGGCTGTCCGACATCGTCGGCGTGCTGCTCAACACCGTGCCCATGTGGACGCGGGCACGGCCGGATGACACGGTGCGGGAGTACCTGGCCGCCGTGCAGGCGGCCAGAGTCGCGGCGATGGAGCACGAGCACCTGGGGCTCGGCGAGATCCAGCGGGCCGGCGGGCACGACACCCTGTTCGACAACCTGTTCGTGCTGCAGAACTTCCTGGACATGGACGCGTTCGCCAGGATGAACGCCCGGCACGGCATCACCGCGGTGCGGGCCGACGACTCCACGCACTACCCGTTCACCTGGGTCGTCACGCCTGGCGACCGGCTCACGGTCAAGCTGGAGTACCGCGACGACGACGCCGAGCGCGCCCGCCGTCTCCTGGACGACTACCTGCGCGTGCTCGAGGATCTGGCCCGATCGACCGGGCCGGTGGGCGCGCTGCGGGGTCTGGGGCCGGAGCCGGAGCCGGCCGAGCGTACGGACGTCGGCACGGACACCGTGGTCGACCGGTTCGACCAGGCGGCCGAGCGTAGCCCGCAGCGGGTCGCGCTCGTCGCCCACGGCCGGACCATGACGTTCGCCCAGCTCCGGGACCGCAGCCGCGCGGTGGCGGGTCTGCTCGTCCAGCGCGGTATCGGCCCTGAGACGACCGTGGGGCTCGCGATCCCGCGCTCTCTCGACTCGATCGTGGCGCTGTTCGCCGTGCTGCGCGCCGGCGCCGCGTATGTGCCGCTGGAGCTGGACCACCCGGACGAGCGGATCGCCGCGATCGTCGCGGACGCCCGCCCGGACGTGATCCTCACCGTGAGCGCCGTCTCTCCCCGGCTGAGCGGCGACCTGATCGAGCTGGACCGCCCGCTGCCGGAGGCCGAGCCGTTCGTGACGTTCGCGCCGGACGACCCGGCCCGCCTGCGGCACCCCGCGTACACGATCTACACCTCCGGATCGACCGGGAAGCCCAAAGGCGTGGTGACCGAGTACGCCGGGCTCACCAACATGCTGATCAACCACCGGCGTCGCATCTTCGAGCCGGTGTTGGCCGAGCACGCCCACCGGGTCTTCCGGATCGCGCACACCGTGTCGTTCGCGTTCGACATGTCGTGGGAGGAACTGCTGTGGCTCGCCGACGGCCACGAGGTGCACATCTGCGACGAGGAGCTGCGACGCGACGCGCCCCGGCTGGTCGAGTACTGCCTCGAGCACGGGATCGACGTCATCAACGTGACCCCCACCTACGCGCAGCAGCTGGTGGCCGAGGGGCTGCTCGACGACCCCGCGCGGCGACCCGCGCTGGTGCTGCTGGGCGGCGAGGCGGTCACCCCGACGTTGTGGCATCGGCTCGCCGCGACCGAGGGGACGGTCGGCTACAACCTGTACGGACCCACCGAGTACACCATCAACACCCTCGGCGTCGGCACCTTCGAGTGCCAGGACCCGGTGGTGGGCGTGGCGATCGACAACACCGGTGTGTACGTGCTGGACCCGTGGCTGCGGCCCGTGCCGGACGGCGTGCCCGGTGAACTGTACGTGTCGGGTATCGGCATCGCGCGCGGCTACCTCGGGCAGCCCGCCCAGACCGCGCACCGGTTCGTCGCGTGCCCGTTCGGCGAACCCGGCGAGCGCATGTACCGCACCGGGGACCTCGTGCTCCGGCGGCCCGACGGGAACCTGACGTACCTGGGCCGCACCGACCAGCAAGTCAAGATCCGGGGGCACCGGGTCGAGCCGGGCGAGGTCGAGGCCGCGTTCGAGGCGCACCCGGCGGTGCGGTTCGCCGCCGCGGTCGCCCGGCCCGACCCGCAGGTCGACGGCGCGTTCCGGCTGGCCGCCTACCTCGTGCTGGACGGCTCCGACCTGGCGGCGGTCGCCGCCGAGGTGGGCGCCGGGCTGCCGGACTACCTGCGCCCCACGCATTACGCCCACGTCGATGCCATCCCGCTGACAGTGAACGGGAAAGCCGACGCCAAGGCGCTGCCGGAGGCCAAACCGCTGGGCGCGCTGACCACGTCGGCCGAGCGCGGCCCGGTGACCGAGACCGAGACCGTGGTGTGCGAGTTCTTCGCCGAGGCACTGGACCTGGATGATGACGAGGTGAGCGCGGTGAGCGACTTCATGTCCCTCGGGGGGCACTCCATGCTGGCGGTGCGGCTGATCGGCCTGCTCCGCCGCGAGTACGGTCCCGTGATCACCGTCCGTGATCTGCTCACCCTGCGAACCCCGGAAGCGATTGCCCGACACCTCGATGACAACTCCTGACAAGCAGAGGTCCCGCACGGGGCCCGACATCCTCCGGACCGCCCTGCGGCGCAACGCCGGCGCCATGACCTGGGGCACCGTCCTCATGGGCATGTACCAGGCCGGCGAGACCGCTTTTCCCATCGCACTCGGCCTGATAGTCGAGCACACGATGCGGGACCGCAGCCTCGGCTCCCTCGCCCTGTCGATCGCCGCGCTGGCTGTGATCATCACAACCGTGTCACTGTCGTGGCGGTTCGGGATGCGCGTCCTGCAGAAGGCCAACACGACCGAGGCACACCGCTGGCGGGTACGGGTCGCGGCCTGCGGACTCCAACCGGTCGCCAGGGACACCGATCTCAAGTCCGGCGAGGTCCTGACCATCGCCACCGAGGACGCCGACCAGACCGCCGACATCATCGAGGTGGTGCCGCTGCTGATCAGCTCGCTGGTCGCGGTGCTGATCACAGCGGTCGCGCTGGGCATGGCCAGCGTCCGGCTCGGCCTGCTGGTGATCGTGGGAACCGTCGCGATCCTGTCGATCCTGAGCGTGATGTCCAAACGGATCGGCGCCGGCACCCGCGAACAGCAGGCCCGGGTGGCGCGGGCCGGCGCGAAGGTCGCCGACCTGATCACCGGCCTGCGTCCGCTGCACGGCTTCGGCGGCAACCACGCGGGGTTCCTGTCCTACCGGAAGGTCAGCACGGAGGCGAAAAGCCAGGCGATCGCCGTCGCCAAGGTGAACGGCGCGTACGCCGGCACCGCGCTGGCACTCAACGCGATCCTCGCCGCCGCCGTGACCCTGACGGCGGGCTGGCTGGCGTTCAACGGCCGGATCACCATCGGGCAGCTCGTCATGGCCGTGGGGCTGGCGCAGTTCATCATGGAACCGCTCAGGTTGTTCTCGGAGATGCCGAAGTACGTGATGATCGCGCGCGCGTCGGCCGAGCGGATGGCGCTGGTGCTGGCCGCGCCTCCGGTGATGACCCCGGGGCAGGGGCGCCCGTCCGCGGGCGGAGACCTCGAGGTCGACAGCGTCCGGTACGGATCCCTGCGCGAGCTGAAGTTCCACGTGTCCGCCGGCGAGTTCGTGGCGATCGCCGTCTACCAGCCGCGCGCGGCGGCCGACCTCGCGTCGATCCTGGCCGTGAACGTCCCGCCCGACGCGTATGAAGGAGTGGTGCGGGTCGGCGGGCAGGAGCTCGCGGACCTGTCGATCGAGGCGGTCCGCGAGCACATGCTGGTGAACCCGTACGACGGGGAGATCTTCGCGGGCACTCTCCACACGAACATCGACCCGGCGGGCGCCGGCCGTATGGTCTCCGAGGCCGTCGAGGCGTCCATGCTGACCGACGTCGTCGCCCTCCACCGCGAAGGACTCGATCACGGCGTCCGCGACCGCGGCGCGAACCTTTCCGGTGGGCAGCGCCAGCGGCTGTCTTTGGCCCGCGCCCTCGCCGCCGACGCCGACGTCCTGGTCCTGCACGACCCGACGACAGCGGTCGACGCGGTCACCGAACAGCTCATCGCGCGCAACGTCGCGGAGCTACGCCGGGACCGCACCACCATCGTGATCACCAGCAGCCCGGCCCTCCTGGACGCCGCCGACCGGGTCCTCGTCCTGGACGACGGCGTCATCACCGCGGAGGACACCCATCGCAACCTCCTCACCACGGACGAGAACTACCGCCTGGCCGTGGCCCGGTGACCTGAACGGGTGACTCCTCGCTGATCACGCTGTCGACGGGCCTCCGCGGGAACGGCATGTCCCGGCCGCCGAACTCGACAAGCGGCGGCCGGGACCCGCAGGTCGCGCATGGGGACCGGTCAGACCTCTTCGACGCTGCTCGGCTCACGCCGGGACAGGTCGATGCCGAGCTCTTGCGCGGCGCGGAAGTCCACCGCGGCAGGATGGATCCGCCGGGCAGCGGGGATGTCCGCGCTCGCCGCGAGGAGGTCGTCCGTCCACAGCGGCGATCAGAGTGAAGGAGAGTGCCCACCCCTCTCCACTCTCAACGTATAGCGCACCAGGGGGCTTGCCACAAGACCCGGGTCATGCCGCAGAATCGTCCGCCGAGGCCAGAACCTGAGGAAACGGGGGATAGGAAATGCGGGTGTTGTTGTCGACGTATGGGTCGCACGGGGACGTCGGACCGGTGGTGGGGCTCGCGGTGCGGTTGCGGGAACTCGGCGCGGTCAGCCGTGAAAGGCCGCCCGTGTCCACGTGAACCACGCGGCTCGTCGAGCCGGAAAGCGCCTTGTCCACCCCAGAACGGAACTGATGACATGACCCCTCTGACTACCAGCGCGTTCGACCTTCCCGACCACCTCTCCCCCAAGGCCGACCCGGCGCTGATCGCCGGCGACGAGCAGCACTTCGCGGCCATCGCGGAGAGCCTCGAGCAGTCGATCGCCGACCTGTCCGACCGCCTCGACGCCGAGCGCAAGGCGCCCGGCGGCATAGGCCGGCAGGCGATGGACCGGGACATGGAGATCCACCGGTTGACCGCCCGCCTGCGCGCCCTGCGCCGCTTCGGCCTGGACCTGTGCCTCGGACACATGGTCGACGCGGACACCCCCGAGCCCGTGTACGTCGGACGGCTTGGCCTCACGGACAGCGCGGGCCGCCGGCTGCTGCTCGACTGGCGCTCCCCCGCGGCTGAGCCGTTCTTCGGAGCCACCCACGCCAACCCGATGGGGCTGGCGAGCCGCCGCAGGTATCGCTGGACCCGCGGCCGGATCAGCGACTACTGGGACGAGGTGTTCACCTCGGACGGGTTCGAAGGGCACGCCGCGCTCGACGACCAGTCCGCCTTCATCGCCAGCCTGGGCGGCAACCGGTCGCCCAGGATGCGAGACGTGCTCGGCACCATCCAGGCCGACCAGGACGCCATCATCCGCGCGGGGTCCCACGGCGCTCTCGTCGTCGACGGCGGTCCGGGTACGGGGAAGACCGTCGTCGCTCTGCACCGCTCCGCCTATCTCCTCTACTCCGACCCTCGCCTCGGTCACCACCGGGGCGGCGTGCTGTTCGTCGGCCCGCACCAGCCCTACCTGGCCTACGTCGCCGACGTCCTGCCCAGCCTCGGAGAGGAGGGCGTGCAGACCTGCACCCTGCGCGACCTCGTCCCGGAGGGAGCCGCGGCGGCGATCGAGACCGACCCGGACGTGGCTCGCCTGAAGTCGTCGGCGGACCTGGTGAAGGCGATCGAGCCCGCTGTCACGTTCTACGAGAACCCGCCCGCCAAGGGGATGACGGTCACGACCCCCTGGTCCGACATCTGGCTGAGCGCCGACGATTGGGCCGAGGCGTTCGAAGCACCGGATCCCGGCACTCCGCACAACGACGCGCGCGACCAGATCTGGGAGGAGCTGCTCACGATCCTGGTGGACAAGCACGACGGCGACGCCCCCGACCACCTGCTCCGCAAGTCGCTGCTGCAGAACAGGGAGCTGCTCACGACCCTCAACCGCGCGTGGCCGCTGCTCGAAGCGACCGACCTCGTCGGCGACCTGTGGTCGGTACCCGCCTACCTGCGCAAGTGCGCCCCCCGGCTCAGCGTCGACGACGTACGGCGACTGCAGCGCGCGGACGCCCAGGCCTGGACGGTGTCCGACCTGCCGCTCCTGGACGCGGCGCGACAGCGGCTCGGTGACCCGGAGGCGTCACGACGTAAACGCCGGCAGGAAGCCGCTCTCGCCGCCCAGCGCGAGCGCATGGCCCAGGTCGTCGACACCCTGATCGAGGCCGATGACGACGGCGAGGGCCTGGTGACACAGCTGCGCCGAGCGGACCTCCAGCGAAATCTGGTCGACGAGTCCGAGCTGCCCGCCCTCGACCCGGACCTGCTCGCCGGCCCGTTCGCGCACATCGTCGTGGACGAGGCTCAGGAACTGACCGACGCCGAGTGGCAGATGCTGCTGCTCCGCTGCCCGTCCCGGAGCTTCACCATCGTCGGGGACCGCGCCCAGGCCAGGCACGGGTTCACGGAGTCGTGGCAGGAACGGCTCGAGCGGATCGGGCTCGACCGGGTCAACCTGGCCTCCCTGAGCGTCAACTACCGGACGCCGGAAGAAATCATGAAGGAAGCCGAGCCGGTCATCAGGGCCGCGCTCCCGGACGCCAACGTGCCGACCTCCATCCGCAGCGGCGACGTCCCTGTCGTGCACGGATCGGCTGCGGATCTGGGCTCGATCCTCGACACCTGGCTCGCCGCGCATGCCGACGGGATCGCCTGTGTCATCGGCGATCCCACGTTCCGGGCGACGTCCCGCGTCCGGTCGCTGACCCCGGAGCTGTCGAAAGGGCTTGAATTCGACCTGGTCGTCCTCATCGACCCGGAGGCGTTCGGCACGGGTATCGAAGGAGCGGTCGACCGCTATGTCGCGATGACCCGGGCGACCCAGCGACTCGTCATCCTCACGAGCTCCTGACGTCGGCCACGAGCTCCTGGGAGGAAGGTCACGCCGGTCTTTCCGGTGAGCCGGCGGCCATCCCGGCCGTAGCCCGGCTGGAGCGCGACCTCGAAGTCGAGGGTGTCGCGGTAGAAGGCCGGGGAGGCGTCCGGGTCGGTATGCGGGAGGGAGCTCGTGTGAATGGTGATGTCCATGGCCGTCACGTTAGCTGCGGCTCAATGACCGGCGCCTCCCGGTTCCTGAGCCGACCGGTCGGGCGTGATGCGGAAGACCGGGTAATCCGCGGCGACCTGCTCGAACTCCTCCAGCGGCGCCTGCGGGGCCACCGGGATGTGGGTACGGCCTCCCGGCGAGACGGCCAGGTAGCGGCGCAGGATGGGCGCCCGGTCTCCGGTGTCGACTTCGTCCAGGCGTACGGCTTCGCTGCGACCGTGCCGCAGCACCGCCCGCCCTCCGGCGGCGTGGACGTTGTGCACCCAGTTGGTGTTCCGGCCGAGCATCGCCACCAGGTAGCGCTCGCCCTGGTGGTCCGCGACGACCAGCGGGAAGGAGATGACGCGGCCGGTGCTCCGGCCCGGCACCTGCAGGGTCACCATCCGGTCCGGCTGCAGCATCCCGGCCGCGAACACGGTGGCCCAGACCCGGTTGATCGCCCGCGCCAGGCGGTTGGGCCGGCCGCCGCGATACAGCCAGTGGTCGAAGCGGTGCAGGCGCGTGGGGCCGGCCTTCTCGTCGTGTCTCATATCTGGTGCCTCCTTGTGGATCTGGTCTTGCCGGGATGACCGCGATGCGCGCCTCCCGCGGGAACGGTCGCCCGATCAGCCACCGACCTGCCCTGTACGTCGTTCATGAACGCTGTACATGTACGTTGCTTAGGAGATCCTGCGCCGCATATAGTTGTCAAGTGGCTCCCGAGAGACTGACCCGCCAGGCCGTCATCGAGCGGGCGTTGAAGCTCGCCGACACCGACGGGCTTCAGGCGGTGACCATCCGCCGGCTCGCCGCCGAGCTCGGCGTCACGCCGACGGCGCTGTACTGGCATGTCAAGAACAAGGACGAGCTGCTCTCCGCGCTCGCCGACCATCTGCTCGCGGCGCTCGTCGCCGACGTGGACCCGGGCTGGCCCTGGAGTCGGCGCCTGCGCGTGATGATCACCGCACTGGTGGAGCAGACCCGTGCGCACCCATACCTGTCCACCCTGCTGCCGATGATCGACAAGAGCGCGGCCGAGGAATACCGCCGGGCCACCGACGTCGCGATCGGGCTGCTCACCGAGGCCGGGTTCACGCTCCAGGAAGCCGACCAGGTGGCCACCTACCTGCTCCTGGGGGCCACGGCGATGGTGTCCTGCCAGCCCGGCGGCGTGGGAAACGACGAGGAGGAGGCCACGGAGCTCCGGCGGCAGCACCGCCTCGACCTGGAACGCCTGCCTCCCGGCCGTTACCCCCACCTGGCCGCCTTCGCCGCCACCCTCTCCACTCCCCCCGACCTCGACGCCTACTACTCCTTCGGCATCGACCTCCTGCTGTCGGCGGTGAAGGCCACGGCCCCGAACGGATGAGGGGCTTCCGCCTCCTGATCGTGCGCGCCACGTACTGTTCCCGATCCGCCACCGCGGCCACGCCGAGCCGTACATCGCCCCGCGCCGGGCCGCCGCGTCGTGCGCCCGCGCGCCGCCCGTCCGGAGGCGAAGGGCAGCGCGACCGCACTGTCGGAGATCTGGCCGGCCTCCTGCCTGGACCGACCTACGGCGTCATCGCGGTCGGCTGCGCGTCGGGGCGCATGGCGGCGTCGGTGCCACCGTCGACGTACAGGATCGCGCCGGTGGTGAAGCGGGCCTCGGGCCGCAGGAACTGCTGCACCCAGAACGCGATGTCCTCGGGGCGGCCGAAGACGCCCAGGGGCATCGGCGTCGGGAACCCGTCCGGGTCGTAGTCGGCGGCGTCACCGGTGGCGCCGAGCATGAGCGGGGTGAGCACCGCGCCGGGCGCGATGCCGTTGAGCAGCACACCCTGCCGCGCCCATGCGGGGGTGACGGCGGTGCGGCGGACCCATCGGATGAGCGCGAACTTCGAGGAGGCGTAGGCGGAGATGCTGGGCACCATCGCGCGCACCTCGGCGGGCATCGCCTCGGCGGCGGCGCGGGCACGCTCACGGGCCGCCTGCTCCTTGCCCGCCAGCGCCAGCTCCACCAGGTCATCATCGATGATCGGGACGGTCGAGGCCGCGTTCGACCCGATCACGACGGCGCGTCCGGCACCCGAGGCCGCCAGCGCGGGCCGCAACCGCTCCAGCAGGCGGACCGTACCGAAGTAGTTGATCGACATGACGGCGGCGGCGTCGGGCAGGTTCGGGCCGACCCCCGCGATGGCCGCGACGCCGTCCAGCGTCCCGCCGCACCGGGCCAGGATCTCCTCGGCCGCCCGCTCACGCCCCTCGGCGGTGCCCAGGTCGGCGAGAATGTCGGCGTCGCGCAGGTCCACGCCGATGACAGTGTGCCCGGCGGCGCTGAGGGTCGCGGCGCTGGCGGCGCCCATGCCCGAGGCCGAACCGGTGACGGCGAATGTTGCCATGTCTCTCCTCAGGGGTGGGGGGTGCGGTCAGGCCCGCGGTGACGAGCTGGCCCGTTAGGCCGGCACTCGCCGCTACCGGTGATCCAGGAACGTGAGCACGGCGAGCACTCTGCGGTGGCCTCCGTCGGAGGCCGGCAGGCCGAGTTTGGCGAAGATGTTGCCGATGTGTTTGTGCACGGCGTTGTCCGTGACCGACAGCCGCCGGCCGATCTCGGCGTTGCTGAGGCCGTGCGCCATCAGCGACAGCACCTCCCGCTCCCGGTTGGTGAGCCTGTCGAGCGCGTTCGCGTCGCCGGCCGCCATGAGCTGGGCGATGACCTCGGGGTCCATCACGGTGCCGCCACCGGCGACTCTGCGCAGGTCGTCGATGAACTGCCCGACCCGGCCGACCCGGTCCTTGAGCAGGTAGCCGACCCCGCCGGAGCCGTCGGCGAGCAGTTCGCGGGCGTAGACCTGCTCGACGTACTGCGACAGGACCAGGACGGGCAGGCCGGGGTGTGCCTGCCTGATCGCCAGGGCCGCCTTGATGCCCTCGTCGCGGAAGGACGGCGGTAGCCGCACGTCGGCGATCACGAGGTCGGGCCGGTGCAGGTCGACGGACTCCACCAGGCCGGGGCCGTCGGTGACGACGGCGGCCACCTCGATGCCCTTGGTGCCCAGGAGCAGCTCCAGGCCGGTTGAGAGCAGGACATTGTCCTCGGCGATCACGACGCGCACGGCAACTCCACGGTGATGGCGGTCGGTCCGCCGACGGGGCTGTGGACCCGCACGACGCCGTCGAAGGCGGCGGTCCGCTTGCGGATGCCCATGACGCCCGTGCCGCGGCTCTCGTCGATTCCGCCGCGTCCGTCGTCGGTGATCTCGATGACGAGCGTGTCGTCTCGCCTGGTCAGCCGTACGGTGGCCCGTGCGGCGCCGCTGTGCTTGGTGATGTTGGTGACCGACTCGGCCACGATGAAGTAGGAGGCGGCCTCGACCGCCGCGGGGATGTGCCCGAGGCCGTCCAGCGTCACCTCGACGGGGACGCCGGCCCGTGCGGCCACCGCGGTCAGCGCACCGGGCAGTCCCCTGTCGGCGAGGATGGGCGGATACATGGTGCGGATCACCTCGCGCAGTTCGGCCATCGCCTCTTCGGTCCCCTCGTGGGCCTCTCTGAGCAGCTGGGCGAGGAGCCCGGCGTCCTCTGGGAGCGCTTCCCTGGCCACGCCCAGCCGCAGCGCGATGGCGACGAGCCTGGCCTGGGTGCCGTCGTGCAGATCGCGCTCGATCCGGCGCAGCTCGGCGTCGTGGGCGTCGAGCACGCCCGCCCTGCTCTCGGTCAGCTCGCCGACCCGCTCGGCGAGCCGCTCGGCCGGGGACGGCTCCAGCGCCGACAGGCAGCCTCGCGCGTGCAGGCGAGCCAGCCGCGGCACCGCCCACCAGGTGAGCGGTACGGCCATGGCGACCTGGGCGGCGCCGAGCCAGAAAGCGCCGGCCCATCCGGTCACCGGGACGACCACGAACAGCCTCAGGGGGTCCTCGGCGGGAAACAGCCACCACAGCGGGGCCTCGACCACGGGGGTCACCACCAAGCCGATGACCGTCAGCGCCGCCAGACCGGCGGGGACGCCTGTGGCGATGTTCCGGAGCGTCCATCGCAGGTCGCGACGGTACTCGGGATCGTCCGTGACCCGCCGCCACTGCGCGCGCAGGCCCTTGGGCAGCCGCGCCTCCCGCTCGGAGATCATGACTCCCAGCAGGGAGGCGGCGCGGCGCCGGTGCCATTCGGCCCAGCGCCGCAGCGCCGTCATCATGCGCGGGACAACCACGAGCCCGAGCCCGCCCACCCCTGTCGACACCAGGCCGGCGGCCAGGAGCGGCAGGAAGACCAACGTCGCGATCGAGGCCGGCAGAACCACCAGGAGATAGCGGACCTCACGCCACAGTCGCATGAGCCGCGTCTAGTGGATGATCCTTCTGGCGGGCAGTTCCATGGCCGACCAGACTACCAAGCCCACCACCAGCACGGACGCCGGCGCCAGCCACAGCGGCCCGGACGGCGCCGGGCGGGCGAGGAAGCCGACGCCGAGCAGGACCAGCGGCACGGCCGAGAGCACGAGCCCCGCCCCCGACGCCCCGGCCGCGATCATCGCCGCCTCCCAGCGGATCATCCGCCTGAGCTGACGTGGCGTCGCGCCCAGCCGCCTCAGGCCGTCGAGTTCGTCACGCCGGCCCGTGGTGGTCGCCACCAGCCGGTTGGCCACCGCCACCAGCACGTAGGCCAGCAGCACGGCGAGAACGGCCATGTTCACCAGCGCCTGGGCCGAGGCCGAGCCCGCCTGCGGGCCCTCCGGCCGGGTCGTGAGCTCGACCCCGGGCCAGCGGGCAAGCAGCGGGCCGAGCTCCGCGGGGCGGGCGAGGATCGCGCTGTCGAGACCGGTCGTGGTGTGCGCGGCGGCCAGATCGCGGGAGACCACGACCGGCCCGAACCCGAGCCCGCGCCGGTAGGTCGCCACCACCCGCGCCCGGCCCCGAGCGCCGTCGCCCATGATCACGTCAAGACTGCGGCCGACCCGGCCCACCCGCTCGTCGAGCGCGATCGCGTGGCCGCGCAGCCCGTTCAGGCCGCCGTCCACGACCTCCAGGTCGACCAGCCCGCCGGCGTCCGGGCCGAGCGCAAGAGCGGGCCTGGACATCAGGCTCGGATCGTCGCCGAAGAGCAGCGGTTCGGTCACCACGGTGGTCGTCGCCACCCCGGCCGCCGGGGTGACGGCCCGCACGTCGGAGAGCAGACCGCGGGGAATGCCGCCCAGGCCGGGAGCGGTGACGGTGACCAGGCCCCGCATGCCGAGCGTGGCCTGCTCGGACCAGCCGCGGTCCGGCCAGCGCCAGGCCGATCACCGCCAGGAGCGCGGCCGTGGCCGGGCCGATCGCGGCCGCTTCCGTCTGTATGACGAGCGGGGCGGTGGCCAGCACCAGGGAGGCCAGGATGAGCAGCAGGCCCGCGTTCGTACGGACCCGCGAAGGAGGCCGGGTCTCCGCGATACCGGAGATGACCGGCATGCGGGAGATGTGAAGCGAGGCGGCCCACGACGCCACCCGTACGACGCCGAGCAGCAACAGCGCCGCGGCCACAGCGGGCAGCGGTCCGTACACCAGCGGCTGATCGGCGCGCAGCGCCCCGACGCTCACCAGCAGCTCACCGAGGCGAGCGGCCAGGAAATAGCCCGATGCCGCGCCGGGAGCCAGCGCCAGTCCCGCGGCTGTGACCCCCTGGACGGCGACCACGCGGCGCACCTGGCGCGGGGTCGCCCCCGCCGCCCTCAGCAAGATCAGCTCGCGACGCTGGCGGTTGATCGAGAGTGACAGCCCACCGCTCACCACGAATCCGACGATCATCAGGCTGATGCCGCCGATCGAGCCGGGAAGCACCAGCAGCAGCCCACGTCCGGCCGCCGCTCCCGGCGACTCGGCGTCGGCCCTGAACCGGCCGGTCGCGACCTCGTACTGTTCGCCGAGTCGCTCCTTGAGCCTCCCGGCGAGATCTTCGGGGGCGAGGCCGGGAGCGGCGCGGATCGCGACGAGATCGACGGTGCCCGCGCGCGCGCCGGTCGTCCTGCCCGCCAGCTCGGCGGCGGCGGCATCGGCGAAGTAGAGGCCGGAGGCGTTCACCAGGGCCGTCACCCGGTAGGTCCCCGGCCGGCCGCCTGCCACGATCCGCACCTGCTGCCCGATCCGCGCGCCCCTGAGGGCGATCTCGTCGGCGGCGCGCGGCGGGCGTCCCGCGATCATCTGCCCGCTCATCGAGAGCGACGACCACCCGTGCCCTCCCGTCGCGGGGTCCGCGCCACGGCTGCCCGCCCCGTCGAGGACGGCGGCGGGAAAACCGAGGTCCCCGATCGCGGCCGCCACCCCCGGAACGCCGGCGACCACGCCGACCAGCGACCCGGGCACGCTTGCCCGCTCGGGCAGCGCCACCGGCAGATCCTCCTTGCGCGGGATCGACTGCCGCGCGGAGACCACCACATCCGCCGCGGCCAGCCGTACGGCGGGCTGCGCGCGGAACCCCGAATCCACCATCACCCCGGTCGCGGTCACCAGCGCCATCCCGCCGAGCACGGCCACGAACACCACGACCAGCCCGCCGATCCTGGCCATCGCCAACGACATCCTGATCATGCGACGGGCTCTCCGGTGAGGCGCGTCAGCCGTACCGCGAGATCCTCCGGCGTCGGCGCGTCGAGCACCTCGATCACCTTGCCGTCGGCCATGACCAGCGTGTCATGGGCGCGGGCGGCGGCCGCGGGGTCGTGCGTGACCATGACGACCGTCTGGCCGAGCTCGTCGACCAGCTCGCCGAGCCAGTCCCGATCCGCCCGGACGCCCGCCAGCCGGAGCGGCAGCGTGATGTTGTCCTCGACGGTGATGGCGGGCAGCAGGTTGTAGGACTGGAAGACGAAGCCCATGTGCTTCCTGCGTAGCTGTGTGCGTCTGGTCTCCGACAGTCCGCTGACGTCCACCTCCCCGATCAGGACCGAGCCCGAGGTCGGCGGGTCCAGTGCGGCCGCACAGTGCAGCATCGTGCTCTTCCCCGATCCCGACGGCCCCATCACCGCCACGAACCTGCCCCGCGGGAAGGCCAGCGTGACCTCGTCCAGCGCGACGAGTTCGCCGTAGCTCTTGGTGACCCGGTCCAGGGTGACCACCGGGCTCACGGACGGCGCCGGTTGACGTGGTGAACGACCAGGCCGGCCGCGGCGGCGAGGCCGACCACCCCACCCGCCAACCCGACCGGCGTGAGCTCGCCCCTCATGGCGAGGTTGGACACCAGGTTCACCGCCACGCCCACCACCAGCAGGACCCAGAGCAGCGCGCTCACCGGGGAACCGCCCCGCTTGCGCGGGACAGCGGACGGGCGGGCACCGGGTTCGATTCGATACGGATCGTTCATGAGGACAACGCTATGGATCGGGCCAGGCACGGAGAATCCCCCTCACCCCCCGACAGCGGGTACAGCCTGCTGTAGTACCGGCCGCCGTGGCGCCGACCTCGATCATGCTCGGCGTGGAGGCGGCGGAAGCGCTCTTCGGCGCCGGCGTGGTCGTGGCTCATGACTCCTGCGTGTCCGGCGCCGGTGGGATCGCCGCACCGGCCGACAGCAGTCTCCGCGCCAGCGCGCGACAGCGCGTCCCGAGCTCCGGAGGGTCGACCACCTCGAAGTCGTGCCCCAGCAGGAGCACGTGCATGAGCACGAAGTCGAGGCTGCCGGCGCCGCTGAGCACCTCGCAGAGCTCGCCGCCTCGCCGTCGTATGACGGCCGCCGACGCCGGAATCTGCGCGCGCACCGTGTCGGCCGACGCGTGCACGAGGAAGCGCGCCTGGTGCGGGTAGACCCGGCTCGCCACCCCCTCCTGCACGTACGTCGCCGCGTCGGGCGCCGTACGCGGGTCGAAGCGCCAGGTCCGTGCGGACACGTCGGTCATCCGGTCGACGCGGAAGCTGCGCCAGTCGTCGCGGTCGAGGTCGTAGGCGAGGAGGTACCAGCGCCGGTCGGAGGCGACCAGGCGGTAGGGCTCGACCCGCCGCCGCCGCACCTCGCTCCCGGACGGGTAGCCGAAGTCGGCCTCGACCTCGTCGCGGCAGGCTCTGGCCAGCGTCATGAGCACCTCGGGGTCGACCGGCGTGCGGCCTCCGCCGAAGAACTCCACCGAGCCGCAGAGCGCGCGCACCTCGTGCCGCAACCGGATGGGCAGTATCTGGTCGAGCTTGGTCAGCGCCCGGAGCGCGGCGTCGCCGGCGCCGGCGACCGCGCCACCCGCGCCGGCGAGCAGCGAGACCGCGGTGGCGATCGCCTCCTCGTCGTCGAGAAGCAGCGGCGGCAGATCCTGCCCCGCGCCGAGCCGGTAGCCACCGCCGACCCCCTGGCTGGCATGCACCGGATAGCCGAGTGCGCGCAGCCGCCCGACATCACGCCGTACCGTGCGCGGTGTGACCCCGAGCCGGTCGGCGAGCTCGGGACCGGTCCAGACCTGGCGCTGCTGCAGCAGCCCGAGCAGGGTCAGCACCCGCTCCGTCGTACCCCGCTCCTCAGCGCTTGCCGCATCCATGCCGCCCACCCTGCCAGAGATAGCGGACCGATCCTGTCCGCCAGGGGTGTCAGGGTGGCTCCATGGACGCAGACGAACTCGACTGGAACCGGACATTGCGCGAGCAGTGGGAGTTCCACTGGAACCATCAGCTCCGAGCCCGGCTCGACGGCCTCACCGACGACGAGTACTTCTGGTCGCCGGTGCCGGACGCCTGGAGCGTGCGGCCGCACGGCAGCTCGACGGCGCCCATGCAGTTCGGCGCCGGGGACTTCACGATCGACTACGCCTTCCCCGGGCCGGTCCCCGCGGCCTTCACCACGATCGCCTGGCGACTCGGTCACGTCATCGTCGGCGTGCTCGCCGCGCGCAACGCGGCGCACTTCGGCGCGCCGCCGGCGTCGTACGAGACCTGGGAGTACGCCGGCAGCGCGGCCACCGCGCTCGACCAGCTCGAGGCCCAGCTCGACGTCTGGCTGGCCGGGGTGCGCGACCTCGGCGAAGCCGGGCTCCGGGTCCCGGTCGGCGCGAAGGAGCCCTTCCCCGAGGCACCCATGGCCGATCTGGTGCTGCACATCCACCGCGAGCTGATCCACCACCTGTCCGAGGTCTGCCTGCTGCGCGACCTCTACCTGCACACGAAACCCACCACGAACGGATCAACCCGATGAGCCGCCACCTCCAGGTCACCTTCGACGCCCGCGACCCGCGGGCCCTGTCGTCCTTCTGGCGCGACGTACTGGGCTACGTCCACCCCGGCCCGCCCGGAGTCGACCTGCCCGAGGACGCCGACCCGCTGGCCGCGTGGGACGACTTCCTCGCGCGGGCCGGCGTACCGCAGGAGCAGCGCAACACGAGCTCGGCCATCGAGGACCCGGACGGGCACGGCCCACGGCTGTTCTTCCAGCAGGTGCCCGAGGACAAGGTCGCCAAGAACCGCGTCCACCTCGACGTCCGCGCGGCTCCCGGACTGCGGGGAGAGGAGCGGATGGCGGCGATGGAGGTCGAGTGCGACCGGCTCGTCGCGCTGGGCGCGACGCGGGTACGTCGCTACGAGCCCGCTCCCCCGCTGAGCGCCGGCTTCATCGTGATGGCCGACCCCGAGGGCAACGAGTTCTGCCTGGACTGAGGCAGCTCGGCCGCGGTCGCCGAAGGCACAGCCGGTCTCGCGGCCGAGGCAGCCGGCGGTGACCAGGCGCTCCAGCAGCCAGCGGTGACCAGGCGCTCCAGCAGCCGGACGGGCGCGAAACCGACCCCGCCGCGCCCTCTTCGGGGGTGCCGGGGTCGTAGCGGTCACGAGCCCTTCCGGTTGTTCTCGTTGGCTGGCCGCGAGACAACAGTCGCAGGGGAAGCGGCCAGGATGTGGCCGCTTCTTGGGGCAATATGACGTCATGCCGAAGACCTCAGCGCGACTGCTCTCGCTGCTCTCCCTGCTCCAGGCGCGCCGGGACTGGCCCGGGGCGTTACTGGCCGAGCGGCTGGACATCAGCCCGCGCACCGTGCGCCGCGATGTCGACCGCCTGCGCGAGCTCGGCTATCCCATCGTGGCCGTCAAAGGCCCCGACGGCGGGTACCGGCTCGACGCCGGCACGCAACTGCCCCCGTTGCTGTTCGACGACGAGCAGGCCGTCGCCCTCGCCATCGCACTCCAGATCGCCACCACCACCGGCGCCGGCATCGAGGAGGCCGCCGCACGCGCGCTGAACACCGTCCGGCAGGTCATGCCCGTACGGCTGCGCCACCGGATCGACACCCTCCGGGTCACCGCCGTCGAGCGGCCCGCGAGCCGGCCGGACCCGCAGGTCGACAGCAGCGTGCTCATGACGCTCAGCGCCGCCGTCCACGCCCGCGAAGCGCTGCGCTTCGACTACGCCCCCGCGTCCCCGCCGGGAGCCACCGGCGACGACCGCGCCGAATCCCCTCCGCGCCGGGTGCAGCCCCACCACCTCCTCACCTGGGGCGGGCGCTGGTACCTCCTCGCCTGGGACCTCGACCGCGAGGACTGGCGCACCTTCCGTGCCGATCGGATCACCCCGCGCACCCCCGCGGGGCCCCGCTTCACCCCGCGCGAGCTGCCCGGAGGCGAGGTGGCCGCCTTCGTGGCCGGCAGGTTCCGGGGCTCCGACGGCTCGGACGACTGGCCCTGCCGTGGCGAGGTGATCCTCGA
Organism: Streptosporangium canum; assembly: GCF_900113865.1. Taxonomy (GTDB): domain Bacteria; phylum Actinomycetota; class Actinomycetes; order Streptosporangiales; family Streptosporangiaceae; genus Streptosporangium; species Streptosporangium canum. The sequence goes on along the minus strand of NZ_FOQY01000002.1, from coordinate 204,595 downwards.
CCTGCCCGCCGCCGTCGTGTCCCGCCACAGCCGCGACGGAGTCGTCGAGGAACTCGGCCCGAACCGCTGCCGGCTCGTCCTGGGCTCGTGGTCATGGCCCGGCCTGGCCGCCGCCATCGGCAGGTTCGACGCCGACATCGAGGTCGTCGGCCCGGCCGAGCTCAGGGACGCCTTCGCGCGCCTGGCCCGCCGCTACGCCGACGCCGCGGCCGGCGCGTCCTCCACGCCGCCCCCGATCCGGTGAGCCAAGCGCATGTCGACCACGGTTCGGGGCGGAGGCGCGAAGGTCTGAGGCGGTGCGGCCGGAGGGCGCCGGCCTTTCTTCTTCCCCGGGTGACGGCGAGTTCCCCGGGTGACGGCGAGGCGGGAGGCGATCTCGCGGGCTCGCGCGCGTGCGCCCCGAGCCGGATCGCCGGAACGTTCAGTCGATGATCGCGGTGGCTTCGACCTCGACCAGATGGTCGGGCACGTCCAGTGCCGCGACGCCCAGCAGCGTGGCCGGCGGTACCGGAGTGACCCCCAGCTTCGCGGCCGCCCGGGTGAGCCCCTCCAGGAACAGGGGCATCTTGTCGGGGGTCCAGTCGACGACGTAGGCGGTCAGTTTCGCCACGTCGTCGAAGGAGGCACCGACCCCGGCCAGGGCGGTGCCGACGTTGAGGTAGCACTGCTCGACCTGAGCGGCGAGATCACCTGCGCCGACCGTGACCCCCTCGGCATCCCAGGCGACCTGCCCGGCGATGAAGACGAGCTTCGACCCGGTCGCGATCGACACCTGCCGGTAGACATCGATTTCCGGCAATCCGCTGGGGTTCACCAGGGTGATGGCCATACTTGTCTGCCTCCTTGTCTCATGCGAGCCTGTGGGCTCGCTTCCACCGGACCAGGACGCCCCTGGTCTCTTGTGGTTACTCAGGAACTGTAGGAGAGTGTTCGCTGACATGGAAGAACGCACTTTTCAGTGACTGGGGAACCTTATGGTGACCACCAAGCAGTTCACGGGCTCACCCGAGGACGCAGACCTGACGCGCGCGGACTCTCTGGCGCGGGAGATCTTCTCGGACGTCGCCAACAAGTGGGCGTTCCTGATCATCGAGTTTCTGGGTGAACGCACCCTGCGCTTCAGCGAGTTGCGCAACGAGATCGAGGGCATCAGCCACAAGATGCTCACCCAGAACCTGCGCATGCTGGAGCGCAACGGCCTGGTCGAGCGGAAGGTGTACCCCACCGTGCCGCCGCGGGTCGAGTACACCCTCACCGAGCCGGGCCAGGCCCTGCGCGGGACGGTGGATGGAATGTGCGGCTGGGCCCAGCACTACCTCGGTCACATCGAGGCCTCCCGCCGCCGCTTCGACGCCTGACGGGTGCGGCGCCCGCACGCGAAGCCGGCGGCCGGGCCCCACCCGGCCGCTGCCCACCACCCGCGACCGCGACGGCCGCCGGCTCGGCGGTTCCGCCGGCCAGTGGATCGAGGAACTGACCGGAGCCGTGCTGGAGCACGGCGCGTCGGGCTTCACGCTCTTCTCCGCCGGCCACGGCGCCCCTGACCTCACCCTCCTGGCCCGCTGGGCCCGGGAAATCGTCCCATCGGTCCGCGAGGCGATCGCGAAGTCCACTCCACCCCCACCGGCCCCTCCTGGATCAACCAGGTCGAGCGCTGGTTCAGCCCGCTGACCGACGGGCTTCAGCGAACAACGTGAACTCGCTGTCTCAGGCGCAGGACACTGGCTGCGGCCTTGACTCAGTGATTGCGGCCGAGGTGTTCCCGGGCGAGCAGCCGAGTGAGAACCCGCTGTGGGTGCCGGAAGTCGCGGAGCCTGCGGCCGGCGCGTGGCGGCCTTCCTTGCGGGGTGCGGACGGTCTTGATGTCGCGTCGGTGGACCCCAGCGCACCCCGGCCGGCGGGGCTGACGCTCACCGCACGGGCGGGGAGCCCGGCGTCAGCCACTCCACGATGTCGGCGACGACGGCCGGGTCCACGTGTTGCGGGGGCTCGTACTCCGCAGGCGTGGACGGGCCCGCGCCGGGAAAGAACAGATGGTCGTCGGCGTCGTAGACGCGGATCGTGACATCCGGCCGGTGAGCGAGGCCCGCCTCCCACCCTGACAGATCGTCCGCCACGGTCACCTGGTAGTCGCGGCCGCCCTGGAGGATGAACATCGGCTTGTCCAGCGCCGCCGCGGTCGCGACCGGGTCGTAGCCGCGCAGATCCAGCCAGTACTCCGCCGACCAGCCGAACAGCAGCGCCTCGGCCGGTGTCGACGGCGACAGGCCGGGACTGGCGACCATCGCGGCCTGCCGCGTGAACGCCTCGACGGCGGCCTCCATCGCCGGGCCGGGATCCAGTGCGGCGAGGTATCGGACGACGCGGACGGCGGCCTGGTGCATCGGCTGCGTGTCGCCGGCCATGATCACCAAACCGGCGACGGACGCCTCGGCGGCCGCGACCCGCGGTGCTGCCTTGCCTCCCATGCTGTGGCCCAGAACGAAGACGCGGGCGGGGTCCACGCCCGGCTGCCGTTGGAGCAGGCGAACGGCGGCGACCGCGTGCGGCACGTACTCGTCGGCCATCGTGAAGCCGGCCGTGTCCGCCACCCTGCCGCTGTGGGTGTGGGTCACCTTGTCGAACCGCACCACCGCGACACCACGGCCGGCCAACCCCCAGGCCAGGTCCTTGAGCGGTTTGTTGGCTCCGCTGGTGGCGTCGCGGTCGAAGGGCCCTCCCCCGCTGAGCAACACGACGCCCGCCCGCGGGCCGGGCCCACGCGGCAGGCTCACCGTGCCGGTCACGGCGAGAGGGCCGTCGCCAACCGTGACGTCGTGCTCGTCGAACCTCGTCGGGTCGGCGTACGGCGGCGGCGCCCAGGGCGCGGTGGCCGCGGCAAGCCGCAGATCGTTCAGCATGCCGTCGTGGTCGACCGCGACCACCACGGCGAGTTCCCCGCGCTCGCAGGCCACCGGGACACTCACACCGACCAATCCCGCCCGGGCCGGCTCGCTCACCGGCTCCCCGATGGCGGCGACCGGTCCGCGCTTGCCGATCACGGACGTCCAAGCGGCCCGCAGCGCCTCAGCGTCGACCAACGCCCGCAGCGGCGGCGCGAAGAGCCGTTCGATCTCGGTGAAGCGTCCCTTGCACGCCATCTCGACAACCGCGACGGCGGTCGCTGCCGGGTCGGTTCCCATCGTCATCCCCACCCCTACCTTTCTCGATATTTGAGAAAGGTAGCACGATATGAGATCGTAGAGAGGTGAACACGTTCGAGCTTCTGGGGCACCCGGTGCGACTACGCGTTGTGCACGCGATGCGTGGAGGACGGACGCTGACGACGTCCCAGCTGTGCGCTCGCATCCCGGATGTCTCGAAGGCCACCGTCTACCGGCACGTCGACCTGCTCACCGCCGGGGGAATCCTGGAGGTGGCCGACGAGCAGCGAGTGCGCGGCGCGGTGGAGCGCCGATACCGGCTGCGTCAGGACCGGGCGGCGATCGACGCCGACACGTTCGAGTCGCTGTCGCTCGACGACCACCGGCGCACATTCGCCACCGCGACGGCCACCCTGCTCGCCGAGTTCAACGCCTACCTCGACCGCGACCGCGCCGACCCGGCGGCAGACCTCGTGGGCTACCGGCAGCATGCCGTCTGGCTCAGCCGAGACGAACTCCTTGCGATGATCGGCGAACTGCGCAGCGCGATCGCACCCCGGCTGGCCAACCAGCCCGCACCCGGCCGCGCGCGATATCTGCTCAGCCCGATCCTGTTCCCGACAGAGGAGCCGTCCGCCGACCCCGAGGCCGGCTGAGTCGCCACCATACGCGCACGCCGCCGGCCTGATCATCCGCGCCGAGAGCGGATGTCGACGCGTGCTCGTCGCCCGTCTCCCGCACCGCCCTACGCCTCGCGGTTGGGCTCAGTGGGCCACGGTGACCACGATCTTGCCGAACTGGGCGTTGGACTCCATGTGCTGGTGTGCCTGCACGATCTCCTCCAGCGGGAACAGGCGATCCACCACCGGACGGAAGACCCCGGCACGCAGGCCCGAGGCGACGAACGCCTCGGCCCGGCGTAGCCGCCGGGGGTCCTTCGTGATCTCCAGCACCGTGTAGGTGCGCATGTTGAGGGCGGGCATGCCCAGGGCGAATCCCGGATACGGCGTCGGCTGCCCGCTCAGCCCTCCGTACAGGAAGAGCGTGCCGTCCGGCGCCACCGCCCGCGCCAGGTCGGTCACGCCCGGCCCGGCGACGGCGTCGAAGACATATTCGACCCCCTTGCCGCCGGTCAGGGCCAGCAGCCTGGCCGCCACGTCCTCCTCGTCGGAGACGATCACTTCGGCCGCGCCCTCCTTGAACAGCCGGTCCTTCTTGTCGCCGGTGCGGGTTATGGCGATCGGCGTGGCCCCCACCCGGTTGGCGGTGTGGATCGCGGCCAGGCCGACGCTGCTGGAGGCGGCGTTCAGCGCCACCACATCGCCCGCTCGCATTCCGCCCACCTCCACCAACGCGCCATATGCGGTGAGGTAGGGCATCCACACCGCGGCGCCGGACACCGCGTCCACCCCGTCGGGCCGGTACAGGAGCGCGGCTGCGGGGACGATCGCACGCTCGGCGTAGACGCCGTAGTCGTTCTGCGAGAAGAAGCCCGGCAGGACACTGATCGCCTGCCCCTCCTCGAATCCGGTCACCTCCGGGCCGACCGCCTCGATCACACCGGCGGCCTCGGAGCCGAGCATGGCGGGCAGACGCCTGACCGGCTCGATGTACTGGTCGCTCCGGAACAACGCCTCGGCCCTGTTGATCCCGATCGCCTCCACCCGGATCCGCACCTCGCCAGGTCCCGGCTCACCCGTCTCCAGGTCATCCAGTCGCATCACCTCGGGCCCGCCGACCTCGTGGAACCGCACCGTCCTTGCCATGACACCGTCCTTCGCTCGCTGTGAACGTGATCCACCATGGCGCATAAGTACGATAACCGTCAAACTTCGATGCGTGTCGTACTATTGGACCTATGGGACGTACACCACCACACCCGGAAGCGTCACAGTTCGACCTCCAGCGGATGCTGGAGGCCCTCGTCGATCCGGTGCGCCGGAGCATCGTCACGCAGCTCGACGCCTCCGACGAGGACATCAAGTGCGGCGCTTTCGACATACAGGTCAGCAAGTCCACCGCCACCCACCACTTCAAGGTGCTGCGCGAGGCGGGCCTGATCCGGCAGCACTACGTCGGGACCTCACGGATGAACACCCTGCGCCGCACCGAGGTGGACGAGGTGTTCCCCGGCCTGCTCGACGCCCTCACCGCCCACCAGGCCAAGGAGCGCTGACCCCCGCTTCCGCGAGCCGTACGGCGAGCCGAGGTCTCGACGGACCTGCCGCGCAGACCGGCGGAGCCGCCGCGCCACGGCCCGGACGGCACGCCCATCCGTTCAACCTCTCCCCCGACGTCGGAGGCGTTCCGATAATTGACCATCTCGTGACCGGCGGCTCAGCGGGATGGGGTCGCCTCACCGCGCACCTCATCTGCTACTCTATGCTACGAATTGATTACCTTGCGCTATAACGGGAGTTCGTGTGAAGGTCGCCTGCGTCGGTGGCGGACCCGCCAGCCTGTACTTCTCGATCCTGATGAAGCGGGTGGACCCGTCCCATGACATCACCGTCTACGAGCGGAACCCAGCCGGGTGGACCTACGGCTGGGGCGTGACCTATGTGGACGAGCTGCTCAACAATCTCCACAACGCCGACCCCGAGTCCGCACGCGCCATCAACGAGAACTCGTTCCGCTGGGACAGCTGGGTCGTGCACGTCCACGACCGCATGACCGTGACGGAGGAGCACGGAGACGAGGGCTTCGGCATCGGCCGGCGCCGGCTGCTCGGCATCCTCGCCGAGCGGGCCGGCTCCCTCGGCGTGCGCATCGAGTTCGAGCGCGAGATCGCCGGCGAGGACGAGCTGGCCGACGCCGACCTCGTCGTCGCCGGCGACGGGGTCAACAGCGTGCTGCGCGAACGCCACGCCGACCACTTCGGCACCGAGGTCACGGTCGGGCGAAACAGCTACATCTGGCTCGGCACCACCAAGGTGTTCGACGCCTTCACCTTCGCCTTCGTGGAGACCCCGCACGGCTGGATCTGGTGTTACGGCTACGGATTCAGCAAGGAGCACAGCACCTGCGTCATCGAGTGCTCCCCCGAGACCTGGAGGGGACTCGGGTTCCACCAGGCGAACGAGGCCGACAGCCTGGCCCTGCTGGAGAAGCTCTTCGCCGACATGCTGGACGGACACCCGCTGATCGGCCGGGCGCACGCCGACGGCCGCGCGCACTGGCTGAACTTCCGCACCCTGACCAACCGGACGTGGTACCGCGGCAACCTCGTCCTGCTCGGGGACGCCGCGCACACCACCCACTACTCCATCGGCGCGGGCACCGACCTCGCGCTGGGAGACGCCGCCTTCCTGGCCAGCGCGCTACACGAGGACACCCACCTCCAGCCCGCCCTCGCCCGCTACGAGCGGGAACGCAGATCCTCGATCGTGGGCACCCAGAGAGCGGCCCGCTACAGCGCTCAGTGGTATGAGAACCTCCCGCGCTACATCAGCCTTCCACCGGCGCAGATGTTCACGCTGCTCGGCCGGCGGCACTCCCCCCTGCTCCCGCACGTCCCGCCGCGGCTGTACTACCGGATCGGCCAGGTGGCCGGGCAGTTCGAGTCGCTGCGCAGTCGGCTGGGCTCGAAGGCCGCACGGCACACGCACGGCGGGACACATGGTTGACATGACCGCGGTGGTCGACGCCCAGCCGAGCACCGGCACAGGCTGTCGCCACCGTCCGGTGCTGCCCGCCCCTACCGCGCGGAGCGGGCGGAGGAGATGGTCCGCGCCTTCCTGAAGGGGCGGGTGACCTTCGCGACGCGGACAGTCCCCACTGAGTTCGTGTCCGTGCGATGACTCGGCCCTGGTCGGGCGTCATCCGGCCGTCTCCGCACCGCGTGCGAGCGCGAACACGGACCAGGCGACGGTGCAGACCGCGGCCGACAGCAGCAGAGCCCATCCGGTACCTGCGGCGACGGCGGCACCCATGACGGCGACGCCGAGGGTGGCGCCGACCTGGCGCACCGCGTTGAGCAGGCCGCCCACCGCGCCGGCCGTCCCTGCCGGGGCGGCGCTGACCATGGCCGCGACCAGGGCCGGCAGGGCGTAGGAGACGCCGAAGCCGGTCATCAGGAGGCCCACCGCGAGCCATGGGTAGCTCCCGCCGGCGAAGACCGCGCCGGCCAGCACGGCGCCTCCGGCGGCCAGCAGCGCCAGACCGGCCAGGATCGGACGGCGAGGCCCCACCCGCGCCACGATCTTGCCCGTGAACGGCGGATTGGCGGCGAAGGGAACGGTCAGCGGCAAGAATGCCAGTCCGGTCTGCAGCGGGTCCAGGTGCCGCTCCTGCTGCAACAGCAACGGCAGCACGAACAGGCTCCCGGTCAGTGCGAAGTTCACCCCCGCGGCGGCCAGCAGCCCGGCCCGTACCCGGCCTGACCGCAGCAGGGCCCGGTTCAGTACCGGCGCCTGGCTGCGGCGCTCCAGGCCCCAGAACGCCGACGCCGACACCCCGAGCCCCACCGACGACCACGCGGCGTGGACCCATGCCTGTGAACCGGCGGAGATCAGCGCGTCCGTGAACAGGGCCAGCACCGCGGCGGCTGCCAACTGGGCGGGCCAGTCGATCCGGCGGTCACCGCGCGGACAGGCCACCGCCCGGCCCAGCGTCAGCGCCAGCACCACCAGGCCGATGGGCACATTGACCAGGAAGACCGACCGCCATCCGGCCGCGCCCACCAGGGCGCCGCCCGCGATCGGACCGGCCGCAACGGCCGCACCGCTGATCGCGGCCCACACCGAGACCGCCCGCGCCCGCGCCGCGGGCTCCGGGTAGAGCTGGGCGATCATCGCCATCGAGGCGGGCACGCACGCCGCCGCCGCGACCCCCGAGATCGCCCGGAGGAGGACCAGGGCCCACAGTCCCGGAGCGAGCGCGCTGAGCGCGGACGCGAGCGTGAAGACCGCGATCCCGGCCCGGAAGAGCCGCTCGGCGCCGAAGCGGTCCGCCGCCGCCCCCGCCGACAGCAGCAGCGCGGCGAACGCCACGGTGTAGCCGGTGGTCGCCCACTGCAGCCCGGCCATCGAGGCGCCGAGCGAGGACGCCAGATCGGGCTCGGCGACCGACAGCACCGTCATGTCCAGCAGCACCATGAAGTAGCCCAGCGAAATGCCCGCCAGCGCGCGGGCACGCCCCCGCCCCGGACGGGGATCCGCCAGCACCGGCGCGGGTGAATTCAAAAGGGTCATGCCTGAGACAGCTCCCGAAGACAAAAGTGAGGATGACGCGACCCACTGTGCGATCCGGCAGGCCTGCGGCTCCACCGCCTCGGCCGCACGGCTCGTTCGGAATTTCCGAACGCCCGGCGCCGTTCCTCTGCGTGTGGAGCTCCGCCAGCTCAGGACTTTCGAGGCCGTCGTCCGGCACCGGACCGTGACCGACGCCGCCGTCGCGCTCGACCTCGCCCCCTCGTCCGTCTCCCAGCAGATCCGGACGCTCGAAGGAGCGCTCGGCGTGGCCCTGTTCGTGCGCGGCCCCAAGGGAATGGAGCCGACCCCCGCCGGGCAGCGGTTGCGGGGATGGGCGCGGTCGCTGCTCGACCAGGCCGAGCAGGCCACCCGCGACGTCAGAGGCGAACGGCGGCTGCTGCGGCTCGGCGCGCTGGAAACCCTCGCCGGCTCGCACGTGCCCCATGTCCTCGCCCGATTCGCCGAACGTCGGCCCGACATCGAGGTCGAGATCCACTCCGAGCGCGCCCGTGACGGACTCCTCGCCGACGTGATCGAGGGACGGCTCGAAGCCGCCCTGCTGCTGGACTCCGGCGACGACGTCGGCGGACTCGGCTTCCCCGCCCCCGCCGGACCGCTCACCTTCGTCGATCTCGACCCGGTCCCCCTCGTACTGGTGTCCGCACCGGCCCACCCTCTCGCCGCCCGGACCGCTCTGACCCCCGATGACCTCAGACACGAGCGGCTCCTGGTCAACGTCCCCGAATGCTCGTTCTGGATGGCCGGGAACAAGATCCTCGGCCCCAGCCCCGAACGGATCAAAGCCGGAGGCGTCCCGGTGATGCGCGCATGGGCCGAGCACGGACTCGGGATCTCGCTTCTCCCCCGGTTCGCGGTCGCCGACAGCCTCCGCTCCGGCGCCCTGGTCCGGCTCGACCTCCCGCTCCCCGATCTCAGCCTGCGGCTCGTCTGGCGAGAGGACCGGGAGTCGCTGCCCGGCATGCGCGACATCCTGTACGCCGCAGCCCGCCCCTGAACAGGGGCCGACCGCGCCGGACCGCCGCTTTCGGCGTGGAGCCATGTCCGCCGGTGGCGAGCCGCCGGTCTACAGGGTGCTGCCGACCAGGAGGGCCAGGTCGATGAGGCGGTTGGAGTAGCCCCACTCGTTGTCGTACCAGCCGACGACCTTGACCTGCGGGCCGAGCACGCGGGTGAGTTCGGCGTCGAAGACGCAGGAGGCGGGGTCGCTGACGATGTCGGTGCTGACGATGGGCGCCTCGGTGTAGGACAGCAGGCCCTTGTACGGACCGGCGGCGGCCCGGGCGTAGGCGTCCTTGACCTCTTGCACGGTAGTGGGGCGGCTGGTGGTGACGGTCAGGTCGGTGACCGAGCCGGTGGGGACGGGCACCCGCAGGGCGAAGGCGTCGAGGCGGCCCTGGAGTTCGGGCAGGACCAGGCCGATGGCCTTGGCGGCTCCGCTGGAGGTGGGCACGATGTTGAGGGCCGCGGCGCGGGCGCGGCGCAGGTCCCCGTGCGGGGCGTCCTGGAGGTTCTGGTCCTGGGTGTAGGCGTGGACGGTGGTCATCATGCCGGAGTCGATGCCGACGGCGTCGTGCAGCACCTTGGCCAGCACCCCGAGGCAGTTGGTGGTGCACGAGGCGTTGGAGATGATCGTGTGGCGCTCCGGGTCGTAGGCGTCCTGGTTGACGCCGAGCACGATCGTGACGTCCTCGCCGCTGGCCGGGGCGGCGATGATGACCTTCTTCGCGCCGCCGTCGACGTGCGCGCGGGCTTTGGCGGCATGGGTGAAGATCCCGGTGGACTCGATGACCACGTCCACTCCCAGATCCCCCCACGGCAGGTCGGCGGGGTCGCGTTCGGCCAGGACCTTGACGGTCCTGTCCCCGATACGGATCGCACCGGGCTCGGCGGTGATCTCGCCGGGGAAGCGGCCCAGGATCGAGTCATAGGCCAGCAGATGGGCCATGGTCGCCACATCACCGAGGTCGTTGAGCGCGACGATCTCCAGGTCCGCGTCCCGGGCGGCTGCCGCGCGGAAGACGTTGCGGCCGATCCGTCCGAAGCCGTTGATGCCGATACGAACAGTCATGGTTCCTTCTTCTTGCGCCGACGAGGGGGAGGCGCCCGGCCACGCAGCGGCGCGGAGGCGTCCGAGAGAACATCATAAGCAACTTAAATAAGTATGCGATATATTTTTGGGGTGAACGACACCTCGGACGACGACCTGGACCTGGACGCCTTCGCCACGGCGGTCGAGAACTTCAACCGCTTCTACATCCGGCTCCCGATGCTGGAGAAGCTGTCGTTCACGACGCTGTCGGTGCTGGACACCCTCGCGCACGGCGACGGCCCGGTGCGGCTGACCGACCTGGCCAAGACCGAGCAGGTCAGCCAGCCCGGCATCACTCAGCTGGTCACCCGGCTGGAGCGCGACGGACTGGTGGAGCGCCGCCCCGACCCGAGCGACGGACGCGCCGTCCTCGTCCACATCACCGAGGCCGGCAGGCGGATCGGCCGCTCACGCCATGACGACCGCACACGCCACCTGGCCCCGCTCGTCGCCCAGCTGACCGCCGGACAGCGACAGGCGATCGCCGGCGCGCTGCCCGCCCTGACCCGCATCGCGGAACTGGGGCGAGGCCGGTCGTCGGCCACACCCACGCAGCCGGTCGCCGGCGAGGTCGACCCTGAGCGCTGACGAGCCCGATCCCCGCGACGTTCTGGGGTGCGCGGGCTCGGTCCATATTTCTTGACTAGTCATGAAATTGAGTACATAGTCTGCTTTATGGCGTTACGGCATGCAGTGCTGGCGGCGTTGCTGGATGGGGAATACACCGGCTACCAGCTCGCCAAGATCTTCGACGTGGGCGTGTCCAACTTCTGGTACGCGGCACCGCAGCAGATCTACACCGAGCTGGCGAAGCTGGAGAAGGCCGGGATGATCTCCGGGAGGCAGGTCATCCAGCTCGACCGGCCGAACAAGCGGGTCTTCACGGTCGCCGAGGCGGGCCTGGACGAGCTGGCGGCCTTCGCCGCGGCCGCGTCCAAGCCGCTGTCCATCCGCGACGATCTGGCGGTGAAGGTCCAGGCCGTCGACCACCTCGACCCCGCTCCCGTGCTGGCCCAGCTCGACGAGCGGGCCGTCGAGGCCGCCGCCCGGCTGGCGCTGTTCGACCGGGGCATGCGGCGGCTGCGGGGCGACCTCGACGAGGGGGAGTTCCTCCACTCGTCCGAACGGATCGGCCCGTACCTGACCTACCTGGCCGGATGCCGCCTGGAGCGGGAGATGCGCGACTGGTGTCTGACCACCGCCGCCCTGCTCCGCTCCCGCACGGCGAGCCACACCGAGGAGAGCAGATGACCTACAGCGCGACGCCCCAGGGGGCGGCCAGGACTTTCACCCGGTACGTCGCGCTCGGCGACAGCCAGACCGAGGGCCTCGGCGACGGCGACGAGATCCGCGGCTACCGCGGCCTGGCGGACCGGTTCGCCGAGCACCTCGCCACGGCGGCCCCGGACGTCCACTACGCCAACCTGAGCGTACGGGGACGCCTCGCCGCGCAGGTCCACGCCGAGCAGCTCGCCCCGGCGCTGCGGCTGCGGCCCGACCTGGCCACGGTCATAGCCGGGATGAACGACCTGATCAGGCCCGCCTTCGACGCCGACGCGGTCGCCGCGAGCCTGGAGGAGATGTTCGCCGCGCTCACCGCGTCGGGCGCCCACGTCCTCACGGTGACCTTTCCCGACATCGCGAAGATCGCCCCCCTGGCCAGGCCGCTGCTCCCCCGCGTGCTTGCCCTGAACGAGCGGGTCCGCGAGGCCGCGGCCCGCCATGGCGTCACCGTGATCGACACCTTCCCGCTCGCCTTCGCCACCGACGCCAGGATGTGGAGCGTCGACCGCCTGCACGCCAGTCCCCTGGGCCACGCCCGGATAGCCGCGGCCTTCGCGCACGCCCTCGGGCTCCCGGGCAGCGACGATACCTGGTCGGCCCCGCTCGCACCGCTCGCCCCGCGCGGCCGCCTGCGAAACGCGGGGACGGAGTTCCGCTGGGTCGCCGGCTTCGCCGGCCCGTGGATCTACCGCCGCATGCAGGGCAGATCCTCCGGCGACGGCCGCAGCGCCAAGCGCCCCGATCTGGCGCCCGTGCTGCTCTCCCGCGAGACGTGAACCGCGGTGGCCCCATCCGGTGAGGCTAACGGCCGACCCGGGCGTCGCCGATGTCAACCGGGAGGGCGGGCTTGCCGTCCACCGGTGGTGTCGGGCCTCCCGGAGCGGGCTGGATGCCACCGGCGGCGATGCGGTCCAGGACGGCGAGCCCCGCGGCGTCGACCGTCCCGAAGATCGTGTAATTGGGCGACAGCCCGGAGTCACCGTAGACCAGGAAGAACTGGCTGCCGTTGGTGTCCGGTCCGGCATTGGCCATGGCCAGTACCCCGCGCGCGTACGTCTTCCGCTCCCCGGTGGGGGTGCCCGGCCACGGCGGCAGATCGACGGGCAGCTCATCCTTGTACCGGTAGCCCGGCCCGCCCTCGCCGGTGAAGCCGGGATCGCCGCACTGCAGCACCTTCAGCCGGTCGTAGGCGGTCATCCGGTGGCACGAGGTGACGTCGTAGAACTTGTGCCGGATCAGGTGCACGAAGCTCTGCACCGTACACGGCGCCTTGGCCGGGTCGAGGGTGAGCCCGATGTCACCGTGGTTGGTCTCGAGGACCGCGGAGACCCGCCGGGTGGGAGTACGGCGCGGGTCCGGCGGCAGCGGCACCTTGCGTACGGCCGGCTCGTCCGGAGTCTCCGTGTAGTGGCACGGCCCCTTCGTCGTCCTCGGCGGCCTGTCTCCGGCCGCATCCGTGGCCGCTGAAGCGGGCATCGCCCCGAACGCGACCAGCGAGCCCGTCATCGCTGCGGCTACCGCGGCACGCATCGCGAGACGTAACAACGCTCTGTCAGACATGGTGTCCTCCTGGAGGATGATCGACGGGCTCTCTGTGGTCTAATCGATCTGACCGACGCCGTCAAGGGCGCGACACGGCACCGCGGATCGCACGGCCCAGACGCACTCCGAGCGGTCGACGAGCGCGACGCCGTACGGCATGGCGAACGGAGGCCGGCCGCCTTCAGCGGAGCGGTGCGGCAGGAAGACCGTTGAGTCGCCGCCGCCGGGGTACGCCGGTCCCCTGTACGACCGCCAACGCCGCGCCTTTTCCGGGCGCGGAGGCTTCAGTCCTTGCGGTCAGACGACCTGGCGAGCTCGATCGTCTCGCCATGCCTGTCATGGGATCGCAGCGATCCACCTGGTCAAACGGGACGGGCGTGCTTGACGCTCACGCCTCCTCGCTCACCTCGATGGCGGCGGCGGGGCAGACGGCGGCGGCCTCGCGGACCAGTACGTGCTGGTCCGCGCCGGGCTCGGGTTCGAGCAGGATGACGACGCCGTCGTCCTCACGCTGGTCGAACACCTCCGGCGCGATCAGCACGCACTGGCCGGCGCCGCAGCACTTGTCCTCGTCCACGGTGACTTTCATGTGGGGTTCCTCTCTGTCGGTCGGGTGTGGCGGTGCCGGGTCACCAGCGGACCGGGACCGTGCGCAGCCCGCCGACGGCCAGCCCTTCCACCCGCTCCAGCTCCTCCACCGGTACGGCCAGCTCCAGGGCCGGAAGCCTGCGCAGCAGTACCTCGAGCACGACCTGCAGCTCGGTGCGGGCCAGTGCCTGCCCCAGGCAGGAGTGGGCGCCGGTGCCGAAGGACAGGTGCGGGTTCGGGCTGCGGCTCAGGTCCATCTCGGCGGCGGCCTCGAAGGCGCTCTCGTCGCGGTTGGCGGCGGCCATGCTGCACACCACGGTGGTGCCCCGAGGCAGAACCGTGCCGCTGACCTCGGTCTCCTCACGCAGGTAGCGCGGCAGGCCGAAGCCGGAGTTGGCGTCGAGCCGCAGCGTCTCCTCCACCGCCGTACGGATCAGCGACGGGTCGGCCAGCAGCCGCTCCCACCGGCTGCGGTCGGCCAGCAGCATGGAGACCATCTTGCCGATCATGTTGGCGGTGGTCTCGTGCCCTGCGACCAGCAACGCCATGCCGGTGACCAGGATCTGGATGTCGGCCAGCCCGCCGTCCTCGGGACCGCCGACCGCGATCAGCTCACTCAGCAGGTCCTCGCCCGGCTCGGCCCGCTTGGCGGCGAGGTGGTCGGACATGTACTGGAAGAACTCGCCCTGGGCGGCCTCGATCTCGGCCTGGGTGTAGCGGGTGAGGTTGAGCAGGGTGTCGGACCAGTAGGAGAACCGGTCCCGGTCCGCGGCCGGCACGCCGAGCATGTCGCAGATGACGTACACCGGCAGGGGGAAGCCCAGGCCGGCCTTGAGGTCGCCGGGCTGGCCGCGCTTGACCATGTCGTCGATGAGCTGCTCGGCGATCGCCGTCATCGAGGGCCGCAGGGCCGCCATGCGCTTGGCGGTGAACCACCTGCCGACCAGGCGCCTCCAATGCTGGTGCTCCTCGCCCCCGTCGGGGATGATCGTCGCTATCTCGCTGTTGAACACCCCGCCTCCCTCCGCCGACAGCCTGGCCGCGTCGGGCGCGTTGAGCTGACGGGTGAAGCGGGGGTCGGCGAGCACCTGCTTGACGTCCGCGTAGCGGGTCAGCAGCGTCGCCTGGTCGCCGCTGGGCAGTTTCACGTGTGCCACCGGGCAGGTGCCGCGCAGCTCCGCCCATTCGGCGGGCGGCTCCAGCGCCGTGTCGTTGGGGATCGGGTAGCTCAGAACCTGCTCATTGAGGCTCATTCGGCATCTCCTTCTATACGGATGGTCGGTCACCTGCGAACAGGCGGCTGATCGGTGCTGCGCCGCGACGCCTCCGCCGCGCTCAGACCGGAGGCCGGCGCCCCGACGGTCAGGATGCTCCCGAGCGAGGTCACGGGGTGTCGCTCAGGTGGAGGGCTGCGGTCCGGCCTACACGTATCCGCATACGGCTCGCTCCTCTCGATCATCCCTTCTCAGCGAGGTTACCCTACACGTGTAGGAAATCCTGCATATGTAGCTTGACGGTAGGCTGAGGGGCGTGGCCACGATCAGAGACAGCACTCCCCCATCGGGCGACCGGCGCGTGCGCCGCACCCACGCGGCCCTGGCAAGCGCGCTGATCCAGCTCGTCGAGGAGCAGGACCTGTCCCGGATCAGCATCGCCGACGTCGCCGAACGCGCCGGAGTGAGCCGCTCGACCTTCTACGACCACTACCGGGACGTCCACGAGCTGGCCGAGACCGCCTGCACCGCGATGATCGACGGCTTGATCGGGTCCCTGCCCGCCCCCGGCCCCGATTCGGCCGATCCGGCGCCGGAGGCGACCCAGTCGCTGGAGGCGTTCTTCACCAGCCTCGCCCAGCATGCCGGGCTCTACCGCGCCCTGCTGGGGCCGCAGGGCAGCGCACGCCTCGTCGACCACATCCGCCGCCGCATCGCCGCGGCCGTCCATGACCACATACACCAGGCCGTTTCCGGCGACGATCTCCCGGAGCGCGCCGGCTCGCCGCCGGACACCCCGCACGACGTCCCGGCGGTGTTCACCGCGGGGGCGCTCATCGGTGTGGCCGCCGACTGGCTCCAGCGCGGATGCCCGCGGTCACCGGCCGAGATGGCCACCCTGACCTGGCCGCTCTTGAGCGCGCTCTACCACGTCGATGCCGGCACGCTCACCTGAGGCCGCGCCCGGCCACCGGCTCGCGCCGCGCTTCACCGGTCCGGGCGCCCGGCGGTGCCGACCGGCCCTGATCGGCCCCGATCGGCACCACCCACCGCCGCGCCCCCGGCGAGGTGATCGGGGTGGTCGCCGACGGAGGAGATCGGGCCCGTTGGCTATGATCTTCACCGGTCGCCGTACGCCTCGCCTTGGCGCCGGGAAGGACTGCCGACATGTCGACGCTGCTTCATCTGGATTCCTCGGCCGACCGCTCGACGTCGCGGTCACGGGCCATCACCGCGGCTTTCGCCTCGGCCTTTCGTGACGCCGAACCGGGCAACACGGTGGTCCACCGCGACCTGCACGCCGACCCGCTGCCGCACCTGGCCGATGCGAGCCTGCACTGGGCGGCACGCCTGCGGTCGGCGGACGCGAGCCCGGAACCGGCCGCCGAGGACCTCCAGCAGCGTCTCATCGCCGAACTGCTGGGGGCGGACGTGCTCCTGCTCGGCTTCCCCCTGTACAACTATTCGCTGCCCTCCAGCCTCAAAGCCTGGCTCGACCATGTTCACGTCCCGGGACAGACGGCACCGTCGGCGATCTCAGGCGCCCCTCTCACCGGTCGACCAGCGGTGCTGGTCACCAGCCGGGGCGGCGACTACGACAGTGGAACGGTGAACGAGGGGCGCGACCACGCGACTCCTGTCCTGGAGCTGATTCTGGGGGAGGAGATGGGGATGGCCGTCACCGTGATCACCACCAGCCTGACCCTGGCGTCCAGCGTTCCCGCACTCGCCGGGCAGACCGACCGTAGTGAGAGTGAGTACGCGCACGCCCTGCGGCTCGCACGCGACCTCGGCGAACGGTTCGGTTCGAGCACGACGACGCGTCAACGGTGACGGCATGGGCCTGGGCGCAGCCGCGGCTCGGTCCGCCCGGCGCCCCGGTGCCGCACGAGGGCCGGATCAGCGAAAGATCAGCTCGTACTCGACCTGCTCGATGAGGTTGCCGTCACCGAAGTCGTGGCCGCGGGCCGCACCCGACTCCACGAAGCCGCTCTTGGCGTAGAAGCGGCGCGACTGAGGCGTGTCACGTAGCGTCCACAGATGGACCCGCCTGAAGCCTTTCTCGCGGATCCTGTGCAGGGAAGCGGTCACCAGGGCATTCGCGACACCGCTCCCCCAGCCGTCCGGGTGACCGTAGAAGCCGAAGATCTCCGCCGACTCCAGCCGCGTCGGCGAGGAGCCGAAGTAGGAGAAGGCCAGCGGTCTTCCGTCCGACGCGGCGAGCATGGCGGTGCCCTTGTCCTCGGCGAGCACGCCGCGCCACCTGCCGCGCCGCCGCCGCACCGCTTCAGCGAAGAACTCCGGGGCGAAGAAGGGGGCGTAGGCGGCTCTCCAGGACTCTGCGTGGATCTCACCCACCACATCCCCGTCCTCTGGAGAAGCTTGGACCACCGTGAAGACTCTGGACACAAGATCACAGTACTGACCCCGGACACCTTCTGCAAGGTGAATGCATTTGCAATCTGTGTGCAACAAGAGGTCGATCTTGATGGAGAGGTCCATGGCGGGGCGCCGCGCCCCGCCGGTTTCAGTGCAACCCTCAAGTTGCACATGAAAGGTCGATATGCAACTCTATAGTTGCACCAAATGACGACGGCGGAGGAGCCTCTCATGAGTGAAGATCGAATCGAACGCGAAACCCTGATCGCGGCATCCCTGGAGCGGGTCTGGTCGCTGGTGACCGAACCCGGGTTCTGGGTAGCCGACCAGGCGAGCCCGCCCGGCACCGTGGCCGAAGAAGGCGAGTCGACGGTGGCGAAGAACGCCGAGTACGGCGACTTCCCGGTGCGGGTGGAAAGGGTTGAGCCGCCGACGTACGTGGCCTACCGCTGGGCCAGCGCGTTCCCCGGAGAGGAGCTGCGCGAGGACAACAGCACCCTCGTGGAGTTCACGCTGACCCCGGAAGGCGACAAGACGCGGCTCCGCGTCGTCGAAAGCGGGTTCGCGGCGCTGGCCGGGACCGAGGAGCTGCGCCGCCAGGCGGTGAAGGACAACGCCGGCGGCTGGCCCCAGGTGCTCGACACGCTCGGGACGCGCGCCGAACAGTCATCCGCGTGACGGACGAACGTGGCGGCGCCGTCGAGGCGGCCGACAGCGTCCTCGTCGCGCTGGCCGACCCGACGCGACGTCAGCTGCTTGATCTGCTCGCCGCACAGGGCGAGGCCACCGCGACGACGCTCGCCGGACGACTTCCCGTCTCGCGGCAGGCGGTGGTCAAGCACCTCGCCGTCCTGGACGCCGCCGGGCTGGTCTCCGGCAGCCGGGTCGGCCGCGAGGTGCGGTACGCGGTGCGGCCCGCGGCGCTGGACGCGACGGCGCGGTGGATGGCCGCGCTCGCAGCCGACTGGGATCGGCGGTTGGCGAGTATCAAGCGCGTCGCCGAGGAAGCGGAGGGGGATTCGCGTTAGCGGGCCATGTACGTGATCATCGCCGGGTGGTCGACCTGGACGGCGCCGTTGTAGCAGGTGACGTATCGGATCCTCACGGACGTCGAGTACGGCTCCCAGGGGGCGAACAGGTTGCAGAACTCCGGGCCGTAGCCGAACGCGGTGACCTGGACGTTGTCCCGGTATCCGCTGACGTCGCCGAAGATCACCTGCTTCCTGGCGACCGCGTACCTGCTGAGCTGCACGCCCGCGGACCGCGAGTTGTAGCTGACCGGGTAGGGCACCCGCCGGCGCGATGACCGTCTGACGGTCCTGCCGGCAGTTGTGCGGTGGGCCGCGTAGGCCGGACTTGCCGACACTGTGGCGGTAGGTGACGATCAGACGCGAGGCGTTCCACCCCCAGGAGGAGTATCCGTGTCCGACGTCAAGGCCGAGCTCGACCAGCTGATGCGCACCTTCCTCGGTGCGTTCACCAACACCGGCGGCAGCCCGCCGAACGTCGGGGTTGTCCGTGAGGTGTTCATTCCGCAAGGAATGATCATCAAGAATGTCGGAGCCGAACCCGTGATCTACGACCTCGACGCGTTCGTCGCGCCTCGGGAGAAGATCCTCACCGATGGGACGCTGACCGAGTTCTCCGAATGGGAAGTCGCCGAGCGGACCGAGATCTTCGGGTCGATCGCGCACCGGTTCAGCGACTACCGCAAGTCCGGTTTCCTCGACGGCGAGTGGTTCGAGGGCTCCGGCCGCAAGACCACCCAGTTCGTCCGGACACCCGCCGGCTGGAGGATGAGCTCGATGGCCTGGGACGACGTGTAGGGGCTCCCCAACCCGCGCCGACGACCGCGCCCGCCCGGCCCCGACATCCGTGGCCGCTGAGGCGGTCCGCAGCCAGAGGGTGCTGCCGTTCGACGCGGGTGAGCTGGATCCGCGCAACCGGCGGACCCAGGACTACCCGCTGAAAGCGGACACCGGTCGGGCCGTCCGTCCATCCGTGCGGAGGACTTCGGACGGGGTGTTGAGATGCGCTGGTCCTTTGCGGATCAGCGCATCGCGCTCAGGACGCGTTCGACCTTCTCGCCCGGGTACGGCGTTGCCCGATCGACGCCGAACAGGTCCCAGTAGAAGTCGTTCATGGCCGCCGCAGCGGGTGCGTACCGCCGGAGCACTGCGGTGACGGCCGGCGGAGCACCGGCGGGGACCGCACCGGCCGCGCACGCACGGATGTACTCGTTGCGCCGTACCGGGCCGCCCTCTCGTGGCGCCGCCACCCCGCAGACGTTGGTGACGAGCCAGTTGACCAGCCGCATCAGCGCGTAACCCATGTCATGGGTCCCGTTGCGCTTCAGGAATCCGATCTCCTGTGCGGACAGGTCGAATCGAGGGGAGGTCGCCAGCCCGAAGTCGGCGATGTACAGACGCCGGCCATCGGTGAGGATGTTGCCGAAGTGGGCGTCGAAGTGCATCAACCCATGGTCGTTCATGAACGCCACATCGGCCGGCAGGCACGACTCGACCATGGCGCATGCCGCTACCGCGGCGTCCTGGCCGGCGGCGAGCCGGGCGGCGAGCCAGTCATCGAGGTTGTACGGGATGAACTCCTGGAACAGCACGATGCCGGCCGAGGCCCGCGCGAGGGCGTGCAGGCGTCGCCGTACCGCCGACGACCCGTCCCAGTACCGCACGACGGCCTCGACGTCTCACCGCGCAACGCCAGCGCACTCGCCACCTCGCTGTATCTGCCGACACGCTCACTTTGGGACATGTCCAACTGTGCACCTCGCAGCTCCGACAGCAGGCATCCTTCATGATCGACTCGCTTGCCCAGACGCTACACCCGCGAGCCGGCCGATCGGCTCGCCATGGAACCGGACAGCATGATCAGCCGCCGATCGGCGGTTTTCAGGAGGGCTGCGTTCCAAACATCGACAGGGCCTTCTGTCAGGGCGAGAACACCTCCTTCGTGCTCGCGCAATAAAGATCACCTCGCGTGTATCCCGCGCCGGCCGGCCACCGACATAATGACCGGGAGATCGAGAAGGTGACGCCGTGGAGGACTGTCAACGCGCCCTCATCGGCCATATGGCCGGGCGCCTCGCCCTGTACGACTCAGGCTTCTCGGTGTGGTCGGTCAGGGCAGGATCTCGACGTACCCGTCGGTTCCGTGCACGCGGATCCGCTGCCCGTCCCGGATCAGCCGGGTGGCCTGCTGCACGCCCACGACGGCCGGCAAGCCGTACTCCCGGGCGATCACTGCGCCATGGGTCATCAGGCCGCCCACCTCCGTCACCAGGCCCGCGATTCCGACGAACAGCGGCGACCAGCTGGGGTCGGTGAAGGTCGTGACCAGGATGTCGCCCGCCTCGAGATCGGCCTGCGCCATGTCAAGGATGACGCGGGCCCTTCCCTCAATGGTCCCGGCGGAAACCGGTAGGCCGATCAGGGCGCCGGTCGGCACGTCGTCGCGCCGGTACGCCCCGGTGACGGCCTCACCGTCCGATGTGAGCACCCGGGGCGGTGTGAGCGCGTGGTAGGACCGGAACGCGTCCTTGCGCTGCTGGATGAGCTGGTCATCCACCCGCTTCGAGCGCACGACGTCGTGAAGTTCCTGGAACGTGAGGTAGAAGATGTCCTCCTTCTCAGCAAGCACGTTGGCCTGCACGAGGCGCTCGGCCTCCTCCAGCAGGGCCTGCTTGTAGACGAAGTAGCGGCTGATGATGCCGTACTTCGGGTACTCCCGGTACCCGATGAAGGTTCTGACCTGATCGATCATCCGCTTGGCCTCGTCGGCTTTCCGGTCCCCGTCCGGCAGGGCCCGCAAGCGTGACAGCACGTCCTGTTCCTTCTTCTGCGCCCTCTGCCGCCCTTGCTCGAAGCGCCGCTCGGCGGCGCCCGGCTCGAAGTTCCTGACGTTGTCGAGGATCACGGGCACGAGCGTGGTGGGGCGCTCGCGCCAACGTGGCCTCGTGATGTCGATCTCGCCGACGCAGCGCATGCCGTACCGGTCGAGGTAGGCCTCTATGGCGTCGCGCGCTTCGGTCCCGCCCGCGAGCTTCGCCAGCTCGTCCAGGAAGCCCTCGTCCTCGACGCCCTGCAGGAACGCCACCACCTCCGGCTGCGGGCGGATCACGTCCGCGACGTCGAGCAGCGCCAGTCCCATCTCCGAGGTGACGTTGTCGGGGGCGGACAGCGTCAGCGTGTCAGCGGCGTTCTTCTCGCCCAGCCACTCCTGCAGCTTGTCGTTGAGCCACCACGTGGCCTCCATCCCCGCCATGATCGCCTGAAGGTTCAGCGGATCACTGAGGACTCGCTTGTGCTCCTCGAATGCCTCCAGCAGGAAGTCGAACAGCGCCGGTCCGGTCTTCGTCCGGATGTCGCGCTCCAGGGCGGCGACGGATGCCTGGCTGCGCTCGATCAGCTCGGTGACGATGGCCGGATCGGTCTCGATCGGGGTGGACGCACCGCTGGCCGGCGGCCCGCCGGGACCCGCGTCCGGGAGCGACGGGACGAAATCGTCGCGGTCGAGGACGGTCTCCAGAGCGTCCCTGATCAGCGGATCGCCTCTCCCCATGGCGTCCAGGAGGCCGGCGCGGCTCGCGGGCGAGGCCAGACGCCGGGTGACGTCGACGAACAGCCTCCCGCCGGCCTCGCACATCGGCACCATGGCCGTCAGCCGCCACACGGAGAGCCCCAGGGGCTTCATGGGATCGGTCATCATCTGCCCATGACCAACGGAGACGTAGACGTGATTCTCCTGGTCGTCGGTCTCGGGGATGGGGATGGGGAACAGCGTGGTGATCGGCCGGCTCTGAACGATCTGGAAGCCATCATCGACCAGGCACCATTCGATGTCCTGCGGGTGACCGAAGTGCGCTTCGATCCGCCGCCCGAGCCGCACGAGCCGCACGACCTGCGCATCCGTCAGCGCCGGCTGCTCCTGCCGCTGCGAGTCGATCGCCACTTCCTGTGTACCGCCGGCCGGCAGGGCGTGCACGGCACGCTGTTTGGCGGCGATCGCCTTGGCGACGACTTCGCCGTGTCGCACCTTGTAGACGTCCGGGTTCACCAGGCCGGAGACCAGGGCCTCGCCGAGGCCGAAGCCGGCGTCCACGGTGGCGACCTTCCGATTGCCCGTGACAGGGTCGGCCGTGAACAGGATGCCGGCCGCATGCGGGAAGACCATCTGCTGCACGACCACGGCCATGTGGACCGTACGGTGGTCGATGCCGTTCCGCTGGCGGTAGGTCACGGCCCGCTCGGTGAACAGTGATGCCCAGCACCGTCTGACATGCTGGAGGATCGCCGTCGGCCCCACGACGTTCAGGTAGGTGTCCTGCTGGCCGGCGAAGGATGCCGTCGGCAGGTCCTCTGCCGTCGCGCTGGATCGGACGGCGTAGGCGGCTTGCTCGCTGAGCTGGGCGAGCGCGCGGGTGATCGCCGCCGCGAGATCGCCAGGGATGGCAATCCCTTCGATGGTCCGGCGAATCTGCGCGCTGAGCGTGCCGATCGCCTCCCGGTCGTCCGGGTTCAAACGCGACAGCTCATCGAGCCGATCGTCGATCGACGGTGCTTCCGCCATGATCCGCCGGAAGGCGTCCGTCGTCACGCAAAAGCCACCCGGCACGCGGATGCCTTCGATCCGCGACAGCCCGCCCAGGTGCGCGCCCTTGCCGCCAACGACCGCAACCTGCGTCTCGTCAACCTCTTGAAGATCCAACACGTACTGCTCGACGTGACCGCGTCCCCCATACGTCGACAACAACACATGCACGTCGTGCCCTCATTTCTGCAGATTGTGGCCTCGGCCGACGATTTTGCGCCACGACCCGGGTCTTGCCGCAAGCCCCCCAGTGCGCTATACCTTGATAGTGGCAGGGAGGGAGATCTCCTTGCCTTTGCCTTTTGGCGCCCGCTGGAACTGACAAGCCCCTCGTGAAGCGGTGGCGCGCCGCGTACAGGTACGCGGGGTTGGCCCAGGCGGATGTCTCGTCGGCCTACGGATACGGCTGCGGAACCAGACGTTCTTTCCCTTGTCGGCAAGGCCCGAACGCCGTCGAGCGCGCCGCCGTCTCCTGGAGGTCGTCACGAACATATGTCGCCTGCCCGCGTGTCCGCGTCGAAGGTGGTGGCCGAGGTGTGGTCACGCAGGCCGGATCGGTGCCGCTGGTCGAGACGGTCCGCAAGTCCGGGCTGGACAGCGCGATACCGGCGGCGCCACGGCGCCAGCCGCGCAGTGCACGATCCGGGCTGGACCAGGCAGCACTACCTGAAGGACACCAAACCCGGCTAGCGACCGCAGCCCCTCACGGCCGCCCGTAGTCAGAGGCAGCGGTTTTCAAGAGGGCTACTTTCCAAGCAGTGACAGGGCTTCTCGCCAGGGCGGAAGCACCCTTCCCCGTCATGACCGCAGAAGATCATCCCGCATATATCCCGCGAGGTTGAACACGACACGATCGACCTTGGGCTGTTCCGGATGCTCAAGGCCGACCAAAGAACGTGTGGCCGTCCTGAACGGCTCCGAACAACTCTGCATTGCAACCCCGCTGCCCTCGGCGGGGCGATGTCCTGGGGCAGATCAGTCGACGGAGTAGAAAAGCCAGCAAACGAGCAGTGCCATCAGGATCACGCTGGCGATAAAGATCCCCAATATGACCCCGAATAATCTGCCACCAGGTCCCTGGAACCTCAGGAAGGCTCCGACGAGAGCCCCGAGCGTAGGCAATCCGACCAAGATCAATGCCGGAATAAACACCGGAGTAACCGGGTGTCGCACGGACTCGCTCACCTTGATCACGACGTCGATCGGCATGACCATAAGGATGGAGCTGAATAAGACGAGGATGAAGGCCAGAGGCTTGTAGTTTTGCTCGTTCGGGTTTGAGGAGTCGATAGTCATTGTGACTGGATGCTGCCATCGCCGTGGTGCAGCGTCAAGATCGTCAGCTGTTGGAGTCGAGGCGAGCGATAGAAGCAAATCCGTGCTGTCAGCTTGAGGGTCATCTACTGACCTTGCTGCTCTGAGCTGGGAAAACGGGGGTGCAGGTCAGCGCGGGTCGAGTCACCGTGGTTCCCCGCCTGTTCTGGCACGCATCTGACACGTGATCAAGCTTCGGATCATGCGCGGACGCGCACAGCTTCCCTCTCATTATCGATAATGATATCGTTGTCCTGTGAGCACTTCGAAAGAGCGTTGGACCGAGCTGGCGCTGCACCCCGTGCGCATCCGGATCCTGGGCGCCACCGCCGGCGGTCGCCGTACGCCGTCCGACCTGGCCCGCCTGCTGCCCGACGTGCCCCAGGCGACGCTGTACCGGCATATCGCCACTCTCGCCAAGGCCGGAATGCTGAACGTCGTGGAGGAGCGCAAGGTCGGAGGCGCGACGGAGCGGGTGTACGCGCTGCCGGAGGGCGGGGTGACGCCGACCGCCGAGACGCTGGCCTCGGCCTCCCCCGAGGACCACGCGCGGTATTTCACCGCGTTCGTCTCCAGCCTGCTGTCGGAGTTCTCGCGCTACCTCGCCAGGGGGAACATCGACCTGGTGGCCGACGGCGTCGGCTACCAGCAGACGGTGCTGCACCTGAACGACGAGGAGTTCATCCGCTTCGCCCAGGGCTTCACCGAGCTGATGCAACCCCTGCTGGCGAACGAGCCGGGCGGCGACCGGGCGCCCCGCCTGCTGGCGACGATCCTTCTTCCCTTGACGAAAGGCTGACCCATGGCAACCGTCATGATCACCAGTGGTTCGATCACTATCGAGTTCGGCGCGTGGGAACGGATCTTCACCGGACGAGCCCGGCACACCATCCCCTTGCCGGCGGTACGGCAGGCGGTCGTCACCGATCAGCCGCTGCGCATCCCGCACGGTGCGAGAAAGGGATTGACGGTGTCGGGCCACACCAAGATCGGCGTTTGGGGCATCTACGGTGGCCCGCGCCAGCTGGTGTCGGCCAACCGCAACCTGCCCGGAGTGCACCTGCTGCTGGACCGCGCGAGCTCCGGCGGCGAGTTCGACGAGGTGGTCCTCTCCATCCCCGACGCGGGCCGGTTCGTCGAGGCCGTCAGGACCGCGGCCGCGTGACTGGGCATTTCGACTTTGCCGGTAATGGGCGGCGGGCGGCCATGACGGATCGGGGAGAGCCACAGCGCGCCGGCACCGGTTCCGGAGCCCGGCTCGATGATCGAACGCGGCCGGACCTCCAGCAGGAGTCGCTGGTAGATCGCCAGGTCCCAGACGTTCTTGAACAGGTTGAGTTCCCGCCCTCGCAGCGGTCCCTGCACCTCCTGGCCGCAGGCGTAGCCCTCGCGGGACGGGTGCCGCTCCACCGGGGACTCCGTCATGTGCCCGCCCCGCTCCTGTCCCCCCCTCCCCGCAGGAGTCAGCGGAGGAACGGCCCCGCGGACTTCGTCGAAGCAGAAGATCTGGGTCAGGCGGAAGTCCTCCGGCCTCGCGCCCTGGCCGCCGAGCGGCGCGTGAAACAGCTCACGTCCCCTGAACAGCAGCAGGCGGTTTTGAACTCCTCCCCGGCCTGAAGGCCGGAGATTCTCCCGTCGCGTCGCGGTCAAGCGGCGCGCGGGGGTAGAAGCCGTCGACGACGTGGATCGCCTTGTGCATGTGCGCGGTCTCCTTTCGACCGGATCAGTTCGGTGCCGCGGCGGTGCCGGGCTCCAGCGCGGGATCGAGGACGTCGTCGCTCCATGACGGCCGCTCCGGCAGGGGACTCGCGATGCTCACGTGGGGATCGTGCATTACAGACCTCCTGCAGAGAATGCCGCTGTTTCCTTCTGTCGTTTCCCGGGCGATCGTCCGTGCCCCCGCCAAGGAGAATGGGGCCGGCCCCTGACCCGGCGGTCACGCGGCGGTCACTCCGGAACGAGCAGCGTGGAAGAGGCCGGTGACCGGTGAACCACCGGTCTGAAGCACTCTTCCGGACGTGATGCGGCCGCCGCGCGACGACGGAGGGACGACGATGCCGGTATTCGGCCGGAGAACGGCCGCGATGGCGTTGTGGTGCACGTGGAGGGGTACGGATGCCAGCCGTGAGCACCCGGAGATCACGGCGAGGGCCGGTCGTCTCCGTCTCCGTCTGCGACGTTCCGCGCGCCCGCGCATGTGAACAGGATGACGTCGCCGGCCCGGCTCCCCCGTTCGTAGGCGGACTCGTACTCCTCGGCGCCCAGCGCCCGGCGTGCGAGTGCCTCGGCCTCGGTGTGGGCGTCGTGGAACGGGCGCAGGCCGATGAGTCCCACGCCGGTCATCCGGCGCAGGCGCCCTGCGGCACCGAGGAGCTCGGCGGCGAAGGCGTGGTCGCCAGTGGCGGAAACGGCCCAGGCGAGCGCCTCTGAGCCCCACGCGGGGCCCCAGCGGTCGTCGATGTCCTGCTGGCGGCGTAGTGACTCACGGAACAGCTCGGCGGATCTGGCCGCGACGCCGTTCCGCAGTTCGACGAGGCCGAGCGTCCACAACGCCCACGAGTAGGCCCATGCCGCGCCGCTCGCCTCGGCCTCGGCGAGGTAGTCGTCACCCGCGGCGACCGCGGTGTCCCGGTCTCCGAGGAAGGCGCAGGCCATGGCCCAGAACATGGTGGCCATGTGGGCGTCACCGCGGGCGCCGGCCTGCCGGAACATCTCTCTCGCCCGCGCCAGCAGCGGGATGGCCTGGACGCTGCCTCGGACGAGCAGCGCGTGGACACCTTCGAGGTAGGCGGCGGCGGGATCCGCCTCGGCCGCCGAGGCCCTGCAGTCGGCCAGGAACGTCTCGGTGGCCCGTTTGTCGCCCTGAACCAGGGACAGCCAGCTCAGCATCGCCACCGCGCCGGTGCCCAGCGCTCCGGCAGCCGGTGCGGACAGCGCATGCGTACGCTCCAGCCAGTGCCGGCCCTCACCGATGGTGCTGCTGAAGAACCAGAACCGGACGCGGGTGAGGTTGGCGGCGATCTCCAGCCCGATGGCGGCCTGCCCCGGCTCGGTGATGCAGAAGTCGAGCGCCGAACGCAGGTTCGGCAGCTCCTGCCGCAGCCGGGACAGCCATTCCACTTCGCACGGGCCGCACCAGCCGGCCGCGGCTCCGGCGGCCAGCCGCCGGTAGTGGTCGCGGTGGCGGCGGCGTACGGCGTCGTGCAGGCCGAGGTCGGCCAGCCGCTGCCGGCCGTACTGCCGGACGGTCTCCAGCAGCCGGTAGCGCGTGCGGGCGGCCCGGGTGCTCACCCCGAGAATCGACTTGTGCACCAGGCCCGCCAGGATGTCGATGACATCCCGGCGGGGGACGTCAGGGCCCGAGCACACCGCCTCGGCCGCCTCGAGGTCGAACCCGCCGGAGAAGACGGACAACCGCGCCCAGAGCAGGCGCTCGGGTTCGGTGCAGAGGTCGTAGCTCCAACTGATCACGTCGTGGAGGGTCTGGTGATAGCGGGGTGTGACCTGCGCGGTGCCGTCGGCCAGCAACCGGAACCGGTCGTCGAGGCGATCGAGGATCTCGCCGATGGCCAGGGTGCTCAGCCGTACGGCCGCGAGCTCGATCGCCAGTGGGATGCCGTCGAGCCGCCGGCAGAGCTGGACGACGAGCGCCCGGTTGTGCCGGTCGATCCGGAAGGCGGGCGCGGCGGCCGCGGTGCGGTCGGCGAGCAGCGCCACCGCGTCGTAGTCGGTCAGCGGTGGGCCGGTGTCCGCGGCCTGCGGATCGGTCGCCGGAGGCAGCGGGAGCGGCGGCACCAGCAGGACGTGCTCGCCCTGTACGGCGAGCCGCTGCCGGCTGGTGGCCAGCACGCGCAGGCCGGGGCAGGCCCGCAGGAGGGTGTCGACCAGGGTCGCGACCGCGCCCACCACGTGCTCGCAGTTGTCGAGCACCAGCAGCAACCGCGTGTCACGCAGGTGATCGCGCAGGACGTCGACGCTGGGACGGGCCGACTGGTCGCGCGCACCGAGGGCATGGGCCACCGTACGGGCGAGCAGGCGCGGCTCGACCAGCGCGGTGAGATCGGCCAGCCACACGCCGCCGGGAAACCTGGAAGCCAGCTCCGCGCCCGTCCGCCGCGCCAGCCTGGTCTTACCCACCCCGCCCACGCCGGTCAGGGTGACCAGGCGGCCCGCGGCCAGCAGCCGCCCGATCTCGGCGAGCTGCCGCTGCCGGCCGACGAACGTCGTCACTTCGGCCGGCAGGTTTCCGCTCGTCTTCGAATCGCCCGCGTTGACGAGCGCGGGGTCGGCGGACAGCATCCGCTGGTGCAGTTCGCGGAGTTCGGCGCCCGGGTCGACGCCGAGCTCGGAGACCAGTGTCTCCCGGGCCTCGCGGTAGCAGCACAGGGCCTCGCCCCGGCGTTCCGACCGGTACAGCGCCAGCATGCGCTGAGCCCAGAACCGCTCTCTCAGTGGATGGGCGGTGGTCAGTTCCTGGAGTTCCGCGAGCACGCGCTCATGGCGGCCGAGGGCCAGGTCGGCCTCGATCCGGAGCTGGAGCGCGTCCAGCCTGCGCTCGCGCAGCGCCGGGACGACGTCCCGCCGCAGCGTCTCCGACGGAACGTCCAGCAGGGGTTCGCCGCGCCACAGCCGCAACGCCTCCCGCAGCAGCGTCGACGCCTGCTCCATCTCGTCGGCGGTGGCGGCCGTTCTGGCACGACGCAGCAGGACGTCGAAGCGGTCGAGGTCAAGCGCGCCGGCGGTCACTTCGATCAGGTAACCGCGGTGGCTCGTCAGCAGGGGCGTGCCGGTCCCGGCGCCGCCGAGCAGGCGACGCAGCCGGAACACGTAGTTCTGCAAGGTGTTGCGGGCGCCGTCGGGCGGGTCCTGGCCCCACAGCCGGTCCGTCAACGTCTCGACGGAGACGACCCTGTTGGCGTCGAGCAGCAGAGCCGCGAGCACTATCCGCAACTTGGCGGCCTTGACCGCCACGTGATCAGGCCCGTGGAGCACTTCGAGCGGCCCCAGGATCCTGAACTCCAACCCCGCACCATGCACAACTCATTGTAATCATGAAGTAACGGTAAGTGCGTTCGACTGGACGGCCGACCCGGGAGGGCGACGGCCATCATCGCACCGCCCCCCTCTCTACCATAAACCGCACATCACTCCTTAAATAGGACGATATGCAGGATAGGTATCAAATATTAAATATCGCCCTTTAATAGGATTATCGACTCCGTCAAACCCCCACTGTTCACCATGAATGTGATGTGACATATTACGCGTGACACCCCTCTTTTCCGAAAGGAACTCCCCCTCACGTGCGTAAGATCATCACCATGCTCGCAGCCGGGCTGGCGGGGACGGCCCTGGGCGCCTCCGCGCTGCCCGGTCTCGCCGCGGCGGTCCCGGCCTCCAAGCCTCCCGTCGCCGAACCCGGTAACGGCCGGCATTCGGCTGCGATCAGTCCGTTCGCTCTCGAAGAGCAGTCTCTTCGCACCAAAGCCATGAAGCAGGCGCTGACCGCCCCCCAGGCGAACAAGCTCTCCGCGGGAAAGGTCAAGGTCGGCGACCGGTACGTCGAACTCGCCCTCGAACGCAAGGACAAGATTTTCACCGTGCTCGCCGAATTCGGCGACAAAATCGACAACGCGACCCTGCATAAAGAAAAGATCCGCTACGGCGGCGTACCCGGCCCGCTGCACAACCGGATCCCCAGACCCCAGCGGAGCTACGACAACCACACACTCTGGCAGCCGGACTTCGACCGGGCCTACTACCAGGACATCTATTTCAACGGCTCCCGGGGGGCCAACTCGCTCCGCAACTTCTACCGGCTCCAGTCCGCCGGCCGGTACGACTTCGACGGCTACGTCTCCGACTGGGTGAAGGTTCCCTACAACGAGTCCCGTTACGGCACCCCGCGCTGCGACAGCGGCCTGGACTGCGACCTCCCCCTGTTCGATTTCGTCAAGGACTCCGCCAACGCCTGGTACGACGCCGAGCGCGCCAAGGGCCGCAGCGTCGAGGACATCACGGCCGAGCTCAAGTCCTATGACGTCTGGGACCGCTACGACTACGACTTCGACGGCGACTTCGACGAACCCGACGGCTACCTCGACCGGTTCCAGGTGATCCACGCCGGCGTCGACGAGACGTGGGGCGGTGGCGCGCAGGGCGAAGACGCGCTGTGGGCGGTCAACCACGACGCCTACTGGAACACCCGCGGAAGCTCCGGCCCCGCGGGCAACCTGCGTGGCGGTACTCAGATCGGCGATACCGGCATCTGGGTCGGCAGGTTCCTGACCGCCGGCGAGAACAGCGGCGTCGGCCTGATCGCCCACGAGTACGGCCACGATCTGGGCTTACCCGACCTGTACGACGGCGGCGGGAGCAACAGCGTCCAGTTCTGGTCGCTCATGTCCAGCGCCTCGTACTTGAGCAAGAAGAACGGGCAGAGCGGCGAGTACCCCGGAGACCTGGACGCCTGGAGCAAACTGCGGCTCGGCTGGCTGTCCTACGACAGAGCCGAGGCCGCCACGGCCTCCACTCACACCCTCGGCGTGAGCTCCTACAACACCACCGACCCGCAGGCCGTCATCGTCGACCTGCCGCCGCGCCGGGTCGACACCGAGCTGGTCCAACCTGTCCAGGGCTCCTACCAGTGGTGGAGCGGCAAGGGGGACTACCTCAACGAGACACTCACCCGCCGGATCGACCTCACCGGCGTGACATCAGCGGCCCTGACCGCCAAAGTCTGGTACCAGATCGAGCAGGATTTCGACTACCTCTACGCCGAGGTCTCCGAGGACGGCGAGGTCTGGACGCCGATCGGCGGCACCGTCGGCGGGCAGCCGATCCCGAGCGTCAACGGCGTCCCCGGTATCACCGGCCTCAGCGGCTGGACGGACCTGGTCCTCCCGCTGGACGCCTACGCGGGCAGGAGGATCCAGTTCCGGTTCCGCTACTTCACCGATACCAACACCACCGAGAACGGCTTCATCGTCGACGCCATCACCGGCGCCGTCACCGATGACGCGGAGAACGGCGACAACGGCTGGACCGCGGCGGGCTTCAGCCGCGTCGGCAAGATCGCGACCAAGGAGCACCCTCGCTCCTACATCGCCGAGAACCGGCGCTACACCGGCTATGGCGCCTACCTCGAAACCGGTCCCTACCACGCCGGCTTCTCCGACAACCCCGCCCGGCGCGAGATCTACGAGCACTACCCCTACCGGGAGGGCGTCCTCGTCTGGCTCTGGGACACCTACTACACCGACAACGCCACCCGTAACCACCCCGGTGAGGGCATGATCCTGCCGATCGACGCCCACCCGCTCCCTCTGCTCTGGAAAGACAACAGCATGGTCAACGACCGGGTCCAAGGCTTCGACGCCCCCTTCGGCCTGTCCTCCACCGGCCGTTTGGCACTGCACAAGGACGGCGCCAGGACGATCTTCCCCTCGCTCCCCGCCACCCCGGCTTTCAATGACCGCAGCGGCGTTTACTGGTACAGCACCAACCCCCTGCGGGGCGTTCGGCCGCCCGACACCAACACCGAGATCAAGGTGATCCGGGAAGCCGCCAGGGGCCTCCGCACCACCATCACGGTGGGCCCCGCCTCCTGAGCGGGTGCGGGCCCGCGTCTCCCCGGGCCCGCACCCTT
Organism: Streptosporangium canum; assembly: GCF_900113865.1. Taxonomy (GTDB): domain Bacteria; phylum Actinomycetota; class Actinomycetes; order Streptosporangiales; family Streptosporangiaceae; genus Streptosporangium; species Streptosporangium canum. Next base: position 172,574 of record NZ_FOQY01000002.1, on the reverse strand, counting down.
CCCTTTTCCCTTTTTCCCGGAGAGGGCTACCGCTGCGCCGGGCCCGGCATGGTGGCGCGGAACCTGGCCAGGTTCTCCTCAGAGCTCCACCGCTCGAAGCCCGCCTTCTCCAGCACGCGGACCGAGGGCGGATTCGACAGTTCCACGTCGGCGTACACCGTGTGGACGTCCGGGGCGGTGTAGGCGAACGCCGTCAGCGCCCGGGTGGCCTCGGGGGCGTAGCCGCGGCCCCGCCGGGAGGCGACGATGCCGTAGCCGATCTCGACGGTGCCGTCGCCGGGCGGCCAGAACAGGCCGATCGAGCCGACCACCAGGCCGGTCGAGCGCTCGATGATCTGGCGGTGGCCGTACTCGCCCAGCCATCCGGGGTGCTCTCCGAACAGGCCGGCGATGACGCGGTCCCCCTCGGAGGGAAAGTCCTCGGCCCAGTGCGCGAGCCGGGAGCCGTCGAGGACCGCGCCGACCTCGCCGGGGGTCCAGCTCCGCAGGATGAGACGGTCGGTGCTCAGGTCGGTATCGGTCGGTGAGATGAAGGAAGACATGTGACACTCCTGGTCGTTCGGACGACCGGGCCGCGCTCTAGCCTCGCGCGGACCGGACAAGGGCATGCTGAACACAGCCGATGGCAGCCATATTCATCAACCTCCCTCGTCAGGTAGTGATCACGCCTATCACGCGCCGCCGCGACGGTACCAAGCCCGACTGGCTGAGGCAACCCACACCGGCACCGCGATCACGGGCGATTCCCCGGACGGAGAGGGCCGTCGTGCCCGGCGGCTCGGCGACCCCCGACATGTGATCCTCGACCTTCTAGATCGCTTGCTTCTCGGTGGCCGCAGTGGGCCCCTCCTGGGAGGCGGGCGCGTCGGACGCGGGTGCGGGCCTGGCAGCGGAACGGCGGGGGAGTTCGGGGAGAAGGGTGAGGATCCCGAGTGTGGCCAGAGCGGCGCCGAGCCACAGCGGGGCTCGCAGGCCGAAGTTGTCGATGGCCACTCCTCCGGCGAAGGAGCCGATGATGACGCCGAGAGTGATGAAGGAGGAGTGGACGGTGTTGACCAGCGGCCGGGCGTTGCCGGTCCGCTGGACGCGGATGGCCATCGCCGGATTCATGGTGACGCCGACCAGACCGATGCCGAGCATGCACACCACGGCGGGGATGCCGAGGTGGGCCAGCAGCGCGAACCCGGTCAGGAAGATCAGGTTCAGAGCCAGCCCGCACAGCAGGACGCTGACGGTGTGCCTGTCGGCGAGCCGCCCGACGATGTTGTTGCCGATCACGGTGGCGGCGCCGTAGGCGATGAGCAGGAGCGGGATGGCTCCGGAGCCGAATCCGGTGACCTGGGTGAGGATCGGGTTGAGGTAGCTGAAGGCGGAGAAGGTCGCGCCGATGATGAAGGCGCTGGTTGCGAACACCAGCCACAGCTTGGGATTGGCGAAGACGCGCATCTCCTGCCGGAAGTCGCCGCCGTCGCCTTCGGCACGCTCCAGCCGGCGCATGCCGGCCATCGTGGCGAGCGCGGCGAGGACGGTCAGGGCGCTGACGACCCAGAAGGCTGCGCGCCAGCCCAGACGTTCTCCGATCAGCGTGGACAGCGGCAGCCCCAGCAGGGTGCCCACCATCAGCCCGTTCATGACCACCGCGATGGATCGGCCGCGCATCTGCGGCGGCGTCAGCCGGACCGCCAGTGAGATGGCGACTCCGAAGAACGCCTGGGAGGCGACGCCGGTGATGATGCGCGCCGTCATCATCACCGGGTAGGAGGGAGCGGTCGCGGCCAGCAGGTTACCCGCCAGGAAGATCGCGAACAGGAGCATGAGCGCCGGCTTGGGGCGCAGTTTCAGCACCGCGAGGGTCAGGAACGGCCCTCCGGCGGCCATGGCGACCGCGAAGGCAGTGATGAGATAGCCGATCTGCGGGATGGTGGCGTTCAGTCCGTCGGCCATCTGCGGCATCAGGCCAGCGACGGCGAACTCGCTGGTCACCATGGCGAAGATGCCGAAGGCCAGCAGGTATACAGCACGGGGCATGAAGGGAGCTCCTGTGTCGGCGAGTTTTGCATCGATCGATGTAAAATTTGGGCGTGCGAACACGCCGCGGCGGTCCGCGGTGTGTCAGCGAATACGGCGGGTCAGGGCGTCAGGGCGTCTACCGCCGTTGCCGCGATGCCCTCCAGGACGGCGCGATCGGCTCCGCCCTGGGCGGCCACCCGGATCCCCGCGATCACCGCGTTGAGAAACCGGGCGAGCGAGTCCGGGTCTCTCGGAGAGGTGATGTCGCCGTCGCGCCGCCCGGCCGCGATGACCGCCTTGAGGGAATCCAGCCGCCGGGCCATGTCCCGATCCAGCAGCCGGGCGATCTCCGGGTCGCGTCCGGCGAGTTCCACCGTGGTGTTGACGGTCAGACAGCCGCGACCACGGCCGTCCCGCCGGTTCGCGGACTCGACCTCGATGATCTCGGTGAACAGCGCGCGGATCCGCTCGGCGGCCGGCCGCTCCCGGTCCTCCAGAATCTCCAGGTGAGTGGCGGTCGTGCTGTCGATATAGCGGGTGAGCACACGGGTGAACAGTTCGTGCTTGCTTTTGAAGGCGTTGTAGATACTGCTGCGGTCCAGTCCGATGACCTCGCACAGGTCTCTGGTCGAGGTGGCCTCATAGCCGTTCTCCCAGAAGGCCTGCATCGCGGCGTCCAGGACCCGGTCCTCATCGAATGTCCGCGGTCGAGCCATGCGGACACGCTACATGTTTTGCATCGATCGGTGCAATTACGGGGCGGCAGGCGACGGACCGGCCGTTCCCCGCGGCTGATCCCGCAGAGCGCCGGGAAGCCCGGCGAAGCGGCCGGGGACTCAGTCGCTCGGCCGCGAGCCACCTGAGTGACGGCCGAAGGACCGCCGGTAGGTGGCGGGTGTGGCGTGCACCATGGAGTGGAAGTGCCTGCGGAGGTTGGTGGCCGAGGAAAGACCGACTCTGATCGCGATCGTCTCCACCGGGAGATCCGACTCCTCCAGGAGGGCCTGAGCCGCCGTGACGCGCTGGCGGAGCAACCACCTGCCGGGGCTGACGCCGAGCTGGTCGGCGAATCTGCGGGCGAGCGTCCGCGGGGAGAGCCCGGCCCGCGCGGCGAGGTCGTCAACGGTGAGGGGCTCGTGCAGTCGTTCGGCGGCCCAGTCGAGAACGGCGGCCAGGGAGTCGGGCGGCCGGCCGGCGGGAGCCTGCATGGCGTACTGGAGCTGCCCGCCCTCGCGGTGCGGGGGCATGATCATGTGGCGGGCGATCTGCGCGGCGTAGGCGGCGCCGTGGTCGGCGCGGACCAGGTGCAGGCACAGGTCGATGCCCGCGGCGGTGCCGGCGCTGGTGGCGACGTCGCCCAGGTCGATGTACAGCGTGTCGGGCTCGACCTGGACATCGGGGAAGCGGGCCGCCAGCTCGGCCGCCATCCGCCAGTGCGTGGTCGCCCGGCGGTTGTCCAGCAACCCCGCCTGGGCCAGCAGGAAGGCTCCCGAGCAGATCGCGACGGTGCGGGCGCCTCGCCGATGGGCCTGCCGTACCGCGTCGATCACGGCGGGCGGGGCGGGCTGTTCGAGGCGCTGCCAGCCGGGGATCACCACCGTGTCCGCGACCGCGAGCGCCGACAGCCCCTGGTGCACCACCATCTGATAGCCCGCCAGCGTCGGCACGGCGCCCGGGCGCTCCGCACATACCTCGAACTCGTAACGGGCCGGCAGACCGGGGCGGCGCGTACCGAACACCTCGGCGGCGCACGCGAGCTCGAACGTGGACTGCGGCGGTAGGACCAGTGCGACCACCCGATGAACCCTCATGGCAGAAAAATACCCATAGGTGTCAATCCGGACACTGGGCCGGGGCGGACACCTGCCGCGACGATGAGGTCATGACGCACGATATTCAGATCCTGAACGTTGACGAGGTCGAACCCGTCGAGGTCGCCGCCGGGATCGTCCGGCGGCGGTTGCCGACCACCGAGTGGGCTCGCGGCTGGATGTACGACTTCGCTCCCGGAGCCGAGTGGCCCGAGGTGGACGTGCACGACGGCGAGGAACGCTATTTCGTGGTGTCGGGCGAGTTCATCGACCGGGGGCACCGGCTCGGGCCGGGCAGCTACGTGGTGTTCGCACCGGGCAGCACACACCGCCCGCGGACGGAGACGGGGGCACGCATGCTGGGCATCAGCATCCTCACCCGTTAGCCGGTCCGCCGCGGGAGACCGCACCCTCACCACTCCGTCCACCGGCACCCACACCTGAAAGTAACCGCCCAGCCCCGGAAGGGTGGCCGGATCCGGACGGGTCCGGCCATCCGCTCGCGACCGCCTCCGGCGGCGGTCACCGGAGCACGCCGGCGGTCATGGCCGGGACACGCCCCTCAGCGGGTGCCCGCCGGGACCTCCTGCCAGGCGGTGACCCCGAGACGGCCCGTGGAGCCGAGGTCGATGAGGCTGCTGACGCGCCGCTCGGAGCCGCCGGGGCCCGCGGTGACGATCACGGTGGCACCGACGGCGGGCGGGCGGCTGGTGTCGTCGTAGGTGTTGCGCCACACCAGGCTGAAGCGGGCCGAGCGGCCCGGCCGCACGGCCAGGGGCTTCGGCCCCGGGTCCTTGACCGCCGTGGTCACCCGCCGCGCGCCCGGGTCGATCTTCACCTTCAGCGGGTCGCCGTCCTCATCCAGGAGCCGCACGCTCGGGTAACCGCCGACCTTCCGCACCCGGTGGCCGCAGTTGGTGAGCACCACGGTCTGGACCCGCAGCCCCAGCGCGGCGTTTGCCGGTCCGGCGGACAGGAGCACTCCCGAGTCGGGGCAGGCGGGCGGCGGGGAGTCCTGCGACGAGTCGGCCTCGACCTGGTGGGGCCGGTCGAAGGGCGCAGACACCGTCAGCGGGGTAGGGACCGGGGCGGCCTCCGTGCGTCCCCCGCCGGCCGCCTGCGCGCCACAGCCCGCGAGGCAGAGCACGGCGCCCAGGGATACGGCCGGCAGGGCCCGAAGGGCGGATATGACGCTCATCCGGCTCATCCTGGCACAGCACACCCGCATCACCCGTGAACGGGAAGTTCCAGAGGGGCGCCCCGGCCGCCCCGCGCTCTCGCGGACGGCAGGGCATTCGGGGGCGGGGCGCGGTGTCCCGTGCCCGTCACGCGGGCCGCACAGGGGCCGTCCGAGATTTGTGATCCGTCACAGATTTGACCGCTCAGATTTACTGCCTCCTCCAGTTCCCAGAAGACCGCCGCCAGCCCATGGTTTGGGGGGGAGAAATGTAGGCGATCACTGGAGCCCCTATGCAACGCCGCACCTTCATCGTGTCCCTCTCCGCCGTCGCTCTGTCCGGCACCCTGTGGCAGAACGCCGCGCTCGCCTCCACGGTGGTCGCGGGCGAGAGCCCGTACGGCCCGCTCGGCGAGCCCGACGCCAACGGCGTCGCGCTGCCGGCCGGGTTCAGCAGCAGGGTGGTGGCCAGGTCGGGTCACTCCGTCGGCGGCACTCTCTGGCATCCGGCCCCGGACGGCGGCGCCTGCTTCGCCGACGGCACCGGCTGGATCTACGTCTCCAACTCCGAGGTTCCGCTGGTCGGGGGCGCTTCGGCGATCAAGTTCAGGGCCGACGGCTCGATCGAGCGGGCCTACCGGATCCTGTCGGGCACCAACCTCAACTGCGCGGGCGGGCGCACGCCGTGGAACACCTGGCTCTCGTGCGAGGAGATCTTCCGCGGCAAGGTCTATGAGACCGATCCGTACGGCGCGCGCGGCGCCCAGCAGCGTCCGGCGATGGGCAAGTTCAAACACGAGGCCGCCGCCTGCGACCCCGACCACCGGGTCGTCTACCTGACCGAGGACGAGGATGACGGCTGCTTCTACCGCTTCGTTCCGAACGTCTGGGGCGAGCTGTCCAGCGGCCGTCTCGAGGTCTTCTGCACCGACAACCTCTGGCGGGCGGTACCCGACCCGGCGCCCGGCGTCCTCCAGAAGCAGACCAGGCATCAGGTGAGCGAGGCCAGGCACTTCGACGGCGGCGAGGGCTGCCACTACGCGGACGGCGTCTGCTACTTCACCGCCAAGGGCGACCGGAGCGTGTGGGCCTACGACGCCGCGCGCCAGACGGTGACCGCGATCTACGACAGCACCGGCACGCTCACCGGCATCGACAACATCACCGGCACCCAGGGCGGTGACCTCTACGTCGCCGAGGACGGCGGCAACATGGAGATCAACATCATCACCCCGGACCGGGTGGTCGCGCCGGTCCTGCGGCTCGACGGCCAGAGCGAATCCGAGATCACCGGCCCCGCCTTCTCCCCCGACGGCACCCGCCTGTACTTCTCCTCCCAGCGCGGCACCAGCGGCGAACGGGCGGGGACGGGCGGTATCACCTATGAGGTCAGCGGGCCTTTCCGCCGCTGACCCCTCCCGAGGAGCACCCCCCATGGCCCTTGCCGGAACCCTCCTGCCCATCGCGCTGGCGATCATCATGTTCGGCCTCGGACTGAGCCTGGCGATCTCCGACTTCCGCCGCGTCGCCGTCTACCCGAAGGCCGCCGTCGTGGCGCTCGGCTGCCAGATCCTGCTGCTGCCGGCGATCTGCTTCGGCCTGGTGGTCGCCTTCGACCTGCCGGCCGCCCTCGCCGTCGGCATGATGCTGCTGGCCGCCTCGCCCGGCGGCACGACGGCCAACCTCTACAGCCACCTGTTCGGCGGCGACGTCGCGCTCAACGTGACGCTGACCGCGATCAACTCGGTGCTGGCCGTGGTGACGTTGCCGCTGGTGACCAACCTGTCGCTGTCCTACTTCGACGGCGGCTCGGGCACGCTCGGCCTGCAGTTCGACAAGACCCTGCAGGTGATGGCGATCGTGCTGGTGCCGGTCGCCGCCGGCATGGCGGTCCACGCCATGGCGCCGCGCTTCGCCGAACGGATGAACACGCCCGTGAAGATCGGGTCGGCGGTCATCCTGGCGCTGGTGATCGCCGGCGCGCTGCTCCAGGAGCTCGACAACCTCGGCGGCTACATCCAGTCGGTGGGCCTGATCACGCTGGCGTTCAGCGTGATCAGCCTGACGGTCGGTTACTGGGCGCCGCGCCTGGCCGGAGTACGGCGCGACCAGGCCGTCGCCTCCTGCATGGAGATCGGGATCCACAACGGCACGCTGTCGATCGCGGTGGCGCTCTCCCTGCTGAACAGCACCCAGATGGCCATCCCGGCCGCCACCTACGGCGTGCTGATGTTCTTCACCGCGGCAGCAGCCGGGTTCCTGCTCAGACCTCGTACGGCAGAGCCGATCCTTTCCGAAGGGAGTTCAGTGTGATCCGATCAGTGATCGCCGCGATCGTCCTGGCGGTCTCCATCGCCCCGCCCGCCCAAGCCTCAGCCGGTGAGGTGTACGTGGCCCTGGGCGACTCGGCCGCCTCCGGGCCGCTGGTGCCCGACCAGGTGGTACCCGACCTCGGGTGCTGGCGCTCCAACCGCAACTACGCCCACCTCACCGCGCAGGCCATCGGAGCCGCCGCGTTCCGTGACGTCACCTGCTCGGGCGCCGACACCAGGGACATGTACAACGCGCAGGGCACCGACCTCGGCTCGGTGCCGCCGCAGCTGAACGCGCTCAGCCAGGACACCACGCTGGTCACCGTACAGATCGGCGCCAACGACATCGGTCTGACCGGCTTCATCGAGGACTGCCTGAACCTGCTGCCGCCGCCCGTCGGCGACGCCTGCAACGACGACTACACGGAGAACGGGCAGGACACCTGGCGGGTCAAGACCGACGCGCTGCGCCCGAAGCTGACCGCTCTGGTCGCCGACATCCGTACCCGCTCGCCGCAGGCCAGGATCTTCGTGGTGGGCTACGGGACCTACGCCCCGCCCAACGGCTGCTACCCGCGGGTGCCGATCATCAAGCAGGACGCCAACTACATCCGCGCGACCCTGCAGTACTTCAACCGGGCACTGGCGGAGCAGGCGGCGGCGGCGGGCGTCGCCTTCATCGACCTGCAGACGCCGAGCACGGGTCACGACCCGTGCACCTCGGCGGGCACGCGGTGGATCGAGCCCTACGTCCCGGCTTCGCCGGCGACGCCCTTCCACCCCAACGCGCGTGGGATGCGCGGCTTCGCGGACGCGGTGATCGCCGCCGTCAGCGGGGCGTGAGCCTCCTGGCCGCCAGCGCGGCTCCGATCTGCTGGAGCTGCGCCGGGTCGGCCGGGTCGAGGCCGGTCAAGCTCACCGCCCGCCGCAACCGGTAGTCGACGGTGTTCGGGTGCACGTGCAGCAGCTCGGCCGTGCGGCGGCGGTCGAGCCCGGTCTCCAGATAGACCTTCAGCGTCCTGAGCAGGTCGGGGTTGTCCAGCAGAGGGTCGAGCAGGCCCGCGAGCCTGGCGGTGGCCCTGCTCGGCCGGGTGAGCTGGTACTCCAGCAGCACGTCGGCCAGCCGGTAGGCGCCCGGCGGATGCCCGAAGATCCGCGCCACCTCCAGCACCTCCTCCGTCACTCGCGCGGCGGCCGAGACCTCGGCGGGCGTCGCCTGCTCGGCCGCCGCCCAGACCGGCACCCCCGCCGCCCTGGACATCGCCTCGACGACCTCGGTCACGGCCGGCGCCTCGCCGCCGCAGGGGAGCAGCACGAGACCGCCCGTCGCGTCGAGCACGAACAGGACCTGCTCGGAGGCGTAACGCTGCACGGCGGCCCTGATCCTGGCCAGCTTGCGCCGGGCGGCGATCGATCCGCCGGGCTCGTCCTGCTTCTCGTCAGGGTGCGTGCCCACCGCGATCGCCATGACCAGGTAGCCGGGCGCCAGCCGTACCGCTGCCAGGGCCGTGTGATCGCCGCCGAGCAGCGCGGAGACGGCGGCGTGCATGGCGTGCTGCTCCTGGCTGAGCATGCCCTCGCGCTCCTGCAGGTAGGCGGCGCCCACAGCGGAGGTCACCGCCTCGATATAGACCAGGACGAGGCGGTTCATGTCGACCACCGCCGCGAAGTCGGCCGGTGTGGCGGTGGCGATCAGGCGGTCCCAGATCCAGCGGGCGCCCAGGTGGTAGGCGGCCAGCAGGGCTTCGAGCGGTACCCGTTCCTGGGCGCGGCGCGCGGCCGAGGCGCGTAACGGCGCCAGCTCGGCGGAGGAGGGCGGGTGCCCGTGGCGGAACATCTCGCAGATCATCCGCAGGTTGTGCTCGGTGATCATGGTGATGTCGCCGTCGAGCTCCTCCCTGGGCAGTCGCCGGTAGATGGGGATCTCTTCGACGAAGACGTGTACGAGCTGCCTGGCCAGGCTGGTCGCCTGGCGTTCCAGCAGCTCGTGCACGGGACATCCAGCCAGGATGAGCACGTCTGCCACTGTCTCACACCAGGTTGCGATATCCACCCGTTCAGTGGGACAGCAGGGCGGAGGAGGCGCCGTCGCCGCGGCACTATACACTGAACCAAGCGCTTGCTACGCTCCGGCCATGGTGTCCACGATCGTCTGGGGTACCGGCAACGTCGGCCGCGCGGCCATCCGCGCCGTCGAGGCCCACCCGGCGCTGAAACTCACGGCCGTGCTCGTCCACGACCCCGGCAAGGTCGGCCGCGACGCGGGCGATCTCGGCGGGCTCGACCGCGATCTGGGGGTCGCGGCGACCGACGACATCGACGCGGTGCTGGCCACCGGCCCCCGCGCCGTGGTGTACGCGGCGTCCGGCGACATCCGCCCCGACGAGGCCCTCGCCGACATCACCAGGGCGATCCGGGCCGGAGCCGTGGTCGTCACCCCCGCGATGTACGCGCTCTACGACCAGCGCAACGCCCCGCCGGAGCTGCGGGAACCGGTGCTGGCCGCCATCGCGGACGGCGGCGGCTCGCTGTTCGTCTCCGGCGTCGACCCCGGCTGGGGCAACGACGTGCTGCCACTGCTGATCAGCGGGCTCGGCACCGTCGTGGACGTGATCCGCTGCCAGGAGATCTTCGACTACTCCACCTACGACCAGCCCGACTCGGTCCGCCACCTGGTCGGCATGGGCCAGCCGATGGACTACGAGCCGCCGATGATCGCGCCGACGGTCCCGACCATGGTGTGGGGCGGGCAGGTACGGCTGATGGCCAGGGCCCTCGGCGTCGAACTCGACGAGATCCGCGAGACCCTGGACCGGCGCCCGCTCGACTCCACGGTGAGCACCGCGACGATGGGCGAGTTCGAGGCCGGCACCCAGGGCGCGGTCCGGTTCGAGGTGCAGGGCGTCGTCGAGGGCGAACCCCGCATCGTCATCGAGCACGTCACCCGCATCCACCCGTCCTGCGCGCCGGACTGGCCGACGCCGCCCGACGGCGACGGGGCACACCGGGTGATCATCGAGGGCCGCCCGCGCATCGAGGTCACGGTCGAGGCCACCGACGAGGGCGGCAGCCGGGCCGCGGGCGGGAACGCCACCGCGGTCGGCCGGCTGGTGAGCGCCATCGACTGGCTCCTGGACGCGGAACCCGGACTCTACGACGCGCTCGACGTCCCGCTGCGTCCCGCGGTCGGCAAACTCGGGAGGAGACAACCATGAACATCGACATCCCCGAGGGCAGGGACGCGATCGAGTACGTGTGGGGCGAGATGGTTCCCGGCATCGGGATCGCCGCCTCGAACTTCTCACTGTCGGTGTACGCCCACACCACCCTCGGGCTCCGCGAGTTCGAGGCCGCTCGGCTGCGGATCGCGCAGATCAACGGGTGCGTCTTCTGCCTCGACTGGCGGACCGAACGGGACGGGCAGAAGGTCGAGGAGGAGTTCGCCGACGCGGTGACCCGGTGGCGCACCACCGACGCCTTCGACGACCGCACCCGGCTGGCCGCCGAGTACGCCGAGCGGTACGCCCTGGATCACCATGGCCTCGACGACGAGTTCTGGACTCGGATGACCGCGCACTACAGCCAGCTCGAGATCGTGGAGCTGAGCATGAGCATCGGCTCCTGGCTGGCGTTCGGCCGGCTCAACCATGTGCTGGGCCTCGACACCGTGTGCGCGCTGCCCGGCGGCTCATCACCCTCCGCCAGGCGGGCAGACGCGCGGTGACCTGGCGCTCCAGGCATCCGGTCGGACAGAAAGCACCGGTGAGGCACGGAGCGGCTCAACGCGTGAGCAATATGTAGAACCCGTTCTCATTTCATTGAGAGTGAGGAACAGCACATGAGCGACAGCACCTCGGGCAGTACCGGCTCCAAAGGGATCTCACGTCGTGGATTCATCGCTGGAACCGGTTCCATCTTGGGGGTCGCGGCCCTCACGGGCCGCGCCACCGCAGCCCAGGCGGCGGCCCTCCCCACGGCCGCTCCGATCACCAGCGGGGCCCACGTCCCGGCCCTGGTGATCGGCACCGGATACGGCGGCTCCGTCGCCGCCCTGCGTCTCGCCCAGGCGGGCGTCGACGTGCACATGATCGAGATGGGCATGGCCTGGGACACCCCCGGCCCCGACGGCAAGATCTTCTGCAACACGCGCGAGCCGGACCACCGGTCCTACTGGCTGCGCACCAAGAGCAAGGCGCCCCTCAACTACTTCCTCGGCTTCCCGATCGACAGGAACATCTCCCGCTACACCGGGATCCTGGACGCCGAGGACTTCAGCGGCATCACGGTCTACCAGGGTCGCGGCGTCGGCGGCGGCTCGCTGGTCAACGGCGGCATGGCGGTCACCCCCAGGCGCGAGAACTTCGGCGCCGTCCTCCCTTCGGTGAACGCCGCCGAGATGTACGACATCTACTACCCGCGCGCCAACGCCGGGCTCGGGGTCAACTCCGTCGATCCGGCCTGGTTCGATTCCACCGCCTGCTACCAGTACGCCCGGGTCGGCCGCAAGCACGCCCAGCGTTCCGGCTTCCCCTTCGTCTTCGTGCCCGACGTCTACGACTGGGACTACATGAAGCAGGAGGCGGCCGGGACCGTCACCAAGTCGGCACTGGCCGGCGAGATCCTCTACGGCAACAACCACGGCAAGAAATCACTGCAGCAGACCTACATCGCCCGGGCCAAGGCCACCGGCAGGGTCGCCATCTCGCCGCTGCACAAGGTCACCTCGGTCGCTCCGGCGGCCGGCGGCGGCTACACGGTCGTCATCGACCAGATCAACACCAACGGCGACACCACGGCCACCAAGACCGTGACCGCGGACAGGGTGTTCTTCGCCGCCGGCAGCGTCGGCACCAGCAAGCTGCTGGTCAAGCTGAAGGCCACCGGCGCACTGCCCAACCTCAACGACGAAGTCGGCAAAGGCTGGGGCGACAACGGCAACGTCATGTGCGGCCGCGCCAACCACATGTGGGACCCGACCGGCAGTCTCCAGTCGGCCATCCCCTGCTCCGGCATCGACAACTGGGCGGCCGGCGGCGCGTTCGCCGAGGTCGCACCGCTGCCCACCGGGATCGAGACCTACGCCTCGTTCTACCTGTCGATCACCAAGAACCCGAACCGCGCCCAGTTCTCCTGGAACGCCGCGACCGGCAAGGTCGACCTGAACTGGCAGACCTCCTGGAAACAGCCGTCCATCGACATGGCCAAGACGATCTTCGACAAGATCAACTCAAAGGAGGGGACGATCTACCGGACCGACCTCTTCGGCACCTACAAGATCTGGGGCGACCACCTCACCTACCACCCGCTCGGCGGCGCGGTCCTGAACAAGGCCACCGACAACTACGGCCGTCTCACCGGCCATCCCGGCCTGTACGTCATCGACGGCTCGCTGATCCCCGGCAACACCAGCGTCAACCCGTTCGTCACCATCACGGCGCTCGCCGAACGGAACATCGAAAAGATCATAGCCACCGATCTGTGACGATGCCCCGGTGGTAGTCGGCCACGGGCGCGTGTGGCCGACCTTCCCCGCGGGACGCACATGGTCTTGACTGCGTGCAACATGTTCCGGACCAGACCGTGTGAGCGGCGGCGGACCGCGATCGGGTGACCGTACGCGAGCCCCGGGCCGCCGGCGACGCCCCCGTCCGTCTCCTCAGCGCAAATCCCGGCCCGCCCAGTTCAGTGCGGCGAGCACGGGCGGCAGCACGGCCAGCCATCCGTGGTGCACGATCTCCCAGTTCTCCTCCTCCGGATAGAGCCACGGCCAGTACGGTCCCCGCAGGACCAGGCTCACCGAGACGATCACCAGCAGACCGCCCATCCCCGCGAGGGCGGCCGCCCTCCCACCGTCCTCGACGGCCGGCACGGCGGGCGCCGCGCCCGGCGGGCGGACTCCCAGGGTCCGGTAGCGGCCGTCCGCGGTCCGCCAGAACAGGTGGGAGCCGGAGGGAGGCGCGTCGGAGAGCCACCCCTGGCCGGACGCGGCGGTGGCGAGTTCAGCGGGGGTTCCCTGGAACACCACGCGTCCCCGGTTCATCACGATCACGCGCTCGCACAAGGCGGCGACGTCCTCGGCCTGGTGGGTGGACAGCAGCACGGTACGGCTTTCGCCGAGCCGGGAGACGAGCGCGCGGAATCGCATGCGCTGCTCGGGGTCCAGGCCGACGGTGGGCTCGTCGAGGATGAGCAGGTCGGGCGCGCCGAGCAGCGCCTGGGCCAGCGCCAGCCGCTGCTTCATGCCGCCGGACAGCTTGCGGACCTTCGTCCCGGCGCGGTCGGCCAGGCCGACCTCCGCGAGGACCCGGCGCACCTCCCGGTGGCGTTCGCGCCGGTCCGTCAGCTCCTTGAGGATCGCCACGTAGTCGACCAGCTCGAAGAGCGTGAAGTGGGGATAGAAGCCCGGTTCCTGCGGGAGGTAACCCAGGCGGCGGCGCAGATCGGTCCGCCGGCCCCGGCTGAACCGGCGCCGACCGCGCGGCCGCGCGTCGCCGCCGGCGCCTGGCGGCGCGTGGACCTCGACCGGGCTTGGCGCCGGGCCGGCGGAACCGCCCTGGTCATATGCTTGGGATGAGCGGGTTCGGCGAGAGGTTCGCCTCAGTCGTCGTGGCGATCGATACGACAGCCTCCCTTGGAGAGGCGGCCGGCCGGAGGGGAGGCGGCCGCGTCGCACGCGCCGACTCGGGAGGAGGAGGGCGACACCATGACCGATGCCCGGGAGGTACGCGACAGATACACCGCCGCGTTCAACGTTCACGATATGGACGCGCTGCTGCGCACCGTCAGCCCGACCGGGGTGACCGTCAGCCCGGAAGGCCTGTCCCAGGGCCATGAGGAACTCGCCTCATACATAGGACAGTTCTGGGAAGCCTTTCCGGACGTCTACGCGATGGTCGTGGAGTCGTTCGACGTCGGTGACGTGGCGGTTGACGAGCTGTTGATGGTGGGCACCCACAAGGGCCCGTACACGATGCCCGACGGTCAAGTGATCACGCCGACGGATCGCCCCGTCTCACTGCGCTGCTGCTATGTCTGCACGGTCGAGAACGGGCTCATCGTGAGCCTGCGTCTCTACTTCGATCAGTTGGAGTTGCGCGCCCAGCTCGGCGTCCCCTGTGAATGACCTCCCGGCCAGGCGTGTTCGCGGTGCCGGTGGCCAACCAGGCACTTCCACCACCACGATCCGCGGGGGCGCTTCCCGCTGACGAGCAGGAGCAGGAGTCCCGCGGGCAGCGCCCTGATGGCCGCCCCGTACAGCGGGTAGCCGGACGGGAGGAACCGGTGGGTGACGAAGTAGTTCGTCCCCCACGCGACCGGCGCTATCGCGGTGACCAACGCCCAGCGAAAGGTAGCTTCCACGGAAGACAATATAGCTTCCTTGGAAGCTATATTGTCTTCATGACCGAACCGCTGGATCACGTCGCCCGCATCCAGCAGGAATGGGCGCGCGAGCGCCCGGACCTGGATGTGAGCCCGCAGGGAGTGATCGGCCGGCTCCACCGCCTCGCCGGACACCTCACCGAACAGCTCTGTGTCGTCTACCGGCGCTACGGGCTCGGAGAGGGGGAGTTCGACGTCCTCGCCGCCCTCCGGCGCGCCGGCGCGCCGTTCGAGCGCGCTCCCGGAGAGCTCGCCGCCTTCACCATGGTCACCACCGGCGCGATGACCAAACGCGTCGACCGGCTCGAACGCGACGGGCTTGTCACCCGCCGCCCGAGCGAGAGCGACGGCAGAGGGCGGGTGGTCGCGCTCACCGCCGCGGGCAAGGAGCTGATCGACCGGGCGTTCGCCGAACACATGCGCAACGAACGCCGCCTCGTCGAGGAGCTGCCCCCCGAAGAGGCCGCACACCTCGAAGCACTCCTCACCACCTGGCTGACCCGCTTCGAAGCCCCCCTCCGGCCGGAGATCTGAGCCCTTCGGGAAATACGTCGCGGTTGCCGCGACCCTCGTACCTCAGGGCTTCCAGTACGGATCCCTGCCGGCCAGCCCCAGGGCGCGCTCGAACGACGGCGCGGACTTCCTCACGGGAACTTCGGGGCCGAACACCTTGTACTGCCGGGCCATCTCGGCCTTGCTCGCGATGGTGCCGTACAGCGCCACCGCCAGCTCTTCGTCCACGGTCAGCGTCTGACCGGTGGCGACGGCCAGGTCCCAGCCGTGCAACAGCCACTCGCCGAGCACGATCCCGCCGACGAACGGCGCGGGCATCAGCCCCTTCCCGGTCACCCCGGTCTCACCGGTCCAGGCCTCCGGATCGCTCCAGACCCGGGCGGCCTCCGCCGACCGGGTGGCGTACGCGTCGGCCCAGCCCGGTTCCGCGGTGAAGTCATGATCGTCCGCCGGGCCCCCGGGCGGCTGCTTGAGCCCCGCGGTGTACCCTCGGAACCCGCTCCACAGGATCAGGTGGTTCACCAGCGCCCGCACATCCAGCTCCGGGCAGGGCGTGGGGCCGTCGAGCCGGTCCCGCTCCAGCCCCCGCACGACCTCGACGGCCGCCTCCGACGCGCGGGTCATCAGAGATCTCAGCTCCATGTCATCCCCTTCTCGCTCTCACCCAGGACACGGTAGACGTACGACGATGGGCGGTATTGAACAAACGCGACAGCGGGGCATCCTGAACCCCCGGACGGCCGCCGAGCGGTTCCGGCTCACCCGGGAACCGGCCCCCGCGGATCTGGCGCGGTTCGTCGACGGCTACTGGATCCTCCACTGGGACCTGACCGGGCCGCACCGGCAGCGGGTCCTCACCCATCCGATGGTTCATCTGAGCTTCACCACCGGCGGGCGGGCACGGGTCACCGGCGTCGTCCGTGACGCGTTCACCGAGGAGATCTCCGGCGCCGGCCGGGTCGTGGGCGTACGGTTCCGGCCGGGAGGCTTCCGCCCCTTCCTCACGACCCCGGTGTCCGCCCTCACCGGCCGGACCCTCGACATCGAGAAGGTCTTCGGCCCGGACGCCCGTACGACGGCGGACGCGATCATCGCCGAACCCTCGGTCCCCGCCGCGCTCGACCTCGCGGCCGGACTGCTGCGGAGCCGTCAGCCCGAGCCGGACCCGGCCGTCGACGAGGCCGCCGGTCTGGTCGCGGCGATCATCAGTGACCCCTCCGTCCTACGGGTGTCCCAGCTCGCCGCGGCCACCGGCGTGAACACGCGCCGACTGCAGCGGCTGTTCGCCGAGTACGTCGGTGTCGGCCCCAAGTGGGTGATCCGCCGTGCCCGCATGCAGGAGGCCGCCGCACGCGCGGCCGCCGCCCCACAGGACTGGTCCGCCCTCGCCGCCGAACTCGGCTACGCCGACCAAGCCCATTTCACCCGCGACTTCACCGCCTCGACAGGCACCTCCCCGGCGCGGTATTCGTGGCTCGCCCGCACCGTGTAACCGGCTCCCGGAGAGCCCCGGCCCGTCGCCGGGGGAGAGTGACGAGCCAGGAGCCGCCGCCGCAGGAACCGATCTCGGCCCGGATCCGGCAGCTCACCGAGGCGGTCGGCCCGACGACGCCGGCGACCGCGCTGCTGATCTACTTCGGCTATGTCGCCACACGCGCCCGCTTCGACTGCTTCGGCGTCTCCTTGGAGATGACGGGTCTGTCCAATCAGAGCCTGTTGTTGAAGGATCCCGCCTCCGCCTACCGGTATCGCGGCTTCCGGCTGCTCCTGGCCTCCGGCGGCCGTCTCTTCCTCGTCAGCGGGACCTGGACCCTCGGCCGTGACCAGACGATCGTCGTTCCCTATGACAACGGCATCCGGATCCAGCTTGTCTCCCAGCCATGACGTCATGGGCGGGGGCCACCGTACCCGGCGCACCACCGGCGGCGCCTCCTGTACGCCGACTTCCTGCCCCTGATGGTCGGAGACGACGGCGTGCTACGCGGCCCGGCTGGAGATCCGTTCCTCCGGCCGGCGCATTGCATTACTGTGTGGCACACAATATTGTGTTTCCATGCTGGACGATGAGCTGCTCTCGACCCACCTGCAGGAACTTCGACGGGGCACCGTCGTGCTCGCCTGCCTGCTCATCCTGAAGCAGCCGAACTACGGATACGCCCTGCTCGACCTGCTCGGCCGGCGTGGTTTCACCGTCGACGCAAACACCCTCTACCCGCTCCTGCGCCGCCTCGAGAAACAGGAGCTCCTGACCAGCGACTGGAACACCGAGGAGTCCCGGCCGCGCAAGTTCTACCGCACGAGCGACAAGGGCGTCGCACTCGCCGACACCCTG
The DNA here is from genome assembly GCF_900113865.1 of Streptosporangium canum. Classification (GTDB taxonomy): domain Bacteria; phylum Actinomycetota; class Actinomycetes; order Streptosporangiales; family Streptosporangiaceae; genus Streptosporangium; species Streptosporangium canum. The sequence goes on along the minus strand of NZ_FOQY01000002.1, from coordinate 155,039 downwards.
AGCCGCGGCTGGGATGAGCTCGACACCGCGTTCCGCACCCTGAAGGGCGAGTCATGACCACCACGAGCACCCTCACCGACCGCTACGTCGACGCGATCCTGCGCCACCTGCCCGGCAGGCAGCGCCCCGGCATCGAAAAGGAACTCCGCGCCTCGATCGCGGACGCCGTCGACGATCGTCTCGAAGCCGGGAGCGGCCCCGCCGAAGCGGAGCTCGCGGCGCTCACCGAACTCGGCGACCCGGCGCGGCTGGCCGCCGGCTACGCCGATCGTCCGCTCCAGCTCATCGGCCCCGCACTGTACCTCGACTACACGCGGCTGCTGGCCACCCTGCTGACGACGATCGTGCCCGCCGTCGCCGCGGTCGTCGGACTCGTGCGGGGCCTCCAGGGCGCCACCGCCCCCCGCTTGATCGGCGACCCCCTCGGCGCGGCCCTCACGGCCGGCGCCCACATCGTCCTCTGGACGACGCTCCTCTTCGCGATCATCGAACGCACCGCCGCACCGCGCCGGACGCCGGCACGGCCCTGGACCCCCGCCGCGCTGCCGGAGCCGCCCAGCCGCCGCGCCCGGTACGGCGAGCTGATCACCCAGACGGTGCTGCTGGTCCTCTTCACCACCCTCGTGCTGCTCTCACCGGCGGTGAGCACCGAGACGGACGCGGCCGGCGATCCCATCGGCGTGCTCTCGCCCTGGCTGTGGGAGACCGGCATCGTGTACCTCTTCATCGCCCTGGTGATCGCGAGCCTCGGCTTCTCCTTCGCGAAGTACTACGCGCGCTGGAGCGTTCCCCTCGCCGTCACCGGGTCGCTGGTCCTCATCGCCTGCGCGGTCACGTTGATCTGGCTCGCGGTGAACGACAGGGTGCTCAACCCGGCATTCGTCGAGGCGGCCGGGTGGCCGCAGAGCGTACCTCAGTGGATCGGCACGGGACTCGTCGTGACCTCCGTCGGCACGCTCGTCCACACCGTCGCCGAGGGGATCGCCCGAGCGCGTCGCCGCTGAGCGGCCGCCGATGCCCTCCCTGGAGAACCACACCGGCCTTGGAAAACCACACCGGCCCTGGAGAACCACACCGGGCGAACGTCTCCCGCGCGACGTCCCCCGCCCCGGGGGCCGCGCCGATCCGCCACCGAAACGAGGAGCACGCGTGAAAGCGATCGTCTACGACGAGTACGGCTCAGCCGAGGTCCTGCGCCACACCGATGTCGAGAAGCCCGCCATCGGCGACGACGAGGTGCTCGTGCGGGTCCGCGCCGCTTCCGTCAACCACGGCGACCTGGCCGCCATGCACGGTTCCCCCGCCCTCCTGCGCCTCGCGTTCGGGCTCCGGCGCCCGAGACAGACCATCCTGGGGCGCGCCGTCGCCGGGACGGTGGAAGCGGTCGGCGCGAAAGCGACGGGGCTGCGGGTCGGCGACGAAGTGTTCGGCGAGATGAGCCAGCGGGGTTTCGCCGAGTACGTGGCGGCGCCGGTAGCGCACCTGGCCCCGAAACCCGCGGAGGTGACGTTCGCGCAGGCGGCCACCCTGCCGGTGGCCGCGACGACCGCGCTGCAGGCGCTACGGCTCGGCGAGGCCGGACCCGGCCGGACGGTGCTCGTCAACGGAGCCTCCGGTGGGGTCGGCACCTTCACCGTCCAGCTCGCGAGGACGCTCGGCGCGGAGGCCACCGGCGTCTGCAGCACCCGCAACCTGGATCTGGTGCGCTCGATCGGCGCCCACCACGTGATCGACTACACCCGCGAGGACGTCACCCGGGGCGCGGGCCGATTCGACGTCGTCATCGACCTCGCAGGCAACCACCGGCTCTCCGCGTTCCGCCGGGTGCTCACGCCGAAGGGTGTCTACGTCTCCTCCAGCGGCGCCGGCGGCGCGGTGCTCGGTCCCCTGCCACGACTGATCGCCGCCGCCGTGACCTCGCCGTTCCTGAGCCAGAGACTCCGCGGACTGGCCGCCAGACGCAGCGCCGAGGACCTGGCCCTCCTCGCCGGGCTCGTCGCGACAGGAAAGATCACCCCGGTGATCGAACGGACGTACCCACTGAGCGAGACCGCCGACGCCATCCGCCTCCTCGAGGCGGAGCACGCCCGCGGCAAGATCGTGCTCACGGCGTGAGCCCGACCCGGCCCACCGTTTCGCCCCTCCGCGAAACATTACTGCCCGTACGGCGGGCTCACCCAGAATCCGATCATGCGTACCTACCGCGAACTCCTGCGCACGCCGGAGTTCACTCCGCTCTTCCTGGCCGTCTCCGCGCAGGTGGCGGCCATGACCGTGAGCGGGCTGGCGCTGGGCGTGCTGGTGTACGCGGCCACCGGGTCACCGCTGCTGGCCGCCCTCAGCATGTTCGGTTCCTCGCTGGCCCAGGTGATCGGCGCGGCCGTGCTGCTGTCGGCCGCCGACCGGCTTCCGCCGCGCGCCGCGATGACGGGAGTGGCGCTGGCCTTCTGCCTCGGCACCGCGGTCCTGGCCGTGCCCGGTCTGCCGCTGCCGGGCGTCTTCGCGATCATCCTGGGGCTCGGCCTGGTCGGTTCGGTGGGCGGCGGGGTGCGCTACGGGCTGCTGAACGAGATCCTGCCCGCGGACGGCTACCTGCTCGGGCGGTCGCTGGTCAACATGTCCGTCGGGATCATGCAGGTCTGCGGGTTCGCGGCGGGCGGCGTGCTGGTGTCGGCGTTGTCGCCGCGCGGCACGCTGCTGGCCGGCGCCGCCTTGTACCTCGTCGCGGCGGGCGCCGCCAGGTTCGGTCTCAGCGCGCGGGCGCCGCGGGCCTCGGGGCGGCCGTCGGCGGCCGCGACGTGGCGCTCCAACGCGCGGCTGTGGTCCTCGGCGCCCCGCCGCCGCGTCTACCTGGCACTGTGGGTGCCGAACGGGCTGATCGTCGGCTGCGAGTCGCTGTTCGTACCGTTCGCGCCCGAGCAGGCCGGGACGCTCTTCGCCTGCGCCGCGTCCGGCATGCTGGCCGGGGACGTTCTGGTCGGCCGGTTCGTGCCGGCGCGGTGGCAGGCACGGCTCGGCACCGCGCTGCTGCTCCTGCTGGCCGCGCCGTACCTGGTGTTCGCCGTGGATCCGCCGGTGCCGCTCGCCGTCGCGGCCGTGACGGTGGCCTCGATCGGATACGCGGCGAGCCTGGTGCTGCAGCGGCGGCTGATGGACCTGACCCCGGCCGAGATGAGCGGGCACGCGCTGGGACTGCACTCCTCCGGCATGATCACCATGCAGGGCGTCGCCGCAGCCCTCGCCGGCACGCTCGCTCAGCACACCTCGCCGGGTACGGCGATCGCCGTCATGGCCGGGGCGTCGGTGACGGTCACGCTGGCGCTGGCGCGCGGCCTCCTCCCGAGGCCGGGCCTGGACACCACCCCTGGTCACCCGATGGCCAGAAGCTCAACAGATGGATCTACTAAAAGCTAGAATCCGTATTCATGGAACTGAGGCAGCTGGAATACTTCGTCGCGGTCGCCGAGGAGCGGAACTTCACCCGGGCGGCCGAGCGGGTGCACATCAGCCAGTCCGGCGTCAGCGCCCAGATCCGCCAGCTGGAACGCGAGCTCGGCGCCGAGCTGTTCGACCGGTCGGCGCGCACCGCCACCCTCACCGTCGCGGGAAAGGCCGCGCTCGAACACGCCCGCGCCGCGCTCGCCGCCGTCGGCGCCCTCAGCCAGGCGGTGGGCGAGGTGACCGACCTGATCCGGGGCCGGCTCACGGTCGGGATGGTCATCGGCTGCACCGTCACGCCGCTGTTCGACGCCCTCGCCGCCTTCCACCGGGCGCATCCCGGTGTGGAGATCTCGCTGCTGGAGGACAACTCCGACCGGCTCATCGAGGGGGTGCGCGGCGGCACCCTCGACCTGGCTCTCGTCGGGACCGCGACCGCCACCCCCGGCGGGCTGGACGCGCTGACGATCATCAGCGAGCGGCTCGTCGCGGCGGTGCCGGCCGGGCACCCCCTGACGGAACAGGAGCGGGTCACCCTGCGCGACCTGAGCGCCTACCCGATCGTGTGCATGCCCCCCGGCACCGGCCTGCGCACGGTGTTCGACCAGGCCTGCGCGGCACAGGGCATCCAGCCGGTGATCGCGCTGCAGGCCAGCGCCGCGGACGCCATCGCCGACCTCGCCGCCCGCGGGCTCGCCGTCGCCGTCCTCAGCGACTCGATGGCCGCGCACCACCGCGACCGGCTCACCGCCCTCACCGTCGACGACGTCGAAACACCCGCCCTGCTCGCCCTGATCTGGAAGGACACGCACAGCCCCGCGATGCGCGAGTTGCTCGTGCACAGCCGCCGGGCGTTCACCGGACCCGCCCCCGAACGGGACCCGTCGTGCCGCGCCCCCGTGAGCGGACGTGACGCACGTGGCCCGGACGCGTCGACCTTGATCACGCCCGGTGCCGCAGGCAGGAGAACGGACGCCGGCGCCGATCCCGCGGCCCGGTGACGGACGGCCGGCGCTGAGATCATCGACCGCCGGATCCCTCAGCCGCGCCGGGCGTGGCCGGGACGGGGTGGGGGCGGTGCGGAGGCACGGCTCCGCTCCCGGCGGGCCGGAGGTCGAGCAGGCCGCAGGCCGCGGCGGACAGCAGCGCGACCAGGCCGAGGGCTGCCAGCGCCAACGACGGCCCCCACTCCCCGGCGTCGAACAGCCGGCCCACCGCGAGCCCTCCCAGGAAGGCGCACCCGCCCGACAGGAAGCTGAGCACCCCCAGATAAGCCCCGAACCGATGGGCCGGCGCGCACCGCGTGACGGTCTGGAACAGCGCCGGCTGCATGAGCCCGTTGCCCAGCCCGTTGAGTACGGCGGCCGCCAGGATCCCGGCCATCTGGCCGCCGCCCTCCGACGGCGTGGCGAGCAGCACCAGATAGCCGGCTGCCGCGCAGAGCAGCCCGCCCCGCAGCACCCACGGGCGCTCCCCCCGCCCGCCCGCCGCGCACCACGGCTGCACCGCCGTCGCGACCATCGCCACCACCGAGAAGAACAGGGTCGTCGCGCCCGCCCCGACGTCCTTGAGCGGGACGACGGTCACGATCTGGTCGACGAGCAACGTGCTGGGCGCGGCGACCATGGCGAAGCGCACGAACCGCCGATCGCGCAGCGCCTCCGCCACTCCCTCGGCGACCATCCGCGTGCCGAGCCGGACGCCGGCCCATCGCGCCGCGGGGGGACGCGGGTCCGGGTGGGGAGCGGTGCGACGCTCCTCCCCCAGCAGGATGAACAGCACGGCGGCGATCGCCCACGCGGCCGCCGCCGCGGCCGACAGCACCCAGAATCCGGCGCTCAGCAGGACCAGCCCCGCAGGTGGACCGGCCACCGCCGCCACCTGCCCGGCGATCACGTAGGCCGCGAATCCCCGGGAGCGGCGAGCGGGTGCCAGCCCGGCCAGCAGGGACTGGGCGGTGGGATGGAACAGCGCACCGCCCGCTCCCAGCAGCACGGCCGCACCGAGCAGCCCGGCGAGCTCGTCCGCGGTCCCGAGCAGCACGAATCCCGCCGCGCGCAGCGAGCAGGCCAGAACCCCCGCCCTGGTCGCGCCGATCAGATCGGTCACCGCGCCCACCGGCAGGAACAGCGCGTACTGGACCGCGATCCGCGCGCCGAGCACCAGGGTGATGGTCCCGGCGAGCATGCCGAGATCATGTCGCAGATGGGACACCAGGTGCGCCATCACCGCGAAGAATCCGAGCGAGATGGCGAACTGCACTCCCACGACCACCACGATCACCCGCCGATCCGATGGCCTGCCCGCCCGGCGACGGCGGACCACGGACCGCCGAGGAGAATTCACCCGGACACGGTCAGGACGGCGGCACCCGGCTCCGTCCTGAACCGCGGCCCTCGGGTGGGGGTGAGGCGATGTGACATGGGGACTCCTCGCTGTCGGTGAACGGTGAGAGCAGACCAGGCCGGTCCGGGTCATGTCCAATATCGATAGCAGGATGAGACCCATACCGGAATGAATAACCATGCCGGTCAGGGCCGGTCTGGTGGCTGACCCGATACGGCCCGCACCCGCCGTCCGCCCGACGTCCCCGGCCGATGTTCATACCATCGTCCGGCGCGTCTTCTGTCGACCCGTTTTCGGTCTCTCCCCACCTCCGCCACAGGTCAGCGGGGCACCGGAGAATCTCGCCGACGGTCAAGGGCGGAGCGGCCGAGCTGGTGGAGAGTGTAGCCCGCGCCTGACGGGTCGAGTGACCTGGTGGCCTGTTTGAAGAGATATTCGGCGCGTTCGTAGGAGAGCCGTCCCCGCCCGGTGTCGGGGCAGAGGTCGGCGGGTCGGGGCATCCGGGCCGGTGCGGGTCTCCGGTCGGCCAGGAACAGCGGGCCTCGGGTCCGGCCCTCCACCAGTTGGGGCAGCAGGCGGGCGGCGCCGGACCGCCAGGACAGCCAGACCGGCCCGTTCTTGGTGGTGACGCGTCCGCGCCGGTTCTCCAGGTCGAGATCTTCGACGTTGAGGGACAGAGCCGTTCTGGCGGCGGCCGACGACTCGTGAAGGAGCCGCCACAACGTCTTCTCGCGCGGTGCCGTGTCCCGACGCTCCCAGAGGGCGTCGAGCTGTGGCGGACCTATGGACGGTCTGCGCTCGCGGCTCTCCGGCTTTCGGGCCAGTCCGGCGGAGAGATCGTCGACGGACGCCCAGGCGGAGAAGGAGCGGACGGCCGCGCGGTGCCGGTTCCAGGTCTTGGCGGCCGCCCCGTTCCAGACGACGGCGAAGACCGTGGACATCTTCCCTGCGGTCACTTCGGCCAGCGGGGTGCCCGCTCCGAGGTCCAGGCACATCCGGCGCAGGGTCTGGCCGTAGGAGCGGATCGTCTCGGCGTCCAGATCCTCGCGGGCCAGGAACCTCTCCGCGGCCTGGCCCAGCGTGACTCCCGCCACCCGGGTTGTGCCGGTAGCGGCCCGCTTGAGCAGGAAAGCGCGTTCGGGGGCGTTGTGCGTGAGCGAGGCCGCGCGCTCGAACTCCGTCCTGGCCTCGTCATGCCGTCCGAGCCTGGCCAGGAAGTCGCCGCGCACGCCGGACAGCAGATGGTAGTTCTTGAGCGCGGGATCGGAGGTCAGCGTGTCGACGATGTCCAGCCCCGCCTGGGGCCCGCGGGCCATCCCCAGCGCCACGGCACGGTTGAGCTGGACCACGGGCGACGGCACCAGCCGGACCAGCGCTCCGTAGAGGGCCGCGATCTGCCCCCAGTCCGTCTCCTGGGCGGTCTTCGCCTGCGCGTGGGAGACGGCGATCGCGGCCTGCAGCACGTACGGGCCGGGCGGGCCGCCGGCCTCCCTCGCCCGCAACATCGCCGCGAAACCGCGGCGGATGAGGAGCTGATCCCAGCGTCCGCGGTTCTGCTCGTGCAGCTGGACGGGCTCGCCCGAGGGGCCGGTCCGCGCGGCCGAACGCGACGCCTGGATCTCCATCAGCGCGACCAGGCCGTGGACCTCGGCCTGCCGGGGCGCCAGCTCGGCCAGCAGCCGGCCCAGCCGGAGCGCCTCCAGGCAGAGGGACGGGCGCATCAGATCGTCGCCGGACGTCGCCGAGTAGCCCTCGTTGAAGATCAGGTAGATGACCTCGAGCACGGACGCCAGCCGTCCGGCGAGTTCCGGCCCGGGAGGCAGTTCGAACGGAACCCTCTCGTCGGCGAGAGTGCGTTTGGCGCCGGCGATGCGCTGGGCGACGGCCTGCTCGGACACGAGGAACGCCCGGGCGATCTCCAGGGCGGTCAGACCGCCGAGCAGGCGGAGCGTCAGCGCGGCCCTCGCCTCGGCCTGCAGCACCGGGTGGCAGGAGATGAACATCAGACGCAGGACGTCGTCGTCCACGCCTTCTTCGAGACTCTGCTGTTCCAGCGCGTGGGCGATCTCTTCGTGCTTGCGTTCCAGCCGCTCGCCGCGGCGGATGTGATCGATGGCTCGGCGTTTGGCGGTGGTCATGAGCCATGCGCCCGGATTATCCGGGACACCCTGTCCGGGCCACTGTTCCAGCGCGGCCACCAGCGCGTCCTGCGCGAGCTCCTCGGCAAGGCCGACGTCGCGGACCATCCTGGTGAGCCCGGCGATGATCCTCGCGGACTCGAACTTCCAGACCGCGTCGATCGCATCATGGGCGTTCCGGGCCACCATGGGCACGATGAGAGCACTGCCCCGGCTCCCGTGCAAGCCGGGGGCGGCGCTCCTCCGGAGTGTCATCCGAAGATCTGCTGGATCCGCCCCTCGCCATCACCCAAGATCTTGAAAAAGCGGCGGGAGACCTCCAGCGCCTCCTCCTTCGACCGGGTTTCGATCAGCGCGAACCCGCCGGCCGCCTCCTTCGCCTCGGTGAAGGGGCCGTCGATCACGGTGATCTCGCCGCCGGAGGACCTGATCAGACTGCCCTCCAGCTCCATCCCGCCGGTGGCCAGCAGCACACCGGACTTGGTCAGCTCCTCGATGAACTCGCCCATCTCGATGTAGAGCGTCTCGTCCGCCGCCTGCTCGCTCGTGCTCGTCATGAGGAATCGCACCGCCGTGTCTCCTTCTCCATCGGGTTCTGCCCATACGTCGAACAAACGTATGTGACAGGTAACGGCGGCGTTCCCTGTCACATCGCCGAATCGACGAGTGAGTGAGAACCGAAGAAGACGAACCCGCGAAAGGCACCGGCCATGACCGCCATCCAGATCCCCGCCACCACCGCCTCCACCGGCACCTCGGCCGCCACCCGCTCCCTGCTCACCTGCGCGGCCGTCGCGGGGCCCCTGTGGGCGGTCGTGGCGCTGACCCAGGCCGCCACCCGCGAGGGCTTCGACCTGACCCGCCACCCGCTGAGCCTGCTGAGCACCGGCTCCCTCGGCTGGCTGCAGATCACCAACTTCATGGTCGCCGGCGTCCTGACCATCGCCGGGGCGGCCGGCCTGCGCCGGGCCCTGCACGGCGCCCCCGGAGGCAGGTGGGCGCCACGGCTGGTCCGGGTCAACGGCATCGGCATGATCGCCGCGGGAGTCTTCGTCATGGACCCGGCCGACGGGTTCCCCGCCGGCACCCCCTACGGGATGCCCGAGACGCTCACCTGGCACAGCTACGGCCACATGGCCGCCGGCTCGATCGCCTTCATCGCCCTGATCGCCGCCTGCTACGTCCTGGGCCGCCACTTCAGCCGCGCCGGGAACCGCGGCCACGCCATCGCCTCCCGCGTCGCCGGCACCGCCCTCCTGGCCGGCAACGGCTGGTCGATGAGCGGTGGCACGGCCGGGTCCCTGGCCCTGGCCGTCGGCGCCATCACCGCGATGCTCTGGGTCTCCCTGACCGCCGCCCGCCTCCGCCGGACGGCATGACCGCCCGCACCCTGCCCCCCGCACCGGCCCGGTGCGGGACCCCTGACCTACCGGCCCGCCTGAACCCCTCCCACCAGCAGCAAGGACATCGACATGACCAAGTTCGCCACCGTGCCGGACTACCTCGCCTCCCTCCCCGAGTCCCAGCGCGAGATCACCGGCGAGCTCCTGCCGCTCATCGAGGCGGCGCTGCCGGGGACCGGTGCCGTCTGGTAGGGGCACACGGTGTGGAGCCTGGGCCCGGCCCCGGGCAGGACCCCGGTCTGCTACGTCAAGGCCTACTCCACCTACGTGACCTTCGGGTTCTGGCGGGGCCAGGGCGGCCCCGCCCGGGATCCCCGGTGTCACGGTGCTCGCCGCCTACGCTGATTTGCGTATTTCATCATTCCGACCACCCCGCGACGCGTCTCGGCAGGCCATGCTTCTCCACATCCGAAAGACAGGAGTGCAGAAGGTGGCCGGACTCGGCAGGAACTTCAACACGTTGTGGGCGGCCACCACCGTCTCCAACATCGGCGACGGCATAGCGGCGGCCGCCGCGCCGTTGCTGGTCGCCTCGGTCACCGACGATCCGGTGCTGGTCGGCCTGGCCGTGTTCGTCCAGCAACTGCCCTGGGTATTGTTCTCGCTGGTCAGCGGCGTCTATGTGGATCGTCTCGACCGCCGGCGGCTGATCGTGGTGGTCAACGTGCTCCGCGGCCTGGTCGTGGGCGTGCTGGCGCTGGCGGTGTGGCGGGACGCGGCGACGATCCCGGTCATCTACGCCGCCGGGTTCCTGCTCGGCACGTGCGAGACCCTCGGTGACAACGCCTCGGGGACGCTCGTCCCGATGGTCGTGAAGTCGGAGGATCTCCCCCGCGCCAACGCACGCATGCACGCCGTCTTCTTCGCGGTCAACCAGTTCGCCGCGCCGCCGCTGGGCGCCGCCCTGTTCGTGGTGGCTGCGGCGCTGCCGTTCGGGATCAACGCCGCGACGTTCGTGCTGGCGGCCGTACTGATCTCCACCCTGCGCGGGATACGGCAGAGCGCTCCGGCCGAGCGGCGGTCCGTACGCGCCGACATCGGCGAGGGCATGCGCTGGCTCTGGAACCACTCGGCGATCCGGATGCTCTCCCTCGCGCTGTGCCTGATGAACGTCACGCTCATCGCGGGCTTCTCGATCCTCGTGCTCTACAGCCGTGACCGGCTCGGGCTCAACGAGTACGGCTACGGCGTTCTCATCACGGCGTCCGCGGCGGGCTCGCTGGTCGGTGTGACGATCGCCCCTCGCCTCCAAGCACGGTTCTCCGACTCGCTGCTTCTCCGGACCGGCCTGATCATCGAGACGCTGACGCACGTAGGGCTGGCGCTCGCCACCACGGTGTGGGTCGCCGGGCCCGTCCTGATCGCCTTCGGCGTCCACAGCTCGATCTTCGGCGCGGTCAGCGTCACGCTGCGCCAGCGGGCCGTGCCCGACGAACTGCGGGGCCGCGTGCAGAGCGTGTACATGATGTTCGCCGTCGGCGGCTCCGCGCTGGGAGCCCTGGTCGGCGGGCCCATCGCCGGCTGGACCGGCATCACCGGCCCCTTCTGGGCGTCGGCGGTGGTGATGGCCGTGCTCACGGCCGCGGCCTGGCGCTCCTTCGGCCGCCGGTTCGTCACCTCCGGCGCGGTCGCCCCGATCGACGACGGCGGCTCCCGGGACCACGCGTGTGAACAGGCCGCTCTCGACCGTTAGGCGTGTGACATGCCGAGAGGGTCGGAGAGGCCGCCTGAGCGGCCGGTTGGGAAGAAGTTCTCCCGCGGTCATGAGGAAGGGGCGGGCCGGCCCCCGCCACGACAGTCGCCACCGACACATTGTGGATCAGAGCCCGCCCCGCGTCAGGCGAGCCCGGCGTCGTGGGCGAGCAGGGCGATCTGGGTCCGGTTGTCGAGTTCGAGCTTGCCGAGGATGTGGGAGACGTGGGCCTTGACCGTGGTCACTTTCATGGAGAGCTCCTCGGCGATCTCGGCGTTGGTCCGTCCCCGGGCCACGGCGAGAACCACCTCGTGCTCGCGAGGGCTGAGGGTGGCCAGTGCGGCGCGGGCCCGCTGGTAGGCCCCGGCCTGGACGGCGGCGCGATCCATCAGCCGGCGGGTGATCCGGGGGGACAGCACCGGGTCTCCGGCGGCGACCCGGCGGACCGCTTCGACGATCTGCGCGGGCGGGGTGTCCTTGAGCAGGAAGCCGGCGGCGCCGGCGCGCAGCGCGTGCAGGATGTTCTCGTCGGCGTCGAAGGTGGTCAGCACGATGACCTCGGGCGGGTGCCGGCGGCTCCGTAGCCTGCGGGTGGCGGTGATGCCGTCCACACGCGGCATCCGAAGGTCCATGAGCACGACATCGGGGGCGTAGGCGTCAGCGGCCGCGGGCACCTCGTCGCCGTCGGCGGCCTCGCCCACCACGGCGATGCCGTGGATCCCGTCGAGCATCATGGACAGCCCGGCGCGGACGAGGGCGTCGTCGTCCACGACGAGGACGCGCAGCGGGCGGCTCACGCCGGCCATGGCAGCCAGGCGCGCAGGCGGAACTCGCCGGCGGTCACCTCGTGGTCGAGCCGCCCGCCGGCGAGTTGCACCCGCTCGGTGAGCCCGACCAGGCCGGTGCCGGTGCCGGGGGTGCTCGACGTGGCGGCTCCGTCCTCCGGCAGCGGGTTGCGGATGTCGATCACGAGCCGGGCGCCGGGCCGGCCCTCCAGCCTCACCTGGACCGGCCGGCCCGTGGCGTGCTTGCGGGCGTTGGTCAGCCCCTCCTGCACGACGCGGTAGGCGGTCCGGCCGGCGGCGGCGGGCAGGGCGTCCGGGTCGACCACACCGTCGCGCAGGTGCACCCGCCCTCCGGCGTCGCGGGACTCGTCGACCAGCCGGGGAAGGTCGGCCAGTACGGGCTGCGGCCGCCCGCCGGGATCGTGACCCTCGGCCGTGTCCTCGTCGCGCAGCAGGTTGATCACGTCCCGGAGCTCGTCGAGCGCCTGGTGCGCTCCGGCGCGGACCACGCCGGCGGCGCGGGAGAGCTGCTCGGGCGGGGAGTCCGGGCGGTACTCCAGCGCACCCGCGTATGTGGCCAGCAGGGACAGCCGATGGGCCAGCACGTCGTGCATCTCCCGGGCGATCCGGGTCCGCTCGAGCATCCGGCCCTCGGCCACCCGCCGGCCCTGCTCGGCCTCGGCGCGGCGGGCGCGTTCGCGCAGCGAGGCGATGAGCGCGTGGCGCGCCCGGGCCAGCGCGCCCCAGCCGACCAGCGCGCCGTACCCGACGGTGATCAGGACCAGCCACCAGCCGAAGGAGATCCCCCCGTTCGGCCGCCACATGCCCTGCACCGCGTGGGCCGCGATCCCCGCCGCGGCCACCGCGACCGCGACCGGGAAATCGCGCCGCTGGGCGACCAGCAGAGCGCCCAGCGTGGCCGCCGGGGTGGCCGCCGGCGACAGCGTCGCCAGCAACGTGAGCCCCAGCGCGCCGATGGCCGGCCGCCACAGCAGGACCGGCGACAGGACGCATCCCAGCACCCCGGCCGCGATGTCAAGCGCCGGCGACTCCCCCGTCGGACGCCCGTCGGACAGGCCCCAGATCGTCAGCGCGGCCAGGGCGCCCATCCCGACGAGCACGGCGGCCACGGCGGGTATCCCGGTCCCGAGGGCGCGCCGGCGCGTGGATCCCGCCTCCGCGTCGCAGTAGATGTCGCCGTTCACGGGCCAAGGGTAACTCCGGGTGCCACGGCGCCGACACCTACCAAAGTAGGTGTCCGGCCCTCCCGCGGTCGGACTCGCCGCCGCCGCGCGCCCGATGCGGCGACCGCACCGCGACGGGGAGGCTGGTGGACGTGAACCAGACGGGGACCGGCCGCGGCGACCATCGGCGGATGGCTCGCGGGACGGCCCGCCCCGTGCTTCGAAAGGGGAAACTCGTGTCCAGTCAGACCACTCCCACCCGTGCCGTACCGGGGCGCGCCGGCGGCAGCGCCGCCCGGCGGGCGCTGACGGTGGCCGGCGCGACGGCCGCGGCCCTCGCCCTCTGGGCGCTGGCCGGGCCGGTGGCCGGAATCGACCTGACCGTCCGGATCGACGGAGGGGTCCAGCCCGTCGGGCCGGGTGCGGTCGTCGTGGCGAGCCTGCTCGCCGGGCTGGCAGGCTGGGCGCTGCTCGCCTCGCTGGAACGGATCCTGAAACGGCCGGGGCGGACCTGGACGGTCATCGCGGTCGTGGTGCTCGTGCTGTCGCTGGCCGGGCCGCTCGGCGGCGCCGTCGGCACCGCGAGCACGGTGACGCTGGCCGGCATGCACCTGGTCGTCGCGGCGGTGCTCATCCCCGGCCTGAGAGGTCCGGCGCGCGGGGCATGACAGCGCCCGTAACCTCACCGTTGCGTCCGCCTCGCGATGAGGGACCGGCCCCGGGCCGTCGGGCCGGCTCCGAGCCGATCTCACACCGGTCGAAATCCGACAGCACGCAAGCCTTCGCCCTCGGCCCGGCACCGGCGCTTGTCGACACGTCACCGCCGCGAGCGGATCAGATCAGCCGCGCCGGACGGCCTCGCGGGCGGTCGCCTGGGCACGCAGGGCCTGGATGAACCAGTCGAACACCGGCGCCAGGCTCCCCGGGGCCGGCCAGCCGTTGATCACTGCGAGCAGTTGGAGGTACTGATCCCTGCGGGGGTCGTTCGCGGTCTCCAGCCGGGTCAGCAGCCGGTCCCGGAGACCGGCGTCGTCAGGACAGCCGAAGACGTGCGCGTACTGGGCCGTGACCGCCGCGACGATCGGACCGGCCTGCGGCGAGGCCGGGTCGACGCCGGCCGCCAGGGCCGGGCCGACCTGGTCACGGACCATCGCGGCGGAGTCGCGGCGCAGGGTCGTGGTGTCACCCTGGGCGCGCTCGGCCGCGTGGTGCTCGGCCGTACACCGCATGACGGCTCCGCCTGCCTGCGGCAAACCACTCCTCACCCGCGCGCGGCCCTCCGCGGCGTGACCGGGCCGGGACCGTGGCGCGGACGCGGGTCACGACCACGGTGCCGTCGGGTACCACGGGATGATCTCTCGCCGGGCGAGCATCCGCACGTCCCAGTACAGGAAGGTGAACACCCCGGCGACGATCAGGGACGATGCCGTCAGGACCGCGATCCGGCTCGGCTTGGCCGTCAGCCACCGCTGCAGCCGGCTGCCCGCGACGAACGACAGGATCAGGAACAGCACCGTCATGATGACGATGTTGCCGAGCGACTGCAGGACAAAGGCCGCCGCGCCGTACAGGGGGTTGCCGCTCTCGGCCGCGTCCCGGAACATCTGCCTGAACAGGGCGAACGGCCGCCCGATCAGGAACCCGCCGATCAACGCGCCCATGAACACCATCGGCGCGTTGGGGAAGCGCCGGGAGATACGGGCGAACGGGTCACGCACCACGCCGAGCGCGGCCAGCCCCAGGTAGAGCATCACCAGCCCGATCACGCCATAGACCACCATCGACTGGATGCCTCGCGGCGAGAGCGTTCCGGGCGTGTTCTGCGCGGTGGAGAACTGCGGCATGCTCGTGCCCACGAACCCGACGATCGCGCCGTAGACGGCCGACACGGTGATCATGCCGATCGACAGCCGGCCCAGCGGCTTCAGCGCGTGGGCCAGACGGCCCCACCGGCTGCCGACGTTGCCCAGCATGGGGGCCACCGCGCCGAACGCGGCGATGTTGCAGGCCGTGAACGAGCCGGCGAGCCCGCTGACGAAGGCGAACGCGATACCGGCGGCGATACCGGCGATCGGCGTCTCCTTCGCGTCGTGCCCGAGCAGCGTGTTGGCGACGTTGTCGCCGATCGTCTGATCGACGAACTCGGCCGACCAGACGATGGTCAGCAGGAAGCCCACCAGAGCACTGACCAGGATGATCAGTCCGCGTCTGCGGGGGAACCGCCCGTTGACGAAGATGGACGTGGCCACCGGCGCGACCTGCGCCCCTGCGCGGCCGGGCGTCTCGGATGGGACCTGCACGGTGTGGTCTTGCGTCATGGCCATCTCCTCAAAGGCACGACAACAACCTCGCGAAACGTGGTTTAAGCGATCAGAACTGTAGCCCTATATTCCGTATAGGGACAGCCTTGACAAGATCGTCAAACGCTCACAACATAAGGCGATGGACCGCGATGTTTCTTCCGAATTTCGCGGCCGTCGAAATGGCCGGGCTACTCCGCAATTCCGGCGGACCATGCCCCCACCCCGACGACTCCTTCGCCGCCCGAACGACGGCCACCTGCGGAAAGGCCGACCATCTGGAGCATGAAGCGGGCCCGCGCATTCCGGCCGGCCATTCTCGGCGGAGCCGGAGGCATTACCACCGCACCCACGTACGGACCCGTGACCCCGAAACAGCACACCCACGTATGGACCCGTTGCCCCGAAACCGCCTCCGGCCGCAGAGCGGCCGGACATAATCGGCTATTACCAAACCCGGTGAAATGGCGACGGCTCTCATCCGCGGGCGGGCGTCCCGGACCCGGTAGCGCCGGTCGCCGCGGCTCCGGAGAGTCATCGCATCTCCGGAGCCGGCCGCGAAGTACGATCGGTCAATGACCGAAATGACCGAAGCCAAGCCCGGCTGGCTTTCCCCCGAAGAGCTGGAGTCGACGCGCGCGCGGATGCCGATCCTGTACGTCGACGCCGTTCCGGTGCGAGTCGACGACACGGGAGCGGTCACGCATGTCGGCCTGTTGCTGCGCATCGGATCGGCCGGGACGGTCAGCCGCGCCCTCGTCTCCGGTCGCGTGCTCCACCATGAGCGTGTCCGTGACGCGCTCATGCGCCATCTGGAGAAGGACCTCGGCCCGGTGGCGCTGCCCCACGTGCCGGCCTCCCCGCAGCCGTTCACCATCGCCGAATACTTCCCGACGCAGGGCGTCACCCCGTACCACGATCCCCGGCAGCACGCGGTGTCCCTCGCCTACGTCGTCCCGGTCGCGGGTGACTGCCGGCCCCGGCAAGACGCCCTCGACCTGGTCTGGTTCACCCCACAGGAGGCCGCGTCGCCGCTGGTGCAGCAGGAGATGACCGGCGGCCACGGCGTCCTGCTGAAGCAGGCCCTCGCGCACGTCGGCTGCCTTCCCTGAGTCCCGGAGGAAGGTGCCGCCCTCCCGGTCCGCCTCCGGAACGGCAACGCCAGGCGGTACGGCGTGGCATCCGGGGCCGCGGCGATTTCCACCCGAAAATCTACGCGTGAACGGATATTCCAGGCGATTATTTCTGCAGCTCAGCGGGGTCGCCACGGTTGGAACGCTGATCCGGCCGCATTCCGCGCACGCGCAGGACGATCCCTTCGCCCTGCTGCGCCGCCGATGGCGGGACGTGACGGCGGGGTCGGGATTCGACGCTGCGGCCGAACCGTACCGGACCCGGCTCGCGGAGCTGGGGACGGCGGCGGCCGGATACCGGGACACCATGGCGCCCGCCGGCGCGTCGCTCTGGCCCGATCTGGCGTTCCCCTCCTTCACCGCCACCCCGGCGCGGCTGCGGACCATGGCCCGCGC
The DNA here is from genome assembly GCF_900113865.1 of Streptosporangium canum. Classification (GTDB taxonomy): domain Bacteria; phylum Actinomycetota; class Actinomycetes; order Streptosporangiales; family Streptosporangiaceae; genus Streptosporangium; species Streptosporangium canum. The sequence goes on along the minus strand of NZ_FOQY01000002.1, from coordinate 138,223 downwards.
GTACGCCCTGCCGGGGACCGGCCTGACCGGTGACGCGGACCTGGCCGCGGCCGTCGCCGCCGGCGTCGACCACTACCGGCGGCGGGTGTACGCCGCGGGCGCGGACCCGGCCGGCAACTGGTGGAACTGGCAGATCGGCACCCCCAGAAGGCTCCTCGACGCGGCCGTGCTGATCGGCCCGCACCTGGCGGACCGGCAGAGCCGGGCGCTGGGGGAGGCGGTGGACCATTTCCTCCCCGAGTGCCGCCTGAACGACTACAGCGGCACCAGCACCGGGGCCAACCGGGTGGACCTGTGCACGGTGACGCTGCTGCGCGCCATCCTCGGGTCCGACCCGGCGAAGGCCGCGCTGGCCGCCTCGGCCCTCTCCCCGGTCTTCCCCTACGTCTCCGAGGGAGACGGGATCTACCGGGACGGCTCGTTCGTCCAGCACACCTCCGTCCCCTACCAGGGCGGGTACGGGGCGGTGATGCTGTCCGGTCTCGCGACGCTGTTCGCGGTGCTGCGCGGCTCGCGGTGGGAGGTCACCGACCCGGGCCGGCAGATCGTCTTCGACGCCGTCGAGAGGTCGTTCGCGCCGTTCGTCCACGACGGCTTCTGCATGGACCTCGTCAGCGGCCGCGGGATCGGCAGGGAGCCGTACGGTGACCACAGGAGAGGCCACGGGATCGCCTCCTCGATCCTGCTGCTGGGGGACGCGGCCTCCGCCGCCGAGCGGGCCCGCTGGCAGGGCATGGTGAAGGGGTGGGCGCTGCGGGACACCTGCCGGCCCATGCTCGGCGCGGCCGAGCGGAGCGATCTGGGGTTCCACGCCCGCCTCGCCGCGGTCCTGGACGACGACGCGATCCCCGCGGCGGACGAGCCCACCGGGCACCGGCTGCCGGCGATGAGCGCCCGCGCCGTCCATCGCAGGCCGGGCTGGTGCGCGGGGCTCAGCATGGCCTCCCACCGGATCGGCCACTACGAGCACGGCAACGGCGAGAACCTCCGGGGCTGGCACACCGGCTCGGGAATGCTCTACTGGTGGGGCGAGGGCCACGGCGACCAGTACTCCGACTCCTTCTGGGCCACCGTCGACCCCTACCGCCTACCGGGCACGACCGTCTCCACCCGGCGGCTGGCCGACGGCGCCGGCGAGGAGTGGGGCGACACCTGCCCGCCGGGCCGCTGGGTGGGCGGCGCGACCGACGGCACGTACGCGACGGTCGGCCAGCATCTGAACGGCTTCGAGAGCACGATGGAGGCTTTCAAGTCGTGGTTCTTCTTCGACGACGCGGTGGTCTGCCTGGGCGCCGCGATCACCAGTGAGGACGGCGTCCCGGTCGAGACCGTCGTGGACAACCGCAGAACCGACGCGTTCCTCACCGTGGACAACAGGGCGGGCTGGGCACACCTGGAGGGGCACGGCGGCTACGTCGTGCCCTGCGCCCGCCTGCGCACGCTGCGCGAGGAACGCACCGGCGGCCCGGAACCGGTCACCCGGAGCTATGTGACCCTCTGGCTCGACCACGGCGTCGACCCCGGCTCGGCCGGTTACGTCTACCTGCTCCTGCCGGGTGCGAGCCTGGCGCGGACCCGGGCCCGCGCCGCCGACCCCGGCTGGGCGCGCGTGCTCGCCAACACCGCCCGCCAGCAGGGTGTCCGGGTCCCGTCGCTCGGGATCACCGCCGTGAACTTCTGGAACGACGGAGCCGCCGGCGGCCTGACCGCCTCCGCCCCGTGCGCGGTCCTCGTCAGGGAGCGCGGCGACGGCACGGCCACGCTGACCGTGTCGGACCCGCGGCGCGACCTGGACGGGCTGACCGTGACCTGGGACCGGCCGGTGACCGAGGTGCTCCGTGGGCACCCGCTCCTGGCGGGCGCCACGACCGGCGCGAAGCTCACGCTGGCCTTCGGGCGGCTGTCGGACCGGGGCGGCAGCTCGAAGACGGTCACCGTACGGCTCGGCTGAGCCCCGTCCCGCGGGCGGGCCGCCGCGGCCGGTCAGACCACCTCGAAGTCGGCCATCATCGCCATGTCCTCGTGTTCGAGGTTGTGGCAGTGCAGCATGTAGCGGCCCCGGTATCCCTCGAAACGGACCAGGACGTCGACGACCTCGTACGGCCGGACGTCGACGGTGTCCTTCCAGCCCGCGTCCGTCGGGGCGGGCGGCCTGCCGCCGCGTGACAGCACCTGGAAGTGCGCCAGGTGCACGTGCACGGGGTGATGGAAGTCGCTGGTGAACCGCCACACCTCGGTGGTGCCCAGCCGCGGCCTGGCCAGCGGCCTGCCGGGCCGGAACGGCCGCCCGTTGATCGTCCAGGCCGCTCCACCGCCCTGCCCGGTCATGCGGAAGTCGAAGACCCTCGTGGCCACCGCTCGGGACCGGTCAGGGGGGTCGATCCGGGACAACCGCCCGGGTACCGCGCTGTCGTCCTTCGCCTTGCGGGTGACGCGGAACCGCATCACGTCGCGCGTCGATCCGGTGCCCAGGGTGTTGACCAGCGTCACCTCGGTGCCGACGGGGTAGGCGGAGAAGTCCACGACCACGTCGAACCGCTCGGCCGGGGCGATGGTGATCGCCTCATGGGTCACCGGGGCGGCCAGCAGCCCGAGGTCGCTGCCGACCTGCACGAACCTGCCGCCGGGGGTCAGCGCGAGGCGGTAGCGGCGGGCGTTGGAGGCGTTGAGCAGCCGCAGCCGGTAGCGGGCGGCGTCCACCTCGGCCACCGGCCAGGGGGCGCCGTTGACCAGGATCACGTCGCCCTCGACCCCTTCCATGAAGTCCTCCTCCACCCCCGCCTTGACCAGCAGGCTCGGGTCCACCTCCGGGTAGCGGAACGCGCCGTCCTCCTCGAAGGACCGGTCGCAGATCATCAGCGGGAGGTCCCGCGCGCCCTTCGGCAGCGGCAGCGCGTCGTCCTCGTCGTCGCGGACCAGCAGGAAGCCGGCCAGGCCCCGCCAGACCTGCGGGGCGGTGAAGTCCATCCGGTGGTCGTGGTACCAGAGCGTGGCGGCCCGCTGGTCCAGTGGGTAGACGTAGTCCCTGGCCCCGGAGTGGAAGGTCCACTGCGACAGGTCGTGGCCGGCGTGCGCGCCGGGCGGCGGCCGGAACCCCCTGCCCTCGGCCACCACCAGGTCGGTGGGGTAGCCGTCGGAGCCGGGCGGGGTGACCCCGCCGTGCAGGTGCGTGGAGGTGGGCACGGGCAGCTCGTTGCGGACCCGGATGACGGTACGGCCGGCGCGGCGCAGGTCGAAGGTGGGGCCGGGGAAGGTGCCGTCGTATCCCCAGATCTCCGTCGTCGTACCCGGGATGATCTCCACCCGGGCCGCGCGCTGGACCACTTCGTAGTGGCCCGGCCGTACGGGAACGGCGGTCTCGGGGACGGGGAGCGGCACGGTGAACGGCGCGGGCGGCGCCAGCGCGCTGGCCAGGGTCTGGCCGGCGGTCTCGCCGGCCGACGTCCCGCATCCGGCGACGGCGAGCCCGGTGCCGCCGAGCAGGCCGAGGAAGCCCCGCCGGGAGATCACGCCGTCCCCCGCCAGGTCCAGGCGGTCATCACCGCGGCGGCGCCGAAGACGGCCACGCCGAGCGGGAAGTGCGCGGCGATGACGCGCTCCTGTCCCAGCACGATCTGCAGCGTCTCGGCGGCCACGAGCCCGGCGCTCGCCAGGGCCGGCCACAGGGGGCCCCTTCCGGGGCGCCACAGCAGGACCGCGGACACGAGCTGCACGTACAGCATGGCGTAGGTGAACCCGCCGTTGTCACGGTGCGCGGTAAGCATGTCCACGTCGCCGGTGACGAACAGCCCGGCCAGGACCGCCTGCCCGAGCACGCCGAGAAGGTGCAGGGTGGCGCCGGCGCGCAACGACCAGACGATCCAGCCGGGGGCACGTGTCCGGTGGGCGGTGGAGGGGAGGCTCATGGGCACCATGCTGGCGCGCCCGATCCGGGAGATCGTCCTCCCCCGGGTGGCTCTCCGCCGTACATCCCAGGATGTACGGCGGGCCTGCGGGGCACGGGATGTACACCCGTGGGTGTAGGCGCGACCTCATCCGCCCGCATGCCGGTCCGGCCGGCCCGGCACCGGCATAAGGCCTCGGCGATAGTGACTTTTGTGGCATTAGGGACTTAAATATCGCGTGATTACGGCGAGAACTTAATGGCGGGGCCGGTGGCTGGATGCGGAGCGGATGAGCGCGGACGGACGTAGGGGCGTGGGCCGGACGGTCTCTCCGGTCCTGGTCGGGCGTGACGCGGAGCTGGCACGGCTGGCGGCGGCGGTGGCCGCGCGGCCTTCGGTGGTCGTGGTCGAGGGTGAGGCGGGCATCGGCAAGTCCCGGCTGGTCGCGGAGCTGGCCGCGCGGCCGGAGGTGGCGGGGCTGCGGTTGCTGAGCGGCGGGTGCAGCCAGATCAGGGAGCCGTTCCCGCTCGGGCCGCTCGTCGAGGCGCTGCGGTCGCGCGGCGGAGACCTGGCCGGGGCGGCGCTGTCGCCGGTCGCCGGCGCGCTGCGGTCGCTCCTTCCCGAGCTGGCGGACGTTCTTCCCGGCGCGCCCGGACCGCTGGACGACCGGGCGGCCGAGCGGCACCGGCTGTTCCGCGGGCTGGGCGCGGTGCTGGCCGCGCTCGGTCCCGCCGTACTCGTGGTCGAGGACCTGCACTGGGCCGACGAGCAGACCGTCGAGTTCCTGGCGTACCTGCTGGCGAACCCGCCCGGCACGTTGTCGGTCGTTCTGACCTACCGGGGCGAGGAGGCGCCGGCCGAGGTGCGCGCGCTGACCGCGCGCCCAGCCGATGCGATCACCCACGAGCATGTCGAGCTGGCACCGCTGGACGAGGCGCAGACGCGTGCGCTCGCGGCGGCGATCCTGGGCAGCGAGGAGGTCTCCGCGGAGTTCGCGGCGCACCTGTGCGTACGGGCGTCGGGACTGCCGCTGGCGATCCAGGAGCTGCTGGCGCTGCTGCGGACGCGGGGGGCGCTGATCCGCTGGGAGGGCGGCTGGGCGCGGCGCGCCCTCGACGCGCTGGACGTGCCGGTGGGGGTGCGGGCGTCGGTGCAGGAGCGGGTGGGACGGCTGTCACCCGCGGCCAGGGGGGTGGCGGAGGCGGCCGCGGCGCTTCAGCTGGCCTCGCCCGTGGCGGTGCTGACCGGCGTCACCGGCCTGTCCCCGGCGGAGGCGGCCGACGGGGTGGACGAGGTGCTGGACTCCGGCCTGTTCGTCGAGCGGGACGGGACGGTGCGATTCCGGCACGTGCTGGCGGCCCAGGCGGTCCACGAGGGGATCTCGCTGGGGCGCAGGCAGGCGCTGCACGCCGCCGCCGCGACCGCCGTGCGTGACCTGCGCCCGGTGCCGCTGGGGCGGGTGGCGTACCACCTCCGGCAGGCCGGTCGCCTCGGGGACTGGGTGGACGCCGCCGAGAGCGCCGCCGACCAGGCCTTCGCGCTGGGTGACGACGCCGAGGTGGCGCGGCTGCTGGAGGACGTGCTGCGCCACGCGGATCTGGCGCCCGAGCGCCGGGCGGCCCTGACGATCAGGCTGGGGTGGGCCGCCTCGGAGTTGTTGCACCTGCCGGACGTCGGCGACCTGCTCGCCGAGGCGCTCGACAAGGCCCCTGCCGGGCCCGTCCGCGGCGAGCTGCGGTTCCTGCTGGGGATGCAGCTCGAAGTGACCCGGACGGACCCGGCGCGCAGGTATCGGATGTTCACCGACGCCCTGGAGGATCTGGCCGAGCGGCCGGACCTGGCGGCCTGGACCATGGTGGCCCTGGCGTTGCCGGCCACCATGGACGTGCCGTCCCATGAGCGTCTGGGGTGGTTGGAGCGCGCTTTGGAGACGCTGCCCGAGGTCGGTGACCCCGCGACCCGTCTCCTCGTGCTGAGCAAGGTCGCGATGGTGTTCACCGTGGTCGGCGACCCGCGCTGGGCCGAGCTGACCGACCGCGTCGTGCGGGAGACGGGCGGCTACGCCGGTCGCCGCAGAGAGGTCAACGCCTATCGCTCCATCGGCGACGAGGCCTGTTTCAGCGGACATCACGAGGTGGCGCTCCGCCTGCTGTCCAAGGCGCTGGAGAGTGCGGCGAGCGCTGACGTCACCGGCGGAGCGGAGTTCCGCTGCCGCGCCTCGATGACGATCGTGGCTTATTGCCGGGGTGCCTGGGACGGGCTGGGCGAGGAGGTCGAGGCGCTGCGCCACGGGCGCAGTGACCGCCCGGTCGAAGTGAACCTCCTGGACGCCGTGGCGGCCTGCCTGTCGCCCTCCCCGGGCCGTCTGGACGCCGCTCAGGATCTCCTGCGTGACGTCGTCCAGCGGGTGGGGGGCATGGGAGACGTCGATCTGCTCCCGTTTCCGGTGAGCATGCTGCTGCGGGTGGCCACCGCCCGCGGTGAGGCCGCCGCGGCGATCGCGGGGACCTCGGAGGCCGTCGCCATGTGGGAGGCCAACGGCTTCTGGCCGGTGGGGGTCCGGGCGGTTCCCTCGCTGGTCGAGGCGCTGCTGGCGGCGGGCAGGCCTGCGGAGGCGGCCGAGGTGGTGGTTCGGTACGAGTCCCGGCTGCTGGGGCTGGACGCGCCGCTGGCTCCGGCGGGGCTACGGCAGGCCCGCGGGCTCATGTCCGCCGCGGAGCAGCGGTGGAGCGAGGCCGCGGAGCACTTCACGGCCGCCGCCGCCGACTTCCGGCGGCTACCGGCCCCCTACGAGGCGGCCCAGGCGGACGAGCAGGCCGCGGCCTGCCTCTTCGCTCTCGGCGATCCCGCCGCGGAACCCACCCTCAAGGCGGCCATCACCGTGTACGGCGGGATGGGCGCGCGATGGGACCTGGATCGGGCCACCCGGCTGGCCCGGCGATGGGGCCTGCGCCCGGCTCCTCCCGCCCCGTCGCGCGACGGGGCGAACGACTCCCTGTCGGCACGGCAACAGCAGGTGGCGCGGCTGGCCGCGGCGGGACTCACCAACCAGGAGATCGCCAAAGAGATGTTCCTGTCGCCGAAGACCGTCGACAAGCATCTCGGCGCGGCGATGCGCAAGTTCGGCGCGCGTTCGCGCACGGAGCTCGCCCGCCACCTGGACCACCCCGCAGGACCTTGATCGGGAAAGTTGGGGCGTTTACCCCATCTGTCACCCCATACCCCCACGAGGGGGTGGCGACGATGCTTGCCTCATGTCTGACCAGGATGCGCCCGAGCCCGCATCGGACGAGGGCCCCGGCCACGAGGCGCAGTCCGAAGAGGTGACCCAACCGGTCGCCGTAGCACCCCGGCTCCCCGAGGGATTCGAGCCCCTGTGATCCCGCTCTCCCCGCTCTCCCCCCATCGTGATCACGCAGAAAGGCAGTGCCCCGCCATGTCCGACAACGGATTCCGGCCGTCACCTCCCGGGAGGACCGCGTGAGACGCGCCGTCCTGCTGACCTCGCTCCTCGCGCTGGCCGCGACCGCGCTGCCGCAGACGTCGGCGCTGGCCGCCGAGCCGGCGCAGCCGCCCCCGGCGGCTCCCCTCGCACTCCAGGGCGTCGGCCCGGGTCCGCACGTCATCACCCTGATCACCGGCGACAAGGTCACGCTCACCCAGGCTGTCACCGGCCGCTTCGACGTGAAGACCGAACCCGCCGTCCGCCAGGACGGCCACCGGCCGAAGCTGCTCACCCAGACCACCCCCGAGGGCGTCTTCGTCCTCCCGTCCGACGCGATGCCCGCCATTCAGGCGGGGCGGCTGGACATGCGGCTGTTCAACGTCAAGTACCTGGCGGAGAACGGCTACACCGACGACCGGACCAAGCAGGTCCCGGTCATCGTCCAGTACCCGGAGAAGCACGGTCTCGCCGCGGTCCGAAGCGCCGCCGCCGCGATCCCGGCGAGCGTCCCCACCCATGACCTGGAGAGCATCCACGCCTCCGCCCTCGACGTCGCCAAGGCCGAGTCCGGAGCATTCTGGAACGCCGTACGCGCCGTCCCCACCGGATCGGGCGGACAGGGCATGAGAGCGGTGCCCGACACCTTGCGCGGCGGGATCGCCAAGGTGTGGCTGGACGGCAAGGTCAAGGCCATCCTGGACAAGAGCGTGGCGATGATCGGCGCGCCGCAGGCCTGGGCCGGCGGGCACGACGGCACCGGGGTGAAGGTCGCGGTGCTGGACACCGGCGTCGACGCCACCCACCCCGACCTCGCAGGGAAGATCGCGGACTCCAGGTCCTTCGTCCCCGACGCGCCGGTCAAGGACGGTCACGGCCACGGCACCCACGTGGCCTCCACGATCGCCGGCTCCGGAGCGGCGTCCGGCGGCAAGTACAAGGGCGTGGCTCCGGGCGCGCAACTGGTCGTCGGCAAGGTGCTGGACGACGCCGGGTCGGGCGAAGACTCGTGGATCATCGAGGGCATGGAGTGGGCCGCGTCCAGCGGCGCCAAGGTCGTCAGCATGAGCCTGGGCGCCGGCCCCACCGACGGCACCGACCCGATCAGCCAGGCGGTCAACGGCCTGAGCGCGTCCACCGGCACCCTGTTCGTCATCGCGGCGGGCAACTCCGGCGCGCTGCCCGGGAGCGTGTCCATGCCCGGCACGGCCGAGGCGGCGCTCACCGTCGCCGCGGTCGACAAGCAGGACCAGATGGCCGGCTTCTCCGGCCGGGGGCCGCGGTTCGGCGACTCGGGGCTCAAGCCCGACATCGCCGCGCCCGGCGTGGACATCGCCGCCGCCCGCGCCACGGGCACCGCGATGGGCACCCCCGTCGACGACCACTACACCGGGGCGTCCGGCACCTCGATGGCCACGCCGCACGTGGCGGGCGCGGCGGCGATCATGGCACAGCTGCACCCCGACTGGAAGGGGCCGCTGCTCAAGGCCGCGCTGATGTCCACTTCCAAGGACGACGGCTTCACCGTGTACGAGCAGGGCGCCGGGCGGGTGGACCTCGCCAAGGCGTACACCCAGCGGGTCTTCGCCACCACCGGCGGGATCGACTTCGGCTCGGTGACCGAGGAGGGCGAGTCGCTGCGGCGTGAGCTCTCCTACACCAACCTCACCGACCGGCCGGTCACCCTCACGCTCACCCCCGCCCTGCGCACGGTGAGCGGGAACCCGGTGGAAGGCAGGCTGAGCACCGATGCGACCCTCACCGTGCCCGCGGGCGGCACCGCCTCGGCAATCGTCACTCTTGACCCGACCGGTCTGAAGTTCGGCACCTACTCCGGCTCCGTGACGGCCGAGGCCGACGGTGTCCGGCTGACCACCCCGGTGGGCATGGTGCGCGAGGCTCCGCTGGTCCAGCTCACCGTCCACACCATCGGCAGGGACGGCAAGCCCGCCACGCCGTGGTACCAGCAGACTCTCGACGTCGACGGCGCGAAGGGATACCTCCTTAACACCGTGGTGTCGAAGGAGGGAACCACGGTCACCCGGGTTCCGGTCGGCACGCATTCGGTGTTGCAGTGGCTGACCTGGATGGACGAGGACGACCGGAACAACGAGACGTTCCTGATCAACCCGGAGGTCACCGTCACCGGTGACACCGAGATCACGCTCGACGCCCGGCAGGCCTCCCAGGTCCGCTTCACCACCCCGAAGCCGGCCGAGCCGCTGAACAACATATGGGTCGCCTCCCACCAGCGGACCGTTATCAACGGCCAGACGTTCGGCATGACCCTGACCCCCGGCATGCAGCAGGGCGCATGGTCGAAGATGTGGGTCACCCCCACCAAGCCGGTCACCAAGGGCGAGTTCCGTTTCGCCAGCCAGTGGACGCTGGGACAGTCCCAGGTCACCATGACCGCGGGCAGGCGCAAGCCGATCACCCTGCATCCGATCGCTCCACCGCACAGCGACTACGGGACCGGGCCCCATCAGAACGGCCAGCCCGACTGGAAGCCGTTCACCGGGACACAGAACCTGCCGCTCGTCGACGTCGGTGAGGGCCGGCCCGAGGACATCGCCGGGAAGGACCTGCGCGGCAAGCTGGTCCTCATGGAGACGGGACTCGCGCCCAACGGCACCGTGAACTGCTTCACCTGGATCAGCCGGATCATTCCGATCCGTGAGGCCGGTGCGGCCGGACTGGCGACCTTCCCGTCGAAGAGCGGCCTCTGCGCCCTTCCGCTCGACGTCGGGCAGGAGATCAACACCGGCGACCCCAAGCCCATCAGCATCCCGAACGTGTCCCTGTCGAACAAGGAGGGACTGCAGCTGCGCGCGCAGCTCGCCCGCGAGGCGGTCCCCGTCCAGGTGACGGGCACGCCGGAGACGCCCTACAGCTACGTCCTCAAGCCGTACGCCGAGGGCGGCGTGCCGAAGTCCATGCACTACACCTTCACCGACCGGCAGCTCGCCCAGGTCGACCTGGACGTCCACGCCTCCCAGCCCACCAAGTTCAACCACTGGCGCACGATCTACAAGCAGGACGACGTCACGGATACGACGACGTCCGTCTCGTCCTGGGGGGCGATGGCCTTCACCGGACCGACCACTCGGACCGAATGGGTCGGGCCGCTCGATCCCACGGTGATCCATTCGCACGGCATGTCCTCGTCCAACCTCGACAGGACGACCTTCTACGACACCCGGTTCCGCGTCGAGGTGTTCGACCGGCCCGGTCGTACCCGGCAGCAGTGGTTCACCGCGGGCCTGACGCCGGGTGCCCAGACCGCGTCGCAGAAGGTCTACGCGCGCGCCGACAAGGACGCGCCGCCCCTCACGACCCAGGGCATCAGCGTAACGTGCACGCTCTGCGTGCAGGGCGATACCCTCTGGGCCGAGTTCTTCCCGGCGGGCACGACCGACAGCCACCCCGTCAGCGACGGATTCTGGAAGCACGACGCTCTCCTCACCCCTGACTACGACCTGCATCTCTACCGGGACGGCACGGAGATCCCGCGCGTCACGGTGCCCGGCCTGGACAAGCTCCCCGCGTTCACCCTGCCCGAGGGTTCCGGCACCTACCGGCTGACCGCGAAGAACGCCCAGCACGACACCGAGTGGACGTTCCGCGCCCCGCCGGCCAAGGAACACGTACTGCCGGGATCGTTCTGCAAGTACTGGATCATCGAGGGAGTCACCGAGCAGTGCCGGCCCACGCCCGTCGTCTTCGCCGGCTACGACCTGGGCGACACCCTGGCGATGGACAACACCGTCCGCGCCGGCCGATCCCACAGGTTCACCGTCGAGGCCTACCACTCGCCGTCCGCGGCGAAGATGCCGAAGATCGCCGGGCTCAAGCTGTGGATGAGCACCGACGACGGCGCCAAGTGGACGCCCGTCTCGGTCAAGCGCGACCGTGACGGCGCCTACACCGCCAGCACCCGCTACCCGTCCCTGCGCGACACCAAGGGTGCGGTCAGCCTGAAGGTCGAAGCCTGGGACGCCGAGGGCAACCGCCTCAAGCAGACCAGCACCCGCCTGTTCAACCTGCGCTGAACCGTCCGCTGATCGAAGAGTCCGCCGGGTGGTGGGGATCTCCCCGCCACCCGGCAGCTCTGCGTTCGGGTGGCAGTCGCCGGTCAGAGCCCGCTGTGCGCCGAGAAAGGGCGGATATCGCTACGCTTACCAGAAGTTTTGTCTGTAGCAGACACTCTGGAGAAGCCCATGTCTCTTGCCGGAGCCCCGGAGCAGGCGGATGTCGCGCTCGCCCGCCGCCAATCGCTGGCCGACCTGCTCCGCCGGTCCGCCCGGCGCCATCCCCACCGGCTCGCCGTGTCGGACGGCGCGAGCGGCCGTACCTACGCCCAGCTCGACGAGGACGTCTCCAGGATCGCCAACGCGCTCCTGGAAAGGGGGGTGGGCCCCGGCGACCGGGTGGCGGTGCTCTCGCGCAACAGCGTCGCGTACGTCCAGACGATCTTCGCCGTCGCCCGGGCGGGCGCCGTACTGGTGCCGATCAACTTCATGCTCCGGGGCGAGGAGGTCGGATACGTCGTCGGTCACTCCTCCGCCGTCGCCCTGATCGCGCAGGACGAGCTCCTCCCCGTCGCCGAAGAGGCGGCCAAGGCGACGGACCGCCTGCGGACCCGGATCGTGTACGGCGAGGCGGCCGGAGACTGGGAGCCGTTCTCGGCCCTGCTGGAGCACCGGGACTCCCGCGAGCCCGCGGTGCCCATCGCGCCGGACGGCCCGGCCCAGATCCTCTACACCTCCGGCACCGAGTCGCGCCCCAAGGGCGCGGTGCTGTCCCACGCCGCGCTGATCGCCCAGTACGGCAGCTGCGTCATCGACGGCGGCATGGACCGCGACGACGTCGAGCTGCACTCGATGCCGCTGTTCCACTGCGCGCAGCAGCACTGCTTCCTGGTGCCCGACATCCAGCTCGGAGCCTCCAGCGTCATCCTGCCCGGCCCCGACCCGGCCGCGGTGCTCGCCGCCATCGAGAGCCACCGGGTGACCAAGTTCTTCGCGCCGCCCACGGTCTGGATCGCCCTGCTGCGCCACCCGGACTTCGACAGGCGCGACCTCTCCTCGCTGCGCAAGGGCTACTACGGAGCGGCGATCATGCCCGTGGAGGTGCTCCGGGAGATCGGCGAGCGGCTGCCCGGCGTGCGCCTGTGGAACTTCTACGGCCAGACGGAGATGGCGCCCGTCGCCGTCATGCTCCAGCCCGGGGACCAGATCCGCAAGGCCGGTTCCGCCGGGCAGGCCGCCCTGAACGTGGAGACCCGCGTCGTGGACGCCGAGGGCCGGGACGTGCCCGCCGGCGAGATCGGGGAGATCGTCCATCGGAGCCCGCACGCCATCCTCGAATACCTCGACGACCCGGAGAAGACCGCCGAGGCGTTCCGCGGCGGCTGGTTCCACTCCGGCGACCTGGGGACCATGGACGAGGAGGGCTACCTCACCGTCGTCGACCGGATCAAGGACATGATCAAGACCGGCGGGGAGAACGTCGCCAGCCGCGAGGTCGAGGAGACGATCTACGAACACCCCGCCGTCGCCGAGGTGGCGGTCGTCGGGGTCAGGCATCCGAGCTGGATCGAGGCGGTCGTCGCGATCGTGGTGGCCAAGGCCGGTGCGGCCGTCACCGAGGAGGAGCTGCGGGCGCACGCCCGTGAACGGCTGGCGCCGTTCAAGGTCCCCAAGGCGTTCGCGTTCGTCGACGCGCTCCCGAAGAACCCGAGCGGCAAGATCCTTAAGCGTGAGCTCCGGGAGCGGCACGGCGAGCTCGCGGACCGGATCGCCGGCGCGGGCGCCGGGCGCTGAGCCCCGGGGGCGCCGTCCGCCGTACGGGCGGCGCCCCCCGGCGGCCCTCGGCGATCCGTCCGCGGCTCCGCCGGCCGGCGGTCTCGGGGCTCCGGCCCCGACTTGGGAAGAGTCTACAAAACTGCTGGTCAGCGAAGGTATCGTCCATATATGTGCGTTAAGTCACGTCGATATATGTGCGTTGGGTCACGTCGATCGACACGGCGGAAAGCAACGCCTGGCCGTCCTGCCGCCGGCCGGGGAGCCCGCGTGCGGCGGAGCGACATGATCGCCCCGCGGTCGCGGGCCGGGGAATGAGGCGCTGACCGTGGCGGGACGATTCCTTCCCCCGGACGGCAGGCTCGGCGGGGACGGCCCCGACGGGCTGGCCGGGAGCCTCCTGTCCATACTGGAGGACGTCGGCGCCCACGCGGGGGCGATCTACCGCTTGGCCCCCGACCGCCAGGTGCTGGAGATGACGGTGTTGGAGGGGTTGCCGCGGGAGTTCGTCCGGCCGTGGGAGCGAGTGAGCCTGACCGCTCCCGTCCCGGTGGCCGACGCCTCACGGGAGGGGCGGCTGGTGTGGGTGGGCGGCGAGGAGGACATGGTGCGCCGCTACCCGGGCATCGCGCTCGCCCTGCCCTACGACTTCCGCCTGGCCGCGCTGCCGCTGGCCACCGCCACGGCCGACTACGGAGTGATATTCGTGCTGTGGCCCGGCTCCCATCCCCCGCGGCTGTCCTCCGGCGAACGCGGCCGTCTCACGGCCGCGGTCGCCGGCCTGGCGCGGAAGCTCGCGGAGTCCGGCCGGCCGGGCCCGCCGGATCCGGGACCGCGCACCCCCGTCCCGGCCGGCGCGGTCCCCCCCGAAGGGCTCGGGGCGATGGTGGCACGCCTGCCCGAGGGGATATGCGCCATGGACGACCACGGCCGCCTCACCTTCATCAGCCCGCGGGGGGCCGCGCTGATCGGCGAGTCGCCCCGGCGGCTGATCGGCGCCCAGCCCTGGACGGTGCTGCCCTGGCTGAACGATCCGGTGTACGAGGACCGCTACCGCGCAGCGATGATCACTCAGCAGCCGGCCTCGTTCGTGGCGCTGCGCCCTCCGGACCGCTGGCTGTGCTTCGAGCTGTATCCGACCGTCTCCGGCATCACCGCGCGCATCACCCCGGCTCCGGTGGAGCCGGAGAACGTCCCGGTGCGCACGTCGGCGGTCGACCCGGCGATGCCCACCCGCGTCGGGGCGATCTACCACGTCCTGCATCTGGCCAGCGCGTTGACGGAGGCCGCCTGCGTGCAGGACGTGGTGGACCTGGTCGCCGGCCAGATCATGCCCGCCTTCGGCGGTCAGGCCCTGGCCCTGCTGGTGGCCCAGGACGGCCGGCTGGGCGTCGTCGGCCACCGGGGCTACCCGCCCCACATCATCGAGCAGTACGACCGTCTCCCGCTGACCTCGCCCACCCCGAGCGTGCGGACGATGGTCACCGGAGTGCCCAGCTTCTTCGAATCCGCCGAGGCACTGGACCAGATCTACCCGCTGGCCGTCGCTCCGGACGACGGGATGGCGGCCTGGGCGTTCATGCCGCTGATCGCCTCGGGCCGGCCCGTCGGCACCTGCGTGCTCGCCTTCTCCCGGCCCCACCGCTTCACCGTCGAGGAACGCGCCGTGCTGACCTCGCTCGGCGGGCTCATCGCCCAGGCGCTGGAACGCGCGCGTCTCTACGACGCCAAGCTGGAGCTCGCCCACGGCCTGCAGGAGAGCCTGCTGCCCCACGCCCTCCCCCGGCTGCCCGGCCTGACCGCGGCCGCCCGTTACCTGCCCAGCACCGCGGGCATGGACATCGGAGGAGATTTCTACGACGTCATCCGGCTCACCGATGGCACCGTCGCCGCCATTATCGGCGACGTCCAAGGGCACAACGTCACCGCCGCGGCCCTCATGGGCCAGTTGCGCACCGCGGTGCGCGCCTACGCCACCACCGGCGCCGACCCCGGCGAGGTCCTGGCCCGCACCAACCGCCTGCTGGCCGACCTGGACCTCGACCTGTTCGCCACCTGCGTCTACGTCCAGCTCGACCTGCGCCGCCGCAGGGCGTGCCTGGCCCGCGCCGGCCATCCCCAGCCCCTCCTGCGCCACCCCGACGGCGGCGTGCGGGTACTGGACGTGCCCGGCGGCCTGCTGCTGGGCCTCGACCCCGAGGCCGAGTATCCGTGCGCGGAGATCCCCCTGCCGGTCGGCTCCGTCCTGGCCCTCTACACCGACGGCCTGATCGAGACCCCCGGGACCGATCTCGACGACGCCCTGGCCGAACTCGGCGTCGAGCTGGCGCGCCTCGGCGATCAGCACCTCGACGAGCTGGCCGACGCCATGATCCGGCACGCCCGGCGGACCAGCCGCCGCGGCGACGACATCGCCCTGCTCCTCCTGCGCCTCACGGCCGAGCTCGATCCCTGACCCTCGCTGCCGGACGCGCGCTCATCCGTCTCCCTGCGCCTCCACCAGGACCTCGCCGGCGTCCGTCCGGTAGTAGAGCACGGACCGCCCGGCACGCCGGCGCCGGACCAGCCGGGCGTCGAACAGGACCTTGAGGTGGCGGCCCACCGACCCCAGCCCCTGGCCGGTCAGCGCCACCAGCTGGGAGGTGCTCTTCGGGGTGTCGAGGAGGACGAGGACGTCCGCCCGCGCGGGCCCCAGCAACACGCGCAGGGTGCCGGGCGCCGGCGCCCGGCCCGCCTCGGCCAGGGCGCCCGAACAGGGGTACACCACGGCGTACCGGTGCGGCGCGTCCCACGAGACCCAGCTCTGGCCCGGCGTGACCGGGACGAGCATCAGCCGGGCCCCGGAGAGCTCTCGCGGCGGGTCGTCGCCCGTGGTGATCTGTAACCGGCTCTCCCCGAGCCAGCGCATCCCCGGGCGCATGCCGTCCAGGACGGCGCTCCAGCCGCCCTGGCCCAGCCGCGCCGTCCGCGCGATGACGTCGGCCTCGATGATCCGCCGGCTCCGCGGCCAGGAGGGGAGCACCGCTTCCGTCCACACCCACTCCAGGAGCTCGGCGGCGCGGGCCGGCAGGTCGCAACGGTGCAGCCGGGCGGGGAGCGGGCCGCCCAGCGACACGGCCAGGTCGGCGCGGGCGGCCTCGGGTGGCGTCTCGCGTATGCGCGCCAGCTCCTCCTCGAACGTCTGTTCGCCCTCGCCCGCCGGTGTGGGAGTGAGGAAGGTCGCGTTCCAGCTGCGCCCCAGAGCGGCCCGTACGAGCAGCGCGGTGACCTGGTCGCCGGCCAGCCGCTCCCGGTAGCCGGGCAGGTGGGCGTCCAGCCACGCGCGCTCGCCCGGGTGCGCGGCCGTCCCGCGCTCCAGGGTCTTCAGCCTCGCGGTCGCCTCGGCCAGCGGGGAGACGACGAACCGGCTTCCCGCGAGGGTGTCCGCGTTGACCTGCCACCAGCCCACTGTTCCCCTCCCCGCGAAACGGTAGCGTGCCGGCGGTCGGACCGCCGGGACTGCCGCCTCACACGGTGATGACGACCTTGCCGCGCGCGTGGCCTCCTCTCAGATACCGGATGGCCTCGGGGACCTCGCTCAGCGGGTAGGTCCTGTCGACGATCGGCGTGATCTCGCCGGCCTCGATGAGCTCCCCGCAGTACCGGAGGTCCTCCTCGCGCTCCGCCGACATCAGCACGCGCAGCCTCTGGCGTACGAACGGCGCCAGCAGGAGTGCCCGGAGCTGGCGGTCCGTACCCTGCAACCACCGCCCTTCCCCTTCGCCGCCGACGATGACGAGGGTTCCCCGGGGGGTGAGGGCGCGCCGGAGGCGGGACAGCGGGCGGCGTCCCGCGGTGTCGAGGATGAGGTCGTAGCGGCGCGCCCCGTCCGCGAAGTCCTCGCGTGTGTAGTCGATGACGTCGTCCGCGCCGATCGACCGGACCAGGTCCGTCTTCGTCGTGCCGCACACGCCGGTGACGTCCGCGCCGAGCGCCTTGGCCAGCTGCACCGCGAACGTCCCCACGCCTCCGCCCGCGCCGATGACCAGCACCTTCTGGCCCGCCCGGACCTGTCCCCGGTCGCGGAGTGCCTGAAGGGCGGCGACGGCGGAGGTGGGGACCGCCGCCGCCTGCTCGAAGGTGACGTTCGCCGGCTTCCCCGCGAGCCTGTCCTCCCGGGCGCACGCGTACTCGGCGAAGGAGCCGCCGCAGGTTCCGAACACCTCGTCGCCGGGCCGGAACCGGGTCACGTTCCGGCCGACCGCCTCGACGCGCCCGGCGACGTCCAGGCCCGGCACCCGGGACGCGGGCCTGAGCAGCCCGAAGCCCGCGACGCGGACGACGTACGGCAGGCCCGTGACGAGGTGCCAGACGCCCTGGTCCACGCCGGCCGCGTGGACGCGTACGAGCACGTCGTCGTCCCCGGCGACCGGCCTGTCGATGTCGCCGAGCCGCAGCGCGTCAGGTGAGCAGTAGGCGTCTCGAACCATCGCCTTCATCGTCGTCATGTCGCCTCCGGTGCCAGTGGGCGTGATGGTGGGTCTTTCGGGGTGGGCGCGGCTCGGGCCGCGGCCGGGGGACGGCGCGGTCGCGCGTGCCGGGCTCGGCGAGGACGGCTACGCCTCGGTGTCCGGATACTGGAAGACCTCGTCGAGCGGGACCCCGAACACCCGGGCGATCTGAAACGCCATCTCGAGCGAGGGCGAGTAACGTCCCCCCTCGATGGCGATGACGGTCTGGCGGGTCACGCCGATGCGGTCCGCCAGGTCCGCCTGCGTCATCTCTCCGTGCGCGAACCGGAGGGACCGGATCGCGTTCGTGACTCTGGTGGGCTTGACCACGGCTAGAAGCCTCGGCGGTACGCGACGATCTTCGTGATCGAAGAGGCGAGCGCGTCGAGGACGAATGCCAGGTAGAGCGCGTTGGCGATCCAGAAGTTCCCGTACTCCGCCAGCGTCAGGCCGAGCGCCACCACGCCACCGGCGGCGAGTTTAACTTCCACCTGGCCACAGGCCTGCGGGCGACACCATCCGCGCACCGTCGTCGCGGATGCGGCCCGACCGCCACGGCACCACGCCGGAGGCGGACCAGAACCGGCGGAGAGGCCGTCGCACGGCCTTGACTTATATAAGCAGTATCTAATATTTTCTCTCGTCATGTGGGCGTTCGAGGCGCCGGCGCGCGGTGCGATCCCGTCCGGCATCCCCGCACTCCGCACCCGGAGCCGCCCGCAGCGGAAGCGGTCCGGGGCGGACGTGAATGCCGGCTCGCGATCCCGGCGAGAAACCAGGTCAGAGGAGAACTTCATGATCGATGTCACTCAGCAGATCAACGCCGTGCGGCGCGAGGTCGGCAAGCGCGTGCTGGAGGCGGGTGAGGCCCGGATCGTGACCATCAGCCAGACCTACGAGGCCGGTGTCGACGACGTCTGGGACGCCTGCACCGATCCTGAGCGCATCTCCCGGTGGTTCCTGCCCGTCTCGGGTGACCTGCGCCTGAACGGCCGCTACCAGCTTCAGGGCAACGCGGGCGGGAGGATCGAGCGCTGCGACCCGCCCGCGAGCTTCTCGGCCACCTGGGAGTACGGCGGGAACGTCAGCTGGATCGAGGTCCGGCTGACGCCCGCCTCCGAGGGCGGCACCCGGTTCGAGCTTGAGCACACCGCTCACGTCGACGACGAACAGTGGGCCCAGTTCGGACCCGGCATGGTCGGCGTCGGCTGGGACCTGGGACTCATGGGCCTGGCCACCCACCTGTCTTCCGGACAGGCCGTGGACCCGCAGGAGAGCGCGGCATGGACCGCGTCCGACCAGGGCAGGCGGTTCATGTCGCTCAGCAGCCGGCAGTGGTGCGACGCGAGCATCGCCGCGGGCACGGACGGAGCCGAGGCGCGGGCCGCGGCGGATCGGATCACGGCCACCTACACCGCCACCCCCTGACGGGGCCCGCCGTCCCCGTCCGGCAGGCGGCTCCGCCGGGCCGCGGCGGTCAGGCGCCGCCGGTACCCATGTCGTCGACCAGGGCCGTCGTGTGCTTGGCCGCGCGGAACACCGGGTTCTCCAGCACTTCGCGCAGGAAGTCCCTGGTCGTGTGCACCCCCCGCCCGGAGACGCGGAACTCCTCCAGGGCGCGGCCGGCCCGCGCGATGGCCTGCCGGCGGTCCGGGGCCCAGACCGCGACCTTGGCCAGCAGCGGGTCGTAGTCCGCCGTCACCCGGAAGCCGGGATAGCCGTGGGTGTCCACCCGCACGAACGGACCGCTCGACGGCAGGAACTCCTCGACCACGCCGGGCGTCGGCAGGAACCCCCGGCGGGGATCCTCGGCGTTGACGCGGCACTCGATCGACACGCCCCGGGGCCGGACGTCCTCCTGGCGGATGGACAGCCCGTACCCGGCCGCGACGCGGAGCTGCTCCCGGACCAGGTCGACACCGGTCACCAGCTCGGTGACCGGGTGCTCGACCTGGATCCGGCAGTTGACCTCCATGAAGAAGAAGTCGTCACCGTCGACGAGGAACTCGTAGGTGCCCGCCCCGGCGTAGTTCACCTCCCGGGCGGCGTGCACCGCGGCGGCGCAGATGCGGTCGGCCAGCTCCCGGGGGAGCCCCGGGGCGGGCGTCTCCTCGATCAGCTTCTGCCGGCGCCGCTGCACCGAGCAGTCCCGCTCGCCGAGTTGGACCACGCCTCCCGCGCCGTCACCGAGCACCTGCACCTCGATGTGCCGGGCGTTCTCCAGGAACGTCTCCATGTAGAGGCGGGGATCGCCGAAGGCCGCCTGGGCGCCGGCACGCGCCTGCGCGTAGGCGCGCGGCAGCTCCCGGGCGTCCCGCACCACGGTCATACCGCGCCCGCCTCCGCCGGCGGTGGCCTTGATGATCACCGGATAGCCGATCTCGCCGGCGACGGACTTGGCCTGCTCAAGCGTGACGAGCGACCGTGAGCTGCCGGGAACCACCGGCAGCCCGGCTGCCTGGGCGATCTCCCGGGCCTGCGCCTTGTCGCCGAGCCGGCTGAGCAGCGAAGCGGAGGGACCGATGAAGGTCAGCCCCTCGGCTTCGCAGATCTCCGCGAAGTCGGGGTCCTCCGACAGGAAGCCGTACCCGGGATGCACGGCGTCGGCACCGGTCTGCAGCGCCGCCGTGACGATCGCGGCGGCGTTGAGGTAGCTGAGCCGGGGGGACGGGGGGCCGATGCGGACGCACTCGTCGGCGAAGCGGGCGACGGCGGACTCACGGTCGCTGTCCGAGCAGACCGCGATGGTCCGGATGCCCATCTCACGGCAGGTGCGGGCGACACGGAGCGCGATCTCGCCTCGGTTCGCGATCAGGATCGTCGAAAACAATGGGTTCCTCTCAATCGCGGTGGTTGCGAGGACTCGGCTCACACGGGGGCGAGGACGAACAGCGCCTCGCCGTACTCCACCGGTGACCCGTCGGGCACGAGCACCTCGACGACGCGGCCGGGCCGATCGACCTCGACCGCGTTCATCAGCTTCATCGCCTCCACGATCGCCACCTGCTGCCCCGCCACCATCTCGTCCCCGACGGCGGCGAACGGCGGCGCACCGGGTGAGGGGGCGTGGTAGAACGTTCCGACCAGGGGCGCGTGGACGACGAACGGACCGTCGTCCTCCCCCGGGCCGGCCTCCGGTCCGGCGGGCGCCGCGGCCTCGGGACGCCCCCAGGCGACGGCCTGGCCGTTCGGAACGGCCTGCCCGTTCGGGGCGGCCTGCGTGTTCGGGGCGGCCTGCGTGTTCGGGGCGGCCTGCGTGTTCGGAGCGGGGCCCGGCTCGGGCCACTCGACCTGGACGAGCAGGTCGCCCGCCTGCACCCGCACGCTCTTCAGCGGCCCTTTGGCGGCCTCGATGAGGTTGGCGGCCTGCCGGCAGAGCTCGTCGATCCCGCTCGGCGCGGCACCAGTGGATTCGTTGTTCATATGCACCTCGGCATCTCGACGCCGTATCGCCGAAACCGTCGTCGGCGTTGTGCCACCAGATCGTCAGGGGAGATGGCGACGACCTCGCGCAAGGTCTCCGAGAGCGCCGCGCGCAGCAGTTCGGCGGCTGCCACGGGGTCTCGGTGCGCCCCGCCCTCCGGCTCCGGCACGACCGCGTCGACGATCTCGTGCCGGAGCAGGTCGCGCGCGCCGAGCTGGAGCGCCGCCGCCGCCATCGGGGCCGCGGACCGGTCCTTCCAGAGGATGGCCGCGCAGCCCTCCGGGCTGATCACCGAGTACATCGCGCCGGAGCAGGCGAGCACCCGGTCGGCCACGGCCAGGGCGAGCGCGCCGCCGCTGCCGCCCTCGCCCGTTATCACCGCCACGATCGGAACGGGCAGTCCGGACATGAGCCGGATGTTCTCCGCGATCGCCCACGCCTGTCCCCGCTCCTCCGCGCCGATGCCGGGATGGGCGCCGGGCGTGTCGACCAGGGTGACGATCGGCAGCCCCAGCTTGACCGCCAGCCGCATCAGCCGCGCGGCTTTGCGGTACCCCTCGGGTAGTGCCATACCGAAGTTGCGCTGGACCCGTTCGGTGGTGTCGCGGCCCTTCTGGTGTCCGAGGACGATGACCGGCCGGCCGTCGAAGCGGCCGAGGCCGCCCACGATAGCCGGGCAGTCGCCGGACATCCGATCGCCTCTCAGCTCCTGGAAGTTGTCCAGCAACTGGTTCATGTAGTCGAGCGCGGTCGGCCGCTGCTGGTGGCGGGCCGCCTCCACCACCTGCTCGGGTTCCCGTTCGGGCAGGTCGCCGGGGTCACGGATGAGGCCCTCCCCCGCTCCGGTCGCCGTGGAGGGCTGTGCGGGCGCCTGGGCGTCGAGCAGGCACGCGATCGTCGGCCGGAGCGCGGAGCGCGGCACCACCGCGTCCACGAGGCCGCGGGCCAGCAGGAACTCGGCCGTCTGGAAACCCTTGGGGAGGTCGGCCTGGATCGTCTGCTCGATCACCCTCGGACCCGCGAAGCCGATACGCGCTCCGGGCTCCGCCAGGATGACGTCTCCCAGCGTGGCGAAGGAGGCGGCCACACCCCCGTATGTGGGGTCGCTGATGATCGAGATGGTGAAAATCCCCGCCTCGTCCAGCTCCGCGAGCGCCTGGCTGGTCTTCACCATCTGCATCAGTGAGAAGGCGCCCTCCTGCATGCGGGCGCCGCCCGAAGCGGTGACGATGATCAGGGGGCTGCGCGCGCGCAGGGCGGTCTCCGCGGCCACCGCGATGGCTTCGCCCACTCCGACCCCGAGGCTGCCGCCCAGGAAGCGGAAGTCCATGACCGCCGCCACCACCGGATGCCCCATCAGCGTGCCCGTGACGCAGATGACGGCCTCCTCCGTTCCCGTCTGCTCGCGCGCCTGGCGCAGCCGTTCCGGGTAGGGGCGGGAGTCCATGAAACCGAGGGGATCTTCGGCCACCACCGGCTGTTCGAGCTGCCGGACCGAGCCGGTATCCAGCAGCTGGCCGATGCGCTGCCAGGCGGTGAGGCGGCTGTGCGCACCACACCCCGGGCATACTCGCAGGTCGCGTTCAAAACGCCTGCCGTAGGTCAGTTCTCGGCACCGGGCACAGCTGACCCACTCCGCCGCTCCGGAAGCCATTGTTCGGACGCTCACCCCGGCAGGCTGACACCGTCGGCTCAACGACCGCTGGAAGGCGGCTGAACCTTCCGCGCGGGGCTCGCCCCCGGGCGTCCGCGGCCGGAGGGGTGAGCGCCGTCGCCGGTCCGGCCGCGGACGACTCCGGGTGCGGCGACGGCGTTCCCGTCCCGGCGGCGGCGGGGCGCGGGCCCGGGTGACCTCGTGCGCTCTCGACCCGCTCGAGGGCGCCTCGCGCCGCCGCCGGGTCACGGCCCTGCGGGGAGCCGCGTGCTCAGGCCGCGCTGCCGCCCTGCACCCAGCTGAACTCCCCGGCCACCCGCCTCTTCAGGCTCGGGACCTGGTTGGCCACCCGCAGGCGGGTGCGGGTGCCCGCGGCGAGCACCGGGCCGATGACCGGCCTGTTCATCCGGACCTTGCGGCTCAGGCACTTCCAGTATGAGCGTCCGGCTCCGAAGCCGGACCCGAGCACCTGCGCCTCGTAGTCGCGGATGGCCGCGACGACCGGCCACTGATCCGTCACGGCCCCGGTGAGCAGGCGGCACAGCAGCCCGGCCGCGCGGAGCGTCGCGTTCGCCCCCGTGCCCGGCGCGGGGAACCTGACGTGGCCGGCGTCGCCGAGCAGGGTGACCTTGGTCGCCTCCCGGCGATCGGCCGGACGTGAGACGACGGCCCGCGTCGCCGCGACCGTGGCCGGATCCGTCATGGTGACCAGCGCGTGCAGGGCCGGATCCCACCGCCTGGTCATGTCCGCGACGGCGTCGACGACCCCGGTTCCGCGCAGCGCCTCCGGCTCGGCCCGGAACAGACGCGATGAGCCCATGATGCCCCACATGAGGTGGTCGCGGGTGTTGTCGTACCGCATGCCGGACCAGGTCTTGATGAGGGCCGCGTCGACGGTGCCGATGCGGCTTTTCAACTCGCCCTCGCTGTCCCACCGGAACTCCATGGGCTGGGCGATGAAGGAGAGCCCCTGACGGCTGCGCACCAGCGATATCCCCCGGAGCATCTTCTCCCACGGCAGCAGCCGGGCCGCCTCGTCAAGGTCCACCTGCCCGTACGCGGCGACGAGACCGCAGTCCTGAACGTCTGCCTGGGGCCGGTACTGGTGCCGTACCTGGGAATGCGGGCCGTCGGCGCCGACCAGTACGTCACCGACCGCGGATGTGCCGTCCGCGAAGAACGCGGTTATCCGGCCGTCCGGCCGCCGCTCGTAACGGGTGAACTCCTTTCCGAACCGGACGACGTCCTCGATCCCGGTGAGCAGCAGCTGCCGCAACGTCATGAGGCTCGCCGACTTCATGTTCACAGCGGCGGCCGCGCCCGCCTGCCCTGCCATCGGCAGGCTGGTGGTGAACAGCTCGTCGAGCCCTTCCGAATAGACCGTCAGGTGCCGCGGCGGCTTGGCGCAGGTCGCGACGAAGGTCTCGTAGAGGTCAGGCGGGAGGACATCGCGCAGCGCACGGCTGCCGCCCGGCCCGATCGCGACGCGGAAACCGAAGGAGCCGTCATGCCTGGCCGGTTCGCGCTCATAGACGGCCACGCTGATGCCGGCCTTTTTGAGCCCGTGCGCCAGGCTCGCACCGCCCAGACCGGCCCCGATGATCACAACGTGAAGTGCGTGTTCGGACATTGGAGCACCTTCCTTGCCGCCTCGACTGACGCGGCTGTGCCGCGGAGTCGGCTCGGCGCGGTTCTACGAGACGTGGCGGCGCCCCGGATATCGCCGCCCCGAGCGGGTGGGTCGGTGGGCAACGTGAGCTCGCGATGACCACCTACCGGGACAGAGGCCGATGAGCACCCGGCCCATCGAGATATATCTCATATTTACTATCGGTAACATCATTAGTCAACCGCCACTTTCCTTGGTGGCCGTTATGTAAATAGTGTTCTGCCGGATCAATATCGTGACAACAGGTGACACCGCGAGAACAGGTTATGCAGGGGCGGATATCGAACGGGGGGATCTGTTTTAACGGCCACACTTACCTTGCCTCACCGTGTATACACGAGTCGACCCGCGCCAGTGGCCCGACCGGCTGTCTGCGGCACGCACAGAATGCCGCACGCCACACATGGACGGCAGGATCGCAATACATCACATGCCCTGATTCCGCGCACTGAATCCGCAGGCGCGGGGATCGGAGGCATTGCGGCTGCCGGGACCATCACCGGCCCGCCACGGGTACGGCGCCGCGCCGATGGCGGCGGAGGCTCGCACGTCCTTTTCCCGGCCCGCGGGCGCGCCATATCAGGCGCGGGCGCCACTGCGGAGACCCGGCCGCCGGCGGACTCCCCTATTCCGGCACCGCGAAAACGCCACCCGGGGCGCGGACCATTGTTTTGGACGCACCGACGCGTGCGTGGCGTCGACAAGGTTTTACGTAAGAGTGCCGGCGCGTAACGTGACAGGAATGATTCGGGGAGTAACCGCCCCGTGATCGCCCCGGGCCGTCGCGGGCCCACCGGCCCTCCGGGTGTCCAACCGGTCCACCGGTCACCGGCCCTCCCGGTGGCCATCCGGTCCACCGGGTCCGCCGGCCCACCTGGGTTCACCCGGTCACCAGGTCCACCGGCCCGGCATCGCGCGCGAACCGGTACCGGCGGGTGCTCCGCCATCGGAATCGGCCCTGGACGGCGGTCCGGACGGCCTGCCGTACGGCCGCCGCGACCTGGCGGGCGGGGGCGGTCCGGACGCGCCGCCGGCCGATGACCGGCCTCCGGGGGAAGGGCCCGTCAGAGGGCGGGGCGGCGCACCACCAGGCAGCCGATGTTGCCGTCGTCCCCGACGGAGGTCACCAGGGCCACCGGGCCGATGGCGGCGCCGGCCCGCCACTCCGCGAGCAGCCCGGCGATCTGCAGAGCGCCGCTCGCGCTGAAGCTCTCGCCCACCAGAGCGGCCGTCCTCATCCGATGGGGCGGCAGGTCGCCCAGGGCGCCGCGGACTCCGTCCTCCTCGGCCGGTCCCAGACCGCGCAGACCCGTCGCGCTCAGCGAGACCGCGGTGACCGCCTCAGCCGGCACGCCGCTGCGCCGCAGGGCGCGCTCGACGCACACGGTCAGGCCGCGGCGCACATCGGACATGCCCAGGGTGCCGACCTCGCAGGCGAGCAGTTCGGCCAGCGGCGCCCGGCCGGCCGCGGCGGCGCCCTCGGACGTCTCGACGACGAACACCGCGGCCCCCTCCCCGACGGCCGCGGCCGGCGTGAGCGCGCCCGACAGGTACCAGGCCCATGCGGACTGGGGGCACAGCTCCTCCACCGCGCCGACCAGGGCGCGGTCGACATGCCCCTGGACGATCGCGTTGCGGGCGTACCGGACCGCGGCCAGACCCGACACCCGGCCGTCGGCGATCGTCGCGTTCACGCCGCGCAGCGCGTTCCAGATCGCGATCTGGCTCGCGCAGAAATTCATCACCGAGTTGGGGAAGAAGCTGGCCCGCACCAGATACGGCTTCTCCCGCACGAGCGTCTCGCGCGAGAACTCACTGGAGCTGCGGATGCTGCCCGTACTGGTCCCGATCACCACGCCGGTCCGCGCGCGGTCCCGGTCCGCCAGCGGCGCGCCGAGCCCCGCCAGCGCCCGGTTGCTCGCCACCAGAGCGAGCTGCGTGGTCCGGTCCAGGGAGCGGATCCCCTTCCTGCCCAGGTACTCCTCCGGCCGGAGGTCCGGCGTCGCGGCCAGCGGCATGGGCGGGAACTCCCCGCCGATCGCCGCCAGATCGGCCTCCTCGCGCCCGGTCCCGCTCACCGCGGCGGCGAGCGGCTCCAGGCCGACGCCCGCGGGCGAGACCACCCCGCAGCCGGTGATCACCAGAGGAGCGACGGTCGTCACGGTCGTCACGCGGCTCTCCCCAGGATCGTGATGGCGTTGTTGCCGCCGAAGGCGAACCCGTGGTTCTGCACGATCCGCGGCGAGGCCGCGCGGCCCGTGCCCGGGACGCAGTCCACGCCCGAGCCCAGCGCCGGATCGGTCTCCGTCACGTTGGCCGTGGGCGGCAGGAAGCCGTCGTGCAGCGCCATGCAGCAGATCAGCGCGCCGAAGCCGCTGGCGGCGCCCATCGTGTGGCCGATCATGGATTTTATCGAGCTGATCGGCGGCAGCGCGTCGCCGAACACCTCCCGCACCGCCTTGACCTCGGTGGCGTCGTTGGTCGGGGTCCCCGTGCCGTGCGCGCAGATGTAGTCGATGTCCTCCGGGCGCACGCCTGCGTTGCGGTGTGCGGCTCGGATGCACTCGGCGATGCTGGTGGGGTCGGGCGCGACCGGGTGCCTGGCGTCGCAGTTGACGCCGTATCCGAGCACCTCGGCGTAGATCCGCGCCCCGCGGGCCACCGCGCCCTCGAACGGCTCCAGGAACAGCGCCACACCGCCTTCGGCGGTGAGGATTCCCGAGCGGTGGGTGTCGAAGGGCCGGCACACCGACTCGGCCAGGGCGCCGAGCCGGTAGAAGCCGGCGTGCTCCCACCGGTTGACGGAGTCGGCCCCACCGCTGATCATGAATTCGGCCTCGCCGGTCCGGACCATGTCGTAGGCGTAGCCCAGCGTGTAGTTGCTCGCCGAGCAGGCTGTCGCGATGGTGTGGGCCTCACCGGTGAGCCCGAGTTCGGCGTTGACCGCGGTGGCGATCCGGCCGGCCGGAGCCTGGCGCACCAGCGCCGGGTCGAGATCCTTCAGGCCTCCGTGGACCCACTGGCTCGTGAGCGCCTCGATGACCGCCGACTCGCCGAGGGTGGTCCCCATCGCGGAGCCGGCGCGGGCGGCCGAGACCTGGCCGGGGTCGATGTCGGCGTCCATCAGCGCCAGCCGCGCGGCCGAGGCGGCGAAGAGGCTGCTGCGGCCCCACTCGTCGATGCGCAGCCTGCGCAGCAGCCGTTCCGGCTCGAAGTCGTGAACCTCGCCCGCGAAGGTGTAGGGGAACCCGCTGGCGTCGAAGCTCCGGATGGGCGACACGCCGCTGCGCCCCTCGCGGATGGCCTGGGCGAAGGTATGGGCCCCCGTTCCGAGGCTGCTCACCGCCCCCAGGCCGGTCACCGCCACGCGGCGCGAGGCGCCTTCAGGCATCGAGGTCCGCCTCTTTCGCGTAGCGCGTCACGAGGCCGAGGACGGCGTTCAGGTTGATCATCTCGGGGAGGGCCTCGCTGGGGATGTGCACGCCCATGTCCCGCTCGATGCTGGCGATGATGTCGATGGCCAGCAACGAGTCGGCACCGTGGTCGTTCACGAAATTGCTGGTCTCCGTGAGCTCACCTGGTTCGAGGTCGAGAACGTCGGTGAGGATGTCGCGCAGCTGCTGGAGCCGCTCGTACCGGGTCGTTGCCGCTTGAGACATTGTTCTTCCTTTTCGAGGAGGTGCGACTTCGAGGAGGCGCGACTCGGATCTGACCCGTGCCGTGCCGTCTGGGCGACCGCGCGGCCATCGATCGGCGGACACCGACGGAGCGGCGGCTCTCACCGCGGGCGCGGCACGCTCCCGGCGGCCGGCGGCCCTGCGAGGGCCTGGTGGATCATCTCCGCGGCCTGCCGGTTGCCTCCGTCCGTGAAGTGCACGGTGTCGGCGAAGGAGTCTCCCGTGAACCGGTCCGCGGCCAGGTTCAGGAAGGACACCCCCAGTGCGGCGCAGCCCTCGGCGAGCCGGTCGGCGTAGGAGTCCCAGTTCTTCTCGATGGCGCTGTGCAGGATGCCGAAGACGGGGGCGTCGAAGTCGTAGCGCTCCCTCTCCTCCGGGGTGATCGCGCGCGTGCGGGAGCTCGCGAACGGCTGGAGGCAGAAGAGGATCCGGGTCCCCTCGCCTGCCGCCCGGGACAGGAACGCGAGGTCCCGCAGGCGTCTGCGGGCGGCCTCCTCCATCCGGGGCAGGGTGTCGGCGAGGTCCCACGCGGCGGGTTTCCGGTGCGTACGGCGATAGGCATCGAGGTCGGGGAGGGCCTTACCCGAGGCGAGCGTCGCGAGGTCGAACAGCGGGACCTCCGCCAGCTCGGCGAACGTGCGCTCGTAGGACACGGTGCCGAACAGGTTGTCCGGGGTCAGCGAGCCCACCAGGTTGACGAAGTCGGGACCCCCGCCAATGATCACCACAGCGGTCGCGGCGTGCAGGAAAGGCATGGCGGCGATCAGCTCCTGAAGGGAGACCGCCGCGCAGAGTCCCAGGTTGAGCTGCCGGACCCCGGTCAGGAAAGCGAGATGTGACGCCGGGGTGGCGCTGTCGGAGCTCGCCGCGAGGCCGATGGCCACCGAGTTGCCGAGCACGAGTCCGCCCCCGCCGGCGGAGAGCCAGGTGGCGCTGTCGACCGTGCCGAACGGTGAGTCGGAGAGGCGGAAGCCCTCCTCATCGGTGTTGAGCACGGCCGACCGGTGGCCCGGAGCAAGGGTGAATCCCAGAAAGGGATGCAGGTAGAGGTCAAGGCCGTGCCTCTCGAGCAGCATCCCCCCGCGATGCCGCTGCGCGAAGGATTCGTGTTCGAAATTGGGAGAGGAGTTCATGTGGTGCTCCCGTACCAGGTCTCGAAAGGATTGACAGCTCGTCTCCGGTACCGCGCCGTGTCCGGCCGGGCTCGCCGCGGAGCCCGTCGCGGATCGGCCGCACGCCGCTGGAGGCGACGCCTGTGACCCGGTCCGGCTTTCCGCTCAACCCGGCCGGTCTCGTTCAGAGACTCGCACCGGAAGATCGAGAGCGGCTCGTGGACGGCTCGACAGCGGCCGGTCCCGGTCACGGCCGGACGGCACCCGCCGCGAGGAGTTCGAGCTCGCGCACGACCTGCGCCGGCGACGGCCGGCCCCGCATCTCCTGCCGCAGCTCCTCGGCGGCGGCCCGGTAGGCGGGCGTGGCCAGCAGCTCGGCCAGCCGATCGCTGATCGCCGCCGGGTCCTCCACCGGTGCCGCGAGCACGACGCCGGCCCCCGCCTCGGCAAGCCGGCCCGCGTGACGCACGTGGTCGGGCAGGCGCGGGAGGAGGAGCTGCGGCAGGCCGTACGCCACGGCGGTCAGCAACGTGCCCGCGCCGCCGTGGGCGACCACGGCGTCGCAGGTGGGGAGCAGCAGATGCAGCGGCGCGGATTCGGCGACGCGCACCTCGGACGGCAGCGGGCCGAGCAGTGCCCGCTGGCCGGGCGTGACGGCCACCACCACGTCCACCTCGAGCGCGCTGATCGCCCGTACGGCCTGGCCGGCGAGGAAGAGCCCGGGGTCCACCCGGCTCAGCGTGGTGCCCCAGGTGACGCACACGCGCGGGCGGCCGGACGGCTCCGGCGGCTCCGGCGGCAGCATGCCCGGCCCGTTGTGCGGGACGTAGCGCACCGGCAGCCGACGGGAGCCGACGGGTACCTGAAGCCCGGCGGGGCACGGGTCCACGGTCGCCACGCCGAACGGGTCGACGGTGTCCAGGCCCAGCTTTCCGGACAGCGGACCGAGCGCGTCCGGGAGGAACCGGCCGACGACGCTCATGAGGTCGGTGCCGTACAGGTGCCGTACGGCCGGGATGCCCAGCGCGGCGGCCGCCAGCGGCCCGGCGAAGGCTGTGGGCTCGAACACGATGAGGTCGGCGCGCCAGTTCCTGCCGAGTTCGACGAGGTCGTCGACCATGGCCTCGGCCAGCGCGGTCAGCAGGCCGAGGACGCGCGGGCCGCCGGCGCCCGGCTGCCGACCCGGCGGCGGCAGCACGATGTCCCGGAAGGTCGCCACCGCGTCCACGTCGCGGCCGACCGACGCCCCGGGCAGGCCGGTGCGTGAGATCGCGTCGGTGAGCTCCGGCTGGCTTGCCACCAGCACGTCATGGCCGGCGGCCCGGCACGCCCACGCGACCGGAACCATCGCGTACAGGTGTGACGGCCATGCCCAGGCAGTGAAGAGTATGCGCATCCGCCCATGGCAGCACCTGCCGCTTGTCAACGCCTCCACCGCCGCTCAAGGCCGGGCGGTCACCATCTCCTCGTCACGGACGGCGGGCGGGGCCTCCCCCGGGAGGCCCCTCCGGGACGGACGCCGGCCCGCCGTCCGGGCCGGCGAACGGGGTCGATTCCCGGCGCACGGGCGGGCGAGCGGTCCCGGTTGGATGCCGGCGAACGGAGACAACGCCCGGCCGGAACACTGTTCGAGATATTACTTGACGGGCCGGCAGGCCACCGACAAAACGACGTTCGAGGTGATGCAATGGCGGAGCTCACGATCGAGGCGCGGGGACTGGTCAAGCGTTTCGGCAGGAGAACGGCTCTGGACGGGCTTGATCTCGCGGTCGAACCGGGGCGGGTCATGGCGGTCCTGGGCCCCAATGGCGCAGGGAAGACGACATTTGTCCGGGCGGTGGCGACTCTGCTGCGCCTCGACGGCGGCACACTGCGGGTGGCGGGCTTCGATGTCCGGCGCGAGCCGGAGGAGGTCCGCCGCGCGATCGGGCTCGCGGGCCAGTACGCCTCGGTGGAGCCGGCCATGACCGGCCGGGAGAACCTGGAGATGGTGGCGCGGCTCTACGGCCAGCCGGCCCGTACGGCCCGCGCCAGCGCCGCCGGCGTCCTTGAGCGCTTCGGCCTCGCGGGTGACGCCGACCGGCTGGCGCGGACCTATTCGGGCGGGATGCGGCGCAAGCTGGACCTGGGAGCCAGCCTGGTGAGCACGCCCCGCCTGCTGCTGCTGGACGAGCCGACGACCGGCCTGGACCCGCGCTCCCGCATCGAGCTGTGGGACGCGATCGACGGTCTCGTCGAACACGGGACCGATGTGCTGCTCACCACCCAGTACCTGGACGAGGCGGAACGCCTGGCCGGGCACATCGTGATCATCGATCGCGGGCGGGCGGTGGCCTCCGGGCCGCCCGCCGAGCTGAAGCGGCGTGTCGGCGGCAACGTGCTGGAGGTGCACGTGCGTGACCGCGCGGACCTGGCGGCGGTCACCGCCGCCCTGGCCCGCCCCGGTCACACGGCGCCGCAGGTCGACGAGGCGACCCGCCGCGTCAGCGTGGGCGCGGGCGACGGGGACGCCGTCGGGGGGCTGCTGGCCGGCCTGCGGGCCGTCGAGGACGCGGGGGTGGAGCTCGCCGGCATCAGCGTGCGCCAGCCCGGGCTCGAAGAGGTCTTCCTCGCGCTGACCGGTCAGGACGAGGTGGACGGGATGCCCGGCACCCGCGGTAAGGCGATGCGATGAGCTCGGGAAAGGAGACGGCCATGCCCTCCGCCGCGGCCGCCGGCCTGCGCAGGGCGGGCCTGGCGACCGGCACGGTGCTCGTCGCCAAGCGGGCCGTGCTGACCTTCCTGCGGACGCCCCAGCTCGTCATCGTCGGCACCGTGCAGCTGGTGGGGTTCCTGGTGACCTTCCGCTACGTCTTCGGCGGGGCGTTCGGGACCAGCCGGGGCCTGCCCTACGTCGACTTCGCCGTTCCCGGCTTCATCGCCGCCGGAGTGCCCTTCACCCTCATCGGCACGGCCGTCGTGATGGCGGAGGATCTCCGGAGGGGGTTCGTCGACCGTCTGCGCTCGCTGCCGTTCCCGTCCGCGGCCGTGCTGACCGGACGCGTGCTCGCCGACAGCGTGGTGCTCACCTGGAGCCTGGCGATCGCGACGCTGGTCGGTTTCGCCATCGGCTTCCGCCTGCACGGCTCGATCGCGCAGGGGCTGGCGGCGTTCGGGCTGTGCCTGGTGTTCGGGCTCGCCTTCAGCTGGGTCTTCATCACCCTCGGCCTGATCGCCGGGAACGGCCAGGCCGCGCAGGGCATGGCGATGCTCGTCTTCCCGCTGACCTTCGGGTCGAGCGCGTACGTGCCGGTCGAGACCATGCCGGGATGGCTGCGCGCGTTCGCCGACAACCAGCCGGTCACCTGGATGGCCAACGCCGTGCGGGCGCTCACCCTCGGCGACCACGCCCGGGACTTCCTCGGCCACAGCGCCGCGTACTACGTCACGTACTCGCTGATATGGGCCGCCGGCATCATGATCGTGTTCTCCGCCCTGGCCGTGGCCCGCTTCCGGCGGAGCTGATCCGCCTCCGGGGCGTCCCCGGCCGGCGGCCTCGGTGCCCCCTCCCCCGGCGGCCGGAGGCGATCCGCCCGGCCGGCGCTTCCCTCGAGACCCGCTGGTGCCGTCCTCGAACCACCGGCCCGGCCGACGTCACCCGCGGCGGCGGCTCCGGCCCGGTCCGCCGCCCAACTCGACCGGCTCGACCAGCAGGAGATGTGACCCCGGCCTCCAGCGGAATCATCCTTGTCATGGCAAGCGTGTATCAGGCGCGCTGCCGGGGCACCGACAGCTGGATGACGCAGCGCAGCATGCTGCTCTTGAACGTCCGGACGAACCCCTCGACCGTGGTGGTGTCGCGCGGCGCGTTGAGGTACGGCCTGAGCTTGCGCTCAACCTCCTGGACGCCCGGCTGGGCGGCCATGTGCCGCGCCACCGCGTCCAGGTCGCCTTCGAACTCGATGAACCGCACCAGCAGGCTGTCCCTGATGAACACCGCGGTGGCCAGGATCCGGCCGGCCGCCCTGCCGTCGGCGCCGGGGACCACAGCGGATTTCGGCCGCTGAAAATCGCTGAAGACCTCGGCGACCCTGTCCTCGTTCCCGCCCTTTATGTCATAGGTGATCGCTACGAACGGCATCGCATTCTCCCTCGGCATCCGTCGATGTGCCGAGAATGCGCGACCTGGCTCGGATGCGGCTCGATCGGCGGTCGGCCGCGGGCGCCGGTCAACCGCCCCAGCGATGTTCGAGCCGGCCGTGCAAACCTCACAAAAGGAAGGCTGGAGGTCGAATATGCCGAGCAACCGGCTGGCGCGCTGGGAAAGCACCGGAAAAGGGGGGGCGAGATGACGGCGCATGACGAGACCACGCCGGTCCTCATCGTCGGCGGCGGATACGCGGGCCTGGCGTCCTCGCTGTTCCTGTCGCATCACGGTGTGCGCTCGGTGCTGGTGGACCGCCATCCGGCCGTGTCCATCCAGGGCCGCGCGCGCGGGATCAACCAGCGGACCATGGAGATCTACCGCCCGCTCGGCATAGAGGCGCGCGTCAGGGAGGTCGGCCGGCCCTTCGACGGGGAGGCGGGCGTGGTCCGCTGCGAGAACCTCGCGGGCGATTGGAACTGGATCCTGGAGGAGGACACGCGCGGGGCACTGCCCGAGCTGACCGCCTGCGAGTTCGGCATGGCCGACCAGCGCAGCGTGGAGCCCATCCTGATCGACGCCGCACGCGGCGAAGGCGCCGACATCCGGTTCGGCACGCGGTGCGTCTCGGTCGAGGCGGACGCCGGCGGCGTCACGGCGGTGACCGAGGACCGCGGCACCGGGCGACGGCGCACCGTGCGGTCGGACTACCTCATCGCGGCCGACGGCTTCCGCGGCACCATCGGGCGGCGGCTGGGCGTCGCCCGCTCCGGACCGGGTGTCACCCAGCACTGGGTGACCTTCGTCGTCGAGGCCGACCTGTCGGAGATCGTACGGAAGAGGGCCCTGTTCTGGATCGTCGTCAACCCCGAGATCGGGCTCGGCTCGTTCCTCACCACGGCGGTCCCGGACCAGTGGGCGATCAGTGTCGCCTACGACCCCGGGAAGGAGTCGGCGGCCGACTTCACGCCCGAGCGGTGCGCCAAGGTGGCCAGGGCGGTCATCGGCCGGGACGTCGCCGTCAGGATCCTGGACATCGCGAGCTGGGAGGAGGCGGTCGGGGTCGCCGACCGGTTCCGCAGCGGCCGGGTCTTCCTCGCCGGGGACAGTGCGCACGTGTGGCCGCCGGCCGGCGCGATGGGGGCGAACGCCGCCGTGCAGGACGCCCACAACCTGGCCTGGAAGCTCGCCGCCGCGATCAACGGCTGGGCGGGCGACAGCCTGCTCGACTCCTACGGAGCCGAGCGCCGTCCGGTCGCGGAGGCCCTGGCCGACATCACCGTACGGCGCCAGCAGGCCCGGTTCGGCGGCGATCCGGACGGCGACGACGTGGACGACGTGCTGTGCACCCTCGGCCAGCGGTACCGGTCCTCGGCGGTCGCCGGCGCCGGGCACGACACGGTCTACGGCGACAAGCTGGAACAGCGGGCCGTCCCCGGCACGCGCGCGCCGCATCTCCGGCTCGGCCTGGACGGCGGCACGATCGCCGTGCACGACCTCTTCCACGACGCCTTCGTCCTGCTCACCGGGTCCGCCGGCACCGCGTGGACGGACGCGGTGCGCGAGGTCGCCGGCCGGACCTCCGTCCCGCTGCGGGCCTACCGCGTCGGCCCGGCCCCGGCCGGCGCCGAACTGGTCGACCTCGACGGCAACTGGCAGCCCCGTTACGACCTCGGCCGTGACGGCGCGGTGCTCGTCCGCCCCGATGGTTACGTGGCCTGGCGGAGCGCCTCCCCGGGCGGAGACCCCGCGGCGCTGCTCACCGGCGCGCTCCACCGCCTCCTCGGCACGGCGGGCTGACCCGCGGGCGACGGCGACGAACGCCGCGGCCGGAGGCGGGCTGGACACCCGCCCGCGGCCGCGGCGTTCACACCGCTCGCAGGACGTCACCGGCGCGCGGCGAGGCCTCTCACGCCGGACGGTTGTAGTGCGCCGGAGGAGCCATGCCGGCATCGATCGTGTAGTCCGAACCCGTTATGCTCCGCACCCTGCCGGACGCCAGCAGCACCACCAGTGCCGCCACCTCGTCGGGCTCGATTATCTTGCCGGTGGACAGCCCCGCCATCTTGGGGACCGACGCGAGAAACTCCTCCGGTGACAGCCCGGCTCGCCGCGCGATCTCCGGATTCGTCCAGAGCCGGGTCCGTACCGGTCCGGGAGAGATGGTGTTGACGCGGACGCCCAGCGGGCTGAACTCCGCGGAGAGCGCCTTGCCGATGTTGGCGAGCGCGGCCTTGGCCGCGGAGTAGTGGGCGAGGCGGGGATCCACCATGCTCGCGTTCATCGATCCGATGTTGACGATCGCGCCGTTGCGTTCGATCAGGCTGGGCAGCGCCGCGCGGGTCGCCCGTATCGTGGTGAAGACGTTGAGCTCGAACGTGTGCTGCCAGACCTCGTCCTCGATGTCGAGGAAGCCGGCCGCCAGCTTCACGCCGCCGCCGACGTTGTTGACGAGTATGTCGACGCCGCCGAACTCGGCGAGCGCCCGTTCCACCAGCAGCTGCGGCCCTTTCGGGGTGACGAGGTCGACCTCGAACACGTGCGGGGTGGCGGCGAGCAGCTCCGGGGTGATGGTGCGCGCCCCGCCGAACACGTCCGCGCCCGCCGAGGCGAGTGCCTGTACGACCGCCAGCCCGATGCCGGCGCCGGCGCCGGTGACCACGGCCTTCTTACCGGAAAGGTCGAATTCCATGCCGTCTCCTGTTCTTGGGACGCGGGCCTCAGCCTTGGCCGCGTTTCTCGGTGAGGAACTGCCCGGTCGGCCCGCCGTCCGGAAGGGTCGCCACGTCGGCGATGAACCGGGCCGCCTCTTCGGGCGTGGTCTGCTGGGTCGGCATCATCCTGGTGCGCACCCGTCCCGGGTTCACCGCGTTCACCAGCACCCCCGACCCGGCGGTCTGGGCGGCCAGCATCGTCGTGAGCCCGTTCAGCGCGCTCTTCGATATCGAGTAGCCGGGCGCGCCGGTGAACAGGGCGCCGCCGAACTCGGCGGTGGTGCCGCTGGAGATCAGCACCACGCGGCCCCACCCCCGGCCGACCATGGGCGGCACGAACGCCTGCGCCACCCGCCACGACCCGAGCAGATTCACCCGCAGCGTCCGCTCGACGAGTTCGAGCGGCACGGCCAGCGGATCGGTGCCCGCGTCCAGCAGCACGCCGGCGTTGCACACCAGCACGTCGACCGGGCCCGTCTCCTTGGTCAACCGGCTGACGCCGTCCGGATCCGTGACGTCCAGCTCGTGCGGGCGCGCGCCGGGACCGATCTCGGCGGCCGCGGCGCGGGCCTCGTCGGCGTTCCGCGCGGTCACCACCACCCGCAGGCCCCGGCCGTACAGCTCGGCGGCGACCGCGCGGCCGATGCCGCGGTTGGCTCCGGTGACAAGAGCGGTGCGCCGCCCGGCCGCCGCGCTGCCGTGAGTCATCCGTTTACCTCCATGGGGTAGCGGGCCGGTCGCGTTCCGGAGGGGCCGGCGCCGGCTCGGATCATCCGGTCACCAGGTGACCGGGATCTCGCTGAAGCCCTCCATGAATCCGCCGAGACCCCGGGGCAGAGCGTCGGCGGGGACCGCGAGGCGGATGTCCGGGAACCGGCGCAGCAGGCTCTCGGTCGCTACCTGGAGTTCCATCCGGGCCAGCGCCGCACCGACGCAGTAGTGGATGCCGGCGCCGAAGGTCATGTGGTGGTTCTCCTTACGCCGGATGTCCAGCGTGAAGGGGTCGGTGAAGACGCTCTCGTCCATGTTGGCCGACTCTTCCGACAGCAGGACGCTGGACCCGCTCTTGATCATCGTGCCGTCGGACAGCTCGATGTCCGTCAGCGCGTAGCGCAGCGTGCCGATCGAGGACCCCATGATCTGTGTCCGCAGCAGTTCCTCCACCGCCGACGGCACCAGCGAGTAGTCGGCCCGGATCTCCTCGACCAGATCCCGCCGGTGCAGCAGCACGGCGGTCCCGGTGCCGATCTGGCTCGCCGTGGTGACGTAGCCGGCGATGAGCAGACTCTGCGTCCAGAAATGCAGCTCGTGCTCGGAGAGCCGGTTGTCGTCCTCGTCCCGCGCCTTGATCAGAGCGCCGATCAGGTCGTCCTCCGGATCCGCCCGCTTGGCGGCGATCAGCTCGACGAGGTAGTCCCACAGGCCCTTGCGGCATTCCTCGACCTCCTGCGGCGGCAACTTGGTCACCGACAGGAATCCGTCCACCAGCCCGCGGAACTTGTTCCTGTCCTCCGGCGGGATGCCGAGCAGCTTGCAGATCACCAGGATCGGCAGCGGGAAGGCGAGCGCCTCGTTCAGATCGACCGGCCCCCGCCCCTGCGCCATCTTCTCCACCAGGTCATCGGTGACCGCCCGCGCGAACGGGCGCAGCAGCTCTATCCGGCGCGCGGTGAACGCCTTGGTCACCAGGCCGCGCATCCGCGTGTGGTCCGGCGGGTCGGCGTCGATCTCGGGGTCGACGAACAGCTCGTTGTCGGCGGAGATCCTCGCGACACCCGGCCTGGCTATGTTCTTGCTCAGCCGTTCGTCCGCGAACAGCCTCCTGACGTCCTTGTAGCGGGTCACCATCACCGCCGTGTCGCCGCTGGGCAGCCTGACCTCGACGAGGGCCTTCTCCCGCAGCCCGCGCAGCCCGTCGGGGACCTCCATCGGCGGCGTCCACTGGAAGGGGTAGGGGATCGGACTTCTGGTGTTCATCTCGCTGGTGACCTTTCTCGTCGGCTGCGCGTGTCCGGGACCCACGTGTCACACCGGCCATGAGGGCTGTCGTATGCAGCATTCGGCGAATGCCCATTCGTAACGGACGCTGATGGAGAACTGCTCGACGAGCAGCCGACGCTCCCGGGCCGAGCAGCTCTCGCCGGCCCGGTCGACCATGTCGAGGAACGCCCGCACCGCGTACCCGTAGGACTCGCCCGGGTGGTAGACCTCGATCCACGGCAGGTAGCGGGAGCCGGGCACCGCGTTGTCCCTCAGGTTGTCGGACACCTCGGCGTTGAACCACACCATGGGGAGCAGCGCGCCGATGCCCGCGTAGAAGGACCGCGCGCCGGCGGCCGCGAAGAACGACATGTGCGCCTGGGTGGCCGGGTCCGCCGCGAGCCGTACCCCGAGTTCCGGCAGGCCGAGCTCGCCCGCCAGGGTGGTGTATGCCTGGCGCAGCCTGTCCCTGGCCGTCAGCGTGCCGGCGACCGACTGCCCGAGCAGGAGCGTGTCCGCGTCGTCCGGGGCGACCGCCGCGCACCGGGCCAGGGCGCGGGCGTAGGCGGGCAGCAGGAACCCGGTGTCCTGCCGGACGAAGCGGGCGAGCGCCTCCGCCGGCAGCGAGCCGTCCCGGAGGCCGGACCAGAAGGGGTGGTCCTGCACCTTCCGCAGCAGCGGGTCCCTGATCTCCATGAGTTCTTCCTGCAGCATGGGCCTTCCTCCGTCACGGTGCGGACTCCGGTGGGGACGGTAGCGGCCCCTGCTTGACGCCTCCTGGAGTTCCGGCCCCGGCGCACCCGGCCGGCGCGCTCCAGCCTTCTTCGAGCCCGGCGACGGAGAGTGATGACTGGCATGTCCTCGATGCCGGGCAGCAGACACAGCCGAGCGGCGGAGCCGGAGGAATACGCGATGGACCTTGGCCTGGAAGACAAGCGGGTACTGATCACCGGCGCCACCCGCGGCATCGGCCTCGCGACCGCGCGCGTGTTCGCCGAGGAACGGGCCCGGGTCGCCATCACCTACCACACCTCCGACGCCGCGGCCATGCGCGTGGTCGAGGAGCTCGGTGGCGACGACCGTGCGTGCGCCCTCCGGTGCGACCTCGCCGATCCGGCCTCCATCAGGGAGGCGGTGGGCGCGGTCGAGAGCCGCTGGGGCGGAGTCGACGTCGTCGTGGCCAACGCCCA
The DNA here is from genome assembly GCF_900113865.1 of Streptosporangium canum. GTDB lineage: Bacteria > Actinomycetota > Actinomycetes > Streptosporangiales > Streptosporangiaceae > Streptosporangium > Streptosporangium canum. The sequence continues at coordinate 99,060 of NZ_FOQY01000002.1, read as the reverse complement.
GACGTGGGTGTGGGTCAACCCCGAGGACATGCCCGCCTACCAGGACTTCCCCATGGACTACTGGCTCGCCCGGTTCCGCGAGAACGTCGAAGGCCACATGTGGACCGTCCGGCAGGCCCTGGGCGGGATGCGCGAACGCGGCTGGGGGCGGATCGTGCTGCTGTCCTCGGTCACCGCGACCCACGGGAATCCGGGCTCGGAGCTCTACAGCGCGGCCAAGGCGTCGCTGCACGGGTTCGCGCGGGCGCTGATGTGGACCCGGGACGGCGTGCTCGCGAACGTGGTCGCGCCCGGAGGCACGCTGACGGAGAGCCTTGAGGCGGTGGCCCCGGAGCTGCTGGAGCAGGCGGCGCGGGAGACTCCGAGCGGGCGTCTGAGCACCGCCGAGGAGGTCGCGCGCGTGATCGTTTTCCTCTGCTCCGAGGCGAACGGCAACATCAACGGCGAGGTCGTCCACACCGCCGGCGGGCGCTGACCGGTCAGGGAGCCGGCATCCGGCTGCGGCGGCACCGGCCCTGAACGCGGCGGCGCGTGTGCCCGGCTGATCGTGGCCGTCCTCGATCGGCCGCGGCGGATCGGCCGGCGCGATGCCGTGTCACGCGGTCGAGCGTTAACACGGCGGATCGCGGAGACCAACCGATGTCGTGAGCCGCGGCCTCAACCGGCCAGGCCCGTGGAACTCGTCGGTTGTTTGTGCTTACGCTACATTTCACATGCCACGATCATCACATTTACCGTGTTCTTGATCCAGCGCGAATGATTTGTTGGCACACCCCGTCTTCCAGCGGATATATCACACAGTAATCGCTCGACTACGTCCTGACCGTAAAGCCGCTCGAAATCGGCGGCACCACCGGACCTGCCAGGCATCCCGAGGGCGACGGGCACCCCACCCATGCGGCATGAACCCGTAAACCCGCCCACCATCAGCGCAAATGCCCCATCGACCATCGGCCGGAAACGGACATCTTCCCCGCGGACATCAAACACCCCGCCCGAAACGACCGCAGAGAGCGACCCGCGATCACACTCCGCTTATCTTGAGCTTACGCTCAGCATGCCGTTTTGTCGCATCCGATATTATCGCGGAGCGGAGTCGGATCAGGACAGTCGGCGCATTCTAGACGGCATATTGAAACGGGGAAGAATGCGACTAGGCTTGGCCTCGGGTCGACCTGGAAGCAACATCCACCATCACTGCGACCCGACTATGGACCGCACGCATATTCACCTGACAGATCCTTGACCCGACCGCTGTACGGCACGGCCGACGTCGCGACCTCCGGGACTCCCCCACCCGGAAACCCGCCTTACCCGGAGCGGAGCCGGACGGGCCGGCACGCAGGCCACCAAGGTCAAACGACCCGGGACCGCGACAGACGCCCGGTGAAGATCGTAAATGACCGGGACTGGGCGATATCTCGAAACAGGCAAGAAACGGGGGCGAAACGGGGATGGAAAACACAATGAGGTCAACTAGGCTTCGAGTGTATTTCTAGTGGGGCGAGGTTAGCATCCTAGGCGTGTGCTCATTGTGAACATATGTGAACATATGTGATCGGAGGGGGCAAAATGGGTTTCTGCATTCTCGGCCCGCTAGCCGTAACCCATGAGGGCCGGGATATCACTCCGACGGCACCCAAAGTTCGTCAGGTTCTGACGTTTCTTCTGGTGCGCAGGAATCAGATTGTGCAAGTCAGCGAATTCGTCGATGAGCTATGGAGCAGTCATCCGCCGGACAGCGCCATGACGACTCTCCAGACCTACATCTACAAGCTCAGAAAAGACGTGCTGGACCCTTCCGGGCTGGCCCGCCTGCACACCCAGCCGTCCGGATACCTCCTTGACGTCGCCGACGAGGCCATCGACGTCTGCGACTTCGAACGGCTGTCGCGGCAGGGACGCCTCGCGCTGGAGAAAGGCGACCCGCTGCACGCCAGCGAGCTGCTGACCGAGGCGCTGAGCCTGTGGCGCGGTCAGGCACTCGTCGGCGTCACCGCGGGAGAGATCCTGTCCGCCCACGTGACCCGCCTGGAGGAGAACAGGCTGCGGGCGCTGGAGATGCACATCGAGGCGGACATGCGACTGGGGCGCTACCAGGAGCTCATCAGCGAGCTGAAAGTGCTCGTCTACACCTACCCCCTCCACGAACGTTTCCACGGGGACCTCATGACGGCCCTGAACCGGTCCGGGCGCCGATATGAGGCGCTGGAGGTCTATCGGCAGCTGCGTGGGGTGCTGATCGACGAGCTCGGGCTTGAGCCGTCCACCGCCATGCAACGCCTCCACCAGTCACTGCTGAGCGCCGACTCCGCCGGCCCGGCCAAGGCCAGGCCGGTCCCGCCGGTGGCCACCGCCACGCGGTACGCCGCCACCTTGACCGTCCCGGCACAGCTACCGCCAGACATCTCCGACTTCACCGGCCGGACTGAACCTCTCGCTCACATCCGCCGGATACTCGCCGCCGGCCAGGACAACCGCACCACAGCCCGCGCGGTGTCGATCTGCGGCATGGCCGGAGCGGGGAAGACGACCCTGGCGCTGCACGCCGCCCACCTCAACCGGGCGCAGTACCCCGACGGGCAGCTCTTCGCGGACCTGCGCGGCGCCTCCGCCACCCCCACACCGCAGACCGACGTCCTCGCCAGCTTCCTGCGCGCCGTAGGCGTACCCGACCACCAGATCCCCCCCTCCCTGGAGGAACGCAGCAACCTCTTCCGCACCTGGAGCAACGGCCGGCGGGTCCTGGTCATCCTCGACGACGCGTGCGCGGCCTCCCAGGTCGCCTCACTGCTGCCCGCCACCCCCCAGTGCACAGTGATCATCACCAGCCGCGAGGGACTGCAGAGCCTGCCCGGCGTGCAGACCGTGGAACTCGGCGTCATGAACCTGACCGAAGGCGTGGAGCTGCTCGGCCGCATCATCGGGACCGACCGCGTCGCCGCCGAGCGGGAGCAGGCCGAGAAGATCGTCGATCTGTGCGGGCACCTGCCGCTGGCGCTGCGGTCCGTCGGCGCCCGCCTGGCCGCCGCACGGACCTGGCCTCTGCAGAAGATGGCGGCGCTGATCGAGTCCGGTCCGGCCCCCCTCGACCAGCTGCGGTTCGCGGAGTTCGACGTGCGGGCCGACTACGACGACACCTACTTCCGGCTCGATCCCCACGATCGCAGCGCTCTCCGTCTCCTCAGCCTGCTCCCCCCGCAGGACTTCACCGCCGCGACAGCCGCCGGCCTGCTCGGCAGCGCCGCCGACGCCGTAGAGGCCCAGCTCACCCGGCTGGTCAGCTGCCACCTGCTCGACGTCAAGTCAGAAGGCGGCATCGACGGCATCCGCTACGAAATGCACAAGCTCACCCGGCTCTACGCAAGGGAACGGCTGAACCGCGAGTTCATCCAACCCGAGATGAGCTCTCCCCCGCAGCACGACCACTCCGCCTGAGGCTCCCAGCGGACCTCTCCGTCGCAGGCCGGCGGCCGTACGGCTCGAGGGTGGCTTGAGGGGGCCGCTCGGCGGAGGGGCGGGAGGGTGCGCGGGGTCAGTGAGCTGCCAGCGATCGACCAGCGGGACGGGGTCTGCTTGTCGGTGACGGCCCGCACCATGGCCGCCCGCTGGAAGGCACGCGCTCACCTGCCGGATCCGGCAGCCCGAGGGAGGAACACACCATGTCCACACCACAACCGGCACCACCGTCCGAGGCACCGTCCACATCGCCGTCCGCGTCACAGCCCGAGACGCCGTCCGCATCGCCGTCCGGGGCACAGCCCACACCGCCGTCCGAGGCGTCGTCCGGGTCTCTGTCCGCATCGCCGTCCGGGTCGCCGTCGGAGTCGCCGTCGGAGTCGCCTTCGGGGTCGCCCGAGGGGTCGCCGGTGTTCCGTGTGCTGTTGCGGATGCAGATCCGTTCGGGCATGGAGCGGGAGTTCGAGCGGACCTGGCTCCAGGTCGGCAGGGCGGTCACCGATCATCCGGCCAACCTGGGCCAGTGGCTGTCCAGGAGCCAGGAGGAGGAAGGGGTGTACTACATCGTGAGCGACTGGGCCGACGAGCGGCGTTTCCGGGAGTTCGAGCACAGCGAGGGGCACCTGGCGCACCGCACCAGGCTGCACCCGTTCCGCTCGGGCGGATCGATGACGACCATGCGGGTGGTGTACGCGATGACCGGCGCCGGGGCGGGCCTGTGACGTCCGACGGTCCCGCCCCCGTTCCTGCCTCCACCTCCGCCTCCACCACAGCGAACGGCGCCGGCGGATCCGGAGCCTCGCGGGCCAGGGTGCTGATCTACACCGCCGCGCCCTCGGAGGAGCCCGGCGCCGTCGAAGAGGCCTACCACCAGATCAGCCGTGACCTCGCGGGCACGCCGGGCCTGCTCGGCAACGAGCTGCTGCGCGCGGCCGACGACCCGGCGGCGTTCGTGGTGATGAGCGAGTGGGAGAGTCTCGCCGCGTTCCGCTCGTGGGAGGAGGGCGCGGCGCACCGCGGCACCACGACTCCGCTCCGCCGCTACCAGCGGGCGCCGGACGGCAGGCCGTTCGGCGTCTACGAGGTGACCGCCGTCTACTGAGCCGCACGCCGGCCCGGAGCCGCCCAGGTGAACGCGTCGTTCTCGGCGGCGACGCGCGCCGAGGCCCCTGTTCCCGCTGCCGGGCAGGGGCGGCGTGGATCCTCCCGGCGCGGCGTACGGCAGGCGGAGCACGACGCGGCCGGATGCCCGGCTCCGGGTGGCCGGGACGTGATGCTCCCACCACCGCGTCGTCCTTCTGATACGTGACGGTGCCGGGAGGGAACTCCCGGCACCGTCATGTCGCACGTCAGAGCGGGGGTTCCGGCGGAGGCCGCCGCCCGGCTCAGCGCGGAGGCCCGTCTCCCGGCCTACCGCGACTCCGCCCTCGCCCCCGTCCGGGGTGAAGCCTGCGATTCAGGTGGAGACCCGTCTCCCGGCCTCCCCCGTTCCCGTCCGGGGGTGAAGCCTGCGGTTCAGGCGGTGGATCTCGGCCGGGCCGCCAGGACGATGGAGCGCAGCTCCTGGCGGTCGGGCCCGGCCTTCGGGGCCGGCGCGGAGGTGGGCGGGTCGTGGGCGCGCCTGGCCCCCGGGGTGATGTCGGGGCTGTCGAGCACGGCATCGGCGGGGCCCGCGAGGTTGACCCGGCGGCAGAAGGCCCGGCCGACTTCGAGGTCGAAGAACACCCCGGCCGAGACGGCCTCGGCGATGAGGTGCTGGCGTTCCATCTCGGCCCGGTCGTGCTCGGGCACCTCCTGCCCTGTGTGGCGGTAGATGCGGGCCCGGTCCATGGCGGCCGACTCCCGGTAGACGGCGTCGGCCTCGCTCGCGGTGGCGGCGTCATAGGCGAGCGCCACGGCGACCGGATCCGGGTCGTGACGGGCGACGGCCTCCGCGGCGGCGAAGGCGTAGGTGAGTGCCATCGACGCCCCCCAGCCGTAGGCGGGGTTGGTGGTGCACAGGGCGTCGCCGACGGCGAGCAGGCCGAGCACGATCGGATGGCCGTCGACCACGTAGCGCCGGCGGACGTTGTGGTGTCCGCCCATGGTCTGGACCTCGTTCACGGGGGTGGCGTTGGCCGGGTCGATCCAGGGCGCCACCTCCTCGATGCTGCGGGCGGTGGCCTCCCATGCCCACGTGTGGCGCAGCAGCCGCATGTCCCTGTCATCGGGACGGGCTTCGAGGCAGATGGCGAAAGTGTCGTGGTCGCCGGGGAAACCAAGGTACATGACGCTTTCGAGCTCTCCCCGCAGGACGGCGACAGCGGTCTTGGGCAGGGCACAGCCGGGGGTGAAGCGGTAGTAGCGGCTGAAGTAGACGGTCTGGCAGTCCTGGAGGTCGGTGCGGACGTGGGCCTCCTCGGCCGCGAGCCACCGGGACACGGGTGAGCGCCGGCCGCCGCAGTCGAGCACCAGGTCCGCGTCCAGCTCGCGGCCGTCGGCCAGGCGGACCCCCGTGACCCGCGGCGGGCCGCCGGGGGACCGTTCGAAGCACAGCCCGCTCGCGACCTCGGGACTGAGCAGGCGGATGCCCGGTTCGGCTTCGGCGCTGCGCCGCAGGGCGAGCTCGAAGGCCGACCGCCGGGCCCACACGACGGTGAACTCGTCGTCGGAGGGCTGCCAGAGGTCCGGGGCGACGAGCTGCTTGAAGACGTTGATCTCCTCGATGCCGTCGGCCCGGAGCCGTTCGAGGACGTCGGGCGCGTGGGCCGCCAGCAGGCTGCGGGCCCGGGCCGAGAAGCCGTGGGGCAGGCGGAACTGGGGGACGCCGCGGCGTTTCCACGCCAGGAAGGGGTCCTGGTCGCGGCCGGCCGGCGGCGGCGGGTCCCGCTCGATCAGCGTGACCGGATAGCCGCGCCTGGCCAGGGCGATGGCCGCCGCCAGGCCGGCGATGCCCCCGCCGAGGACGACGATGCGCCGGTCCGCCGGAGTTGCCGCAACTTTCCGCACAGTTGTCGCTCCCTATCCGATGATGTCCCTGGACGCCGCCGTCTCGGCCCGCCCGGCCCGGCCTACCGGCGCCACTCGATGAGCTCGTCGTTCGGCTTGCGGAAGACGGCGTTCGCGGGGATGGGCAGGGAGCGGCCGTTGTCAGGGTGCCCGACGGTGAGGACGCCGGCGAGGGCGACGTCGTCCGGCAGGCCGGCCACCTGTGCCAGGGCGGCCAGCTCGTCGGTGTAGACGGAGCTGAAGTACCCGGTCGCGAGTCGCTCGTTGATCGCGGCGAGCTGCAGCAGCATGAACAGCGCGCCGCAGTCGAACCACCAGAACGGCACCGGCCAGGGAATCTCCGTGTATCCGGGCCGGACCTGCTCGGCTCCCCCGTAGCGCTCGTGGTAGGAGTTCTCGCGCGTGCCGACGTAGATGTGCACGGGCGCCTCGGAGATCCACGGGGGGAAGCCCAGCTCGACATACCGGCCCTCGGCGATGTCGGCGGCCTGCTGCCTGAGCTTGGCGTCGGTGACGACGACCAGCCGGTGCCCCTGGCTGAACCCCGCGCTGGGCGCGCGGCGCAGCGCCTGCAGGATGCGGTTCAGCGCGTCGTCGGACACCGGCTCATCGGTGTAGCTGCGCACCATCTGGCGCCTGCGCAGCACATCGGCAAAATCCATGCTTGACCACCTCGCGGATGTCAGATCGCCAGCTCTACGTTGTAGTGCCTCAGCCATGTGTTGAACTGCAGTGCCATCTCGATGTGCATCCTGCTCACCCACTCGTGAGCGATGCTCGAGGGATGGTCGAGTGTGTGCCGTACCGCGTCGGTGTCCAGGAACGGCAGGGCCGGTGACGAGGGGTCGGCGACCAGGGCGGACAGCTCGTCGTGCAGCATCTTGGTGTAGGCCGGGTCCTGGGTGACCGGCCACGGGCTCTTCGTGCGTTCCAGGACGGACGGCGGCACCAGGTCGCGCACCGCCGCGCGCAGGATGCTCTTCTCCCTGCCGTCGAAGGTCTTGAAGCTCCAGGGGGTGTTGTACATGTACTCGACGAGCCGGTGGTCGGCGTAGGGCACCCGCAGTTCGAGGCCGTGCGCCATGGAGAGCCGGTCGTCGCGGTCGAGCAGCATGGGCAGCCACCGCGTCAGCGTGACGTAGCCGACCGAGCGCATCCGCCGCTCCTTGGCGTCCTCCCCGTCCTGGTGCGGCGCCTCGGCCAGCGCCTGGCGGTAGTGGTCGGCGTAGTAGTGGTTCATGTCGAGCTTGCGCATGAGCCCCTGGTCGAAGAGTCTCCTGCCCTGGCCCGTGGGAGAGCCCTGCTGGCGGGTTTCGTTGGCCACCCACGGGAAGACGTCGGCGTCGAGCAGGTCCGGGTTGTACATCCAGTTGTATCCGCCGAAGATCTCATCGGCCACCTCCCCCGCCAGCGCCACGGTGGAGTGGGTCTTGATCTGGCGCGAGGTGAGGTAGTTCGAGGTGTCCATGTCGCCGAGCGTGGTCGGCATGTCCTGCGCCAGCAGCACCGCCAGACGCGTCTGCGGATCCATCAGGTCCTGGGTGTTCAGCATGATCTTGACGTGATCGGAGCCGAGGTGCCGGGCGACCTCCGCCGCGTACGGCTCGTCGGGGGAGAACCGGACGTCGTCGGGCTGGAAGTTCCTGGCGTAGTCGTCGAAGGTGGTCACGAAGGTCCGCACCCGCTCGCCGTCCAGCTCCCGGCGCCATTTGGCGGCGATCGCGGTGATGGCGCTGGAGTCCACGCCCCCGGAGAGCGCCGTGCACAGCGGGACGTCCGCCTCCAGCTCGCGGAGCACGATGTCCTCCAGCAGCGAGCGGACCTTGGTGATGGTCCCGTCGAGGTCGTCGGTGTGCGGCCGCGCCTCCAGCGTCCAGTACGTCCGGTCCACCACGCCCCCGCGGCCGACGGTCAGCGTGTGACCTGGCAGCAGTGCCCGCATGTCACGGAAGACCGACTGTCCCGGCTTCTTGGCGGTGGCGAAGAGCTCCTGGAGCCCTTCGACGGCGACGACCGGGCGGACCAGCGGGTTGGCCAGCAGTGCCTTCGGCTCGGACCCGAACAGGATGCCCTCGGGCAGCCGGGTGTAGAACAGGGGTTTGACGCCCAGCCGGTCGCGGACCAGGACGAGCTCCTCGCGGCGCAGGTCCCAGACGGCGAAGGCGAAGATGCCCTCAAGCCGCTTCGCGCAGTCGGGCCCCCATTCGAGGTAGGAGCGCAGGACCACCTCGGTGTCGCTGCGGGTGCGGAAGCGTTGCCCCCGCGCCTGCAGCTCGGTCCGCAGCTGCTTGAAGTTGTAGACCTCGCCGTTGTAGACGATCACCGCGACGGGACGGCCGTCCTCCTCGACGGTCAGCGGCTGTGCGCCGCCGGCCGGGTCGATGACGGCGGTGCGCGTGTGCCCGAGCGCGACGTCGCCCCTCACCCACAGCCCCTGGTCGTCCACACCCCGGTTGGCCAGCGTATCGGTCATTGCCTGCAGCGTCGGCCGCTCCCGCGTCAGGTCGCGCCCGAAGTCCACCCAGCCGGCGATGCCGCACATCCACGTCTCCTTCGGTTGGTTCCGCAGCTCTCCACAGCATGCGGCCGGTGTTTCCAGACGCCCTCGACGATCACTCGACGTGTATCGACCTGGTCGGGCAGCCACGCGCCGCGCTCCGGACGTCTTCGTGCAGCTCAGCGGGGGGATTCGGGTCGATGACCTCGACCGTGCCGTCCTCGTCCTGATCGAAGACCCTGGGCGCGCGGTAGACGCACATACTGCTCACCGCGCACGTTTCCTTGGTCGCGCTCACGTGCATCGCCATCACCGTTCCCAAGGTCGTCGGTACGTCGCCAGGAGTACTGTGCGACCGGATCTTCGTGCCGGGCTCGAGAACCGGTGTAGCGGCCGCCGGCGGCGGTCGCGGGCCTTCGAGTGATGTTCCAAGGTGGTGCGGCACGATCGCGGCGTTGTGGTCGGCGATGGGAAAGGAGGCCCGCCGATGGTGAGCACAGCCCCCGGCATCGGCTCTGTGCACGGCATTCTCCGGCTCGGTAATGCCTTCTGCCAGGCGCAGGCGTTGCTCACGGCGGTCGAGCTCGATCTGTTCACCGTGCTGCACGACGACCCCGCCACCGAGCAGGAGATCATCGGTCGGCTGGGGCTGCACGGCCGCGGGCTGCGCGACTTCCTGCGACTGCTGGTCGCGCTCGGCCTGCTGGAGGAGGAAGAGGGCCGTTACCGCGCGGCCGCCGGCCCGGACCGCTACCTCGTCAGCGGGCTGCCCGGCTACGTCGGCGGCGCCCTGCTGGGGGCCAAGGCTAACCTGTACCCGGTCTGGGACGGGCTGACCGAGACGCTGCGCAGCGGCCGGCCGCGCTCGGCTGCCGACGGTTTCGCCGCCATGCTGGACGATCCAGAACAGTTGCGGCGTTATGTGCGCATGATGGAGGGCACGCTGCGGCCGCTCATCCCGCTGCTGGCCGAGGCGGTCGACTGGTCGGGATACCGTTCGGTGCTGGATGTCGGGGGATGCCGCGGCGGCCTGGCGGGGCAGCTCGTCGTCACGCACTCCGGGCTGGCCGGGCACGTATTTGACCTGCCGCAGATGGAGCCGCTGTTCCGGGAGCACATGGCCGAGCTGGGCACGGCCGGGGCGGTGCGCTTCCACGCCGGAGACTTCTTCCGCGACCCGCTGCCCCGCGCCGATGTGCTGATCCTCGGGCACATCCTGCACAACTGGCCGCACGGGCAGCGGGAGGAGCTGGTGCGCAAGGCTTTCCGGGCGGTCAACCCCGGTGGAGTGCTGCTGGTGCACGACCGGATGCTGGACGACGAGCACCCCGACATCGACAACCTGCTGGCGAGCCTCATCATGGCGCTGGTCACCGAGGAGGGCTCGGAGTACACGATCGGCGAACTGACCGAACTCGCCGGGGCCGCCGGTTTCGCCTCCGTGAGTCACCGGCGGCTCGACGACAACGAGACGCTGGTCCTCTGCCGCAAAGCCGGCGTCCGGCCGCCCTCGCGCGGCTGATCTCCCCGGGAGGTCAGCCGCGGAGTTCCGTCAGGTGCCGGGCCAGCCAGGAGCCGAACGTCGCCGGTGGGCGGCCGGTGATCTGCCGCACGGTGGGTTGCGGCGTGCCGCCCCGTAGCGGGCCGGGATCCGCCATCGAGGAGAGCAGCCCGTCCACGAGCTCCGGCGGCATCCCCGCGCGGATCATGCCGTTCCTGGCCTGCTCCGGATCGACGTCGACGAACTCCAGCGGGCGGCCGAGCGCGGCGGAGACCCTGGCCGTCTGCTGGGGTGCGGTCAGCGCCTCGGGCCCGGTGAGCTGGTAGGCCTTCGCGTGATGGCCTGCCGTCGTCAGGCAGGCGACCGCGACGGCGGCCACGTCCTCCGGATCGATCACTGCCCGCCGGACCTTTCCGTAGGGCTGGTAGACCCTGTCCTGCGACGTGATCGACGATCTCCACTGCAGCACGTTCGACATGTATCCGGCCGGGCGCAACGCCGTCCATTCGGCCCCCGACTCCGTGAAGGCGTTCTCGGCGGCCGCGTGCGCCGCTCCGTAGGAGTCGGTCACCGGCGCGTTGGCGGCGACGGACGACAGCTTCACCACGCGGCCGACGCCGCACCGGCGCAGCGCCGCGGCCACGGTGAGTTCGTGTGCCAGCGCGTCGGGGCTGGTCGCCACGTAGACGCCGTCCGCGCCGGCGAGCGCGGCGAGCACGGTGCCGGGGTCCTTGAGGTCTCCCGTCACGACCTCCACGCTCTCATCGAACCGGGCGCGGGCGGGATCGCGGGTGAAGGCGCGTACCCGCTCGCCGGCGGCCACCAGCCCGGTCACGACGTGCCGTCCCACATTGCCGGTGGATCCGAACACCACAATCATCGGTCGCCTCCTTCGGCGGAACTCTCCAGACAGGTCCTCGGCCGGTCACGGCGGGCACGCCGCCCTTCCACGGTGAACGGCCGCGGCAGGCACATCGCCCTCCCGCAGTGGACGGCCGCGGCAGGCACGCCGTCCTTCCACGGTGAACGGCCGCGGCAGGCACATCGCTCTCCCGCAGTGGACGGTCACGGCGGGCGAGGCCGCGTCTGCTCGCCCGCCGTGACCGGGGCCCGCGGTCAGCGCGCCTTGCGGGCCACCACGAGCGTGTCGTCGTCGCCGAGCGGGCGGTCCTCGACCGAGGCGAATCCGGCCCCTTCGGCGTGTCCTCGCAGCTCGGTCACGGTGTACTCGGAGCCGCCGTCGGTGACCAGCAGCATGTCCAGGCTGATCACCAGGTTCTCGACCCGGCTGGACGCACGGTCGAGCATGCGGTCGTAGACCAGCAGCACGCCTCCGGGGTTGACGCTCCGGTAGGCCTGCTCCACCAGGAACTTCCGCTGCTGCGGGTCCCAGTCGTGCAGCACGTGCCCGAGCATCACGACGTCCGCCGACGGGAGCGGGTCGGTGAAGAAGCTGCCGCCGTGGAATGTCACCTTGCCCGCCAGGCCCTGCTCGGCGACCTTCTCCTCGAAGAAGGGCGACATCTGCGGCAGGTCGAAGACGGCACCGGAAAGGTGCGGATACGCCCTGACGACCTGCGACACCAGAGCGCCCCGGCAGCCGCCGACGTCCAGCACGGACTGGTAGCCGGACCATCCGTCGTAGGCCTCGATCAGCTGCGGGCCGAGCACGCCGGTCAGCGCGTCCATCGAGTTGATGAACTGGGCCAGCACCTTCGGGTTGTCCACCACCGCCTCGAAGTCGCTCCCGGACTGCTGCTTGCCGCTGCGCAGCGCTTCGGACAGCCTGCCCCACGCCGGATACAGGTTGCGGTTGGACCGCTCGATGAACCCGCCGATGTAGGAGTCCGCGCCGCGCACCAGATGGCGGTCGGCGCCCGCGCCGTTGCGGTAGCGGACGCCGTCCCGCTCCAGCAGGTTCAGTTCGACGAGCAGGTCGAGCCAGTCGGAAAGGCCCCGGCCGTGCAGTTCGAGGCGGCGGCGGATCTCCTCCTCACTGGCCGGGCCGGCGTGCAGGACGGTGAACAGGTCGAGTTCTACGGCGGTCAGCAGCGCTTTGGCGTCGCAGAAGGAATTTGCCAGCCGCAGGATTCCGGCTGGACGGCTGGTGTCCGTGGGAATGCTCGTCACTTGCGTGGCTCCTTCTACGCTTGGGAGAGCTTCTTGTCATTGAGGTCGATCTTCTGCATGGACCATTTGGCGATCTTCAGCGACATGTTCGTCGCCTCGGTCGCGTACTGGACCATCTCCGCCTGGTATTCGGCCACGGCGGCCGGCAGCGGCCGCTCGCCGCGCGTCGCCGCGGTCAGCGCGCGGCACAGCGAGGCGGCGTCGCGCAGGGCGGTGTTGGCGCCGACCCCGCCGGTCGGCGGCATCGTGTGCACCGCGTCGCCGAGCGGGATCACGTTCCCCGGCGCCCAGGGCTCGACGGGCAGCGTGGCCCGCAGCGCGAGCGGGTAGGTCTCCTCCGCCTCGGCGTGGGCGAACACGCCGTGCAGGTGCGGGTGCCAGCCGGCGGTGCGCTCGAGCACCAGCTCGCGGAGCTCCTCGCCGGTCATGGCGAAGAACGAGTCGTCGGGCAGCCCGAGCACCTCGCGGTGCACGCTGAACACCGACATGTAGTAGTCCTCGGTGTCGTCGAATCCCAGGCCGGGCCAGAGCCGCTCGGCGGCCTCCCGCGGTGGGGTGCGGAAGACCATGGGCATCAGCGCGAGGCGGAGTCCGTTCGATCCCGTCACGTTGACGAACCGGTCGCGCAGGACCTCCGGCAACCCGGCCTCGATCGCGCGGGCCCTCGAGGTGCGGGACAGGATCGCGCGCACGCCGAGGTCATGGGCGCGGTCGGCCGGCCGTAGCTGGGCACGTACCTGGGAGTTCGCCCCGTCCGCGGCCACCAGCACGTCGCCGGTGTCCGAGCCGCCGTCGGCGAAGTGCGCCACGACCCGCCCGTCCACCTGCTCGTAGTGGGTGAATCGTTTGCCGAAGCGCACCACGCCGTCGAGATCGGCGAGCAGTATGCGGCGCAGCGTCACCCGGTCGACCGCGTCCACCTTGTCCGGCGCGTCGCCGCGCGGATCGTCGAACGCGGGGGCCCACTGCGGGTTGAGCTGCTCGTCGTAGGCCGCCAGGCCCTCCTCCTGCCGCGTGTTCGACGTCGCGGTGAGCAGGTCCTGCGCCTGGCGGGGCAGGCACTGCCGTAGTGCCCGCTCCCCCTCGGGACTGATCCGCAGCCGGTATCCCTGCATCCGCCCCCGAGCGGATCCGTCACGTTCGTATACGGCGATGTCGTCGATACCGGCCTGCCTCAGCCCTTGAGCGAGGCACAGTCCGCCGATGCCGCCGCCGATGATGATGATCCGCAGCGGCCGGCCCCGGTCGCGAGGGGTGTCCATCAGGTCCTCCGAGTCAGCGCAGCACCACGTCGGCTATCCGGTCGAGGTGGTCGGGGTCGGCCGTGCACGACAGCAGCAGCAGCTCGTCGCAGCCGTTGGCCGCGTAGCCGTCCACCACGTCGCGCAGCCTGCCCTCGTCCGTGACGGCTCCCGCCACGAGATGCTGCGCCATCGTGCCCATGTAGGAGTAGTAGCTGAGCATGTGCTCGGTGGCGTGCTCCTTGCCGTCCGGGCCGAGCGACACGTAGCAGTTGGCGCCCATCCTCGGTGAACCGGCGCGGCCTTCCTCGGCCCAGAGTTCCTTGATCTTCGTCACCAGCTCCGGGTACTTGTGCGGCGGGCCGCCCGGCGAGATCCAGCCGATTGCGTACTTGGCGGACCGGCGGAGACCGGCCGGCGAGTGGCCGCCGGCCCAGATCGGGATGTCGCCGTTGGTGGGGCGGGGGCCGACACCCGGTACCGGGCCCTCCCCCTTCCACACCTCCCTGATCTCCTCGATCATCGCGTCCAGGCGCCGGCCACGGGTGTTGTAGTCGGCGCCGGTCGCGACGTAGTCGTCCTGCCGCATCCCGGCGGAGACGCCGAGGATGAGCCGGCCGCCGGAGAGGCGGTCCAGGCTGGCGAGTTGCTTGGCCAGCTCCACCGCGCTCGGCCGGTAGGCGGCCAGCAGGATCGCCGTGACGAGTTTGATCCGCTCGGTGACCGCGGCCGCGGCGGAAAGCGCGACGATGCCGTCGTAGTTGTCGTAGACCACCCGGTCGACCACCGTCAGACTGTGGAATCCGAGGCGATCCGCGCGGCGTGCGAACTCGATCAACTGGCTGCCGTCAGCACCGGGGATGGTGGTCGGCAGGCAGACTCCGATATCCATTACGCTCCTCTTGGACTCTTACGCGGCCGACGGGCAGGTCTCACGCGGCATGCCGCGCCAGCAGCCGGGCTACCAACGTGAGCAAGTGTCCGGGCGGCCGCTGGGGCCGTGGTCGAGCCCCGGTCGACACGCGTCGCCGGAGCGTCCCGGCGAGGCCGCCGGCATCCGCCGGGCAGCATGTGCGGACGTCCCGGGCACGGCACCGCCCAGCCGGGCGCGCGGGCGCGCCGCCCGGCGTTGACGGGGAGGCCCCCCGGAGCGTGTACGGCTCCGCGACGCCGGGACAGGTGGCTCCTTGTCACTGGAATACGGCATTCAGCTGCCGGTGGCCGCCATCGAGCGCCGCTTGACGGCATCTCGAACCATATTGCGCGCGCCATATTGATTTATTTATGTTCCTCGTGAAGCCGAGCGTGATTATTGCGTGGAGGAATGATTCGTGAAACTAGGCGCGATCATCGAGTGGATGGACGACCTCTCCACATTCCGAAATCTGGTCCGGCTGACCGACGATCTCGGATATGACGTCATCGGGGTCGGGGACACACCGGCCCGCGCATACGAGTTGTACGTGTCGCTCACGGTGGCGGCGCAGGAAAGCCGGAACGCGATTCTGACGCCGATGGTCACCACGCCGTTTCTCCGTCACCCGGCCGCCACCGCCACCGCGATCTCCACGTTGCACGAGCTGACGGGTGGCCGCGTCATGCTCGCCGTCGGGAACGGCGGCAGCACCAGGCGGGTCGTCGGACGGTCCCCGGTCGGGACCCCGCAGGAGCTGCACGACTACGTCACGGCGGTGCGGGCGATCCTCGGCGGCGGCACCGCACAGGTCGACGGCCACACCACCGAGCCTCTCACCCGGGTCCATCCCATGCCGGTCTACCTCGCCGCGGACTACCCCCGGAGCCTGCGCCTGGCGGGCGAGATCGCCGACGGGGTGGTCACCACCGTCGGCATGTCGGCCGAGCTCGTCGAGCGGAAGGTGGCGACGGTCCGGGCGGCGGCGGAGAAGGCCGGGCGCGATCCCGAGGCGATCGAGATCTGGGGATTCAGCTTCATCTCGGTCAAGGACACCCGTGCCGAGGCGAACGCCGAGCTCGGCGCGGCTCTCGCCTCCGACGTCGCCCTGCGCCTGAAGGCGCCGCACATGCGGGCGATCATTCCCCCCGACCTCCTGGGCGCGGTCGAGGAGATGGAGCGCCGCTACGACGTCTGGGACTTCGCCGTCGGGGGGAAGAACGCGAGGCTGCTGGAGGAGCTGGGACTCGTCGACTTCGCGGCCGGGCTGACCGGCGTGACCGGGGACGTCCCCGGGGTGGCCGCCCATCTGAAGCGGCTGGAGTCGATCGGCGTGTCGGGGGTGTTCGCGGCGCTCCCCGTTCTCGCCGATCCGGAGGGGACGCTCCGCAGGCTCGGCCAGGCGGCGGCCTCCACCTGATCGCCGCCGGGCCGGTCATCGTGCGGACCCTCGAACCCACCGGCCGTACAAGGACGTGAGCATGCGGCCCGCCGGCCGCGGGAGGCGGCTCGGCGGGTCCGGTGCGCTCAGGAGGGGCCGGGCGGCGGCGGGGCCTCGCTGGAGCGCAGGCCGAGCCGGGGCTCGGTCACCAGGTACAGGCCGCCGACGGCATTGGCCGGATCGAACGGCGACTGCTTGATCTCGTGCACCCGGTTGAGGTTGTTCAGGGGGTTGGGATCACCGCTCTCGGCCCCCTGCAGGTGGTCCTGGACCAGCTGGTAGGCCTGTTCGGCGTCGTTCAGGTCGGCGATGCCGGTGATGATGCGGTCGAAGGCCGCCTGCAGGTTCAGATGATCGCGCTCGTCGGAGGTCAGCCGCTGCGCGTTGTAGAAGTGGTGCTCCTTGCCCCGGTAGCTCTCGTAGAACACCGACACCAGGATGAGGAGCCGCTGGTAGGCGTGGTGGTAGATGGTGTTGTAGAAGCGCCAGGCGTCCTGCTCGGCGACCTCGCCGCGCAGCACGCTCGACAGGCTCGCCGCGCCGAGCATCGCGCTGTAGGTGGCGAGATGGACGCCGGTGGACAACAGGGGGTCGAGGAAGCAGGCGGCGTCGCCCGAGAGCAGGTAGCCGGGGCCGGCGAAGCTCTCCGCGACGTAGGAGTAGTCCTGCTCGACCTTCATCCCGCTCACCTGCTCGGCGCCGTCGAGCAGTTCGAGGACGGTCGGGCACTTCGCGAGCGCCTCGTCGTAGACCGCCTGGATGTCGCCGTTCAGCCGTCCGCGGCTGTCGTTGAACAGGTCGCGTCCGGTCACCAGGCCGACGCTCAGCGTCCCGTCGTGGAGGGGAATGGCCCAGAACCACCCGTCCTCGACGGAGCACACCGCGATCGCGCCGCTGGGCCCCTTGCCGAGCGGTTTGGCGTTCTTCCAGTACGTCCACGCGGCGACGTTGCGGAACACGTCGTGGAACCGGCGGTTCTTGAGATGGCGGGTGGCCAGCACGCCGCCGCGGCCCGAGGCGTCGATGACATGGCCGAACTCGATGCGGCCGCCGCGCTCGGGATCCTTGGTGTCGTACCAGCGGGCCGCGACGGCCCGGTCGCCGTCGAACTCGATGTCGCGGACGCTCACCCCTTCGATCACCTCGGCGCCGAGCTCGCGGGCGTGGTCGAGCAGGATCTGGTCGAACTCGCTGCGGATGACCTGCCAGGCGTTGGGGGTGTCATCGCCCAGGTTACTGAAGCGCACCTCCCATTCCTCGGGACCCCACTGGAAGAACGCGCCGCCCTTGGGCTGGAAGCCGTGGGCCTCGACCTTGTCCCAGACTCCGAGCATCTCGAAGATCGGGCGGCAGGACGGCAGGATCGATTCGCCGATGTGGTAGCGGGGGAAGCGGTCGCGTTCGAGGAGGGTCACCTGGAAGCCCTCACGGGCCAGCAGGCCGGCCGCGGTCGAGCCCGCCGGGCCACCACCGATGATCAGGATCTGGGTCGATTCACGCATGACCGCATGCTCGCCGCTCCGGTTGGAAGACCGCTCGAGCACCGTTCAACGGCGGCGCCCCGCGCCGCCGCCGACGTGTTCAGGTGGGCGTTCATGCCCGCGCCGAGCGCGAGGGCCTCCCAGTGGCCGAGCCGGCTGAGCCGGGCTCCGAGGTAGGCTCCCGCGAACTTGCCCAGGATCGCGGTGACCAGCACGCCGAGCCCGGCCAGCAGGACCGTCGGCTGGGCCAGGGCGGTGAGGTCCATCCGCAGCCCGGCGGTCGCGAAGAACAGCGGGGCGAGGAAGGACAGGACCGTCGTGCGCAGCGGCGCCAGCCGGGCGGGGTTCAGCGTGCCGCAACTGCTGATCACGATCCCGCACACGAAGGCGCCGAACACCGCCTCCAGCTTCATGGCCTGCGTCGCGGCCGCCGCCAGCAGCACCAGGATGACCACCAGCGTGACCGTCACGCCGCCGTCCCGCCTGCTGTCGGAGCGGTCCGCCGCCCGCAGCGCGCCCCGTACGAGTGGGCGGGCGAGTACGGCGGCGGCGATGACGGCAGCCACGTAGCCGATGGAGAGGGCGATGTTCCCCGCCCGCACTCCCGTGGTCGCCATGGCCGAGACGACGGACAGCAGCAGCCAGCCGACGATGTCGTCGACCGTGACCGCGCACAGGATCAACTGCCCGATGTTGCGGTGCAGCAGGCGCATCTCCATCAGCGTCTTGGCGATGACCGGGATGGCGCTGACGCCCATCGCCACCCCCAGGAACAGCGCGAACGTGCTGCGGTCGGCGGAGCCGGGGACGAGCGAGGCCGGCAGCAGGAGCCCGACTGCCACGCCGAGCCCGAGGGGGATGGCCACTCCGGCGAGGCTGATCCGGGCCGCGGTGACCCCCCGGCGGCGCACCAGCCGCAGGTCGATGTGGATGCCGGTGATGCCGACGAGCAGCAGCACGCCGACCTGACCGACCGCGTCGAGCATGTGGAACTGGGCGGTGTCGCGGGGCAGCAGCCAGTCGCTCAGTCCCGGCGCCACTCGCGCCAGCACCGAGGGACCGAGGAGCACGCCCGCGCACAGCTCGCCGACGATGGCCGACATCCCCAGCCGCAGGGTCAGCCGGCCGAGCAGCAGCGCGCAGAGCAGCAGCAGCCCGACCTGCAGCAGGAAGATCAGTAACTCGTCCGGGCCGATCAGGCCGACCGGTGAGGTCACGGGCGTCATGGCGGTCTCCGATCTCAGGGGTCTGCCGATGTTGACGGACCCGGATCGAGAACCCCTCGGGTGCCGGGCGAGCGTGGCGCGGCGGCCCTGTCGCCGCCGCCCGCGGGCCGCGGCCGGACAGCGGACGGGCAGCCTCCCCGGACGGGGAGGCTGCCCGCTGTGAGCCGCGCGGAGCTAGCGGCCGGCGCACGGCCCCTGGTAGGCGCCGACGTTCGGCGCCGCGTCGCTCGGCACCCGGAAGCCGTAGAGGTCATGGCCGCCGTTGTCCGGGATGACGGTGCCCGCGCCGATGGCCGGGGAGCCGCACTTGAGCCGGAATCCGAGGACGCCGGCGGTCCCGGAGGCTCCCGGCCTGGTGAACAGGGGGTCGCCGGTCACCGCGTGGGTGTCGCCCGGCTGCACCGCGGTGATGTTGCGGTAAAGGTTGTGGTCGTACACCCCCACCGTGTCGATGATCGTCGACCCTTCCGGCCGGCCGACGAATATGTTGTTCTTCACCGTCATCGGGGTGGGGTGGAGGGTCCCGACGAGCGCCGTGGCGGATGTGCTGTGGACCACGTTGTTGTAGATCTTCACATCCGTTACGGGGACGTCGCAGCCGTTGGCGATGACGGGGATCTGGAATGTCCCCAGCAGAAGGTCCTTGTCGTTCTGGCTGACGTTGTAACGGATCGTCGCTCCGTCGGTGTTCGTTCCGGTGAACGCGCACAGGAGCATGAACGGGCCGTTGTTGTCGTGGCTGTAGTTGTACTGGTACACGATGTCGGAGTTGGCGGCGTCGACGCTGAAGGCGAAGGACGGCGGGAAGGCGGCCCCGCCCGTCACCTCGTTGTGCTGTATCACCGGGCGGTCGGAGTTGAACGCGAGGATCGCGGCGTGTGAGGCCGTCGCGCGGCGGCCGAACCCGTTGACGATGTTGAACTCCGTGAGCGAGTCCACGCCGTTCTGCACGAGGATGCCGTCGCCGCCCATGTCGCTGAGCTTGTTCGCGAATATGTGCACGTTGGTGATCGGGACGAACGAGTTCGAGCCGGCCGGATACAGGGGCGTACGGCGCGACCACTGCGACAGGGTGCCGATCCCGATGTTGTCGACGCCGGAGACGACGTTGCGGGACACCCGGATCTCGTCGAAGCCGGTGGGCGTGCCCGACCCGGCGGCCTTGAACAGGATGCCGCCGCTGTTCTCGAGCTCCGGCTGCAGGCAGTCGCAGCCGGGCACGTCATGGACCTTGACGTCCTCGACCACGTAGTGCTTGCCGGTGCCATAGTTCTCCAGCAGCACGTAGATGCCCGTGCGCGGGGTTCCGTCGGCGGCGCCCGGGTTGGAGACGTCGAGGTTGCGGATCTCCCAGCCCTGGACGTTGCGCAGGAACACGGCCGCGCGGGCGCCGCCCCCGACGATCGCCGGGCGGGCGCCGCTGCCGTAGGCGCTGACGGTGATCGGCTTGCCCGCCGTACCGGACCCCTGCGGCTGCAGGACACCGTTGCAGGTGCTGCCTCTGCGCAGGAGGATGGAGTCGTCGGGCTGGAAGGTGACCGTGTTGACGCGGGCGAGGGTCCGCCACGCGGTCCCGGCCGACGTACCGGCGGCGGAGTCGTTGCCGGCACCGCAGTCGAGGTAGTACTTCTTGCCGCTCGACGCCTGTGATCCGGCCTGTGCCGAGGCGCCTGGCACGACGGACGCGATTGCGACGCTCATACCGGCAGCGAGTATGAGTGCTCGAATGGCTCGTGTCCGATACCAGGCACCGCGATTTCTCCGTGTCGAACTCGGTGTGATACCCATGCCGCATACTCCAAGAATGTGCTGGTCACCGGATAAACCGGGAGTTGTCGGGCCGAGTCTGGTCCGGCAGGCTCGACGCCTGCTCGAAACGCCGCCCCGAAGCATGGTCCTACACCGACCACCCCCTCCGCCGCCACGCTGCGTCAACGAACGAAAACTCATAGCGAGCGCCGAGCAGGAAATGGTCGACGAGCCGGTCCCGCTCGCCGGCCGAGCACTGCCCGCCCACCTCGTCGACCATGTCCAGGTACGCCGCGACGTACTCCTGGTAGAAGCCCCCCTCGGGGCAGTACTGGTCGATCCAGGCGGCGTAGCGGGATCCGGGCTCGTGCCGTTCCCGCAGATCGTTGGACACTTCGAGATGGAACCAGGTCATGGGCAGGAGCCCGCCGACGCCGGAGGCGAACGAGACGGCGGGCGCCGCGAGCATGAAGGAGGTGTGCGCGTGGATCGGCGGGGCGGGTGTGACGGCGGCGGCACCCGGCGGCTTGCCGAGCGCCTCCGCCAGCTTGGTCAGCTCGCTGTCCAGCCGGGAGAGCGAGCCGAACGTGGCACTGGCCGCCGAGCAGAGCAGCGCGCCGTGTGAGTCGTGGTCGGCGACCGCGCCGCAACGGGCCAGTGCCCGCGCGTACGCGGGCACGACGTGGCGGGCGTCCTGCTCGGCGAAGTACCACAGTGAGGCAGGCGGCAGCGTGCCGTCGCGCAGCCCGGCCCAGAAGGGATGCTCCCTGATCCGGGCCAGTACGGGGCCGGCGATCGCCGACAGCTCCTCGTGCATCGTCTTGTGCTCCCCGGCCGGCGCCGTCATCGTCAGCGCGCCATCGCGGCCACGGTCGCGGTGCCGGCCACCTGGTCGAGGACGTCGGCGAGCACCTTCTCGGGTTCGGGCCGGCCGTCGCCGCTCCGCCAGGCCACGAACGCGTCCGGCCGTACCAGGACCGCGCCGCGGGCCGAGACGCCGAAGGCCGCGGCCCAGTCGCCGTCCACCGCGGCGCAGTCCCCGCCGGCACCGATCCGCACGACGCGCAGCGGCACCGCGGTGCGCCCGGCCAGCCGGCCGGCCGCCTCGTGCCACGCCGCGCCCTCGGGCCCGGTAAGGAGCACGAAGGAGTCCCAGAACAGGTCGATCGTGGACAGCCGCTCACCGTCGCGTTCGAGCCAGAGGTGCGGCGCCCGGGTGCCGGGCTCCCCGGTGAGCTCCAGCGGCGCCGTCAGCACCGGCCGGTGCTCCTCGGTCACGACCGCCTGGGAGCGGTACCGGTAGCCGAGGGTGATGATGATGTCGTCGACCATCCGGGCGCGGACCTCGTCGCCGGCGTACCCGTGCCGGATGCGGTTGCGGACCATCGCCTGCTCGGCCATCGCCTCGCCCACCGCGTGACGCTCGTCGTGGTAGGTGTCGAGCAGCTCGGCACCCGCCCAGCCGTGCAGCGTGGCCGCGAGCTTCCACGCCAGGTTGTGCGCGTCGTGGATGCCGGTGTTGGCGCCGAACCCGCCGGCCGGCGGGTGCACGTGGGCGGCGTCCCCCGCCAGGAAGACCCGGCCCACCCTGAAGTGCTCCGCCACCAGCTGGGAGCCTTCCCAGGGGACCTTCGCCATGATCTCGACGTGCATGTCCGGCTTGCCGGACGCCGTCCGGACGATCTCGACGCAGCGCTCGTCGGTGAAGTCGGCCGGGGACTCGCCCTTCTCGGGGTGGTACACCGGGGCGGCCAGCCACGGATCCCGCCCGTGCAGGCGGGACAGCCCGGTCATCGTCCCCCCGGCGGTCGCGTAGCACAGGATGAACGGCCGGTCCGCCAGGATCTCCTCCAGCTCGGGGGCGCGGAAGTAGATGCTGAGCGCGTTGAACACGGTGCCCCGGCCGGAGCGGGAGACGCCCAGCGCCCGGCGGACCGAGCTGCCCGCGCCGTCGGCGCCGACCAGGTAGCTCGCGCGGACCGTGCGGACCACACCGGTCTCCACGTCCTCCACGTGGGCGGTCACCCCGTCGTCGTCCTGCTCGATCGACCGCAGCCGGCTGGCGAAGCGAACCTCGCAGCCGAACTCCCTCGCCTTCTCGGCCAGCACCACCTCGTAACGGTCCTGGCCGCACCCCATGACCCGCTCCGGGCTGATGTCGGGGCCGTCCAGCGAGGGGGCCTCCAGGACCTCCGCGTCCACGATCTCCGAGAAGGTGTTGACCCGCAGGATGCCGCCCTCGAAGAACGGGTGCGAGTCGCCGATCTCCAGTGCCCGGATCTCCCCGCCCAGTCCCGCCGCCCGGAACAGCTCCATGGTGCGCGCCTGCAGGCCGGGGGCGCGCGGCAGCAGGGAGGTGTCGGCCCGCTTCTCGACGAGCAGGGACCTGATGCCGTGCCGGCCGAGGAAGACCGCGGTGGACAGCCCCACCGGGCCGCCTCCCACGATCAGTACCGGGACGTTCTCGTCGTACATCAGATCCCTCCGTCGACATTGATCGTTTCGCCGTTCACGAACCGCGACAGGTCACTGGCCAGGAACGCCACGACCCCGGCCACGTCCTCGGGGGTGCCGAGCCGGCCGAGCGGGATCATCTTCCGGTAGCGCTCCCGCACCTCGGCCGGAGCGGGTTCCTCCGTCTCGATCGGCCCCGGCGCCACCACGTTGACGCGCAGCC
This sequence comes from Streptosporangium canum, assembly GCF_900113865.1. Taxonomy (GTDB): domain Bacteria; phylum Actinomycetota; class Actinomycetes; order Streptosporangiales; family Streptosporangiaceae; genus Streptosporangium; species Streptosporangium canum. Next base: position 75,757 of record NZ_FOQY01000002.1, on the reverse strand, counting down.
CCCGCGGGCCCAGCTCCTTGGCGAGGGAGCGGGTGAGCCCGACCAGGCCGGCCTTGGTGGCGGTGTAGTGGGAGCGCAGCGGGATCCCGACGGTGGCCACCCTGGAGCCGATGAAGATGATGGAGGCGCCGGCCGACAGCAGGGGCAGCGCCCGCTGCGTCACCAGGTACGGCCCGCCCAGGTTGTTCTCCACCACGCGCCGCCACTCCTCGACCGGGAGTTCGGCGAACGGCACGTGGCTGATGACGCCCGCGTTGTGCACGACCACGTCGAGGGAGCCGAGCGAGGTGCGGCAGTCCTCGACGAGCGCGTCGACCTCGGCCGGATCGCTCACGTCCGCCTTGACGAGCTGATGGTCGCCGCCGGTCTCCTTGAGCTCGCGGGCCAGGCTCGTGACGGCCTCGCTCTCGGTGCGGTAGCACGTCACCACGTCGGCGCCCGCGCGGGCGAGGCCGAGGACGATCCCCCGCCCGATACCGCGTGAGCCTCCGGTCACGAGCGCCTTCTTGCCTGTCAGCTTGAGTTCCATCGTCCCTCTGCCATCTCTGTGACGTTTCTGGATCGGCCGCCGGGGCGGCTAAAGGAGGACCGCCGCTCCCGCCAGGTTGGCGATCAGCGCGGTCATGGAGAGCACCACCCGCACGTTGTTCCAGTTCTTCCAGCTGGCGCGTGGATCGCGCTCGGGCCAGTCGTCCGGCGGGCTGGCCGGATCGAGCGCGGTCACGTACTTGTTGATCGGAACGTTCTTGATCAGCGAGATCGCCATGAGTACGGCGAGCAGCGCCGCGGCCAGCCCGAACAGGCCGGAGGCGCCGGTCGCGCCCCGCTCGCCGTGGACCATCACCGCGATGGCGACGTCCAGCCCGAACCCCAGCACGTTCGTGATGGGCAGGAACGGGTCGTAGCGCGGCCACATGAACTTGATCAGATCGACGTACCCCGCGTACGGCAGCCGGAGGGCGTGCGCCGCCAGCCCTATCGCGTTGCCGAGCATGACGCCCGCCGCGATGCCGTTGGCGAGGAGCGCCAGCGGGACGAGCGCCCGGATCATTCCACTGCCCGCCGGCCCGGTCCGGCGAACGCCGCCGCGGCCGCCTCGACCAGCCCCCTGATCCGGTCCATCTGGATCGCGGTGTTGCGGTTGAGGTGCTCGGTCATCCCGTCGTCGTCGGCCGGCGCCTGCGGCTTCATGTGGAAGTCCTGCACCCAGCGCATCCGCACGCCGTCCTCGACCTCGCGGTACTCCCAGTAGATGTTCATGAACTCGAAGGGGCCGGTCTCGATCCGGTGCGCGCGCACCTCGCGCTTCACCGGGTCGGCGGTCCGCTCCGAGACCCAGCTCCACACTCTGCCCTCCTCGTCGGGATGCATGGTGAGGCGGAAGGTGACCGTGTCGCCGCCGCGTTCGAGGATCTCCGCGGCGGCGTACTCGCTGAACAGCTGGGGCCACGACGCGACGTCGTTGGTCATGTCCCAGACCAGCTCCATGGGCGCCTTGATGACGATGGCGTTGTCGGTGTGTCCTGCCATGAGGTTCTTCCTTGTCTGGCCTCCGCGGCCGCTGCGCGACGCTGGTCCGGCCCTGCTCTCAGGCCGCCAGCCGGACGTTCACGTACTCGGCCAGCGCGCGCGGCGTGGGCAGCTGCTCCGCCACGTCGTCGGGGATCACGACGCCCAGGTGGTTCTGGAGCTTCGCCGCCATCTCCAGAACCGCGAGCGAGTCGTATCCGAGATCCTCGAACGTGACGTCGGCGATATCGCTGTCGAGGTCCACGGATTCGGTGACCCCGGCGCAGGCGCGCATGACCTCTTTCAGGTCGTCGAGGGTGAATGAGCCAAGCTGTGCCATGGGTTGCTCCGTCAGTCGGTCTTCGTTACGACGATTGCCGCGTTGAATCCGCCGTAGCCGCGGGCGACGACCATGGCGGTGCCGACCCGCGCCTCGCGGGCCGCGCCGCGGACCAGGTCGAGGTCGCAGCCCGGCGCCAGCTCGGTGACGCCCGCCGTGGGCGGGATGACACCGTCGCGGATGGCCAGCAGCGCGCCGGCCAGGTCGAGCGCAGCGCCGCCGGCGTAGAGCCGGCCGGTCATCGTCTTGGGCGCGGTGACCGGCACCCCGTCCGGGCCGAAGACCGCGCGGATCGCGGTGGCCTCCTGCAGGTCGAGTTCCGGCACCCCGGCCGCGTCCGCGAAGACCACGTCGACTCCGCCGGCGGCGAGGCCGGCGTCGGCCAGCGCCAGCTCCATCGCCCGGCGCAGCCCCGGCTCGCGGCCGGACCCCGGTCGCGGGTCGAAGGTCGCGGCGTAACCGGCGATCTCCCCGTAGATGACCGGCGCGGCTCGGGCATGCGCGTCGGCCGCGTTCTCCACGACCAGCATCGCGCCGCCCTCACCGGGCACGTAGCCCGCCGCGCCGACGTCGAAGGGCAGGTAGGCCCGGCCGGGGTCGTCGCCCTGGCTGAGCCTGCCGCTGCTGTACTGCGCGGTCAGGCCGTAGGGGCACAGCGACGCGTCGGCGCCGCCGGTGACCACCAGCCGGGTCCCGGTCCGGATGAGCTGACGCGCCTGCCCGACCGCGTCCAGGGCCCCCGCCTGTTCGGCGCAGACGACCCCGCACGAGCCGCGCATCCCGTGGCGGATGGAGATCTGCCCGGTGGTCGCGGCGTAGAACCAGGCGATCGACTGGTAGGCGCCGACCCAGGAGGGCCCCTTGGTCCACAGCCGCTCGATCTCCCGCTGCCCGAACTCGGTCCCCCCGGAGGAGCTGGCGGTCACCACCGCCATCTCGTACTCGGGGAACGCCGCCGGATCGGCGCCCGCGTCGTCCAGGGCCCAGGCGGCCGCGGTCAGTCCGAGGTGGGTCCAGTTGTCGGTCTGCGGGATGAGGCGGCTGGGCACGTGCTCGGCGGCGGTGAAGTCGCTCACCTCCCCGGCCACGCGGACCGGGTAGCCGGCGGGGTCGAACCGGCTGATCGGCCCGATGCCGCTGCGCCCTTCGAGCGTGGCCGCCCAGTACGCCTCGGTCCCGAGCCCGTTCGGTGCGGTGACCCCGATCCCGGTGATGACAGCGTGTCTGCTCATGCCGCCCGGTCCCGCACGATGACCATGGCGGTCTGGAAGCCGCCGAATCCGCTGCCGACGCTGAGCACGGAGTCGATCGGATGCTCACGCGCGGTCAGCGGCACGTAGTCCAGGTCGCACTCGGGATCGCGGGTGTGCAGGTTCGCCGTCGGCGGCACCACCTGGTGCTCGATGGCCAGCGCGCAGGCCGCCACCTCGATCGCCCCGATGGCCCCGAGCGAGTGCCCGATCATCGACTTGATGGAGCTGACCGGCACCTCGTAGGCACGCCGGCCGAGTGCGCGCTTGAAGGCCGCGGTCTCGTGCCTGTCGTTCTGCTTGGTGCCCGAACCGTGCGCGTTGATGTAGTCGATGTCCGCGGCGTCCACCCTCCCCAGGTGCATGGCCTGGCGGATCGCCTCGGCCATCTCGCGCCCGTCGGGCTTGAGGCCGGTCATGTGGTAGGCGTTGCTGCGGCCGGCGAACCCGACGATCTCCGCGTAGATGTGCGCTCCGCGCCGGCGCGCGGCCTCCCGCTCCTCCAGCACGAAGACGGCGGCGCCCTCGCCGAGCACGAACCCGTCCCGATCGGCGTCGAACGGCCGGGAGGCGTGCGCCGGGTCGTCGTTGTTCGGTGAGGTCGCCTTGATCGCGTCGAAGCACGCCGCCGTGATCGGCGAGAGCGGCGCGTCGGTGGCTCCGGCGATCACGACGTCGGCCCGGCCCGTCCAGATCAGCTGGCAGCCGTTGCCGACCGCGTCCAGCCCCGCCGTGCACCCGGTGGAGATCAGCGACACCGGCCCCTCGGCCCCCGCGGCCCACGCGACCTCGCACGCCATCGTGCTCGGCACCATGTAGCCGTAGAGGTGCCGCACCGCGTAGGCGGGATCGACGAGCCAGCGCCGGCCTCCGTCGCTCAGCACGACGTACTCCTGCTCCAGGCCCATCGTGCAGCCCACGGCGCTGCCGATGCTGACGCCGATCCGCTCCGGCGGGACGGCGCCCTCCTCCAGGCCGCTGTCGGCCAGGGCCTCCCTGGCGCACACGACGCCGAACTGCGCGGCCCGGTCCATCCGCCGGATCTCCTGCGGGCTCAGGCCCTCCGCGACGGGATCGAAGTCGCACTCGGCCCCGATGCGGGAGCGGAACCCGGACGCGTCGAACAGCGTGATGGTACGGGTGGCGGTACGGCCGGCCGTGAGCAGCTCCCAGAACGCCTTGGTCCCGATGCCGCCCGGCGCCGTCACACCGATCCCGGTGATGACGACGCGCCTGTCGTTGACCATCAGCGCGGCCCTCCCACGTCGGGTACGGGTTCGGCGATCCCCGACCTCGGCAGCGGCTCGGTGTCGACGTGGCCCAGGTCGGGTCGCGGCGCCAGCGGGCTCAGGTGGAAGACCGCGTGGATCTCCTCGTCGCCGGCGTTCCAGACCCGGTGCCGCAGCCCTTTGGGGACCATCAGCCCCTCACCGGCCGCCAGCTCGACGATCCGCGCGCCGTCGATCCGGGCGGTCAGCCGGCCACGCACCACGTAGAGGAACTCCTCCGAGTAGGGGTGGTAGTGCTCGGCCACGTACTCGCCGGGCGCGAGCGTCAGCGTGCCCATGAAGCCGGAGGTCGAGGCGACGGTCTTCGGGCTGAGCACCACCCGGATGTCACCGCCGCGGCGCCGGTTCGGCGCGACGTCGCACGCGGCGACCTTCGCCGGCGCGGACAGCTGGTCCACTGGCTCACTCACCGTCTGCCTCCCAGACGTAGAAGGGGCTGGCCATCGCGTCCTTGGGCTCCCGCCAGTTCGGGTCGTACGGCCGGATGTGCTTGGACAGCCGCTGGTTGATCTCGTCGTAGAGCGGGTGACTGCGTGCTTTGTAGAGATTCGGCGTGATGTCCTCGTCCGCCTCCACCAGGTGGAAGTAGAGGTCGTGGAAGCGGAAGAGCGTGCGCCGTGACACTCCGACCATCCGGGGCAGGTCGCTGGCGTCCGAGTCCGCGAATATCTGCGCCACGTTGTCTGCCTCGGCCGGTTCCATCCGGGCGACGATCAATGTCCGATGCACCCCGGAACTCCTCTCGTTCGGTGCCGCCATGCTGAGGCCCTTGTGTCTGGTTACGGTCGAATCCGGCTCGAAACAGCCGCCGGACCGTCTCCCTCGGGGCGCGGACGTCCGGCGGCGGGCCGGAGGTCCGCCGGGCATGCCGGCGGGCGGCCGCCGGGAAGCAGGCCGGGCGGAGGTGTCACGGGCCTCGGTGCGCGGCGCCGCCCCGGCGGGGACCGACCGCCGGGACGGCCGCGAGGTCACCCGAGCACGCCTTGGACCGCGCTCCGAGCGCAGCTCGAGTACGGGGCCACAGGGTGACGGCAGGCACATCAGCGCCAACGGACCGTCATCGTCGAAGGGTGACCGTGGTGAGCAGCGACAACGAGCTGGCGTTCGTCGGACTCGGCGGTATGGGCGCCGGCATGGCACTGTGCCTGCGCGGCGCCGGATTCCCTCTCGTGGTGCACAACCGCACCGCGGCCAAGACCGCGCCGCTCGCCGAGGCGGGAGCGCGCGTCGCCGCCTCGGGCGCCGAAGCCGCCCAGGGCGCGCGGATCGTCATCCTCAGCCTGAGCGACCAGGCGGCGGTCGAAGAGGTCCTCTTCGGCGAGCTGGCCGGGCGGCTGCGTCCCGGCGCGCTCGTCGTGGACACCTCGACCGTCTCGCCCGCCTACTCCGCGGACGCGGCCGAGCGGCTGGCCCGGACCGGCGCCCGGCGCGTGGAGGCCTGCGTGCTCGGAAACCCCGCCATGGCGCGGGCGGGCAAGCTGCGGATCTTCACGGCCGGACGGCGTGCGGACGCCGCCGAGGCCCACGACGTCCTGGAGGCACTCGGCCAGGACGTGCTGTACGTCGGCCCGGCCGGCTCGGCGTGCGTGCTGAAGCTGTCCTTCAACCTGATCCTCGGCAACCAGGTCGCCGCGCTGGCCGAGGCGGTGCTGCTGGCCGAAAGCTCCGGGCTCGACCGGGACCTCCTTCTCGCCGCCGTCACCAAGAGCGGGTTCAGCTCGCCGACGCTGGCGTTCCGGGCGGAGCTGATGCGCACCCGCCACTACGAGCCCCCGGCGTTCCGCAGCGCCCTGATGGAGAAGGATCTGCGCCTCGCGGTGGGCGAGGCCGCCCTGCACGGCCTTGAGCTGCCGGTCACGGCGGGCGCGGCCGACCGGTTCACCGAGGCGGTCCTCGCCGGTGACGGCGACAAGGACGCCGCCGTCGTCGCCGAGCTGCGCTCCGCCGTCCGCTGAGGTCAGCCGGCCTCCGGCAGGCGCGGGCGGCCGCGGGCCCCGCGCCTGCCGCGGCCGCGTGAGACCGCCGGCGGATCCCAGCCGGCCGGACGGGCGGGCAGCAGCGACGGATCGCCGAGCGTCGCACCCGCGTGCACCTCCGGCAGCAGCGGCCCGACCGCCTTCTCCGCGGCCGTCAGCATCGCCTCGGTCAGCCCCCGCTTCGCCGCCAGGTAGGCGGGATCGCGCCGGTAGCGGACGCCGTCGGCCGGGCCGCCCGGCATCCCCCACCATCCGTGGCCGGGCGGGCACACGGTCATCACCTGAAGGCTGCTGTGCCCGGCCGGATGGGCCCGTCCGCCGTCCTCGGGGGCGAAGGAGACGAACACGAACGGCAGCTCGTCGCGGACGCCCTCGTGCAGGCGCGCGTAGCTCCGCTCGATGTCCTCCCCGGGGAACCACCAGACGTTGGCGTCGGGGGTGTACGGCTTGGCGACGTCGAGAGCGATGTACAGCACCGCCCACGGCAGGCGCATCGTCGAGGCTCTCGCCCGGGCGAGGAGTCTCGGCGGGAACCCCGCGCCGTCATCGCACAGTTCGAGGATCGTGCGGCGGTAGTCGGCGTTGGAGACGACGACCGGAGCGGCGAGGTAGGCGGCGCACACCAGGCCGCCCACCCCCGCCCCGATGACGATCACGTCCCATGCGGGCGGGCGTCTCTCGACGGGGACGTTCATGTCGTGTCGCGCATTCAGATCGCGATCCCGCCGTGGATCTCGACGACGCTTCCGGTCATGTACGCGGCGCGATCGGAGGCCAGGAAGGCGACGAGCTCGGCCACCTCCTCCGGGCGGCCGAACCGCCTCAGGGCTGTCGCCTCCGTCAGCCGCCGCCTGACCTGCTCGCTGAGCTTGCCGGTCATGTCGGTGTCGATGAGTCCCGGCACGACCACGTTGGCCCGCACGCCGCGGCCGCCGACCTCCTTCGCCAGCGCGCGGGTGAAGCCGATGACGCCGGCTTTGGACGCCGAGTAGGTGGTCTGCGCCGCGTTGCCGTAGACCCCGGACACCGAGGAGATCGTGACGATGCAGCCCGACCGGCGCTTCATCATGCCGAACACCGCGGCGCGGCACAGGTGGTGGACGCCCCCGAGATTGGTGCGCGTCACCTCCTCCCAGTCGGCCTCCTCGGTGAGCACGAGCGGCCCGTCCCTGGTGATGCCGGCCGACGTCACGACCGCGTCGACGGGGCCGAGCTCCTCTTCCGCGCGGGTGACCCAGGCGCGCATCTCCTCGCCGCGGGACACATCCGCCCGCACCGGGAGCACCCGTCCGCCGGACTGCCGGGCCTCCTTGACGAGCTGCGCGGCCGGTCCCTCGGCGCTGCGGTAGCAGAAGCTGACGTCGAACCCGTCCTGTGCCAGCCTCAGCACGATCGCGCGGCCGATGCCGCGCGATCCACCGCTGACGAGCGCGACCTTGGCGCCGGTCATCGTGACCGCCGGGGACCCGGAGCGGACGGCGGCCGGCGCCGCCGGCGGGCTTTCCGTGTGGTCGTCATCGGAGGACCTCCAGATGATGCGTCGTCAGGGCGTACGGCCGAGCGGTGGGGGTGCGTGCCGCAGAAGACTCCCACCGGTGGCGCGGGGACGGCTCGAGGGTGGCTTGAGGGGGCGCCCGGCGGAGGGGCTGGAGGGGGCGCGGGGTCAGTGAGCTGCCGGTGATCGGCCGGCGGGACGGGGTCCGCTTGCCGCGGATCCGGCGCCTCGCGGGCCGGCCCAGCGGGACTCCAGCCCATCGCGAGTGACCCGGACCATCTTCGTCAGGTAACTGCCTGACGGAGGTTAATCGTGGATCTTGGACTGGCCGGCAAACGTGTCCTCGTCACCGGCGGCACTCACGGGATAGGCCGGGAGACCGTGCTCGCGTTCGCCCGGGCCGGGGCCTGCGTCGTGGCCTGCAACCGCAGCCCGGGCGAGGCGGCCGACGCCCTCGCCCATGAGCTCAAGGGGCTGGGCGACGGCCACCGCGTGGTGCAGGCCGACGTCACCGACACCGCCGGCGTGGCCACGCTCGCGGACGCCTGCCGGGAGGCGCTGGGCGGGCTCGACGTGGTCGTCAACAACGTCGGCGTCGACGGCCGGTCGCCGTTCGGGGAGCTCACCGGGGAGAAGTGGCACCGGGTCATCGAGACGAACCTGACCAGTTGCTTCCTGGTGACCCAGGCCGCGCTCGGGTTGCTGGCCGACAACGGCTCGGTCATCAACATCGGAGCTTCGGCCGGCATGCGCGGGCGGCCGGAGAGCGCGCACTACGGCGCCTCCAAGACCGCGCTCGTCGGGCTGACCCGGTCACTGGCCAGGGAGCTCGGAGGCCGCGGCATCCGGGTCAACACGGTGGCGCCCGGCGTGATCGTGACCGAACCCGGCGGCGGGCCGCCGCCCCCGGTCGCCGACCTCATCCGCGCCGTGACCGCGCTCGGCCGCCTGGGCACCGGCGCCGACGTGGCCGCGGCCGTGCTGTTCCTGGCCAGCGACGTGTCCCGGTACATCACCGGTGTCACTCTCAACGTGGACGGAGGCATCTGATGCCCTTTGCTGCCATCACTTACCGGGTCAAACTCGGGTACGAGGACGAGATCGCGGAAATCTTCGCCGGATTCCAGCGGGTGGACACCCCTGTCATGCGCGACGAGGAGGGCGGGCAGGCCGGCCGCCTGCTCGGCACGGCCGTCTTCATCAAGGACGACGTGATGGTCCGCGTGATCCACTACGAGGGCGACTTCAGGGCCGTGGCCGCGCACATGGCGGGACAGCGGGGCGTGCACCTGATCGAGGAGAAGCTCGCGCCCTACCTCGCCGAGCAGCGCGACACCTCGACGCCGGGGGCGTTCGGAGCCTACTTCCGCGACGCGGTCATGCGCTGCGTCTCCCAGCTGTCGGTGGACACCCACCCGGTGGAGCGGTGAGGGCGCAGCCGTGACAGCCGGACCGCCGGCGCGAGCCGGCCAGGACGCCCAGCCGGGCTGAGACATGGAGGGTGGCATGGAGGTTGGGATCGGGCTGCCGACGATGATCCCCGGGATCACCGGCCGGGACGTCCTCGTCTGGGCCCAGCGCGCCGAGGAACTCGGATTCTCCTCCCTCGGCGTGCTCGACCGGCTGATGTACGACGGTTACGAGTCCCTGATCGCGCTCGCCGCCGCGGCCGGCGCGACGAGCCGGATCCGGCTGGCCACGACCATCCTGATCGCCGCGTACCGGGGTGACAGGGCGCTGCTGACCAAGCAGCTGGCCAGCCTGGACCGGCTCTCCGACGGCCGGCTCGTGGTCGGCGTCGCGGCCGGTGGGCGGCCGGACGACTACGAGGCGTGCGGGACGCCGTACGCCGGGCGGGGGCGCCGGCTCGACGACCTGCTCGGCGAGCTGCGGCGGTCCTGGGACGGGACGGCCGCCGGCCCGGTCCCCGGCCCGCGCTGGGCGAAGGACGGCCCGCCGCTGCTCGTCGGCGGCCACTCCCCCGCGGCCATGCGGCGTGCCGCCGCTTTCGGCGACGGCTGGATCGCCGGAGGCAGCTCGGCCGCGGGCTACGCCGAACTGGCCGAGCGCGTCCGGACGGCCTGGCGCGCCGCGGGCCGCGCCGACCGGCCGCGCCTGGCGGCGATCGCCTATGTGGCACTGGGGCCGGGCGCGCGCGAGCAGGCCGAGCGCTACCTGCTCGACTACTACTCCTTCATCGGCTGGAAGGCCGAGATGGCCGTGCGCGGCGTGCTCACCGACGCGCGGCGGCTCCAGGAGTTCGCCGCCGGTTACCGGGCCGCGGGCTGCGACGAGCTGATCCTGTTCCCGTGCGTCCCGGACCCGGCTCAGGCGGATCTGATCGCCGGTGCGGTCTGGAGGTGATCACGATGATGCATGTGCTCAGCGTGCTGGCCCTGCTCGGCAGCGGAACGGTGGCCGGTGTGCTGTTCGCGGTGGCCCTCAGCACGGTACCGGCCCTGGCCGCGATGTCACCGGACCGCTATGTCTACACGCACACGTTGCTGGGCAGGAACTGGGATCCCACCATGCCGATCATCGTGCTGAGCACGACGCTGCTGGACATCGTGCTCGCCGTACAGGCGTCCGCGGCCACGGCCCGCTCGCTGATCATCGGCGCGGCCGTGTGCCTGGCCGGGGTCTCGCTGGTCTCCCACCTGCGCAACGTGCCGATCAACAGGCGGGTGCACCGCACCGATCCGGACGCGATCCCGCCCGGCTGGCAGGATCCGCGCCCGCTGTGGCGGCGCTGGCACATGCTGCGCACCGCACTCGCGATGGTGGCGCTCGTCGCCAACAGCATCGCCGTCACCATGCTCTTCTGACACCACTTCCTCTCGTTTCACACTTTCGCGTTTTTCCAGAAGGGCCCGTACGGCCGGCGGGAGTGGGAGTCCAGCGGTTCTCGAGCGGCCCGAGAGGTGCCACGGCCAGGCTCGGACGCGGGATCGATCACCGGAGGCCCGGATGCGCGACGACACCCCGGAGAGAGGGGCTCTGCGGCGGATGAAACACCGCCTCAGAAGAGGTCTGACCTACCTCGGAACAGGTCTGATGTATCTCGGAGCGGCCTCGTGGCCAAATCCCGAGGTCCTGGCCGCCCTGCGGGCGGAGGCCGCCAAGCTCTCCACGCGGCCGGCGCGTCACGGGCCGGAGCGGGCACCCGGCCGGCCACCGCACCCCGAGCGGATCACCTCCCACGAGCACCTGCCCTACCGGGAACGCCGCCTCTTCCTGAAACTTGAGGAGCAGTTCAGGCAGGAGGAGAAATGACGGGCAAGCCGCCGGCGACCGCCCAGCGAGCGCCTCGCCATCCGTGACGGCACCGCGGCCCGCCGCCGGCCGCCGGACGGCGCGCCCGCAGTCCCCCACCGGCCCGCGCCGCCGCCCGCTGATATCCTTATGCCATAAAGAGATCGATCGACAAGGTTAGTTTATGTTGTAAGGAGCTGCAAGTGGTCGTCTTTGCCGGACAGGGCGATGCGCGCCGTTCGATGGCCCTGCTGTGGCGCACCGAGGGGCCGGGGGACGCGCGGCCGGGCCCCAAGCCGGGGCTGAGCGTGGACGTGATCGTGGACGCGGCGATCGCCGTCGCCGACGCGGAGGGGATGGCCGCGCTTTCCATGCGCGCGGTGGGCGAGCGGCTCGGGCGCACGGCCATGGCCCTGTACACCTACGTCCCCAGCAAGAGCGAGCTGGTCGACCTGATGTACGACCGGACCCTGGCCGAGCTGCCCGCCGGCTACGACCCGCGGGCGGGCTGGCGGGCCGGGGTGACGTCCTGGGCCGAGAATGCCTGGGCGTTCTACCTGCGGCATCCGTGGGTGCTGCAGGTGTCGCAGGTACGGCCGGTGCTGGGGCCCAACGAGTACGTCATGCTCGAGACGGTGGTGGGCGTCCTGCGCGCGACCGGCCTGGAGGCCGGCCCGCTGCGACGCGTCGTCGGGACGCTGTTCTACTTCGTGCGCGGGGCCGCGCAGACCGTCGCGGAGTCACGGCAGGCCGCGGCGGCGACCGGGGTGTCCGACGAGCAGTGGTGGCCGGCCCGCGCGGCCCTGCTGGGGGAGGTCGCGCCCGACTTCGCCGAGCGCTTCCCGATGGTGGCCTGGCTCGAGAGCGGGCCGGCGTCCCCTCCTGAGGACGAGAGCGTCCCCTACCTGGAGCGGGAGGCGAGGAAGACCTTCGAGGCCGGGCTCGCCGTCCTGCTGGACGGGATCGAGGCGACCGTGGACAGAGCCGGGACGTGATCCCCTCCCCCCGGGCCCGCGCCCGCGGGGCCCCCTGAAGCGCGGCCGCCGGCCGCCCCTCCTGACGAGGTTTCCGCGACACAACTCCTTACGCTATAAACTATTGTGGCATGAGGCCATACTTTACGGCCTAAGGAGTTGTCTGCCGTCGTGGCGGATCGAAATTGGAGATGGTTTCAATGACCAAGGCGAAATTGCATGACGGAAGCACTGTCGACGTGGAGGTCCACGGCGCGGGCCCCACCGTGCTGCTCCCGGTCAACCCGCGTCCGGCGGAGGGGCCGCAGGCCGAGGCGATGCGGAAGTGGGGCGCCGACCCGGCCCTGGGCCGTTCCCTCATCGAGGGCCTCAGCGACGCGTTCCAGGTGGTCGCCTTCGACTACGAAGGTCATGTCCTGGGCACCCCCAAACCAGACACCCTGACACCCGCCAACGTCGCCGGAGACCTGCTCGCCGTGGCCGACGCGGTGGGGGCCGACCGGTTCGCCTATTACGGATACTCCTGGCTGGCGCTGAGCGGGCTTCAGCTCGCGATCAGGACCGACCGGCTCTCGGCGCTCGTCATGGGCGGTTTCCCGCCGCTCGGCGGGCCGTACGCGGAGATGCTTCGCGTGACCATGGCCACCCACGAGATGGCCGTCTCACCCCAGAGCCCCCCCGCGACCCCGCAGACCTCGCGGAACTCGGAGGAACCCGACTGGTCGTCGGTGGAGGTGTCCATGACGGAGGCGCAGACCCGGCAGTTCGTCACGCTGTATCAGGCGTTGCAGGGGTTCGACGACCGCGCCGCCCAGGCGCGGATCAGCTGTCCCCGCCTCTGCTTCGTGGGCTCGGCGGACGAAATAGAGTACGGCGAGCGGTGGGGCGGGGTGCACGTGAGCATGGCGGGCCCGGTCGTGAACCGGCGTGCGGAGCTCGGCGACCTCGGCTGGGAGGTGAGCGTCCTGGAGGGGCTCGACCACACCCAGGCCATGCAGGCCGCGCACGTCCTGCCGGTGATGCGTCCGTGGCTCGCCTCCGCGACGGGCGTCCGGCTCCCGAGATGAGCCTCCCCACCACGCCGCACGGCGTGTCCGGGAGGTGGCGGGCGGTGGCCGATCCGGGAAGCCGTGAGGCTCATCGGATCCGCCGGAGTCCTTCGTCCACCCGGACCTCGGGGAGGCCGGGCACCGGCGCCGTGACCGCGTAGAGCACGGAGCGGCCGTCCCGCTCCTCCATCGCGGCGCGGAGACGGCCGCCGTCCGCCAGGACCACCGTCCACAGGCCCGGCGGTTCGGTGTCGCCGTACAGCACGTACGCGCCGAAGCGCGCGGCGAACCTCTCGGCGAACTCCCGGCGGCCCACCCGGTCGGCGAGACGTCCCTCGACGCCGACGTCAAAGATCATCGCAAAGTGGCCGCGGGCCTGCCGGTAGGTGCAGAAGGCGGCGAACACCACGTCCTGCGGGACGTCCGGCAGGCCCTCGGCGACCCGGTCGGCGTGGCCGACGAACAGCTCGTGCCCGGCGATCCCGAAGCAGTCCAGCAGGAATTCCCGTAGCTCGGCCTCCGGGACGAACCGGGATGACAGGCAGTCGTATCCCGTGGCCCGCGTCTCCGTCACCGGGTCAGCCTACGCACCCGCCGGCCCGGCGCACCGCGAGATCGCCGGGGACGGGGGCCGGAGGGCGGCCCGCTACCGGGACCGCCCGCCGGAGGCGTGCTGTCCACCGCCCCCCGGGAGGCCCGCCGCCGAGATCCGGTCCGCTCCCTGCCCGGCGAACTGCCCGGAGCCGGCGAAGAAGTCGATCAGCACCGGGGCAAGGGCCTGCGGTTTGACGATGTGGGTCTGGCCTTTCAGGGTGTGGTGCCGGGCGTCGGGGAGGGCGTCGGCGACGGCCGCCATCGCGTTGTGCATCCACCCGGGGCTCTTCCCGCCGACCGCCACAAGCGTGGGCAGCGTGACGGAGGCCCACCGGCCGGCCGGCAGGGGCTCCCCGGACTGGGTGCCGGCCACGACGGCGGCGTCGTAGGCGAGGGTGTGCGCGACGGCCGTGAGCCCCGACCAGGCCGGCATGAACCGCATCATGGCCACGACGAGGGCGGGAAGGCCGACGGCTCTCCTCATGAAGTACTTGACCGTGTCGCCCCGCCGACCGGCCGCGAGCAGCTCGGAGATCTGGGCCCGGTAGTCCCGCGGCACGGGAGGGCGGCTGTCGTCGACGATGAACGGCGCCTCGTACAGAGCGAGCCTGCCGATGGCGAGGCCGCGATCGGCCGCCTCGAGCGCGAGGGCCGCACCGGAGGAGATGCCGTACACGAACGCCGATCCGCCGGCCTCCGCGATGAGGGCTTCGAGGTCCTCGACCTCGCGTTCGACCGCGTAGGGAGCGGTGTCACCGCTGTCGCCACGGCCCCTGCGGTCATAGGTGTATACGGTGAAACGCTCCGCCAGCAGCGCGGCCAGCGGTCCGTTCGGTCCGGACGATCGATGGCAGAGCGCACCGTCGACCAGGATGACCGCCGGCCCTTCTCCGATCCGGTCGAATGCGAGGGTGGTGCCGTCTTTCGAGACTACGGTGCTCATGAATCGGTCTCCCGGTCGTGCGGGTCGTCGGACATCGGTGCTGGAAGTGCGCTTTCGCCGTCAGCGAGGGTCGCCGCCGCCGAGCTCCGGCGCCCGGGTGGGCGCCGCCGCGAAGGCGACGGCGACCCGGCGGGCTCCACGGCGGCGCCGTACCCTCCGGCCCGCCGGTCCTCTCGGAGGGCGCGACGGCCGCCTCAGCTCCAGGTGCCGCGAGCTTCGACGTCGTCGTCGCGCACTTTCGCGTGACGGCTGATCGGCTGCGACCGGGTTCCCGATCGCATGCGACAACGATCTCACCGAAAATTTTTATTGTCAAGACTGCTCTACTTGTCGGTGGATGCCGTGGCCGGCCGGAGGAGACGACGACTCTCCCCAGCACAGGCTCGGAGGCCGGCACCGGACTCCCGCCCCCCTTGCGACGGCGGGCGCCGGGGGCGGGACTCGGCGCGGAGGGCTCAGCCGATCAGCCGCCGGACCTTGAGGGTGTTGTCCGTACGGGTGCCCGGTCGCCCGTCGGGGCCGGTCTGGCTCCGCTGATGTTCCTCGCTGAGCAGCACCTCCCACTGCCCGTCCGGGAGTTCGAGGGCTTCGAGGACCTCTTCCGGGGTGGGCAGGCGAACCCCGGAATGGGGATCGTGCTCCCAGGAGGGGTGTCCCGCGTGTCCGACGACAAGGAGCACTCCGCCGGGCGCGACGGCCGAGGCGGCGGTCCGCAGGATCCTCTCTCGCGGCATGTCGCCATGGGAGTGCAGGAAGTGGGCGGAGACGAGATCGAAGGTCCCGGCGGGGAAGGACACCCCGAGGTCGTGCCGTTGCCAGTCGACGCGGCCGGCGACGTCCGCCTCCGCCGCGTACCGGGCCGCACGGTCGAGGGCGACCTGGGAGATGTCGACGGCGGTGACCCGCCATCCTTGCCGCGCGAGCCAGATCGCGTCGGCTCCCTCGCCGCATCCCAGGTCCAGGGCGCTGCCCGGCTCCAGGCCGGTGACTTCCCGGACCAGGACGGCGTTGGGGTTCCCGCTCCAGATCTGGTCGCTCTGACGGTAGCGGGTGTCCCAGAACTCCTCATCCGAGGTGGGGTGGTCGTCGCTCATCAGGAACCCCCCAGGAGATCCCGGGCTTCGGCCCTGGGGAGGAACGGGGAGGGTGGGAGGGCCGGCAGGGCCCGGGGGGTGTGGTGACCTCGGGGTTTCCGCATGTCGTCGTCCTTCTCTTGGTGTGGTCGGTGTATTCGGGCGGGCGATGGTCAAGCCGGCCTGTCCGGGTCCTGGCCGCCGGGCCGGGGAAACGCCCGCGGAGCGGGGGTGAGACCTCGGCTTGGGGCCGTCCCGGGGGCGGTCTGCGGTGAAACAGGAAGATCCCACCTGCGAGGGCGGGAATCCCCCGCTTCAGCCGGGGGAGGATGTCAAGATCTGCCGTGTTCGCGCAATCATGCGAAGCACCTCCGTTCATGAAGATGGTCCGCCCACACCTCGCCGTTCGACAAACCTCGTTGCCGATCCGGCAAAACGACCGGCTCCACGTCACGGCCGGCCGGCGCCCTGCCCGGTGCCGGGAGAGCCGGCGGCGGGCCGGCCGCCGAACATGCCGTAGGCGCCCCGGCCGCCGCGACATGCGGAACGGCCTGCGGCGGATCGGCGGCTCTCAGCCTGGCCGGCGGACTCGCCGCGGATGGCTGGGCGGCAGCGGCTCGATGATCGCCCCCAGCTTGTCGCCGGCCTCCCACGGCTTCAGCCGCGCCAATCGGCTCCGCTCCCCCGCTGTCGTTACAGCGGGAGAGCGGAGCACAACGCGGATCATTCCGTTAGGAGTCGTAAGGCGACGTGCGGCCCTGCGGGACAACGCCGGAATGTGCCTGCGACTCGCACGGAAGGTTCACTGCCCGGTCACCTTGAACAGGCCGTGTGCGCCCGCCTCGGCCTGGCGCATCGTGTGGTCCACCACCGGGTAGGTGCCCCTCTCCGGGAAGACGAGCTCGGCGAAGCCGCCCTGCGCGGGGGCCAGGTCGAGCACCTGCGCGCCGCCCGGGTCCCGGGCGCGGAGCCGGTAGGCGCCTTCCTGGTAGACGGTGTCGAACGGCGCCCCCACCACGTGTAGTGCGGTGCCCGAGCTGGGGCCGGCGGCCACGGCCCAGATGCGTACCCGCTCTCCGGCCTCGGCCCGCAGCGGGGCGTGGTCGTAGCCGGCGGCGGTACCGTTGAACATCCACCCGTCGGGATCACCCTGCCGGATCTTGGCGACCTGGGCCTGGCTGCCCGGCTCGCCGAGATACAGCTCGCCCTGGACCAGCAGATACTCACGGTCCACCTTCGGCAGGTCCGGCGGGTCGATGATGACGGCGCCGTACATGCCGTTGGCGATGTGCTGGGTCATCGGCATGGTCGAGCAGTGGTAGAGCCACGCGCCGGCGAAGTCGGCGCGGAAGCGGTAGGTCAGCCGCTCGCCCGGCTGGATCGTGCGCATCGGCCCGTCCGGCGCGGTCGCCCCGGCGTGGAAGTCGATGCCGTGGCCCATCGTCGCGCCGTTGACGAACGTCACGACGAACACGTCGCCGACCTTGCCGCGCAGCACCGGCCCCGGCATGGTCCCGTTGAAGGTCCACACGCGTTGCCGCACCCCGGGCGCGACCTCCTGGACGAGCGTGTCGTCGGCGCGGATCTCGACGTGGTGCTCCGCGCCGCCGGAGACGGGCTTGAGCGTCGCGTCGTACGGTTTCCAGCCCGGTGACATGGGCGCGGCCAGGTCCAGCCGGGCGAGTCCGTCGGCGGCCGGCCCGTGCCCGTTGTGACCGGTGCTCGGCTGCGGCCGGGACGCCGCGGCCGTGCCGGTCGGGACGAGGCGCATGGTCATGCCCGCCGCGCGGTGCCCGGCCACCGTGCACCAGCCGTCCACCGGCTCGCCCAGCGGCGCCGGCTTCAGCGTGGCGCTCTGGCCCGGGGCCAGCATCGGGGTGCGTTCGCCGGTCGCCAGGCGCAGATCGTGCCGCTGCGCGTCGGCGTTGGTGACCCGCAACGTCAGCACGGTCCCTACAGGCGCCTCGATCACGGCGGGGCGGATGCTCATCCCGGACAGCGTCACCTCGACCGTACGGGAACCGGTCGCGGTCACCGTCGTCGCCGGCCCGGATCCGCCGGTCGTGGCGACGACGATCGCGGCAGCCGTCAGCAGGCAGCCGACGGCAACCCCGGCGACGACCGGCAGCGATCGCCGCCACGTCCTGCCGCCCTTCGCCAGGCCACTTGCCCCCGTGGCCGCTGCGGCGACCGCAGGCTGTGTACCGGCCAGGCGGGCTCGGGTCAAAGCGATCACGGCCAAGACGACAAAGGCCAGCACCGAGCCCAGCACCAGCGCCCAGCCCAGCGATGTCACCGGCCGCGGCAGCGGTAGCAGCAGCAGCGGCACCCCCAGATTGAGGGCCGCCAGCCGGACCGCCCAACCGCGTTCCAGCAGCGCCGCGTTCTGTTTGAACCGGGCCGGCCCGCCGCCCAGCACCGCGGGCAGCAGGTGCAGCAGCGAGCCCAGCAGCACTTGGGCGACGAACCCGACCAGCACCAGCGGTTGCAGCGGGTCCAGCGCCGCGGCGACCTCGTGCGCCGGGCGCGTGGCCACGACCACCAGATCGACAGCCAGCGCCACCTCGAACCAGATGATCGCCGCCCCCAGCATCCACGCCGCGCCGGTGTGGGGCCGTCTGCGCCGTAGCGCGTCGGCCAGCGGCGCAAGCACCGCCAGCCCTCCGGCCGCGTACGCCGTCAGCCCCGCCAGAGCCATCCACCGCCAGCCCGTCAGCAGTCCGGCGACGGCCACCGTCAGACCTGGCGAGGCCAGCCACAGCCCCGCACGCGACGCCTTCCGGGTCGCCTCCGACATACGGGTCCGCAGGACCGTCGGCCACAGCGTGAACAGCGTGCCGAGCACGGTCAGGCCGACCCAGCCGAACAGGTTCACCTCGGCGTGCGCGGCGCGCAGCCGCTCGTGGACCGCGCCGTGCCAGACGTGGGCGGCCAGCAGCGCGCCCAGGGTGCCGCCGACGGCGAGTGCTCCGGCGGCGGAGACGTACCAGCCGATGACGTGCCCGAACCGGCCGGGCAGCGCCTGCCGAACGAGCAGGACGAGGACCGCCCCGTGCCACAGGACCACCCCCACCACCAGCGCCGCGCCGGCGGCGGCCAGCTGCCACGGTCCCACCGACACCCCGGCCAGCACCGCCGTTGTCGCTGCGTTGAGCAGGGCGAGCCTGGTCAGGCTGCCTCGCTGCGGCGGGGTGCGGACGCGCATCAGCGCCACGGCGAAGTGCTCGCTCCAAATGAGGATGGCGGTGCTGACCGCGCCCAGCAGGAACACGTGGATCAGCAGCCAGCGCGGCGCTGGGAGCATGTCGCCTGTCAGCGCCACCGCTGCGGTCAGGCTCAGCCAGCCGACGACGATCGCGTTCGCCCGCAGGTGCCACGACGCACGAGGACGTGGCGGCGGCTGTGGCAGGTCGGACGGTCTGCCCTTTTCTATCTGGACATAGGTCGGCATTCGGATACTTCCCTATCGTGATCGGAGCGCGTCAGCGTGATCGCGCATCCGTCGAACACCGCCCGAACGCTCCGGCCGGCCCGGTCGCGGTGTCTGTGGCCTCGCGCCGGGGAGCTGCTGTTCCGCCACGGTCTGTCACGCCCCTCGCCGCACGGCGGGGACAGTCCTGCGAGTACGGCCATGGGCAGGAACGCACCCGTCTGCCCGGACGCCCGTCCCGCCCTGGAGGAGCGTGAGTCGCACCGGCTCACACACAGTGGTCCTCCCACCGGTCGAGAACCTCGAACACGGGACGGCGGGGCACGCGCGGAGCTGGAGGGCCGTACCCGAATCTGATCAGCATCTGCAGGTGCCCGAACGGCCCGGCCTGGTCGCCGCGGTGCGGTGGCGGGCGCAGGTCGAGCGGCTGGCTGAACATCGACGCCGCCACGCCGTGCGCGGTCGCGGTGAGCAGGACCCGCTGCAGCGCCTGCCCGGCGCGTAGCCAGTCGCGCAGACCGTCGCCCCGGGTGAACAGGGCGGCGAGCTGCGGATCCGCCTCGAAGTCCGCGAAGTCTCCGCGCCTGCCGTGCGCGCGCCGTGTGCCGCTCAGGCCGAAGTCGCGCATGGGCAGTCCGCCGTGTCTCGGGCGGGGCCCGAAGGCGTCGCCGGGGACGCCGTCGGCACCCGTCCCCGGCCGGGTCCAGTGGGCCAACTCGGCGCGGTAGGCCGCGTCCGCCGCCAGCGTGTCGTCGGCCGCGGCCACCATGTCGAGCACGCGCCGTACCGTCTCCCCCTTGACCAGGAGCAGCGTGGCGCCCTCGGCATGAGCGGCGGCGATCAGGTGGGCCAGGACGTCCTTGGGCAGCGGACGGCCGTCGAAGGGGAAGCGGTTGGTACACCGGTGCGGGATCATGTCGTGCAGCAGGCACTCGTCCGGGTCGGGCGGAGCGCCGGGCGCCGCGTACACGGTGGCCAGCAGATCGGGCCGGTCGCCGGGGTCGGGCAGCGCCAGAACGCGGGGTTCGTGCCCGGTCATCCGGATCGCCAGTCGCAGGTTGAGCAGCGCGGCACCGCAGCTGATGCCGAGCCCGCGCCCCAGCGGGTCGGTGACGGCGAGCAACCGGTCGAGGTCGGCGTACAGGTCCAGGGTGGCGTCGTCGACGCGGCGGAAGCGCCACGGCTGGGTGTTGTGCACCGAAGGCGCCGCGACGGCGGCGGCGACCAGGCGGCGTACGCCGGCGTGCGTGGCGAAGGGCTTCTCCCACGGCCGGACACCGGGGATACCGGTTTCGGTCATCGGAGCGTTCCTGGCACGGAGGTGACAGCGGGCATGTACCCAAGATCTCGCGGCGGGCCGTGCTCGCGGCAGGGACCAAAGTCCCTTTGCGCACGTCCGATGGACCTGGTGCGGCCGGTCGATCGAGAAGGTCCGCACCACCTCGGCGACCGGGTCAGGTCGCGGGCAAGGCGGTGGCGAGCAGGACGACGCCGAGCGACCCCACCAGCGCGGCCACCGCCATCGCACGGGCGAGCCCGGGCCGAGCCGTGGCGCTGGCCCAGCCGTGCAGGCCGGCGGCGGCCATGACGGCGCAGAAGAGCAGCAGTTTGGCGACCAGGATCCGGCCGTAGCCGGGGTCGGCGAGTGAGGCCCAGGTGACGCCCTTGCGCCAGGCGAGGGCCACGCCGGTGCCGAGCTGGACGGGCAGGAACACCGCCGCGGTGACGATCCCGAAACGGCGGCCGACCGCGCTCATCATCTTGGCCCGCCGCTGCTCGTCCAAGAGGCGGCGGGCCAAGGGCAGCACCACCAGTGACACCGTGAGCTGTCCGCCGACCCACAGCGCCGCGGACAGCACGTGCAGGAAGCGGACCACCGACCACCACGTCATCGCGCGCGCACCTGGAGCGGGCTGTGCGCGCCGTGTCCGGCCTGGTGCGTCGCTCGCAGGCGCCGGGACGCGCGGGAGCGTGGCGGCACCGTGGACGACGGGCGCTTGTCGATGCGTATCCGGACTTGGAACACCTTTGGACCTCCCTGTCGCGACATGAGCGCGCATCCGGCGAACGTGAGCACAGGAGCGCGGCGAGCACGACGTCCGACGGGCACGGCTGACCACGTATCCGAACGGCTACGCCACCGCGGTGCCGACGATCACTGGGACGGCGACCAGCAGGGCCTGCTGGGCGGATGACAGGCCGAGCAGGTCCTTGAAGCGCGGTCCCAGCGGGCTGAGCAGCGCCCAGGCCCAGAAGTTCAGCGCGAATCCCAGGGTCGCGAAGCCGAGCATGAGCGCGGGTCTGCCGCCGACGGCGGCCGGGTCCTTCTTGTCGGTCATCGTCATCTTT
Source organism: Streptosporangium canum (assembly GCF_900113865.1). GTDB lineage: Bacteria > Actinomycetota > Actinomycetes > Streptosporangiales > Streptosporangiaceae > Streptosporangium > Streptosporangium canum. The sequence goes on along the minus strand of NZ_FOQY01000002.1, from coordinate 54,234 downwards.
CCTCATCGCCTTCATCACGCACCAGCGCGTGCTGTCTGTCACATCCCAGCTCAGGGGTCCGGCGCGGGGTACTGACCAAAGTCCTCATCCCGGATGACCTCCGGTCCGGCCCGAGAGGGCGGGCGCGGCATCGGACGGCGGGGCGAGCTCACACATAGGGGGCGAGCTCTCGCTGGTAGGGGAAGCTCCCCGGCTGGTAGGCGCACCAGGGCTCCTCGCCGAAGACGTCGCCGCTGCAGGCGTAGGCGCGCGATCGGGAGCCGCCGCAGATCGTCGGGTCGCTCGAAGGGATCACCGCCGGTGATCACGAACAGCGGGGCGGGTGTACCGAAGGCCGCCACCTGGTCGATGAGCCGGTACGCCTCGCCGGTGGTGAGCTCCAGCGGGTGCCGGTCGGGCACCGCTTCGGCGCGGCAGTGCAGGCAGGCCAGCGGGCACGCCCGGGTGGCCTCCCAGATCACGATGAACGGGCTGACGGCGACGTCGCGCCGGACCCGGCGAAGCGGCCGGGCGTGGTGTGAGGTGCCGGTCACGCGGATGCTCCCAACAGGATTCGGTGCACGATGTCGGCGGCCGAGCGGTTCTCGGGCAGCCCGTCGAGAAATTCGCAGGGGTTCGCCGTCCCGGACCCGTTACGCGCAGGACGAGACGCACATGCGCCAGCCGCGGCAGGGACCGGGGTCCCTCGCCGCCCGGTCCGATGGGCCATTAGTTGGCCCCCAGCCACAGGTCCGGGCCGAAGACCTCGTAGTGGATGTCGCGGGCCGCCACCCCGGCCCGTATCAGCTGGGCGCGCACGTCACGCATGAACGGCACCGGACCGCAGAGATAGGCGACCGCGCCGTCCGGGATCTCGATCCCGTCCAGGTTCATCAGGCCCTCGCGGTCGGGGGCGGCCGCGCCGCTCTCGTACCAGAAGATCCGCTCGGCGGCCGGTCGCAGCATGTCCTCGCGCAGCGCGTGCTCAGCCGGCGAGCGGTCGGCGTGCAACACCAGGACCCGGCGGCGCGAGCCGGTGGTGACCAGGTGATCGAGCATCGCCACCATGGGCGTGCAGCCGATGCCCGCCGACACCAGCAGCAGCGGCGCGTCGCCGTCCTCCAGCGTCACCTCGCCGAACGGCGCCGACAGGATGAGCTCGTCACCCGGCCGCACAGTGGCGTGCAGCAACGTGGACACCTCGCCGGCGGGGTCGCCGTCCACGCGCTTGACCGTGATCCTGCGCAACCCGTCCTCGCCCGCGTTCGACAGCGTGTACTGGCGCAGCTGGTGCACGCCGTCGGGCATACGGACGCGGACGCTGACGTACTGGCCGGGGCGCGCGGGCGGGACCGGGGCGCCGTCGGCCGGGCGCAGCAGGAACGAGACCGTGTCCGGGGTCTCGTCCCGGCGGGCGACGACCCGCCACCGCCGCCACGTGTCGCCGTCGCACGCACCGGCCTCGGCGTAGATGCGGGCCTCCATCGCGATGAGCGCGCCGGCCATCAGCCAGTACACCTCGTCCCAGGCCGCGGCGACCTCCGCGGTGACGGCCTCGCCCAGCACCTCGGCGATGGCGCCGAACAGGTACTTGTGAACGATCACGTACTGGTCGTCGGTGACGCCCACGGCGGTGTGCTTGTGGGCGATGCGGGCGAGCAGGGCGTCGGGCCGCTCGTCGGGGTGGTCCAGGAGCATGGTGGCGAACGAGGCGACGGAGCCGGCCAGCGCCCTGCGCTGTTCACCGTTGGCCTGGTTGCCGCGGTTGAACAGGCCGTCGAGCAGCTCCGGCCGCTCGCTGAACATCGTCTCGTAGAACCGCGCGGTGATGGCGTCGAGAGAGGCCCCGACCACCGGCAGCGTGGCGCGGACGATCGCGGCTGATTCCACGGACAACATACGGCCTCCAGAGAACACGGTGCGGGGACCCGCGACTGCAGGCCCGGACCAGGCTAGAAGGACCCGGTAGGCCGTTCACCGGGGCGAACGTCCGCACTTATGGGGCCGAAAGTCCTCAACACGACACAAGATCTTCTCCGGTTGGGACTTCGGTCCCCACCGAGCCCGGCCACCGGCCGGACAGCGTCGAGAAATACCGTGCTGCCGCATCGGGACGACGCCCTGGAGGCATGCCCGTTCACCCGGGCTATGACCGGCGGAGCGTGCACACGGCACTGCTCATGTCCGCCGGCAGCCGGCGTGATCGCCGGGTAGGCGGCGGCCGGACGGCGCCGGTCGTCTCTCGCGCACCGAGGTGTCGCCGGCACGGGGCGCGGGCGGGAACCGCTCAGTCGGACCGGTCGGCCAGCGCCTCACGGAACGGCACGAAGGACTCGTCGCCGAGTGTCAGCGCGGCGTCGGCGATGCGTTGCCGGAAGGGGCGCCGCCGCAGCGCGTCAGACAGCGCCACGAGCAGCTCGCTGAGCGGGAAGGGCAGCTCGGTGTCCAGGGCGGCGGCGGCCGCGGTCGTCGCCGCCCACTCGGCCTGGATCGCGGGGAGCAGCGCCTCCGCCTTCGCGGTCAGGCGCACGATGTGCTGGCGAGCGTCGTCGCCGGGTTCGAGCGCGACAAGGCCCTGCCGGCTCATCTGCGCCACCGTCTGGCTCGCCGCGGAATGCGTGACCGCCACCGCGCGCGCCAGGTCGCGGATGGGGCAGGGACCCAGCTCGACGAGCGCCCGCACGATCGGCGAGAACCGGGGCCGGTAGTCCCGCAGCCCGAGGTCGGCGCAGGCCTTGGCGACATCGCCGTCCATCAGCTCCAGGAGATGCCTGAGCTGGGTTCCCAGCGCCATCTCTCTCAGTGACCCGTCCATGGCCACATTATAACAGCTCTGTTACATTCGGGCCGCACCGGGCGCCGTCCGCCCTGCCGGCGGGCCCTGAGGTGCGGCCGTCAGGACCGGCCTGCCCGGGGAGACCCGCGGTCCGGCGTTCCCTGATGCACGTGCAACTCGCTTCCAAGGCGGCTGCAAGGTGCGTGGCCCACGCTCTTGATCGTAGAGGTTGATCAATTAGGCGATCTGAACGACTTCCCGTCACCAGACGTGATCTTGGCTGGGAAAGAGGACGAAGTGACCGTTGATGTGACGCGTGTCGATCCCGCAGGCCGCCTTCCCGCAGCGGCGGCCCGGACGGTCGACGCACCGGGTTGCGTCCACGAGGCGATAGAGGCCCAGAGCCGGCGTACCCCGGACCGCACCGCCGTCGTGGTGGGCACCAGGCGACTCGGCTACGCCGAATTGGACCGCAGAGCCAACGACATCGCACGCGCCCTGGCCGCACGGGGCATCGGGCGCGGCCGGCTGGTCGGAGTCTGCCTGAATCGCGACGAGTGGCTGGTCCCCGCGCTGGTGGGGGTGTGGAAGGCGGGGGCGGCCTACGTGCCGCTGGACCCCGCCTACCCGGCTGAGCGGTTACGGTTCATGGCCGAGGACGCCGCCGTGTCCGCGGTGCTCACCTCGGCCTCACTGCGCCGGACCGCCGTCCTGACCGGGGCCGAGACCGTCCTCGTCGACGACGTGGTGCCGGGCGACGGGGCGCCCCCCGTGGCCGGAGACCCCGGCGACGCGGCGTACGTCATCTACACCTCCGGCTCCACCGGAACGCCCAAGGGCGTGGTGGTGGAGCACCGCAACACCCTGAACCTGCTGCGCTGGGAGGCCGCGGCGTACACCGCCGAGGAGCTGAGCGGCATGCTGGCCGGCTCCTCGGTCTGTTTCGACGCGTCGATCAGCCAGCTCTTCACGCCGTTGGTCGCCGGCGGGACGGTGATCCTGGCCGACAACCTGCTGGCGCTGCCGAGCCTGCCGGCCAGGGAGGAGGTGACCACGGTCTACGGGGTCCCCTCCGCGCTGTCGGTGTTGCTGCGTGAGCCGCTGCCCGGCGGGGTGCGCGCGGTGTTCTCCGGCGGCGAGCCGCTGACCGGCGCCCTGCTGCGGCGGATCTACGCCAACCCCGGAGTGCGCCGGGTGCTGAATCTGTACGGCCCGACCGAGTGCACCACCGCCTGCGCCGGCGTCGAGGTGGGCCGGGACTACGAGGGCGAGCCGCCCCTGGGCGGACCGATCGCCGGCGCGGTGTTCTCGGTGCGGGACGCGGCCGGAGACCCCGTCCCGGACGGGGAGGCGGGCGAGCTGTGGATCGGCGGGCCGGGGGTGACCCGCGGCTACCTGGGGCGTGAGGCGCCCGCGTTCCGCACCGAGCCGGACGGCGGCCGGGTCTACCGCAGCGGGGATCTGGTCCGCTGGGTGGACGGTGAGCTGCGCTTCGCCGGCCGGGCCGACGACCAGGTCAAGATCCGCGGCTACCGGGTGGAGCTGGGCGAGGTGGAGGCCGCGCTGTCCCGCCATCCCGCGGTACGCCGGGCCACCGTGCTGGCCGCCACCGACGACGACGGGATCGCCTACCTGGCCGGTCACGTGGCGGCCTCCGGAGTGAGCGAGCCGGAGCTGCGGGACTGGCTGGGCGCCCGGCTGCCCGATCATCTGGTGCCGACCCGGATCGGCGTGGCCGAGGAGCTTCCGCTCGCCCCCACCGGCAAGGTGGACCGTGCGGCCCTGCCCAGGCTCGGCGCCTTCCGGTCCGCCGGTGCGGCACCGGTCGCGCCCCGCACCGGCGACGAACGCCTGGTGGCCGAGGTGATCGCCGGCGTGCTGGGCCTGTCGCAGGTCGGCGTACACGATCGATTCACCGACCTGGGCGGGCATTCCCTGGCCGCGGCCAGAGTGGTCACCGAGCTGTCCCGCCGGGTGGGGCACACCGTGCCCCTGGCGGCTTTCCTGACCTCCCCCACCGCGGCCGGCCTGGCCACCCGGTTACGCCAGGCCGGACCGGAGCCGGTCCGGCAGGGCGGCCGGACCCGGCATCCGCTCACCGACGCGCAGCGCCAGTTCTGGACCCTGAGCCGGCTCCACCCGCACAGCCCGGTCACCACGCTGGGAATCCGGCTGCGCGTGCGCGACCTGCGCGAAACCGCGCCGCTGAGGTCGGCCCTGGACGCGGTCGTCCGCCGGCACGAGGTGCTGCGCAGCACGATCGCCGTCGACGAGGACGGCGTGCCGTACGCCGTGGTGCACCCGCCGGCCGCCGTGCCCCTGGTCGAGCACGCCGCGGGAGAGGACCCGGAGAAGGTGGCCAGGGCCGCCGCGGCGCACGTGTTCGACCTGACGGGTGAGGTGCCGCTGCTCCGGGCGGCGCTGTGCCGGCTGGACGAGGCGGAGGCCGAGCTGGTGGTCGTGGTGGACCACATCGCCTTCGACGGCGGCTCGGTCGGGATTCTGATGGAGGAACTGGCCGCCGAGCTGGCCGGTGAGCCGGTTCCCGGACCGGCGGTCCAGGTCAGCGACGTGGCCGTGCGGCAGCGGGAGCAGCCGGATCCGACCCGGCTGCGGGAGTTCTGGCGGGCCGAGCTGGCCGGCGCGCCGGTGGCGGACCCGGCACCCGCGGACCTGACGGCGGGCAGGGTGATCCGGCCGCTGCCCGAGGAGTTCGTGACGGGCGTGGGCGCGCTGGCCCGTGACTGCGGCGCCACCCCGTTCGCGGTGTACCTGGCCGGTCTGGCCCTGGCCGGCGGCGAGCCCGACACGCTGGTCGGGGTGGTCGCGGCACGGCGGGCCCGGCCGGAGCTGACCGGGGTCATCGGCCCGCTGGTGGACATGGTGCCGGTGCGGCTGCGGCCGACCGGCGCGCTGACCTTCCGGGACCTGGTCCGGCAGGCCGCCGCCGCGACCACGCGGGCACTGGTCCACCAGGAGGTCCCGGCCGCCGACCTGCCCCGCGCCCCGGTGCTGCTGGCCATGCAGCACGCCGAGGTTCCGGTGCGCCTGGGCGACCTGGAACTGCTCACCGAACTGGGCTCGGGCTCCTCGGTCCACGAGCTCAGCGTGCTCGTCAACCGGACCGTGGCCGGCGCGGAGCTGCAACTGGAGTACGGCACCGCCCACCTCGACACGGTGCGGGCCGAGGCGTACCTGGACCGGCTGATGTGGCTGCTGCGGTGCGCGCTGGCCGATCCGGACCGGCCGCTGTCGGCGTTCGAGCTGGTCACCCCGGACGAACGCGCCGCCCTGCTGGCCGCCGCCGCCGGGCCCGAGCTGCCGGCGGCCCCGGAGACGGTGCCGCGGGCGCTGGCGATCCGCACCGGCGGGACGGCCGTGGTCGGCCCGGACGGCACCTCGCTCAGCTATGCCGAACTGGACGACTGGTCCGGCCGGGTGGCGGCCGCGCTGCTGGCACACGGGGTGGCGCCGGGCCAGGTGGTCGGGGTCTGCCTGCCGCGGGACCAGCTGATGCCGGCGGCCCTGCTGGCGGTGTGGCGGGCCGGCGCGGCGTATCTGCCGCTGGATCCGGAGCACCCGGCCGAGCGGCTGCGATGGCTGGCCGAGGACGCCGGGGCGCACGTGGTGCTCACCCGGGGCGGGGTGGCCGCCGTACCCGGCGTCACCACGCTGGACGCGGATGACCTGGCCGCTGCCGGCGGCGGCCCGGCGGAGCTGCCGGAGGTGCGAGCCGGGGATCTGGCGTACGTGCTCTACACCTCCGGCTCCACCGGGACGCCCAAGGGCGTGGAGGTCACCCACGGCAACCTGGCCGCCTACGTGGCCGGGCTGGCGTCCGAGCTGCGGCTGGGCCCCCGGGACGTCCAGCCGGTCGTGGCGCCCCTGACCTTCGACACCTCCGCGTCCGAGCTGTGGAGCCTGCTGAGCGTCGGCGGCACCTGCGTGGTGGTGGACCGGGCCACGGCCGTGGACGGGCACGCGCTGGCCGAGCGGATCGCGACCAGTAAGGCCACGGTGGTCGACCTGGTGCCCACCACGTACCGGATGCTGCTGGCCGCAGGCTGGGCCGGCGACCCGGAACTGCTGGCCGTCAGCGGCGGGGAGACCCTCGATCCCGCCCTGGCCGGGCAGATCCTGCCCCGGGTGCGCGAGCTGTGGAACACCTACGGCCCCACCGAGGCCACTGTCGCCTCGATCCAGCACCGGCTCGGCGCGCACGGGGCGGGACCCGTGCCGATCGGGCTGCCGATGCCCGGGGAGCGGGCCTACGTGGTCGACTCCGAGCTGCGGCTGGCGCCGCCGGGCGCGGTGGGCGAGCTGCTGCTGGGCGGCGCCGGTGTGGCCAGGGGCTACCGGGGCCGGCCCGAGCTGACCGCGACCGCGTTCGTCGACGACCCGTTCGTCCCCGGCGGCCGGTGTTACCGGACCGGGGACCTGGTGCGGTGGCGGCCGGACGGGACGCTGGAGTTCCACGGCCGCAGGGACCACCAGGTGAAGGTGCGCGGCTACCGGATCGAGCTGGGCGAGATCGAGACGGTGCTGAACGAGGTGGCCCACGGGGCGGTGACCGTGGCCGGCTCGGGCGCGCAGGCGCACCTGGTCGGCTACGTGACGCCGGAGACGGCCGACCTGGCCGCGGTCGAGCGGCACGTCCGGTCGCGGCTGCCCGGCCACATGGTGCCCCGGCGGTGGGTCGCGCTGCCCGCCCTGCCCACCCTGTCCAGCGGCAAGGTGGACCGGGAAGCCCTGCCCGAGCCGGTCGACGACCCGGAGGCCGGACGGGTCGCGCCCGGCACCGATCCCGAACGCCTGGTGGCCACCGTGTGGGCCGCCGTGCTGGAGCGCGCCGCCGTCTGGGCCGACGACGACTTCTTCGCCCTGGGCGGGCACTCCTTCGCCGCGACCCGCGTGGTCGGCCGGCTGCGGGAGACGTTGGATCTGGCCGTTCCGGTGCGGCTGCTGTTCGAGCGGCCGGTACTCGCCGACTTCGCCGCCGGACTGGAAGAACTGTTGATCGCCAAACTGATGGGCGGGAGCGACGCATGACCGAGGTTCATCAGGACCGGATCGCCGAGATGGTCCGGTCCCGGTTCGCCGCTGCCCGGGCCGCGGCCGAAACCCCCAGCGCCCCGGTCATTCCGGCACTGTCCACGGACGACATGCCGTTGTCGCCGGCCCAGGAGCGGCTGTGGTTCCTGGCCCAGCTGGAGCAGGACACCCCCGCCTACAACGTGCCGCGGGCACTGCGGCTGAGCGGGCCGGTGGACGTCGCCGCCCTTGCCGCCGCGGTGACCGAGCTGGCCGACCGGCACTGGATCCTGCGCGGCGTCATCGACGGCACGAGGGTACGGCCGGCCGACGGCGTGCCCGTCTCCGTGGTGGACGTGGACCCCGTGGCGCTGGAGCGGGAGCTGGCCGACCATGCCTGGCGCCCGTTCCGGCTGGACGCCGAGCCGCCCATGCGGGCCACGGTGTTCCGGCTCGGCGGGGACGAGTACGTGCTCGCGCTGACCCTGCACCACATCGCCACCGACGCCTGGTCGGAACAGGTGCTGTTGCAGGACCTCTCGGCCCTGTACGCCGCCCGGCTCGGCCTGGCGCCGCAGCCGGAGCCCCCGGCCCTGCAGTACGCCGACGTGGCCGCGTGGGAGGCCGCGCAGCCCGAGGCCGACCTGGACTGGTGGACGGAGCGCCTGGCCGGCCTGCCGCCGATGCTGGACCTGCCCATCGCCGGTCCCCGCCCGGCCGTCCCCACCTGGCGGGGGGCCGCGGTCGGCTTCGAGGTGCCGGAGTCCCTGGCCGCCAAGGTACGCGCGGTGGCGGGCACGACGCCGTTCATGGTGTTCCTGGCCGGCCTGCAGGCGCTGCTGTCGCGCCTGTCCGGCAGCGACGACATCGCCGTCGGGGTACCGCACGCCGGCCGGCACCACCTGGACGCCGAACGGGTGGTGGGCTGTTTCATCAACACCCTGGTGGTGCGCACCGACACCTCCGGCGACCCCAGCGGCGCCGAGCTGCTGGCCAGGGCCCGTGCGGCCGCGCTGGACGCGTTCACCCACGCCCGTACACCGTTCGAGCGGATCGTGGAGCGGCTGCAACCGGAGCGGAACCTGTCGGTCACCCCGCTGTTCCAGGTGATGTTGAACGTGTACGACGCCGCCGCGCCGGTGAGCCTGCCCGGGGTGGAGGTCCGAGCCGAACCGCTGCACGTGCCGACAGCCAAGTTCGACCTGAACCTGGCGCTCGGCGACGACGGGGACCGGTTCGCCGGCGAGCTGCGCTACCGTGCCGACCTGTTCGAGGAGTCCACCGTCCGGCGGCTGGTGGAGTGGTATCTGGCGCTGCTGGACGGGATGCTCACCGATCCGGACGCACCGGTCCGGCTGCCCGCCGGCACCGACCTGTGCGGCCCGGCCGGGGACCTGCCGACGGACGTGCCGCTGCACGCGCTGGTCGAGCGGATGGCCGACGCCGGCCCCGACGTGACCGCGGTCGCCTCGCTCAGCTACGCGGAGCTGGACCGGCGTGCCAACCAGGTGGCGCACTGGCTGCTGGCCCGCGGGGTGCGCCCGCAGGAGCCGGTCGGGGTGCTGCTGGAGCGGCGGCCGGAGCTGGTGGTCGCCCTGCTGGGGGTGCTCAAGGCCGGTGCGGCCTACCTGCCGCTGGATCCGGTGTACCCGGCGCGGCGGACCGAGGCCGTCCTGGCCGACGCCGGCGCCCGGATCGTGCTCACCGAGTCCGAGATCGCCGCCGCCGCCGGCGAATCCGGGCATCGCCCGGACGTGGCCGTGCCGCCCGGCCACCTGGCGTACGTGATCTACACCTCCGGCTCCACCGGGCAGCCCAAGGGGGTCGCGGTCGAACACCGGCAGATCACCCACTACCTGGGCGCGGTGGCCGGACGGATCCCCGCCGGGTCGGCCTCCTTCGCGCTGGTGTCCACCGCCGCGGCCGACCTGGGGCTGACCAACGTGCTGTGCGCGCTGACCTCGGGCGCCACCCTGCACCTGATCGACCACGAGACGGCCACCGACCCGGTCGCGTACGCCGCCTACCTGGCCGCGCATCCGGTGGACGTGGTCAAGATGGTGCCCAGCCAGCTGGAGCTGCTGGGCGTGGACGCCCTGCCCCGGAAACTGCTGATCCTGGCCGGTGAGGCCGTGCCGTCGGATCTGGTGGAGCGGGTACGGGCGGCGCGGCCGGCCCTGGCGGTGCAGATCCACTACGGGCCCACCGAGACCACGGTGTCGGTGCTGGCCTGCGACGCGACCGAGGCGGCGCCCGGCGTGGCCCCGCTGGGCCGGCCGCTGTCCGATGTGAGGTGCCGGGTGGTGGACTCCGCCGGGCGGCCGCTGCCGGCCGGCGTGCCGGGAGAGCTGTGGATCGGCGGCCCCAGCCTGGCCCGCGGCTATCTGGGCCGGCCGGACCTGACCGCGCAGCGGTTCGTGGACGGCTGGTACCGCACCGGGGACCGGGTGCGGGTGAACCCGGCCGGGCTGGTGGAGTTCCTGGGCCGGATCGACGACCAGGTGAAGGTACGCGGGTTCCGGGTGGAACTCGGTGAGGTCGCCGCGGCGCTGCGGGCCCTTCCGCAGGTGGCGGAGGCTTTCGTGCAGCCGGTCGGCGCCGGGGCGCAACGGCGGCTGGCCGCCTGGGTGACGCCCTCCACCGTGGACACGGCCCAGGTACGGGCCGCGCTGCGGGAGCGGCTGCCCGACTACATGGTGCCGCCCGCGATCGCCGCGCTGGAGGCGTTGCCGCTCACCCCGAACGGCAAGGTGGACCGGGCGGCGCTGCCGGTTCCCGAGGCCGGCCCGGCGGTGCGGGTGCCGCTGGGCACGCCGCAGGAGCACCTGGTCGCCGAGGTCTGGGCGGAGGTGCTGGAGCTGCCGCAGGTGTGGGCGGACGACGACTTCTTCGCCCTGGGCGGCCACTCCTTCGCCGCGACCCGGGCGGTCGGCCGGCTGCGGGAACGGCTCGGCGCCCCGGTTCCGGTGCGGCTGCTGTTCGAGCATCCGGTGCTCGCCGACCTGGCCGCCGCCCTGCCCCGGCCGGTTCCGGCGGCCAGGACGCGGCGGGAGCGGGCCGACGGGCCGGCCGCGCTGTCCGGAGTGCAGGCCAGGCTGTGGTTCCTGGCGCAGCTGGAGCCGGAGAGCACGGCCTACAACGTGCCGGTGGCGCTGCGGCTGCACGGGCCGCTTCAGGTGGAGGCGCTGCTGGGTGCGGTACACGACCTGGCCGAGCGGCACCACGTGCTGCGCAGCGTGATCGACGACTCAGGCGCCGAACCGGTTCTGGTGGTACGGCCGGCCGGGGAGGTGCCGGTGTCCACCGCGGACGTCGACCGGTCACGGGTCGAGGAGGCGGTGGCCGCGCAGCTGGCCACACCGTTCGCGCTGGACCGGGAACCGCCGATGAGGGCGGTGCTGTTCACGGTCGGCGAGCGGGAACACGTGCTCTCGCTCACCTTCCACCACATCGCCACCGACGCCTGGACCCGTGGGCTGCTGCTGTCCGAGCTGTCCGCGCTGTACGCCGCCCGGACCGGCCTGCGCCCGCCGCCGGAGCCGCCGCCGGCCCAGTACGCCGAGGTGGCCCCGGTCCCCGACCTGGCCGACCTGGACTGGTGGGCCGAGCAGTTGCGCGGCCTGCCGCCGGTGCTGGACCTGCCCACCGACCGGCCGCGCCCCGCCGTGGCCGACCCGGGCGGCGCCTCGGTGGACCTGGAGCTGCCGGCCGAGCTGAGCGAGCGGGTCCGGGCGGTGGCCACCGCCTACCGGGCGACGCCGTTCATCGTGCTGCTGGCCGGCCTGCAGGCCCTGCTGGCGCGGCTGTCGGCGGGCACCGACATCGCGGTCGGCGTGCCGGTCGCCGGCCGGGACCACCCCGACTCCGAGGGCGTGGTGGGCTGTTTCCTCAACACGGTGGTGGTGCGGACCGATGTGGGCGGCGAACCGACCGGCCACGAACTGCTGGCCCGGGTCCGGGAGGCCTCGTTGGGTGCCTTCGCCCACGCGAGCGCGCCGTTCGACCGGGTGGTGGACCGGCTGCGGCCCGAGCGGAACCTGGCCGCGACCCCGCTGTTCCAGGTGATGCTGAACTACTTCCCCGGCACGGGCCGGGCGGAGCTGGCCGGCCTGGAGGCGGCCGAGATCCACCTGCCCGAGCGGACCGCGAAGTTCGACCTGAACTGGTACGTGATCGACAGCGGGCCCGGCCGGCCGCTGAGCGGCGGGCTCGGCTACCGCACCGACCTGTTCGACGCGGCCACCGCGGCCCGGTTCACCCGGTGGTACCTGGCGCTGCTGGACGGGATGCTGTCCGACCTGGAAGCACCCGTGGGCGCGCAACCGCTGGAGCCGGTGACGGGCCCGATCCTCGCCGGCGAGCCGCTGCCGTCCACGGCGGACACCCCGGTGCACCGGCTGATCGAGCGCTGGGTGGACACCACCCCCGACGCGCCGGCCGTGGTGGGCGCGGACCGCAGCCTGAGCTACGCCGAGCTGGAGACGGCCGCCAACCGGATCGCCCACTGGCTGCTGGCCGCCGGGGTGGGCGCCGACGAGCCGGTCGGCGTGCTTCTGGAGCCGGGGGCCGACCTGGCCTGCGCCCTGTTCGGGATCGAGAAGTCGGGGGGCGGCTACCTGCCCATGGATCCGGCCTATCCGGCCGCGAGGATCGCCACCATGCTCGACGCCGCCGGGGTGCGGGCCGTGGTCACCACGGCCGAGTTCGCCGGCCTGATCGGGGCGGACCGCCGGGTGCTGGCGCTGGACCGGCTCCCGTCCCTGCCGCGGGTCCGGCCGGAGGTCGACGTCCGGCCCGAGCACCTGCATCACGTGATCTTCACCTCCGGATCCACCGGTACGCCCAAGGCCGTGGCCGCCGAGCACCGCGGCGTGGCGAGCTACCTGAACGGCATGCTGCCGCGGATCGGCGTGCCCGGCGGGTCGTACGCGGTGGTGTCCACGCCGGCCGCCGACTTCGGGCTGACCTGCGTGTTCGGCGCCCTGACCACGGGCGGGACGGTGCACCTGGTGCCCCGGGAGACCGCGATGGATCCCGCCGCGTTCGCCGGCTACCTGGGCGCGCACCACATCGACGTGGTCAAGTGCGTGCCCAGCCACCTGGAGCTGCTGGCCTCCGGCGGGGACCTGGCCGCGGTGCTGCCGGACAGGCTGCTGATCCTGGCCGGGGAGGCGTGCCCGTGGGACCTGGTGGAGCGGGCCAGGGCCGCGCGGCCGGGACTGCGGATCCAGAGCCACTACGGGCACACCGAGTCCACGATGATCTGCCTGGTCTGCGACACCGAGGAGGTCGCGGCCGAGCACCGGACCGGGATCGTGCCGCTGGGCCGGCCCCTGCCGGGGGTGTACGGGCACCTGGTGGACGCGAGCACGCGGCCGGTGCCTGCCGGGGTGCCGGGCGAGCTGGTGGTCGGCGGCCCGGGGATCACCCGCGGCTACATCGGCCTGCCCGAGCTGACCGCGGAGCGGTTCGTGCCCGATCCGCTGACCGGGCAGGGGCGCTGCTACCGCAGCGGCGACCTGCTGCGGGTCACGGCCGACGGGCGGGTGGAGTTCCGCGGCCGGGTGGACGACCAGGTCAAGGTGCGCGGCTACCGGGTCGAGCTGGGCGAGGCCACCACCGCGCTGCGCGCCCTGCCGCAGATCGCCGACGCCGTGGTGCTGCCGGTGGGTGAGGGGAAGGCCCGGCAGCTCGCCGCCTGGGTGACGCCGTCCACCGCGGACATCTCGGCGGTCCGGTCCGCGCTGCGGGAGCGGCTGCCCGACTACATGGTCCCGGCCCGGTTCGTCGCACTCGACCGGATCCCGCTCAACCCGAACGGGAAGGTGGACCGGGCCGCCCTGCCCGAACCGCGGCCGGAGACCGCCGAGTTCGTGCCGCCGTCCACGGCCGGCGAGGAGCTGGTCGCCCGGGCATGGGCCCAGGTGCTCGGCGTGGCCAGGGTCGGGGCGCACGACGACTTCTTCGCCCTGGGCGGGGACTCCTTCGCCGCGGTGCGCGCGGTCAAGGAGATCGGCTGCGGCCTGCGGGTGATCGACCTGTTCACCCGGCCCACGGTCGCCGAGCTGGCCGCGTTCCTGGACCGCCGGGACGGCGGCGGGCTGCTGCACCGCCTGGGCGGTGGCGGCGTCAGCGAGTTCACCCTGGTGTGCGTGCCGTACGGCGGCGGGTCGGCGGCGGTGTACCAGCCGCTGGCCTGGGCCCTGGGCGAGCAGGTGGAGGTGCTCGCGGCGGAGCTGCCCGGCCACGACCCGGCCCGGCCCGACGAGTTGCCGCTGCCGCTGGAGGAGCTGGTGGAGGCCCTGGCCGCGGAGGTGGCCGCGTCCGCGTCCGGCCCGATCGCGATCTACGGTCACTGCGTGGGCTCCGCGCCCGCGGTGGCCCTGGCCCGCAGGCTGGAGGCGGACGGGGTCCCCGTGCTGGGCGTGATCGCGGCCGGCAGCTTCCCCAGTGCCCGGCTGCCCGGCCTGGCCCGGCGGTTCTTCCGCGGTGACCGCTGGGTCTCCGACCGGATGTTCCAGGACGCGCTGCGGGCCACGGGCGGGCTGCTGGACGACATGGACGAGGCCGCCAAACAGGTCGCGGTGCGGGCGATGCGCCACGACGCCGACCAGGCGCAGGCGTGGTTCGAACGCGAGCTGACCGGTGGGAGACCGGTGCTGCGCGCCCCGATCCTGTGCGTGGTGGGGGAACGGGACCGGGCCACCGAGCTGTACCAGGAGCGGTACGCCGAGTGGGCGGCCTTCGCGCCCGGGGTGGAGCTGGCCGTACTCCCCCATGCCGGCCACTACTTCCTGCGGCACCAGGCCGAGCCGCTGGCCGCCCTGGTCATGGAGCACCTGCGGAGCTGGGCGTCCGGGCGGCTGCCCGACCCGGTGCGCCCGCCCGACCGGACCGGCCTGCGCCCCTTCTACACCGTCGCGGGTGGACAGTTCATGTCGGCGGTGGGCACGGCGCTGAGCTCGTTCGCCCTCGGTGTCTGGGCCTACCAGGACAGCGGCCGGATCCTGGACCTGGCCCTGATCGTCATGCTGTCCCAGATCCCGGCCGTGCTGCTCACCCCGCTGGGCGGCACGCTGGCCGACCGGGTGGACCGGCGCCGGATCATGCTGGTCAGCGACGCGGTCTCCGGGCTGGCCATGGCGGCGCTGGTCCTGCTGCTGGTCACCGACCGGCTGGCGTTGTGGAACGTCTGTCTCATCGTCGGCGTCACCTCGATGGCCACCGCGTTCCAGCAGCCCGCCTATCTGGCCGCGATCGCGCAGCTGGTGCCCAAGCCGTACCTGCCGCAGGCCAACGCCGTGGCCAACCTGGGTTTCGGGGTCGGTAACGTGGTGGCCCCGCTCGCCGGTGGCGCGTTGATCGGCATGTTCGGGCTGTCCGCGGTGGTGGCCATCGACGTGGCCTCGTTCGGGGTGGGGGTGGCGACCCTGCTGGCGGTCCGGTTCCCCGACCGGCTGTTCCACCGGCAGGAGGAGACGTTCCAGGCGGCGCTGACCGGCGGCTGGCGGTTCCTCCGCCGGCGCCGGCCGCTGCTGGTGATGGCGCTCTACTTCGCGGTCGTCAACTTCTGCACCGCGCTGATGTGGGTGCTGATCACCCCGGTCGTGCTGGCTCTCGGCTCCTCGGCCGCCCTGGGCGCGGTGACCGCGGTCGGCGGCCTCGGCGCGGCCGTGGGCACCGGGGTGGTGCTGGTGTGGGGCGGTACCCGGCGGCGGGCCACCGGCATGATCGGCTTCGTGGTCGGGTCCGGGATCGGCGTGGTGCTGATGGGCGTGTGGCCGGCGGTGTGGCTGGTCGCGGCCGGCTTGTTCCTCCGGCTGGCCTGCATGAGCATCGGCAACGCGCACTGGCTGTCCATCATCCAGGTGAAGGTGGGGCCGGAACTGCAGGGCCGGGTGCTGGCCGTCAACGTCATGCTGGCCACGGCCATGCAGCCGCTGGGCTTCCTGGCCGCCGGCCCGCTGGCCGACTGGGCCCAGCCGTACACCTCCGGCCCCGGCCGGGGCGCGGCGGCGGTGCTGCTGGCCAGCGGCGTGTTCCTGGTGATCTGGGGCCTGATCGGGTTGCGTCACCGCCCGCTGCACCACCTGGAGGACCTGGTCCCCGACGCCGCGCCGCCGCCGGAGGCCGCGGCCGACCTGGACGCCATCCAGGACAAGGTGCTGAGCGCATGAGCCTGGTGACGGTGGACGACGTGATCGCCGCCACGGCCCGCATCGCGCCGTTCGTACGGCGCACACCGCTGCTGCGCCTGCCCGGCGAGCGGCTCTGGGTCAAACCCGAGAACCGGCAGCCCACCGGCTCGTTCAAGGTGCGGGGCGCGGTGAACGCCGTGGGACGGCTGGCCGAGCGGGGCGTCCGGCACGTCATCGCCCAGTCCTCCGGCAACCACGCCCAGGCCATCGCGTACGCCGCCGGGAAACACGGCCTGCGGGCGACCGTGGTCCTGCCCGACACCGCGCCGGAGCTGAAGGTGGCGGCCGCCCGCGGGCTCGGCGCCGAGGTGGTGATCGTGCCGCCGGCCCTGCGGGAGGTCACCTGCCTGGCGCTGGCCGACCGGCTCGCGGCCACCGTGGTCCGCTCCGACGATCTCGACGTCATCGCCGGGCACGGCAGCGCCGGGACCGAGATCGGCCGGGATCTGTCCCGCGCGGGCACGATCCTGGTGCCGGTCTGCAACGGGGGCCTGCTGGCCGGGGTCGCGGTCGCGGCCAAGGCGGTCGACCCGGCGATCAGGGTGATCGGCGTCGAGCCCGAGCTGGCCGCCGACGGCGTGGCCAGCTTCCGCTCCGGCCGGCGCACCGCGTGGCCGGTGCGGCAGACCTACCGCACCCGGGCCGACGGCCTGCGCGCCCCGGTCCTGGGTGCCCTGGCCTGGGAGCACATCCACCGGTACGTGGACGACATGGTGACCGTGAGCGAGGACGGCATCGGGGCCGCCGCCGACCTCCTCTGGCAGGAGCTGGGGGAACGCGCCGAGCCCAGCGGCGCGGTGACCACCGCGGCCTACCTCGCCCACCGGGACGCGCTGCCGGCCGGGCCCGTGGTGGCCGTCCTCTCCGGCGGCAACGTGGCGGTCCATCCCGATGCCGGCGATAGGAGGGAGCGTTCACTCATCCGGGGTCTGTGACCGGCCGGGCGCCGGTGTCGGCGGCGCCCGCACTCCCCCTGCCGTCATTTCGACCAAAAGCGGCATATCAGGTGCTTTGTGCCGCGTTACGATGGAAATGTTCGGTTCCCCGCCGCCCTGTGATCGGCCGGCCTACCCGGAACCGGTCACCGGCCCAAGACGCCTCCGGTCCGCCGGGAGAGCCGGGGCGGCGGGACCGAGGGGGACAAGGGAGGATGAAATGATCACCGTCATCACCTCCGCACTGATCGCGATCCTGACCCTGGGCGCGATATTGCTCGGGACGAGTGTCCGGATCGTCAAGCAGTTCGAGCGGGGCGTCGTCTTCCGGTTCGGGCAGGTCCGCTCCGAGGTCCGCGGTCCCGGGCTCGCCGTGATCATGCCGGTCGCCGACCGTCTGCAGAAGGTCAACATGCAGATCGTCACCATGCCGGTGCCCGCCCAGGACGGCATAACCCGTGACAACGTGACGGTTCACGTGGACGCCGTCATCTACTTCCGGGTCGTCGACCCGATGCGCGTGGTCGTCGACGTCCAGGACTACGAAGCCGCCATCCGCCAGGTCGCGCTGGCCTCGCTGCGCTCGATCATCGGCAAGAGCGAGCTGGACGACCTGCTCTCCAACCGGGAACGGCTCAACCAGGGCCTGGAACTGATGATCGACAGCCCGGCCGTGGGCTGGGGCGTGCACATCGACCGCGTCGAGATCAAGGACGTGGCGCTGCCGGACTCGATGAAGCGGTCCATGTCGCGGCAGGCCGAGGCGGAACGCGAACGGCGCTCCCGCGTCATCACCGCCGAAGGTGAGCTGCAGGCCTCGCAGAAGCTGGCCCAAGCCGCCGAGACGATGGCCCTGCACCCCGCCGCGCTGCAGCTGCGCCTGCTCCAGACCGTCGTCGAGGTCGCCGCCGAGAAGAACTCCACCCTCGTGCTGCCCTTCCCCGTCGAGCTGCTCCGCTTCCTGGAACGGGCGACACCCCCCGAGGCCGAGCCGCCCGCCGGCCCGGCCACCTCGCAGTCCGTCCCGGCGCTCTCCGCCGGCCTGCCGGCCTCGGCCGACCAGTGCCTCCCGGACACCGCCGTCATGGACCGGGCCGCGCCCAACGGGGTGGGAGCCGACCGGTAGGCCGCAGGCACGTTCGGCGCGGGCACCCGGACCGCCCGTCATCTTTTGGACGACGGAGTGGTCGCCGTGGCAGGCGTGCCTCGCGGGCCCGTCCGGCGAGGAACGTCGTCGCCGCGTGCCGGCACGTCGCCGGGCCACAGGTCCGGACGCCCCGGGGCACCTCGTCAGCTGCTCGACCCGCCGGCCGTCATGTCCGTCCTGAGACACCTGGCCGATCTCATCGGCTCTCATCGGCCAGGTGGTGGCTGTCCATCCGCGTGATCGTAGTAGCCGCCGGCGGCGGGCGGCAGCGCCCGGGGACGGAGGGCGCCGGCGAAGCTCAGCACGACGACGCAGAGGATGAGGAGGTCGGCGGCCAGCGGGGCGACCCACGGGCGGTAGGTCTCGGCGATCCACCGGGTCAGCGCGGTGGGCTGGAGCTGGAGGAGGCCGAGGGCGCCGGGCAGGTAGATGAGGCTCGTCACGACGCCACGGGTGATCAGCAACCCGTCGAGACGGCCGGCCGGCATGAGGGCCAGCAGGGGGAACAGCAGGGCGTCGTACCACGGGTGCTGCACCGGAGAGGTGAGCAGCCAGCACAGGCACCACGCCAGCGCCGGGCGTACGGAGGCCAGGCCGGACGGCCCCGGAGGGAGCCGCCGGCACAGCAGGAGACCGATGAGGAGGGCGGCGCCGAGGGCGAGCTGCCCCTCCAGGGTGGACGACCGCGCTCCCAGGCCCAGCGCGTCGGTGATCACACGCCACGGATCGGCCAGCGAGCGGGCACCGATCTTGCCGACCAGGTTCCCGAAGGCCTCCGGGCCCTGCGTCGCGTACGCCACGACCAGCGCCGTGCCCGCGCCCATCACCATCGCCAGGAAAGTGGTCATCGACCGGCGGGCCGCCCAGGCCAGGCCGGCTCCGGCGAGGATGAACGGAGCCTTGACGGCGGCCGCCGCGCCCAGCAGCGCCCCCGCCGCCAGGCCCGCGACCACGCCGCCCCGGCGCAGGGCGAGGAAGGCGGCGACGAGGAAGAACGCTCCCAGACCGTCGATGTGGCCGCCCAGCACCACGTGCCACAGCATCAGCGGGTTGAGGCTCCACAGCAGGTGGACGCGGACGCGCCGGTCGCGGTCCGGTCCCGCCAGCCGGTCGAGCATGTAGGCGGACAGCAGGAACGCCAGGCCAATCATGACCTTGAGGGCGAGCACGGTGCCGGCCATCGACCCGCCGCCGAGCCGCGAGCCGGCCATCTGCGCCCAGGTCGCCAGCGGCCCGTACACCGACGGTGTGTTCCGCCACGCCAGGGGGGCCAGCTCACCGACCGGGTCCGCCATCTTGTGCAGCCATGCCGGGGTCAGCACGTACGGGTCGTGCCCGAGGGCGGCGATGCGCCCGTAGACCGCGTAGTTGAGCACGTCCGTCGACCCGGCGGGCGGTACGAGCGCGAGGGTGAGGACGGCGATCACCGTGCCGGCGAGAAGGACTCCTCGTGCCGGACGCCATCCCCGGCGCAGCCCGTACAGCCCGGCGCCCACGCCCAGCCCGCCGGCTATGACGGCCGCCCAGCTCAGCTGGATCACCAGCGTGTCGGAGGGGGCGGCCCGGAAGGACCAGGGCGGATCGCCGCCGCCGAGGTCGGGCACCGCCGCCGACGGCCCCAGGAGGGCGACGGCCAGCATGGTCGCGACGGCGACCCCGATCATGATGAGCCCCGCGCGTCCGGCGAGCCGCGCGCGCCGGAGCGGCTCGGTGGCACGGGCCGGCTCCGTCGCCGGGGGGCGCGGGACAGGTCGGACCAACGTCGGCACCTGCCAAACCTCCAAGGGGAACCACCAGGACGGTCACGGCATCGCGGCGGCCGGAGCGCGGGCCGGCGCGGTCACCGGACCCGCTCCGTGATCGGCTTCCACCGGGACGCGGCCGGATCGCCGGCCTCATGGTGGGACAGCCGGGGCGTAGGCGGCCCGGCGCAGGCGTTGACGCGATGTCTGCCCCAAGCATAGATCGTCCAGGACGTTGATCCACGCGCACGTCCACGGACACGGCCTGGCCGGCCGCCGGGGCGAGCGCCATGTGGAAACGACGGGAAATCCCGTTCACATCGAACCGAATTATCTTCCCGGAACCTTCGGGCGCGTAATCGGCCCACTCGCGTGAACACCTCCACCGGCCCATAGAAGACTCCCGACAAATCGCATCTTGACCGGAGCCTCCCGAAGGACCACTCTTTCGATGTCGACTTGCGCGTGTCAAGTCGGCATGGAGGGAGAGTAAAATGCGAAGGAAGGCGACGGGCGAAACGGGGCGGGGAATTCCGTCACGCCGGCTGAGCGTTTCACTCGCCGTACTGGCGCTGGCCGCGGGTGCGCAGGCTCTCGCCTTTCCCGCCGACGCCGCCGTTCAGCGGCAGTCGCCGCACACCTGCAAGCAGGGCTTCGTCTGGCGGGAGGCGTTCGCCGACGACCTGGTGTGCGTGACGCCGGCGATCCGCACGCAGACGAGAGCCGAGAACGCGGCGGGCCCGTCGAACCAGCAGCCCGGCAGCGTGTTCTGCAGGCAGGGCTTCGTCTGGCGGGAGACCCGGCCCTCGGATCTCGTCTGTGTCGTCCCGTCGAGCCGCGACCAGGCCAGATCCGACAACGCCAACGCGCCCTTCCGGCTGGTCGATCCGGGAGCGACCCCACGGGGCGGCGTGCAGATCACCACCAGCGGCAACTACCTGTACGCCACGGGAACAGGGCTGAGCCCGAACAACACCGTCCGCTTCTACGCGGTCGGCATCAATACCGTTGGCCCGTATTCGCTGGGCTTTCTCGTGGCCAATTCCCAAGGCGCTTTGAGTAACTGGAACTATGTCGCCACCATAAGCTGCCGGGCGCAGCAGAACGGACCCGCGACCATTGTCGTGCTCGACCAGGGCAGCGGCAGGGTGAGCACGGGGGGAATCACATACGCCTTCCAGTGCTAGAGCGTCTCCGTGTTCCGCGCGGTGACCGGCTCCACCGGGCGGGAACGTGCGGCAGGCGCGAGCACGCCACCGTCCTCGCCGCCGGGGCGTGACCCGCGACGAGGACGGCCCGCTGCTTCGCGGACGGCCGGACGGAATCCGGTGACAGGCGTTCTCACCGTGAACTCGCGGGTCAGGGGGCCGGGCGCCTCGGGCCGGCCCCCGCGAGACGGGGACCGTCACCTGCCGACGAGAATCTTTCCGTCACCGGCGTCGATCATTATGAAGCGCTTGGTCCTACTGCTGTCGATGACATCGCCCTCCCACACGGTCTTGCCGTTGTGGCCGTTGAGGCTGAGCTCGGTGATCCGCCCACCCGGCACCTGGGCCTCGATCTTCTCGGCGGCCTGGAGGTAGCCGATCTTCGCCTCCTCGACCCGCCTCCTGTGCTTGGCCTTGTCGCCCGCGTCCTCGGCCTCCACGCGCGGCTTCCCGATGACCTTGCCGGTCCCTGCCTCGACGTCCAGCTTGTGCTCGGTGCCGTCGGCGGCGACCACCTGCACCTCCCAGAGCCGGCCGTTCTCCTCCGACTCGATCGAGATCAGCTTGGAGTCCGGCACCGCCTTCAGCGCCGCCTCGCCCGCCCGCCGCAGGTCCTCCGTACCGACGGTGCCGCCCGGAGCGGCCGGGCTCCCGCTGTCCTCCGGCTCACCCGGCGCCCGCGTGGTCTGCGGGCCGGTGGTGGCCGCCACCGGCGCGACGGCCGCCGGTGCCGCCGCGGGCGGCGGCTGGGCGCCGCCTCCGCACCCGGTCGTCGCCAGCATCGCACCGAGCGCCAGCGCCCCCGTGCCGGCCCACCGTCGTGACGTCCTCACCGAAACGGTCTTCATCCCTGCAACGGTCTTCGACATGATCCCCCCGATCGTGCGGTCAAGATTCCCTCCGGGAAGAGCCGTCAAACAGGGCTGACCTGGCGGTACGGCAAGCAGGCGAGGTTCCGCGTCGGCGAGGGGAACCTCCTCGGCATCGGCCGGCCCGTGCGCTGAGGCCGTACCTTTCCCCGACCATCCCTGCCAGGAGGCCATATCCCTCCCGGACCATCCCTCTCCGAAGGCCGCATCCCTCCCGGACCGCCCCTGCCAGGAGGACGGGCCGGTCTCCGGCTGTGGCCGCCCTCCGGCTACGCGGCCCGCGCCCCGGCCATTGTGCCGTTCCGCAGCTCCAGCCGTGAGCCTGTGAACGCGGCCCGCATGCGCCGGTCGTGCGTGACGATGACGAGCGCGCCCTCGTAGTGACTCAGCGCCTGCTCCAGGTCCTCCACCAGCGCCGGCGACAGGTGGTTGGTCGGCTCGTCCAGCAGCAGCAGGTCGGCTGGATCGCTCACCAGCCGGGCCAGTTCGATCCTGCGGCGCTGGCCCACGGAGAGCGCCCCGACCGGCCTGCCGAGGTCGGCCGCGCGGAAGAGCCCCAGCGCCAGCAGCTCCTCGGCGTGCCGCTCCGGGCTCCCCGGACGCCCTGCCGCGAAGGCCCCCAGCACCGTGCGCCCGCCGTACCCGGCGAGGTCCCGCTGGCGCAGGTGGCCGACGCGCGCGGGGCGGCGGAGCGAGCCGGCACCGGGTGTGAGCTCCCCGGCCAGGACCTGCATGAGCGTGCTCTTGCCCGCTCCGTTGGGCCCGGTGACGAGCAGCCGCTCGCCCGGCTGGATCCGCAACGACTCCACGTGCAGGCGGCCGTCCACCCGTACGCCGGTCAGCTCCGCGAGCGGACCGGCGGGGACGGCCTCGCCCGTGGCGGGGCGGGCGGTGAAGCGCAGGGGCCGGGGCGGCGGGGGGACCGGGTCGCCGGTGAGCCGCCGCAGGCGTTCGCGGGCGTTGCGGATCCTGCTCATCGCCCCGTGCGTCCGCGACCTCGCGCGGAACGCGCCGGCGCCGCTGAAGGCGGCCGGAGCCTTCCGCGGGATGGCGGCCAGCCTCCCGATGTTGGACTCGGCCAGCGCCGCCTGGCGGGCCAGGTCGGCCCGCCAGGCCTCGTGCTCGTACGCCCAGCGCGCCCTGGCGGCCGCCTTCGCCGCGAGGAACCCGCCGTAGCCGTTCCCGTAGCGGCGGACGGTGCGCGAGTCATGGTCGACCTCCAGGATGGCCGAGGTGACCCGGTCGAGGAAGACCCGGTCGTGGGTGACCGCGACCACGGTGCCCCGGTAGCCGCGCAGGTGGTCCTCCAGCCAGGCCACGGCCTCGTCGTCGAGGTCGTTGGTGGGCTCGTCCAGCAGCAGCAGCTCGGGCGCCGCGGCCAGGGTCGCGGCGAGCGCGAGCCGTGACCGCTGCCCGCCCGACAGCGTGCCGATCGGGCGATCCCGGTCCAGGCCGGGCTGGCCGAGCCCGTGCAGCGCGATCTCGACCCGCGTGTCGGCCTCATAGCCGCCGCGCGCCTCGAACCGCGCCACCAGCTCGCCGTAGGCGGCCAGTCCGGCCGGTGTCGCCTCCCCCAGCCCGGTCTCGGCCCGGCGCATCCGGACCTCCAGGTCCCGCAGGTCGGCGAGTGCCAGATCGATGGCATCGCCCACGGTGGCGTCGCCGGGAAGGTCGAGGGTCTGGGCGAGGTATCCGATGCCACCGGGCGCCATGACGGTGACGGCTCCGTTGTCGGGTTGCTCGCGGCCGGCGATGAGGCGCAGCAGCGTGGACTTGCCGGAGCCGTTGTCGCCGATCACACCGACCCTCTCCCCGGGCTTGACGGTGAGGAAGACCCGGTCGAGGACGATGTGGTCGTCATATCTCCTGGTCACGTCGGACAGGACGAGCTGGGTGCCGGGTGACGGATGGGCGGTGCGCACAGGCGTCCTCCTCACTGCCGGCGTGGCCGGCCTGAACGGGCGGCGGACCGGAGCGCGGGGCCCCTCCGCCGCTTGCCGAGACGAGTCGTCTCGGCAAGCGATGCCAACTATGCCCGTTCGCAACCGTCTCGTCAAGACGATCCGTCTCGTCTTGTGCTGTGGCGGGTTCGATCCCCCGGCGGACGCGGCGAGAGCCGGAAACGCCGCGCGTCGCCGCGCGGCTCGTCACTTGTCCGGTCAGTCCGTGAGGTGATCGCCGAGTTGATCGGCGGTGAGGAGCGCGACCGCCCGGGTGCCCACCTTGAAGGACTCGCTGGCACGGATGCGCCCGCCGAGCGGGACCTTCCGCCCGCGCGCGGTCACGACGACCACCGCCCGCTCGGTGAGCACCGGAGCCAGCGCCGCCAGCATGCCCGGCACGCCGGTGTCGCCGCCACTCCCCTGCCACGCGGTCTGCTCGCCGTAGGGCACGTCGGTGATGACGATGTCGGGCGCGTACCCGGCGGCGGCCTCCAGCAGCTCGCCCCGGTCGAAGACGTCCGCGCGGCGCACGTCGTGCGGGACGTCCCCTCCCCCGGCGGCGAGCATCCGGCCGATCCGCCCGGCCGCCTCGGCGGCGGCGGCGTAGGAGGGCTTGGCGAACCGCTCGGCCCTCTCCCGCAGGACGCCCGCCCGCGCCGACAGACCGGCCTGGCCGAGCAGGTCGAGGTTGGCGCGCGCGATGCGCAGGGCGTCGTCGGAGACATCCGAGGCCAGCAGCGCCTGGATCCGGTCACGATGGAGAAGCCCGATCACGGTCAGCAGGTATCCGCTGCCGCAGCACGGATCCCATACCGTCGCCGGTCCATCGCCGCCGCGCAGGGCCAGGGCACGCTGGAACGCCTCGGAGGCCAGCCGTACCGGGAAGGCGGGGAATCCGGGCGCCGAGTGAAGCACCGCCCCGCTCGCGAGGTCTTCGTAGTCTCCCCGGACGGTCGCATGGCGATACACCAACCTGGCTCTCCCTCCGCTCACCGAGAGGACCGCCGACGCGGCTGAGCCCGCCGGAGACCGGATGCGGCGCGAGCACGCGCCACCAGCTGTGACCCTACCGGTTCCGCCTGCCGGTCAACCGGGTGGCGCGGACCGCGGGGACGCGGCGGGGAAGCCGTTCCGCGAGGCCGCCCGGTACGGCACGAGCCGCCGGCCGGGACGGCGCGCGGCGGTGACCGCGGGCCGCCGGCAACCTCGCGCGGCCGAAGGCCGATCGCCCGGAATGAGGGGACCTTCGGCCCTGCCCGCAGGCGGGTCGCCCGGCCAGCCTGGAGGGTATGAACCGTGATTCGGCCGGACTGCACGTGCTCTCCAGGCAGGAGTGCATCGATCTGCTGGCCTCGACGCCGATCGGACGGATCGTCTTCACCGACCGGGCCCTTCCCGCGGTGCAGCCGGTCGGCTTCTGCATCGACGGGGAGGACATCGTCATCCACACCGGTGCGGGCTCCAAACTCGCCGCCGCCACCCGTGACGCCGTGGTGGCCTTCGAGGCCGACGACTTCGACCCGCAGGCGCACACCGGCTGGTCGGTGACCGCCGTGGGCCGCGCGCGAGCCGTGTGCGACCCTTCGGAGATCGCCCGGCTGTCGGCGCTGCCGCTGACGACATGGGCACCCGGCGACCAGGGGCATTTCATCACCGTACGGACCGAACAGGTCTCCGGCCGTCGCATCCGGCGGTAATCCGATCGCCCACCCGCGTCCGGTGGGCTCGCGGCGCTGACGCCCACGATCTCCTCGCGATCGTCCGCCCCGGCCCGTACATCTGCGCGGAACGGCACGACGGCGGGCTCCTCTCCTTCCCCCTCTCCGGCTCCCGGGGCCGCCACCGTGCCGGCCGGTCTCCGGGGGTCTGCGGCTCCCGGGGCCGCCATCGTGATGGAATGCGGGTATGGGAGGATCCGGCAGGACAGGCGATCACCGGCCGCCGCATCCGGCAGGCCCCGCGGCCACCGGGACGCGCGAGATGGACGCCTGGGTGGTCGCCCGGCCCGGCCCGATCACCTCACATCCCCTGGAACGGGCCCGGCTCCCGGTCCCCGCGCCGGGGCCCGGCGAGGTGCTCGTCGAGGTCGAGGCGTGCGCGGTGTGCCGCACCGACCTCCATCTCGCCGAGGGCGACCTGCCCCCGCGCCGTCCCAGGACCGTGCCCGGCCACGAGGTCGTCGGCCGCGTGGCGGCGGCCGGCCCGGACACGGTACGGTTCGCACCCGGCACCCGGGTGGGTGTGGCCTGGCTCCGCTCGACGTGCGGTCGCTGCCGCTACTGCCGCCGGGGCATGGAGAACCTCTGCCCCGCCTCCACCTACACCGGCTGGGACGCCGACGGCGGCTACGCCGGATATCTCACCGCCCCCGAGGACTACGTCTACCCGCTCCCCGAGGACGCGCCGGCCGAGAAGCTCGCTCCCCTGCTGTGCGCCGGGATCATCGGATACCGCGCCCTGCTCCGCTGCGACCTGCCCGCCGGCGGCCGGCTGGGCATCTACGGCTTCGGCGCCTCGGCCCACCTGACCGCCCAGATCGCCATCGCCCAGGGCGCGACCGTGCATGTCCTCACCCGGTCGGCCGGAGCGCGTGAGCTGGCCATGACCCTGGGAGCGGCCTCCGCCGGCGGCGCGGCCGACTCCCCGCCCGAACCGCTGGACGCCGCGATCCTGTTCGCACCGGCCGGCGAGCTGGTGCCCGTCGCGCTGGCCGCACTGGACCGGGGCGGCACCCTCGCCGTGGCGGGCATCCACCTCAGTGACATCCCGGCGCTGGACTACCGGCGCCACCTGTTCCAGGAGCGGACGCTGCGCAGCGTCACCGCCAACACCCGCGCCGACGGCCGGGGGTACCTGGAGCTCGCCACGGCGTATCCCCCGCGTGTCGCGACCGTCGCCTACCCCTTCGACGCGGCGGACCGGGCGCTGGACGACCTGGCCGCCGATCGCTTCGAAGGCGCCGCCGTGCTCGTCAGGTAGCCCGGACCTCGCCGGTCACGGCGTCGTGATCGGCGCCCGGTTCCGCTCCTCGTCCAACGTGTTCCCGCCGGTCATCACGTGCGCGTCGGGACCGGGGAACACGAGGCTCTCATGATCGGCGCCCGTCCACCGCACCACGTAGGGCGGGGAGCCGTCCGGGTGGCGCAGTTCCAGGATCACGCCGACCCGCCGGACCTCGCCGTGCCGGGTGCCCTCGACGACCAGCTTGTCTCCTACCGACGCCTTCATCGTGCTCTCCTTCCGACGTTGTCATCCACGCGGCAGTCGCCGCCGCCCTCCCGGGAGGGCCCCGCGCTCAGGCCTGCCGTGGCCGGCGCCACCGCTGGTCGGCGAGGGCCCAGGCCCGCTCCCACTCGGCGTCACGGCGCCGGTTCAGCAGCCCCCGCGCACCGGCGAGGCAGAGCAGCAGGACCGTTCCGGCCCCACCGGCCACCGCGATCGCGGCGACGGCGCTGTCGGCGACCGTCTTCATGTGACGCTGCGGGGGCGCCGTGAGCCTGCCGCTCCCGTCGATCCAGACCTGGGTGCGGGAACCGGCGGGCGTGCTCGGCGGGAGCACCACCTGGCCCGTCCGCGGGCTCCCCTCCGGAGCGGTCCACCGCACCGTCCGCGGCCGCCATCCCAGGCCGTGCGCCGGGTCCACGACCACGGCGACGACCGCCTGCCGGTGACCGGGACCGGCGAGCTCGGCCTGGAGGCCCTTCGCGTAGACCTGCCGTCCGAGTCCGGCCGCCGGCCACAGGAAGGCCATGAAGATCATCAAGCTCACCAGCACGATCACCGTGTCGATCCGGTCCGAGCACCTGCGCAGCGGATTGCCGTCGAAGCGGTGAAGACGCAGGCAGCGCATCGCCCAATGGGCATGGGTACGCATCGGGCCCCCTCCTGCCACCGATATGCACACTCTCACGCTCCGGCCCGCGCGCCCGGCGTCGCCAGGGTCTTTGGACGTGGCCATCCGGGACCTTCGGCCTCACCGCTTGCCGGCCGGTACCTTCTATTCTTCCCCCGCCCGCCCGCACGACACCGTACGGCGGTGCGGACGTGTCCGCCGGTAGGTTCACCGTGCCGGCCGGCACGGCTTCCGGCCGCCGAAAAGTCCGCCGGGCGGGTCCCGGATCCCCTCTGTCCCACCCCTGTACGGCTTGCGCTTGTTAAGCGTTATGCATAGCCGTACCCCGATAGGGACCAAGGGCTGGCCGAATAGGGGTCGTGCGCCTCTGGGAGAGTCCGCCCGAGGCCGTCAGAGTGTCTGCGCACCCCCTTCGCTCAAGGAACGTCCGAGAAACGGAGCCCGACCGAGATGTCTCTCCCCGCGTCACGCCACGTCGTCGTCGCCCTCGACGGCTCACCGTGTTCCATCGCCGCACTCCGCCGCGGCGCGGCCGAGGCGGACAGAACGGACGCGCAGCTGGTGGTCGTCCACGTCCTGCGGGACGGGCCCGAGGGTCCCGCCGGCGAGCGGGAGCGCCTCAGCGCGAGCGAGAGGGAGACGGAGGCGCTCATCGCCGCCACCCTCCGGGGCGGGCCCGCCGCGAGGGCGCGCACGGTCGTCGCCTACGGCGACCCCGCCCGGGTGATCACCCACCACGCCAGGCACGCCGACCTGCTGCTGGTCGGTGCCGGGGGCGACGGGACAGCCCTGAACGGCTCGACGCTCGACCCCGTCCTCCAGGACGGCACGTGCCCCATCCTGGTCTGCTCGTCCTCGGACACGGCGGACAGGATGTCGTGGACGGTCCGGCTGCCCGCGCGCTCCCACGGCCGGCCGCTGTCCTGACCCGCGGGTCGCCGGCGCCTCCCGCGACGGCGCGGCTGGGTCTGCACCGGACGATCGTCGCGGGCGACGGTCAGGGGTGGCCGTCGAGACCGTGGTCGCGTTCCCAGCGGCCGCCGGAGGGGGCGGTGTCGAAACGGGCCGCGGCGACGGCGTTGCCCGCCAGGTCGTTGTCCTCCACCGCGCCCGCCACGCAACTGCCGTCGGTGGTGATCCACAGCCCGTGGGTCTGCGTCTTGGGATCCTGGTTGTCCCAGACGCGGTTGCCGCGGATCGTGGGGCTGAGGACCGGCGCGTTCAGGCTGATGCCGGCCCGGATCGCGGGAGTGCCCGGCAGGCTGTACGGGGTGCCCGGCGCGGGGGGATCGCCGCTCCAGGCCGTCGTCACGCCGGGGCGGAAGGGGGCGAGGACGAGTTCGGTGGCGGTGTTCGCGGCGACGACCGCCGTGCGGGCGCCGACGGTGAGCAACTTGCCGCGGTGCCCGTCGGCCGGCCAGGCGGCCGCGGCGTCGGTCAGGGACGTGGCGGTGTAGGTGACGCCGGCGCCCCCGCCGGACGCCGCGGGTGCCGCCCGGCCCCCGTTGTCGCGGATCCGGTTGTCGAGCAGGGCGGCGTCGACGAGGGTGCCGTCGACCCGGATGCCGTCGAGGGCGTTGCCCCAGATGTCGTTGCCGTCGAGGACCATCTCGGTGGAGGCGTGCGCGGGACCGCCGGGCAGGTTGTGCTGCCGGTAGCCGTGGCGGCCGTTACGGCTGATGCGGTTGCCCTCGACGGTGTAGCGGCCGGGTGTGTTGCCGATGCTGATGCCGTCGCGGACGTTGCCGTCGACGACGCAGCCGACGACGATGCCTCCCCGCCCGGCGACGGAGGTGCTGCCCAGGCCGGAGACGTCGTAACCGGCCACCTGGTTGCCGATCATGGTGCAGGCGGCGACGATCAGCCCGTCGGCGCCCCAGTCGGAGATGCCGTACCTGTTGCCCTCGGCGTGGCAGTTGGTGATGCGGATGCCGCGGGGCGGGGTCCAGTCCCGGTCCTGGAGTTCCAGGAAGACGCCGTTGGTCCCGTTGCCGACGGCGGTGCAGCCGGTGATGGTGAGCCGTTCGACCGCGCCCCAGCCGCCGATCCCGATGCCGAGACCGGCCCCGCCCAACTGCTTGCCGCTGTCCAGCCGTCCGCAGCCGATGGCGACGATGCTCTCCACCACCGTGTCCTGCAGGAAGTCGCAGCCGAAGCCCGAGGCGGCGGTGTGATGGATGTACAGGTTGCGGAACCGCCCCCGGAGCACGTACTGCATGCCCAGCCCCTTGGCGAGCACGTCGTACTCCGCGAGCGCCACGCCGGAGCCGTCGATCTCGAAGTCGGCGAAGGTGCAGTCGGCGAGATGGTTGTCGGGGCCGGCGCCGTGCTGGATGGCGGTGAAGAAGGCCAGCGGTGTCGGGTCGGCGGGATTTCCGGAGTTCGACAGGACGAACCGGGTCGCGCCCGGACCCGCGCCGATGAGGGACAGCCCGCTCCGCCACACGGTGCCGGAGTCACGGATGGAGTAGACGCCGGGCGGGCAGTGGATGACGCGCGGCCGGCCGTCGGCGGCGCAGGCCGCGCCCGCCATGTCGACCAGCTCCGCCAGGGCCGGCTGGTCGTTCGTGACACCGTCACCGGTGAGGCCGTGCTCGCGGGCGTCGTAGACGAGGGAGTCCACCGCGCCGGCCGCGTGCCTCCGGGAGCCGTCCGCACCCGCCGGACGGTCTCCGGGAGGGTCGTCGCCGGCGGCGCGCGTCCTGCCGGCGAGGGCGGCCCCGGGCAGGGAGACGGCCGGTTCGGCGGCGGGGAGTTCCAGGAGGTAACTGCGGCCGGGGGCGTCGGGCCACCGCTCGGTGACGCGATAGGCCCAGCTGGAGGGGGTGACACCGGCGGCGTCCGTGGCCAGCAGTTCGAGGCTGAAGCGGCCGGAGTCGTCGAGCCGCGCCTCGATCCCGCCGAGGACGATGAGGCCGTGCTCGGCGCTGGTGAGGGCGTCGGGCTCCGGCTCGATGAGCACGCTGCCCCGGCGGGGCTCGCCGTCGGGGGTCAGATACTGTCCGGTCACGACGACGGTCTGCAGGCCTCCGGGCAGAGACATCCCGGTCTCCTCTCGGCGAAGCTGGGCGCGCCGGGCGGCGTGGGAGGCGAGAACGGCGGGCCGGTGTGCCGGCTACGGCGATGCCGGTGGGCGACAGTCCTCGGCGTCACCCATCCCAGGGACCGGCCGGCCCGGGCCGTCCGGTCATGGTCTCCGTTCCCTCCTTTGGCATGGAGTAAGCGCAGATCAGCGGGGGAGCCGGAGCGATTGATCACTTTGAGTCATGATATGACTACTTTTAGCGGAGAAATATGGAGGCATGCGCACCTGCACTCCCGTCGGGAGTGCGCCGGAGGCGGTGAACGCCGAGCGGAGAAGTGAGGGGGCGGCGATGGAGTGGTTTCCCGCGATGCCACTGGAGGACTGGATCGGCACGAAGGAGACCGTGCACCGGTTCACGCAGATCGTCGGCAAAGTACGGCTCGCCGCCAGCGCCCGCCGCAACCACTGGTGGAACGTCCCCTTCCATCTGACCGGGCGGGGCATCACCACCCGCCCGTCAGGGGGCTTCGGCGGCATGCCGGTCTTCACCGTCGACTTCGACTTCGTCGGCCACCGGCTGATCGTCAACCGGCTGGACGGGCACGGCGTGAGCTTCAGCCTGATCGGCCAGTCAGTCGCCTCCTTCCATCGGAACCTGTTCGAAGCCCTGGAGGACCTGGGCGTCGAGGTCGAGATCGAGGCCGTGCCTTTCGGGCTCACCGACGGCACGCCGTTCGCCCGCGACACCGGGCACGCCGACTACGATCCGGCGCTGGTCACCCGGTACTGGCAGATTCTGTCCCAGGTCAACCTGGTGCTGGAGCGCTTCTCCGCGGAGTTCTGCGGAAAGATCAGCCCGGTGCACCATTTCTGGCACACCTTCGACATCGCCGTCACCCGCTTCTCCGGCCGCTCGGCCGGCCCGGAGCCCCAGGCCGACCCCGTCACCAGGGAGGCCTACTCCCGGGAGGTCATCAGCAGCGGGTTCTGGTTCGGTGACGACGCGATGCCCTGGCCGGCGTTCTACTCCTACACCGCGCCCGAACCGGCGGGCCTGGCCGAGGAGCCGCTCCGTCCCGCCCAGGCCGCCTGGCTGCCACAGCGGGGCAGCCACCTGGCCGTCCTGCGCTACGACGACGCGCGCGCCCACGACGACCCCGTCGCCACCGTGCTGGACTTCCTCGAAAGCGCCTACCAGGCGGGCGTCCGGCGGGCCCACTGGGATGCGGAGCTGCGCGTCAGCCCGCCCGGGGTCACCGACCCGGTCCTGGAGCGGGAACCCCCGCAGGCGCCGGCGGGCAGGGCGTAGCCGGGAGAGCCCGCTCCACGGCCGCCGCCACCAGGTCGCGGACCTCCCGCTCGGTGAAGATCTCCGGCAGCGTGAGCTGCTCCACGATCAGCCAGTTCAGCGCGAGGTAGAGCAGCAGCACCGAGGTGGCGTCGCCGGGCATGCGGGACTCCCCGTGGTTGCTCAGGTTGGCGTCGATGTCCGCGCGCACCCGCTCGGTCAGCACGGCACGTAGCTCCGGCCGCCTGGTCGCCTCCAGACGCAGTTCCAGCAGGGCCAGGTAGCCGGTGCGGAACGCGGCGATCCGCCCCACCAGCTCGTACATGAGCTCGGTGAGCGTGGCCCGGTCGTACGCTCCGTCGGCGGCCTTGGCCATCGTCGGCGCGTCGGGCTGCAGCCGCTCGTAGATCCGGCCGCCCGCCTGGGTGAACAGGTCGTCGCGGCTGGCGAAGTAGTTGGACGCGGTGCCCGCAGGCACCCCCGCCTCCACGTCGACGGCACGGAAGGTCAGCCCCCGCGCGCCCTCCCGCGCCAGCACCTCGATGGCCGCGTCGACCAGCGCCGTACGCCTTTCAGGGTTCTTCCGCATTGACACCACTCCATCTGTAGTACTACAGTCAAATCACTTCACTCATAGTACTACATACGGAGTTTTTGGTATGCGAAAGCTTGTCTACTACGTCGGCGTCTCCATCGACGGCTACATCGCCGGCCCCGGCGGCGAGTGGGACTTCTACCCGCTCGCCGCCGA
Organism: Streptosporangium canum; assembly: GCF_900113865.1. Classification (GTDB taxonomy): domain Bacteria; phylum Actinomycetota; class Actinomycetes; order Streptosporangiales; family Streptosporangiaceae; genus Streptosporangium; species Streptosporangium canum. The sequence goes on along the minus strand of NZ_FOQY01000002.1, from coordinate 21,489 downwards.
CATGATCGCGTGGATAAACGCGCGCTACCCGGAGACCGTCCCCACCCATGTCCGCCCCCACGCGGGCATGCCGGTCGAGGAGCCCAACAAGTCCTTCGACACGGTCGTGATGGGCCGCGGCACCTACGAGCCCGCGCTGGCCGCCAACGTGACCAGCCCCTACGCCCACATGCGCCAGTACGTCGTGTCCACCACCCTCGGCGAGATCACCGACCCGTCGGTCGAGCAGGCCACCGGCGACCCGGTCGACCTGGTCAGGAAGCTCAAGGCCGAGGAGACGGGCATGGACGTCTGGCTGGCCGGCGGTGGCACGCTGGCCGCCGCCCTCCTGCCGGAGATCGACGAATTGATCATCAAGAGCTACCCGGTGGTGGCGGGCGCGGGCATCTCCGCCTTCTCCGGCGAGTTCCGTCCCACCCTGTTCTCACCCACCCAGACCGAGACTTTCAGCAACGGCGCCCGGGTCACCTGGTTCACCCGCTCATGACCCCGCCACGGGGCCCCGCCACTCGCGCGCAGAGCGCCTGGGGCGGGAGCAGTGGCAGCGCTTCCGGGAGGGCGTCCCCGAGGCCGAGCGCGACGGTGACCTGCTGGCCGCCTACGCGCGGCTCGTGTCCGACCCCGATCCCGCCGTGCGGGATCGGGCCGCTCACGACTGGACGGCGTGGGAGGACGCGGTGATCTCCCTGGAGGTCAACGGCAAGCCGAACGCCTACAGCGACCGGCCCCCCGCCGCCCTGATGGCCCTCGTCCGCATCTGCAGCCACTACTTCTCCAACGCCGCCTGGCTGGAGGAGGGCGTCCTGCTGCGCGAGGCGCACAGACTGGCGGGCATCCCCGGGGTGCTCATCCACGGCCGCTTCGACCTGGGCAGCCCGCTGGAGAACGCCTGGCAGCTGGCCCAGGCCTGGCCCGACGCGCGGCTCGTCGTGGTGGACGACTCGGGGCACACCGGCAGCCCCACCATGGCGAAGGCGGTTCCCGCCGCCCTGGACGGCTTCGCGGGCTGACGCCGCGCCAGGACGCCCTCAGTGGCGTGCCCGGGCTGCCGGCACCGGAGATCCACGGCGATCCGGGGCCTCCGGCCGGCGCCCCCGCCACACCGGGACGCTCGGCCTCACCGTGGTAGCGGGCCGTCCGCGTCGCGCGGGCCGTCGTCCCCGGCGGGGCGCCGGGAGGGCCCGTCCGCCGCGCGGGTGACCCGGGCGCCCAGCCCGCGCAGGTATTCGACGAGCTCCGGCGGCTCGTGGACCTCGAACTCGCAACCGAGCATGGCCAGCCGGAACGCCGCCCACTCCAGGGCCTCGGGACGGCCGCGCAGCCGGCAGCTGCCCTCGTCGATCGGCTCCAGATCGCCCGGAGAGCCGCCCAGGCGCCTCGCGACCTCCTCGACCGGCGCGTGCAGGGTCGCCACCGCCCGGTAGGTGGGGGTCAAGCTGTTGAGCTTGCCGGTGACGTAGGCGGCCGCGTCGTCGGCGGGCAGCTCGCGCGGGGTGATCCGCGCGCCGGTCGGCCGCGGCTGCCGGATGCGGTCGACACGGAAGATCCGCCAGTCGTCGCGGTCGTTGTCGTAGGCGACCAGATACCAGCGGCGTCCGGCCGCCACGAGGCGGTGCGGCTCGGCCAGCCGGTTGCTCTCGGCCCCCTCCCCCGACCGGTAGCCGAAGCGCAGCCGCTCACGGTTGGCGATCGCCGCGGCCAGCACGGTCAGATCCTCGGGATCGACGGTCGGCCCGCCCCCGGACGGCAGCGGGACGGTGGCGGTGTTCAGGGCGCCGACCCGGTGCCGCAACCGGGAGGGCAGCACCTGTTCGAGCTTGGCCAGAGCCCGTACGGAGGCCTCCTCGATGCCGTCCACGGGATGCCCGGCGGCCGTGCGCAGGCCGACCGCGATGGCCACCGCCTCCTCGTCGTCGAGCAGCAGCGGCGGCATGGCCGCGCCCGCGACCAGGCGGTAGCCGCCCACCGCGCCCATGCTCGCCTGTACCGGGTAGCCCAGCTCGCGCAGGCGGTCGATGTCACGGCGGATGGTGCGCGGGCTGACCCGCAGCCGCTCGGCCAGCTCGCTGCCGGGCCATTCACGCGGGGTCTGGAGCAGGGAGAGAAGGCTCAGCAGCCGCGCCGGAGTGTCGCTCATGGTTTCCAGGATGCCATCCGTCTAGGACAGTAGCTGTCCTAGCTGAGCTCTAGGGTCGGACACGACGCCGCATCGCGGCCCGGAAGGGACCACGGTCCCGCCGGCCGTACCCGACGTCGCGTCCGGCGGTGCGGCGGCCGGGCGCGACCACCGAAGGAGTTGTGCCCGATGAGCATCCCCACGCGCCAGGAGACACGCCTGTCATGGAGCGAGGTCAGCGCCAGGCGCCTGGAGCGGCACGCGCTGTCGGCCCCCGTGCGGGACGCCCGGCCGGCCGACGTCGTCGCCGTCATGTGCGGCGCGCACGCCCAGGTGCTGTCCGCCGCGGAGCTGTCCATCGGGCTCCGGATCTCCGGCCTCACCCGCACGGACGTCCAGCAGGCCCTGTGGAGTGAGCGCAGCCTGGTGAAGACGTTCGGGCCCCGCGGCACCGTGCACCTGCTGCCCGCCGGTGACCTGCCCATGTGGACCGGCGCGCTGTCCTCGCTCCCCTCCGCCGGCGGCCACACCAAGAACGCGCGGATGACGCCCGAGCAGACCGACGAGGTCGTGGCGGCGATCGCGGTCGCGCTGCGGGACGCCGAGCTGACCGCCGACGAGCTGAGCGAGGCGGTCGTCGCGGCCACCGGCCCCTGGGCCGGGGACCTGGTCATGCCGGCGTTCCAGGGCATGTGGCCGCGCTGGCGTCAGGCCCTGGCCACGGCGGCGAACCGGGGCGCGCTGTGTTTCGGGCCCAACCGGGGCCGGAAGACCACCTACACCAGCCCGCAGCGGTGGCTGCCCGGCTTCCGGCCCGCCGGCGAGGCCGACGCCCTCGCCGGCGTCGTCCGGCACTACCTGCACGCCTACGGCCCTGCCACGCCGGCCCAGTTCGCGCAGTGGCTGGGCGCGCCGCGGCGGTGGTCGTCGGAGCTGTTCGCCTCCCTGGCCGGTGAGCTCCAGCGGGTGGAGGTCGACGGCGATACGGCGTGGCTGGCCGCCGGAGACACCGCGATGCCCTCCACGCCGCCCCGGGGAGTGCGGCTGCTGCCCTACTTCGACGCCTACAGCGTCGGCTGCCATCCGCGCGAGCGGCTGTTTCCCGGCCGGGCCGCCGAACGCGCCCTGGCCGGCGGCCAGGCCGGGAACTTCCCCGTGCTGCTCGTCGACGGGACGGTGGCCGGAGTCTGGCACCTGCGCCGCTCCGGCCGCAGGCTCGACATCACGGTGGAGCCGTTCACCCCTCTGGCCGCGGCTCGGCTCCAGGAGCTCGACGAGCAGGTTGAGCGGGTCGGGGAGTTCCTCGAAGGCGTCCCCCGGCTGACGGTCGGCACCGTGACCGTGGGCGCCCACGCATAGGCCGGCGCCCGCCTGGGGACGTCTTCCCCGACCCGCGGCCGCGGGTCTTCGCCCGGGACGGCGACGTTCCCCAACGGGGCTCCGGGCTCCAACGGGGCTCCGTGCTCCCGGGCTCTAACGGGGCTCCATGTCCCCGGGCGCCCAGGCCGCGCCCAGGCCGTTCCGTACCAGGGCGAAGGCGTGCCTGGCGGCACGGACGGCCTCGGGGTGGACCCGCGCGGCCGTCTCCCCCGCGGCGAGCCTGCGCCAGTTCCGGCGGGCCAGCACGCGCTGCACGGCGAGCACCTCACCGGCCAGGAGGGGCGCGGTCAGGTCGTCGGCGCCCTCGGCGAGCGCCTCGGCGAGCGCCTCCTCGTCCATGGCCATGTAGTGGAACAGGCGGGCCGCCAGAGTGGGGGTGGAGAAGACCATGTGGTGATAGGCGAGCACCTCCGCGTGGTCGTTGAGGCCGGTGACGGGGTCACGCCGTTCCAGCCCGGCCAGGAAGTGGCGCTCCAGCGCGTCCAGCGGCCCCTCCTGCGGCCCGCGCCGCCGCACGACGCGCGCGGCCTCGCCCTGGTGGTCGGCGATCCGGTGCAGGACCAGGTCCTCCTTGGTGGCGAAGTATTTGAACAGGGTCGGCTTGGAGACCTCCGCGGCCGCCGCCACCTCGGCGACGGACACCGCGCCGAAGCCCCGTTCCAGGAACAGCGTGATCGCCGCCGTGGAGATCGCCTCGTGGATCCGCTGCCGCTTGATGTGCCGAAGTCCTGTCACGCGTTCATCCTACAAGACTGTTAACCTGGTTAATAAATTAACCGAGTTAAGACTTGGCGGTGTGGGATGACCCTGCTGGACGACGAGAAGGCCTACCTCGCACGCTGCGAGACGGCACTGCGCAGGATGCTCGACGGCGCCCGCCTGAACGTGGTCATCGGCGAGCAGGTGGCGGGCGACCGCTACAGCGCCGAGCGGCTCGGACGGCACCTCAAGAGCCTCGCCAAGGAGCTGGACGAGGAGCCCGACGGCCCGCCGTTCTTCGGCCGCCTCGACTTCGGCTCGGACCCCTCGGCCGGCGACCACCGCGCCCAGCGCTACTACATCGGCCGCCGGCACGTCTCCGGCGACGTGGGACAGCAGCCGATGGTGATCGACTGGCGCGCCCCCGTCTCCCGGGCGTTCTACCGGGCCGGCGCCCGCGACTCCCAGGGCGTCGCCGTACGCCGGCGCTTCGGCTGGGCGGGCAGGACGCTGACCGGATTCGAGGACGAACGGCTCGACCTCGGCGAGGACCTGGGAGCCGCGAGCCGGATCGTGACCGCCGAGATCGAACGTCCCCGCGTCGGCCCGATGCGGGACATCGTCGCCACCATCCAACCCGAGCAGGACGAGCTGGTCCGCGCCGGCCTGGAGGAGTCGATCTGCGTCCAGGGAGCCCCGGGGACGGGCAAGACCGCCGTCGGCCTGCACCGGGCCGCCTACCTGCTCTACGCCCACCGGCAGCGGCTCGAACGCGGGGGCGTGCTGGTCCTCGGCCCCAACCACGCCTTCCTCGGCTACATCTCGGCGGTGCTGCCGGCGTTGGGCGAGGTCGACGTCGAGCAGACGACCGTGGACCGGCTGCTGGCCCACGCCCCGATCCAGCAGGTGGACGGCGACGCCGCCGCGGCCGTCAAGCACGACGCCCGCATGGCGGACGTGCTGCGCCGGGCCCTTTACGGGCGGGTGCGCAGGCCCGCCGAGCCGCTCACCGTCCCCGACGGCTCCTATCGCTGGCGCGTGTCGCAGGAGGATCTCCGCCGCATCGTGGACGACACCCGGCGCGAGGCTCCGCCCTACGCCGTCGGACGCGAGCGCGTGCTCTCCCGTACCGTGGCCGCGCTGCGACGGCAGGCCGAGGCGCGCGGGCAGACCGCCGGCGCCGCCTGGACACGCAAGATGGGCAGGGCCGTCACGCCGTTCCTGGACGCGGTGTGGCCCGCCGTACGACCGCACGAGGTCGTCGCGGAGCTGCTCGGCGACCCCGCCGCGCTCGCACGCGCCGCGGACGGGACGCTGACGCCACGGGAGCAGGCGGCGATCACATGGGGCAGGCCACCGCGGACGTTCAAGAGCGCCAGGTGGTCGGCGGCCGACACCGTGCTCATCGACGAGGTCGCCGGCCTGCTGGAACGCCCGCGGAGCTACGGTCACGTGATCATCGACGAGGCCCAGGACCTGTCGGCGATGCAGTGCCGGGCCGTCGCCCGCAGGAGCGAGCACGGCTCGATCACCGTGCTGGGCGACCTGGCGCAGGGCACGACGCCGTGGGCCGCTCGCGACTGGCGGGAACGGCTGGCGCATCTGGGCAAGCCGGAAGCCCAGGTGATCGCGTTGACGACGGGTTTCCGCGTGCCCTCGGACGTGGTCGCGCTCGCCAACCGCCTGCTCGGGGCGCTCGAGGTGGACGTGCCGCCGACGCGCTCCTTCCGGACCGACGGCCGGCTCCGCGTCGAGGAGGTGTCCGACCTGCCGCAGGCCACCGTCGCCGCGGTGCGCGACGCCCTGCGCCATGACGGCTCGATCGCCGTCGTCGCCGCCGACGCCGCCGTGGAAAGGCTGGCGGCGGCTCTGTGGAACGCGGGCGTCACGATCGCCGAGGCCGGCGAGACCGGCGGCGGCGCGCGGGTGACCGTGGTGCCCGCGACGATGGCCAAGGGCCTGGAGTACGACCACGTGGTGGTGGCCGAGCCGGCGGAGATCGTCGGAGCCGGGGAACGGGGCCTCAACCGGCTGTACGTGGTGCTCACCCGCGCCGTCTCCCGGCTGGACGTGCTGCACTGCCGCCCCCTGCCGCCGCAGATGGCCGGCGCGTGAGGCGACCGGCGGCGCGGGAGAGGCGGCCGGGACGGGAAAAGGGCCGCCCCTCACCGGGACGGCCCCGCCTTGGACTCGCGCTCAGATCCGGCGGTGACGTCGGGTCGGCTACCCGGTCCGGCCGCGACAAACCCCCAGCGAGCCCCGCAACGATCAGCCCACCTGGTGCAGGCCGATGAGGTTGCCGCAGGTGTCGTCGAACACGGCGCTGGTCACCGACCCGGCCTGCACCGGTTCGGCGGTGAACACCACGCCCAGGCGTGTCATCCGGGCGTACTCGGCATGGATGTCGTCGGCGGCGAACGTCGCGGCGGGGATACCCGCCTCGAAGAGCCCCTGCTGATAGGTCTTGGCGATCGGGTTGCCGTTGGGTTCGAGGAGCAGCTCCACACCGTCCGGCCCGGCGGGCGAGGCCACCGTCAGCCACCGGGCGCCCCCGAGCGGGATGTCCTGCCGCTTCTCGAAACCCAGGACCTCGGTGTAGAAGGTGAGAGCCTTGCTCTGATCTTCGACGAAGACGCTGGCCACCGCGATTTTGATCACGTTTCCTCCTGATCCTCCCGCCCGTTCGCGGGTTGTCGAACACGTGGACGACAGTTTTTCAGCATCTACTTATATAAGTCAAACCTGAAATTTATGGGAGCGGGGAAGACGTCACCGGCCCGGCGGCCGGTTCGTCGTCGCCGGTCTGCCGCGCGCCCGGGGACGGCGATGCCGGCAGGTCACGGCATCGGCGGATCGGCGAGAACCACAGGATCAGCGCGGCCAGCGGGACGCCCGCCGTCATGATCCACATCGCCGGGCGGACCCCCAGAGCGGTGCCCAGCGCTCCGCCGAGCAGCGCGCCGAGCGGGATGGTCCCGTAGTTGAGGAACGCGGTGCTCGCGGTGAGCCGGCCGAGCAGCCCGGGCGGACAGTAGCTCTGCTGGAAGCTCGCCTTGATGACGTTGCCGGCCACCACGCCGGCGGAGACGCAGAAACCGCCCGCGACGTACAGCAGCAGCCCCGCGCCGGCGAAGGTGAGCGGGATGAGCACGGCGAAGAGAGCCAGCCCCAGCTCGAACAGCAGCGTCGCGCGGGCGGTGCCGATCCTCGCGGCGACCCGGCGGGCGGCGAAGGCCCCCGCGACGCCTCCGGTGCTCGCGGCCGCGATCAGCCCGCCGACGGCCCCGGGAGCCAGGCCGACGTCGCGGACCAGGAAGACCACCAGGATCGACTGGTAACCGACCAGGGCGACGTTGGAGGTGGCCCCGAAGGCCGTCAGCGTACGGAACCACGGATCGCCGGCGACCAGCCGCAGGCCCTCGCCGATCTCCTTGACCAGCGCCCTGGGCGGGCGTTCGGCCCCGGCGGGACGCGGCTCGCGATGCCGGATGCCGGCCAGGCACAGCAGCGACACCAGGAACGTCGCGGCGTTGGCGTACATCCCGTTCACCGCTCCGGCCAGCTGCGCGATCAGACCACCGGAGCCGATCCCGGCGATCTGCGCGGCGGAGGCGCTTCCGTGCAGCTTGGCGTTGCCCTCGGGCTGATCGGCGGGTTCCAGGATGGAGGGGAGATAGGCGCTGTAGGCGGTCTGGAAGAACACCGCCGCCGTGCCCGCCAGCAGGGCGACGGCCAGCAGCAGGCCGATGCTCAGAAGACCGCCCCAGGCGGCGGCCGGGACGCCGGCGAACAGCAGGAGGGAGACGGCCGCGGCGGCCAGCATGATCGGCCGGCGGCGCAGCCGGTCCACCCAGACACCGGCCGGCAGGGCGATGAGGAGCCAGGGCAGCCAGGTCGCGGCGGAGAGGAGGCTGACCTCGAAGGTGCCGGCGTGCAGGGTGGAGACGGCGATCAGCGGCATCGCCACACCGGTGACGGAGGCGCCGAACTTGCCCGCGACCTCACCGCACCACAGCAGCCGGAAGTCGCGGTGACGGCGCAGCAGGCCACCGCGCGTGTCCCCGGTCACTCGCCGCCACGTTCCTTCCGGGGAAACGACTGGATCTGCACGATGACGGGGAGCGCCTCCGGGTCGGGCTCGGCGTCCGGGGCCGGGACGTGGCGCTCGACGACGGCCGTCAGTTCCTCGTTCAGCGCGTGGAGCTGGGCCGGCGTCATCCGCATCTCGGTCCATTCGGAGACGGCCCGCGCGCCGCGCCAGCGGTCGTCCCATTCCTCGCCGACGGACTCGGCGACCCGCCTGAAGTTCCGCTGCACCAGCTCGTTCAGGTAGAGCGAGAGCGCGCCTTGGATGTCGGGATCCTCACGGAAGTCGGCGGTGTTGAGGACCGTCCTGCTCCTGGCCACCCGCCACCAGCGCTCACGCCGGGTGCCGCGGCCGATCTCCTCCTCGATGAAGCCGTGCTCGGCGAGATGGCGCAGGTGCCAGCTGACGGTGCCGGTCTTCTCCCCCAGGCGCTCGGAAAGCCCCGCGGAGGTCGCCGGACCATCGAGCTTCAGCAGGTCCAGCAGGCGCAGGCGGAGCGGGTGCGCCAGTCCGCGCAGGCCGCGGGCGTCGATGACACGGATGGGCCTGCCGGATCCGGCCGCGGGCTCGGGAGCGTCGATCATGCCCGCCAGGATACAGATGCAGAGGACTCTCTGCATAGAGACCTCTGCAGACGGTCCTCTGCAAACAGAGCGCCCCCTCCGGCCAGGTCCCCGCCCTTCCCCGGCGACGTCCGGACCCGTGCGCGCCGCTCATGCGAGGAACACGAGCTGTGCGGCGATGAGGACGTCGAAGACGCCGCACCACTCCGCGTACGAGCGCGACACGACCGTGTCCCTCCTGAGGTGGACGAAGTCCCAGAGGCCGTGCAGGAACCAGCCCGCCGCCACCAGATAGCGGCCCAGGTCGGGTTCCACCACCAGCGCGGCCAGTGCCAGCGCCCCGAACCCGATCATCCCCAGGGCCTGCGCCTGGAACGCGCCCGAGCGGCGCAGGTCACCGGCGACGGCGCCCCACACCATGACGGCCAGCGCCACGGCGGCCAACACGGCCGGTACGGCGACCACGTCCAGCACCCGCAGGAGCAGGTAGAGGACGACGAAGACCAGGAGCACCGGCCACGACGCCTCCCGCCGCTGGATCTTGGCCACCACGAGGTAGAGCAGGGGCAGCAGCATCAGGACCTCGGCGAGCGAGGTGACCTCACCCGCCGAGGAGCCTCCGGCCGTCCTCGCCGCCAACAACCCGACGGCCAGGACGGCCGGCCATCGCCGCAGCACGGCCGTCCAGCGGGAGCGGCGTGGCGTGACCTCAGACAGCGGCATGGCCTCAGACACGGGCGGGACCTCAGACACGGGCGGGACCTCCGTACTCGTCGCGGCGGCGGAGCATCACCAGGAGCATGAGCGGGAGCATCACGACGTGCTCCAGCACGAGCAGCGCGCCGCCCGTGATCACGCCCGTCCACAGCAGCGGGAGCAGCGCGAGGGCCGGGACGATCATGGACCCGGCCATCTCCAGCGTCGCGGCCCAGCCGTGGCCCCGGTAGCGCATCCAGACGATCATCCCGGCGGACATGTCGACGGCCATCTCCAGGGCGGCCACCTCCGGTCGCGCCGGGAACTCCAGGCCCGCGAGCGCCAGGCCGGCACGCACCGCGGCGCCGAGCACCGCCATGCCGACGAACATCGCCGCGATCATCTCCAGGTAGTGACGGAAGAAGGGCCACCAGCCGTGGCCGTGGGCGGCTCTCGCTCTCATCTCGTACTCCTCCGGTATAGGGGGTTGGGGTGTGCGAGACCCAGACTGCGGGAGAGCGGGAGCCGTCAGTAGTGCCGAACTGGCACGTCCCGGCATGGGCATGTCACGAAATCTCGTGACATTTGTCATCGGGGCGCTCCATACCCCCTGTCACGCAAGGGACAATGGCCGCGTGCGTGACGGGTCGAGCGAGCGCGGGACAGGACTGAGCGGTTTCCGCCGCTACACGTGGTGGAGCCTCGCCGGGAGCACTACGGTCTCCCTGATGCTCCTCGTCAGGCCCTGGGCCATGGACGAGGACGTGGCGTCCTGGGTCAGGGGCGTAACCGGCCTGGCCCTGGCCGTGCTGGTCGTGGCCGTCGTCGTGCTGCTCGGCCGCCGGCTGCCGCGCTTACCCGGCGACGCCCGGGACCGGGCCGGCGCCTCGGGTGCGCGTGAACGGGCCGGCGGGCCGCCGGTGGGCTGGTTGGCGGCGGGGGGCCTGGCGGCGGCCGTGTTGGGCGCGGTCCCGCTCGCCCTGCGCGATGACGGGCTGTGGGCGATGGCCCCGGCGGTGATGGTGTCGATCACGGCGACTTTCCTGCGGCCGGCGCACCGGCGTACCCTCATCGCCGGCGCGGTGGTCGTCGCGGCGGCGCTCGGCGGGTCCGTGGCCCTCGCCTCAGGGGACACCGACTGGCTCCTCGCGGGGGCCTTCCCGGCCGGCATGGTCGCCTCCGTCGCCTGGATGGCGCTGGGCATGCTGTGGGCCTGGGACGTCGCCGACCGGCTGGACCAGGCGCGGCGCCTGGCCGCCGAGCTGGCGGTCAAGGACGAGCGGCTGCGGTTCGCCGCCGACCTGCACGACATCCAGGGACACCACCTGCAGGTGATCGCGCTCAAGAGCGAGCTGGCCGAGAGGCTCGCCGAGGCCGCCCCGGTCCGGGCCGCCGCGGAGATGCGCGAGGTGCGGCGGCTGGCGGCCGACGCACTCCGCGACACCCGGGCCGTGGTGCAGGGATACCGGCGCACGACCCTGGAGGACGAGATCGCCAACGCCGCGAAGGTGCTGGCCGCCGCCGGCATCGACGCGGCCGTGGACCATGGCCGGGCCACCGGGACGGGCACGCTGCCGGAGCCCGCCCGCCACATCCTGGGCCTGGTGATGCGCGAGGCCACCACCAACGTGCTGCGCCACAGCCGAGCCCGCCGGGCGCACATCGCCTACGACGTCGAAGACGGTCGTGCCCGGCTCCGGATCGGCAACGACGGCGTCGAGGACGGTCATGCCCGGCTGGGAACCGATGACGAGGGTGTCGTGGCCGGCCGTACCCGGCTGGGAGCCGATGACGGAAGTGTCATGGCCGGCCGTACCCAACTGGGAGCCGGTGGCGACGGCGACGGCGAGCGGTCCCGGGCGGGGACGGGCACCGGCACCGGGCTGCGCTCCCTGGCCGAGCGGCTGGAGCGGGTCGCCGGCACGCTGGACTGGCGGTGCGACGGTGACCGGTTCGAGGTGGTGGTCTCGCTGCCCGCCGATGCGCGCGCGTACCCGGCCGAGGCGGGCGCGCGGTGATCCGGTTGCTGATCGCCGACGACGAGGACCTCATCAGAGGAGCCCTGGCGGCGCTGCTCGCGCTGGAGGATGACCTGGAGGTCGTCGCCGAGGCGGCCACCACCACCGACGCGGTACGGCTGGCACGCGAGCGGCGGCCGGACATCGCCGTGCTCGACCTGGAGATGCCGCCCGCCGACGGGCTGCGCGCCGCGCAGGCGATCCGCGCCGAGCTGCCCACCCGGATCGTCCTCGTCACCCGGCACGCCCGGCCCGGCGTGCTGCGCCGTGCCCTGGCCGCGGGGGTGAGCGGATTCGTGCCCAAGACCACGCCCGCCACCCGGCTGGCTGAGATCATCCGCGACGTCGCCGCCGGGCGGCGCTACGTGGACCCGGACATCGCCGCCTCAGCGCTGTCGGAGGACGACTGCCCGCTGTCCGAACGGGAGCTGGAGGTGCTGCGCGCGTCTCGGACCGGCGCCTCGATCAACGAGATCGCGGCGCAGGTCCACCTCGCCCCCGGCACAGTGCGGAACTACCTGTCGGCGGCCATGGCCAAGCTCGGCGCCGGCTCCCGCCACGCCGCCGCGCACCGCGCCTGGGAGGAGGGCTGGATCTGAAAACGGGTCCAGGTGGTCGCCGTGCGTCCGGGCGGTGCGGCCCTCGACCTGACCGAGCAGGCCCTGTCCTGATGGCTGTCTCCGGCCGCCCGTAGAAGGGCGACGGAGGAGAGTGCGCGCCCCGCCACCGCTCACGGCTTCAGCTCAAGCCTCTTCCTCGACGCACCCGGGAACACGACCACCAGGTGCTGCTCCTCCCCTGCGTCGTCGACCCGCACGTAGACACGGAGCCGGTAGCGGCCCTTCCCCGCGATCGCCAGGTTCGGCATCGGGGCACCCGCGCCCACGTCTCCCTCGCCCATCTCCGGCACGGTGAGCCGGCCGCCACGGCTGACGACCGGCACCTCGTTGACCTGGTCCCACCCGGCCGTCCGCGGTGGCGGCGCGCTACGGAATGCCTTCACGGTAAGGCACAGATCGACGACGTCCGCGACGTGCCCGACGAGCACCGCGCTGCCGGCCACCCCGATGAGGGCGCTGTCGTCGTAGACCTTGTCCATCGCCTGCTCCGCCGCCTCGTCGACCGCTTCGTCCTCGGGGTCGTGGACCAGATAGCCGTGATCACCGTCGGCGAACAGGAAGTATCTGACCGTGGCCTGGACGACCCCCTTCGTCCGGGGCCACGGGTCGCGGCACTTCGCGTTCTGCTCGGCGATGTAGGCGGTGTTCGCCGCCTCCGTCTCCGTGGTCGACCGCAGCAGCTCGGGATGGGTCGCGCCGATGATCTCCGGGCAGACGTAGACGAGGTCCCACAGGTCCGCGCCCCAGGCGGGCCGCGCACTCCCGGCCCGCGTCAGAATCGCCTCCTGCTCGTCGCGGTCCTTCGCCCGGCACAACGCCTTCCCGTACGCGAGGACCGCCTGGTCCGACAGGTCCTCCGGGAACATGGGCGGGACTCCGCCCTCCGCGCTCCGCGCCCGGCACAGGAACGCGGCATTGCGTTCCGCGGGTTTCAGGTCGCCGAAACCAGGCCGGTCATAGCAGCCCATCGACCAGCCGGTGTAGGTGAGGTGCGGGGTCTGCTCCGGATGGATCTGCGAGATGATCGGCAGTACGGCCACGGCCGCCACCCCGACGCGCATCATGCGCCGCCGCCCGGATGGAAGGTCCGCCGGGCAATTCTCAGTGGGCAGTTCACGGGCGGTCGCCGCGATCCACACGGTGCTGACGAGCCCCACCGCGTCCATCATGACCGGCATCACCAAATTGCCGTTGAAGATCCCTTCGAAGAGAATGTTGAGCGGGATCACCAGCGCGTAGACGCCCACCGACAACCACCCGGCGACCAGCGTGCCGTGGCTCCACCGGCCGTCGCGCCACTGCCCGACGACCGTGATGACGGTCGCCGCCGCTCCGCCCAGCATCAAGCCCAGGCCGACGATGCCGCCCGATCCAAGCTCCAGGAGGTCGAGTTCGTCGAGCAGTTCGTTGGCCATCCCGGCCAGCTCGACCGCGAACATCGCTCCGGCCGCCGCGCGCAGCATGCGGGACCGCCAGCGGATGACGAGCAGGTAGAGGACGTCGATCGCGGTCCACAGCGCGAGCTGAAATGCCGCGTCGACCGCGTCGGGGAGCAGCGCGACCGGATACCACAGCACGAGGGTGTACGCCACCGCCAGATACAGCAGCCGGCGCAGCGCCTTCGCCCGGCGGTCCAGCGGTCCCGGCGCGGGGGCACGCAGGATCAGCCACAGGAGCGCGGCCTTCACCGGGGCGGCCACGAGCAGCGCCACAACCGTCGGGGCGTCGAACCCGCCGGGCGCGTAGAACCCCGCATAGACCGGCGGCGACCATTCGACGGCCGCCCAGAGCCAGGCGTCGCCGAGCACCAAGCCCGCGACCGCCGCCGCAAGGACCAGGCCTACTAATCCAATCCTGATAATCCGCCAGAAACCATCTGGAAGCACGGGACGCGATCTTAGCGCGGCACCGCCGTACGGGCGGACACAGTCGTTGCCCCACCGCACCCGGAGGCCCCCGGTCAGCCGTGTCGACAACCCTGCGAGTCGATACACCTAGCGGGCGGCGACCCGGTAGTCCTCCTTGATGCGGGTAAGGAAGAAGTCCCGGACGTCCTCGGCGAGCAGCTCCGGCACCTCCATTGCGGCGAAGTGGCCGCCGCGCTCGAACTCCGACCAGTGCCTGATGTCGTACAGCCGCTCGGCCAGCGGTCGCACCGACTGCGTGATGTCGTGCGCGAACACCGCCACGCCAACCGGTACCGGGCACGGCTCGGTCCGCCGCGGAGCCTCGCGGGACAGCCGCGCCGAGGAAGCCGCGGTGGCGGTCAGCCAGTACAGCGAGATGTCGGTGAGCATCCGCTCGTCACTGATCGGCGAGCGAGGGTCGGTCCACTGTGCGAAGCGCTCGGCGATCCAGGCCAGCTGGCCGACCGGCGAGTCGGTCAGCGCGTAGCCGATGGTCTGCGGGGTGGTGGCCTGCAGAGCCTGGTACGGCGGACGGTTCGCCATCAGCTGCCTGACCTTGTCCAGCCGGGCTTCATCCGTTTCGGACAGTTCGATGCCGGCGTCCGGGACCGGCCGGGTCGGCAGGTAGTTGACGTGCACCCCGACGACCTGCTCGGATGCCACCGCGCCGAGCGCCGTTGAGATGCCCGAGCCGAAGTCGCCGCCCTGCGCGCCATAGCGCTCGTACCCCAGACGGCGCATCAGCTCAGCCCAGGCCCGCGCGACCCGGACGACATCCCAGCCGCGCTCGTGGGTCGGCCCGGAGAAGCCGAAACCCGGGATGGACGGGATCACCAGGTGGAAGTCGCGCGACAGCGGCTCGATCACGTCGAGGAACTCCAGGAACGAACCGGGCCAGCCGTGGGTGAGGATCAGCGCGAGCGCGTCCGGTTTCGACGAACGGACGTGGACGAAGTGGATGTTCTGACCGTCGATCTCGGTGGTGAAGTGCGCAAGCTCGTTGAGCTTGGCCTCGTGCTCGCGCCAGTCGTAGCCGGTGCGCCAGTACTCGGCCAGTTCCTTGAGCCGCGCCAGCGGGAAGCCGTAGTCCCACCCGGCGTCGGCGACCTCGTTGGGCCAACGGGTGCGGGAGAGCCGGTCGGTCAGGTCGTCGAGGTCGGCCTGGGGGACGTCGATGCGGAACGGCTTGATCATGGTCTTGACTCCAGGGGGATTCATTCGGCGGCCACCTGTTCGGACGCGGCCGGCATTTCGGGAAGACAGTTTCGCGAGAGGTTCCGAGAACGCCGGTCAGGGGCGGAGCGGACACGTCCCGGCCGGTCGGCGGGGTGTGTCAGGGCTCCTCGTTCATGCGAACCGAAGGGATCGTGCACGTGAGGTACGTGCGGGCCGGGGGTCAGGTCCGGGAGGACGAGGCCGGCGCGAGGAGGCGGTGCCGGTCCAGCCAGCCGGCGACGGCCCGGCCGATGGCGTGCGGCTGGTCCTCGGGGGCCTGATGGCCGGCGGGTCCGATGTCCTCCACTTCGAGGGCGGCGATGTTCCGGCGGGCCCAATCCACGATCTGCGGGGAGGCGATGCCGACGCCGTCCTCGACCGTGAGGAGCAGTTTGGGCACCTCGGGGCTGGTGGCGAGCCATACGCCGTAGGCGTCCATGCGTTCGGCCACGTCGGCCGGTTCGCGGTCGTAGGGGATCTCGCGCGGCCACTGCAGGAGCGGACGGCGTGAGGCCGGGTCGGGGTAGGGCGCGCGGTAGACGTCGTGGTCCTGCGGGCTGAGGCCGGTCTTGACGGCGAAGGGGTGGGGCAGGGCGTACTCGATGGCGGCGTTCTCCTCCAGCAGCAGCCGCTCGCCGAGCCCGGGGGTGCGCAACGCCCGGGAATGGTCGATCACCTCCTGCGGCAGTTCGGCCCACGTCTGCGGCCGCAGGAACGTCTCCAGGAGGGCGACGCCGCGCACCTGGCCGGGGTGGCGGGCGGCGCGGTCCAGGGCCAGTGCGCCGCCCCAGTCGTGGCCGACCAGGACGGCTTCCTCCAGCCCCATGGCCTCGAACCACGCGTCCAGGTAGCGGGCGTGGTCGGCGAAGCGGTAGCCGATGTCGGGCTTTCCGGAGGCGCCCATCCCGATCAGGTCCGGGGCCAGGACCCTGGCGCGATCGGCGACGTGCGGGATGACGTTGCGCCAGATGTGGGACGAGGTGGGGCTGCCGTGCAGGAACACCACCGGCGTCTCCCCCTCTCCGGTCTCGGTGTGGGCGAGGTAGGAGTCGATGACGGCGACGGTACGCATGATCGTTGAGTCCTTCGGTGAGGCGTGCCTGGACTCTAGATTCACACTCTTACAACTGTCAACATCCCAACTAATTGCATCGCAACCGTCATCGGCGGAACCATCAGACTGCTAGCATCACCCCAGGAGGTGAGGCTCGTGCCCGACCAGGCAAGCGACGCCGTCGACGACGTGTCCGGGCCGCTGCGTGCGACCACCGGCCACCTGCTGCGCCGCGTGTTCACCGCCGTCACCGCCCAGGCCGTGCAGGGCGGGCCGCAGTCGCGTGAGTTCGTGGTGCTCGACATCCTCGCCGACGAGGACGCCCCCTCACAGCAGGACCTCGCCCACCGGCTCGGCGTCAACCGCACGATCATGGTCAGGCTGCTCGACCGGCTCCAGGAGGCGGGCCATGTCGTCCGCACCCGCAACCCGGCCAACCGCCGCACCTACGTGCTGTCGCTGACCGAGGCGGGCCGTACCGCCCTGGACGGCATGCGCCATGCCGTCGCCGACCGCGACGCCCGGCTCACCGGCGCGCTCACCGCGCCCGAACGGCGCCGCCTCGGCGCGCTGCTGACCAGGCTCGTCGCCGACGACGGGCAGCCGGCCATCCACAGCGTCGAGCACCTGATCGCCCAGGCCCACTACCGGCTGCGCCGCCTCGGGGATCACCGGCTCGCGGCGTACGGCCTGCGCACCCGCCACTTCGCCCTGCTGCCCGCCCTGGACCGGCTCGGCCCCTGCCCGCAGGAGCACCTGGCCCGATACCTGCACCTCACCGAACCGGCCACCGCCTCACTCATCGAGGAACTGGCGAAGGCCGGCATCGTGTCCCGCGGCCAGGACCCGCACGACCGGCGCCGCTATGCCCTGCGGCTCACCGACCTCGGCCGCGCCCGCATCCCCGCGGTGCGCGAGGCCCTGGAGAGCATGGAGAGCGACATCGACGACATCCTCGGCCCGGACGGCGCCCAAGAGCTCCGCACCCTGCTCACCAAGCTCCTGCCGTAGGACGAGATCGGCACGCCCACCATATCCGCCGGCAGCAGGGCCGGCGCCGCTGCCGTCAGCACAGAGTCAATCGGCGGATCGCGTGCGGGCTCTCGCCCTTGTCGGGCTGCCGGGAGATCTTGCGGCGGTAGACCAGGTGGGACAGGTAGCGTGTGGCCCGTGGCGAAGCGTGAGTACAGCGCGGCCGACATCGATGTGCTCGAGTTCGACGCCGCCGTCCGCAAGCGGCCCGGCATGTACTTCGGTGGAGGACTGGACGACCCGGGACTGCCGGCCATGCTGCTGTCCGCCGCGGCTCGGCACGGGCTTCACCCGGCGACACGGGTCGCGGAAGAACACTCGCTGTCCACCGTGATCGAAATCCTCGGCGATCTCAGCTTCAGGGTGACGATCGACCAGCGCCATGCCTGGCCGGACTCCCCGGCCCTCGGCTACCACGACTCCCTGATCGGCTCCGAGTGGTGGCTCCTGGCGGCGATCGCGACGCTGTGCGAAACGACAACCGTCGAAATGTGGTGCGACGGCCGGGGCTTCAGCCAGGAACTCGCCGGCCTCCGACCCATCGCCGCGGTGCAGCGGTTCGCTCCACCCGCCGCAAGCGGTACCCGCATCACCTTCGCCCTCGACGCGCGCGGTCTCCTGCGCGGCGCCGCCTTTCCAGCCGACCTTCGCAGCCTCGACGCGCATGGCCCGGACTGCGTCGCGGCGGACGGGCCGGGATCCGTCGTCATCCGTGATCATCGACACGACGGGCGGACCGATGTCCGCCTGTCCTGACGCCGAGATCTTCGCCGTCACCGCCGGCCGGGCATGTGATCATCCGCGCCTGCGGTTGATGCCCGGAAACCGGTCAACCCGAAGCCCAGCAGTCGCTCAGCCTGGAGCACCGAGCTCTGCTCGCCCGCCCACGCTGCCGCGTTGACCAGCGCGTACAGGTCCGGGGCGGTGACGTCCGGCCGCACTTCACCGGCTGCCCGGGCCCGCGCCACCAGCCCCTCCCCTCTGGAGCGTTCACTCTCGTCCGCAACCGCCGCGATCAAGGGCGGCAAGCCCATACTTGTCATCGGCGCCACCGGCCGGCAGGGCGGAGCCGCCACCCCGACCTGCTCGACTTCCCCACCTGGCTGAATCAAGGCGGCGCCGCCGCCATCGCCGCGCTCCTCGACGGCTGACCCAAAGCCCCGTCCCCCCTCCAAGATGTCAACGCGGGTTGACAGCAATTTGATGTCAACCTAAATTGACATTCGTGAGAGACCTCTCGTATCCCAGCTCCCCGTCCCCTGAAGGCTCACCGACATCGGATCGGATGACCGCGGCGACGAGAAAACTCCTCGTCTGCGGCGCGGTCGCCGGTCCGCTCTTCGTTGTCACGTTCCTCATCCAGGGCGCAACTCGCACCGCCTACAACCCGCTGCGCCATCCGGTCAGCTCCCTCGCACTCGGCGGCTTCGGATGGATCCAAACCGCCAACTTCATCGTCGCCGGTCTGTTGACGCTGGCCTTCGCCGTCGGCCTGCGGTCGGCGCCGCGACCCCTCGGCGGCGCGACCCTGGTGCCCGTGCTCATCGGCGCCATCTCGCTCGGGCTCCTCGGCGCCGGGCTTTTTGTCACCGACCCCGTCAGCGGCTACCCGCCCGGAACCCCCGACGCGATCCTCCGACACAGCACCCACGGCATCCTGCACGACCTGTTCTCCATGCCCACCTTCCTGGCATGGCCGATCGCCTGCATCGTGTCGGCCATACATTTCCTCCGAAAGGGGAAGTCCGGCTGGGCGATCTATTCAGCAGCCACCGGCTTGATATTCGCCGGCGCGTTCGTGCTGGCCAGCATGGGATTCACCCAAGTCGAGGCCCTGGTCGACCTCGGGGGCCTCTTCCAGCGGATCGCGATCACAGCCGGTTTCGCTTGGATCACCCTTCTGGCCGTCCACCTGCTGACAACCTCGCCCAAAACGCCGGCATGACCATCGGCCGCCGCACCCCTCAGAGCACGGGGAGTCTCATCGCGACTCGCCCCGGAAACGAAAGATGACGAGCGCCCGAGCCCACGGCTCGTCCGGCAACGACCGCAGCGGCGGACGCTCGACGGCGAACAGCTCGCCGCTCGTGCGAGGACGCGACCGGATCCGCCGCTGCTCGTCCTCTTCGTCCCAGCGCTCCATCATTTGGTGCAGCTCGGTCGGCGAATCGACCTCGGGCACCTTCTCTGAACCAGCGCAGGGGCGTTTCAGCAGAGCCCGCGTTCTTGTCGGTGCCGGGTGGCATGATCTGTCGATGCCGGAAACCAGTGCTTCAATCGCGTCCTTCTGGGATGCCTTCGCCGCTTCCTTCGACGAGGAGGCCGATCACGGCCTTCGTGATCCCGAAGTCAGGGTCGCGTGGGCAGAGCGTTTGCACGCGTGGATGCCTTCCTTTCCTGCCGACGTCTTGGACCTGGGGTGCGGCACCGGCTCGTTGTCGTTGGTGCTTGCCGAGCAGGGACACCGGCCGGTCGGGGTGGATCTGGCGCCGCTGATGATCGAGCAGGCCCGGCGCAAGCTCACCGCGGCCGGCTTCGATGCCGTGATGCTGGTGGGCGACGCGAGTAACCCGCCTGCGGAGGCGGGGACGTCCTTCGACGTGATCCTCTCCCGTCACCTGTTGTGGACCTTGCCTGCCCCGCAGGAGGCGCTGCGCCGATGGATCGGCCTGCTGCGTCCCGGCGGGCGTTTGGTCCTCATCGAGGGACGCTGGGCGAGTGCCGAACCGGCTGAAGACCAGTCCTACGAGGTCGAATCCGAGGCGATGCCGTGGATGGGCGGGGTCGAGGCCGAGCGGCTTGCCCAGGCACTGCGACCGCTGGTGAAGACCTTGCATGTCGAGCCACTTCTCGATCCCGCTTTATGGGGGCGCCCCATCCAGGATGAGCGATATGCCGTCGTCGCCTTCACGTAGCGATCTGCTTCTCATGCCGGCCCCCACCTACCTCTACGACCTGCTAGTGTCCTACTGGCCGCCGGCGGCTGATCGTCGGACCGCCCCCGCTACGCCAGGCCGTCCCCGGCGGCTTCACCGCCGACGACGCTCGTGGTCAATACGTCTGGAGAGCGGGCGACCGCCGGAGACGGATGCCGTTCTCCAGCGTGCGGAACACGGCAGAGGCGACGCCGTGGCGTGGCCGCCTCCCCCTGGCGGCCTCCTCGCATCCGGTGTAGACCAGCGCCCACATCACGTGCTCGATCCAGGCGGCACCGACCTCCGGGTCGAACACCCCCTCGGCCTGTCCCCGCTCGATGAGGTCGATCACCGGCCGGCCCGTGGAGACCGGCCCGCCGTCCGTCTGGAACCCCGGCGGGATGTGCGGATCGCCGTGCAGGAATCGCAGCCGGTCGCCGACGTCCACCAGCGCGGCGACGAGCCTGCGCATGGCCTCCAGCGGTGGGCCCTGGTCGAGCGCCGCACCGTTCAGCGACCGGTCGACCGCCTCGAAGGAGTCTTCGACGACCGCTCTGACGAGCTCCTCGCGGTCGGAGAAGCAATCGTCCAGGACCGCACGGCCGACGCCCGCGGCCTCGGCGATGTCCGTGAGCGTCGCGGTGCGGTCACGGGCGAGCACTGAGGCGGCCGCGCTCAGGATGGCGCGGCGCGTGCGGCCCCGAGCCCCGGGCTCGGGCGTTGCGGTGCTGCTCATGATCGAACCGTAACACCGGCCTCCCCCGCTGGAAGGCCGGCGAGTTTCAACGGAAACCCATGCCGTCAACTTCTCGGCCGTAAACGACCGAGCTTGCAGTTCCTCGCCGTCGATGGCTTCGACGGTCTGGTCCGCGTCAGGCAGCGTGACTCACTGCCCAGCCCGCTACACCGCGCGCGGCGATGTTACGGGCTGCGTTGACGTCGGCATGCTCAGCGAAACCGCACGACGTACAGGAAAAGACGGCCTGCTCCGGCCGGTTGGCCCGATCGGTATGCCCGCAGGCCGAGCATTGCCGGCTGGTGTAGGCCGGATCGACATGGATAACGGCGATCCCGGCCCGTCGGGCCTTGTAGGCGATGAAGCCGCCCAGTTGGGCGAAGCTCCACGAATGCAGCGTGACCCGCTGGGGCTTGCGGAGCCGTACCCGCTCGCGGATGCCCTGGAGGTC